>CAWFZA010000030.1:0-100170 GCA_963820095.1 uncultured Alphaproteobacteria bacterium
GCGATTGCGCGTATTGGCCCACATCCATACGATGAACGACGCCGCGGTCATCGAGCAGCTGCTCGATGGGCTTCGCCGTCAGAACTCGACCGCCGGACGGCATCGTCATTGTCGACAATGCTTCGACAGACGCGACCTTGAACCGGACTTTCCCGGAAGGGGCCGCCATCATTCGCAATCCGACAAATCTCGGCACGAGCGGCGCCATCGAGCTGGGGTTGGCCTATGCCCTCGAGCGCCAGTTCGACTGGACTTGGGTGTTCGACGCAGACAGCGTCCCCGAGCACGATGCGCTTGAACAGTTACTCGTTTTTTTTGAGGGTCTACCGCACAAGGATCGGGAGCAAGTCTGCTTCCTCGCCTGTCGGCTGGAGAATGCGGAGGGCGAGGTCAGGCAACGTCCGATGACCTTCACCGATTCCGCAATCGCCGCCATCGAAGGAGAGGGGTCCTATGCAAAGTGCGACTACTTCATTTGGACCGGCTCGCTGTTCCGAATGCCTGCGGTCGCCAGGATCGGCCTGCCGTCGGCGGACTACGTCCTCGATGTCGCGGAGGTTGAATATGGCTACCGCGCGCGGCGTCTCGGTTTCGCAAGCTATGTGGTCAACAGCGCCGTGACCCACCAGGACGTCGGTCGCGCCCCCGGCGTCGTCGTAACCCGCACATTGAATTTAGGCCGCTTCAAGATGGCCTTTCGGGAAGTCTCCGCCATACGGACATACTACGCTTCTCGCAATCTGCTCTATTTCTGGTTGTACCAGTGTCGACCGCTCCGCCCAAAGGGAATCCTTCACGGCGTCGTCAATGTCCTACTGTTCCCAACCAACTTCTTTCTCGAGCCGGTAAGCCACCGCCGGCAGCTCATCGCTTACCTTCGCGGCGTCTGGGACGGCTTGACCGGCCATATTGAGCGCCGGTATTAGCATAGCCTCAGCCTGGGCGTAACTGAGTCAAGTTCGGCTCGCCGGAGTTCGCACCGCGCCCGTCAATGGCGCAGCGGTTATCGAACAGGCGCTGATGCTGCAGCTTTTGCGTAGGCGTTTGCCGGCCGCACTCTCGTTCGACCGGTCGTCAAGAACCCAAGCGCAGCGGTAGGTTTCTGAGGGCGCTTCAACATCGCTCCACGGCAGGCAATGCGCATTCTGGCCCACATCCATACCCATAATGAGGCCGACTTTATTGAGCAGGCGCTCGCGGGGCTGCAGCGTCAAACCCGCCCACCCGATGGGATCGTAATCGTCGACGATCTCTCGACGGATGGAACGCTCGACAGGATTTTCCCGGAGAGCGTCACTGTCATTCGTAATCCCACAAATATCGGCGTCGCCGGGGCGGTGGCGGTCGGCCTGGCGCACGCTCTGAAGGAAAAGTTCGATTGGACGTGGGTGCTCGATGCGGACAGCGTTCCGGAGCCTGATGCGCTTGCGAATCTTCTCTCTTTTTTGAGAGTCTTCCGCCGTCGGAGCAGGAAAAAGTCTGCTTTCTGGGGTGTCGGCTCCCGACGGCGGGCGGAGGCGAGGCGGATCATCATCCACACCTGCTGACGGCCTCTGGGGTCGACCGTCTGTCGGTAGACGCTGAGGCTGGTTATTGCCAATGCGATTGCTTCATTTGGTCCGGCTCGCTGTTCCGCATGCCGGCGGTCGCGAAAATCGGCTTACCGCGGGCGGATTACGTGATAGATCTGGCTGAGCTGGATTACGGGTACCGCGCGCGGGAGCTCGGTTTTTCCAGCTATATTGTCTTCAGCAGCGTCCTCCATCAGGACGTAGGGCGTAAACCAGGCGTCACGGTCCGAATTTGCCGCTTCGGCCCACTTTCCTTCCGGCTCTACGAAATGTCGCCGCTGCGATGCTACTATCATGTCCGCAACATGCTCTATTTTTGGCTTTACCAGTATCGGCCGACCCGACGTCGCTGGGTGTTCCGCAGCCTTATTCACGCTGTTGTCTTGCCTGGGACCTTCGCCGTCAGACCTGTCACCCATCGTCAACACTTGATCGCATGTCTTCGTGGCTTCTGGGACGGAGTCACGATGCGCATGGAGCGCCGATACTGAGCCATCTCAATTGATGGGGCTCTGACGAGCAACCGGCGGGGTTGGCAGGGGGCTAAAAAGACTTCAGGCCCGGTCAGCCGTGCCTAATCTCACGGGCCTCGCTCCTCGCTCCATTTCCTCATCGCTTCGGGCGTGATCCAGTCGCGCAGTTGTCGCGCGGCGCGGCGGTCGGCGGTCTCATGCTGACGCGCGTCGCGCAGCGCCTTGATCCAGTTCTCGAAGTCGGAATTGGAAACCTCAGTGAGAAGTGACACGGCCGCCAGGCCGAGCGCGCCGCCGGCAGCGCCGATGTTGGTTTCGCCAAGAATGTCCAACATGCGCTGGGCGCGCCCGCCGAGGTCTTCCGCCATTGGCTTTTTGTCCTTGCGGCTGTTCGAGAATTACCAGCCGCTCAACTCGGTCTCTATGAACAATGTTCCGCGAGCTTATGCTGAGCGCAAAGCTAGCCAGAGCTGGGGCTGTCTTTCCGTAACTGGCGCGCACGGGGCGGTAGGCCAAGCGCCCTAACCGCCTTCTACAAAATGGAATCCTGCTCAGCGAAGCGCTGGCCGCCGAGGGCGCGCTCGTGTTCGCAGGCATTGTGTCGAAGCGGGCTGGCGGCTTATATCGCTACGGCAGAAGCCGCAATTGACTGAAGGCCAACAACCCGGATTTTGTCAGGACGTGACCGCTTAAGGCACGGCGTTGGCGCACTTTCGCGAGTAACCTGTGAAGCAGACAAGGCTCTTCGGGTGGCCGAGGTGGGCAACGATCGTGGTGGCGCTCGCATTGGCCGCATTTGCGATCGTCGCTATTCGCTCCATTCGGGAACCGATTTTGCGAGCCGCAGGATGGGCGCTTGTCGTAAACAACGAACCGGCCGCCCCCGCTGACATTATCGTTTTAACAATTGATTCCGGTGGCGCTGGGGCGCTCGAAGCGGCGGACCTATTGCAACGCGGGGTCTCAAAGCGAGTCGCGGTTTTTGAAGACCCGCCGAGCAAAGAAGCCTCTGAGTTCATCCGCCGAGGGCTTCCCTATGAGGATGAAGGGGCGAGGCTGATGCGCCAACTGCGGACGCTTGGCGTGACTGACATCGTGCAAGTCTCCAAAGTCAATGGAACCGGAGATGAAGGTCAGGTGCTTCCGCAATGGACCGACGCGCAGCATTTCCGATCCATTGTGGTTGTGGCCCTCAAGGATCACTCGCGACGACTGCGGCGAGTGCTCGGCCGAACCATGAAAGGCCATCCGACACATGTCATAATTCAAACCGCGCGCTATTCAGATTTTGATCCCGACCGATGGTGGGAAACTCACAGCGGCGTCCGGACAGAACTCGTTGAACTCCAGAAACTCTTGCTCGACGTCGTGCTCTCCCCGTTGTCGTTTTAACATCGAGTGTTTCTACACACCGCAAGAAGCATGAGTACGTGGTCTTGAGCGTCCGCTTTGGGTCTACGCATCAACCTGTGTTCTATACGGAAGCGGGTTCAGTGTCTCGGCCACCGCAGGCCAAGTCTTCGAAGGGACTGTGTTTGCAATGGCAATCCCGCGCCGAGCCTCGTCGTCGGCTCAGCTTTCGGCGGTGGCCCGAACGGGACCGTGTCCGTCACCGATGGCGGTTCCAACTTTTCGCTCACGTCCTTCGATCTGGCGGGCAACAACGGCGCGGCCGACTTCACGGTGACGGGGTTCGAGGGAGCGTCCCAGATATTCTCTTTCTCGGGCTCCGTGGACGCCGGCTTTGCGGTGTTTGAGACAATTACCGGGTTGTCCGGCGAGATTAACGAGTTGACGTTCGCTTTGAGACCCCACGGTCCAGCCCGAGGGGTTCACTCCACGCTCGGGTCAGTTCTCAGTGGAAACCAACAGATGTGACGGCGCTTGAACCTCCCGAGGCCACCCGCGCCCCCAGGGCTCGTCCCGGAACTGGTGCGTCTGCCCATTTGCGATGCGCTCTGGTCAGGCAGCGCGGGGGACATAAAGCGCGTTACCGCGTAGCCTGGACCGCGATAAGGAGGTATTCTTAAACCGATCCCGCCAACGCAGATATAATGAAGGCGAGCGCAAGACTCACTACAATACCGACTACAAAGACTGGCAGTCTATCAGCCCCCTGCAGCCTGGCGTGCTGCTTTGCGGTCCAAGGATCGCGATAGTTCTTGGCTCTTGCGTTATTTTTACGTTGGCCGGCGCGCGGTTTTTCATACGATTGTCCGATAGGTGTAGATATTATATTTATTCATGTTTTTTCCATTGTTTTGTTTTCTATAATCTCCATATTTACTGCAAAAATCCGCACGTAGCGAATCGTATTTCTCTCGATGTTTCGCGTCACCTAGAACATCGTACGCTTCATTAAGCTCTCTGGTTCTTCTAGTTGCTTCGTCTTTTCCGCTCTTGCAAACATCTGGATGGTATTTCTTGAGAAGAGCGAGGTAAACCGCTCTAATCGCGGCGGGCTCGATCGACGGCAGCACCCCCAAGACGGCATAATAGTCCCTCGATGGGTCCATCAGTGCTCAATCCTTCAACACCCTGACTCGCCGGACATGTCGCTGCTTGCAAAATCAATTAACGAGAAGGCCGCCGCGCCCCCTCGAACTGCGGTTCGAGTTGGGATTACGCTGTAGAATGCGACGGCCCGTTCCTGAGAACGCCAGCAGTCGCCGGCAAGTTCCGGAATGTGGGCCGCCACCGCGACCATGAGCGCGACAGATTCGGTGATGTCGTGCCAGGGAGACGACGCGGTAGTGACACGGGCTGACAATGGAATAAAGTTGCTTTTGAATTATGTAGTAATCAACTCAAATCTCGCGATTTCAAGCACCGCGTGACAACGACAACGTCTAGCGACTTTTTCCGCCGTTCGGCGCCGTGCCGCAGGTAAAGGCGAGAGTAAACATTCAGGAAATGGATATGTTGAGGGCGGCAGGCGTCCCAGATGGACGCTTCGTTCGTTCCGGATACTCCTATCTTGCGATCGCAATGTCATCGATGCGGATCGGGTAGCGCCTGACGCGCACGCCGGTGGCGTGCCAAACCGCGTTGGCTATCGCGCCGACCGAACCGGTGACGCCGATCTCGCCAACGCCCTTCACGCCAAGCACGTTGATGTGGGGATCGTCCTCGTGGATGAGGATCGCCTCCACCGAGGGCGCGTCGGCGTTCACCGGCACATGATATTCCGCGAGGTCGGCGTTCATGATGCGACCGGTCCTGCGGTCGGTGATCGCTTCCTCCTGCAAGGCGAAGGACAGGCCCCAGATCATTCCGCCAAGATACTGACTGCGCGCCAGGTGAGGATTGATGATTCGGCCGGCGGCAAAAGCGCCGACGAGGCGGGTCACGCGGATCTGGCCGAGATCCGGATCGACCTTGACCTCGGCGAACACGGCGCCGTGCGAATAGAGCGCGCGGGATTCCGCAACCGACGGATGGCGCGCCGCCTTCGCTTCGCCCGTCACCTCGGCGCGGCTGGCGCGCCGAAGGATGTCGGCGAAGCTCTCGCTCCGGCTCTCATCATCGCTGCGATGCAATCGTCCTTCGCGCACCGCAACGCCGACATTGCCGGCGCCGAAGAGCGGCGAGGCAGGATGGGCGACGGCGAGGTCTGCGAGCTGCGCCAGCGCATGATCGCCGGCGTTGCGCAAAGCTAACCCGGCGCTTGCCGTGTGGCCCGATCCACCCGCGACGCCACCATCCGGGAGGTGTGAGGCGCCGGAGCGGAGCTCGACCTGATCGATATGCAGACCGAGCGCCTCCGCGGCGATCTGCGCCAGCGCCGTCCAGGCGCCTTGCCCCATGTCCGCCCCCGCGATTTCGACCAGCGCGGTTCCGTCGGCCCGCAGGGTGGCGCGCGCAGCGGCGGGGAAATGCGGGCAGGGAAACACGGCGGTGCCCATGCCCCAGCCGACAAGGAAGCCGCTCTCGTCGCGCATTCGGCGCGGCTTAAGCGGTCTTCCCGACCAGCCGAAGCGCTTCGCCCCTTCGTCGTAGCACTCTCGCAACGCCTTCGAGGAGTGCGGCTTGCCGGTGGCCGGCTCCCTCTCGGCGTAATTTACGAGACGGAATTCGAGGGGGTCCATGCCGCAGGCTTCGGCGGCCTCGTCGATCGCCGCTTCCAGCGCGGCAGAGCCGGAGGCTTCGCCTGGCGCACGCATCGGGCCCGGCGTACCGGTGTCGAGTCGGACGCCCCGATGCTCGACCAGGATCGCCTGACTTTCGTAGAGCGGCAGCGAAGCGTTCGCTGCCGGCTCGAGAAATTCGTCGAAGCTCGAGGTCGCGCAGACAGCGCGATGATGGATCGCCGTGAACCGTCCGTGGGCATCCGTCCCCAAGCGCAACGTCTGGCGTGTCTCGCCGCGGTGTCCGACGGGCCCGTACATTTGTGCTCGCGTCAAGACCAGCTTTACGGGACGCTTCAGCATGCGCGCCGCCAGGATCGCCAGCAGCTGCGGGCCGTTGAGAATTGCCTTTGAGCCAAACCCGCCGCCGAGAAATGGCGAGCGAATGAGCACGTTCTCGGCCGGCACGCCGAAATAGGCGCCATAAGACGTGCAGCTCAGCGCCATGGCCTGGTTCGGCATGTCCAGAGTCAGCCGGTCGCCGTCCCACTCGGCAACGACGGCGTGCGGCTCCATCGCGTTGTGATATTGCGGCGGCGTCGCGTAATCGGACTGTGTGATATGTTCGGCCGCGGCGAAACCCGCGTTGATATCGCCATAGGCGGTGCGCGCCGGCGAGCCGACGCCAACCGCGCTCGGCTCGAACGGAATCCCGCTCTCCATCGTCACGCGCGCGGTTTCCGCCTCGTATTGCGGCTTCAGAAGCACTGCGCCCTCGGTCGCCGCCTCGAGCGTTTCAGCGATCACGAGCGCGATCGGCTGACCCGCGTAACGAACGGAGTCGTCCTGCAGGACTTCGACGCGGAAGCCGAAGGGCGGCATCTTTTCATCGGGGTCGTGGGCGAGCGGCGGTCGATTTGCCGGGGTCATCACCTCCACCACGCCCGGGTGCGCTTTGGCAGCCGAGACGTCGAGCGCTGTCACCCGACCGCGCGCGATGCTGCTGACCGCCGCCACGGCGTAGAGCATGCCTGCGGGATGATTGTCGGCGGCGTAGGTCGCGCGGCCCGTGACCTTGAGCACGCCGTCGCGGCGTGTCACGGGCTGGCCGGCGCTCGAGCCGAACCGGCGAGGCAGAGCGAGGGGAGAGGCAGCTTCAGCCGACATGACGATCTCCCGGAACGGTCGAGAAGGGCGAGCCAGGAAGAGCAGGCGTTACGGCCGGAGTCCCCTCTGCCGCCGCGGCGAGGGCGCGCAGCACGATGCGGCGCGCGAGTTCAATCTTGAAGGCGTTGTCGCCGGACGGACGGGCTGCGGCGAGAGCGATGTCGGCGGCGCGCGCAAACGTCTCGCGCCTCGGCAAGCGCGCCTACGAGCGCCGCTTCAGCCTCCTGGGCGCGCCAGGGCTTGGCGGCCACTGCGCCCACAGCGATCCGGGCCTCGCGGATTGATCCATCCTCGAGGCGCAGGGCCGCCGCGGCGGAGACCACAGCGAAGGCGTAGGAGGTGCGTTCGCGCAGCTTGAGATAGCGGGCGTGGCGAGAGAAGGCGGCCGCTTCGGCGGGAAGCCTCAGCGCGACGATGAGTTCGCCAGGCTCGAGCGCCGTCGAGCGACGCTGGACCGCGTCGGGCAGGCGCTGAAGGGAGCCAATCGGAATCTCCCGACGCCCATGCGGGCCTTCTACCTCCACGACCGCGTCTAGCGCGACGAGCGGCGTGGCGAAATCCGACGGGTAGATCGCGATGCAATGCTCGCTCCAGCCGAGCACCGCATGCAGCCGATTTTGGCCCTGCCGCGCGTCGCAGCCGGCGCCTGGCTCCCGCCGGTTGCAGGCGCTCGCCATATCGTGGAAATAGGCGCAGCGCGTTTCCTGCATAAGATTGCCGCCAATCGTCGCCGCGTTGCGAAGCTGCGCCGAGGCGCCCGAGAGCAGCGCCTCGGCGACAGCCGGATAGGTCCGCGCGAAACGCTGGTCGTAGGCGAGATCGGAATTGCGGACCATCGCGCCGACGCGCGCGCCACCGTCGTCGAGCCACTCGATGCGGTCGAGACCCGGCAGCCGCCGGATGTCGACGAGACGGACAGGGCGGGCAACGCCGACCTTCATCAAATCGACGAGATTGGTGCCGCCTGCGAGAAAAGCCGCGCCGGGCTCGGCGGCGACCGCAATCGCCTCCGCGACGGTCGTGGGCCGGACGTAGTCGAATTGATTCATGCCGCGTCCTTTCGGTTCCGTTCCGCCATCGTCCGCTGCGCCTCGAGAACGGCTTCCGTGATGCCCTGATAGGCGGCGCAGCGGCAGATGTTGCCGCTCATCAATTCGCGGATGCGCTCGGGATCGTCTCCGGCGTGGCCCTCGGCAATGAGGCCGACGGCGCTCATGATCTGGCCGGGCGTGCAATAGCCGCACTGGAGACCATCGTGGGCGATGAAGGCGGCCTGAAGCGGATGGAGCGCATCCCCGTCCGCGAGGCCTTCGATCGTGACGATCTCGGCGCCATCAAGAGCGACCGCCAGCGCGAGGCAGGAATTGACGCGGCGCCCGTCGACAAGCACGGTGCAGGCGCCGCACTGGCCCCTGTCGCATCCCTTCTTCGCGCCCGTCAGGCCAAGGCGCTCGCGCAGAAGATCGAGCAGGGTCACCCGCGAATCGTCGAGCGCGACCGTGCGCGATTCCCCGTTTATGACGAGACTGATGGAGAAAGGCATGCTGGCTCCCCTCAGGATTGATGTATGGATTGCGCCGCTGGCGGAGGGCGACGCGGGACCGAGAGTTGAGAGACGGATCAACCGGCGGAGTCCGGCGGTGTTCTTTCGCCGGGCGGCCGGAATATACGGAGGGTGCCTCCGAATATCAAGAGGGCTGAGCGATAGCCGACATGGGCCTGGAAAGCGCCGACGCGCTCAATCCCGGCATCACAACCGGCCACAACGGGAGACGGGCGTTCGGTCTGAGGCGGCGAGCGCAACATTGCCGACGGCGACGCCCGCGCCGGAAATTATTTAATCTTCAGGCTATTCTTGCAATTCGACCGTATCGGCATGTATAGATCAACTATACCAAATATACAACGCCAAGCACGCGCCGAAGGCTTGCTTTGTCATGGGCCTTAGGGCGGCGATTTCTAATTGCTTCGTTCGCCAAACGGATATAAAAACGTTTCTAGACGAAACGCAAGCCCTTTCCTCAACGCGGATTTAAAGGGAGGACAAATGACAGAGCTTGGACCTGTGTCGCCTCCGGCGGTCGCGGAAGGTGAATTTCGCCGCTCGACGGCAAGGGCTGAGGGATCGGGGCGTTTGGGCCCCGTCTCGCGACGGATTTGCACATGACGCCTAACGCTTCGGCTGGCGGCGCGGGGGCCCTCGCAGGGCTCAAGGTCCTCGATCTCTCACGTTTCATCGCCGGTCCCCATTGCGCGATGATTCTCGGTGACCTCGGCGCTTCCGTGGTCAAGGTGGAACGCGTTCAGGGCGGCGACGAGGTGCGCGCGCTTGAGCCGCAGGTGGGGGGCGACAGCCTCTATTTTCAGGTGTTCAATCGCAACAAGCGGAGCCTGACCCTCGATTTTCGCAACCCCCGCGCGCAAGATCTGCTGCGCCGGCTGATTGGTCAGGCGGACGTGCTGATCGAGAATTTCCGTCCGGGCACGATGGAGAAGATGGGCCTGGGCTGGCCTGAGGTTCACGCGCTCAACCCGCAACTCGTGATGGCTCGGATTTCCGGGTTCGGTCAGCAGGGACCGCGATCCGGCGAGCCTTGCTTCGACGCGATCGCGCAGGCCTCGAGTGGTCTGATGTCGTTGACCGGGTCGCCCGAAGGCCCGCCGATGGTCGCGGGCACGTTTCTGGTCGACTATTCGACCGCCCTCTACGCCACAATCGGCGTTCTGTCCGCCTTGCAACACCGCAACGCGAGCGGCGAGGGCCAGCTCGTTGACCTCAGCCTGCTCGGTTCCGGCATTTCGCTGTTGCTGACAGCGATCCCGGAGCAGGCGGCGCTTGGACGCACGATGACCCGGGTCGGCAACCGCGATCGCTATTCGGCCCCTGCACAGACCTTCAAGACTCGGGATGGACGCTGGGTCTATTTGCTTGCTGGCAACGACGCGCATTTCCCGCGTCTTTGCAAGATCATGCAACGGAAGGAGCTGCTCGCGGACCCGCGCTTCGCCACTATATCCGCGCGCATGGCCAACGTCGACGCCATCGAGGCGATCGTCGGCGAATGGGTGGCGGCGCATGACGCGGCCGAGGTTTTGCGATTGACCCGCGAAGCTGAAGTGTCCTGCGCCGAGGTCGCCACGATCGACGAGATCGTCAGCGATTGGCGCATCCGCGCCGAGGGGCACATCACCGAGGTCCACCACCCTCGTGCAGGACCCGTGACCATGCAGGCCTCGCCGATCCGCATGAGCAAGACCCCTGTCGAGGTCCGTCTCGCTGCGCCCGCCCTGGGACAGCATACGGAAGAGATCTTGTCCGAATGGCTTTCCCTTGAGTCCAACGAGATCGCCGCGCTCAAGGCATCCGGCGTCGTTTGAGCTTGCCGCCGCCCTAGCTTCCCATCGTCTCTCGAGGTCCCTCCCCGTGTCTGCAAGAACAAAGTCCGCTCGGACCGCCCATACGATCGCCAACACGTCGGGCGCCCACACGTTCGCGGCGGCGCTCAAGCGGCACGGCGTCGAAGTGATCTTCGGCCAAAGCATTCCCTCCCCGCTGTTCCTTGTCGCGCCCCAGTTCGGCATCCGCCAGGTCGGCTACAGGACGGAGAACGCCGGCGCGGCCATGGCCGACGCTTATGCGCGCGTGAGCCACAAGGTTCCGGTCGTAACTGCCCAGAACGGCCCGGCCGCGACGCTGCTCGTGGCGCCTCTGGCCGAAGCGCTGAAAGCCTCCATTCCCATCGTCGCGATCGTCCAGGATGTGCATCGCAAGCAGGTCGACAAGAACGCTTTCCAGGAGCTCGATCACCTCGAACTTTTCAGGGGCGTGGCGAAGTGGGTCAAGCGTGTGGATGAAGTCGATCGGATCGACGACTATGTCGACATGGCCTTCACGGCTGCGGCCTCGGGCCGGCCGGGTCCTGTTGTTCTCATCGCGCCGATGGATCTTTTCCTCGACACGCCGCAGCCAGGAACGGGAGAGCGCTTCGCCTCGCTCGGCACATTCCCGCTCGACCGGTCCAGCCCCGATCCGGCGGCGATCGGGGCCGCGGCGACGCTTCTCGCTTCGGCCGCGGCGCCGCTGGTCATCGCGGGCGGCGGGGTGCACGTCTCGGACGCCGCCGCGGCGCTCGCGGATTTGCAGGAGGCGGCCTCCTTGCCCGTCGCGACCACCCTCATGGGCAAGGGCGCGGTCGATGAGATGCACCCGCTTTCGGTGGGAGTCGTCGGATATTTCATGGGGACGCGCGGCCGGACAAAGTTCCTGCGCGAAATGGTGACCCAAGCGGACGTCGTGCTCCTCGTCGGCAACAAGACCAACCAGAACGGGACCGACGGCTGGCAGCTCTATCCAAAGGGAGCGAAATACATCCACATCGACATCGACGGCCGGGAGATCGGGCGCAATTATGAGGCGGACGTGCGTCTCGTGGGCGACGCGCGGCTCGCGCTCGAGGCCCTGACGGGCGAGCTGAAGCGCCGCGACCTCGGAAAGCGCGTCGCGGCGCGCGCGGCGCTCGAAGCGAGGATCGCCGAGGGCCACAAGGCCCATGAAGCCGAACTCAGCCGAGTTGTTCGCATGGACCAGTCGCCCGTGCGGCCGGAACGTCTGATGCGGGACCTCGACAGCGTCCTCACGCCGGAGATGATTCTTGTGGCCGATGCGAGCTATTCGTCGATCTGGATCGCGAATTTCCTGAAAGCCCGCAAGGCCGGCATGCGTTTCGTGACGCCGCGCGGATTGGCGGGGCTCGGGTGGGGCCTGCCCTTCGCCCTCGGCGCCAAGGCCGCAAGGCCCGAAGCGCCCGTGTTTTGCCTGGCGGGCGACGGCGGTTTCGCCCACGTCTGGTCCGAGCTGGAAACCTCGCGGCGGATGAATCTGCCTGTCGTGCTCACGGTTCTGAACAATCAGATCCTCGGCTACCAGAAGCATGCCGAGAAGGTCCTCTTTAACGATTACTCCGACGTCTGCGACTTCGAACCGGTCGATCACGCCGCGATCGCGCGAGCGTGCGGCTGCGAGGGGGTGCGGGTGGAGCGCGCGGAGGATTTTCTGCCGGCGCTTGAGACAGCGCTGAAGTCCGATCGCACCACCCTCATCGACGTCATCACCGATCAGCGCGCCTATCCGCCGGTCACCTCCTTCGAGGACAACGATCGACTTGCCTATTGATCGCGGGGTCGAGGATTGGATGTTGGCGGAAGGCCGCGTCGGACTTGACGACCCTCCAAGGGTGGCTTTTGTTCGATTGAGCGAGGCCGTCGCCGAAGGCTAGAGGCCCGTCAATCGGGACAGCGCGCCGGAGCCGGCTCGTCATTTGCCGACAAGGGCTTCGCGCGGAGGATCGGGACGTGAGCGAACGCAAGCGGGCCACCATACGCGATGTCGCGGAGGCCACCGGGCTCGCGCTGTCGACCGTCTCGAACGCGCTTGCCGGCAAGCCCTATGTCACCGACGAGACGCGGACCCTCGTCCAGGAAGCCGCGGAGCGGCTAGGCTATCGCGCGTCGGCGGTCGCTCGCGGACTGCGGATGCGCCGGAGCTTTGCGATCGGAGTTCTGATCGCCGACGTCGCCAATCCTTCGTCCGCCGATTTCGTGCGCGGCGTCGAGGATGTGGCGATGGCGGAGAAATGCTCGCTCTTTCTCTGCAACACCGACGGGGACGAAGAGCGCCAACTCTGGCATATGCGCACGCTGCTCGACCGTCAGGTGGATGGGATGGTTCTGATCTCCCAGCATTGCTCCTCTCCCGCGGTGCGGGCCTGTCTCGCCGGCGATCCTCCCTTCGTTCTGATCCAACGCCGCAACTTCGACCATCCTGACGACTATGTCGGCTCGGACAATGTCACTGGCCTCAGTCAGGCTCTCCACCATCTGCACGACCTTGGACACCGTCGCATCGGATTCGTGCGCGGTCCTGCGGATTCGAGTTCAGCGTTCGAGCGGTTGCAGACCTTTCTGTCCCATGTCGGAAGCCTCGGCTTGCACGACGATCCCGATCTGATATTTCCGGGCGACTATACGTTCGCCGCCGGAGTGGCGGCCGCGGATCGCCTTCTTCGCCTGCGCCGGCCGCCGACAGCCATCTTCGCCAGCAGCGATATGAGCGCCATGGGCGTCATAGAAACGGCCGCGGCGGTCGGATTGAACCTTCCGGGCGACCTGTCGGTCGTCGGCCTCGACGACATCGCTCTTGCCGCCTTCAGATCGATCAACCTCACCACCGTTCGCCTGCGCAAGCGCGAAATGGGCGCTGCGGCCGCGGCGTTGCTGATGCAGCGTATCCGTGGGCGAGGGGGGGCCGGCTTCGAGCAGATTTTCCCGACCGATCTCGTCGTGCGCGGCTCGACCTGTCCGCCTGCCCGACTGGTGCGCGCGACGCGCGTGCGTCCGCGCCGCGCCGAAGTCACTTTGGGCTAGCCCCGTCCGCATGCCTTGCACGAGCTTGACCCGCCGCCCGACTTCCCTTACCGAGCCATAGAGTTCCGAAATCGTTTTTATGGACTGCGGAAGTGCGGCCGCCAACGCAACTCGACCAGACAAGGGTCCCGGCTCGCTCTGTCTGAGGAGAGGGAGCCGTGATGAGCAAAAAGCCTTGCCAAGGGGCGTTCAATCTTGCGCGACCCCATACGTGAGAACCCGAAACCGATGACCGCTTCCGATGCGTCGCCCGCCCCCTGGCGCGATCTCACAGATCCGCGCCGAGCAGCAGGTCTCGAAGACCTGGAGGAAGGGCTCAAGGAGCCGGTGTTCGAGAACCTCGAGATTCCGGAGCCTCTCGGCCCCGTCACCGTCACGGTCGACGACCATAAGATCAAGCGCTTCGCCTTCACCCAGGACGACTACTCGCCCTGGTCGTTTCAAGACAGCCCATTTGGCGGCCGCATCGGCCAGCCCGCGCTGCTCGGCAACGATCTTCTGCAGCTCTTCACCACTCGCTACCGGGCCAGCCGAACGGTCGGATTCCACACCGAGGAACAGATGTGGTTCGACAGCCCCGTGAGGCTCGGCGAAACGGTCACCTTGGCGGGAACCTATACGGAAGCCTACGTTCTGCGAGGCCAGGGCTGCGTCGTGATGGAGGCCAAGGCCACCGGCGAGGACGGCCGCAGCATCATTCGCCATCGCGGCGTCGAGATCCTTCGAACCGTGCCGGGGGCGATCGCGGAGCGCGCGAGCAGCACGCCGAGCCGGAAGGTGACAGGGGAGATTCCGCCGGCAGCGCGATACGTGGACGCGGTCGGCGAGGACGTCCGCGTCGGAGACGCTCTGAGCCCGATGCGGAAGATCATCACCTTCGAGCAAGCTGCGATCTTCTCGCGGCTCGGCGAGTATATCCGCAACACCCATAACGACCTCGCCGTCGCGCGGCGCGGGCAGTTGCGCGTTCCGATCGTTCAGGGTCAGCAGCAGGCAGGCTGCATGGCCGAGTTCCTCGGACGCGCTTTTGGCGCGGCCTGGTACACCGACGGCTGGTTCAAGCTGAAGTTCATCGCGACGCTGGAAGTCTTCGAGCCCGCGACCTTCTACGGCCTCGTCACGTCGGTGACGCCGACGCCGGAGGGGCGAAACAAGGTCGAGCTCGAAGTGTGGGCGCGCCGCCAATCCAATTCCCGGTTGATCGTCGTCGGTTGGGCGTCCTGCGTGACGCCGGGGAGAGTCTAGCCCATCGACCTTAGCCGGGAGCCGACGAATCGTGTGCAAATCTCACGGGCGCAGCGCCTGCCTGCAAACGGCGGACACCCTGACAGCCGCTTTTCGCGGCAAGCGGATCGTCGATCTCAGCCGGCGGCTCGGCGGAGATGAACCAGCTCGTGATGGGGGAGCATACGGGCACGCACATCGCAGGTTTTTGCGAACAGCGCGAGCCTTTGTCTAGCCGCTGGGCGACGCGTGGTGCGCGGGGCGAAGGATTGCCTCGGATGCCGTTGCAAGGGCGACCCAATTCATTGGCTCGGACCTACGCCGCCTTTTGCGCAGTGCGCTCAACTTTGGCTTGCGCCAAGCGACGCTCGATGGACTGCCAAAGGCCCCGCATCTCCTGGGCGGCCGCGCCGTAGGGACTGAGCTCGGTCACGCCCCAGCCGTGCCGCGCCGCTTCCTGATAGTCGACCCGTGTCAGGACCAGCGGGGAGGCCAGCTCGCCCATTTCTTGAAGCGCCTCGGCGCCGTCCTGAACCCGGGCGCTTTGCTCGGCTGGCGGACATTGGTTGAGCATGAACACGAACGTCGCCCCGATCTCCTCGATGGCTGCGCGGGTTCGAGCGCTAGCCCATAAGTCGAACAGGCTCGGTCGGGACGGAACAATGTTCAGGTCCGCAGCCTGCATGGCGGCCGAAGACGCCGCTCCTTCCGCGCCAGGCGTGTCGAGGAGCGCAAGCGTCACGCCCCGACGCTCGAGCGAGGCGAGTAAAGCTGGCAACCGCGCCGCCCCCGAAGCGAGGACCTCGATATCGCTCGCAGGGCGAATCCTGCCCCAATTCATGAGCGAGCCTTGCGGGTCCATGTCGATGACGCAGACCTTTTCCTTCGTTTCACGCGCCGCAACGGCCAGGGATGACGCAATCGTGCTCTTCCCCGAGCCGCCTTTCAGCCCCACAAACGCTATCGTACGCATTGCTTCCGCGCTTCAAAGAGCTCGCGCCCGTCCAAGGGGATCAGAAGCGATAATTAATGAATGTTCAATGAGTTGAGCGGAAACGGGTTAACAGGAGGTTTCTCAGGGCCGCGCCCTCGGGCTCCTTTCCGCCCTTCGGATGCGACGGAGCGCGGTCAGTCGTCGAGCGGGGACACCCCCTTGAACGCGCCATCCGCGGCGAGGGTGATCTTCTCGATGCGCATTTCGGCGTTCTTGAGCAATTCGTCGCAGCGCTTCTTCAAGGCTTCGCCGCGTTCATAGAGCCGAATCAATTCGTCGAGCGCGACCGCGCCCTTTTCGAGCTGATCGACGATCTGCTCGAGTTCCGCGAGCGCCGCCTCGAACGGCATTGTCGCGATATCGGGTCTCACATCGGCCACGGCGCCGCCCTTCGACTCTCGAGGCCCCGCATCAATCGGGCAACGCCGAAACGGAATAGAGGGCTTTCAAGACGTCGCTCGGCCGAATCTGGTTGCCGAACGTATGCGCGAACACGATCCCGATCTCGCCCGAGCGATAGATATGGCTCAGCGCCCGATCGACCGCGAGCCGGAAGTCCTCATCGCCATGCGGGAGCGCCAGCGCATACGGTTCGAGCGAGAAATAGTTGTTGGCGAGATGCAGCTTGCTCGGGTCGGCGCTCTTCGATGCGAGATAGGAGAGGATCGCCCGATCGGCGAAATAGGCGACGATCTCCCCCCTATCCAGCATTGCGAGCCCCTCCTGGTGGGTCTTCGCGGGCGTGATTTCCGCCACGAGACCGGTGCTCGCCAGCGTATCGCTCAGGCTCTTCTCGGTCGTCGTGCCGGCAAGAACCCCGATCTTCTTGCCGGAGAGCGCGCGGAAGTCGCCGGGCGCATCGGAGCCGACGAGCAGGCTCGCTCCGTCGACGAAGGTCGGAATGGAGAAGTCGACTTGCGCGCGGCGGGAGAGAGTTTCCGAAGTCGGCTCGCAGAGAAGATCGGCCTTGCCGTTTTCGATCGCATCGAAGCGGTTCTCGGCGGTCACCAGCACATAATCGATTTTGAGATCGCTGATGTTGAGCTGCTCGCCAATGTCTTTGGCGACCGAACGGCAGAGATCGACCATGAATCCGGCGGGCAGGCCGGCCTCGTCGGTGAACGAGAACGGCGGCGCATCCGCGCGGAAGCCGATGCGCAGCGCCTTGTCATGGCCCACGTGATCGAGGACGCCGGCTTCAGCCGACCCCAAAGCGAGCGCCGCGCCCAGGACGATGAACAGCGCCTTGAGCCGTGCGATCGAACCCATGCGCCTCCGAACCTCCCGCAAGTTCATCGATCCCGCGCCGCGAGCCAAAGTCAAAAGCTGCTTATACCAGAGGGACAGGGAGCCAAAGCAAGTGTCCCGCCGGCCAATTTCCTGCGATAACCTCTCGGATCGGTTCTAAGCGCCCTTTTGGAGGCAATCCATGCTTGTCGGCGTTCCCAAGGAGATCAAGGACAACGAATTCCGGGTCGGCATGACCCCGGCCGCGGTCGCCGAGCTCGTCCATCACGGGCACGAGGTGATTGTCGAGACCGGGGCCGGCCTCGGCTCGGGCTCTCCCGACGAGGAATATGTCCGCGCCGGCGCGAAGATCATGCCCACCGGCGGCGAGGTGTTCGCGCAGGCGGAGATGATCGTGAAGGTCAAGGAGCCGCTTCATGAGGAGCGCAAGCGCCTCAGCCAAGGGCAGATCCTGTTCACCTATCTGCATCTCGCGCCGGACCTCGAGCAGACGCGCGACCTGATCGCTTCGGGCGCGACCTGCATCGCCTATGAGACGGTCACGAGCCCTTATGGCGGCTTGCCGCTCTTGACCCCCATGTCGGAGGTGGCGGGACGTCTCGCGCCGCAGGTTGGCGCGCATGCGCTCGAGAAGGCGCAAGGCGGACGCGGCGTGCTGCTTGGCGGCGTGCCGGGCGTGGCGGCGGCCGACGTGCTGGTGCTCGGCGGCGGCGTGTCAGGCACGCATGCCGCGACCATCGCGGTCGGCATGGGCGCCTCCGTCACCGTCGTCGACCGCTCGCATGAGGCCTTGAAGCGGCTCTCGGCCGAGTTCGGCTCGGCTTTGCGCACCATCTATTCGACCCGCGCCTCGATCGCCGATCTCGTCAGGAACGCCGATCTCGTGATCGGCGCGGTGCTCCTGCCGGGCGCGGCCGCGCCCAAGCTGATTACCCGCGACATGCTCAAGACCATGCGTCCGGGCGCGGTCATCGTCGACATCGCCATCGACCAGGGCGGCTGTGTCGAGACGTCCAAGCCGACCACGCACTCCCATCCGACCTATGTCGTGGACGGCATCGTGCATTATTGCGTCGCCAACATGCCGGGCGCCGTCGCCCGCACCTCGACCTTCGCGCTCAACCACGCGACCCTGCCGTTCGCGCTGGCGCTGGCCGACAAAGGTTGGCGGAAGGCGCTCAAGGACGACCCTCACCTGCGCGCCGGCTTGAATGTGCAGGACGGCAAGCTCACCTGCGAGCCGGTCGCGGCCGCCCATGGCCTCGCCTATACGCCGGCCGAGAGCGTGCTTGCGGGGTGAGCCGGGCTTCGGCCTGAGGGCGGGAATACAACCTGACGGCGCGAGGCCAAAAAATTTATCCAAATTAATAAAAGGAAATAAAAGCAAATTTGCTTTTATTTCCTTTTATTAATTTTTGCAAATCAGGCCTTTTCAATAGGTTACGGCGGAAAAAATAAAAAAAATTGCAATTCTATCTTGGGTTGCATTTTGGGGTTTGCGTGAGGCTTCGCGCCCGCTCGCCAATGATGTTTTCGCTCCATTCTCTCCGCCACGCCGGACCCTGCCTGATCGGGCGCCCGAATTCGCCATCGCCGATGATGATAGCGTCGATTTCCGCTTTGCACAATAATAAGTTTGTGAATTCGTGAATCTCTGACACGCCGCCAGGGCGGGCGCGGGCCCGCGTCGTGGCCCGGCCCTGAATCTGGCAATGCGACCGTTACGAGCTAAGCGGCTGGAGAAGCACAAAGCGGAGACGGAGCGGTTAGGAATTCCCACGCCCCTCTTTCGGCGCCCCTCTGCGGAGCATTCCCAATAACTCAACCGTCTCCAGCCCGAAGATTCTGTCGCATTTCTTCCGAAATCTCTTCCGATCGCCTGGAGCGCGCCGGAGCAGGCGATCCGTGTCGTTCGAGGACAGCTGACCACACAGCAGCGCCAAGAGCGGCGAGCGCCAGCGCCGCGGCAATCAGTGGCAAATCCCCGTAGGTCATGCCTCCTCTTAAGCCAGCTGCTCCGAAGAGAGGACCGGCGGCGATCCCGGCGTTGAGACCCGACTGCAGCAAGGTTGAGGCGAGACTGGGCGCTTCTCGCGCCGCGTCGACGACGCGCAACTGAATTGGCGCGGCGCCGAAATACAGGCTGAAACCCCATACGAACATGCCCACCAGAGCCGGCCCAGGCGTTCGGAAAGCGACCAGCAGCCCGAGGCTGACTACAACATTGGCCGCACATACTGCGATGAGGGCCGCAAGCGCGTTCCGGTCGGCGAAGCGGCCTCCGACCTGCATTCCGATAACGCCCCCGATTCCGAAGGCGAGCAGATAGCCTGAGACCGCAGATGAAGCGACACCCGTCGTCTCGCGGAGCAGCGGCGCGATAAACGTGAACACGCTCTGCCAGGAAGCGAGGATGAGCCCCGCTAGAGTCAAGATCAGTAAGACTGACGCGCGCCGCACCGCGCGCAACTCGCGGGCTATCAAAGGATTATCGCCCTTGCCGCCATCCGGAAGAAAGGCCGCCATCGCCGAGAGCGCCGCAATCCCGAGCGCTGCGATCGCCCAGAAAGTGGCGCGCCAGCCGAAGGCTTGGCCCAACATGGTCCCTGCGGGCACCCCGAGTATGTTTGAGGCCGCGAATCCCGCCCAGACGAGCGCGACGGCGGTCGCGCGGCGGTCCTCGCGCACGATGCCGACCGCGACCACCGAGGCGATCGCGACGACGGCGCCGTGGCAGACGGAGGCGACAATTCTGCCGGCGAGCAGCACCCGATAATCCAGCGCCATGGCGCAACCGACTTGGGCGGCTGCGAATACGGCCATGAGCGCCACCAGCGCCGCCTTGCGTCGCATTCGGACGGTTAGCAGCGCAACGAAGGGTGACCCGAACGTCACACCAAGCGCATAGGCTGTTACAAGCAGCCCGGCCGTCGGAATATTGACGCTAAGGCTCTGCGCGATTTCCGGCAGGAGGCCTTGGATCATAAGCTCCGACGAGCCGATGACGAAGGTCGCGAGCGTCAGCGTGACGAGCGGCAGAAGCGGCATGGCTTGTCCCCCGCGTTTCTCAAGCTTTGTGCGTTTAATTACTTGCAATTCAGCGGATCTTGTGATCAGCATCCAAGCTGACAGTTTCGAAAGCAAAGAAGAAACGAGTTTTTTTGATTACCTATTAGCGAAGCTTATTGGTCATGAGCGCTGCGCTGGACATTGACCTCTTGCGCTCCTTCGCCGCGATCGCGGAGGCGGGAAGCTTTACGCGCGCGGCGGAGCGTGTCGGGCGCACGCAGGCTGCGGTTTCACTGCAGATGCAGCGGCTCGAAGCGTTGGCCGGTTGTACGCTTTTCGTCCGCAGCCGCGGCGGCTCTCCCGTCTTGACTGGCAAGGGTCGTTATTTGCTTGACCGCGCCCGCGAGCTGGTGGCGCTCAATGACGACATCATTCTGTCCCTGAAGGCGCCAACGGCGCCGAGCCAGGCTGAAAACCCCTCGCAGCGGCTTGCGGTTTCAATCGTCGTTCGCCGTTTTCTCAATATGAGCGGCGACGCGACACAGGATTATCTCGCGCAAGGGATCAGCGCGGCGACCCTGGGCGCGCTTTCACGAATGCGCTGGCTGGGCGTGATCTCGGACGACGGCGGGACCGTCACGCGCGCCGCGCGCTATGCGCTTTCAGGCGGGGTCGCGCGCGAAGGCGGCCGGGTTCGCTTGAGGGCGCAACTCATCGATACGGAGAGTGGATCGCATCTCTGGGCGGAGACCTTCGACGCGTCGGTCGAGGACGTCTTTGTCGTCCAGGACCGGATCGCGGAGCGCGTCGCGGGTCTGCTCGAACCCCAACTGATGCAGTCCGAAATCGTGCGCGCGCGCCGGAAAGCGCCGCCGGGAGCCGACGCCTACGATCTCTACCTTCAGGCTTTCGCACTGGTCAGCGCGCATACGGAGGCGAAAGGCCGTCAAGCCATACCGCTCCTCGAAAAGGCGTTGGCGCGTGATCCGGACTATGGCGCCGCCCATGCGCTTCTTGCCTGGGCGCACGAACTCTGCTTCGCGCGCGGCGGTTTCAACGAGGCGCATCGGAGCGAGGCCATCGTGCATGGCCAAGCGGCAATCGCAGATGAGAGCGACGATCCAATCGCGCTCGCAATTGGCGGCTTCGTGCTGGCCTTTCTGGCGGTCGATCGGGACGTCGCTCTCGCCTCCATCGCGCGCGCGGCCGAGATCAATCCCGCCTCCGCCACCGTCGCCTACCTCGGCGCGCAGGCCAATGCGATCTCGTGCCGGCCCGATGCAGCGGGAGCTTATGCTGCGCGGGCGCTCAGTCTCAGTCCCTCGCACCCACTTGCCTTCGAAGCTCATCTCGGCCTCGCCGT
The DNA here is from genome assembly GCA_963820095.1 of uncultured Alphaproteobacteria bacterium. GTDB lineage: Bacteria > Pseudomonadota > Alphaproteobacteria > Rhizobiales > Beijerinckiaceae > Roseiarcus. Next base: position 21,540 of record CAWFZA010000030.1, read on the forward strand.
CCGCGCCGAGATTGAAGAGCGCTGGGAGGACGCGGCGGCCTGCACCGCGCGAGCCATTCAGGTCAAGCCGGGCTTCGGCTCCGGCTATCTCCTGCACGCCATTGCGCTTGCTCTCGGCGGACGGACGAACGCAGCAGGCTCCGCAATCCGTCGCGGCCTCGAACTGGAGCCTGGCTTTCGCTCGCGCATGTTTGAAGAATTTCAAATTCCGCCCGAGCTACTCGTTATGACACTGGACGGCTGTCGCAGGCTCCGCCTACCAACATGAGCGCCTTTCCCCATGAAGCATGTTTCGGCGGTCGCGGCGCGCCGGAGCGGAGCGGCGGGTTCAGTCGATCGGGCCGCGTTGTCTCGATCTTTGCGAATGGTCTATCGTCCTCGAAACGACCTCCACCTGTCCACCTTGCGCTCGACATAGATCTTCGAGGCAGGGCGCAGCCTAAGCGCACACGTGAGGCGCGGCCTCGCACGGCGACATATCCGCCAAATAACCTGGAACCGGAGACGCCTGCATTTCCGCAGGTTTTCTTCACGGCTCCGAAACGCGGCTGGACTAGAACAGGCGCAGGCTGTCCTTAAGGGGTTATTCCATGCGCAACTTCGCCTTCACTGTGCTTTGTCTCGGATTGTCCGCCGGCGCGAGCGCGGCCAATGCCGACGCGGGGCGGCTTTCCGTGCCGGTTTCGGGGCTCAAGAACGACGACGGGGTCGTGCGCTGCGGGCTTTACGACGGCCCTGAGGCCTTCCCCAAAGCGGGGCAGGAAAGCCGAGGCGTCATCGCCAGGATCAAAGGCGGACAGGCGATCTGCGTTTTCAACGGCCTCAAGCCTGGGACCTATGCGGTCGCGGCGTTCCACGCCGAAAACAATGAGACGCAAATGCAGTACGGCATGTTCGGCAAGCCGAAGGAAGCCTATGGCTTCTCCCGCAACCCGCCCTCGCGCATGGGAGCGCCGGCCTTCGCCTCGGCCGCCTTCGACTATGCTGGCGGGACCTATTCGGCGCCGATCAGGCTCGCCTACTGAGGCGCGCCGGCCGCCGACCGGCTTCAGATAGGGCGTCGCCAGAGAATATCCGGACGGAGGCTGCCGCGCGTTTACAATTCCTTAGCCATGTTCGTAAACTCTTAAGCCTCCGCGCCGTAAGTTGGGCGCGAGAGGAAATTCCGATGCGCCGCTCTTTCGTGATCGTTTTGTCGCTGCTCGCGCTCGAGGGAGCGGCGCGCGCGGCCGATTTGCCGCCGGCGCCGGAACTGCCGCCCCTTGGGGCCCAGCCGACCTGGACTGGATTTTACGCCGGGCTCAATGTCGGCGGCGGCTTCGGGTCGAGCCACAACGCCTTCAATATCGCCGGATTTGGGCTTCCCGCCTTCGACACCAAGCTTGCAGGCGTCGTCGGGGGCGGCGAGGCCGGCTACAACTGGCAGATGGGCCCATGGGTTCTCGGGCTCGAGGCGAGCTTCGACGGGAGCGGGCTCAGCGGCGGGCGCACCGCGCCCTGCCCTCCGCCTCTCTGCGCAGGGTTGGCGGCGAGCTACACGCAGAGGCTGTCCTGGTTCGGAACGCTGCGGCCGAGGGTCGGCTACGCGTTCGGCAACTGGCTCTTTTACGCCACCGGCGGCGGCGCCGTTGGCGAGGTCGGCACGAACGCGACCGCGGCGGTCGGCCCCTTCGCCGCCACGGACGATCACAGCCATACGCGAGAGGGCTGGACGCTCGGCGGCGGCGTCGAAGTCGAGATTGCGCGCGGCTGGAGCGCCAAGATCGAATACCTTTATCTCGATCTCGGCAACCGCACGAGGACCTATCTCCTGGACCCGCCGATCTCGGACATCTCGCATTTCAGCGCCAATGTGATCACCGCCGGGGTGAACTACCACTTCTGACCCAAGCGGCCGGCTCTGCGGCTATCGCTTCAGCGCCTCCAAGACCTTGACCGAGGCGCGGCCGTTCACTTCGAGCCCGGCGCGCTGTTCGAAATCGGCGATCGCCGCCTTGCTCTTGGTCCCGATGTCGCCGTCCGGGGCGCCGCCTACGTCATAGCCGCGCCTCGCCAATAGCGCCTGCACTTCCTTTCGGCCTTCGAGCGGCAGGAGCGGATCGTCGGTCGGCCAGGGGGTGACGATGCCCTTGGCCCCGGCCAGGCGATCGGCAAGCACGCAGGCCGCGAGGGTGTAGGACTCGGCGGCGTTGTAGGAATAGACCGCGTCGAAATTGCGGGTGACGAGAAAGGCGGGCCCCTCGCGCCCCGCCGGCAGGAGCAGCCCCGCCTCGCCTTCGCCGAGCGAACGCCCGTCGATGCGGGTCAAGCCGTGCGACGCCCAGAACGCCATGGAGTGCTTGGCCTTGCGTCCGGAGGGGCCGGAATAGCCGTCGGGCAGCCTGACCTCGAAGCCCCACGGCAGGCCGGGCCGCCAGCCTGACTTGCGCAAATAATTGGCGGTCGAGGCGAGCGCGTCCGGGGCTGAATCGACGATGTCGCGCCGCCCGTCGCCCTCGAAGTCGACCGCAAGGCGCAGGAAGGTCGAGGGCATGAACTGCGTCTGCCCGAACGCCCCCGCCCATGATCCGTTGAGCTTGTCGGCCGGCACGTCGCCGCGGTCGATGATCTTGAGCGTCGCCATCAGTTCGGAGCGGAAATAGCTGGCGCGCCCGCCGAAGCAGGCGAGCGTGGTCAGCGACTGAACGAGCGGGCGCGCGCCCATCTTCTGGCCGAAACGCGACTCCACCCCCCAGATCGCCGCCAGCATGTAGCGGCTGACGCCAAATTGCTGCTCCGCGCGGGCAAGCGCGCGCGCTTGGCTCCCCATCGCCGCTTTGCCGTCGGCCACCCGGTCGTCGCCGGTGAGGCCGTCGACATAGTCCCAGACCGGCGTCTTGAACTCCGGCTGCTGCCCCTGGAAATCGAGCACTTTCATGTCCGGCTCGAGTCCGTCGAAGGCGACGCTGAGGGTGCGAGTGGAAATCCCGTCGCGCGCGGCCTCGGCTTTGAGCGAACCGACGCAGGAGGCGAAGTCGGCGCGCGCCGAAGGTGCGAACGCGCTCAGCGCAACGACGGCGCCGAGGCCTAACAAAAGGGATCGTTTCATTAAGTCAATCATCCGCAATTCGCGCGATTCCGTCGAGCCGCCATCCAGAAGCAAGGGCAGCCCTACATTCTCTCCTTCACGCCAAACCGGATCAGGAGCCAATTGACCGGATAGGTGGTCGCGAAGCCGAGCACCATGGCGACCTGCATCATCAGCCAATAGGACCAGTCGGTCGGCTGCATGGCCGGCCAAGCATGCGCCCGATAGATCATCCAGGCGAACATGCCAATCTCGTAGGCGATCAGCGAAAACGTGTCCGCCTTGACGGCGGCTACGACGCCGGCCCGGAAACTCAAGCCGCGCATCGGCGCAATGGCGAAATATTGGAAGGCGATCCCCGCCGCGTAGGCGAGAACGAAGCTCAAGGTCAGCCTGGCGGCGAGCGCCGAGCCAAGCAGCACCAGGCCAAGACCGAGCGCGATCCACTCGGCGGCAAAATCGCCGAGCGCGCAGCCCGCGCCACAGTGGGCCGCGCCTTTGAAGACCGCCTGCCACATCGGCGGCCCCGAGTCCCCGCGCGCATGGTCGTGCATCCGGGTCTCCGAAGGAGCGGCTCTGCCGAAGCTGAAATAGAACGGCAGGCCGAGCGGCCCCCAGTACAACATCGTCAGCGGCCAGACCGCGTCCATTACGCCCATCGGCTGCCGGCGCCCGAGGAGAAAGATGTCGGCGAGCACAATCAACGCTGCGGCGATCGAGAGCCAGATGTAGACAAAGGCGAAGGTTTCGAGATCGTTTGACAAGAAACTCATCCTTCAGATGGAACAGCCATCTGACGCCAAACGCTTGGTCGGGACAATGTGATCCGCGCCGCGCGGCGACACCATGAGATTCGGCCGCGGGGCATCAGGCCGTCGCCCGGCGCCCCGATCGGGTGCGGGCGCCGAGGTTGACAGCAGGGCGCACGCGCCGAATATGACGCGCTAGAGCCCTTTTTCACCGCATGAGCATGGTCAGAATGGCAGGACGACGGCTGGCGCTTCTTGCGCTGGGTGCGGCGCTTTGCGCGGCCGGCCCCGCGCGCGCGGACTTGCGCATGTGCAACAACACCAACAGCCGGGTCAGCGTCGCCATCGGCTATACCGACGGACAAAACTGGGTCACCGAAGGCTGGTGGAATCTTAAATCGCTCGACTGCGTCACACTTTTGCGCGGCGCTCTGGCGGCTGAGTATTATTATCTCTATGCGATGGACGAGCGCGGCGGCGAGTGGAAAGGCAAGGTGTTCATGTGCACGTCAGATCGCGAGTTCAAGATCCAGGGCCGGCAGGATTGCTTCGTGCGCGGCTTCAACCGAACCGGATTCTTCGAAGTCGACACTGGCAAGGACGCCAAGAGCTGGACCGTGCAACTGACCGATCAGGCAAACCCCTGAGCCGCCCGAACATCGACCGACCGCGAGCCGAACGAAAACAAACTGGCCGTCAGAGCCGCCGATCATGGGAGAACGCGAGTGCAGTCCCGCCGCCGCCGCGTCAAAATCATCGCCACCCTCGGGCCCGCTTCGGCGGACCAAAAGACCATCGCGGCGCTGTTCGCCGCCGGCGCGGACGTTTTCCGCATCAACATGAGCCACGCCTCGCATGACGTGATGCGGGAGCGGGTCGCGATGATCCGCGAGGTGGAGGAAGAGACCGGCCGCCCGATCGGCATCCTCGTCGACCTCCAGGGGCCGAAGCTCAGGCTCGGCACGTTCGCCAACGGCGCCGCCGACCTGCGCCACGGCGAAGCCTTCCTTCTCGACGGCGACCCCACGCCGGGCGGGGAGTCGCGCGTCTATCTGCCGCATCCGGAAATCCTGAGCTCGCTCGCAAAGGGGCACCGCATACTGATCGACGACGGCAAAGTGATGCTGCGGGTCGCCGCGGCCGAGGGAGGCCGCGCGCTGACCGTCGTTGAAGTGGCGGGGCGCGTCTCCAACAAGAAGGGTGTGAGCCTGCCCGACACAACCATTCCGACCTCCGCCATGACCGAAAAGGATCGCGCTGACCTGGCCGCCGCGCTAGAGGAGGACATCGACTGGATCGCGCTTTCCTTCGTTCAGCGTCCGGAAGACATCGAGGAGGTCAAGGCGATCGTCAACGGCCGCGCGCTCGTGATGGCCAAGATCGAGAAACCGCAGGCGGTCCAACGAATTGACGAGATCATGGCGGTCGCGGACGCGTTGATGGTGGCGCGAGGGGATCTCGGCGTGGAAATGCCGCTCGAGCGCGTGCCCGGCATTCAGAAGACCCTCACTCGCCTCGCCCGGCGGATCGGCAAGCCGGTGGTGGTGGCGACGCAGATGCTGGAATTGATGATCTCCGCGCCGGTGCCGACACGCGCCGAGGTGTCGGACGTCGCAACCGCGGTGTTCGAGGGCGCGGACGCCGTCATGCTGTCAGCCGAGAGCGCCTCGGGCCAGTATCCGTGCGAAGCGGTCGCGACCATGAGCAGAATCGCGGAGGCGGTGGAAGCCGAGAAAATCTATCCTTCGATCATCGAGGCGCAGCGCGCCGCGCCGGAAGCGACAGGCGCGGACGCGATCGCGGAGGCGACGCGCGACGTCGCCGAAACGCTGGACCTCAAAGTGATCTGCGCCTGGACCAGCTCAGGCTCGACCGGGCTTCGGATCGCTCGCCAGCGGCCGCGCTCGGCGATCCTGGCGCTCACGCCGCACGAGGGGGTGGCGCGGCGCCTCGCTGTCGTGTGGGGCCTGCACCCGATCGTCACCGATGACGCCCGCGACGAACGCGACATGGCCGATCGCGCCTGCCGTCACGCCTTTATCGAAGGCTTCGCCGGCGAAGGCGAGCGCATTATCGTGGTCGCAGGCGTGCCGTTCGGGACTCCTGGCGCCACCAACAACCTGCGCATCGCGACAGTGACAGCTTGAGCGGTTACTTGCCTGGGAAGTTCTCGTCACTGAACGGCGACGTCTCGATGGGCGACAATCGCGGGATTCTGATCTTTATGAAACCGAAGCCGGTGGCTTCATGGCAAGCATCGCAGGCTGCGGTGAGCTTGGTATATGCGCGCATGAAACCGGCGGCGTCCTTCGCCTTGATCGCTTTGTCGAGATCCTCCGCGGCCGGCTTCATTGTATCCATATTCGACTTGTCGCTATTTGGAAAAAGCGTCTCTGCGAGGCGGATGCTGGCGCGGATTTGCTCAAGTTCGTAGTTCGCGAGCGGCCAGTTCTGCACCGCGCCCGCATACCACAACTTGAAATGCCCGAGCTGCGTCAGGACCATGACGTCGTTCAAGCGCGGCGTATAGGCCGGTTGCCCCGCCGGTTTCTGGTCATCCGCTAAGGCCGTGAGCGAAGCCGCAGCGCATGCGGCGGCAATGATTGCAATATGCCTGAGCTTGACCATCGCGCCGTTCCCCGATCGCCATTTGGATCGCACGTGACGCTCGGCCTCTTGACCAGCGTTCGCGATCGACTGAAGCCCCAGGGAAAGCCTGCCCCAACTTCCGGCCCCAGACAAGCGCCGTTGCGAGAGTGGTTGCGGCAAGGGACTTAAATCCCTCGGCCATCGACCGACCGAAAGCCCGGTTCCCTTGAGCGGTCGTCCAAGCTAGCGGGCCGCGGCTGATTGTGCAGATCGCCGTCTGCCAAGGCTCGTGAAGAAGCGAAGGAGATAGCCATCTGGATCGATGACGACGAACTGCCGATTGCCGGCTTCTTTGTCGCCCTGTCGATACCAGCGCTCCTCAAGCGCAACATAGATGGTCGCGCCGGCTCTCAACGAGAGCGCATGAAGATGGTCGACGTCGGGAACCTCGATCTGAAGATTGATCCCTCTCCCGAACGGATATTCCAGGGGAGCCGTGCGAAACCGACGTCCAGGGCCATCCGCCTGTTCGAGCATCAGGTGGACAGGTCCGCGCGTCAGATAAGCAAACCGCTCCTCGGGACGTTCAATGCGGACACTGAACCCAAGAACGTCCACATAGAAGCTTACCGATCGGCCGAGATCGGCAACGTCAAGTTCGGGAACGACAGGCGGCGCGGTCGACACGCCGCAATCTATCAGATCTGAAAGCGAAGCGCCTGGCGGTTCAGAGACCCGCGTTTCCGGCGGCAAGGCGCGCCAATGCCGACCAGTCCGCATCGCCTTCGCCGCGAGCGACACCGGTCAGGAAGTGGTCGTGAACGAGGCTCGCGACCGGCATCGGCGTCGCCAGCGTATCCGCCGCTGCAAGCGCGAGGCGAATATCCTTCAGGCCCAGAGTCATCTTGAACCCCGCCGGTTCATATCGCTCGTTGGCGATGATCGTTCCGTAAGTTTTATACGCCGGCGCCGCGAACAGCGTGTTCGTCAGGATCTCAAGATAGAGATGCGGCTCGACTCCGCCTTTGCGGATAAGCGCGAAGGCTTCGCCTAAACATTCGATCATCGCCGCGAGCAGGAAGTTGCCGCTGAGCTTGACGAGGTTCGCCGAGGAGGGCTTGTCGCCGACGACGAAAGTCCGTTGACCGATCGCGTCGAACAGGGGCTGGCATCGCGCGAGCTGTGCTTCGGGGCCGGCCGCCACAACGAAAAGCTTCGCCGCCGCGGCGGCCTCGGGCCTGCCGAACACAGGGGCGGCGACGTAAGACTGGCCCGCGTTTCGGTGCGCTTCCGCCAGCCGGTCGGAGAGCGCCACGCTGATCGTGCTCATCGAGATATGGACCGCGCCTTGGCCGAGCGCCGAGAGCCCATTTCCCTCACCGAAAAAGGCGCTCTCGACCGCCGCGTCATCGGCGAGCATGGTGATCACCACAGGCCGGCGGCACGCGTCGGCGATGCTGTCCGCGACTTCGGCGCCTTGCGAGGCCAGCGCCTCCGCCTTGGCGCGCGTGCGGTTGAAGACAATGACGCGATGTCCTGCCTTGACGAGGTTAAGCGCGATCGCCGAACCCATTTGGCCAAGACCAATAAAACCGACGTCCATCGCGCCCTCCGTGGCTGAAAACCGCTCCGCCTTTCCGCCGCGGCGGAGCCGACGGCCTACCGCTAGTCGCCATTCAGCCGCAAAAGCGGCGCGCCGAACGCCGGGCTGACCGGCGTTGCAGCCGATCCAGGACTGACTTCAATCAGCACTGCGGGATCTGACGCTCGCCGACATATTTGCCGTTGCTGTCGTACAAAAGCTTATGGATGACACAGCCGCCTGTGTTGGCGCTGGCTTCGCTTTGCGCAGGGTCGACGCCGATGTTGATGATGATCGGCGGGCCGCCGCCAACAATGATGGGCTCGGACGCCGCAGCCGGAGCCGAATAGCCGCCCCAACCGCCCCAGCCGCCGATGAAAAGCTGATTGCCGAAACGGTTGAAGCGATTGAAGCCGAAGCGGTCAAACCGATTCGGGCCGAACCGGTTGAAGCCAAATCGGCCAGCCTCAAACCGGCCCTTGAAACCGCGCGGCGCGAAATGCGAAAAATGACCCATTCCGATGCCTGAGCGAGCGAACGACCCGCCCGCCGGCCCGCCCATGCGGGCTAACGAAGGACTTAGGCCAAGGGAAAAAACCAGCGTCGCCGCGCAGCACGCGCGGGCCGCCCTTGTCGCAAGGGAAATACGCATGAGAAAGTCTCCGGCGCCGCTACGGCAATCCTAGCAACAATGCGGGGCCGATGTCGATGGTCTTTCGGGGCGGGTTGAGCCGCACCCTCACTTCACCACCGTCAGCTTCCGGGCCGCCCTCGTCAGACCCGTGTACAGCCAGCGCGCCCGATGCTCGCGAAAGGCGAAGCTTTCATCGAACAAGACCACCTCGTCCCATTGCGACCCCTGGGCCTTATGGACGGTGAGCGCGTATCCATAGTCGAATTCGTCCGACTCTCGCCTCAGCGCAAAGCCGAGCTCCCCTTCCTTGCCCTCGAAGAATGCCTTCAAGACGGAGACCTTGACGGTCGACCGTGACCCCTCGTCCTCCGACCGCAGGGTCATCTTGACGAAATCCTTCTTGACGCCACCCAGCGTCTCGACACGCCACAAACCCCCGTTGATGAGCCCCTTTGTGCGGTCGTTCCGCAGGCAGACCAGGCGGTCGCCCGCGACCGGCAACGGCTCGGAAAAACCCTTGAGATCCCGCATGCGCTGGTTATAGGCGCGGCGCGTGCGGTTGACCCCGACCAGCACCTGATCGGCGCCAAGGACCTGAGCCTGGTCAACGGCGGCGCGTTGTATGACGCGCGTCTCGCCATAGTCGCCGACGCGGAGTTCGCCGCCGGAACGGACCACTTCGGACAGGCGGATGATGGGATTGTCCTGCGCCTGCCGATGGATCTGGGTCAACATGACGTCCGGAGCGCCGTCGGTGAAAAAGCCGCCGCCCTTGACGGGCGGAAGCTGAAACGGATCGCCCAGGACAAGAATCGGCTTGCCGAACGAGAGAAGGTCGCGCGCCAGCTCCCCGTCGACCATTGAGCATTCGTCGATCACGATGAGTCCGGCCTTCGAGGCCGGACCGTCGGCGTTGAGGGTGAAGGTCGGCGCGCCTTCCGCGCCCTCGCTCGCCCGGTAAATGAGGGCGTGGATGGTCGTCGCGCCCGCGCAGCCCTTCGATCGCATCACCAAGGCGGCTTTACCGGTGAAGGCGGCGAACGCCGTCTCGCCCCGCGCTCCCTCGGCGATGTGTCGCGCAAGCGTCGTCTTGCCGACCCCCGCATAGCCGAACAGGCGGAACACCTGGGGCTCGCCTTGCTTGAGCCATCGGCCGACCTGGTCGACAGCCTCCGCCTGCTCGCGCGACCATTCACGGCCGATCGGCCGTGAAGAGGGGGCGTTGACCGGGCGATCCCGCCTCTCGGGCGCTGAGTCCATGGCTGCCGACTGCGGTTTTTCTGGTTCGCGCCCGCCCTTCGCCTCGATGCTGACGCCGCACCGCGAACAAGCCGGCGGCTTGCGGCCAAGATCGTAATATTTGGCGCCACAGGCCAAGCACTGGCGCTTGGTTCCTAGCCTATTCAACGCCCGCGTCTTCTTGGTCAACAATCCTCACCCCGGCCAGAACGTAAACGATTGTTTTAGATTTCGAGCGCAGCATTTTAATAGAATTGTTAGGATTGTCGCCGAATCAAAGCCTTTCGCTCGAACAATCCGCGCCTTGAAGGTTGGAGTGTAAGGCTTATATCCGCCTGATCCGGAACTTTGAATGAGCCGGATGGTTGACGACAACAGCCGGATCGGGCGCTTATCGGAAGGCCCGAGGTTCCGGGGAAGCGCCTGAAAGGGGCTTCGAACATGGTGCGTGTGACGGCGCTGACGTCTCCGCTGCTGCTGGGCTTCGATGACCTGGAGCGCGCGCTCGACAAGGTGTCGAAGACGGGGACCGACGGCTATCCGCCCTACAATATCGAGAGAATCGCCGCCAACAGCGGCGAACCGGAAAAGTTGCGCATCACGCTCGCCGTCGCCGGCTTCTCCGAGGATCAGATTGAAGTGACTGTCGAGGAGAACCAGCTCAGCATCCGGGGTCGGCAACAGGAGGACAAGACGCGCGAGTACTTACATCGTGGCATCGCCGCCCGGCAGTTCCAGCGCGGTTTTCTGCTCGCCGACGGCATGCAGGTTCAGAGCGCCGAGCTTTCGCAAGGGTTGCTGTCGGTCGATCTCGTTCGTCCCCAACCCGAGCGGCTGGTGCAGAAGATCAAAATAGTGCAGCGCGATTGAGGAAGCCGCCCCAGCGGGGAGCCTTAAGCGGTCGCCTAGTCAGGAGTAAAGCGATGAGACCCGAAACCAACAGACCGGCAGCCCCCCCGCCGGACCTGACGCCGCAGGAATTCGCCCACCTTGGCGACGGGTCTCTCGCCTATGTGAGAACCATCGCTTCGGAAGACGTCGCGCGCCTCTTTCCGCAGGCGCCGCCGATGAAGCCAGGACTGACGCTGTTCGCCTTGCTCGGCGCCGACGGCTCGCCGATCATGCTGACCGATTCCAAGGATGCGGCGATCGCCAACGCATGGGAAAACGAGCTCGAGACGGTGAGCCTGCACTGACCCGTGCAATGGGGGCGGTCGCGGCGCGGTGAGCGCCGCGCGGGAAGATACGAATCGGTATAAAGATTGCGGTCGGTAGGGCCAACAGGACCGCGAGCCCATGCAAGCCTATCTCGACCTCATGCGTGACGCGCTAGAGAATGGCGCGGTCAGGCAAGACCGCACCGGCACGGGTGTCCGCTCGCTGTTCGGCCGGCAGCTTCGCTTCGATTTGGCCCAAGGCTTTCCGCTCGTCACCACGAAACGGCTTCATCTCAAGTCGATCGTGCGCGAGCTCATCTGGTTCCTGCGCGGCGACACCAACATCGCTTATCTCAAGGCGCACGGGGTCTCGATCTGGGACGAATGGGCCGACGCCGATGGCGATCTCGGTCCGGTCTACGGCAAGCAATGGCGCGCCTGGGAGGGACCGGACGGCCGGACCTACGATCAGATCGCCTGGGTGATTGACGAGATCCGGCGCAACCCCGACTCGCGCCGGCTCGTCGTCTCGGCCTGGAACGTGGCTGAGATCGAGCGCATGAAGCTCGCGCCCTGCCATTGCCTGTTCCAGTTCTACGTCGCGAACGGTCGCTTATCGTGCCAGCTCTACCAGCGCTCGGCCGACATCTTTCTCGGCGTGCCGTTCAACATCGCGAGCTACGCGCTCTTGACCCATCTCATCGCCCACGAATGCGGGCTTGAGGCGGGCGAGTTCGTGCACACGTTCGGCGACGCCCACCTCTACCGCAATCACGAAGACCAGGCGCGCGCGCAGCTTGCCCGCACGCCGCGACCGCTGCCCAAGCTCGTACTCGGCGATGTCGGCTCGATCTTCGACCTCAACGCCGATGCGATCGCGTTCGAGGGCTACGACCCTTGGCCCGCGATCAAGGCCAAGGTCGCGGTGTGAGGGAGGTTCCCCTCGTCCTCGTCGCGGCTGTGGGGCGAAACGGGACTATCGGCGCGAAGGGCGGACTTGCCCTGGCGGCTCTCGAGCGACCTGAAACGCTTCAAGGCGCTGACCTGGGGCAAGCCGCTGGTGATGGGGCGGAAGACGTTCGAATCAATCGGCCGCGCGCTGCCGGGACGTGAAACGATCGTCGTCACCCGCGATCCCGCATTCGCGCCCTCGGGCGTCCTCATCGCCCACAATCTCGACGCCGCGCTCGATCTCGCCGCGGAGCGCGCTAGCGCCATGGGCGCGGGCGAAGTCGTCATCGGCGGCGGGGGCGAGATCTTTGCGCAGACGATCTCGCGTGCAAGCCGCCTTTTCATCACCGAGGTCGCGCTCGACGCCGACGGCGAGGCGCGCTTCCCGTCCATCAATCCGCGCGAGTGGCGGGAGACCAGCCGCAAGCTCGGCGAACGCGGCCCGCGCGACGAGGCCGACTTCGCCTTTGTGGAGTACGAGCGTCGAAGTTGAAGGGACGCGTATTCCGACTATTCCGCGCGAACCCAGTCGGTCAGCGTCAGCCCCTTTTCGAGCCAGACGGGCGGCCGCGCTTTGAGGCCGGCTGCGGCCAGCGTCGCGTCCGGGTCGCCGCCAAATCTCTCGCGGCTGAAGACGGGCAGGCCGCCGGGCAGGCGCACGTTCACGCGCGCGGCTCAGATGAAAGCAATCGTAGCCGAGCTTGAGGAACAGGGTGAAGACCTGCGGCCCGCCGATGACAGCGACCGCGCCGGAATTCAGGCCGAGCGCCGCGCACGCGGCCTCGAGCGACGCCCCGGCGGGATTCCAGAGGCGGGCCTTCGGATTGTCCGGGTCGGGCGCAAGATCGGCGACTTTCCGGGTGAGGACGAGCCGGCGCCGGCTCATCGAGTTCGGTTGGCCTTCCGCCGAATAGCGCCCGTTCACGACCACGTCGGACCGATCAAGGCCTTCCTGAAAATGCCGCTGGTCGGCTTTGAAATGCAGCGACGCCGGCTGAATGCCGCTCGCGTCGGCAAGCATGCCATCGGCGGACGCGATGACATAAGCTTCGATGCGAAACGCGCCGATCATAAGCGCGCGTTATTCGTGACTGTCCGAATTGACGAGCGACAGGAACTCAGCCCGTGTCTGAGCCTGATCGCGAAAGACGCCCAGCATCCGGCTGGTGACAAGGTCGGCGCCGCGCTTGCGGACGCCGCGGTCGATCATGCAGTGGTGCGCCGCCTTGACGACCACCGCAACGCCGCAAGGCTTCAGCACCTCTTCGACCGCGTTGGCGATCTGCGCGGTCAGCCGCTCCTGAATCTGCAGCCGCTTGGAGAAGATCTCGACCACGCGGGCGAGCTTGGAAATCCCGACGACACGTTTGTCGGGAATGTAGCCGACCCAAACGCGGCCAATGATCGGCGCGATATGATGCTCGCAATGGCTCTCGAAGGTCACGCCGCGCAGCACGATCATCTCGTCATAGCCCTCGACCTCGCTGAAGGTCTTGCTTAGGACCTCGTGCGGATCTTCGTCATAGCCGGCGAAATATTCGCGGTAAGCGCGCACCATGCGATTGGGCGTCTCGATCAGGCCGTCGCGATTGGCGTCCTCGCCGACCCATTTGAGGATGGTGCGGAACGCGTCCTCGGCCTCAGCGTCGCTGATCGTCTTGCCGCCGCCGGACGCCCCTTCAAGATTCTCTTCTCTCAGCGCCATAGGCTCTGTTCCCTGTTCGCGCCCCTTAGAGCACCCCGTCGCCATTTATGCGCTGCCGGCGGATTCTTAAAGGAGGCGGTCTAGCCGGCGACCTTGGAGAAGTCGGCGACGGCGTGCATCGCCTCGCGCAATTCATTGAGCAATCTCAAGCGGTTGAGGCGCGTCTCAGGGTCCGGGTCGTTGACCGTCACGTCGAGGAAGAAGGCGTCGACGGGCGCGCGCAAGGCGCTAAGCGCCCGCATCGCGCCCTCGAAATCCTCGGCGGCCACGCGCTCGCGCGCCGCCGCGCCAGCAGCGGCGACGGCGTCGGCAAGGTATCTCTCCGCCGGCGGAGCGAGCGTGGTCTGAACATGCTTGCCCGCGAAGGCCTCGGCGCCATCCTTCTTTTCCTCGGCGCGCAGGATGTTGGCGGCGCGGCGATAGCCGATGAGCAGGTTCTTGCCGTCCTCGGTGTCGAGCAGGTTTCCCGAGCGCCTCGACCCGGCGGACGATCATGAGCAGATCGTCCTGCCCCGGCAGCGCGAACACCGCGTCGATGAGATCGTGCCGCGCGCCCTTGTCGCGCAGGTAGACTTTCAGGCGGTCGGCGAAGAAGGCGAGGAGGTCGGTATCGCGCTTGGACGCCAACGTATGAATCGTCGGTACCTCCTCGAGACCGTCCGCGATGCATAACTGAACTCGACTGTCGGAGATAAGTCGCTCCCATCTTGCGACGATCTCCTGTCAGGCTCAACACCGATTGGAACCGTCTCGAACGTCCTTCTCGGCTTCTGATATCGATCGCAGTTCTCGAGCATCATAGTTCCGTCAGATTGCGTCGACAAAAGGCGGAACGCGTTTCGCGTTTGATAGATGTGCATCTCGTAAGCGGATCAAGCAGTCCGTCAGCGGCAGCCGCAGCTCGTTCTCCAGCACGATCCGGATGACGCCAAGCGCCGCGCGCCGCAGCGCATAAGGGTCCTTGCTGCCGGTCGGCTTCTCGTCGATCGCCCAGAAGCCGACGAGCGTGTCGAGCTTGTCGGCGAGCGCGACCGCGATCGAGACCGGCGACGTCGGAATGCGGTCGTTCGGCCCTTGCGGCTTGTAGTGCTCCTCGATCGCCGCGGCGACGCTCGGCTCTTCGCCTTGCGCGGTCGCGTAATAGCGGCCCATCAGGCCCTGCAATTCAGGGAACTCGCCGACCATTTCGGTCGCGAGATCGGCCTTGGCGAGATGCGCCGCGCGCGCCGCAAGCTCCGGATCCGCGCCGACCTTGGGCGCAAGCTCGCGCGCCAGCGCTTCGATGCGCGCGATCCGCTCGCCTTGCGTGCCGAGCTTCTCGTGGAAGACGACCCGCTCCAGTTTCTCCAGCCGCTGGTCGAGCGGCTTCGCGTCCTTGTTCTTGGCGTCCGGCAGCGGCCGCAAGGTCGGTCTGCCAGAAGTGGCGCGCGTCGGACAGGCGCGCGCGCACGACGCGCCCGTTGCCCGCGGCGATCGCTGCGCCGCCGTCGGGCGCGACGAGGTTCGAGACCAGAATGAACTTGTTGGCGAGCTTGCCGTCGCTGCCTCCCGCGTCATGGCCGGCCTTGTGCCGGCCATCCACGCCGTTCCGCGTCCGCTGCCCCTCACCATTCGCGCCTGACGGCGCCGCGTGGATGGCCGGGTCGATCCCCGGGTCAAGCCCGGGGACGGCCATGACGGAGGAGGGCTCGGGCGGCTGACGAAGCACGAAGCATTTCTGATTGGCGCGGATGGTCGCGCGGATCACTTCGGGCGGCAGATCGAGGAACGCCGCGTCGAACTCGCCCATCAGCACGACCGGCCATTCGACGAGGCCCGCGACTTCCTCAAGCAGGCCCTCGTCCTCAACAAGCGTGAGCCCCTGCGCGAAGGCCAGGTTTTTCGCGTCGGCGAGGATGATCGCCTTGCGCCGGTCGGCGTCGAGGACGACCTTGGCCTTGTGCAGCGCGTCGACGTAGTCGTCGTAGCGGCGGACATGGATCGGCTGCCGGCGCCATGAAGCGATGGCCCCAGGTCACGTCGCCGGACTTGAGCCATGCCGTCGATCTCGAACGCGACGATCTCCGCCGTATCGTGTTGCGTGGCGAGCGTGCAGACGATGCCGCGCAACGGGCGCACCCAGCGCAACGCCTCGGGCTTCGCTGAGGCCGCGCCCCAGCGCATCGATTTCGGCCACGGGAACGAGCGAATGATCGCCGGGATGATCTCGGCGATCGCGTCCTTCGTTTCGCGGCCCGGCTTCTCGATCACCGCGACATAGAACTGCGCCCTTCTTCGGGTCGGTCTCGATCGCGCGCGTCCTCGATGCGGGCAAGGCCCGCGCTCTTCAAGAAACCCTGGATCGCCGCGTCCGGCGCGCCGACGCGCGGGCCTTTGCGCTCCTCGCGCAAGATCGGGCTGCGCCGCGGGCAGGCCCACGACATGCAGCGTCAGGCGCCGCGGCGTGACGAAGCTCTGCGCGCCCTCGTAGAGCAGATTGCGCTCGACCAAAGCGCCCGGTGACGAGCCGCTTCAGATCCTCCGCCGCCTGCCGCTGCATGCGGGCGGGGATTTCTTCGGAAAACAGTTCGAGCAGAAGGTCGGGCATTCGATACGCTTTTCAATTTCGATTGAGTTAGCGCCCTCACCCCAACCCTCTCCCAGGGGGAGAGGAGGCGTCTTCCCTTCTCCCTCAGGGAGAAGGTGGACGCGCCGAAAGCGCGGCCGGATGAGGGCCTATCATGCTCCGCCGCCCGCCGTCTTGAGCCACGCCGCGCCGCACGCCCGGGCGAGCTCGCGCACTCTCAGGATATAGCTCTGGCGCTCGGTGACCGATATGGCGCCGCGCGCGTCGAGCAGGTTGAAGACATGGCTCGCCTTGATGCACTGGTCATAGGCCGGCAGCGCCATGAGGTGTTTCTCGCCTGCCTTGCCCTTTTCAAGGAGCGCCATGCATTCCGCTTCGGCGTCCTTGAAATGCTGGAACAGGACGTCGGTGTTGGCGTGCTCGAAGTTGAAGCGGGAATATTCCTCCTCGGCCTGCAGGAACACATCGCCATAAGCGACGCGATCCGCGCCCAAGCCGCCGTTGAAGTTGAGGTCGTAGACGCTCTCGACTCCCTGCACGTACATGGCGAGCCGCTCGAGCCCATACGTCAGCTCGCCGGACACGGGCGCGCACTCGAAGCCCGCGACCTGCTGGAAATAAGTGAATTGCGACACCTCCATGCCGTCGCACCAGCATTCCCACCCGAGGCCCCAGGCGCCGAGCGTGGGGCTCTCCCAATCGTCCTCGACGAAGCGCACGTCGTGCAGGGCCATGTCGACGCCGATCGCGGCGAGCGAGTCGAGGTAAAGCTGCTGAAGGTTCTCAGGGCTCGGCTTCAAGATCACCTGATACTGATAATAGTGCTGCAGCCGATTGGGGTTCTCGCCATAGCGGCCGTCCTTTGGCCGGCGCGATGGCTGAACGTAGGCCGCTTTCCACGGCTTCGGCCCAAGCGAGCGCAGCGTCGTGGCAGGATGGAACGTGCCCGCCCCAACCTCCATGTCGTAGGGCTGCAGCATCACGCAACCCTGACGAGCCCAGAAGGTCTGCAAGGTGAGAATCAGGCCCTGAAACGACTTGGTCGGATTCAGCGCTGAAATCATTGGCGGACAGCATGGAGATCTTGTGATTGGTCGGTATGGGGCGGCGACCCTAGAGACGCAGGCCCCGATGGTCAAACAAGCAGCGCCTGAACAGCGAGATACGCTCGTTCAAGCGAATTTGCCAGGCGAAGCGTCTGCCGCTAGATCGGATCAATAACGGAAGGGAGGGTCGCCCATGCGTCCGTCGAAACGCGCCGCCGATGAAATGCGCTCCGTGAGTTTCGAGCGCGGCGTGGCGCGTTATGCGGAAGGTTCATGCCTCGTCCGTTTCGGCGACACGCATGTGCTGTGCGCGGCTTCGCTCGAGGACAAGCCTCCGCCCTGGCTTCGTGGCCAGGGGCGCGGCTGGGTGACCGCTGAATATGCGATGCTGCCGCGCGCGACGCTGACCCGAAGCAAGCGCAAATCTACGGCGGGCAAGGTTTCCGGCCGCAGCCAGGAGATTCAGCGCCTGATCGGCCGATCGCTGCGAGCGGTCGTGGATCTGCCGCGCCTCGGGGAGCGGCAGATCACCATCGATTGCGACGTGCTGCAGGCGGATGGCGGAACCCGCACCGCCTCGATCACCGGCGCGTGGGTGGCCCTGCGCGATTGCCTGCACTGGATGACGCAACGCTCGATCCTGCGCGAGAGCCCGCTCAAGGATCATGTCGCGGCGGTATCCTGCGGCATTGTCGGCGGCGAAGCGGTGGTCGATCTCGACTATGCCGAAAACTCGACCGCCCACACCGACGCGAATTTCGTCATGACCGGCTTGGGAGGCCTAGTCGAAGTTCAGGGATCGGCCGAAGGCGCGCCCTTCACCGAGGAGGAGCTCATCCGAATGCTGGCGTTGGCGCGCGGCGGCGTTAAGCAGCTCGTCGCCATGCAGAAGGCGGCGGTCGCCGTTTGAGATCGCGCGGTTCCGCGCCATCGGCGACGGCGCTCAAGGGTACCCGTGCGAGAATATGTCCATGGCCTCGAATCCGGCGAGGTCGAGACGGACGCGATCGGGTAGATAAGCGAAGGCGGCGCGGGCGAGTTCGTCCCGGCCCTCACGCTTCAGCATGGCGTCAAGCTTCTCGCGCAAGGCGTGCAGATGCAACACGTCCGACGCCGCATAGGCGAGCTGCCCTTCGCTCAAGGTGTCCGCCCCCCAATCGGACGATTGCTGCTGCTTGGAGATCTCGACGTTGAGCAACTCGCGCGTCAGGTCCTTGAGGCCGTGCCGGTCGGTATAGGTCCGGGCGATCTTCGAGGCGATCTTGGTGCAATAGATCGGCGCGGCCATGACGCCAAACGCATGATGCAGGACGCCCATGTCGAAACGGCCATAGTGGAAGAGTTTGACGATCGCCGGGTCGGCCAACAGCCGCTCGAGATTGGGCGCATTCTTCTGGCCGGGGGCGATCTGCACAATGTCCGCCGTGCCGTCGCCGCGCGACACCTGCACGACGCAAAGCCGATCGCGGCCGACGGCAAGCCCCAACGTCTCCGTGTCAATCGCCGCCCCCTCGCCGAATGACGCATCGGCGGGCAAATCGTTGCGGTGAAACCGGATCATCGTCGCTGCAACGCCAAACCTCGCGAAAACACGCCGCGCGGCCATGGATAGAACCGCCTCCGCGGGGCGTCAATCGGACCGGCGCGACAGAGGGGCCTCAGGCGAATGTGCGTTCGACAGGATTTCCGTCAGGCGCCCAAGCCTCGGCGCGACGCAGGCCGCGCCGCCGGGCGCCGATCGGAGGCGCTGTCACCCCCGCGCGGGCGCCTCAGGGAGAGGGCGACCCTGAGCTCCGTCCCTCGGCGTGGGGCGTGAAAAAGCGGCGGGTCGGTCTTGATCGGCGAGCTTTGTGACGGCAGCGCAGAACACGTAGCCGATGCCCCGCACGGAGCGAATCAGCGGAGGACGGTCGGACCCGTCGTCGAGTTTCTTCCTTAGTCGCGCGACGAGCGTGTCGATCGAGCGATCGAAGTAGGTCCACTGGCGCCCGCGCAGGACGCCGAGCAGGGCGGCGCGCGACAGCGGCTGGCCCGGGTGGCGCAAAAGCGCCATCAACAGGTCGAACTCGGACGAGGTCAGGTCGACCCGCTGCCCGGTTGGACCAAGGAGGTCTCGCGTCGTCTCATCGAGGGTCCACCCCGCGAATACGTAGAGTCGCTCGGCCGGCTCGACAGATTGGGCGCGGCGGATGTCGAGGTCGCGACGCCGGACGGCGCTATCAATTGCAGCCAGTTCTGGCCCAACATCTTCAAGAATATGGATCTGCATGTCACCCGCCCTCGATTACCCAATGCCCTGCGAATCGTCACAGTCAAATTGATTCGAAACAGGACATGTATGGTTGTCAATGAGTTACCATACGTCAGGAAGATCTTTATTTGATTTGACGCCAGAGACCGTGTTCAAGAATCGCGTCACGCGCCAAGTTACGATCTATATTTGCGATCTCTCTCTCAATATTAGAGGCGGCATTTCGTCGATCTGCCGATACGTCAATCAACGCGAGCATAAGGAAACGGGCAGTTTGCCCATCTCAAATCGTGTCTTTGCATCTCCGTGACCATAAGCGCTCGGCGGGAACACGCGAATGGTTGCATGTGCGCCGATTATGGCGGAAGCAAAAACATTGTACATTTAGAAACGAGTCTTGTCTGGGGGGCTTCTGATGCGTGGCGTTCCCATCGACATTTTGCGCGCCTTTGTCGCCGTCGTGGAGGCGCGAGGCTTCACGCGCGCCGCGGAGGAGCTGGGACGAACGCAGCCGACGATTAGCCTTCAGGTGAAACGGCTCGAGGAGCTCGTCGAATCCCCGTTGTTCAAGAGAGGCGGGCGCTTCGAACTGTCGGCCGTGGGGGAAGTCTGTTTCGATTATGGAAAGCGCCTGCTGCGGCTGCATGATCACATGCTCGAGGAACTAGGCCGCAACAATCCGAACGATGCGATGCGGGTTGGCATGCCAAGCGAATTCGCCGCCGTTCTGGCGCCGCGGCTTAATGAGTTGCGGGCTAACCCAGAGGCGATCATGACCTTTGAGGTCATGATCGAGAGTTCCCAAGCGCTTTCGGCCGCTTTTCGTCAGAACGCTCTTGACGTCGCTTTCATCATTGGAACCGGCGAGAGCGAGCCCAGCCGGGTCGAACAATGGCGGGGTCAACTGCGCTGGTTCGGCAAGATGGCCGAAGATGAGCCAAGCGATCGTCCGCTGCCGCTCGTTCTCCCGCCCCAGGGATGGCCGTTCCACGAAGCGGCGATCGGCGCCCTGCGCGCCCAGGAACGGAAATTCGAGGTCACCTGCATCTGTTCGGACTTTGCAGTGCTCGCGGCCGCCGCCGGAGCCGGACTGGGCGTCACGCCGATGATTGACGGGCTTGCGCCGGATGGACTTGAGGTGTGCTCCGACAGGCGGCTTCCGCCGCTCCCGGAGGTCACACTGTTGCTGTTGGCGCGTTCGCAGGCCTTGGCGCTGGCGAGCCGCCGCTGGGTTGAAAACGTTGTTGAAGCGCTTCAATCGGAGTGACGCATAGGCGTCCATATCCCGTACTGGTTGCATTTTATTCCAATTCGTCACGCATTTCCCAACCCCACAATGGCACAATTCGGCCATTGCACGAATCTCCGGGTCAGGGATTGCCGGTTATGCGAAGAGGGTTGGGCAAGCCAAAAGGGGAGAGAGACACCTCTCTTCTGCGCGCGACAGAGGAGGAGAGCGAGCTGGCGCTCCTTGCGCAGTTCATGCGCCACGATTCGGTTGCTTCGCTGGCCAAAGCGATCGCCGAGCGCACGGGCGCTCGAAGCCAAGACCTCATCGCTGCAGCCGGCCTCGACCCCCGCCGCGCCGACAGCTGACCCTCCGCGGCGGCCGAAGCACGCGGGCCTGGTTAACCCAGGCGCAGGACTTCGGCGCTAGAACGGGGGTGTCAGGCTGGCCGCGCCTCACCGTTCCAAGCCGAGCCCCGCGAACTCCCGATGATCAGCACCACAACCGCCTTTCTCGCCGTATCACAGAACCTGTCTCGCTATCAGGCGATGACTGCGGCCGAACCGGCGGTAAAGACTGCGACCGCCTATTACGAGGCCAATATCGGCTCAGTTAAGTCCATCGGCGACCTCGTCGGCAACTACCGTCTCTTGTCCTACGCGCTCAACGCCTACGGCCTCGGCGACCAGATCAACGCGAAGGGACTCATCACCAAGGTGCTGGAAGGCGGGGTTTCCAACCCGAAGAGCCTCGCCAACACCCTGCCCAACTCGCAGTGGAAGGCGTTTGCGGCGGCTTTCAACTTCGTGGACAGCGGGGCGACCCCGCCTTCATCGGCGAGCGTGGTCGGGACGACGACGAGCGACTATGTCGAACAGCAGCTGGAGAGCGACCAGGGCGGCCAAGACGTCGGTGTCCAGCTCGCGCTCTATTTCCAGCGCGTCGCGCCGACGGTCAAGAACGAATATGGGATCTTGGCCGATCCCAATCTTTTGCAAGTGGCGGCGACGATCATGGGGCTCCCGCCCGCCGCCGCGGCCGACTTGCAACCGAAGACCCTCTCCGAGCTCATGCCGACCGCCGACCTGCAGGATCCGGCCAAGCTCAAGCAGCTGACCGAGCGGTTCACGGCGATGTACGACTACACCTACGGGCCGAGCTCCGGCGCGACTTCCGGCCTCACGGCCAATTCAGGCAATTCGACCTCGCAGCAATCAGGCGCAGCCGCGGTTCTTGCGAGTGTGATCAGTTCCAACGGCTTGGTGCTCGGCGGCGCGCTCAACGACTTCACTGGCGCGACGCAGCCGACCTTCTCGACCGCCCTCATGTCGAGCATGTCGAGGCTTACGCTCGGCGGGTGAACGTCGCGCCGCCTGGCCTGCATTCGCCTTAGAAAGGTCCACGCAAGCGCCGCGCTCTAAGCGGGCGGAATGCTTTCGCGCCCCAACAATGCGTAACGCCCTCCAGACAATCTGCGCCGCGGCGAATGAAGCCCAGCGCCGCCCGGATGAGCTTTACGCGGCAGCCGTCGCGCTATGGCGCGAGCAACGGCGCGCCGAGGCGATCAAGCTGATGGACGAAGCGCTGCGGGCGAGGCCCGATTTCGCCGACGCTCTGTGCATGGGCGGGTACATGCTGAGCGAATGCGGCAAGCCTCAGGCCGCGATGCGTTTCTACCAACGCGCACTCGAGCTCGACGCTTCGCTCATCGTCGCCCACGTCAATTTCGGCAAGCTTCTGTTTGCCGCCGGCCGGTTCACGGAGGCGCTCGCGAGCTTCACAACGGCGACGACGCTCGAGCCGCGTGACCCGGACGCCTGGTCCAGCCGCGCCGGGGCTTTGCGCGAGCTAGGGCGCCTCGAGGAATCGGTCGAGGCGGCTACGCGCGCGCTCGAGCTTCGCCACGATTTTCCCGAGGCCGCGATCAATCTCGGCAACGCGCTGCTCAAGCTCGATCGCAGCGCTGAGGCGCTAGAGGCTTATCTCAGGGCAAGCACGCCGGGGCCTTGCCTGGCCAAGACGCTGTTGGGCCAGGGTCTGGCGCTGCGCAGTCTTGGCCGCTTCTCGGAGGCTGCGACGGCGTTTGACAGGGCTGCCGCGCTCGGGAGCCCCGAGGCGATCGCGGGCAAGGGCTGCCTCATGTTGACGCTCGGAGACTTCGAAAATGGGTTCGAGGGTTACGAGGCGCGCTGGCTCAAGGGAAAGTCGCTCGCCGAGGCGCTCGGAACCCGCTTTCCGACCTGGAAGGGCCCGGGCGTGGAGGCCAAGCGCGTACTCGTGCTCAACGATCACGGTCTCGGCGACACGATCCAGTTCTTCCGCTATCTGCCCTTGATGGCCGGGGCCGGGGTCGAGGCGACTTTCGCATGTCCGCCGCGACTGCGCCGGCTGCTCGCATCGAAGGCCAGCGTGCGCTTCGCCGACCGGCCGCCGGAGGGCGAATTCTTCGACGCGCAGATCGCGATCAGCAGCCTGCCGCATGCGTTCGGGACGCGCCTCGAGACAATTCCGGCCGCGGTCCCCTATCTTGCCGCCGAGCCGGCGCTACGAGACACGTGGGCCAAGCGCATCGGCGCCGAGGGCTTCAGGATCGGCGTGGTTTGGCAAGGCAACCCTGACCCGGAGGCCGACCGGGCGCGATCCATGCCGCTTGTGGCGCTCGCGCCACTGGCGCGGATCGCCGGCGTCAAACTCATTTCGCTGCAGAAGGGCGCCGGCGAGGAACAGCTGGTTGGCCTTCCGCCCTCGATGCGGGTCGAGACGCTCGGCGCCGATTTTGACGCCGGCGGCGACGCCTTCGTCGATACGGCGGCGGCGATGGCCTGTCTCGATCTCGTCGTCTCGTGCGACACTTCGGTCGCGCATCTCGCAGGGGCTCTCGCCGTTCCGGTTTGGGTCGCGCTCAAGAGCGTCGCCGAATGGCGCTGGCTGACCCAACGCGCCAATTCGCCCTGGTATCCGACAATGCGCCTTTTTCGTCAGCTTCATCGCGGCGTCTGGAGCGACGTGTTCGAGGCCATGGCGGACGAGATCGCCCAGCTTGTCGAGCGGCGCCCGGCGCCACGCCTGGTGTCGACGCCCTGCTCGTTCGGCGAATTGATCGACAAGATCACGATCCTCCGCATCAAGGCCGAAAAAATCCTCGAACCCGAAAAGCTCGCCAACGTCCACCGTGAACTGAAATTGCTGGAGCAGTCGGCGCGCGACAACGGCGCATGCGGATCGCCGCTTGAAGGGCTGACCGACCAGCTCGCGGCCGTGAACGCACGCCTGTGGATCATCGAGGATGAGATCCGGAAGTGCGAAGGCGAAGGCGACTTCGGCCAACGCTTCGTAACGCTCGCGCGCTCGGTCTACCGCGAAAACGACACGCGCGCGGCGATCAAGCGCGCCATCAACACGCTCACGAGATCGGCCCTCGTGGAGGAGAAGAGCTATGTGTGAACACGCTCAGTCGAGAATCGCGTAATAGCGCTCTTTCAGCGCATAGCGGTCGCATGGCCGCAGGGCATCCGCCGGCGCGGCCGAGCGCAGTCGAATTCCGATCGTCGATCCGCGTCGCCAGACGACCTCCGCCTCGCGCACCTCAGATGTCTCGTCGACATGGACCGCGAGTTGAGGGGGAAGACTAACATCGCTGGCGAGCGCCAGGCGCAGGCCGTTGCGAGACCGGTCGCAAATGCGACTGTCGCACACGAAGCGATAGGCTCCGTCAAGCAATTTAGCCGACCGTAGGCGGGTCCGCACCCGCGGTTGGGCCCGCTGATCGGCGCTTTCGTTTTTAGGCGCGCGCGCTTCGGGTAAATCAACCCAGTAAGCGATCTCCCCTCGCTTCGCGAGCTTGCGGCCAAGCTTTAGCGCCTCGTCAGGCTGGCGGCGCCAATCCTGACGCCTGATTCCCAGCAGCATCTGATCATGCGCGCCGACCCCCGAAGAAAGCCCCGATCCGCGCGGAGTTAGGATTTCATCAACCATTTATGGTCCGAATGAATGCATTAGCATCATACATACTTCGTTAACCAAAGCGGGGGTAGTTTTCCACCGGGACGAAGCTTTCGTCAAGCATAACATTATCGATCCGACACAATCTGATTAGAATTGATGGAGTTCAGTTAACACAAACGTCATTTAGATCAAATGATAAACAAGCATCTCTTGGGTTAATAAATGTTGGTTGTTTGGTCTGTGTTGAGTGCCAGCGTTGGCGTAGCGGAAGGCGTTCCCTTGTCAATTCAGCGGGCTGGAGCACGGGTATGTATATTATTGTCGATGACCGGGACATCGTGGCCGGAGGCTACGCCAATGGTTTTGATCGCGAGGGCGTCTCATCAGCGGGAATCGAGGCGTCAGAATTTCGCGAATGGATCGGCAAAATCAGCGATTCGGACATGAACGCTGTCGAAGCGTTCGTGATCGGCGACTGCAACGAGCGTGAGGCTCTGTCGAGGCTGATCCGCGAGCGCTCAAGCGCCCCGGTTCTCTGTCTTAATGAACGTCACTCGCTCGACGACACCCTGTGCCTGTTCGCCGCTGGGGCAGACGACGTTCTGCGCAAGCCGGTGCACGTGCGTGAGATCGTAGCCCGAGTCGGCGCGATCAATCGTCGCGTGTTCGGCGAGAAGGGCAACGTGGCGATCGGCGAACTGCGCGTCTATTTTGACGGGCGCGAGCCCGAAGTGAATGGCGAGCCTTTCCCTCTTCCTCGCAGGGAACGGCGGATCCTCGAATTCCTGCTGCGCAGCCGCGGACGCCGTGTCAGCAAGACGCAAATCTTCAACGCGGTCTACGGGCTCTTCGACGAGGATGTCGACGAGAACGTCATCGAGAGCCACATTAGCAAATTGCGCAAGAAGCTGAAGCATCGGCTGGGTTTCGACCCAATCGATTCCAAGCGCTTCCTCGGCTATTGCATCGAGAAATAAGGCGCTTGACCGGATCGCGTTGAACCGTGCTGCGAGAGATTGGAGGCCGCTCAGAAGAGCGGCCTGTTTTTTGATCGGATAGGCTCGCGCTGCAATTTTTGGGCGACCTCGCCGCAGATCGGTTCGCCCTGTCGGGGTGAGGAGGCCGCCGGCGCCCGCCTCTCGGCCGCGCCCTACCTCGCACCGATTGCTGCCTTCCCCGATGAACATTGGTATCCCCGCGCGCCATCACGGGAGGAGGAGCAGCCTTGCCGGGGCGGGCAGGCGGCGCGCGGGGAACTGGATCCGGCTTTGATCCTGAGCGATGACGCCAAGGCGGCTGGATGGAGCCAGCCGCCCGAGTCGCCATTGTTACTGGAAGAGCTTCAGGATGAGCTGGGCGTTCTGGTTGGCGATCGACAGCGACTGGATGCCGAGCTGCTGCTGCGTCTGGAGCGCCTGCAGCCTGGTGGACGCTGTATTCATGTCCGCATCGACGAGGCCAGAGATGCCGTCGGAGTAGTTGGTCATCAGAGCGGTGTTGAAGGTGTTCGCCGTCGTCATGCGATTCTGTGTCGCGCCGATGAGCGCGGCATAGTTGGTGACCGCCGACAAAGCCTGGTCGACGGCGGTCAGCGCGGTCTGCGCGTTGGAGCCTCCCGTGACGCTTATATTGGTCAGATCGGTTCCGTTCTGCACGAGCAGGTTCTGGGAGTTCGGCGTGGTGGTGGTTGTGGTCACCCGATAGGACGCCGCAGCGGCGAAGGTCGGCGAGCCGCCGTCCGCGACCGAGTTGCCGTTCGAATCGAGCGCCGTATAGGTGGTCGTGGTCCAGCTTCCGTCGGCCTGCTGGTGCTGGACGCTCAATGTCTGATTGGTGGTGTCCTCATTGGCGAGGTCGGTCCCGTAGGTGGCCGTCGGCGTGGTGGTGCTGATCGTGTCCGTCTTGCCCGTGAAGGCGGTCCACTGGGCCTGCGCCTCGCTGATCCCCGTGGCGTCGGTGATGCTCGACGTCGCCGTCGTCTCGGTGTTGCCGACTCCGGTCGTCAGTCCATAGAGCGACTGGGTGGTGAAGGAGATGGTGTTGATGCTTCCGCCGGTTGAGCTCGCGTTGAAGCCGGAGACGAAGTTGAGCGATGCGACGCTGCCGTTCAGCACGTTCAGGCCATTGAACGAGGCCGCAGTCACAGCGTCAGTCAGCTGCTTGCCGAGCGAAGCCAGAGACGTGTTGATGTTGCCAATGTTGGCGCCGGGCTCGGTCGCCTGGGTAAGCGCCGTCTGAATTCGAATTGATGGTCGTGATGACGGAATTGATCGCCGAGCTTGCGGTCGACAGAAGCGACTGCCCCTGCGATAGCGCATCGTTGGAGGCTGACACGACGCCGCTGTCGGCGGTGAGCTGGGCGGCGATCGACCAATAAGAGGAATTGTCGGCGGCGGTCGCGACCTTAAGGCCGGTTGAAACCTGATTCTGGACCGTCGCCAGGGACTGCTGCGTCATCGTCAGCGCCTGCAGCGCGCTAAGGGCGTTCGGATTGTTTAAGATCGAACTCATGAGAGTGCTCCTGTCTAAAATGTTCACGCTGATGGGGCGACATTTCGGACTCGCACCGAGACGACGGACCGGCCGCATGCCCTTAGGCTCCGCATCGGAAGCCTAACCGCCGTGTACAGCCGAGGCGACGCGCGCTCATTGCGCCCGTCTCGCCTGGCCTCCGAAACCTAAGGTCGCGACCGCTAATGGCCAGTTAACAGCCGAGAAAATTTGCTTCTGGCGTTCGACAACGCCTCCCCGAAGCCGACCGCGCAATGCCGGCGCAAGCTCCGCTTCCCACGATGGCGGCTCACGAGTTCTCACTCAGGCCCGGATGTGGCGACGAATTTGTTGGCGCAAATCGAGCGGCTGTGGGCGAACCTGCGCGGGTTGGGCGTCCGGCGTCTGTTCGCATTGGCGTTGATCGGCGTCGCCGTATTCGCGGCGATGGGGCTCGCCGGCTATTATTTGAGCCGCCCGACAATGGAAACGCTCTATTCCGGGCTCGATCGCGACGATATCGCCGCCATCGGCGCCGCCTTGCGCGAGGCGGGCGTGCCCTTCGACGTCAATGCCGAGAGCACAGTCGTTCTGACGCCGGCTGGACAGGCGGCGGCAGCGCGGATGATTCTTGCGGAAAAAGGCCTGCCCCGCGGCGGCGCAATCGGCAATGAACTGTACGACAAGCTCGGCTCGCTCGGGCTCACCTCGTTCATGCAGGACGTCACCCGCCTAAGGGCGCTCGAAGGCGAACTCGCGCGCACGATCCAGATGATGCGCACGGTCAAGGCCGCGCGAGTGCATATCGTCCTCGCCGACGAAGGCTCCTTCCGCCGCGAGCGCCAGCCCTCCTCGGCCTCCGTGGTCATCCGCACCGATGGCGGCGACGATCGCGCCACCGGGCAGGCGATCCGCCATCTCGTCGCCTCGGCGGTTCCCGGGATGAAGCTCGAGGACGTGACCGTGCTCAATGTCGACGGCAGCCTCCTCGCCTATGGCGCGGATTCGGTCGAGAAGTCGCCGGACAATCTGCTCGCGCTCGAAAAGGAAGTGTCGCAGCAAATCCGCGAAAACGTCAGCCGCACGCTGACGCCCTACCTCAGCGCCCAAAACTTTCAGATCTCCGTCGCCGCCAGGCTCAACGCCGACAAAACACAAACGAACGAGACGATTTACAATCCCGACGGCCGAGTCGAACGATCGGTGCGCGTCACCAAGGAACAGCAAAACTCGCAGAACGCGGCCGGAGAGCAGCCGGCCGGCGTCGAGGCCAATCTTCCAAAGCCGAAAACGACAAGCGGCGAATCGAAGCAGTCGAACGATCAGACGCAGAAGCGCGAGGAACTGACGAACTACGAGGTCTCATCGAAATCGATTCAGACGACCAGCGCCGGCTTCGCGGTGCAAAGTCTTTCGGTCGCCGTGCTGATCAACCGCGCCGCGCTTGTCGCCTCGCTTGGAGGCAAGCCCTCGGCCGACGCGATCTCCGCCCAAGTCCACGAGATCGAGCTGCTCGTCGCCTCGGCCGCCGGTCTCAATCGTGAGCGAGGCGACGCGGTCAAGGTTTCGATCGTCGATTTCGTCGATTCGAGCCACGACCTCGAGCCGGCGCCGGGACCCTCGCTGGTCGAGATTGTCGCCCGACAGGCGGGGTCGATCTTCAACGCCGGGGCCATCGTTGCGGTCGCCGCGATGCTGCTCTGGTTCGGAGTGCGTCCCGCCATGAAGATGGCTTTCGCCCCTCCGCGCGTCCCTGCGATCGAGGATGCGCGCGGCTCATCCGGCAGTCGCCCTCCCGCTTTGGGGGCGCCGGACGGCGACAGTCAGCCTGGCGAAAGCATCCTCATCGAGACCGACGCCGGTCACGACGAATTCATGCAGGCGCTGCTCGCGCGGCGCGACAATGGCCCCGAGCGCAAGCTGCTGAAACTGGTCGAATTCGATGAGAATCACGCGGCCACGATCCTCAAACAATGGATCCGTCAAGGAGTGAACGGATGAAACCGCTATCGATTGCCGACTATCTGGATCGTTTCGGGGCCCCAGCTGACGAAACCGCGCCGCCGCGGCGCGAGGGCTCGCCGTTTCGTCCCCGAAGCCTCCCGAACCCGCGAAACGGCAAGCCCGCCCTAAAGCCGGTCTTCGACGGCGCAGCGAAGGCGAGCGGCGCTGACCAAATGCCGAGCGAAGATGCTCCGCGGCGCAGCGCCTGGGCGCCGAAGCCGGTTCCGCTTCAGGGCGCGGCGCGCGAGTCGCCGCCGACGGAAGAGCCGGCCAAGCCCGACGACTTGTCGGCGAAGCTCACCGACGCTTATGCCCGCGGCCGCGAGCAGGGTCTCGCGGAAGGCCGCATTGAAGCTTCCGACCGCCACGCGACGGAGCTTGCCGCCGCACGGGAGCAGGCGGAGACTCACCAGCGGCAGCTTCGTCTGAGCGAATATGCGGAGCTCGAGGGCGCGATTCGGTCCGGGTTCAAGCAGGTCGAGGACAACATAGGCGGCGCTGTGGCCCGCATTCTCGCGCCATTTCTGTCGCAAGAGGCTGTCAAGCGCGCCGTGGACGAATTGGGCAAGGCCACGGCCAGGCTCAGCGCTGGCGGCTCTCCCGGCTTGATCAAGATTCGCGGACCCGAGCGCGTGCTTGCGCTCTTGCGTGAGCGAATTGCCGGCCTGTCGATCGAGGTCGAGTATGTCGAGGATGGAGCTGTCGAAACCGTCGTCGAGGCGAACGCCACGCGGATTGTCACCGCGCTTGGCCCATGGGCGCAGCTGTTGAGCGCGTTCGAAGCTTAAGCCGATTCGATGACCGAGGCGCATCCGGAAATCATCATCGTCAAGCGTCATGGCTCGCATGAGGACGAGCATCACGGCGGCGCGTGGAAAATCGCCTTCGCCGATTTCATGACCGCGATGATGGCGTTCTTCCTGGTGCTGTGGATCATCAGCGCGACGGACAAGAACACCAAGACGCTGATTGCGCGATACTTCAATCCGGTGAAGGTCGAGGAGCCGGCAAAGGCGCAGAAAGGCATTCATGGCGCGCCGGAGAAGGGCGCCGTCTATGCGCCGGAAGATGGCAATGGCGCCCCCAATGCGGGAATGCCTTCTTCCGAGCACGGCGAAGGTCCCGCGGAAAAGGGGAACGAAAACCCTGCCAGTCCATCCAAGCAAAACGAGCAAGCGCATCCGCCGACACCGTCGCCTTTGCCGCCGCCCGATCCCGCGAAACCATATCCGACGATGTCGGAGCAGGAATTGTTCAGCGATCCTCGCGCGAGCCTCGACAAGATCGCTGGCGCTCCGCCGCCCGGGCCTCGCATCGACCCTTCTGCGGCGCTGAGGGGATATGGAGAAGTCGGTCCCAGCGCTGATGAGGCGTTGCGCGATCCGTTCCGGCCGCTCGGCAGCGATCGGGCGGTCAACGTCGCCGCCGAAAATCCCGGCGCTCCGCCGGCAGCCGCCGCTCCAAGCGAGGAGCCGCCTTCGACCCCGGCCGCGATAGCCCCAGCAGCGCCGGCGCCCGTCTCCGCGGACGCGCAAGAGACGGAAGCGCAACGCGCCCCCGGCTCAAGCCCCGCTCAAGCTCAAGGCGCGGCCGCTCCAGTTGGGCCCACGGGGGGCCTGGCCAAAGTCTCGAGCGCCGCCGAGGCTCAAGGGGCGCGATCGCCCGCTCCGTCAACCCCATATCCGCCGGCTCCCGACGCGGCCGAGGCGCGCCAGACGGCCGCGTCCAACCTTCTCGCCGATCTGAAGAAGCGGCTGGCCGGCGAGGCCAAGGCGATGCAAGGCCCTCAGCTCGATGTGCAAGCGACCGAAGACGGCATCCTCATCAGCCTCACCGACCGGCAGAATTTTTCCATGTTCGCCATTGGCTCCGCCGAGCCGCAGCCACGTGTTTTGCACATGATGGAGGCCATCGCCGCGAGCCTGCAAAACCTGCAGGGCTCGATCGTCGTGCGCGGACACACCGACGGCCGTCCCTACCGGTCTGCGACCTACGACAATTGGCGACTCTCCTCCGCGCGGGCGCAAATGGCGTATTACATGCTGATTCGTGGCGGGCTCGCGGAAAAGCGGTTTGAGCGGGTCGAAGGTTACGCCGACCATCGCCTGAAGGACACGACGCATCCCCTCGCAGCGGAAAACCGGCGCATCGAAATCCTGGTGCGCGAGGCAAAACCGTGACCCCCCTCAGGCTTACCTTGGCGTTGGCCGCGTTCGTTGGGCTTGCGCCTGCCCCGTCGGTCGCCGATCCGGCGAAGGTTTCAGATCTCGTCGACGAACTGCAGCGGATGCAAGTGAAGGTCGCGCAGGGCGACAAGGCCGCCTATTCGGCTCAACTCAATCAGTTGAAGACGATCGGCGCAGCGATCGCGACGGCAAGCGCAGAAACCTGGAAGAACGAGCGCGAAGCCAATTCGCTGGTCATCTACGTCCTGAGCGGCGGATCCCTCGCCGACGTCGCGCCGCTGCTCAAAGGCGACGCAATCAACGAGTCCGAACGATCGCTCGCGCGCGGCGCGCTCGCCTATGTCACCAATCATGAGGCGGACGCCATCCCCTTGCTTCGGCAAACGGATCTGACGGCGCTCGACGCGCGCCTCGCGGGCGAGGTCGCGTTCGCTCGCTCCGTCCTCGAGACGAAGCGAAATGTGAAAGCAGCCATCGATCTTCTGGACTGGTCGCGGCTGCTCGCGCCGGGCGGACTGGTCGAGGAAGCCGCGCTCAGGCGCGAGATCGCGCTCCTTGCAGAGACCAAGGACGTGAACCGTCTGGCGATGCTGACACGGCAATATGTGACCCGCTTTGCCGCATCGCTGTATGCGCCGGACTTCTTGCGCGATCTCGCCGACGCCATCGTCAGGCTCGGTCTCGCGGATGATCCGGCAAATTACAAACTCATCGCAAGCGCCGTCGCTTCGCTGCCCGCCGATGACCGACGCGCGTTCCTGCTCAATTTGGCCAGGTCCGGGATCGTCAACGCACGCTTCGCCGTCGCTGCCTCGGCCGCGACGGAAGCCCTCGAGAGCTCGAAGACCGACAGCGTGGAGGCGATGCGCGCCCGTCTCTATCTGGCGGCCGGTCGCCTGTTTTCGGATGGCTACGATGCGGCGCTCGCCGATCTGCGGACTGTGTCCGAATCGAAACTTGACCGAAGCGACGCCAACTTGCTGAGCGCGGCGAAACGGGTGGCGACGCAGTTGCGGGCGGGTCCCGACGTCAGCGTCTTCAACACCGAAAACGCGGCCGCTCTGACGAACGCCGACAAGGAAAAGCCGAGCGGGCCCGCACTGACGATGGCGCAAGCGCGGGATGCGCTTCAACGCACGTCGAGCCTTGTCTCGCCGACTGAAGCTGGAGCCTCGCCATGACCACAGCGCCTGCCGCCGCGCCGACGCCGGGGACAGGGGCGCCGCCACCGGCTCGCCCCGCTTCCCAGCCTTCGGCTGATCGCTTCGCCTTCGCCAGCGTGCTCGACTCCCTGCCCAGCGGGCCGACAAGAGCAGGCGACTGAGCGACCAAAGACCCGCCGCGCGCCCCGAACGAATTGCAACGCGAGAAATCCTCTGGCGAACAGATAGCTCACCATTCGCCGCTAAACGACAGCGCCCTTGTGGCGTCCTTGCCGTTCGCCCTGCGCGTCGCCTCCATGATGGAAGAACGGCAACCTGCGCGCGATTTACCTTCCCTTGTGTTGGCTGCAGCCAAACCGTCGGGATCCGAGGCCGATGTCGCATCCACCGCCGCCAACCCCAAGACGAGTGTCGCGCGGCTGACCGGCGAACGCGCCTTTCACTTCGGCGCCTCCACCGCAGGCGTGATCGCGAGCCGTACGCTCGCGATCGAAGCGCCGTTCGCGTCTGCCGCCAACCTTTCCCCGCAAGCCAAGCTGAACGGCGACGGCGCGCTAGAGCCCGACCTCCCGCAGGCCGGAGCCACGCTGGCGCGACCCTCCGCGGACGTCGCTCCATCGAGCGACGTCGCGCGGGCCCCGGCGCCGATCCTTCCGCGCGCGGGGAGCGCCGTCACAAATCGCGTGAGCCCGGCGCGAGCCGCGGCGCACGAGGCCGCGCGGAGCGGATCGAGGCGGGAAGTCCCGGCGCCTCTCGCGGCCGTCAAGGCTGCGAGTTCAACCCCGGCGCCTCCGCGGGGAACAAGCGGCGATGACAAGGCGCGTGGTGATCCCGAGGCCGCCCCGATCGCGTACGGGACGCAGCCGGCGGCGCCGACGGGTCCGTTCGGCGCGCCTCAGTCGGCGGCCTTCGCGGCGGGATCATTGTTCGAACCTGGCGCCGCGACGGCCGAAGCCGCGGCCCCGGATATGACCCCACGCGCGAGCCCGGCGGCTGCGAGTTCCGGCTCTGTCGCGCGGCCAGTCAGAGAGATCGACGTGGATCTTTCGCCGGGAGGCCTCGAAGACGTCTCGATGACCATGCGGCTCGCCGGCGAGAAGCTGTCGGTCGTCGTTCGCGCCAGCAGCTCTCACACCCTGAATTCGATCGAAGGAGCGCGCGACGTGATCGCCGATCGCCTGGCGGCGATCGGCCAGCCGCTCGACTCGCTCATCGTCAAGCAGACGGGCGTCAACACGGATGGGAATGCGAACGGAAATGGGACTTCCACTGACGGCGGCTCGGCGGGAGGCGAGCAGCGATCGGCGCAAGGCGCCGGCGAGCGGGGCGGTTCGAACGATGCGTTGCCTCGGCGCGGCGCTGGTCGCGATCGCAGTTTCTAGCGGCGCCGTGCGCGCGGAAGGGACGCTCGGTTGCGAGCGGGAAATGACGCGCGCCGCGGCGCTGCATGGCGTGCCGCTCAACGTGCTCTATTCGGTCGGCCTGACCGAGACCGGGCGCCGTGGCGAGCTCAGCCCCTATGACATGAACGTCGACGGCCAGGCGGTGCACTCGACCAGCCTTGCAGAGGCGATGGCGCGCTTTGCGCAAGCGAAGGGGCGCGGCGCGAGGTTCATCGACATCGGCTGCATGCAGATCAATCACCATTTCCACAGCGCCGACTTTCGCTCCTTGAGCGAGATGTTCGATCCTGTTCGCAACGTCGACTATGCCGCGAACTTCCTGAAGGCGCTCAAGGCTCAGGCGGGCTCGTGGACGCTGGCCGTGGCCCGCTACAACGCCGGGCCGGGCAATCCGGCGGCGGAGAAAACCTACGTCTGCTCGGTCATCCGCAATATGGTCGCGAGCGGTTTCGGGCAATGGACCGCCAACGCCCGCGCGCTCTGCCAGTAGGGCGCGGCCGCCCACCTTTTGCGAGTCCGAATTGAGCCTTCTCAATCGGTTGGAGCACGATTAGCGAGTCACTCGGCGATCGGGGATCACACGTCCGCCCGAGTGCCGCAATGGAGCTTCGAGCGCATCCGAGCGACGGCAGTAGCACGATGGCGGCGGCGCTCGCAGACTAACCTGGTGGATGAACGTGCAGACTCGTCAAGTTGTGGACTAGATTCGCGTCTTGACTGTCAAGATAGTGCGACTCGATATGCAGCTTAACAAACAATATTGCTGATGCAAGTATCCTATCTTTGGAATAATATTCGTTGTAAAGCTCATTAAGGCGGGTGATCGTGGACCTGAACTTAAAGAAATGATCCCTGCGGAGGCGAGCCTCCGAAATATCCAAGTACCCGCAAAGCAGGTGAATTGCCTTTACAAATCTAAGATGTTGTTCTTCGTCAAGATTTTCGAAGTCCGGTAGAGAATTCTCAAACTCTTGAAGTAGACTGGGTCCTCGGGACTTCTCCGGGTGCTTCGCGGCGCCTCTGTGCATATTGCCACCTGCGTAAGTCGGTGTATCCCCCTTACGTCATTGTTACCCTGCATACCTAGAAAATCGTTAAGACCAGATCTCGGCTGCTCGGGTGTGAGCCCTTTCATTCGCCTTGTCGCGCCTCACGCCTCGACCTTCTCCTTGTACGAACGCCAGCGTAAGGTCCCGTCGCCGGACTCCGCCTCCGCCATGGCCGTCGCCACGATGCGCTCGTGATGCGGCGACTTGTAGCAGGCGGGATCGGTGTTGCGCGCGTCTCCGGTCAAGGCCAGCGCCTGACAGCGGCACCCGCCCCAGTCGATCTCGCGCCGGTCGCACGAACGGCAGGGTTCGGGCATCCAGTCCGTGCCGCGGAAGGCGTTGAAGGCGGGATTCGAACGCCAGATGTCGGAGAGCGAATGATCGCGCACGTTCCAGAATTCGAGGCCCGGAATCGATTCGGCGGCGTGGCACGGCAGCGCCTTGCCGGTCGGCGACACATTGATGGCGACCCGCCCCCACCCTCCCGCGC
Organism: uncultured Alphaproteobacteria bacterium; assembly: GCA_963820095.1. GTDB lineage: Bacteria > Pseudomonadota > Alphaproteobacteria > Rhizobiales > Beijerinckiaceae > Roseiarcus. The sequence goes on from CAWFZA010000030.1 coordinate 57,034, forward strand.
AGGGCTTCGGGTAGCGCGCGTAATAATCGGGGATCACCATGTCGATGACCAGTTCGCCCTTCAGGCGAACGCGAGCCGCCTCGACGATGGCGATCGATTCCTCGACTTGGGCTTTCGGCGGCATCAGCGCGGCGCGATTGGCGAGCGCCCAGCCATAATATTGGGTATGCGCGATTTCGAGCCGGCGCGCGCCAAGCTCGACCGCAAGATCGATGAAGGCGCTCACCTGATGAAGATTGGCGCGATGGATGACCGCGTTGATCGTCAGCGGCAGGCCGGCCTTGATCACATAAGAAGCGAAGGCGCGCTTGCGCTCCCACGAGCCTTTGTAATGGCCGAGGCGGTCGTTGGTCTCCTTGTCCGCGCCCTGGAACGAGAGCTGCGCGTGGTCGAGCCCAGCGTCCACCAGTTCGCCGGTCCGCGTCTCGTTCACCCCAATCCCCGAGGTGATGAGGTTGGTGTAGAGCCCGCTTTGCGAGGCGTGACGCGTGAGGTCGACAATGTCGCGCCGCGCCGTCGGCTCGCCGCCGGAGAGATGCACATGCAGGGCGCCGATCGCGGCGGCTTCGCTGAACACGCGCTTCCAGGTCTCGCCATCGAGTTCACCGCCGGGGCGCTCGAGCGCGATCGGGATTCGAGCAATAGAGACAGCCGAGCGGGCAGCGATGCGTCAGCTCGACCAAAAGCCCGATCGGCGGGGCAGGCGGGGGAGCGCTATGAACAGTCATGTCTCGAGCACCCTCTTCGCCTTGAGATCGGCGAGCATGGCGACGACGTCCTTTTCGATCACGGCCGGCGGCGCTGAATAGCGCGCGGCCAGCTCCGCGACGATTGCACCGAGGTCGCGCTCGCCGTCGCATAAGCCCAGCACAGTGGCCGCCGTGTCGTCGACCTCGAAGATCCGCTCCGGCGCGAGCAGCGTCCATCGTCCGCGCGCTTCATCACGTTTGAGCCTCACGCCCCGAGGGAGATGCGGGCGCGACTGAGCCGGAATGTCCGTTGTCTCGTTCATCTCGCCTCAATCCGGCCGGAACGCGCCGGGAGGGATCGCGCCGTCGACATAGGCGTGATGCAACGCATCGAGCTGCGCCCACAATACATCGGTCTTGAACGTCAAGGCGGCAAGGGCGCCCCGCTGCTCTTCGACGGTGCGGGCGTGGCCCTTGACGTAGTCGAGCGCAAACTGAGCGTCCCTCGGCGCCTGATCGAGCCGGCGGCGGAAATAGGCGATCACCGTCTCGTCGATGAAGTCGTAATTGGCCAGCATGCCCGCGATGCGCCGCTTGTGGATCGACGGCGCGAACAGTTCGGTCAGGCTGGACGCCACCGCTTCGACCAGCGGCCGCTCGCGTACGAAGCGCACGTAAGCCTCGACCGCGAACTTGGTCGCCGGCAGCGCGCCCTCCTGCGAGATCACATAATCGCGGTCGAGCCCCAATCCGTCGGTCAGGATGAGCCAGCGATCGATGCCGCCCTGCTCGTCGCCGACGCCGTCATGATCGGTGATCCGGTGCAGCCACTCGCGGCGCAGTTCGCGATCCTCGCATCGCCCGATCAGGGACGCGTCCTTGCGCGGGATGGCGGCCTGGTAGACGTAGCGGTTGAGCGCCCAGGCCTGAACCTGCCCCTTGTCGAGCTTGCCGTCGTGCAACAGGCCGTGGAACGGATGCAGGTCGTGATAGCGCTTGGGGCCAATGGCTCGCAGCGCCGCCTCGAGCGCCTCGGCGCCCATCGGTTCCGATGGCGCATGGATATTCATAGGCTGACCTCCATTCCATCGAAGGCGATTTCCCAGCCGGCCGCTTTTACCTTCATTTCCTCAGGCGATCCCTCAATCAGAATCGGGTTCGTATTGTTGATGTGGATCAGGATGCGGCGCACATGCGCATGGGCCGCGAGCGCCTCCAGCGTTCCTCCTGGTCCCGACACGGGGCTATGGCCCATGCGCTTGCCCGTTTTGTCGCCGAGGCCATTCGTGATCATTTCGTCGTCGGCGAACAGAGTGCCGTCGAAAAACAGCACGTCCGCATTGGCGATGCGCGCCTCGAAGTCCTGGGTAACACGGGCGCAAGCCGGCGCATAGACGAGCCTCTTGCCCGCCGCTTCCACGGCGACCCCGACCGTCTCCTCGCCGATCTCGTCCGTGCTGACGTTTTCCTCCTCGAGCCATAGCGGAACCTTGCCGGGAACACTGAACAATTCGAGCAGGATTCCGGGCAACGGCTCGAAGGGTTCGCTTAGGCCGACGGCGCGGCGCGGAGCGATGGCGGGGTCGACGACGTCGAAGATGCGGTTGGCGCCAATCGCGTCGAGCGTCGTCTGCGTGGCAAAGATCGCGAGCGGCTGGCGCTCGCGCAAGGCCAAAAGGCCGGCCGAAGAATCGACCTCGGCGTTGGTCAGGACGATCGCGGCGATAGGCGAATGGCGACCCTGCGCCTCTTGGGTGCAAGCGCCGGGGTCGCCAGGATCTGTTGACGCAGATCGATCGAAGCGTTGAGCAGGAGCCAGCTTTTCTCCGTCGACGCTGACAGCGAGACCGGCTTGGGTGCGCGGCTTCACTCGGCTATCGCCGTTCCAGGCGAGGCGGCAAACGCGACAGCCGCAGTTCCATTGCGGCACGCCGCCGCCGGCGCCCGAGCCAAGCACGAGCGCTCTGAGGGAGAGGCTAGCGGGGGACATAGTTGAAGCTCGTCGCGATATGGGCCGAGCCGCCGGGAGGCGGCGGGAAACGGGCTCCCTGCACCAGGGAGCGCGCCGCCCTGTCGAGGTCGCTGTCGCCCGAGGAACGCGTGATCGCGAACGAAGTCACCGCGCCGGATGAGCCGATGGTGAAGGAAACGCCGACCACCCCCTTCGCGCCCCTGGCGCGCGCGGCGGGCGGGTAGAAAAGACGGCTTCGAATGGCGGAGCTCACCTCGCCTATATAGGCCGAAAGCGAAGCGGCGCTTGCCGCCGCGCTCGAGGGCGCGCCGGCCTCCGATCGGGAGGCGCCTCTCGGCGCGGCTTGGGCGCCTCCTCGGCGCGGCGGCGGTTCTCCTCCGCGCGCCTCTGCGCCTCTTCCTCGCGAGCCGTGGGTCGAGGCGCGGGCTTGGGCTCAGGTTTCGCCGCCTCGACGCGCGGGGGCGGAGCCGGCTTCGGGCGAGGCGCCACGACCGGCTTCACCGGCGGAGGCGGCGAGAGGCGGCGGCGCAAGCTCGACCGGAGCGGGCGGCGGCGGCGGCTCCGGCCGAGGCGGCGGAAGTGGCTCTCGACGGGCGGCCGGGACCGGCGTGCTCGGCGACCGGCGGCGGAGGCTGGCTCCGGCGGGTCGGGCGGACGGAGGTTGCTCGACGGGCGGCGGCGGAGGCTGCTCGGCGACTGGCGGGGCGGCCGGGGTCGCAGGCGGCGGCTCGGACGGAGCCGGGGCGGCGCTCTGAGCTGGCGGAGGCGCGGATTGGTCGGGCGGCTTCGGCTCAACAGCGGGGGGCGCCGGCGTTTCCGCGGGCGGAGCTTCCGGCTCAATGTCGACGACCACTTCCCTCGGCAGTTCGACCGGTCGCGGCTCGAGATAGACGAGCGAAAGCGCCGCCGCGTGCATTGCGAGCACGATTGCGACGACGAGCGGACGAAGCCAGGGCGGGCGGAGCGGCGGCGGCTCGAATGCGCGCCCGTCCAGAGTTGCGAGGGTCACGGCGCCTGCGCGTTGGGCGCGGCCGGGACAGGCGCGCCCGGCAAAGGCCGAGTCGCCGCATTCGGCGCCGGTGGCGTCGGCGCAGCGAGGCTGCGAGGACCGGACACGATCGCGATGCGGGAGATCCCGTTCGCCGCGAGCTCGTCCATCACCGAGACGACGTCGCCATAAGCCGCGTCGCGGTCGCCGCGCAGCTGAACAACGCCATTCGAGTCGCCGAGCTTGCCTTTGACCGCCGGCGCAAGCTGCTCGCGCGACACCGAATCTCTTCCAACCGACAAGGCGCCGTCCTTGGCGACAGTGACGATCACCGGCTCCTTGTTTTCGAGCGGCTGGGCGGTCTTGGCGCTCGGCAGGTTCACCTTGATGCCGGCCGCCAGCATGGGCGCGGTCACCATGAAGATGATGAGCAGAACCAGCATCACGTCGACGAGCGGCGTGACGTTGATGTCGGCGAGCGGCTGATAGAGTCCCTCGCCGATCTTGCGTGGACCGAGCGCCATCAGGGCGTCTCCGCGCGGCGGCGCGGCGCGTCTTCGCGCGCGACTTCGGCTGGACGGGAAAGCAGGGCCAGCGCGCGCTCTTCGACGAACGACGCCATCTCCTGCCCGAGCCGCGCATAGGCGGCGCCGATGCGGTTATAGCCGATCGAGGCCGGGATCGCCGCCGCAAGGCCATAAGCCGTGGCGGCCAGCGACTCCGCGATGCCGGGCGCAACCGTCGCCAGCGACGTGTCCTGCGCCTGCCCGATGGCGGCGAAGCTCGACATGATGCCCCATACGGTGCCGAACAGGCCGACAAACGGCGCGACCGAGGAAATGACGGCGAGATTGGGCAGGCCGCCCTCGGAGCGCGTCAGGAGTTCGCGCGCGCCGCGGGCCATGCCATCGGAAATGCGGGACCTCAATTCGCCGACCGTCTCGCCCGGGATGCGGCGGCGCGCCTCTTCGTCACCCGCGGCGGCGACGACGGACAGCGATTTTGAAAGCGGCCCGCCGGCGCGAGCCTGACGGACAGCGCGGCGGAGGCGCAGGACGGAAATCGCCCCTTCGACGATCAGCACCCAGCACCAGAGCGAGGCGAGGAACAGGACGGCCATGACGGCCTTGCCGACGAGGCTGGCCCCTAGGAACAGGCCGACCGGCGAGAGGTCCAAACTCTGCATTACAACGCCTCGTTTCGCCCCCACGCGCTCTATGTGCGCGTCAGTCCCCGGGTTTCAACCTTCAAACCGCGAGGGCGTGACCACAGGAGGCAGCGCCCGTCAGAAAACCGGCAAACCGGCCGTGTCCGCAGCTCGAATGGGGCTCGCGCGTGTCGAGCGCCGTCCCGATTGGATCTTCCGGGCCGCCAACAACATCCATTGGACGTTGCGGCTTGCATCGCATCGGAGAGATCAGCGCGGACGCAAAAGACGCATCAGCACGCGGCCGGCATGCGTACGCGCTTCCTTGGCGTCCACCGTCCCATCATTGTCCGTGTCGGCGCGTTTGAAGACCGTTTCGACGTAATTGAGGTATTCGTCCTTGGTCAGAGTCTTGTCGTTGTCGGGATCGGCGGCCGCCCAGTCCTGTCGGAGAACGCGACCCCTAAGTTCGGCGCGATCGAGCGTGCCGTCGTGGTCATGGTCGAGCTGGTCGAAGACCTTGCCGGCCGTCGCCTTCGCCTCATCCAGGCTGATCGTGCCGTCGTTGTCCCTATCGATCCCGCTGAACGCCGAGGCCGCAAGCGCGGGCGAGACCGCCGGCGCCAGGGCCAGCGCCAGCAACAAGCTTCTCCGTCCGATGGCTTTCACGATAATGGCCTCGCTTTGCGTCCTTCGTCCGCTTTTTGCGCATTACAGCGTGATCCGCAACCCGCCGTAGATGGCGAAGGGCCTCGCCGGCCCGAGGCTCGTTGGGTTGCTCAGGGAGGGCGCCGAGTTCGGGCAGTTCAGTGATGTCGAACAGGCCGCCAGCGGTATAGTACCGCTGATCGAATAGGTTCTGGATGAGGCCATAGGCCTGCACCTGTTTGGCAATCTGGTAGGACGTGTGCAGGCCAAAGACCGCGTAGCCCGGGACTTGCGGAAGCGCGCCGTTCTCATTGCCGAAGGCGACCTGGCCTGACGCAGCGACCATATCGGCGCCGACATGCCATTTGTCGGTCACGGCGTAGTCGACGCCCACCTTCACCGTGTTCTTCGGAATGCCGGCGATCGGCATGCCATTGGTGATCGGAATGAAGCCGCCCGCGTCGGCCAACGGATTGAATGGCGACGATTCCTGAAAGGTCGTCAGATAAACCGCGTCGATATAGGTGTAGTTGGCGTAAGCCGACCATCGATCGCTCGTCCACTGCAGGCTTGCCTCCGCGCCCTGGCGCAAGGTCGTCCCGACATTGGAGAAGAAGCCGAAGCCGGTGACAGCGCTCTGCTGCGGCAGGATGTCGTTATTGAGCGTCGTGCGGAAAAGTCCAGCCGACCATTGCAGCTTGCCCCATTCAGGCCCCAGACCCAATTGGCTCAGCGCGTTCTGCCCACGGAAGCCCAGTTCGAAAGTCTGCCCGACCACCTGCCTCAGTTTCGGGTCCGAGACAAGAAAATTGTCGATGATGCAGGGGTTGTTGGGATCGGCGCAGCCGAGCTCGAGCGGCGTCGGCGTGCGATTGGTCATCGCATATCCCGCATAGAAGTTGATGTCAGGCGTGAGCTTGTAGGTGAAACCTAAAGTCGGATTGACGTGGAAGAAGTTCGAGAAGCCGTTGAGAAGCGCGCCGTTCGCGCCCTCGAGATCGATCCCCGCGTAATTGAAGCGTCCGCCGGCGGTCACCGTCAGGCGGTCGGTCGCGCTATAAGTGTCGAGCGCGTAGACGCCGGTATAGGTGTTGTTCGCATGGACCATGACCGGGTTCAGGAAGCTGTCAGGCTCATCGATCGTGAAGGGGAAGCCGATCACGGGGAACGAGGTGTTGTTGTCGTTGAAGATCGTCCCAAGCTGGCTGTTGCCGTTGAAGCGCGTCCAGCCGTAGTCGAGCGACGCGCCGACGGTCAGTGTGTTGTCGTGGCCGGCAAGCTTATCCGTGTCGACGGCCTGGGCGCTGGCGCCCAGAGAGCGCGACTGCGTCCAGCTTCGGTCGATTTCGCCGAGATCGGTGGTCCCGCCGTTTGATAGGTCGGGAATGACGTTGCCAGACGTATCATGCACCGGGTTTCCGTTCAGGCACGAGACTGGCGGGCAGGGCTCCACGTCGGTCGGGTTGCCGTCGACGTGCGCCTGATTGAAGGCGCGGAAATAGGCGTTGCCCTGGAAGCTCAACGTCGGCGAGTAGGCGTAGCGGCCGGTCCAGGAGACCATCGCCATCTTGTTGTACGTCGTCTGGGGAACGGTGAAGACGCTGCCCCAATTGTTCTGCAGCAATTGAAGGGGCGTAAAAGCGGCGGCGCCGAGCTGGCTGTCTCCCGCGGTGAGCTGCAGATGCGATTCAAAGCCGTTCGCCTTGTAGCCGACATCGCCATAGAAATTGGTAATCTGTGACGCTCCGTCGACCCGCCAACCGCCGTCATTGATCTGTGTCGCCGCCGCGTAGACCGCCCAGTCGCCAACCTGCTTGCCGTACTGAAACTCCTCCTGCGCACGACCGAATGAGCCGCCGCGCAGATCGGCTTCGAAATCCTGCCAAGTGAAGCCGTTCTTCATTGTGACGGTGACCGCGCCGCCCAGGGCGTTCAGTCCAAAGATCGGATTTCCGGCGACGATCGCCGTTCGGTCGATGGCATTTTCAGGAATGAGCTCCCAATTGACCGTGTCGCCGAAGGCCTCGTTGATGCGAACGCCGTTCTGATAGACGGCGAGGCCGATCGGGGAGCCGCTGACCGGCGTTGCGTTGAAGCCGCGGTAGCTGAGGTCAGGTTGGAAATCGTTGCCCGAGACATTGCCAACCGTGACCCCTGGCGCCTGCCGCGCCAATGTTCCGGTCAGCGTCGTGTCATTGAAAGTTTGGATGTCTTGCGCGTTGGTCTGCCAGACGGCGAAGGGAGACTTGGCGACGTCGATCTCGCCGCCGCCAAGCGGCGTCGTCGCGACGACATCGAAGGTGGGGAGCGTGATCTCCTCGGCTTGAGAGCCGATCGTCGTAAGGGCGAGAACGACACCGGCCGTCGCGGTGCGTCCGGCTACCTTGAAAGGCATTCTTCCGCCCCCTTTGACCTTATTCTCCCGGCAATATAGTCCCGCGAGCGTAACCCAGTCGAGACAGGATGGGAAGCATCTCTAGGCCAGCTCGCCGCAGGCATACAATAACCCTACGGAATGCAGCAAGTAATTTCAATGCTTAGACGTCTCGGCAGGATTATTTCCTCCTTATAGCGGGAAATACTCCTGATCCTTAATTTTCCTTTGCCGCGCTAAAACACGCTTCAACCACAACTCCGCCGCCTTTTGACGACTTAATTCTGACCGATCCGCCCATCAGCCGGACCCGGTCGCGCATCCCGGCGACGCCCATGCCCACTTCCGCCTCGGTGGCCAGCCCCCGGCCATTGTCCGCCACGCGCATGACGAGGCCGGCGAGCGCCGGGTCGCGCAGGTTCGGCGATTCAATCCCCTTTTCGTAACTCAGCGACGCCTCGATCCGGGTGGCGCCGGCGTGGCGAAACGCGTTGGTCATCGCCTCTTGCACGAAGCGATACGCCATCAGACTGGCCCGCTCGCTCAAGGCTTCGACGCGGGGGTCCGCCTCAAGCCTGACCGCTATCTTGGGATCGGCGCGGCGCCAATGCGCGACAAGCGCCTCGAGCGCCGCGACCAGGCCGAGCTCCTCGAGCGCGGCAGGGCGCAAGTCCGCCAATATCCGCCTATTCTGGGCTTGCAGCTCGCCGACCTGGACCTCGATCGCGCTCGCGGCCGCGCGCGCCGCGGGTTGGTCGCCGATCGTTTTAGCCAGCACCGCCGCGCTTGCGCGCAAGGCGAAGAGATGGGGGCCAAACTCGTCATGCAGCTCGTGCGCGATGAGCTGTCGCTCCTCGTCGTGAGCGTCAAGAACACGCTCCATCAATTCGTCGTTGGCGCGATGCAAGCCGTCAAGCGTATCCGCAAGGCTATTGATCTTGGCGTTGAGGTTGCGGACCTCGGGAGGTCCGTCGCCTTCCGCGCGCGCGGAATAGTCGCCCGCTTCGAGCTTCGCGAGCGCCGCGCCGGCGACCCCGAGGGGCCTCACCGCGCGGCCGACCAGAAGGCTGGTCACGCCGATTGCGGCGAGCGCCAACAGTCCGCCCTCGAGCGCATTCTCTCGCGCTTCGTCCCAGACTTCATCGATCTCGTCCGCCGGATCGGCGACCAGGATGATCGACTCCGTCTCGCCGTTCTTCATTGCGACAGGAATGACCGACGTTTCGGCCGGCGCGCCGACAAGGGCGCGAAACCATCGCGGCGCTTCGGACTGCTTGTTCGCCTCGCTGAGAATTGAGGCAGACAAGCGACGGATCGCCGATCCCGGCGCGCACGTGCCGCAGGTGCTGCAGACTGTCGACGAGGGCCTTGACCACGTCCGGCTCCGGCGCCTCAGTCGAACGCGCCAGCGTGCTCATGACCAAATCCTTGGTCACCCGCATCGCGCTTTGGGTTTCCGCGCGCGATCTCCCGCTTGCCTGCAAGAGATCATGAATGGCGTCGACCAGAAGCCACAGGGCGAACAGCGAGGCAAAGATGAGATTGAGCCGACCGCGTAGGGAGATTGAACGCCACATCCGTTCGACGCCTTCTTGGTTCTTCACCGTTGATTTTGCGCCGGCTGCTGTCAATGCTGGCGGAGTGGCGCCCGGCCCGCATTTTCCCCCATGAGCGGGAGCGGTCGGTCAATGGGAGGCCTGAAGCCCGTGCGGGTTCTTATCGTCGACGACCATCCGATTATCGTCTCGGGCTGCCGGGCGCTCCTGCAGGACGAGCCGGAGATCGAGGTTATCGAGGCGCAGGACGGCGCCGCCGGCTTCACCGCCTACTTCGATCAGACGCCTGACGTCGGAGTCATCGATATCAATCTGCCAGGCTATTCAGGGCTTGAGCTTTTGCGCCGCATCCTCGAGCGTGAGCCGGAAGCGCGGCTCGTCATCTTCAGCATGAACGACGATCCGACCGTCGCCGCGCGCGCGATCGAAGCTGGCGCGAAGGGCTATATCGCGAAGAACGACGATCCCGGGCTGTTTGCCGATGCGATCAAGGAGGTTGCGAACGGCGGCCGCTATCTGCATCCGGAGATGGCGCGGCGGATCGCCTTTCTGCGCGCCGACCCCAGCTCCGAAGCGCTATCAAATCTGAGCGCCCGCGAGATCGAAATCCTTCGCCTTCTGGCGGCTGGCCGCACGATGGCGCAAATCGCCGATGTTCTCGACGTCTCCTACAAGACGATCGCCAACAATTGCACCCAGCTCAAGCAGAAGCTCGGCGCACGCTCGGCGATGGACTTGATGCGCATCGCGATAGACGTGAAAGGCTGAGCCTCGCTTGGGGCGGCGCAAAGCGCGGGAGATGATCTCTCCCGCGCTTTGCCTTCAAAGCCAACGTGATCGGTGACCGTTCAGCTTAAGGGCTGAACGGGTGCTTGGCGGAGTCGCGCTGGGCGACGACCTCTGCGGGCGTCGGCTTGCCGCTGACCGCGCGCTCGATCGATTCCTTGACGGCGCGATAGTTGAAGTCGTGGATCTTCTTGTCGTCGGCCGCCTCCCAGTGAATGAACACGCCGACGCAGATGAAGACATCGTCGGCTTCGGCCAATGGAATGGTGCCGTCGGCGACGCTGTCAGCGACCGCCTTGGCGACCGCGTGTTGCGCGGGACCGAACATCTGCACCGCCTGTTTGGCGCCCTTGATCGTCACCTTGTTGAACAGGACCGTATGGGGCTTGGTCGGCAGATTGGGCGCCAGAACCGCGAGCAGGGACGTGAAACCATCCTTGTTGTTGGTCAGCGCATTGGCAAAGGCGGTTTCAGCCGCGCTGCCCCGCGGACCAATGATCAGATCGATATGCGCAACTTCATTGCCATCGCCGACTAGCGACTCGCCAACCATCAGCTTGTGAATCTTAGCCATGCTCACTCCTCCCTGGGATAAAGCCAAACCACATCCGTGCCACGCCATAAAAGACCAGGCGGACTGGCTATCCTTGTTGTCAGCATCCCGCCGGGAGCGGGATCGGTTGGCCGGATAGTCACGGGGGCTGGCCCCGTAATCCGACTCAATCATCGTTAGCGCGTTAGGGCAAGATGGCGGAAGCGCATTTGTCGCCCTGGATGCGCAAGAGACTCGACGCGAACAGGGTCGCCACGGTGAGGTCCGCGCTCGTTCCGGGATTGATTCCGCGCGATTTCAGCGCCGCGTCCCAACTCAGCAACCTGTCGGCGAGGCTAGCCGGATCATGAGTCGCCGCGAGCTCGTCGCGCCACGGCGCCGCCTCGCGACGCACCGCCTCGGCGGCCGAGGCGCCAAATTTTCGTGCGATATGCGTATCAGGAATTTCGGCGAGAAAGGTCAGATAGACCGCGAGCGTCGACCAGCGCGCGTCCGCTTGCCGCCGACGCGCCGACTCTAGCGCCGGCAGGCCCAGCGAGAAAACGTCCTCATAAGCCGTGACATATTGCCGCGCTATGCGATCCCGCTCCGCCGCCTCGGCCATGGCCTCGTGGAGCGTCGCGATGGCGGGCGCGTTGACGTCATGGCGAGGCGCGCGCCCGAGGCCGCCAGGGTTGGCGGCGGCTATCGCGGAGAAGACGTCGGCGGCGTCCGCGCGACCGAGACCGTCGAGCACTTTGGCAAGCGCCGGGCGCAGAAGGGCGTCCGAGGTCTCGCAGGCCGCCGCGAGCGGGGCGCACAGAAGGATGATGCCGAGATTGGTGTTCTGACCGACCTCCTTGACGGTCGCCTCGACCGCGGCGCGGACTCGGGTTCCGACTTTGGCGCCGTGCGCCGCGATCGCGCGAGCGCTCGCCTCGGCGCTCCGGACAAAGTCCTCGACCTCCATGCGGTGGCCCGGCGCGAACCGATGCACGTTGCCCGGTTTGGGCGCATCGAGCTCCGCCAGGCACGCCTCGACATAGGCCGCCGCCACTCGATCTTCGTGAGCGCTCATCGGGCGCGGCGTTGCGCGGTGTGGCGCCGCAATTCGTCCATCAGCGCCGCTGCGATCGCCTCCGCGATATTGCGCTCGCTCACTTTTTGCAGGCCGCTCCACGCCGGCATGCTGTTGACCTCAAGCACCGTCGGCGCGCCATCAGCGGTCACGAGCACGTCGACCCCGGCGATAGCGGCGCCGACCGCTTCCGCCGCCGCGATCGCGAGACGCTCCATCTTGGGATCGGACGCGACGGCGAAAGGTTGGCCGCCCTGCTTGACGTTGGTGATCCATGTTGCAGCGCGCCTCATCATCGCGGCAATCACGCGACCGCGCAGGACGAACAGCCGATAATCCGTGAAATCCTTCGTTCCGGTCGATTGAAATCGCTGCAGATAATAAACGCCCGCGACCTCCTCCGGGCGGGGCAGCTCTTCCGGCCGCCGAATCAGGCGCAAGCCTTTTCCCTGCGCGCCGAACAGCGGCTTGAGCACGAGCGGACCGCCGGGCGCTTCGCGTTCGACAAGGCCGCGCGCGGCGTCAGGCGATTCCATCGTCCATGTCGGGGGCGTCGGCACGCGCGCCTGAGCGAGCAGAAAGCTCGTCATTGATTTGTCGACGCAGCGTTCGATGGCGCGCGCTTCGTTCCAGACAGCGACGCCAAGTTCCCTCAACGCGTGCAGGACCCCCAGTCGTTTCGTGACCGCTTCGAACGAACCTGCCGAGAGAGTGCGCACGTGCACAGCGTCGGGCAGTCGCGATCCCAGGAAAGGCAACTCCAGCCCGCTCGCGCTCCGCGTTTCGAAGCCACACTCGGCAAGATCGATGCGCTCGACACGCGCACCCGCCGCCGTAAACGCCGCTTCCATCTGGCGGGCGTGCCAATCGCGCTGATCGCTGACGACAAGGATCGTGGGCGCGTCGGCGCGCCGAGCCGCCGTTTCAGGCGAATGAGGCATCGAGCAACGCGTGATGCACGGCCCCGGCGTGAAAGCTCTCTCCGCTTTCGATTGCGGTGACGATGACCTCGGCCGGACTGAACAGCATGGGATCGATGGCGTAGAAGTCGCCCTTGAAGCGCTTGAAAATCTCGGCGAAAGGAGCGCCGAAATCGCGCGACCCACGACTGGGAAGCGCCTCCGCGAGATCCTTGGCGGCGGCAGACGGCCCAGTGACATAGAGCTGCGCCCGTCCGCCGTAGATGATCGCATCGTTGGTGCGGCCCATCGCGGTGACAAAATCGGGATGCGGCGGACTGAGCGGCGCGGCGCCCATCCCATCGACGATGCAACGAAGCGGAAACTTCAGCTGATGCGCCCTGTGCAACGCCACTTCCAAGACCCGCGCAACCACTTGCGCGCCCCCGGCCAAACTTTGAGTTGGGGCGTAAATCACGGTCAGATCGGACGGCTTGACCCCGCAATCGTGGGCTACTTTCTCCACGACCTCGGGCGGCGGCGGACGTCCGCTTTCGATGACGAGCGTCGCCACATCGGATTCGTCCCGATAGTCGATGTCTTTCAAGACTGCTTCCTTTTGCGCCAGGGCACGGGCCGGGCCGGAGCCAAGAGCGAAGAAAGCATCCTCGCCGGTCCCATGCGCGAGGCTCCAACCTGCGTATTGACTCCCGAGGCACGCAATCACTGGCTGGGGCGAAGCGACCGCAATCGTCCAGGGCCAGCGGGGGGTCGCGTTATCCGGGAGAAGTCGCACCGCTCCAAGGCCGCCCATGCAGATTTCCGCGATACGCCGCCCGGCTTCAATGCCGCCGCGGCGCTTGGCGCCGGCGTCAATCAAGGTTTCCCCGCGCGGCCCGCGGGCAACGCCGAGGTTCAAGATCGCGGCGTCGTGGATGAGCGCAACGGTCAGTTCCGCGGCGCGCCGATTGACGCTTATGGATTGCGCATCGCTCAATGATCCTCCTCCTGAACGAGAGCGATGATCGCGCGCGCCCGTTCCCGGGCGCAGGCTCGCGCCAAGTCGACCGTAGCTCCGGAGCCAAGCGTCGTGCACAAGGGATCGCCGGCGGCGATGCGCGTTCCCGGGGGCGATCGATCCAGCGCCCAGTCCGGCCAATTCCGACTTATGCGCATCACAATGTCGTGAGGGGCGTAAACAATTTCGGCCGCCTTAAACGCGCTCGCCCCAGGCGCGGGCGTGAATTGTCCTTCGCATGCGGCGATGTGACGCGCGAACAATGGGGCCTCGTTCGATTCGAACACGTCCAGCGTCGCTCCTGGCCGCGGGTTGATCTCCAAGAGCCAGAGCGAATCATCTTCGGCCAGAAAATCAACGCTGTTAAGGCCGACAAGATCCAATTCCGAAGCAATTGCGGCGACGCAGCGGGCGATCTCGGCGCCTTGGGCTCGGTCGACGTCGATGGAGCCCGCGGCGCCGCCATATCGGAACGGCGACCCAGGCGCTGGCGCGGTCCACTGCGTGCTGAGGCCGATAATTTCGACCTTCCTGTCGGCGGCGAGGAACAAAGCTGAGACGCTGTTTCCGGCAACGCACCGTTGAAAATAGGAATTGGGCCGAGCGCGTCGCGGGGCCTCCGCAACTGTAATATGATCGCCGCCAGCCCCGCCGCGCTTTTTCATGAGCCATGGGCCGGGCTCATCCGGCGGCGCGAAAGCGACCTGCGGATGTCGAATGCCGTTGGCTTCGCAAACCCGCGCGAGCGCAAGCGGATCCTTTGCGCAATCCAGCGTTTCGGCATCATTGCCAAACACCCGTATTCCGCGGGCTATCGCCGCGATGGTTTCTGGCTGATGCTCGAAGCCTGCGCCATAGACCAAACCAATCGGGTCATGGGCTCTTTGTAGAATCTCAACAGCGCCCGCAACCTTATCGAGCGTCAACCCTGCTGACAGGCCGCCATCGAGCTTTACCGAGGCAAAGCTCGTTTCTCTCATGTCGTCGTCGCCAAAAACGTCAATCGAAAGCGGCGCGAATCCCGCCAGGGTCGCGGAGGAAGCGAGCGCGCGCGCCGAATAGGCCGCGACGATGATCGCAGGACGATCAATCATCAAGGACGGCGTTTCAGTCGTGCAGGAACTTGGCGACGAGGGCTAGGCATTTCCTTGGGCTGCGCTATTGTTTGTCGCCGGGCTGCGATTAATTGCGACGCGATTGAACCCGCTCATTCGGGGTTTGTCCAGTCGAGTTGCAAATCCTCGCGAGGTTCGCAATCGTCGCCATCGGCTTGAAGAGCGAACGAGCGGAGCGCATGTCGCTGAAAGATCCAATCGGCGCCGAGGTCGCAGCATCGATCGAGAGCGCGTCCGCGTCCCTCGATGAGGCAGCCGCCGCCGCGGCTCGCCTGTTGGCGCGAAGCCGCCAGCCGCTGATCGCGGGATTGGGCACGGATATCGAGGGCGCGAGAGCAGCGATCAGGCTGGCCGAGCGGGTCGGTGGGGTCATCGAGCATATGCATTCGGCGGCGTTACTGCGCGATCTCGACTTACTGCGTGAAACTGGGGTCATGCTGACTACGCCCGGCGAAGCGCGCGTGCGCGCCGATGTCGTGCTGCTCGTGGGCGACGGCTTGACGGAAACCTGGCCCGCCCTGAACGAACGGCTGCTGCGGCCGCCGGCCAGGCCAGAGGGCGTGGATGTCGAGCGGCGCATCATTTGGCTGGCGCCAGCCGCAGGCGCAAGACTCCGCGGGTTCGAGGACAATATCGAGATCTGGGTCGCAGGACGCGGCGCGACGCTGGCGGCGAATTTTGCGGCGCTGCGCGCGCGTGTCAAAAATCGCCGCATCGCGAATCATGGAATCGCGCCATCCGGGTTGCCCTTGTCCGCGCTCGACTCGATCGCGGCGGCTGTCAGGGGCGCGCGCTTCGGTGTCGCGGTTTGGACGGCGGCGAGTCTCGGCGCGCTGGAAATCGAGATGCTGAACGGCCTCGTGCGCGACTTGAACGAAACGACGCGATTCTCGACCTTGCCGCTTGCGGCGCCGGACAATGGCGTGGGCGTGCTCGCGGCTTGCGGATGGGCGACCGGTTTTCCCATGCGAACCGGGTTCGGCGCCGGCGTCCCGGTTCATGACCCATGGCGTTTTGACGCGGAACGACTCGTCGCGGCGGAGGAGACCGATTGCGTGTTGTGGATCTCCGCCTTTGGAGCGCCGCCGCCGGCAAGGCGGGGAGACATGGACTTCATCGCCCTGTGCGAACGGGGAACCCAATTCGTCAAGGAGCCGAATGTGCGGATCGTGGTTGGTCGCCCCGGCGTCGATCACGACGCGGTGACCCACTCGTCGGACGCCGGGACCCTCGTCGCCATGACCGCCCCGGCGCGCAGCGGCGCGTCGAGCGTCGCACAGGTTCTCGAGCGCATCGCGGCGAACCTTCAAGAGGCGAACGCCCCGCCATGCTGACGCACATCAAGGGCGCGCGCCTCGTCGATCCCGCCAACCGACGCGACGAAATCGGCGATCTGTGGATCCGCGACGATATGATCGTCGCTCCGCCGCTAGGCGCCCAAGCGGACGAAACGATCGACGCGAGCGGGCTGATCGCGATGGCCGGCGGCATCGACATCCATTCGCATATCGCGGGCGCAAACGTGAACACCGCCCGCCTCTTGCTGCCTGAGCAGCATCGCGCGCATGTCCGGCGCCCCGCCGAGACGCCGCTCTCCCAAGTCGGATGGACGACGTTCGAGACGGGCCGGCTCTATGCCGAGATGGGCTTCACGACCGTGGTCGAACCGGCGATCTCGCCGCACCAGGCTCTTCACGCCCATCTCGAGCTCGCCGACACTCCAATCATCGACAAGGCGATCCTGACGCTGCTCGGCAATGACGATTTCGGGCTTGGCCTCATGAGGTCGGGCGAAGGTGAGAACGCGATTTGCGATTACGTCGCCTGGACATTGCAAACCACCCGTGCGCTGGGGATCAAGGTCGTCAACGCCGGCGGCGTGGCGGCGTTCAAGGACAACGTCCGCAGCTTCTCGTTTGACGACGTGGTTCCCTATTACGGCGTGACCAGTCGTGCGATCGTCAAGGCGCTGCAAAAGGCGGTCCACGAGGCCGGTGTCCCGCATCCGTTGCACGTCCACTGCAACAATCTGGGGCTACCGGGAAACTTCGAGACCGCGCTCGCGACGATCGCCGCCGCGGAGGACTTGCCGCTGCATCTGGCGCATCTGCAGTTCTACGCCTACGGCAAGGAGGGTCCGCAGGGCTTTTCCTCGGCCGCGCCTCAACTTGCCGAAGCGGTCAACGCAGCCAAGACTGTCACCGTCGATGTCGGGCAGGTGATGTTCGGGCAGACGGTGACGATCTCGTCCGACGTGCTCAGGCAATTCTCCGCTCGCGGTCAGGCGCGGCCAAAAAAATACGCTATCGCCGACGGCGACTTCGAACGGCTTCGGCATTGTGCCTTACGAATATCGCGCGGGCAGCTTCCACAACGCGGTGCAATTCGCCGCTGGCCTGGAGCTGTTCCTGCTCATCGAAGACCCCTCGCGCGTGTTCTTCACCACGGATCACCCAAATGGCGCGCCGTTCACCACCTATCCCGAGATCTTCGCCCTGCTGATGGACAAGGAGGTGCGGGCTCAGTGGGCGTCCCGCCTGCCAAAGGAGGCGCTCGCGTTGACGACGCTCCCGTCGCTCACCCGCGAATATACGTTGAGCGAGATCGCGACGATGACGCGGGCGGCGCCAGCCAAGCTGCTGGGCCTGCCGGATCGCGGCCATCTCGGCCAAGGCGCGCGCGCCGATGTTGCGCTCTATCGTCCGGGCAAGGACGTTGCGCAAATGTTCCGCGCGGCGGCTCGCGTCTACAAGGATGGCGAACTCGTCGTGCGCGACGGCGAGGTGACGCGCTACCGGTATGGCCGCGCGCTGCACGTGACGCCGGCGGTCGAGGCCTCGATGCGGCAGCGGATGAAGGAATATTACGACGAGCGTTATGGCCTGCCATCCGATTTCATGGGCGTTCCCGAAGGCGCCATCGGGCGGCCGCAGCCCTTCGAGGCGGTCGCATGCGCGAGCTGACCGTGAATGGCGTCGCCATCGACGACACGTTCGCGGAAGCGTTCGACATGCGCGCAACCGCCGTCGTCATCACGGCGCCCAGCGAGCGCTGGGCCGCGCAGGCGGCCGAGACGATGACAGGCTTCGCCACCTCGGTGATCGGCTGCGGCTGCGAGGCCGGCGTCGAGAGCGCCCAGTCGCCAGAACAAACGCCGGACGGGCGGCCCGGCGTGCGCGTGCTCATGTTCGCCGTCTCGACCGCCGAGTTACAAAAGCAACTGCAAAACCGCGTCGGGCAATGCGTGCTCACCAGCCCCGGCTCGGCCTGCTACGCGGGATTGGACTCGGGCGAAGACAAGCTCAAGCTCGGCGATGCAATTCGTTTCTTCGGCGACGGCTGGCAAATCGCCAAGCGGCTCGGCGCCCGCCGATACTGGCGCGTCCCGGTGATGGACGGCGAGTTCGTCTGCGAATTGACCACCTATCTCACCAAGAAGGCGGTCGGCGGCGGCAACCTGATTGTCATGGGCGAAAGCCCGGCTAAGACGCTGGCCGCGACCGAGGCCGCGGTGGAGGCGATGAAGAAGGTCGCCGACATCATCATGCCTTTTCCGGGCGGGATCGCGCGTTCGGGCTCGAAGGTCGGCTCGAAATACAAGGGCGCGAGCGCGTCAACCAACGACCCTTATTGTCCGACCTTGAAGGGCGCGGTCGACAGCGCTCTTTCCTCCGAGATCGCCTCGGTGCTTGAGATCGTGATCGACGGCCTGACCAGCGAGGCTATCGCCAACGCGATGCGCGCGGGACTAGCCGCGATCATCGAAATGGGTCCCGAGCGCGGCGCGCTGCGCGTCGGCGCCGGCAATTACGGCGGCAAGCTCGGCCGGCACCATTACCACCTCAAGGACCTCCTGCCTTGAGCGCGATAACCTTTTCGTTGCGCGCGCCGCCGGATCAGCGCCTCGATCTCTCGCCATTGATCCCGCAAAATCTTGCCGGCAAAACTGTCGCGGAAATCACGGAAATCGAACTGCAATCGACGCGCGTGCGCGCCACGGTCGGAGATGTTTTCCGCGTCCGCGAAGGCGACCCTGAGACAATTCTCATCGAAGGCGGCGGCGGGCGGCTCGATCGCGTCGGCATGGGCATGACTGCGGGCGCCCTCAGAGTTGAAGGCGAGGTCGGCGTCGAAGCTGGCCGCCTGATGTCAGGCGGACGATTGACCATTGACGGCAGTGCCGGGCCGTTCGCCGGCTCTGGAATGAAAGGCGGGACGCTTACGATCGACGGCGACGCAGGCGAACGGCTCGGAGGTCCGCTGAGCGGCGAGACCGTCGGCATGAGCGGCGGGATCTTGCACGTGCGTGGCGATGCGGGGCAGCGCGCGGGCGATCGCCTGAGGCGCGGCCTCATTCTGATCGAGGGACGCGCGGACGCTTACGCGGGCAGCCGGATGATCGCGGGCACCCTCGCGATCGGCGGCGACGCCGGAGATCTGCCTGGCTATTTGATGGGCCGCGGGACGATCCTGCTCGGGCGAGGCGCGACGTTTCTCTCGCCAACCTTCGCCGACTGCGGGGAATATGAGCTGGTCGCCGCGCGGCTTCTCGCCAACTACGTCGCGCAAAGCAGCGCGAAACTGGCGGAGTTGTTCCGACGGCCGCTGCGGCGTCTGGCGGGAGATCTCGCCGCGCTCGGCAAGGGGGAGATCTTCCTGCCGCGTCCGTAGGCGCCTGTGGGGCAACTTGCGCTCACCGATGCGAACGCTATCCTTGGCTGATCGGCGGGGGCGGACGACCTTTGGAAGGAAACTGGCATGACTGCCGTGGTCCTGTCGCCCGAGCCTCACCGCGGCTGGTCCGCGGGGGAACGCGCCCCTCTCTTGCGCTGGCTGATCGTTACCGGCGCGACCATTTTCGCCGCGATCCTGCTCTGGCGCTACGGCCTCATTCACCGGATGATCGCCTCGGACCGGACGTACCTGTCGTCGGTGATCGTCCTGATTTATGTCGGCGCGTCACTGCATTGTCTTTGGCGAACGATCATCATCTCGCGTGAAGGCGATGCTGGGCAGCGGGTCGCGGCCCGCATCGAGACGGGCGGCGACATCGCCGCGCTCGACCCTTCGACCGCTCTCGCTCACGGCCTTGTCGCTGACCATATCCGCGATCTTGCCTTGAAAGCGCGCACGCAAGGGCGCGGTCGGCTCGATCAAACGTTGCTGCTCCGCTCGCTCGCTGATCGCCTGCGCGGCTCAAATGGTTTCGGCTCGTTCGCCGGCGACACGGTCATAAAGCTTGGCCTCCTCGGGACCATCATCGGCTTCATCATCATGCTCGCGCCAATCGCGGGCCTCGACGCGAGCGACAAATCGATGATGAAATCCTCGATGGGGATGATGAGCGACGGCATGGCGGTGGCGATGTACACGACGCTCGCGGGCCTGGTCGGCTCCATCCTTCTCAAGATCCAATACTACATGCTCGACAGCGCGACCGCGAAAGTGTTCTCGCGCGCGGTTACGCTGACCGAGACGCGAGTTGTCCCCGCATTGGAGCGCGCCCACGATCTGGCCATGCGCGCATGATCGATGAGTTCGGCCTTTACCCACGCGAGGAGCCATTCGATCCGTTCAGCGTCATGCTGTTCAAGGCGCTGCAGGTGGTCGCCTTTCTCTTTTTCCTCGCGCTATTGGCGATATCGCCTGAGGCCAAGGACGGCAAGATCGACTCGAAAGCCGAATTCATCATCACCATGGATTGGCCGGACAAGCATCCTGACGACCTCGATCTGTTCGTACAGGATCCGGCAGGCAACATCGCCTGGTACCGCCATCGTGAGGCGGGCTTCATGGTGCTCGACCGCGACGACCGTGGCGGGGCCAATGACTTCATCGTGGTCAACGGCAAGAAGATCTCCTCGCCCATTCGCGAAGAGATCGTCACGATCCGCGGCCTAGTCGCGGGCGAATACACGGTCAACGTCAGCCATTTCGTTGCGACGACCAACGCGCCCGTGCCTGCGAATGTCAAGGTGCAAAAGCTCAACCCGACCGCGCAGGTGATTTTCGACGATGCTGTGTTTGTCGATCACACCGGCGACGAGAAGACCGCCGTGCGCTTTACGCTCGACGCCGACGGCAAGGTCACTGACGTCAACAGCCGGCCGAAGTCGCTGATGGAAACCTTTCGCAATGTGCACCAGAACGGCGCCGACCGCGATCCGAAAACCGGCTACGTGAAGCAATTGTGAGCAACCTTACCGACGTCATCATCTGGCTGTCGATCGCCTATGCTCTCTTAGGCGTTCTTTTGCTTGTGATCTGCATCTTCGCCAGGATTCCCTGGCCGGTGAAGGCGGTCGCGATCGTGCTTACAAGCGCTTTCTACGTGGTGAGCTTCTTTGCGACCCGCGGCCTGCTCGGCTGGTCGTCGACCGATCCGCTGCCGCCGAAGTTCAAGCTCCTCAGTGCGCGGATTGTCGAGCCGCACTCGGTCGAAGGCGATCCGGGCTCGATCCATCTGTGGGTCGAGGCGCTCGACGACGACAACTTCCCGAGCGGCGTTCCTCGCGCCTATCGCCTGCCCTACAACGTCCACTTGGCCGAGAAGACCGAAGCGGCGATTCGGGCAAGCGCCGACGGCAAGCCGCAAGGGGGTCGCACGGCGGACTTCGGCAATGGCGAGGGCGGGACAGCGCAGGCGACTGCGCGCGAGGTCACGCCCTCGACGATCACCACGACCGGCGGCGGCGATCCCTCCTCCGGCGGTCCGCTCGACCCTCAATCGGCGCATGGGGAGCACCAGACGATCAATTTTACGCCGCTCGCCCCTCCGCGCATGCCTCCCAAGGACCCGAGATAGCGGCCCTTCGTACGCGCCGCTCAAATTGAGCTCGCGAGGCGCGCCGCAATCGACAATCAGATCTTCTCGTCGCCTGGGTAGGCACATCGCCACCGCGTCACTTTTTCCGTCGGATGCTCGTTCGCCCACTGCGCGATGTAAGGCGGCGCCTGCATCATGCATTGCATCAGCGATTCTTCCGAAGCGAATTGAAGCCGCTGTTCGTCGCATTGACCCGGCGCGGTGAGCGCGCATACCGTCAAGATCAGCTCGATCATCGTTCACCTGCCTTCCAGAGGCGCCGAGTCGTTCCTTCACTCACCGACTGTGGCATTTTTGAATGGGCGGCCGCAACAAATTGTCGACTTCGGCGCTTGGCAAAGCGGTGGAAGTTTCGCAAGGTTCCGATGAGACGGGAGCTGTAAACGGCGAATGGATCGCGCGCATTTGAAAGGCGTTCAGCTCACGACGGCGGCGCGCCTGCATCTGGGTTTTCTGGATCTCAATGGAGATCTTGGTCGCCGGTTTGGGTCAATCGGCCTCGCCATCGACGCATTCCTTACCCGCATCGAGCTCCACGAAGCGCCAAGCCTTGAAGTCGTGGGCGAGCAGCGGGAGCGTAGCGCTGAGATCGCCCGCCGCATCGCCGAAAGCCTTGGCCTCGATGTCCGAGGCAAGCTCACGATCTCGAACGCCATTCCCGCCCATGCGGGACTTGGGTCCGGCACGCAGTTGGCGCTGGCGATCGCGACGGCGTTTCGCAAGCTCGGGCGACTGCCGCTCGACGCGCGGCAGGATGCGCGCCTGCTCGATCGAGGCGCGCGCTCGGGCGTGGGGGTTGCGCTGTTCGAGCGCGGAGGCCTCGCCGTTGACGCCGGCAGGGGGCCGAACACCGAGACCCCACCGGTGATCGCGCACCTTAGTTTCCCTGAGGATTGGCGCATTCTCCTGCTCTTGGACCCGCGCGTCGAGGGCGCGCATGGGGAAGCGGAAAGGCGGGCGTTCGCTGGCTTGCCGCCCTTTCCTGCCGGAGCCGCGAGCGAAATCTGCCGCCGCACGCTCATGCAAATCTTAGCTGGCGCGGCCGAAAAGGATCTCGAAACGTTCGGCGCCGGCGTCGCTGGGGTTCAGGAGATCGTCGGCGACTATTTTGCGCAAGTGCAGGGCGGCGGCCGCTTCGCGAGCGCCCCGGTGGGCCGAGCCGCCACACGGTTGAAGGCTCTCGGCGCGCACGGAATTGGCCAGAGCTCCTGGGGGCCGACCGGATTCGCCTTTGCATCCGACCCCGACCATGCGCAATTCCTTGCTCGGCGCGCTTGCCCCGAGTGCGAACGAGGTGTCGAGATCAGAATTTGCAGCGCGCGGGATCACGGGGCCGAGGTCCGCGAGGAAGACGACGTCTCAGTCCGATGACCGCTCGGGAGGAACAATGGCCAAGAACATCCTGCATATGATGACGCCGCTCGCGCATATGAGCCCGTTCGATGTCAATATGGCGCTCGACGCCGGCTATGATGCAACGGCGACCTACACCAATGTCTCCCTGGAGGAGGTCACGGGCCTTGTCCAGGACGCCATGTTCTCGCGCTCGCCGCGCGACGCGACGCGGACCGGCGTCTTCATTGGCGGCAAGGACGCGCTCCTCGCCCTCGACATGCTCGACGCCGCCGGCAAGGCGCTGTTCAAGCCGTTCGAGATTTCGCTGTTCGCCGACCCCGCCGGCTCGTTCACCACGGCCGCCGCGATGATCGCGGTGGTCGAAAAGACGTTGCGCGAGAAGAAGAATCGCGCGCTTCGCGGCGCGGCCGTCTCGGTCTTCGGCGCGACCGGCGTGGTCGGAACCGCGTCGGCCGTCATCGCTGCGCTTGAGGGCGCGTCCGTCACTTTGGTCGGCCGCGAGGGAACCGAACGCACGAGCCGCCACGCGGGCGAGGTTAGTCGCAGGTTTGGCGTCAACTTTGCCGTCGCTGACGGCTCGACGCCGGCGGCGAAGGCCGCGATTCTTGCCGCGACGGAAGTCCTGTTGTGCGCGGCGAAAGCTGGCGTACGCGTGATCGACGCCGCCGAGATCGCAAGCGCTCGGAAACTGCTGGTCGCGGCTGACGTCAACGCGGTGCCGCCGTCCGGCATCGAGGGGGTGGACGCGCAGGCCAATGGCGCCCCGCTCGGCGAGCATGGCGCGCTGGCCATCGGCGCGCTTGCGATCGGCAACGTCAAGTATCGCACCGAGTTCGGGGCTGTTCAAGCAGATGACGGAGAGCAAGACCCCGCTGCGGCTTGACTTCCGTCAGGCGTTCGCCCTCGCGCGCACGCTGGCGTGAGGTGCGCGAGGCGCGACGGAAAGGAGCGCCGCGTGAAGGCGCGGTGCGCAGCGTCCAGCGTTCGGTTTGGGCTCCAGGTCAACTACAAACCGTCAGCCGCGCCGCGCTGCTTCGATCGCGGCTACGTCGATTTTCCTCATCTCCATCATCGCATCGAACGCACGTTTTGCTTCAGCGCCGCCGGCGGCCAGCGCCTCGGTCAACACGCGCGGCGTGATCTGCCAGGAGACGCCCCATTTGTCCTTGCACCAACCGCACGCGCTTTCCTGGCCGCCATTGCCGACGATGGCGTCCCAGTAGCGGTCAGTCTCCTCCTGATCGTCAGTGGCGATCTGAAACGAGAAAGCCTCGTTGTGACTGAAGGCGGGTCCGCCATTGAGGCCGAGACAGGAGACGCCCGCGACTGTGAATTCGACCGTCAGCACGTCGCCCGCCTTGCCGGACGGGTAGTCGCTAGGAGCGCGATGAACGGCCTGCACCGAGCTGTCAGGAAAAGTCCCCGCGTAGAAGCGGGCTGCAGCCTCGGCGTCCTTGTCGTACCACAGGCAGATTGTGTTCTTGGTGGTCGCCACGGCTTGTCCTTTCGCTTCTGAAGTCAATTCAGGTCCGACGTCCCGCGCGCTCGGGGCGGCCACGATCGAGCGGAAGCCGCACGCTCCTTATGTCCGCAAGCGGCGTATGCGCTCAGGCGCCGCGATCGACGACCCCGACGGGGCGCGCGTCAGCGGAACCTGAGGCGCGCTCGCGACGGATCTCAATCCCGACCTCGCCCTCGATAACATCGAGCTTTCGGAGGTTGACGCGAACGCTGCGCACCCGCGCATGTTGCAACAGGACCGCGGCGACCTCTTCGGCGAGGGTCTCGACGAAATCGACATGGCCGCGCCCAACGGCGAGACGGATGGCGTCGAGAATCAGGTCGTAGGAAAAGATCGAGCGCATGTCGTCGGGGTGCGCGCCGCCGCGACGCACCAGCGCCTCGACATCGAAGACGACGCGCTGGCGGATGGCGCGCTCGAAATCATAAGCGCCGATCTCAGCGGAGACGACAAAATCGCGCACGAACACGCGGTCGAGTTCGCCCTCCTGGTCGCGTCCGCCAATGATCCCACGCGCCAGCAATCGCCAATCGATCTTCGGAGAAGCGTCCGGGTCTGGTCTCTCGCGCGGGATCAAATCACGGATCAGAACGACAGCCGTCGGGTCGATCGCGCCGCGCCGGTCATGGGCGCGACAAAGCGCGCCGCGGAATCCAAGGACATCTGGGCGCACAAGCAAGAGGCGTGGAACGTCAGGCGGTTCGAGCGACCCCGCCAAACCGCTCATCAAGTTGAGCGCACGGCATTGCGAGCAGAATTGGTTGAGCTTCACGACCTCGAGATGCGCTATAAGGCGGCCGCGAGTCTTGTCGCGCGTGTCGAGCATTGCGCCCTTGAAGCCAAGCGCCGCGAGCTTGGTGAGGAGAGCAAAATCCGGCTTTTCGTCGGCGAACATCATGCCGACAAGATGGACGTCGCGCGCGAGGCCGCTCAAGGATTTGCCGAGTCGATCGAGCGTCGGCGAGTCCACGGCGAGCTTGAGGTAGTCGACGCCGATCGTGGCCAACGCGCGCGCCGCCGCGAGCAACGTATCTTCCTCGTAGGGCGGATCGCCGAGGGCAGCGCTCGTTTCGCTCCGCCTATTAACAGCGGCGATGGCCTGGCGGGCCGTCTCGAGCGAGACGGCTCCGAGCGCTCCTCGCCGCGCGTCTTTCAGATCGATGACGTCGGGGCCAAATTGAACGACAGCGCCGGCCTCAGCGGCGTCGGCGACACTGGCGAGCATGCGCGTCATCGCCTCGCATCCTACTCTCAGCGGTCGCCAGAGACCCATCAGCAAAGGCGCTTACCGACGCCTAGCGATGATAAGAGCGACGCAACCGTGAACTTCAGCGGCTTGATTGGCCGCAACCCCAATCTTATCATTGCGCTTCAAAGGAAACGCAAATGCATCCTGCGGCTCGCGCTATTCTCGCGCTTGCGACCGTGACCCTGCTCACCCCGTCGGCGGTTGCTGAATATAAAGGAAAAACCGATCCGGACTGGCCCTGCCAGCAGATCAAGACGCCGACTTTCTCGCTCGCCTCCATCTGGGCCGGACCTGAGCTCGATCTCAACTCTCAGGACTGGCGCAACGAAAGAGATGTTGCGGATCTCGAGGCGCAAATGGCGCAGCGGCGCGTTCCGATCGCTGACGTGGAGGCCGCGATCGCCGGCTTCAAAGCGAAGGCCGGCCCCGACGCGAACGCCAAGCTTCTGCGCGCCTTTGCCGGGGCCTTCACGGATTTGACGCGGCAACGCTCTGAGATCATCGATGGCCTGGATCGGATTGGCCGCAGACAAAAAGCTTTGGCTGACCGCCTCCGCGCGGAGAACGAGGCTATGGGAAATGCTGCGGACCAGAACGGCGCCGGACAGGCGCCCGGCGCCGACAATCAAGAGCGGCTGCTGTGGGACCTTCGCATCTTCAACGATCGTCGTCAGACTGTCACTTATGTCTGTGAGACGCCGACGCTGATCGAGCAGCGCATTGGGGAGATTGCTCGCGCTGTGCAGAAGGCTCTGGCCCCCTAGCAGCCGGCTTCCCAGGACGCACCGGTGCAAATCACAGGTCCGTCGAACCGGACTTGTAGGCGCGTCGCCGCGCTCCAAAGGGCGTTCGGGAGAACCCCTTCTGACGGCTATCGAGCACGCCTAAAATGGCCTGCATCAATGCAATGCGGTCAAGGCGAGATCGGCTTGTCATTCTCGTCAAGCAGCGGCACGCCATAAGAGCGTAGAATCGCTTGAATTTCGCTCTGATTTTCGGAGATCAGCTTGTTCAAGTCGCGCTTCCAATTCTGATCGGAATGTCGCACTCCCATGACGATCCGATAGACCATTCGCGGGCCGACCTGCTCCTTGACGAGCGGGACCACCGCAGTCGGCGTCTTCGCCTTCGTTGCGTAGTAGCCGGCGAACGGACCCCAGAGCAATGCGACGTCGATTTCGCCCTTGTCCAGATCGTCCATCATGTCATGGGTCGGCGAGTCGTATCGCGTGTCGACGACCAGCGCGTAGGACTTGATCTGGCCAAGCAGCCCATTCATTGCCAGCATAGGTCGCCGGCGGCGTTCCCGCGACAACGCCGATCCTCGCCGTTTTCAGACGCGGATCGCTAAGGGAAGTCGATCCCCTTGAGAGGGCCGTCCTGATGATACGCGGCGACGTAGCTCGTTCGATAATAGGGGTTGGTCGGCTGAACGAGGTCGTCGCCTTGAGCGGTGCCCAAGACGACGTCGCAACGATAGGCGTTCAGCGTGTTGCGAATGAAACCGGTCGCGTCGGGATAGAACGTGTAGCCGACCGATTTGCCGAGCTTGCGCGCGAAGAGTTCGGCGATCTTGTTCTCGAAGCCCTCGCCGGCCTCGTTTGACAGGGGAAGATCGCGCGGATCCGCGCAGGCTCGAAAGACGTGCGGGTCGACGAGTTCGATCGAGCCTTCCGTATCCTGCGCGCCCCGCGCCGCCGGGAAGAGCGACCCCAACCAGCGCGAAGCGAGAGCCGACGGCGAAAGATCGACTTGGCCGGGCTTCGCCATTGCCTCACTCACCCATGCACATTCGTTTCGGCCTCTCCGAACTCAGGCGGGCTTGGCTTCATGTTGGGCGGGCCGTCCGCGGGGGATCGCATCTTGCGAGCGCGCGCGCAGATAGACGTAGATGTCGTCGAGATAGCACGTCACGTTCTTGTTGTCGGCAAAAGCCGGCATGACCTTTTCCTGGCCCGAGCCGACATCCTGCTTGCCCGCCGTTACGATTCCGAAGAATTCGGCATAGCCGATCGTCTTTAGCGAGTTCGCGAGCGCCGGCGCATAGGAAGAGCCCTCTCCATCGGGACCGTGGCAAACGATGGCACTCCGAATGATACCGGCGGAAGCCGGAATACGTGTACCAGTCGACGGTCCCGTCGGCGGCTACCTTATAGGTCGGATCGCCATCCTTGTCGCGATACTTGCCGTGATCGTTGGTGACCGCGGCGGGGTCTCCCGGTGGATCGGCGCGGGCGACGAGCGGCGCAGCCAAGGCGACCGCAAACGCCGAGCCCGAACATAAGTTTGGAAATCGTCACGTTTGTTTCTCAAGCGGACTGGAGCAAAAGAAGAGGTCCGGCGCGTGCTTTGCTTGCATGCGCCGGGCCCCGGCTATCCCCGTGGAGTCGATCGGACGCTCAGTCGCTCGGAAGCGCGAACACCGTGAGCGTGCCGCCGAGCGACGTATAGTCCGCGAGCGCGGCGTAACCGCCAACTGCGCCGAGACCGGCGGTACCGACGATCTTTGCCTGCTCAGGAAGGTTCTTCTGGCCCGTTACAGCGTCGTGCCAGGCTTGCGCATTTTTCGGTTGAAGCAGCCCTGCGGCCAAGCCGATCCCGGCCCAACCGCCGACGCCCGACAGCACCGCCACATATTGCCGGCCGCCATGCTCGTAGGTCATGACGTTGCCGATGATGCCCGACGGAGTCTTGAACTTGTAAAGCTCCTTACCGGTCTTGGCGTCGACCGCCTTCAGGTAGCCTTCCAGCGTGCCGTAGAACACCACGCCGCCCGCGGTCGCAAGAGCGCCGCCCCACGCCGAGAACAGTTCAGGATCAGACCAGACGATCTTGCCCGTCTTGCCGTCCCAGGCGATGAAATTGCCCATGTTGCTTCTGACCGCGGAGCCGGATACATCGACAGCGTCGCGCCGACATAGGCTTGGCCCGCGGTGTAGCTGACCTTGAACGGCTCGTAATCCATGCAGACGTGGTTGGTCGGCACGTAGAAGAGTTCGGTCTGCGGCGAATAGGCCGCGGGCTGCTCGTCCTTTGTGCCCAACGCCGCCGGGCAAATGCCCTTGGAGTTGGTGTCCTCGCCATTGGCCTCGCGTCGACATTGCCTTGACCCGGATCGGCTTTCCGTAGTCCGGCGAGGACTTGTCCATGTTGATGCCGGTGGCCCAGTTCACCACCGGATCGTACTTTTGCGCGACCAGCAGTTCGCCCGTGTCGCTCGGTCGAGCGTGTAGCCGAAGCCGTTACGATCGAAATGCGTCAGAAGCTTGCGATCCTTGCCGTCGATCTTCTGGTCGGTGAGGATCATCTCGTTGACGCCGTCATAATCCCATTCGTCGTGCGGCGTCATCTGGTAGACCCACTTGGCCATGCCCGTGTCAGCATCGCGTGCAAAGATGGTCATCGACCAGCGATTGTCGCCGGGCCGTTGCGTCGGGTTCCAGGTCGAGGGGTTGCCCGTGCCGTAGTAGATCAGGTTGAGGTCGGGGTCGTAGGAATACCAGCCCCAGGTCGAGCCGCCGCCGATCTTCCATTGATCGCCTTGCCAGGTATTGGTGCCGAAGTCCGGGCCGACCGGCTTGCCGAGGTGGTGGTCTTTGCCGGATCGATCAAGCGTGTCGGAGTCGGGCCCTTCGGAATAGGCGCGCCACGCCAGCTTGCCGTCCTTGATATCGTAGGCGCTGAGCCATCCGCGAACGCCGAACTCGCCGCCCGAAACGCCGATGTACACCTTGTCCTTGACGACCATCGGAGCGTCGGTGCCGGTCTGAGCCTTCGACGGATCTCCGTCCTTCACCGACCAGACGACCGCGCCGGTCTTCGCGTCGAGCGCGACGAGGGTGGTGTCCGCCTGATGGAGGAAGATCTTGCCGTCGGAATAGGCCAAGCCGCGATTGACCGTGTCGCAGCACATCACTGGAATGACGTTCGGATCCTGCCTGGGCTCGTACTTCCAGAGGATCTTGCCGTCGTTGTTGAGGTCGAGCGCAAAGACGGTGTTGGGGAACGGCGCATGAAGATACATCACGTCGCCGATGACAAGCGGCGAGCCTTCGTGACCGCGCAAAACGCCGGTCGAGAATGTCCACGCCGGCGCAAGCTTACGGACGTTATCGGTGTTGATCTGTTTGAGTTCCGAATATCGCGTATTGGCGTAGTTCTGGGTGGGCATCACCCACTGGTTCGGGTCCGCCGACATTTTCGTCAGGTCGTCGTTGGCGGCGGCGTAACCGGCGGCGAACAGGGCCGTGGCTCCGAAGCAGCTTGCAAGCCAGTATTTGCGCATTGGTCTCCTCCCGGTTGGACATCTCACGAAGCGGAGCCGCAAACCCAACACGGGTCAAAGCGGCTTTTGCAGCGGTAGTCTCAGTAGGGATGGTTTCGGCAGCGTGTCACGGCACAGCGAAACGAGCAGCCGCTCGCGGGTATTCGCCTTGCCTCCGATAAGTGCGCCGGGGCTCCCGTTCCCCAACGCTCGTGCAGTCGGAACCGAGAGGGATGATATGCCGATCGAAACCGGAGCGCAAGGAGATTGTCATTAGACAATCGTAGCCATTGCGGGCGACAGCCAACGCCGGCGAGCCCGAATCGTATGCCGCTTTGGGCCTGGAATTTTGCTGCGTTGATCGTTATCACAAATTTTTGATCAGCCTCCGCGAGACGGGGGCGCAGCCTAGCCGAGGCTCTCGTCGCCCCAAGCGGTCAAAAGCAGCGCACTTCGCCCTCAGCCTGCGCGCGCCGCAAGCGAGTGAGGGCGTCCCGCGCGACCGTAGACCCACGAAACTCGCCGCCAAGCTGGCCCGGCTCCTGGTTCAAAGACGCAACCGTCGCGGCCGCCACATAGGCGTCGTAGGGAAGCAGCGAAGCGATGACGTCGATCGAACACGAGCATTGCTCGAGCGCTTCCCGCGTGTCGCCATTGGTCTTCATGCAGGCGAAGACATATTCCGCGCGAGCGGATGTCGGATAGTCATTTGCCGCCGCAGACCCTGCAGCGGCCTCCGCGGCGCTCGCGAGGCGAGCGACCGCAAACATCAACAACGCCACTCCGGCAAAGCGCATCATCTCACTCTCGGCGCCCCTTGGCTGACCTACAACGACTCCGATCTCGACGGAAGCGCTTGCCTGGCTGCGCCAAGCAACGCGACCGCGACGGCTGGCGCGCAATGCGAGGCTTCTGCGGGCGCCGCGATCAGCGAGGAAAATCCGACAAGAGGCCGCCGCAAGCGGCGCGCCACCTCGGCCGCAAGGTTTTCGCCCGACGCCCGCTGCAACCACAGGCGCCGCGGCCGGCGCGTCGTTGCGCGAGAGTCGCAGCAAGGCCGCGTCGGTGATGTCGCGCGCTTGCGCTTCTGCGAACCAGGCGGCAAGCCCTTCCCATTCCGACGCGGCGCCTTCGTCCACCTCACGTCCGATCATCCGCGCGAGGCGCGCCCGAGAAGCCTCGACGGTCTTTTCGCGGCCGTCGGCGGTCGCCATCTTGTCCGCGCCCTCGGGCAAGTCGCCGAGAAGGCGATGCACATCGGCGCTCGAGGCGAAATATTCGTTCATCAGCGGCGTCCAAGCGCCCCGAAACGGCGCCCGCGAAGCCAAGGACATGACGAAGCTGCGCGTCATTCCGGCATAGACAAGTTCGCCCGAAGCGAGCCGTTCGGCGTCGCTGTAGCCGAGGGCCGCGACCTCGCCTGCGACGATTGGAATGATATCGGTTGTCGTCGACCCAATGTCGATGAACACGGCGTCCCGAAGCTTGAGCGCTACGAGCGCGGCGCTTGCGTGCCAGTTGGCCGAGGCGATGTCGGCGGCGTGGGAAGCGGCTTCGCCGAGTGCGACGAACCCGGCGCGGCCAGCGTAGAGGCTCGGAGTTGCGGGGGCAAGACGCCGAGCTGCGATCTGAGCCAGACCGGCCACCCCCTCTCGGCGGGAGGGAAAAGCGTCGCACAACTCGCCCGTCATGGTGATCGCGTGAAGGTCGGCGCGGCCGAGCTGATCGCGAAGCGCGTCGAACGCGGCGTACAGGCTGTCGAGGCCAAGCCAAAGCGGCGTCGCCGCCTGGACCACCGCTTCGACACGGCCCTTCTTCACGCGGGCCGCCTTCAGATGCGCCCCCCCGATGTCCCAGCCGATGACGACGCTCACCGCTCCTCCAATCGTACGAGCCGACGCTCAATCCCACCAAAATCATGCGCCAAGCAAGTCGATGTCGACAGCGGACGGGTTCGAATCCTAAAAGAGCCCAAACGGCAAGTGAGGCTAGGGAGGCCAAGTCGGCGTGACGAGACGCCTTGCCATTGTCAAGTTGGGCGGCAGCCATGCGACCGGGCCGCACCTCAAGGACTGGCTCGCGGCGATCGCCGCCGAGGCGGGCTCGATCGCAATTGTGCCGGGCGGCGGCCCGTTTGCGGATGCGGTGCGGACGGCCCAGGACTCGATCGGTTTCGACGATCGCGCCGCGCACGCCATGGCGCTGATGGCGATGACACAGTTCGGGTGCGCGCTTGAGAGCCTCAACCCCGCCTTGCGGCTGGCCGCCTCGCGTTCGACGATCTTCCGCGCGCTTAAGGAAGGTAAAGTTCCGGTCTGGTCGCCGGAGCGGATGGCTCGCGCAGCCGCTTTGCCCGAGACATGGGACCTCACTTCCGACAGCCTCGCCGCCTGGCTCGCGGGCGCGCTCGGCGCAGATTGTCTGGTGCTCGTCAAGCACGGACGCTTCGAAGCCGCGACGGTCGACGCTCATGACCTCGTCGCTCGCGGAATCGTGGATCCGCTCTTCCCGCGCTATCTCAAGCAAAGCGGCGTTCGCGCCTGGCTTGCCGCTCCGACCGACAGCGCAAGCCTCGCCGAAGGGTTGCGGCGCCCCCAATTTCCTGAAATCGTAGAGGCGAGCTGAAAACGACCGCCGGCAGCACAATGACGAAACGCCAAACGCCGCGCTGGGGATGGGCGCTCACTGGGTCGGGTCATTTCCTCAAGGAAAGCCTTGCGCTCATCCGCGAGGTTGAACATGTCGACCTCTTCCTCAGCAAGGCGGGGGACGAGGTGCTGCGCATGTACAAGCAGCAGCTCGAACTGCCGCCCTCCATACGCATCTATCGCGACACGTCGGCGAGTTCGGTGACCGTCGGACAGTTCTATTACGGCGTCTATCACACGCTGATCGTCGCCCCGGCGACTTCGAACGCGGTCGCCAAATTCGTTTACGGGATCTCCGACGACTTCATCACCAACGTCTTCGCCCAGGCGGGGAAATGCCGCGTGCCGACCATTGTGTTCGCGTGCGACACGGCGCCCGAGCTTGAGACGGAAGCGCCGAAAGGCATGGTGAAGGTCTATCCGCGCCCGATCGATCTGGAGAACCGCGAGCGCCTGGGAGGCTTCGCCGGGGTGACGACGGTCGATTCGATCGCCGAGCTTGAGCAAGCCATCGCGCTGCGGCGCAGCAAAGTCGCGGCATGAAGGAACGCGTTCTGTTCCTGACCGGTCGCCTCGCCGAGAAGCGCCTCGAGAAGGTGTTGCAGGGGATGGGGCCGGCGCCGTTCGACTGGTCGATTTTCAACCTCGGCGTCAAGGTCGCGGCGCTCATGACCGAGCCTATCCTCATGCGCAGGTTGCCGCGCCCAATTGACGCCGACCGCGTCGTCGTCCCAGGCCGGTGCCGCGCCGACCTGACGCGGTTGGCTCAGGAGTTCGGCGTTCCGTTCGAGCGCGGGCCCGATGAACTGAAAGATCTGCCGGCGTTTCTCGGCAAGTCCGGCGCGGCGCTTGATTTGTCGCGCCATGCGCTGAGGATCTTCGCCGAGATAGTCGACGCTTCGCAGATGAGCATCGAGGCGATCCTCATCCGCGCCGAAATCTTGCGCGTCGAGGGCGCCGACGTGATCGATCTCGGTTGCCTGCCCGACACCCCCTTCCCCCATCTCGAGGACGCCGTGCGAGAGCTAAAGGCGCGGGGCTTCGCCGCCAGCGTTGATTCGGCGGACCCTGACGAACTGCGCCGGGGCGCCGCAGCAGGCGCCGATTATCTTTTCAGCCTCACCGAGCACAATCTCGCCATCGCCGAGGAGAGCGGCGCGCGACCGGTGCTCATCCCCGCCCGGCATGGCGATCTCGCTTCGCTCTATCGCGCCGCGGAAGAGGCCGAAAAACGGAGTCTCAAGGCCATTCTCGATCCCGTCATCGATCCGATCCATTTCGGCTTTGCCGAGTTCGCTGTCGCGCTATCGCGAAGTGCGCGCGCGCTTGCCGGAAGCGGAAATGCTGATGGGGACCGGGAATCTGACCGAGCTCACCGACGCCGAACTCCGTCGGCGTTACGGCGTTGCTGCTTGGAATCTGCTCAGAGCTCAGCATCGCCAACGTGCTCACTGTCCATGTCAGCCCGCACACCCGCCGGACGCTCCAAGAGCACGACGCGGCCCGGCGCATCCTGTACGCGGCGGCGGCGGACGCGAGCCTGCCGAGAGGCTATGGGCGGGCGCTTCTGCAAGTCCACGACCCCGCGCCATTTCCTTATTCGAGTCAGGAGATCGCCGAAGCCGCCGCGCAAGTGAAGGACGACAACTACCGCATCGAAGCCGCCGAGGACGGGATTCACGTCTATAATCGCGCCGGCCATTTTGTCGCCAAGGAGGCGTTTGCGCTATTCGACAAGCTCGGGGTCGGAACGGACGGCGCGCACGCGTTCTATCTCGGCGCGGAACTGACGAAGGCCGAGATCGCGTTTCAGCTCGGCAAGCGATACGCGCAGGATGAGCCGCTCAATTGGGGTTGCGCGACCGACCGGCGCGCCGAGGACAGGACCAGGCTGAGCGAGGCCGGCCACACCCTGCGCTCGCGGGCGGCGAACGAGTGATGCCGCTGATCCGCGAAGCGATCGTCACCACGGTCAATGCGCAAGGCGAGCCGCATATTGCGCCTTTGGGGCTGATCGCCGAGGGCGAAGCCTGGATCCTGGCGCCGTTCCACCCCTCGACGACGCTCGACAATCTGCGCCGAGCGCCGTTCGCTGTCGCCAACTTTACCGACGACGTGCGCGTGTTCGCCGGATGTCTCACCGGACGCCGCGACTGGCCGCTCGAGCCCGCCACAGTCGTCGCCGCGCCGCGCTTAGCGGCGACCTTGTCGCATCTCGAGCTCATCGTCGCCGAGGTGCGCGAACATGAGCTTAGGCCCCGTTTCGTCTGCCGCGTCGCGCACCGTGCCTCGCACGCCCCCTTCCAGGGCTTCAATCGCGCCCAAGCGGCGGTGATCGAGGGCGCGGTCCTGGTGAGCCGGTTGCATCTCTTAGCCCGCGCCGAAGTCGAGGCGGAACTCGCGCGCCTCGACGTCATCGTCGGCAAGACAGCGGGACCGCCGGAGGCTGAGGCCTGGAGCTGGCTCAAGGAGAAGGCGGCGCAGGTCTTCGCGGCCGACGCCGCGCATTGAGTGGCGGCTGGACGGTGAGGCGGAAATCGTGTGTCTCGCGAACATGGCCTCTCCTCGGCTCGTGGATCGGCCCTCCGGACTCGCCTCGGCGCCTCCGCCTCGCCTCGGGCGACTACCAGTTCTTCGTTCAAAACTTCGACGCTTTTCTCAACTAAATGATCTGGGAACGACATCGACATCACTCGACGCTGATTTCGCGTTCAGCCTCACATCCGCGCCTGAGCCGGGAATTTGGCTGCTGATGGGGGTCGGTGTCGGTCTGCTCGGCGTGCAACGGCGCCTTCGCCGTCATCGCATGGCTTCTAATTCGTGAACCGGATGGGGACAGCGCGATAGACGGTGGGCGGGGGCCGGCCGACAAGCTCGATCACGACGCCTCGGAGGCCGTGTTGCAGATTGTCCCAGTCATCGACCTCATGGGCGCCCAAGTCGTCGGGGCGCGGATGGGCGATCGAGCGTCCTACCGGCCGCTCGAGTCGCCGCTCTCGCCCACCAGCGACCCGGTGGATATCGTGCGGAGTTTGCTGGCGATCTATCCATTCTCGACCCTTTATGCCGCCGATCTCGACGCGATCCAGGGCGACGGGGATAACTTCGCCGCGCTCCGCCGCATTCGCGAAGCGTTCCCGGCGTTGCAAATGTGGATCGACAACGGCTCAGCCGACGCTACCGCAATCGAGGCGATCATCGACGCGGACCTGGGCGCGCCGGTCATCGGCAGCGAATCGCAACCTGACGCCGCCCTCCTCGCGCAGCACAGCGACTCGAGGCGGGTCGTGATCTCGCTCGACTTTCGCGGCGACGCCTTTCAGGGGCCTAGGGAGATTCTGGCCGAACCGGCGCTTTGGCCAAGCCGCGCCATCGTCATGACGCTTGCGCGCGTGGGCAGCGGCGCGGGCCCTGATCTCGAGCGGATCGCGGCGATCCGATCGATCGCGGGGGGACGAGAAATCTACGCCGCGGGAGGCGTGCGCGACGCGGGCGATCTCTCGGCGCTCAAGGCGATCGGGGCAGCGGGCGCGCTGATCGCGACCGCGCTGCACGAGCGGCGGATCGTCGCGGCCGATCTCAAGGCGGTTTCGTGATGTCGCGCCGCCGCGATCAGATCTTCTTGCCGTCCGGCCCGAACTGCTTGAGGTAGGCGATGACGTTGTCGATGTCCGTCTCGGACTGCAGGCCGGGAAACACCATCTTGGTGCCGGGAACCACGCCTTTCGGATCCTTGAGGTATTTCTTCAGCTCGGCCTCGTCCCAGGTGATGCCCGACTTCTCATTGGCCTCCGAATAATGGTAGCCCGGAGCGGTCCCGGCCTTCCGCCCGACGACGCCGGCGAGGCTCGGGCCGACAAGGTTCTTCGCGGCCTCGGGAGGCATGTGGCACACCTTGCATTTGGCGGCGAACACCTTCTCCCCGGCCGCGGCGTCCTGCGCCATCGAGGCGTTCATCGAAGCCAGAAGCGCGGCGCTCGCAAGCGAAAAACCCAACAGCTTCACAGTTTTCTCCCTGGTCCGGGTGTCCCCCGAGGCAGCC
Organism: uncultured Alphaproteobacteria bacterium; assembly: GCA_963820095.1. Lineage (GTDB taxonomy): Bacteria > Pseudomonadota > Alphaproteobacteria > Rhizobiales > Beijerinckiaceae > Roseiarcus. Next base: position 93,743 of record CAWFZA010000030.1, read on the forward strand.
TGTCAACGGATTGGGCGTTGCCTTCGCTCGGTGACTTAGCAATTGAGGCGATCGAGGGATAGGGGTGTCCGGGGACGTGACGAAGCGGGCGAGCGATGCTACGTATGCTCTCGTGGGAGCCGAATGACCCACGAGGAGAGAGACTCAAGGAGTTAAATCTATGGCTTGGAATGTCCCTGTCGTTGTCGAAGTTTGCGCAGGCATGGAAGTCACGGCGTATCTGTCGGCGCAGATGTAATCGTGAGCGGGTCTGTCCGTCTTGAAAAAGGCGGATCAACGTGAGGAGAACGCCGACAAGCGGGCCACGGGCCGCCTGCGCGAGCCGATCTTCACAGGGTCGAGCCTAGCTATCTCTAGTGGTTGTTCCGCTGGCGATGAACGCCTCGATAGGCCCGCCGAGCAGGCGCCGCCGAATTCCAATTGAACCTTAACCTACGGACGAGGCCGCGGGGGCCTCTCGCCCGGACGGAATGACTTGCTATCGCCTGCCTCGAAGCGCGACGACGCCAAGGCTTAGACCTTGAGAAGGCCGCTTCGATCAAAGGATCTGCCCCGCGGAATGTTCACGTTTCAAGCAAAGCTGAACGCCTCCCTCCTGCTTTCCTCTGCTCGCTGCTGGAAGGCCCTTTGCGTCCTTTTCGTCGTGGCCTTCGCTCGCGTCACGCTGGCGATCCCGTCGGCCGATGCAGACACGCTTGCGGTCAAAGTCGGCGTTATCCACGAAGCCCATTCGCGCGAGACGATCTCCATCCTTGATATTCCTCCCGCGGACGACTTCGTGGCCGGCGCACGCATGGCGATGGACGACAACAACACCACCGGGCGCTTTCTCGATCAGTCCTTCTCCATTGTGGACGCCAAGCTCGCCCCTGGCGAGGACCCGATCGCGCCATTGAAGACCATGCTCGACGGCGGCGTGCGCCTTTTCATCGTCGACCTCCCTCCTGCGGAGGTTCTCGCGGTCGCCGACGCCGCGCGGGCCTCGGGCGCGCTGGTCTTCAACGCGGGCGCCCCGGATGATCGTCTGCGCCAGGAGGATTGCCGCGCCAACGTGATCCACGTCGCGCCGAGCCGTTCGATGCTGACCGACGGGCTCGCGCAATATCTGATCTGGAAGCAATGGCCGCGCTGGTTTCTCGTGGTCGGGTCGCATCCCGAGGACCAGTTGCTGGCCGAGGCCTATCGGCGGTCGGCGAAGAAATTCGGGGCGAAAATCGTGGAGGAGCGCGTCTACCAGGATACGGGCGGAGGGCGCCGCTCGGACTCCGGCAGCGTGCAGGTTCAACGGCAAATGCCAGTCTTCACCCAAAACGCTCCGGATTACGACGTGCTCGTCGCGGCCGACGAAAGCGAGGTCTTCGCAGGCTTTCTTCCCTATCGCACCTGGAACCCCCGCCCAGTCGTCGGCTCCGCTGGGTTGCGACCGGTGAGCTGGGACCCATCACACGAATTCTGGGGCGCTGTTCAGCTACAGAACCGTTTTCAGCGAACCTTCAAACGCGGCATGAATGCGCGCGACAACCAGGCTTGGGAGGCCATGCGCCTGATCGGCGACGCCGTCGCGCACACCAAATCCGCAGACCCCAAGGCGATACGCGACGATATCCTGTCGCCCGGATTCTCTCTCGGCGCATTCAAGGGTCAGGGGCTCACGGTTCGCGATTGGAATCAGCAGCTGCGTCAGCCGATCCTGCTCACCGACGGGCGTGGCACAGTCTCGGTTTCGCCGCAGGAAGGCTTCCTGCATCAGACGTCCGAACTCGACACGCTTGGCTTCGATAGGCCGGAGACCAAATGCAAACTTCATTGAAACGGCTCGCGCGCCACGCCGGCGCGCTCGCCATTCTGGCGAGCCTCTGCGCGTTCTCGGGCCCGTCCCGGGCCATGACCGCCTATATCACCAACGAGAAGGGCAATTCGATCTCGGTCATCGATCTCGACAAGCTCGAGGTCACGCGCACGATCAAGACCGGACAAAGACCGCGCGGCATCGCACTGACCAAGGACGACGCGCTGATGTTCGTTTGCCTCGGCGATGACGATACGATCGCCGTTATCGACACAAAGACCATGAAGGAAGTGGGCGAACTGCCGTCGGGGCCCGATCCTGAGCAATTGCGCGTGAGCCCGGACGGAAAGCTCGTCTTTGTCGCCAACGAAAACGACGCGCTGCTCACTGCGATCGACGTTGCGACCCGTAAGGTGGTCAGCGAATTTCCGGTCGGAGTTGAGCCTGAAGGCGTGGCGGTCAGTCCGGATGGCTCGATCGTCGTCAATACGTCCGAGACGACCAGCATGGCCCACCTGATCGACTGGCGGAACAAGAAGTCGGTGGCCAACATTCTGGTGCCTCCCCGCCCGCGCTACGCCGAATACACCAAGGACGGCTCGGAGCTATGGGTGTCGTCCGAGGTTGGCGGAACGATCAGCGTCATCGACCCCGCCAAGCACGTGGTCACGCATACGATCACGTTTGAGGTGCCGGGGCTCGCGAAGGAATTGATCCAGCCGGTCGGCATCCGTTTCAGCGCCGACGGCAAGCTCGGCTTTGTCGCGCTCGGCCCCGCCAATCGCGTCGCGGTCATCGACCAGGCGACCAAAAAGGTGGTGAAATATCTGCTGGTCGGCCAGCGCGTCTGGCAATTGGAGCTGACGCCCGACGGCAAGTATCTCTTGTCGACCAACGGCGTCTCGAATGACGTCTCAGTCATCGACGTCGCCGCGCTCAAGGTGATCAAATCAATCGCCGTCGGCTCGTTTCCTTGGGGCGTGGCGATCTCGAAACAATGACTGTCGTCGCCGAGGCAGAGCCGAAGGCGACCGTCAGTGCGCTTTCGGTCGAGAATGTATCGCACGCCTATGGAGCGCGGATCGCTCTGGATAACGTGAGCTTCGCGATCGCGCCGGCCAGTTTCACCGTGCTCCTCGGCTTGAACGGCGCGGGAAAGAGCACGCTGTTCTCGGTGATCACGCATCTTTACGTCAGCCGATCGGGCGTGGTGCGCATATTTGGCCGCGACGTCGCGCGCGACAGCGGCGCCGCGCTGGCGCTGCTCGGCGTCGTGTTCCAGCAGCGCACGCTCGATCCCGATCTCAGCGTCGCGCAGAATCTCGCCTATCACGGCGCATTGCACGGGCTCGGCCGGCGCGAAACGCGCGCGCGAGGCGCGATCCAGCTCGCCCGCGTCGGTCTCGCCGACCGGACCGGCGACAAGGTGCGCTTCCTCTCGGGCGGCCAGATGCGGCGGGTCGAGATTGCCCGGGCGCTGCTTCACCAGCCGCGAATGCTGCTGCTCGACGAGCCAACGGCAGGGCTCGACATCAAGGCGCGGGCCGGGATCCTCGAGGTCGTGCGCGGTCTCGTCGCCGAGGAAGGGATCGGCGTCCTTTGGGCGACCCATCTCGTCGACGAAATTCGCGACGACGATCATGTGGTCGTGCTTCACAAAGGCCGCGTGCTCGCTGACGACACATCCCGTTCCGTGGTCCGCGCGACGGGCGCGCGCTCGATCGGCGAAGCGTTCACCTCATTGACCGGCGGCGACGAGGAAGGAGGCGAACGGTGAGCGAGGTCGTGCTTGCGAGCGAGCGCCCGTTCGGCTGGCCGCAGCGCCTGATCTGCCTCTACGGCATCGTCTGGCGGGAGGGCTTGCGCTTTCTTCACCAGCGCGAGCGCTTCATCTCCGCGCTGGTGCGCCCGATGGTCTGGCTGTTCATTTTCGCCGCCGGATTTCGCCAGACGCTCGGCGTGTCGATCATGCCGCCCTACGACACCTACGTTCTCTACGAGGTTTACATCACCCCGGGCCTGATCGCGATGATTCAGCTCTTCAACGGCATGCAATCCTCGCTGTCGATGGTCTACGATCGTGAGATGGGGAGCATGCGCATGCTGCTCGTAAGCCCCGCGCCTCGCTGGTTTCTCCTGACGTCGAAACTGATTGCTGGCGTCGCCGTGTCAATTCTTCAAGTCTACGCGTTTCTCGTCGTCGCTTATTTCTGGGAGATCGAGCCGCCGACCTGGTGGGGTTATCTGACGGTGCTGCCGGCGCTGGCGCTCTCGGGCCTGATGCTCGGCGCGCTCGGCATGTTGTTGTCGTCGGTCATCAAACAACTCGAGAACTTTGCTGGGGTGATGAACTTCGTCATCTTCCCGATGTTTTTCGCCTCCTCCGCGCTCTATCCGCTGTGGCGGGTGCAGGAAGGGAGCCCCTGGCTCGCGACCGTCTGCCGGCTCAATCCCTTCACCTATTCGGTCGAACTGATCCGCTTCGCCTTTTACCAGCAGGTCAGCTGGCTGGCGCTCGCGGTGGTGGCTGGATGCACCGCCGTATTCCTCGGCGGCGCGGTGATCGCTTACGATCCGGCGCGCGGCATGCTGATGCGCAGAGGCGGCTGATGCGCGACGGACACCAAGGAAGAGCCATGATCAAGCGCATGCTCTTCGCCGCCCTCGCACTCGCCGTGAGCGTGTTCTGGCGCCCGGCGCCGAAGCCGCCGACCGTCTGCGCATCGCGATCCAGAAAACCGGAACCGCGGCCTGGGAGCTCGAGGTGATGAAAGCCCACGGGCTCGACAAGGCCGCCAATCTGGACATCGAGACGACCGAGCTTGCTTCGACCGAGGCGGGCAAGATCGCGCTCGAGGGCGGCGCCGTCGACATGGTTGTCGAAGACTGGCTTTGGGCCGCGCGCGAACGGGCGCTCGGCGACAAGCTTCTGTTCACCCCCTATTCGACCGCGCTCGGCGCGGTCATGGCGCCGAAGGATTCGCCGGTCCATCAGTCGCCGATCTCGCCGGGCGATCGATCGGCGTCGCTGGCGGACCGCTCGACAAGAGCTGGCTCTTGCTGCGGGCGGCGGCGCTCGGCCAAGGGCTCGACCTCACCAAGGACGCCAAGCCTTCCTATGGCGCTCCGCCGCTGATCGCCGCGAAGCTCATCCAGGGCGAGAGCAGACCGCGCTCGAATACTGGAATTTCTCCGCCGATCTCGAGGGGCGCGGCTTCCACCGCGCGATCGAGATGGCCGATGTCGAGAAGGCCCTCGGCGCAAGCGGGCGAGTGGCGATGATCGGCTACGTGTTCAGCGAGGCCTTCGCCGCTTCGCACAAGGACGCGCTCAAGCGCTTCTTCGCCGCCGCGGCTCAAGCGCGCAAGATCATGGCCGAAGACCCGGGCGCGTGGGCGCCGATCAAGGCGCGGCTGCACCTGAAAGACGACACGGCGCTCGCAGTCTACCGTCAGCGCTATCTGGAAGGCGTGCCGAAGCGAACCATCGCGGAGGAGGCCGCCGACGCTAGCATCCTCTATCGCCGGCTGGCTGCAGTCGGCGGGGAGGCGCTGGTCGGCAAGGCCAAGGAGCTCGACGCCGGGCTTTTCTACGATCCCGCGAAGAGCGAGTAGGACGTGACGACGCGTCTCATCTCGCTGGTTGCGCTCGTGTGTCTGTGGCAGGTCGCGGCGCATTTCGCCAATCCGCGCCTGCTTCCGGGCCCGATCGCGGTGTTTGCGACGATGAAGTCCGAGGCCGCGTCGGGCGCGCTGTTCGCGGCGCTCGGAATCACCCTCGCCCGCGTCGCGGCGGCCTTCGTGCTCGCGATGGCGGCTGGGTCGGCGATCGGCTACGCGATGGGCCGCAGCGCGCTCTTCGATCGCGCCGCCGACCCATGGATCATCGTGCTTTTGAATTTGCCCGCGCTGGTGATCATCGTGCTCGCCTATATCTGGGTCGGCCTCAACGAAGCCGCCGCAATCGGGGCGGTCGCGCTGAACAAGCTGCCTGTCACCGCCGTTACCATCCGCGAGGGCGTGCGCGCGCTCGACACGAGGCTCGACGAAATGGCGCAGGTGTTCGGCTTCTCGCCGTTGAAGCGGCTCGCCCACGTCGTCGCGCCGCAGCTCGCGCCCTTATTTCGCCGCGGCGACGCGGTCTGGCCTTTCGCTCGTCTGGAAAATCGTGCTGGTTGTCGAACTCATGGGCCGACCGAACGGCGTCGGGTTCGAAATCAATACCGCCTTCCAATTGTTCGACGTTCCGCTGCTGCTCGCCTATGCTCTGCCCTTCACGGCGATCATGCTCGTCATCGAAACGCTCGCGGTGCAACCTTTTGAACGTCATGTCTCCCGTTGGCGACCGCGCGCGGCTTGAAGCGCGCGTCGTTGACAAATCCTTCCGCACCGCCGCGGGACAGCGTGTTCCCGTCATCGCCAATCTCTCATTCAGGCTCGAGGAAGGCGAGACCGGCGCGCTGATCGGACCATCAGGTACGGCGAGTCGACCCTGATGCGTATTCTCGCCGGCCTCGACGACAATTTCGACGGTTCGGTCCGTCTTCCAGCCCATGGGCGAGTGGGCATGGTTTTCCAGGAGCCGCGGCTCCTGCCGTGGCGCGGCGTCGAGGACAATGTGCGGCTCGCCGCTCCGCATG
>CAWFZA010000031.1:0-41279 GCA_963820095.1 uncultured Alphaproteobacteria bacterium
TTCTGTAACGGGATGATCGCGCCCAGGGATTCCTGGATGATGCCGCCCCCCTGTAACGAGATGATCCCGCCCGGGGCGCCGCGCTTGTTGGCTTAAGGAAGTTCTTCTCCCTTACGGGGTTTCGGGTCAAGCCGTTTTGGATTGTTTGCCTCGGGTGCGGCGCAGGCTGTCGCCGGTCAGCTCGATGCGATGGGCATTGTGCACGAGGCGGTCCAGGATGGCGTCGGCGTAAGTGGGGTCGCCAATGACCTCATGCCAGGCGGACAGGGGGAGCTGGGAGGTGACGACCGTCGACCGACGGCCGTATCGCTCCTCGAGAATTTCGAGCAGATCGTGCCGGGCGCCGGCGTCGAGGGGTTCGAGGCCGAAGTCGTCGAGAATGAGCAGATCGGCGCGGCCGAGGGATTTGATGAGGCGCGGATGGCGGCCGTCGCCTCGGGCGAGCGCCAGATCCTCGCAGAGCTTCGGCCAGCGATGATAGAGGACGGAGCGATTGTCGCGGCAGGCTTTCTGGCCGATGGCGCAGGCCAGCCAGCTCTTGCCGACGCCGGACGGGCCAACCAGGACCAGATTGTCGTGGGCGTCGATCCATTCGCCCTCGGCGAGCTTCTGGAACAGGGCGCGGTCGAGGCCTCGGGCGGCGCGATAGTCGACATCTTCGACGCTCGCCTGCTGACGCAGTTTGGCGGCGCGCAGCCGGGCCGTCAGGCGTTTGTCCCTCCGCCATGACGTCTCCTTGTCGAGGAGCAGGGCGAGCCAGTCGGCGTGCGGCAGATCCTTCGCCTGGCCGGCGGCGGCGAGATCGGCGAAAGCCTTGGCCATTCCATAAAGGCCGAGGGTGTGAAGCTGATCGAGGGTTGGATGTTTGAGCACGTTGGCGTCTCCTAGTGATAGTATCGCGGCCCGCGGATGTTGGGGTGAAGGATCGGAGCGGTCTCCGCGGGGCGCTTTGGCGCGGGCCTCCGATCGAGCCTGGCGTCGAGGATGGATTTGACGGAGCCATAGGTCCTGGCGCCGATCTCGAGAGCGCGCTCGGCAGCGGCCTCGACGCGCGCGGCGCCGAAAGAGCCGGCGAGACGCACGATGCCGAGACAGGCGCGGTAGCCCTGCTCGGGATGGGGCCGGGCCTCGAGGATCTGCTCGCAAAGCGCCGCGGTCGCCGGGCCGATCTTGCGGGCGTCTTCCCGGATGCGCTCGATCGTCCAGCCGGCGTAGCGCCTGTGACTGGACGGCATGTGTTCGGGAACGGTGGTGTGCTTCCGGTTCCCGCTTGCCCTTAGGTGGACGGCGATGCGCTCGCCCTTGTGGAAGATCTCGACGCCGCGGGCGGTCAGCCGCGCCTCGACCTCGGCGCGGGCGAAGCGGTAGGGGACAGAATAATAGTGGGCGTCGATGTCGACGTGATAGTCGACGCCGACCCGGCGCACGCGCCACTCGCTGTATTCGTAAGCGCTCGTCCGGCAGCGCCTTGAGCGCCGGGCGATCAATCTCCTCGAGCAATTGGCGGCGGGTGACGCCGAGCCTCCGGAGGGTCTGTTTTTCGTTGAGCTGGGTCATAAGCTCGCCGAGCGCGGCGTCGACGTCAGCGAGGCTGGTGAAGATCCGACGCCTCAGCCTGCCGAGCAGCCAGCGCTCGACGATCAGGACGGCCTGCTCGACTTTCGCCTTGTCGCGCGGCTTTCTCGGCCTCGCCGGCAGGATGGCGGTTCGGTAATGGGCCGCCATCTCGGCGTAGGTTCGGTTGACCTCAGGATCGTAGAAGCTGGCCTTGACGATGGCGGTCCTGGCGTTGTCCGGCACGACGAGTTCGGGAACGCCGCCGATCGCCTCGAAGGCGCGCACATGGGCGTCGATCCAGTCGGGCAGCGCCTGCGTCCAGGTCGCCTTGGCGAAGGTGAAGCTCGATGCCCCCAGCACGGCGACGAAGATCTGCGCCATGCGGATCTCGCCGGTGAGCCGATCGATGACGACGGGAACGCCGTCGCCGGCGTAATCGACGAACAGCCGCTCGCCGGCGGCGTGCGTCTGGCGCATCGTCACCGACAGCGTCTTCTCGAAGGATCGATAAAGCTCGCAGAACCGCGAGTAGCTGTAGCCGCCCGGGTTCGCGGCGATGTATTCGTCCCAGAGGATCAGCAGGGTGACGTGCTTGCGCTTCAGTTCGCGACGCACGCCGGCCCAGTCCGGTTCCTCGATCCGCCGATGGCCGCGTTTGCTGCGCCGGCTGGCGTAGAGCGCCGCCTCCAGCGCCTCGTCGTTCATGCCCTCCGGCAAGGGCCAGGACAGGCCTGCGCCGTCCGCCCGCTTCAAGGTCTCCCGCACCGTCGAGCGGGCCATGCCGAGCCGCCGGGCGATCTCGTGCGTCGATACCGACGAAAACTTCAGCCGAATAATCTCGCGCGCATCGCGCATCCCAATCCGCTCCGCTGGCATCGATCCTCCTTTGGGGTTGCCAAAGGGGCGACCTGATCAGACCAACGGCGGCGCCCGCCAATCCACGGATGACCCCGGGCGGGATCATTCCGTTATGGGGGGCGCGATCATCTCGGAATCGGGGGGCGGCATCATTCCGTTACGAGGGGCGACATCATCCAGGAATTGGGGGGCGGCTTCCTCAGGAATCAGCAGCCGCGGTCGGCTATGTCCGCTTGACGTCGATTTGAGACGTCGCCTCGGCGCAAATAGCATCTTGGGAGGTGGGCGTATCGCTTCCATGGCGGCTCGGGCCCATGAATGCAGATGTGCGTTTCGCGCCGTCTGTGCCCTGACCAGATCCGAGGGTGGCCGCCCGCCCTATCGCTGCTCGTGTAGCTGACGAAAATGTCCGCCAAGGCCCACCTCGGGCCCCTTCGCTGCTAAGTGGGTAGCCGGACCGCCCTCAAGCCCGTGCATCAGCCCGGGGCCGTAGAAGCGACTTGCCCATTCCGCTCCTGGTTAGGCCGCCAGCGCCGCCTTGATCCGCTGAACCGTCCCCACGCCCACGCCGTGGAGCTTGGCCAGCTTGATAATCCCCACGCTTCCGGCCCGGAGACCCGCCTTGATGGCCTCGACCTTCTCTAGCTGCGTCGAGGGCCTCCCTAGCACCTTCCCTTGGGCCTTGGCGCGCTGCAGGCCGGCCTTGACGCGCTCTTGGATCATGGCCCGCTCAAACTCGGCGAAGACGCCCATCATCTGGAATAGGGCCTTGCCCGCCGGAGTGGTGGTGTCCACGCCTTGCTGAAGCAGGAATAAGTTGACGCCGAGAGCGTGTATCTCGGTCAGGAAACCGACGAGGTCCTGTAAGCTGCGGCCCAGCCGGTCCACCGACCAAGCCGCTATCAGGTCAAACTGGCGGCGGCTGGCGTCCTTGCAGAGAGCGTCGAACGCAGGCCGGTCCTGCCTCGACTTGGCCCCGCTGATCCCTTGGTCCCTGTAGACCTTCACCACAGTCCAGCCGATGCGCTCCGCGATGGCCTGTAGTTCGCGCTCTTGGTTCTCCGTGGTCTGATGGTCTGTCGAGACGCGAGAATAGATGGCAACACGAAGCGGGGCGTCGGACTTGCGGGGCATTGGCTGGGCTCCTCATCGGCGGCCACCACCATAGCAATATGATATACCGAAATCAACTGATTTCGGTATGGCCTGGGAGCGAACCTCGACCTCCAGCATTTCCGGGCGTTGCCGAGGGTGGTTTGCGAAGGGTTTTCTGTATGGCTCGCGGCCGCCTCAACGCCCAACCGCGCATCGCGGCGATTACGAGCCCGCAGCGCCCGTACGTCGCGGATCATTTGTGCCATCGGGAAGGGTTGCGGACACGAACCCCTCCAGCCGTTGCGGAGTAGGTCCTCACCCGCTTTGATAAAGGCATCCTCCGTGGTGGAGCGGTTCTCGCCGTCTCGATCCGTTCTGCGGTGTAGCCGTTGATGATCCATTCCATCTGCGATCCTCGGGTTCCCCCAGCGAGGCCATGATACGCGAGTGGTGGGACGACAAGACGCCTCAACTCGAATAGGGCGGACTTGTCCACGGGCTTGAGCCACGCCGCCATCTTGCGGGCCTTGACGCCCCTTCAGTGCGTGCCGTCAAGGGCCTTTGGCGGACCCCAGCCGGAGACACGGGGATCGATCAAGTCCAGCATTTGGTCGGCCTGATCTTGCTCAGACACAGGCTTCCGTTCTCGAACGTACGGCCACCCCCGTCGAAATGACGCGCTTTGCAGGAAAATCGTTCCGCGAACGCCTATGTTAAGAGGGTCGCTGAGCAAATTGGCGCTTTACCTCATGCTCGTCTAAGAACTTCATAACAATATCTCGCAATCTCCAACTTTGACCCCTTTCCTCGGACAAGCAGAGAGACCGAACAGGCCATTTGGCGAGCTTAATGCATCTGCAATTCCCATGACATACCCCAAACATACGCCTTGATCTTTATCACTCCGGCTTTGACAAGCAATGTACAATTTGTCCCCAGTTATCAGTGCATTGAGAGGTGCTACATACTCGCTGGCGGGCGCGTCAACTGCGGCGGTCCCACCGGCGCGCGCGCACGCTTGCGAGACAGGACGTAAGCTGGTCCGTCTTGTCTTGGTCCTTAATCGCTCGTCGAGCGATGCAAATCCTTGGGCCTTCAGACAGTATTGAACGGCCGCGGATTGCGATAGCTTATCGTGCTTGGCTTGGTATTCCGCTTGTGTGTTTCGATTGGCCTCGCGAGCCGCCTCCGCGCATTTCGCCGGGATGACGAACCTCGGCGGAGGGCCCGCGTCGAATTTGGCAAGCGCACTGGCAGTCGGAGGACAGCCGCATTATCGCACCGGGTACGAGGTCCTGATCGGTCGGTGTGCTCAACTTTTCCTGTGCTGCGGCGGAAGAGGCCATCTCCAGGGACAGGGCGATCACACAGCAAGTGCAGGTCAGGGCGAGCGCAAACTGTGCTCCAATCGGCCTCAACATTGCGTGCCCTCAAATCACCTTCATCCCGAAACTTCGCTAGAACGCCGGTCTATAGACAGTGGTTTGATGGCCCCCGCGATGGCCGCCTTGCGGAATGAACGGGCGAAGCCTCGTCGCTGGAATGTTGGACGGATCAGCGTGACGAAAGGGATCTCGCAAGAGCGACTTGCCTTCGATTTCGGCATCGACCGGTACACTCGGCGGCATCGAACGTGAAGCGAAGAACCCAACGATCGACTTATTGGATCGACTTGCCGTCACCCTCGGAGTTCCTCTGGGCGTGCTGTTTGCTGAGGCAAGCCGCATTGAACGAAAGTCGGACGGCCTAAAGCGGGGACGGCGCAGGATTTCACCCGAGTAGGGCGACAAGCGTGGATCCCGGCAAGGCCCTCAAGACCCCAGGCCAAGTAACTCCGGCTCTCGCTGAGGCCGGATTTGATTGAACGCATCGCGGCGACGATGGATGAAAAGAACCGCGATAACTTGCGGGGCGCGATTATCGTGGCCCTCGACTGGCGCGGGCCGCCCGCAGGAATGGCGAGATGCATAGCGGATTGGAATTCGGCTCAACCGAGTTTTTGGCTTTGGTAAGGTCGGATCGGACGCGAAGCCAGATACAAATCGCTGTAGGCACTTCCCACAGCGCACCGGAAGCGAACCAGAACCGAATTAGTTTTGGGCGGGAAACCCATGTTCGAACAAGCCTTCAAAAATATCGACGACGTGCTCTGGAAAGAGGCGGGCTGCACCACCGAGCTGGATTACACGGAGCAGACGTCATGGATGCTGTTCCTCAAATACCTCGGGGGTCTGGAGCAGGAAAAAGCCATGTCGGCCGAGCTTGCCGGCAAGCCCTATGCCTTCATCATCGACAAGCCGCACCGTTGGTCGAGCTGGGCCGCGCCCAAGAAGGCCGACAGCATGGCGAGTTCGAGAGCGAATGCCCAGGCTATTGCGGCGCCCAGGACACGTTTTACGTCGGCAACATGAAGGGGGTCGGGCGCATCTACCAGCAGACCTTCATCGACACCTACGCCAAGGTCGCCTTCGCCAAGCTCTATGATCGGCTCTATGATCGCAAGACGCCGATCACCGCCGCCGATCTCGTCAACGATCGCGTCGTGCCCTTCTACGACGCCCACGAGGTGAAGCTCTGCCGCGTGCTGACCGATCGCGGCACGGAATATTGCGGCAACCCCGAGCACCACGAATACGAGCTCTACCTGGCGCTCGAGGATGTCGACCACACCCGCACCAAGACCAAGAGCCCACAAACGAATGGCATCGTCGAGCGCTTCCACAAGACGGTGCTCGACGAGTTCTATCGCGTCGCCTTCCGCAAGAAGATCTATGGATCGATCGTCGAACTCCAGGCCGACCTCGATTCCTGGGTCCAGAGCTACAACGAGGAAAGGCCCCATCAGGGGCGATGGTGCTTCGGCAAGACGCCGATGCAAGCCTTCCTTGACGCGACGCCGTTGGCTAAGGAGAAAATGATCGCAACCGGATCTCACCCGACAGGCAGACCCGACCCATCTCCGGACGCTGACCGTCAGATCAAGTGCAAACTACTACAGCTCAACATTGTTACTCGCGCATCGGCGGCTAGCGCTTCGATCAATCCGGTCACCAGAATGAAATGACCGATGTGATTGGTGAAGAACTGCAATTCATAGCCGTAGGCTTGGTTGAGCTTCGGCAGCGCCATGATTCCCGCGTTGCAGATGATTCCGTCGATGGGAATGTTCAACGCCTTGACCGTTGCTACGGCTGCGCGGACCGAGGCAGGCTCGGCGAGTTCGCACGCTACGGGCGTCGTCTCCCCTTTCACCGACGCACAGGCAGCCCGCGCCTTCTCCAAGGTCCGCGCGGCAGCGATTACATGGGCTCCGCGCAACGTCAGTACGCGCAAAGTTTCAAATCGGAGGCCAGAATTGCAGCCCGTTAGAAGATACGTCCTGCCATTGAGTGAAACTCCGGCCGTGGCGTCTTCGGCGGTCGAGCCATAACCAAGACCGGATCGTCCGTTCGGCTTGATCATGGCCAATAGCGACATGGCGATTTCCTCATGCAACGCGCCGCAACGCACCCATTGCGCCGACTTGGCTGGGTTCCCGGATGGTACTGCACTTTGCCGCGCGGTAGCCCGATCTTGCAAGGCTGGACCGATCCGCCTGCCGTCGATCCGAGATCAGAGCCCCCCGGGACATCGAAAAGCCGAAGCTGCCGGGCGCGCACATAAGAGCCACTCCGTCGGCTTCCATTCCCTCGCCATCCGCTGCGCCTCGCCGATGTGGGGGGGCATCTTGGCGCCGCCCGCTGCGGCGGCCAAATAAGGTCTTCGACCCGCGCGCCGTAACGCACGGGCGGCGGGGGCGGGTGGGTGTCTGTCGCGCCCTCCTGAGAAACGCGCCGGGGCTCCGTCCCTCTGCCGGGTCGTCCCGACGGCCCCCGCGATTAGCTGGCTTCGACCGGTCCCCAGTTGATCGCTCAGGTAAGTAATTGCCAACAAATCAACGCAACACCGACAACGCCGAAAAGCACGAGCCCAACGAAATTCATCCAGAAGATTATGGGGTGTGCGTTGCGTACGATCAGTCGATTGCCGCGAGCACGAAATGAACCGTCGCGAAACATGAGGAACACCTGATGAGAACTGACCAAAAGGATCGCGAGCCCCCCGAGGAAAAGCAAGACCTTGACCATTGATCGCCCCAATCTAAGCCAACAGGGGAGCCGGCTGGCGGCTTTTTGGCCCTTGGGTGGGCATCTCACCCGCCGAACCCCGAAACGGGCGTCCTGCAATTAGGACGCGGTCGGATCCTCCCACAGGCGCGCGCGTGCGCCCCGCGCGGCTATTTCCCGCGCGGGGCTTCTGCGACAGGACCTGGACCCACTGCGCTGGACTGTCATGCTCGTTGCCGTGGCCGGGACGTCAAACGGTTGCTTTAAGCGCCTTGGAACGGCCGGCGCTCTTACGGGCGCCGGCTCCCTGCCGAATGTGTTTCGCCACGGCGGACCGCTGTGCCGCGTAGTTCGGCGCGACCATGGGATAGTCTGATGGCAACTTCCATTTCTCGCGGTATTGCTCCGGCGTTAGGCCGAGCCCGGCCAAATGACGCCGTAGAGATTTGAATCGTTTGCCGTCGTCCAGACAGATCAGAAACTCTGGGGTAATTGACTTACGGATTGGCGCCGCGGGCTCTTTCACCTCGGTTTGAGGCTGCGAAGCTTCGGGTCCTGCTGCCAGGCTCACTACGGCCATGTGGACGGCCTGAATGAGAGACGACAGATCACCTTTTGGCAAAGGATTATTTGAGACAAACGCCGCGACAATGTCTGCGGCCAGTTCGATTGGATTTGACGCACCCATATTTAAATTCCCCAGGCTATTGACGACCTCTCGGGCACCCTTACGCCGCGGGCTGTTCGGTCGTCGATAGGCTGTTAAAATAAATGGCCAATGCCATCCGGCTGGGACCTACCCTTATCTCTAAAATTTTGCGGCCCGGTCGCGACCCGAGTGACGCAGTGCGTCAGAATTCCGATGACCACTCACGTCCGCTCTGGGCCGGCCGCGCTGCGCAAATAGCGGACACACGCGGCATCGCCGCTCCGAGGCTGTCGGACCGCCGCCTCATTGGCGTGTTGCTGAACCTAATCATGAACCCGACGCCGCAGATCATCCATTCGCCCCGCCGAGGCGGCCGGCTGGCGGTCATCTACGAAAAGGCTTGAACCCCCTCGGGCGCGAGTCAGCCTCGGTCGAGCTTCGCTGTTCATTCTGTTCGTGAACGTCGCCGAAAGCGTCGTTGCGGAAGATCGGGAAGCACAGGGATGAAGACCGCCCATTTTCTTCGCAGACTTGCGTGTGCGCTCGTCCCGCTCGGCGGCCTCATGGCCGCGACGCCCGCCGCGGCCGATCTCGTTCTCGATTTCGACAATGACCGGCCGGACGCGTCAACGTTGCCGGCCTACATCACCTTTACCGGCGCCCTCCCAAGCCAATTCGCGGCGACGATCGCCGGCACGAACACCCCAGTGGTGGAGGGCCAGAGCTATACCCTTTCCCAACTTGCCGCTGGGGTGGATGTCACCAACCTCCAATCAGCCCGGGTTTTCGTTTCTCTCGGCTCTCCGCTGAACGGCCTCAGCCCCGCCAACCAATACGCGCCCAACGTCAACGCCCCGACCATCTCAGGCGTGGCAAATCCGAATTTCCTGACGAGATTGGACAAATACGAAATCACTTACACTCCAGCGAGCGGCGCGCCTGGCACGCCGCAATATGTTCCAGCCGGCGGAGGCGCCAACCTCAGCGCGAGCGACTTCTTTGGCATTCCTCTGCAGTTGCAGACAAAAGGCGGCGCTCAGCCGACGACGCTGACTTGGAACTATAACGACGCGGTCAACACCGCCGCGGTCTTCCAGGCGCTCGGCGCCCTGGAGAATTTCCAGACCGACACGTCGTCCAACACCCTCGGCGCCATCGTCGCGGGCGGCGCGAACGGCGTCACGATCAACACGCCCAACGGACCCTTGAACGGCGTGGTCCGCATCATCTCGCCAACGACAACAAATGAACCAAGCCCGCAGCAGCGGCGTCAGCACGACGCCATACGCAAACTTCACGAACTACATCAGCCATATCGAGTACCGCTAATATCCAGACCACGATCGCCGGCCAGAACGGACAAATCCCGAAAGGCGGCCCGTTCCAGAATTATAGCTTCAACGCCTCCATCCCGAGTACTGGCGCGAACGCCGGCGGCGTCGTCATGACAGGCACGGTGCAGTTCGGATCCGGACCGGCCACGGCCATCACCATCACCGTCTCGCCGACGGTCATGACTTCGTACGCCATTTACGGCTCGAATCCCGCCGCCACCTGCACCACCAGCGCCGGCGCCTGCAACGCCGCGATCAACGCCTCGGGCGTGGTCGCGAAGGCTGTCGCCGATTATTTCGCTGGACTGAATTTCGGCTTCATCGGCAGCAACGACGACCAACCCGAACATGCCGGGACACACGATTGGAAACTCGCCCTCATAGACTTGGTATGGCAATCCGCCGGTAAGCGGAGCCGCCGCCCCCCATAAAGCCGCTGCCGCAGAGCGACGCCTACGCCGCCGCGCAGCCGCAGCTCTTTACGGGCGAGCCCGGCTACAACACGTACGCCGCCTATCTGAACGGCGGAAGCACGCCGGTGACGGACGCTTACGGCTTTCCGTACACGGACCGGATTTCCAGTCCGTTGGCGCCTCTGGACGACAACACGGTGCTCACGATGACCATCCTGCCCGACGATGGCGAAACGCCTCCGTCCGGCTGGGTCATCACCGTGCCCGCGCCGACGACGCAGACCTTCGCGGATCTGCTCGTCGGCCCGACCCCGTCCTCGATGCTCACGGTCACCGGCGGCGGAACGGCGATTTTCTCGGCCGAGAACACCTATTCGGGCGGCACGACGATCATCGACGGCACGACCGTCGAGGTCACGAACTCGAATCCGGGAATCTCCTCCTCGATCGGAACCGGCGTTCCTCACGCTCGACAACGGAATCCTTGAGGCCGGCGCGAACAATCTTGTTTTCAGCAACGCCGTGACGCTGACAAGCAACGGCGGGACCTTCGACACGAACGGCAATACGCTCACCTGGAATGGCGTCATTTCGGGCGACGGGCGAACTGACCAAGGTCGGGGCTGGGACCCTGATCCTGGGCAGCACGAACACCTATGCCGGCGGCACGCTCGTCGACGGCGGCACGCTTGGGCTCGCCGCGAACGACGCCCTCGG
Source organism: uncultured Alphaproteobacteria bacterium (assembly GCA_963820095.1). Taxonomy (GTDB): domain Bacteria; phylum Pseudomonadota; class Alphaproteobacteria; order Rhizobiales; family Beijerinckiaceae; genus Roseiarcus. The sequence continues at coordinate 10,730 of CAWFZA010000031.1, forward strand.
CACGGGGCCCGTCGCCATGCAGCCGGGCACGACCTTGCAGTTCGAGGCGAGCGGAATCGCGCTTGAGAATTCGATCGTGCTGAACGCCAATCCGACTTTCGACACGGGATCGAACGCGGACGGAATCTCGGGCGCGATTTCAGGCCCGGGCGCGCTCACCAAGATCGGCTCTGGAACGCTGATCCTCGCCGGCTCGAACACCTATGCTGGCGGCACGTTTCTCAACGAGGGCGCGCTCGGGATCTTATCGAACAGCGCGCTCGGCTCAGGCGCTCTCGCCATGGCGCCCGGCACGACGCTCCAGTTCGATGCGGACGGGCTCACGCTCGCGAACGCGATCGTCCTGAACGCCGATCCGACCATCGACACCCAAGCGAACACCGCCACCATCTCGGGCGTTATTTCGGGCTCGGGCTCGCTCGACAAGATCGGCTCGGGAACGCTGATCCTCACGGCTGCGAACACCTATTCGGGCCCGACCGACGTGCAGGAGGGGACGCTCGGCCTTCGGGGCTCGCTCGCCTCGACCGTCACCGTGGAATCGGGCGCGACGCTTGGCGGAACAGGGTCCGTCGGCGGGCTTGTCGCCAATGGCGGGGCGACGGTCGCGCCCGGCGTGCTCGGGCCTTACGCGAAATTCACCGTCACCGGCGAAGCTTCATTCGCGGCCGGCTCGACCTTCGCGGTCAATGTCGGCGCCCCCGGCCAGAACGACAAGCTCGTCTCCACGGGGTCGACGACACTTTCGGGCGCAACGGTCGCGGTCAGCGGCGCGGGCGGAACCTACCTGCCCTCGACGCGCTACACCATCCTGACCGCCGAAGGCGGCCTCTCCGGGACGTTCTCGTCGCTTTCGTCGAGCGGGGATCTCACGACCCTCGCCTTCCTCGCCCCGACGCTGAGCTACGACGCCGACGACGTCTATCTCGGTTTCTCCGTCCTGCCCTTCGTAACGGCGGCGCAGACGCCCAATCAGGTCGCGACCGCGTTTGCTCTCCAGGCTCAGCCGCCCGGCTCGCCGCTTTACGACGCGCTCATCAGCCAGACGAAGTCGGGCGCGCTCGGCGCTTTCAACGCCCTCTCGGGCGAGGTCCATGCGAGCGCGATCGGGGCGGCGTTCGACGACACGCGGCTGCCGCGCGAAGCGGTCCTCGACCGTCTCGCCGAGAGCTACGCTGCGCCACCGCCAAGCGGCGCCAAGACCGTGCAGACTTACGCCTTTTCGACGCCGACGCAGGTCTATTCCGCCTGGGCGCAGGGTTTCGACTCCTGGGGCCATCTCGGGGGTAATGGCAATTCCGCGACCGTCGGCAACAATATCGGCGGTTTCGTCCTCGGAGCCGACGCGACGCTCTACGGCCGCTATCGCCTCGGAATCGCCGGCGGCTATGCCAACTCGAACATCTCCGACCCATCGCGCGGTTCGACCGGGAATATCTCGGCGGCCTATGTCGGGCTCTACGGCGGCGTGAGTGTCAATGAGCTGCAATTGCGCGGCGGCGGCTTCTACGCCAACAATCACTACGGCCTCGATCGCGTGGTGTCGTTCCCCGGCTTCTACCAAACGGCGGGATCGGGCTATGGCGGCGACACGGCCGAGGTTTTTGGCGAGGCGGGCTGGCGGATCGGCGTCGCAGCGCCGTTTGTCTCGGCCGCGTCGGTCGAGCCGTTCGTCGGAGTCGCCGGGGTCGATCTCCATACCGCGAGCTTCACCGAAACGCCTGGGACCGCCTCGCTCGTGGGCGGGTCGGAGAGCGCGGGCTATGGGATCTCGACGCTTGGACTGCGGAGCGAAGCGACGATGTTCGTCGCCGCGCCCATGACGCTGAGCGGCATGATCGGCTGGCAACATGTCTACGGCGGCCCGACCCCGAACGCGACGATGGCTTACGCCAGCGCTCCCTTGAGCGCGTTCTCGATCGCCGGCGCGCCGATCGCGCGCGACGCGCTCGCGCTTGAATTCGGCCTTGACCGGCGTCTCACCTCGAACATCAAGCTCAGCGTCTACTATTCCGGACTTCTGTCCTCGAGCGCCAGCGACAACGCCATCAAGGCCAAGCTCGAAGCGACGTTCTGATGGGATGGACAGACCGGCGATCTGGACGTCCGCTTCACGTCGGCTCCGGCCGGCAGATCGGAATGCTGGGAATGGCAAATACGGGTCGAACCGGTTTGTCTGACCTCGGCCAAAAAGGCCTGGAAAGCAGAATGTTGCGGCCGACTCCAGCGAAAGCCACCCCTAAAAGGGCTCAAGGGCGGCGCGATGGCCTCGCCTTTTCGCCGGGCCGGCCCTAACAAGATTGGGGAATGCGGCGGGGCGACGAATCCGATCGCGCGGGCGGCCGGATGGTCCAAACTGTTCGCCCGCGCGACTGAGCGCGACCCCATCCGACGTTCTCGCCAGAACATCGCCGCCCGGCGATGTTCCACGAAATTGTCTCCCCGAAGGAGAAAGGCAGTTGAATGCGCGCTGAGACGGATCGCGATCTGAAAGGCTACGGGCGCAAAAAGCCTTTCGCAGACTGGCCCGGCGGCGCGCGCGTCGCCATGAGCTTCGTCCTCAATTATGAGGAGGGGGGCGAGCGCAGCGTCGCGGACGGCGACGCTCACGCCGAGAACTATCTTGTGCCTGAGATCGTCGGGCTGCCGGCCACTCCCGGGCGCAGCCGCAACGTCGAGGACCTCTTCGAATACGGAAGCCGGGCGGGCTTCTGGCGTGTCCTTAGGCTGTTCGACGAGCGCCGGCTCAACTTCACCTCCTGGGCGATCGGGCTTGCGCTCAAACGCAATCCCGAGGCCGGACAGGCGATGGCCGAAGGCGGCCATGAGGTCGCGAGCCACGCCTGGCGCTGGACCGACTACCGGGGGATGCCGGAGGCGGAGGAGCGCGAACACATCCGAATGACCGTCGCCGCGATCCGCGAAATTTGCGGCGCGCCGCCGCTTGGCTGGTACACCGGCCGCTATAGCGACAACACGCGACGTCTCGTGATGGAGGAGACCGAGACGCTCTATGATTCCGACGCCTATAACGACGACCTGCCTTATTGGCAGAGCGTCGCCGGAAAGCCGCGACTGATCGTGCCCTATGCGCTCGACACCAACGATTTCAAATTCGCGCTGGCGCCTGGCTGGATGTCCGGCGACGACTTCTTCACCTATCTCAAGGCCGCCTTCGACCAGCTCTATCGCGAGGGCGAGAGCGAGCCGAAAATGATGTCGATCGGGCTGCACGGCAGACTGGTCGGCCGGCCGGGCCGCGCGGACGCCCTGGCGCAATTCTTGGACTACGCTCAGCGTCACGACAAGGCGTGGATTTGCCGCCGCGTCGAGATCGCGCGCCACTGGATGGCGAAACACCCGGCTCCCGCATGATCGCTCGGTTGCGGCGCCGGGAATGTTTGGTCTAACTTCCTGGCCTAAGGCATAGAAGGAGAGGAAATATGCGCGCGAGGGATGGCATGTTCGGAGTCGAGTTTGATCGGGCGCCTTCCCGGCGCGACATGATGCTTGGGGGAGCGGCTGTCGCGCTGGCCGGAGTCGCCGGGTTGCCGAGCGCCGCGCGAGCGCAAACTCCGGAAGAGACGAAGATCGATATCTGGGCGGTGCGCGATCCTCAGGAGGCGTCCTCGATCGCGCTCGCCAAGGAGCTGAACTTCTACAAGGACGAGGGGCTCGACGTAACGATCAAATGGATCGTCAGCGGCACCGACATGCCGAGCCTCATTGCCAGCGGCCAGATCAATTTCGCTGGCGAAAGCATCGTCATCCCGACCATCCTGCGCGATAAAGGCGTCGATGTCCGCTACGTGATGCCGATGGCGAACATTGCCGGCACGCAATGTTTCGTGCTCGGACCAAAATCGGGGATCAAGACGCCGAAGGATCTCGAGGGCAAGAAGATCGGCATGGCGGCCGGGTCGGGCGTGGCGATCGCAGTTCGCAACATGGCGAAGCAATATGGCGTCGACTATTCGAAGCTCGTCTTTGTCAACCTGCAGCCTCCGGATCAGGCGCCGGCGCTGGAGCGTGGCGATATCGACGCGATGACGGTGTGGCAGCCGTGGGCCCTCGCGGGCATAAATCTCGGCGGCAAGCTCTACTTCACCGGCAACAAGTCTTACATCGACGGCGCCGAAAAACCGGTAAACTGGATGTATCTGGACGCCGGGCTCAACGTGCCCGCGGCTTATCTCGAAAAGCATCCGAACACGGTCAAGGCCGTGATGCGCGCGATCCTGAAGGGCATCAACCACATCAACAGCCACCCGATCGAGGAGAGCGCCAAGATCCTGACAGGACCCTTGACCGTGCCGGTGGAGGATCTCGTCCCGATCATGAAGCAGAACATCTACTCGGCCGCCATCGATCAGACGATTGTCGATGGCGCGACGGAGCTTCTGACCTTTGGCGCCGACCCGAGCATCGGCTGGTTCAGCAAGCCCTACGCGCCGAAAGAGATTTATGATCTGACCTTGTTCAAGGAAGTGGCGCCGGATCTGGTCAAGGTCTCCAGCCTCTGACCGCAACGGCGTCTTTTCAGCAGGAGCCGGACCCGAAGCTCGTCTTCGAACGCGTCTCCAAGGCCTATGAGGGGCGGGGGCGGGCCCGGGGACTTGCGGTGAGCGACGTCTCGCTCACCATCGGGCAAGGTCGTTTCGTTTGCCTGCTCGGGCCCAGCGGTTGCGGGAAGTCAACTCTTCTCAACATGGCGGCGGGCTTCCTGAGGCCGAGCTCGGGCCGCATTCTCGTGGACGGCGCGCCGATCGCGGGCCCCGGCGCGGACCGCGGGGTCGTCTTCCAGGAATACGCGCTCTTCCCTTGGTACACTGTGCAACAGAACGTCGAGCTTGGCCCCCGCTGCAAGGCGCTGCCGCGGGCCGAACGCGAGGCGCTCGCCGAACATTTTCTCGGCATGGTCGGGCTCACCCGCCACCGCTACAAATTCCCGAAGGAGCTGTCGGGCGGCATGCGTCAGCGGGCCGCGATCGCGCGCACTCTCGCCAATCAGCCGCCGATCATGCTGATGGACGAGCCGTTTGGCGCTCTCGACGCGCAGACCCGGGAGGCGCTGCAGAACGAGCTCCTGACGATTTGGGAGAACACGCGAACGACAATCGTTTTCGTCACGCACGCGATCAACGAGGCTGTGACGCTGGCGGACGAGATCGCCATTCTGGCCGCGCATCCTGGGCGCCTCGTGCGGCTGATCAAGAACGATCTCAAGAGGCCGCGTTCGCGCACCGCCGCGGAGGTCGTCGCGCTCGAGCGAGAAATCCATGAGCAACTCAATCCTGCCTAGCCCCGAGCTCGCCGTCGTTGAGGAGGCCGCGGAGCACGGATTCGGCGCCGATGAGATGACCGCTGGACGCTTCGGCTGGGCGGGACAGGCGGTGAAACCCCTTTCGATCGTCGTCGTCATCCTTCTCTGGCAGGCGGTCGGGTCGCTCAACGAGCTCAGGCATTTCTACAATCCACGGCTTTTCCCTGCGCCCGCCGACGTCGTGGTCTCGGCCTGGAAGCTCGCTCAAAGCGGCGTCCTTTGGACGGATATCTACGTCTCCGCCATTCGAGTCCTCGAAGGCACGCTCGCGGCCGTTCCGGTCGGGATCGTGCTCGGCCTGCTCGTCGGAAGGTCGAACTGGATCGAGAACACGGTCGAGCCGATCATCGAGCTTCTGCGCCCGGTTCCGCCGTTGGCTCTTTTGCCCATGATAATTCTATGGTTTGGGATCGGCGAGGCTTCGAAGGTTTTCTTCATCGCCTACAGCTGCTTCTTCGTGATCTTCACCACGGTGGTCGTCGGCGTGCGCAATATCGATCCGGTTCTTCTGCGCGCCGGCCAGAGCCTGGGGCTCGGCCGGTTTCGGCTTTACCGGCATGTCATTCTTCAGGCGGTCTTGCCGGATATCATGCTGGGCTTGAGGCTCGGCCTGTCAGTCGGCTTTCTGGTCATCGTCGCCTCGGAATTCATAGCGGCGGACACGGGCCTCGGCTATCTCATCAATTATTCGCGCACGTGGTTCCGGGTCAGCGACATGCTTGTCGGAGCGATTACGATTGGCCTTCTCGGCGTTATTTCGAACTATCTCCTCGTCGCTGTCGAAAAGCGGATGTTCCGCTGGCGCGTTTCGGCCAAGTGAGAAGCCAACGGCCGTTCGGACATTCTGGCGAGAAAGCCCGATCCGGAATCCCGATCAAGGAGCAAACGGGTCCGGTCCGACCGCCTGGAAGCCCGCCTGATTCTGGATGAGTGTCCGCCCGAAAAAGGCCGAATTCAACCGACCTTGACAGGGCGTCACAGTTTACGCCAATTCGACTCGAAGGACTTCGGCGGCCCCATGCCCGGGACTGAGCGCCCACCGGCCTTTTGGAAGTGTCCGACTGAGGAATGAACAAAATCGCCGCCGATCCCGCGCAACCCTATCGCAGCCTGATCGCCGGCTACACCGATGCGATCCGTCAGAGCGATTTCAAGGCCAACATCGCCTTCCTGTTCGTCGCCTTCATGATGGGTTCGGTTCTCTGGAACTACACGTCCTTTCCGAGTTACCTCTCGGTCCAGCTTGTGCTGCTGCCATTCCTGGTCGTCTACGTCTTCCTTTTCATGGTGCTTATTCCGCGCTACCCCAAGCGCGGCGCCAAGACCTTCCTGGTTGCGCGCAACCTCACGCCTGCGGACTTCGAGGCGGTCTCTCGGACCGCCGACGACCTTGACCAGTTGAAGCTCACTTGCGCGGTGCTGTCCGACATTCTTTGGTGGAAGACGCAGTGCATCCGCGTCAGCTTCCTGCTTTCGATTGTTTGCGTGTTCCTGACCATGGTTCTGCTTCTCTACGCCGTGTTTGCATGACGCGAGAGCGCGCGACTCGGGCGGCTCGGCCCGTTTGACCGGCGCTTCCATGCCGTCGAAAGCCGGAATTCAACCGATCTTGACAGGGCGTCGCGGTTCACGCCAAGTCGATTCGAGGGACCCGGGGGCCGAGGCCGAGGACCGACGCGGATGGCCCCGTCCGCCGGCCAGCCTTGTGGAGCGTCCGACTGTCGGATGAACGAAATCGTTGTCGATCCCGCCCAGCCTTATCGCCGCCTGATCGCCGCTTATACCGACGCGATTCGCCAGAGCGATTTCAAGGCCAATATCGCGATCCTGATGGTCGCGTTCATGATGGGGCCGGTTCTTGGCAATCACACGCGCTTTCCGAGCTATCTGCCGATCCCGTTCGTCATGCTGCCGTTCCTGATCGTGTACATCTGCCTGCTAGCGGTGCTGATCCCGCGCTATCCCAAGCGCGGCTCCAAACATTTCGTCGTCTCGCGCACCGCCAAAGCCGCCGATTTCACCAATGTCATCGAGGCCGAGGACGAGCTTGAGCAGCTGAAACTGCGCTGCTCGGTCCTGTCTGAACTGCTGTGGTGGAAGACCCTGTACATTCGAATCAGCTTTTCGGTTGCAATGGCGAGCATTGTGGCATGCATCTTCCTGCTTCTTTATATCTGGTACGGAGCACGGGGCTGAAGATATGATCCGTTCGGTTCGACGCCGCAACGCGTCCGCGTCCGCCGCCGACGGCGCTTCGTTGCGTGCCTCATAGGGCGCCTGATGACCAGGGACCGCGACGCCCAATTGCGCAACCTGATCGCCGGCTACGGCGATTCGATCCGCCTCAGCGACATCAAGGCGAATATCGCCGTGCTGTTCGTCGCCATCATGATGGGCACCGTTCTTCAGTTTCGCGACCAGTACCCGCATTATTTGAGCGTGCCGGTGATCCTGGCGCCGTTCATCGTCATGTTCCTCAATCTGCTCGCCTCCGTCTATCCGCGGTTTCCCCGCGAGGGACGCAAGCGCTTCCCGATCTGGCGCGGTTCGAGCCCGGCGGATTTCGAGTTCATCGCCGATCCGGCGCTCGAGGCGGCGGAACTGCCTGTTCGATGCGCGCTGTTGTCCCGGACCCTCTATTGGAAGAACGTCACCCTCCAGGCGGCCTATCTGATTGCGATGGCCACCCTCTTCGCTGCCGGAGTGCTCTTGTTCGTGAGCTGGCGCGAATGATTGCCGGCGTTCCGGTCGGCGCCGAATGTGCGCAGCGTCGCACTATATCCGATTCATCCGGTTCCAGCCCATGCTTTCACACACGAACCCATCCATCACGCAGCCGCGTGTGGTCATGCGCCTGTAGGCGACGCGGACATTGATCGCGTAGTTCTTGCTGCGCTGCGGATCGTAGGCGTTGCCTGACCATTGTCCGGCGCCGACCGGCTTGACCTTGAGAATGAGACGGTCGCCCACCTTTTCTCCGGACACGTTTCGTCTGACCCAGGTGTTGCGCGCGCAGACCGCCGCGCCGCAGGATGCGACATGGATTTTGGTCTTGCCGTCGGCGCGCGCCCAATCGCCGAGATAAGCCGGTTGCGCGGCGAGCGCGCCGCTGCTTGCGCCGGCCGTCATGAGCGCCGCCAATGCCCGCCATCCGTCCAACATCGAGCGTATCTCCCTGGTTGATCGCCGTCCGGCTGCCGTGAACAGCCGGCTGCAATTGCCTGAGTCCGCGTTGCGCCAGCTCGACGATTCGGCCCCAATGTTCGCTGTGCATTTCCTTCACGTTTGACGCGCGAAATCAATCGCTCTATCTCATAGTCAACAAACATTCGCGCGGGCCAGCGCAGGCCAATAGCAGATATTCGATTCGAATCGCTCGGGCCGCGCCTGGAGCCGGCTTGGCTTCGACATGGGAGAGAAACGATGGTCACGATCAAGATGGCGCTTACTGGAGTCCTCGCGTTCACTGCCGCGACGAGCGCGGCGCTTGCCGAGCCCAAGACGAATCTGCTGAGCCAATGGTCCGAGGGGTCCGACGCGGCGGCGATCGCCAAGCTCGGCGAGATGTTCACCGCGGCCGGCGGCAAATGGGAACAGACTTCGATCGCCGGCCATACCGCCAACACGCTGGCGAAATTGCGCGCCGACGTCGTCGCCGGCGACGCGCCGCCCGCCGTGCAGCTCAAGGGGCCGGAAATCGCCGAGTGGAACGAGACCGGCATGACCGCCAATCTCGACGACCTCGCCAGCAAGGAAGGCTGGGACAAGGTCGTGGCGCCCGAGCTGCTGCCGGTGATGAAGCCGACTGGCCACTGGGTCGCCGCGCCGATGAACATCCACCGCATCAACTGGATCTGGGGCTCGACCAAGGCGATGGAGCAGGCGGGAATCAAGGAGCTGCCGAAGACCTGGGCGGAATTCAACGCCGATTGCGACAAGGCGGTCGCGGCCCATCTCATCTGCCTCGCCCATTTCAGCGCGGACTGGACCGACGCCACAACCTTCGAGGTTGTCGTCTACGGAATGGACGAGGGCCTTTTCAAGAAAGCCTTTGTCGAGGGCGACACCGCGGCGATGCGCTCGCCTGAAATGATCAAGGCGTTCACGCAGTACCGGCTGATGGTCTCGAAATACATGGATCCGGGCATCGCCGGGCGCGACTACAACACCGCCACCAGCATGCTCGCCAAGGGGCAGGCCGCGTTCATGATCATGGGCGACTGGCAGATCGGCATTTTCACCGCCGCCGGACTGAAACAGGGGGCCGATTATCAATGCGCTCAGGCGCCGACGGACTGGGGGAAGCCGGGGTTCATCCTCAATTCGGATTCGGTCGTCTTCTTCAAGCAGAAGGACCCGGACTACGTCGCCGGCCAGACGCTGCTCGCGCACCTGATCATGTCGCCGAAGTTCCAGACCGTGTTCAATGAGGCCAAGGGCTCGATTCCGGCTCGGCTGGACATCGATCTTAAGGATTTCAATCCCTGCCAGCAGATGTCCCAGAAGGCGTTGCAGGCCTCGATCGCCGACGGAATGCTGGTGCGTTCGATGGCCCACAACATGACCATCCTGCAGAAATATCGCGGCGCGATTCTCGACACCGTCACGTCCTTCGTGAACAACCCGAAGATGACCCCGGAAGAAGCCGCCAACGCCATGGCGGACGCCGTCGACGCACAAAAGTAAGCAAGTCACAGACCGGTCGCGCGGCGCCTCAGCCGCGCGACCGGTTCGCTCGTGCGGTTGAACGCATGCCCATGTCGAACGCCCTGAGCGCGAACCAGGCCATCCGGACCAAAGCGGCCTTTCGCGAAAAACTGGGAGCCTGGACTTCGAGGCTGGCGATCGCGCCCGGCGCGGTTGCGAGCGTCATCTATGTGTTCGGCTTCACGCTATGGACGCTCTACATTTCGATGTCCAACAGCACGATGCTGCCGACCTACAGGTTTGTCGGCCTGAAGCCCTATTTCGATCTCTGGTCGAACGAGCGCTGGAAGATCGCCTACGGCAATCTTTTCTATTTCAGCGCCTTCTATGTCGTCCTGTCGCTCGCGGTCGGTCTCGCGCTCGCCATCGCCATCGATCAGCGGGTCCGCGGCGAAGCGATCTGGCGGACAATTTTTCTCTATCCGCTCGCGGTGTCGTTCGTGGTCACGGGCGTTGTGTGGAGCTGGCTCTATAGCCCCGACGCGGGCATCGAATTTCTGGTGCGAAGCTTTGGCTGGCACGATTTCACCTTCCGTCTGATCACCAATCGCTACACCGCGATCTATGCGATCATCGCCACCGGCGTCTGGCAGTCCTCCGGCTTCGCCATGGCGCTCTTTCTTGCTGGCCTGCGCTCGGTCGACCCCGATCTCATCAAGGCGGCGCAGATCGACGGCGCGGGGCCGGCCCGCATCTATCGCAAGGTGATCCTGCCTTCGATCGCGCCGATCTTCATCGCGGTCGCGGTCGTGCTGCTTCAATTCGCCATCAAGACGTTCGATCTGGTGGTCGCGCTGACACAAGGCGGACCGGGCATCTCGACCACCTTTCCGGCGAACTACGTCTACGATCTCATGTTCCAGCGCGGGCAGATCGCGATCGGCGCGGCCGCCTCGATCATGATGCTGCTCGCCCTCGCGGTCGTGCTCGTGCCTTATGCGTTATGGACGGTCTGGCGTTCGCGCCGCGAGGCGGCCCGTGGCTGACGCGACCTTCGATCTTGCGCTCGATTCGCAGGCGCGCGGCGAGAGTTTCCGCTTCGCCCTGCGACGGGTCGCCATCTACGGCTTCCTCGGCCTCTTCGCGCTGATCTATCTCTTGCCCCTCTTCGTCGTCGTCGCCAATTCGTTCCGCGAACTGCCCGAGATCACCCGGAACGGACTGATCGCCTTGCCGCAGAGCTTCTCGCTGAAGGCCTGGCCGCAGGCCTGGGCGCATTATTGCGTCGCCGGCACGTGCGAAGGCATCAAGCACAATTTCTTCAATTCGCTCGCAATGACCATTCCGGCGACGATCGCCTCGACGCTGGTCGGCGCGCTCAACGGCTACGTGCTCTCGAAATGGCGCTTCCCCGGATCGGAGACCCTGTTCGTCTGCATCGTGCTCGGCGTTTTCATGCCGGGCCAGGTGGCGCTCCTGCCCTGGGCCTACATCCTCGGCGCTTTGCATCTTTCGAACTCGGTCTACGGCCTCATCCTGGTGCACATCATCCAGGGCCTTTCGTTCACGACGCTGTTCTGCCGCAACTACTACGTCAACATCCCCGATGACCTCATCAAGGCGGCCCGCATCGACGGCGCCGGATTCTGGCGTATCTTCTTCAAGATCATTCTTCCCCTGTCGCCACCGATCCTTATCGTCACCGTGATCTGGCAGTTCACCGGCATCTGGAACGAATTCCTGTTCGGGGTCGTCTTCACCGGCGGAACCCAGCAGCCGATCACCGCGGCGCTGGTTGCGCTCGCGACCAGCCAGATGAACGCCCACCCTTACGATGTTGCGAGCGCGGCGGTGTTGATCGGCGCCATTCCGCCGCTCCTGATCTATCTCTTCGGCGGCAAGTATTTCGTCCGCGGCCTGACCCAGGGCGCGATCAAGTGAGAGCGCGACCATGGCGACGCTGACCGTCTCGCGGCTCACTAAGCGTTTTGGCTCGGTTCAGGTTCTCAAGGGCATCGATCTCGAGGCGCAGACGGGAGAGTTCATCGCGCTCGTCGGCCCGTCCGGCTGTGGCAAGTCGACGCTCCTCGCCATAATCGCAGGCCTGGAAACGGCCAGCGAGGGCGAGATCCGCATCGACGGAACGCTCGTCAATTCGGTCGCGCCGAAGGACCGCGACATCGCCATGGTGTTCCAGTCCTATGCGCTTTATCCGACCATGACGGCGCGCCAGAACATGACCTTCGGCATGGAGAGCCGGGGCGTGCCGAAGGCCGCGCAGGAGGCTGCGATCAAGCGCGTCGCCGCGCTGTTGCAGATCGAGCCGCTGCTCAACCGAAAGCCAGGCCAGTTGTCCGGCGGGCAGCGCCAACGCGTCGCGATGGGCCGCGCTCTGGTGCGCGATCCGAAGCTCTTTCTGTTCGACGAACCTTTGTCCAATCTCGACGCCAAGCTGCGCGTCGATATGCGCACCGAGATCAAGAAGCTCCACTTGAGGGTCGGCAAGACCACGATCTATGTCACCCATGACCAGATCGAGGCGATGACGCTTGCTTCGCGCATCGCGGTCATGCATCAGGGCTCAATTCAGCAATTCGATGAGCCCCAGGCCGTTTACGACCGGCCCGCCAATATGTTCGTCGCTGGCTTCATGGGATCGCCATCGATGAACTTCATACCCGGCGAACTCATGAAGCTCGAGGGTCGTCCCGCGGTCGCGATTGCGCTCGCGGGCGGCGAGAGGGCGACGCTGCCGCTTCCCCAGGCGCCCAGGCTCAACCCCGCGAACGGCAAGGTGGTCCTCGGCGTGCGGCCGGAGCACCTGTTCCGCTATGATTCAAACTTGAAGGCGCAGAAGACCGGGCTCGCGATGCTGACCGCACTCGTTGAAGTGGTCGAGCCGACTGGCGCCGAAACCCATGCGGTCTTAAAGATCGGGGAGCGGGAGATTCTGGGCCGCTTCGACCCGGATGGCGCCCCGCGTCTCGGCGAACTCATGGCGCTTGGAATCGACATGGGCCATGCCTGCCTGTTCGATCCCGAAACTCAGGCGCTCATTCCGCAGGCCCCGGTTTGACACGCTCCCTTGCGCCATATCGCGATCCGCCTGATGACGTTTGCTGTCTATCCTAGCCTCGCCGGGCGCACCGTGTTTGTGAGCGGCGGCGCGACCGGCATCGGCGCCGACATCGTGCGCGCTTTCGCCCGCAATCGCGCGCGCGTCGCTTTCGTCGACGTGCAGCGCGTTGAGGGCGAGGCGACGGCGGCGACGGTGAAAAAGGAGGGCGGAACGGCGCTCTTTCTCAAGTGCGACGTGACCGACGTCGTCGCGCTGCAAGACGCGATCGCGGAAACGCGAGCGAAGCTCGGCCCGGTCGCGGTCCTGGTCAATAACGCCGCCAACGACGAGCGCCACGCGGTGGCGGACGTCACCGCCGACTACTGGGACCACGCCCAGAATGTGAATCTGCGACACCACTTTTTCGCAAGCCAGGCCGTTCATCCGCAGATGCGCGAGCTGGGCTTTGGCTCGGTCATCAATCTCTCGTCGATCGCCTGGCGCGGCGCGGCCGAGATGCCGGCTTACGCCGCGGCCAAGGCCGGGATCATCGGTCTCACTCATGCGCTGGCGCGAGCGTTCGGCGCGGATAACATTCGCGTGAACGCGCTCGAGCCTGGCGCAGTCATGACCGACCGGCAGCGGCGGCTGTGGTACAAGACGCCCGAATCTGTGGACGCGATCGTCCAGCGCCAATCGCTCAAGACGACGCTCATCGGCGAGGACATCGCGCGGATGGCGTTATTTCTCGGCGCGGACGACAGCCGAATGATCACCAAGCAGTCGATCGTTGTCGATGCGGGGCTTCGATGAACGACACTATGAAGGCGCTTCAGCCGGAAGCGCGCGGACAAATCTTCACCCTCGGCCTCAACCCCTATGGCCTGACCTACCATCTGGGACTGCAAGGCGCGGGAGGCCCGCGCGCAAACCTCAAAGGCGCAGGCCTCGAAGGCTTCATCGCCATCGCGACCGAGCTTGGCGCGAAGGTTCTCGAGATCTACGACCCGTGGCTCCGGGCGATGAGCGACGATGAACTCCGCGCCCTCCACGGCCGCCTGGCGAGCCTCGGCATGACTCCGATCGTCAGCTCCGGCTTGATGATGGGTCCGTTCGAGAGCGCGCTGCGCTCGGCCCGCATTCTCGACGCCAAGGTCATCCGTCATGGCCTGACCACGGTCCTGTGCGGCGATCGTCACGTGCTCGGCGACAAGTGGAAAGAGCTTGTCGCGGAGGTTCGCGCCGCGCTTGCCGAGCGCGGCCCGCGCGCGGCGGACGAAGGCCGCGTTCTGGCGATCGAGAATCACCAGGACTTCGGCAGCGACGAACTCGTCGAATTCTGCGAGACGACACGCGGCCTCGGGATTTGCCTCGACACCGGCAATGCGTTCCCGGTCGCCGAGGCGCCGCTCGATTTCGTGGCCCATGTCGCTCCGCATGTGCGGCACGTGCATTTGAAGGACTACCAGGCGCAGTTCACCGACGAGGGCTTTCGCCTCGTGCGCTGCGCGATCGGCGATGGCGCCGTTCCTTTTGCCGCCATGCTGGACATCCTCGCCGGGCAAGGCCGCAAGCTGAACGCCGTGCTCGAGCCCGGAGCGCTCGAAGCCCGGCATGTGCGGCTTTTGCGGCCCGAATGGTGGAGCTTCTACAAGCCCAAGTCGGCGCCGGCCCTCGCGGCTTGCCTCGCCGCCGCGCGGGTCAATCGCCTCGCCGACGACGCCGACTTTCGCACGCCCTGGGAACGCGGCGAGGACGGGGGAATCGCGGACTACGAATTGGCCATGATCCGCCGCAGCGCCAGCAACATGCGCGCGCTCGGCCTCGGGCGTAAGACTGGAGACTAAAGCATGACCAAAGAGCTCAGCGGCAAGATCGCGTTTGTCACCGGCTCGGGCCGCGGGCTCGGACGCGTGATGGCGGATCGTTTGGCCGAGCTCGGCGCGGATGTGGCGATCCATGACCTCAGCTGGACCGCGCCCTCGAAATACGGCGAGGCGGCCGATCTCGACGCCGTCGCCAAGGTGCTTGGCCGGCATGGCGGAAGGGTCATGGGCGTCAGCGGCAATATCGGCGACAAGGCGGCGGTCGCGAAAATGAAGGAAGACATCGAGGCCAAGCTCGGGCGCGTCGATATCCTGGTCAATTGCGCCGGCGGCGACATCGGCGCGGCGGGCGGCAAGCCTGACCCGAACGACGCGCTCGGCATCCCGCTCGAGGACATCAAGGCGCTGACCGAGAACAACCTCTACGGCACGATCCTCGTCTGCCAGACGTTCGTGCCGCCGATGGTGAAGGCGGGACAAGGATCGGTGATCAACGTCGGCTCGGGCGCCGCGCACTTCGGGGTGACCAACGGCGTCATCTATGCCGCGCTCAAGGCCGCCGTCGTTCATTATACCCGCTGCCTCGCGGCTTCGGTTCGGACGGAGGGCGTTCGGATCAACGCGGTGAGCCCTGGCGCGACGAAGACCGCGCGCTTCGAGGCGACCCGCGTCGTCGATCCGGAAAAGATGGATTCGTCGATCAAGTCGCTCATCCGCTATGGGGAGCCGGACGAGATCGCCGACGCAGTCGCCTTCCTCGCCGGGCCGAGGAGCAAGTATATGACCGGCCAGGTTCTTCGCGTGGATGGCGGCGAAACGCTGTTTCCAGGCTGACGAACGGGCAAAGAGCAAGAACGGGAGTGTTGAAAGTGACGGACGCCAAGCGTTTTGAGGGGATGACGGCGGTGGTGACGGGCGGGGCGTCCGGCATCGGGCTCGGCGTTGCGAAGCGGATCGTCGACGAGGGCGGGCGAGTGACGATTTGGGACATGGATCCCGCGCGTTTGAAGGCTGCCGTCGCCGAGGTCGGCGCCAACTCAGCCCGAGCGGATGAGGTGAACGTCGCGGACCCGAACGCCGTCGAGAAAGCGACTCTTACCGCCGCCGGAGAGATGGGGCACATCGACATTCTCGTCTGCTCGGCGGGCGTGGCCGGCAAGAACGCTCTCGTCATCGACTATCCGATCGATGAATGGAAGCGTGTGTTCGATATCAACGTGAACGGCCTTTTCTACTGCAACCGCTACGTCGCCAAGCAGATGAAGGAGCGAGGCTACGGCCGGATCGTCAACATCGCCTCGATTGCCGGCAAGGAGGGCAATCCGACCGCCTCGGCCTATAGTGCGTCAAAGGCCGCGGTCATCGGCCTCACCAAGTCGCTCGGCAAGGAACTCGCGAAGGATGGCGTCAGCGTGAACTCGATCACGCCGGCGACGATCGACACGCCGATCCTCTCGCAGGTGTCGGACGCTCATATCGCCTACATGCGCTCCAAGATTCCGATGGATCGCTTCGGCACCGTTGAAGAGGCGACGGCGATCGTCTGCTGGCTCGCGAGCCGCGAATGCTCGTTCACGACCGGCGCGGTCTTCGATCTCTCGGGCGGGCGCGCCACCTACTAGCGCCTAGGCAGAAGGGTGGGCGCGCGCGTGCACAAGTCTGCGTCCATTGAGACCGGCGACCTGATTGAGCCCTTACGCCGCATGGGTCTCCTGAAAGCGGGAGAATCGGCCCGCCTCACGCCCCTGACCGGCGGGGTGTCCTCGGACATCTCGCTTGTCGAGGCGGGCGGGCGACGGTTCTGCGTCAAGCGCGCGCTGCCGAGGCTCAAGGTCGCCGCCTTGTGGGAGGCCCCGATCAAGCGCAACGCGGCGGAGGCCTCTTACATGCGCGCCGTTCAGCGCTGGCTGCCCCACGCCGTTCCGCGTGTCCTCGGGGAGGACGCTGACGCTGGGTGGTTCGCGATGGAGCATCTCGCGCCAGAAGACCATCCGCTGTGGAAAGCGCAACTGCTCGCCGGGACCGTGGAAGTGGATTTCGCCGCCGCGGTCGGGCGCGATCTCTCAATCATCCATGCGCGAAGCGCGGCCGACCCGAGCCTTCCGGCGGCGTTCGCCAACGACGACACGTTCGAGGCGATCCGCATCGAGCCCTATCTGCGCGCGACCGGCCGCGCCCATCCCGAGCTCGCGTCGCGGTTCGACGAACTCGCCCGCGTGACGCTGGCGACCAAGCGCGCGCTTGTTCATGGCGACATCAGTCCGAAGAACATCCTCCACGGCCCCGACGGACCCGTGTTCCTCGACGCCGAATGCGCTTGGTTCGGCGACCCCGCCTT
Organism: uncultured Alphaproteobacteria bacterium; assembly: GCA_963820095.1. GTDB lineage: Bacteria > Pseudomonadota > Alphaproteobacteria > Rhizobiales > Beijerinckiaceae > Roseiarcus. The sequence continues at coordinate 27,922 of CAWFZA010000031.1, forward strand.
CGATCTCGCCTTCTGCCTCAATCATCTTTTGCTTAAGGGCGCGCGCGAGGGCGCCGATCGGACGCGCTATATCGCCGTTTTTTCGGCGGTTGCCGACGCCTATCTCGCCGGCGTCGATTGGGAGAACGCAACGGAAATCGAAGCGCGCGCGGCCGCTTTGCTGCCGGCCTTCTTCCTCGCGCGAGTCGACGGCAAATCGCCGGTCGAATATCTCACCGACGAGAGGCGAGCGCGCGGCGGTTCGCCGCTGCGCAACGCCGCTGATCGTCGATCCGCCGCCGCGCCTCAAGGACGTCGCCGACGCCTGGGAGCGGGCGCGATGAGCGGTGAAACGCAAGCAGTTATTTATCTCCGCGCAAACCCCCGCCTCATCCTGAGGAGCGATGCGCAGCATCGCGTCTCGAAGGATGATCCAGCGAGCTTCGCCCGAACGTCGCGTCACTGGAACGCTCCCTCGTCAGGCTCGGGACAGGCTCTTCGAGGCCCCTTCGGGGCGCCTCAGGGCGAGGGGCGGCGGGCGCCTCAGGGCGAGGTCGACTGTGCTCCTGACGACGGGCGAATCGCGATGACCGAGCCGGTCATCCAGGCGCTCGTCGCGCGGCGCATCTGGGACTCGCGCGGAAGACCGACGATCGAGGCGGAAATCACCTTGAGCGACGGCGCGACCGGTCGCGGAATTGCGCCGGCCGGGGCCTCGCGCGGCAGTCGGGAGGCGATCGACAAGCGCGATGGCGGAAAGCGCTTCGGCGGGTTCGACGTGCAGCACGCGCTGAAAGGGATCGCCGCGGAAATCGCGCCCGCCCTCATGGGCCTCGACCCGTTCGATCAAGCCTCGATCGACTCGCGGCTGGTGGCGCTCGACGGCACGCCCGAACAAAGCGAGGCTCGGGGGAAACGCGCTGACCGCCGTTTCGCTCGGCGTCCTTCATGCGGCGGCGGCGAGCCGCAAGCTTCCGCTCTGGCTTTATTGTCTCGGCGACAATCCGGCGATCATTCCGCTGCCGGAAATCCAGATCTTCGGCGGCGGCGCGCATGCCGGACGGCGGACCGACATCCAGGACTTTATGATCGTCGCGCCACGCGCCAAAAGCTTCGCCGAGGCGCTGGAGGTCACGGCCGAGGTCTATCACGCGGCCGGCGCGATCATGGCCGAGCGCGGCCTCCTGCAGGGCGTAGCCGACGAGGGCGGCTGGTGGCCGGCGTTTTCGAGCAACGAGGAAGCGCTCGAAACGCTGATGCGGGGAATCGAGCGCGCCGGTTTTGCGCCGGGCGAGGACGTAAGCCTCTCGCTCGACGTCGCGGCGTCGGAATTCGGTCAGGCCGGCCGCTATCGCCTAGGTCTCGAACAGCGTGAGCTCGATCGCGACGGTTTGGCTGAGATGCTGCTTCAATGGTGCTCGCGCTATCCGATCCTGTCGATCGAGGACCCGTTCGCCGAGGACGACGATGAAGGATTCGAGCGATTCACCGCGGCGGTCGGCGACCGCATCCAGGTGATCGGCGACGATTATCTCGTCACCAATGCGAGCCGAGTTCGCCGAGGCGGCGCGTCGCGAAAGCGTCAATGCCGTGCTGGTCAAGATCAACCAGGCGGGGACGGTCAGCGAAGCCAAGGCGGCTTCAGACGAAGCCCGCCGCGGCGGCTTTGGGACGATCGTGTCGGCGCGTTCCGGCGAGACCGAGGATACGTCGATCGTTCATCTCGCGATTGGTTGGGGCGCCGGGCAGCTCAAAGTCGGGTCGTTCGCGCGCTCCGAGCGGATGGCGAAATGGAACGAGGCCCTGCGCATCGAGGAAAAGCTCGGTTCGAAGGCGCGCTTCGCCGGCGTCGATGCAATGCCGATGCGACGCCGCGCGGCGAAGCCGGTCGAAACGAGCGCTGGATGGCGAGTGTGATGACGAACAGTCTGTCGATCGAGGGCGGGCGCCTTGCGGTCCCGGAGCCGAACCCGAGTGGGGTTCGCGCTTACAAAGGCATTCCCTATGCGGCGCCGCCGCTTGGGCCCTTGCGCTGGCGCCCGCCCGAGCCGCTCGCGGCCTGGACCGGGGTGCGGCCGACACATGGTTTTGGAGCCCATTCGGTGCAGGGAGTCGTGTGGGACGACATTGATCTGGGCGGGGCTGCGACCTCCGAGGACTGCCTCTATCTCAACATCTGGACGCCGGCCGCTCCGAGCGACGATGCTCGCCTGCCGACGATGGTTTGGATTTCACGGCGGCGGGTCTGTCGCCGGGTCAGGGGCCGAACCGCGCTACGACGGCGCGCGTCTCGCCGCGCGCGGCATCGTCGTCGTCACCGTCAACCATCGACTCAACGCGCTGGGCTTCCTTGCTCATCCCGAACTCACCGCCGAGTCGGATTATCACGCGTCCGGCAATTACGGCCTCGTTGATCTTGTCGCCGCGCTCGGCTGGGTCAGGCGCAACATCGCCGCGTTCGGGGGCGATCCCGGCAAAGTCACGATCGCAGGCGAATCCGCCGGTTCGCAAGCGGCGAGCGCGCTGATGGCCTCGCCGCTCGCCAAAGGGCTTTTCGCCGGCGTCATCGGCGAGAGCGGAGCGATGTTCGCGTCCCCGAGCCGCGCGCCAGCGTCGCTCGAGGAGGCGGAGGCCGGAGGGCTCGACTTCATGCGCAAGGTCGGCGCGCGTTCGCTGGCCGAAATGCGCGCCATCCCCGCGGACGGCATTCTCGCTGCCGCGCCAGGGCTTGGCTTCCGCCCGATCATCGATGGATGGTTTCTGCCGCGCTCGCCCGCGGAGATTTTCGCTGCCGGCGAGCAGAGCGACGTTCCGCTTATGGCTGGTTGGAACAAGGACGAAGGCTTCAATTTCACCCTGCATCAGGGCGACGACGCAAAGCGCCCTTACGTCGATCTGGCGCGCGCCGTCTTTGGCGAGCGGACGGAAGAGGCGCTGCAGCACTACCCGGACGGTGACATTGCTCACGCCTCGGCGCGCGCGCTTGGCGGCGACCTCGCCATTATCCACTCGACCTGGGCCTGGATCGAGGCCCAGAAGCAAAGCGGCCGCGCCGAGATCTTTCCGCTTCCGGTTCGACCGCGCGCCTTTAACCCCGCAGGGATGGTTCGGCGAGCGCGACAGCCGCGACGCCGGCGCCTTCCATGCCGGCGAGCTGCTCTATGTCTTTGACAATCTCCACGCGCACCCATGGCTGATCGACGACGCCGATCGCGCGCTGGCGAAGCTCGCGTCAAGCTACTGGGTCAATTTCGTGGCGAACGGAGATCCCAATGGGCCAGGGCTGCCGCGCTGGCCATCCTATCGCGGCGAGGGCGGGCCGGTGATGATGCTGGACATTCCGCACGATACGGGGCCGGAGGAGTGGCGCGAGCGGCACGTGTTCCTCAAGAAAGCGACGGAAGCGCGCGAGAGAAGAAAGTAATTACTACACAATAATGTATAATTCGGCGCGTTCACGCCTGAACCAAGTGACTCGTTAATCGCGACGCAACCTATTGGAATCGCGAGAAACGGACTCGTAAACAGGGTCTCAACCGCCAGGCGAAGACGGCGAAGCGCCGCTCACTCGGTCAGGCGGGCATAGGCCGCGGCGAGCGAGAGGATGATCGCTCCGTAAAGGATCTGCTTGATCGGCTCGGACACATCGAGCAGCGTGAGGAGCCCGGTGAGGACGGTCAGGATCAAGGCGCCGACGATGGTCCCCGAATAGCCGCCGCGTCCGCCGAAGATGGACGTGCCGCCGATGACCACGCACGCCACCGAGGGCAAGAGGTAACTGTCGGCGAGACTGAGGTCGGCCGCGTTCGTGCCCCCGACGATGACAAGGCCAGCGATCGCCGCGAGGATCGCGCATAGGAGATAGTTGGCGAACAGGACGCGCCAGACCCTCACGCCAGCGAGATGACACGCCTCGCGGTTGTCGCCGACAGCGTAGAGAAGGCGGCCGAACCCGGTCCGCCCGAGGCCGAACAGGATCAACGCGCCAAGGACGATCCACAGGAACAAATCGATCGGAACGAGCCCAAGCAGCTTTCCGGCGCCGAGCGTCTGGATGATGTCTGGCACATGCGGCTGGCTCGCCATCATATGCTGGCTGTAGACGATCATCGCGCCGCCGGTCATGAGGCCGGTGCCGAGCGTCATGACGAGGGGCTGCACCCGCAGGAGCGCGACCCCGATCCCGTTGAGGATTCCGACAATGACGCCAAGGAGAAGCGCGAGGCCGATGGCGGGCGCGGCGCCGAGGGAGGCCTGGGTCGCGAGCAGGTAGGCCGCGCCGGTCGCGACGCTGGCGACCGAGAGGTCGATGCCGCCCGTCAGCATCACCAACGTCTGGCCGCCCCCTATGATCGCGAGCGGCGCCGCGAACAGGACCGTGTTCGAGGCCCAAAGGGGCGTGACCGTTCCAGGCCTCACAAGCTCGACGCCGATCACGAAAGCGAGAAGCAGCAGGATCAGCGCAAAGATGGTTCGCGCCCGAAGGAAACCGAGGACCGCTCTCATTTGCGTTCATGCAGATAAGCGAACGCGCCGGCGATCATCACCACCAACACGATTAGCGTGCCCTGGATGACTTGGCCGTAGTTCGGGTCGATCCCGAAGAAGACTAGGTCCATTGGCGCGAGCGTCAACAAAATCGCGGCGATGACCGGACCGACCATTCCGCCTCGGCCGCCCACAAGGCTGACCCCGCCGATGACAATCGCCGCGACGCTGCTCAGCGTGTAGTAGGCGCCCGCGAGCGGAGCGCCGATGCCGGTCGTCATGGTCAAGGCCATGCCGCCGACCGCGCAGGCCATGCCGCTGAAGACATAGGCGATGGTGCGGGCTCTCATGACGTCGACGCCGCTCCTGAACGCAGCGACCGGATCGCTGCCGGCGGCATAGATGAGCAAGCCGATGCGGCTGAGCTTGATCGGGAGCCAAATCAGCGCGACGGCGACGATCAAGACGACAAGCGCATTCGGCAGCCATGGCCCGAAATCCGCGCCGGCGGCGATGTTGAGATAGGCCGGCGGCGCCCCTCCCCCGGGACGCTCGAGGATGAGCAACGCCACGCCACCCCAAATGAATCCGGTGGTCAGCGTCGCGACAACGTCGGGAATGCGGGAGAACGCGACGACGAGGCCGTTCAGCAAACCCTGGCCGGCTCCAGCGGCCAACACGACGATCGAGAGGGCGAGCGACTGGCCGAAGGTGGCGTGCTGCATCAAACTGGCGGAGAGGACGTTCGACACCGCGATCATCGAGCCGATCGAGAGGTCGATGCCACCGCTGAGGACGACGATCGCCTGGGCTGCGGCGGCAAGCGCGAGAGGAAGAGCGCCGAGCGCCAGAGACTGAATCTCGAACGAACCAAAATCAGGGTGGATCGCGATTGTCGCGGCCATCGCCGCCACAAGCAACAGCGGCATACCGAGAACGCGGCCAACGCGGGTGAGCGTCCGCAAAGAGAAACTGTTCTCTCGAAACGCCGCGTCGGTCATGCGAGCGCCGCTGCGGCCTCGGCGCGACCAAGGCCATGGGCGGCCCTCAAAAGGCTCGCTTCGTCCGCTTCCTCCGCGGGCATTTGCGCGGAAATTCTACCCGCGAACAAGACGATCGCGCGATCGCAAACGAGACGAATTTCGGGTAGTTCAGACGTGAACAAGAGAACGGACAAACCCTGGTCGGCGATTTCGCGCATGAGCGCATAGATCTGCTGCTTGGTGCCAATGTCGATACCGCGCGTCGGATCGAAGCAGAGCAGTGTCTTGAACCCGGCGGCGATCCAGCGCGCGATGACAACCTTCTGCATGTTGCCGCCGCTTAGTCGTCTCACTTCCGCCGCCGCCCGCGTGTCGATCTGCAGCTTACGCACCGCCGCGTCGACCCGGCGTCTCTCCTCGCCCATTGCAATAGGGCCCCAGCTTCGCAATCGACCAAAGGCGGCCAGCGCGACGTTCTCCTGGACCGACCGTTGCGGCAAAAGCGACACGAGCCGGTTGGCTGGGACGAGGACGAGTCCGGCGCGGATCGCGTCAGCCGGATGCCGCAATTTGAGCACGCGTCCTTCCGCTCGCACCTCTCCCGCGTCGGCGCGCCTGACGCCGGCGATGCAATCGAACAGCTCTTCCTGGCCTTGCCCTTCCAGGGCCGCTACTCCAAGCACTTCGCCGCGTTCGACCCGGAAGGAGACCTCGCTCAGCGCATGACCATAGCTCAGGCCCTCCACCTCGAGCGCTGGGGTCTCACCCGCAGCTGCCGATGAAAGGGCGCGGGCGACGGGGGCGGCGGTCGCCCGCGCCACGTCCGAGCCCAGCATGAGATTGACGATCGTCTCCTCGGCGCCTTTGGTCGGCGTTACGCCGACCGTCACGCCGTCGCGCAGCACGGTCGCGCGATCGCAAAGCATGGCGATTTCGGCCATACGGTGCGAGATGAAAATGACGCTCGCGCCGCGGGCGCGAAAATCGCGCACGACCTTGAATACACGCTCCGAAAGATCGGCGGGCAGGGCCGCGGTGATCTCGTCCAGCATCAAAATATGCGGGTCGGAAGCGAGCGCCCGCGCAAGATCGATCAGCCGCAGCACCGCGAAATCGACGTCGCGCGCCGTGGTCCTGAAGATCGACCCGTTCGATGCCGAGGTCGCGCATCGCCGTCTTGACCTTGTCGAGGGGCACGCGCGCGAGGCGCATGTTCTGCGCCACCGTCAAGTCGGGAACGATCGCGGGATCCTGATAGACCGACACGATGCCGGCTCGACGCGCTTCGGCGGGCGAGCGGAAGGCGACCCGCTGCCCCGCGAGGATCATTTCGCCCTCATCGGCCGGAAACACGCCGGTGATGATCTTGACCAGCGTGCTCTTGCCCGCGCCATTCGCGCCCATGAGCGCATGGGCTTCGCCGGCGCGAATTTCCAGGTCGGCTGAGCGGAGCGCCCTCACCGCTCCGAAGGTCTTCGCGACGCCGCGAATGTGAAGAAGCGGCGGAGCGTCGGTCATGCGTTCGCTCCAAAAAAACGGCCGGCGGGTCTCCCGCCGGCCTTCCGGATCCCTTCGGGGGCCTATTCAACCAAGGTCAGGGGCCCTTGCAAGCGATGATCTGATCCATCGTGAAGTGAGTGTAGGGCGGCACGTTGACGGCGACGCTGTAGAAGGGATCGAGCTTGGGATTGTAAGCTTTCTTGAGCTCACTCATGTCGGTGTCGTTGTTCCAGATTGTCGGTGTGATCTTGATGAGATGCGGATGCTCCTTCTTATCAAGGATGTCGAGCGCCAGGCCTAACCCTGCGCCCCCGACCGCCGGCGGATTGCTGACCGCCGCGCCCTCGAGGCCCTTGCTCTTCAAATCGATCAATTGGCCGATGAAGCCATTGTTGTCGGCGCCGACGACTGGGACAAAGGGCTTGTCCGCAGTCTTGTACGCGTCGACCACCGTCGAATCGATGCCCGAGGTCCACACGCCGTCGATTGGCTTGCCGGACGCCAGAAGGTTCTTCGTCGCCTGTGCGGTCTTGTCGAGCGCCCAACCCGTGAACACGGACGTGACCTTGATGCCGGGATAGCTCTTGAGCACCTCCGAGAAGCCCTCGTGGCGATCGGCGTCAGCGGGAACCCCGTCGATGCCGCGCATCTCCACGACTTGGCCCTTGCCGCCCAGTTTGTCGAACAGCCATTTTGCGCCGAGCTTGGCGTATTCGACCTGATCGTTGGTCAGAACATAGGCCTCCGGGGCCGAAACCGCCTGGTCGACCGCGACCACGACGATGCCCTTGTCCGCCGCCTGCTTGATGACGGGGTTCAGCGCTTCGCGATCGGAAGGGTTGATGATGATGATGTTCGCGCCGGCCGAAATGAGGTTGCGGATGTCGGCGATCTGCTCGGACGGACCGCCATTGCGATTGGCGACAATCACCTTTGAGACCTTGCCCGACGCTTCCGCTTCGGCCTTGATCGAGCAAATCATCTCTTCGCGCCAGCCGTTGCCGATCAGCGTGTTGGAGACGCCGACGACGTATTTGTCAGCGGCGTGCGCTCCGCCCGCCATCGCCAAAACAGCGAGTGAGGCGCTGCCTAGAATCCAAGTCAGTTTCATTGCTTTCCTCCCATTCAACATGAGTCATGCGGCATAGCGCATTCGCTCGATCCGCTCAACCGAAGCGGACGGATGTCCATGCACCATCCTTCCGGCTCGACTGGACCGCCGCTTCAACAAACGCCACGCCCCGCGCGCCGTCCACGACGTTCGGGACAAGTTTCGCGCTCTTGTCAGGGGTACGTCCGGCGCGGCGAGCCGAAATCAGTTCCGCCGCGCCGCGGTAGAGGTTGGCGAAGCCCTCGATATAGCCTTCGGGATGGCCGCCGGGCATTCGCGAGCCCTCAACTGCAAGCGGCGTGTTTCCCGGCCCGCCGCGGCGAAGGATGCGTGAAGGCTCGCCATAGGGCGTGAAGCGAAGCGTTTCCGGCTCCTCGCCCGCCCATTCGAGCCCGGCGCGCGAGCCATAGACCTTGAGGCTCAAGTTGTTGAGATTGCCGACCGCGACCTGGCTCGCCGCCAGAACGCCCCGCGCGCCCCCGACAAATCGCATCAGCACATGCGCGTTGTCATCGAGCCGGCGGCCCGGCACAAAGGTCGTGAGATCCGCCGAGACGGCGTCGAGCTCGAGTCCGGTCACGAACAGAGCCAGACTATGCGCGTGGACCCCGATATCGGCGAGACATGCGGAAGCGCCGGCGCGGCCAGGATCGGTGCGCCATTCCGCCTGCTTGTGTCCGTCGGCTTCGATCGGAAGGGTGAGCCAATCCTGAACATAGGCCGCGTGGATGACCCGCAGGTCGCCGATCTCGCCGGCTTCGATCATTTCGCGCGCCTGGCGCACCATCGGATAGCCGGTGTTGTTGAGGGTCACCGCGAAAACGAGCCTCTTCGCGCGCGTGAGCTCGACCAATTCCGACGCTTCGGCGAGCGTCGTCGACAGCGGCTTGTCGCAGATGACGTCGATTCCCGCCTCAAGGAACGCCTTCGCGACAGGGAAGTGCAGATGGTTCGGCGTTACGATGACGACGGCGTCGACGCCGTCCGGACGCGCCGCCTCGCGGACCGCCATCTCGCGATAATCCGAGTAGGTCCGGTCCGGAGCAAGACCGAGGTCGGCGCCTGAGGCGCGGGCGTTGTCGCGGTCCGAAGACAAAGCCCCGGCTTTGAGCTCGATCAGATCGTCGAGCCGCATCGCCATGCGGTGAACTGCGCCGATGAAGGCGTTGCGCCCGCCGCCGACCATGCCGACGCGAAGGCGTCCACCCTTCAGTCCCTCCACGGCGGTCGCGTGGACCATCGGCTCAGCCTTTAATGCCGAGCAGCTTGAGGTTGGTCGCGCGATCCGCCCCAGTCGCGGCGAAGTCGTCGAACGTGCGGTCCGTCACTTCGATGATGTGGTTGGCGATGAACTTGGCGCCCTCGCGGGCCGCCACTTCGGGGTGCTGCAGGCAACACTCCCATTCGTACACTGCCCAGCCAGCGAAATCGTAGGCCGCGAGCTTGGAAAAGATCGCCTTGAAATTGACCTGGCCGTCGCCGAGCGACCGATCCCTTCCGGCGCGTTCGAGCCATCCCTTGTAACCGCCATAGACGCCCTGCTTCGCTGTCGGATTGAACTCGGCGTCCTTGACGTGGAACATCTTGATCCGGTCGTGATAGGCGTCGATGAAGCCGAGATAATCCATGCACTGCTTGATGTAGTGGCTGGCGTCGTAGTTGATGTTGCAACGCTTGTGGCCGCCGACGGCGTCGAGAAACATGTCGAAGGTGTCGCCGTCGAATACGTCCTCGCTGGGGTGGATTTCGTAGCAGAGGTCGACGCCGTTCTCATCGAAGACGTCGAGAATTGGTTTCCACCGGCGGCCCTGCTCGGCGAAGCATTCCTCTACGAGTTCCGCCGGGCGCTGCGGATAGGGATAGAAGTAGGGCCAGGCGAGGGCGCCGCTAAAGGTGACATGCTCGGTCAGGCCAAAGCGGCGGGAAACGCGCGCCGCCTTGCGCACCTGGTCCGCCGCCCAAAGGCGCCGCTTCTCAGGGTTGCCCCGCAGCGCGGCCGGGCATTGTCCGTCGAACATCGCATCATAGGCCGGGTGAACGGACACCATCTGGCCTTGAAAATGGGTGGAGAGCTCGCTGATCGCGATGCCGATGTCGGCCAGCGTTCCCTTGATCTCGTCGCAATAGGTTTCGCTGTCATAAGCGCGATCAAGGTCGAAGAAGCGGCTATCCCAACTTGGGATCTGGACCGCCTTGTATCCGTAATCCTTGGCCCATTTCGCTATCCCGGCGAGGCTGTTATGGGGTGGAGTGTCGGTTGCAAACTGGGCCAGAAACAAGCCCGGGCCCTTGATCGTTCGCATTGCGTTCACTCCCTGGCGGCTTCGCCTGAACTTTGTAGTGACGAAAAATTCTGCCGCTTCATCGATACTCGCAAAAAACTTCCATTTGTCAAATGCGGAGAAACCGCGCCAGCCGAGAAAGTAGCTAGGAAATTTCCAGAGTTTGACAATCGGAATTTCTGATCCAAGATGCTCCCAACAAGAGGACCTGTCGGGAGAGCGGCGCATGAACGGGCGGGTGGTCGTGGTCACCGGGTCGACCCAGGGCGTCGGGTTGGCCATTGCCCACGCGGTCGCCCGCGCCGGCGCCGAAGGCGTCGTGGTGACGGGACGGGACGCGGTCAAAGGCGAAGCCGCTGCGGCTGAGGTCGGGCGCAACGGGGCGCCCGCTTTGTTCGTTGCTGCTGATCTCGAGCACCCCAACGCGCCCGACGTGATCTTTGACGCCGGGCTCAAGCGGTTCGGACATGTCGATGGACTGGTGAATTCCGCCGCCCTTACAGACAGGGGATCGCTCGTCGAAGCAGATATGAAACTTTGGGACCGGATCTTCGCGGTCAATTCGCGCGCGCCATTTTTTCTCATGCAGAGGCTGGTCAACCACCTGCGCGAGCGCGGCGCGCCAGGTTCGATCGTCAATATCCTCTCTGTCCACGCGCGCGGCGGAGCGCCCGAGCTTGCGGTCTACGCCTCCTCCAAGTCGGCTTTGGCCGGGTTGACCAAGAACACGGCGCACGCTCACCGCTTCGACCGCATCCGCGTCAATGGCGTCATTCTCGGTTGGGTCGATTTGCCCGGCGAGCGGCAGATGCAGGCGGTTACCCTCGGCAAGGGCGAGGGATGGCTGGCCGAGGCCGCCGCAAAGATGCCGTTCGGACGATTGCTCAATCCGGACGATGTCGCGCGGCTCTCGCTGTTCCTTCTGTCCGACGCCTCGGAGCCCATGTCCGGCGCGCTGATCGATTACACGCAGAACGTCTTTGGCGGACTGGACTGAGCCCGAGGCGATGCGACGCCTCAACCGCAGCCTTTTGCCGGAGCTGCCGCCGTCGGTGCGCCAGCCGCGATATGATCGCGCGAGCCTGAACATCGGCATGGCGCGTATTGGCGTCGGCGCTTTCCATCGCTGTCACCAGGGCGAGTTCATCGATGACATGCTTGAGGCTCGCTTCGGGCGGTGGGGGGTGCTCGGCGTAAACCTCACGGCGCCGAACCTTGCTGATCTCCTTGGCGCGCAGGACTGTCTCTATTCCCGCACGCTGAGGCAAGACGAGCGCGCCGAGACCCGCATCTACGGCGCGCTGCGCCAAGTGATCGACGTCAAGGACAAGACCAGCGCCGAGGCGACGATCGCCGCGCTCAGCGTGCCTGACATCTCCGTCGCGACGATCACTGTGACCGAAAAGGCTATTGCCTCACGCCCTCGACCGGCGCGCTTGATCTCGACAACCCGGCCCTTCGCGCGGACCTCGGATGGCGCCCTTCCGCCGACCACGCTGCTTGGCCTGCTCGCGCTCGCGCTCGAACGGCGGCGGGAGACCGGTGGGGCGCCGCTGACCCTGATCAGCTGCGACAACGTCCCATCCAACGGCGCGCGGCTCCGCGTGGCGATGCTCAAATTTGCCGCCTTGCGGTCGCCGGAGCTGGTGCGATGGATCGAGGACCGGGTCACGTTCCCCTCCACGATGGTCGACCGGATCGTGCCGGCGACAACCCCGGAAGACGTCGACAAGGTCTCCGGCCTGCTTGGCGTGCGCGACTCCGCCGTGGTCGTCGGCGAGCCATTCCGGCAATGGGTCATCGAGGACAAGTTCGCCGCGAGCTCGACCGCCTCTGGACCTCGCAGGCGCAACGTTTGTCGCCGACGCGAAACCATTTGAGCAGATCAAGATGCGCGTGCTCAACGCGGCGCAATCGACCCTGGCGCATCAAGGGGCGTCGTGGGCTGCGAATTCACCTATCAGGCGGCCGCTGATCCCGTGCTTGGCGCGCTGACGCGCAGGATGCTTGAGCGGGAAACATCGACGACGCTGCCCAAGCTCGCGGGAATGGACGCGCTGACGCATCCTCGATCAGTCGATCGCGCGTATCCGCAACAAAGCCATCCGTCATCGATGCCATCAGATCGGCACGGATGGATCGCAGAAGATCGTCCAGCGTCTCGTCGATCCTTTGCGCGAGCGTCTCGCAGCCGGCCAGCCCGCGGGCTTGCTCACCCTCGCGGTCGCCAGTTGGATCGCCTATGGTTTGAGCGGGGCGCGTCGCTTCGGCGCGCGCTGGACGCCGTCAGATCCTTACGCGGAAGCGCTCATCGCGATCGGCGAAAGGAATTCCGACTGGTCCGAGCTCAGCCGGTCTGTTCTCGCCGTCGCCCCCATCTTCGGGACGGATATGACACGCGCCGAGCTCATCAGTCAGTCCGGCCCGGGCATCTGCGCGGCCTGCTCGGCGGCGACCCGTACGGCTATCTCAAGGAGCGGCTCGGCGATGAACAACCGTAAGCCCATAGAGCGGGCTGATGCGGTCGCCGCCCTCACCGACGCCGGTGTCGGCGCGGCGCTCGGCTATTCGCGCCCCGGCAGCTACGAGGAGCTGCGTGCGGTTTTGTCGTCGGGGACCGCTCGGCTTCCCAGTGGCTTCGCCAGGTCGCGATCCATCTGTGGCAGCATCCGACCGCGGTGGCGCTGGGCACCGTGACCAGCGTCGCCGGCGAAGCGGGCGTTCAGCCCTCGACCATGGTGCGGTTCGCGCAAGCCTTCGGCTATACGGGATTTTCCGATCTGCAAGAGGTGTTCAAGGCTCATCTGCAAGACGGGGGACGGAGCCGCGACCGGTGGGAGAGCGCCTCGAGCAGCGAGGCGGCGCGTCTTGTCGACGGCTTCACCAGTTCAGCGACGACGGCGCTGGCTCACGTGCGCGACCGGCTTGATCTCGCCCAATTCGAGGTCATGAGCGAGACCTTAGCGGCGGCGGATCTCATCTACATCATCGGCTCGAAGCGCGCATTCTCGCTGG
>CAWFZA010000032.1:0-114942 GCA_963820095.1 uncultured Alphaproteobacteria bacterium
TCGGCAAGCACCATCGGCTTGCCGGCCGGGCGGCGCATCGCCTCCGCCACCGCTTCATCCGGTTCGTAAATGCGGCCGGCGAAATCCTTCTCCCGCTTGAGAACGATCTCAACCAGCGCCCGCACCGCGGCGCCCGTCTTGCCGGCGTCGTCGCCATAGCCGAAGACCGCAGCGCCGCAATAGGGGAAGTCCGCTGCCGGGAAGCCGGGCGTGAAGGTGAGGCCGACACCGGTCTCCGCCTCGATCCGCCGCAGGTCGCGAAAAACCGACCGTGCCGGCTCCGCCATCGTGCACTGCCACGGCAACGGGATCATCAAGCGGTCTCCTGATAGAGCGCGTCCTGCATCTCGTGGACGGCCTTCTCGAAGCCCTCCTTGCCGCCGAACGCCTTGATGAGTTGCACGACGCTGCCCATCGCGGTGAAGGGCGTCACCTTCAGCACGTTGGCGTCGTCGAGATTGAGCACGCCCTCGTCGCGATACTTTTCCGAGCAGCGCGTCGAGCACGGCGCGGGCTTGTGGCCCGTATTTGGTGAACACGTCGCGCTTCTTGACGTTCTCGGCCCGCTCGCGGCGGGTGAGCGGCTTCTTGTCGAAGGCGACGTGGCAGATCAGATCGAAGGGATCGAGGTTCTTGCCGAGTTCGTCGGCGATGGCATCGAGCGCGAGGCCCTCGGCTTCCAGTTCCTCGATGATCGCCTGCTTGCGCTCGGCCGATTTCCAGCGCTTGAGGAAATCGTCGAGGCTGGCGAAGCGCTTCTTCAGCGCCGTCTTGGTGAAATCGCGCAGGGATTTCGGTGACGAGCTTGCCGTTCTCGTCGAGATATTCGACGCGCTCGGCGAGGATGCGGGCGCCGACGCCATCGACGTAGATCTTGCGGATCGGGCCACCGGGCGGCAGCGGCAGGCCCGGCTGATCGACCACGGTTTCGTCCTCGCCGGGCGTCGGCGGGATGTCATCGTCGCCCGTGGCGGCGCGTCGTCGGGCGGCGTGATCGGATCGCCTTCGCCCGGCTCGTAAATCTGCACCGGATCGCCGTCGAAATCCGGGTCGGCGAAATGGCTGGTCGCGCCGCGAAAGTCGATCAGCGTGAAGTAGAACTTCTTGGTGTCCTCGTGAACGCGGGTGCCGCGCCCGACGATCTGCTTGAACTCGGTCATCGAGCCGACCTCGCGGTCGAGCACGATCAGGCGGCAGGTCTGCGCATCGACGCCGGTTGAGAGCAGCCGCGAGGTCGTGACCAGCACGGGATATTTCGATTCCGGGTCGATGAAGTTGCCGAGCTGGTCCTGGCCTTCCTTGTCGCTGCCGGTGATGCGCATGACGTAGCGCTGGTTCTCGGCGCACGAGGTCGGCGTTCTCGTTGACGAGCGCCTGCCGCATCCGCGCCGCGTGTTCCTGATCGACGCAGAACACGATGGTCTTCTGGAAGCGGTCGCCGCTTTCCTTGAGGAACTCGGTGATCTTTTTCGCGGTCGAGCTTGGTGCGGTCGTCGAGCACGATGTGCCGGTCGAAGTCCTTGGCGTTGTAGATGCGGTCCTCGACCTCGTTGCCGTCGCGGTCGAGCTGGCCGAGTTCCGGGCGATAGCCTTCCACGTCGCGGTCGATGTGAACCTTGATGACCTTGTAGGGCGCGAGGAAGCCGTCGCTGATGCCCTGCTTGCAGCGAATAGGTGAAGACCGGCTCGCCGAAATATTCGGTGTTGGAGACGTATTCGGTTTCCTTCGGCGTGGCGGTCATGCCGATCTGCGTCGCGCCGGAAAAGTCGTCGAGGATTTCCCGCCATGCCGAGTCCTCGGCCGCGCTGCCGCGGTGGCACTCGTCGATCACGATGAGGTCGAAGAAGCCGGGCGAGAACTCGCGATAGAGCTTCTGCCGTTCCTCCGGGCCGGTGATCGCCTGATAGAGCCCGAGATAGATCTCGAAGGCGGTGTCGATCCGCCGCTTCTTGTCGAGCGCCAGCGTCAGATCTTCCTTCGTGCCGTCCTGCCGCTCGATGGTCTTCGCGTTGGTGCGAGAGCTTCGCCATCGCCGCGCCGAACGGGCGGAAATCGTTGACCATCGTCTGGTCGATCAGCACGTTGCGGTCGGCGAGGAACAGGATGCGCTTCTTGCGGCCCGCCTTCCACAGCCGCCAGATGATCTGGAACGCCGTGTAGGTCTTGCCGGTCCCGGTCGCCATGACCAGCAGCACGCGGTCGCTGGCCCTTGGCGATGGCCTCGATCGCCGCGTTGACGGCGTTCACCTGGTAGTAGCGCGGGGCCTTGCCGCTGCCGTCGTCGAAATAGTCCTGGAGCACGATCCTGTTCGGCCTCCGCGTCGAGGCCCTTCCAGGCGCGATAGCGCGCCCACAGATCGGCCGGCGACGGGAAGGCGTCGAGGCCGAGGTTCGCTTCGATCGGTACGCTCTGGCCGGTGCGGTCGTGGAAGACGAAGCCGTCGCCGTTGGAGGAAAAGACGAAGGGAATATCGAGCGTCGCGGCGTAGTCGAGGCCCTGCTGGATTCCGTCGCCGACGCTGTGATTGTTGTCCTTGGCCTCGATCAGCGCGATCGGGATGTTCGGCTTGTAGTAGAGAACGTAGTCGGCCTTCTTCGCCTTGCCGCGCGTCACCAGCTTGCCGCGCACGATGATCCGGCCCTTGGTGAAATAGACCTCCTCCCGAACCTGCACCATCTCGTCCCAGCCGGCGCGCTTGACGGCCGGCAGGATGAACTTCGTGCAGATATCGCGTTCGGTGAGAGCGCTCTTGTCCATGAAGATCAGCCGCTCGCGCTTCGACCGTCTCATGAGCCGCCTTTTTCATTTTCCTGCAGGATGCGCGCGGGTCAAGCACCGGTCAAACTGCAGGGCTGGCCAACCGCGGTGGCGCGGCAAGGTCGATCATGCGGCCGACGGTATCTTCGCGGTCAGGGTCTTCATGTGATTCCACGCAGTCATTAAGAATAGTTTTGACCGAATAAGCAATCGCTCCGCTGGTGCCGCGGCAGCGTCCCCGTGAAGCTCGTCGAGACCGTCACGAACGCCGCGCCTTGCTCTGCCAGCGCAGGTCCGCCTGGATAACCCTGCGTCCGGCCACTTTTTGCGAAACGGATTAGCCCGCGATCGTGCCCTGCCGCAGGTCCTTGAGGCGCAGCAGCATGGCCAGCATCCGTTCGAGCTTGCGGTCGAGGTGGACCTCGTAGCGGCCGAGCCGCTCCAGCTTGTCGGGGTCGAGCGCCTCGCCGAACGCCTGCTCGCGGATCAGCGGGCGGTTGGCCAGTTCCTTCTTGCGCTTCTCGAACCACGGCAGCACCTCGCCTCCAGAAAACGGCGCAGGCCCTCGGCGTCGGCAGTGGACGGGTTCCTCGTCCTCCTCCAGTTCGTCAGGATCGCGCGCTAGCATGTCCGCCCACCACTCGCGCGTATCCTCGCGCAGTGCCGCCAGCGCGGCCTCGTAGGCGGTCGTTGCGGCGTGAGCCGAGCAGGTCGAGGGCGCGGCGTGTCATGGCCTCGTCCTCCTGCATGTCGCGGATTTCGTCCTCGTGTCCGCCGGACGTGGTGCGAACCGCCTCGACAAACGTCCGCGGACTCGTCGGCCGTCGTCGAGGTGCAGCCAGCGCCACCTTCGCGGTCTTTCGATAGGAGTCGAAAGGTGTCTTCAAGCCCGCGCCGGTGGGCGGCGGCCTCGGCCAGACGCAGCCGGCGCTTGCGCCACAGAACGCCGGCCAGTTCCTCGACCAGATGCTCCTCGGTCGGTCCCTGCGGCGCGTGCTCGGCGACCAGCGCCGCGACCAGGGTCCGGTATTCGTCCGCGTCCTCCCACGGCAGCACGGTGTAGCGCGACAGCACGCCATGGCGCAGCGCGTTGAAGCGGGTGATCTCGGTGCCGCCGGTCTCGGCCGGCAAGGCGGGCTTGGTCTCGGTCATCGCCAGAAGCTCCTTTTGCGGTTGCGCTGTTGCGTTGCGTTGTCGATCCGCGCCAGCAGTCGCTCGGCCTGAAGGGCGAAGGCTTCGTCGGCGCGCATCTCGGCGTCGAAGGCTTGCTCGCGCAGGCGCTCGTAGGTTCGCCGCCACATGCCCTTCGGCTTCGGCGGGAAAGGGCGCGGCCATACCGGGATCGCCGCCGAGGCGCTGCCTGATCTTGTTGGCGCGCCGCAGCGTGCGGTCCCATGCGCCCTCGCTCTGGCTGGCGTGCGCGAGGCGATAGCAATGCCGGCACAGGAAATAGCGCCCCGGCCCGTGCAGCTTGGCGACGCGCCGCCCGCAGGCGATCCCGTTCACCACGCCGGGACAGATGAAATAGGGCCGCGCTCCACCGAAGCGGCAGGCCACGCGGACGATGCGGACGGTCTCGGCGACGTCCTCCCACTCGCCGCCGCCGATGCGCACGCGATAGGTGAGATGCAGCCGGTCGTGCTCGGCGCGCAGATTGATCGAGGCGACCTGCTCGCCGTCGCGGGTCCATTGCCAGCTGCCCATCCAGCCGGCGCGCAGGCAGCCCTCGCGGTGCAGCCGGTTCACGTCGATCGAACGGCAGGCTTCCACCTTGCCGCGCCCCGATCCGCTCGGCCGTCCCGATCCGAAGCCGCCCATCATGCGCCTCCGTTTTTTCCGAAATCGTTTGGAAACTCGCTCGGCGCCGCGATCCCCATCGCTGCCAGGCGGCGATAACCGCCTGGCCTTCGCCGATGCTCGTGCCAGGCGGCCAGCAGCGCGAATGCAGCCAGGCATGGCCGGTAGGCGTCGACGCCAAAGGGCAGGAGCGGATCGTCGGCCTGATCGTCCGCCGCCGCAGCCGAGCAGCAGCGTCCGGCGGCGAGCGCACCGGGTTGCGGTTGAGCCATTCGACGACGCAGCAGGCGAAGGCGCGCGCCTCGGCCTGCGCGACGCGGAAGCCCGCCGTCGAACTCGGCGATGCCGCCCGCTCGTCGAAGAAGGCCTGCCAGTCCTCGGCCGACCAGCCGTCCGCTCCCGGCCGCAGCAGCGCCACGATGCCCGGCTTGTGCCGCGACAGCAGGTCGAGCACAGCGGCGGCGGCGGCGCGGCGGCCTCCAGCACCAGAGTCGTCGCCGTCGACCCGCAGCTCGACGCCGGCCGCCCGCGCCGCCTTCAGGGCTTCGACGGCGCTCATAGCCTCGCCCTCCAGCCTCGCGTTTTTCCGGCGCAGATTGGAGCTGGGAGATTTGCGTCCGCACCGTCCGCACGGTCCTCGCCGTTGGATTTCAACGGGTTGGCGCGGACGGTCGGGACCGGCTCCTGCGGCCGCTATCGTCCGCATCGTCGGCTACCGTCCGCAGATTGGGCGGCGCGAAGCCGTTGGTCGGATTGGAGTTTTGGCATGGGCGCGGACGATGCGGACGGTGCGGACGGTCGCGTACCCCTCGTTTTCCGGCGCGGGATGCGTCTGTGGTGGTGATGCGGATAATCCGGGTCCGCGCCCGGCCCTCGCGCTCGAAGCCGATCTCGATGCCGATCTTGCGCAGGAAGGTCGCCGCCCGACGCAACCGGCCCGCCAGCGCCCTCGGGCTATCGGGCCAGGTCTTGGACTTGGCGACGCGCTCGCCCGCCATTTCCCCAAGGGCGCCCAGAAGGTCCGAGGCGGTTCCCGTCCACTCCGTCCGCGTCGCCATCATGGCGCGCACGGCGGCGGCGATCGGATCGGCGTCGATCACGCCCTCGACCGCCTCGTCGCGGTTGCCGCAATAGGCCGACCAGAAGGTGCCGGCGGGCCAGAGCGCGGTCTCGCAGGCGGTCGCCCACAGCGCGAAATCGGCCATGCGCGGCAGCTTCGTCGAGATCGGGTCTCGGGCAGGCGCTTCAGGCCCTCGACCACGGCGTCGAGCAGCACGCCCAGGATGCGCGGGCGCTCGGCCTCGAACGCCGCCCAGAGTTCGGCCTCGGGCCGGCGGCGCTCCTCGGGGATCGGCTCCAGCGTCAGGAACACGGCGCGGTCGGCGAGGTCGGGCCGTGTCACGATGTCCTCGATGCCGTTCAGGATCACCGGCCGGGCGGCGTCGAACAGCACCTCGTCCTGGTCGGTGTAGAGCTGGCGCACCGCGAAGCCGCCGCCGGTGGCCAGCCGGCAGAGCGTGTCGGAAATCCACGCCGGCAGGCCCGACACGTTGTCGAAGGCCAGCACGTGGCCGTTGCTGGCGGCGATGAACAGGTCGCGGTCCTCGCGCGGCAGGGCACGCAAGGGCGCGGTGTTGGGATCGAGCAGCGCCCGCAGGATCGCCGAGAAGGTCGACTTCGCCGATCCCTGCTCGCCCGACAGCACGATCACCGGATAGGGGCCGCGATTGCGCAGGACACGCCAGCGCCCAGGCGACCACCAGCACGAAGTCGGCGTCGGATCTGGACGTTGAGGAACGAGCGCAGCGTCTCGATCGATCCGCCCGGCGCCGGGATCGGCAACGGCTTCATGCCGGAAGCGCGACGGAAGCGCACCGGCGGGTTGTCGATCACCCGCCAGCCGGTGGCGTCGATCTCGACCGCCCGCCATGTCTTCGTCGCCGAGATCGAGGTAGAGCTGGCCGTCCAGCCCGCCGACGCGGATATGGACGTACGCGTTCCGGCGCATCGAAATGCGCCTTGGCCTCGATCACGTTCAGCGCCGATTGCAGCGCCTCCGAACTCGGCGCGCCGCCAGTCGCCTCGAAGAAGCGGCGCGCCAGCCAGCGGCGGAAGCCCTTGGCGCGGATCGGCCAGGTCTCGCGATGGCCGTTGATGTCGAGATCGGCGAAGCCGGTTCCGTCCGGCGTATGGAACAGTTCGGCGGTCTGCGCGAGGTCGATCAGGATGTCGGCCTGCTCGGCGCCGCGCCCGCCCGTATCGCCGCTTTCCTCGGCGATGGCTTCGTCGAGCGCGGTCACGCGGCAGTCCGGCCTTCTTCAGTTGCGATCGCAGCGACTCGAAGGCGGCGCGATCGTCCTTCTTCAGCGCCGCGAGCGCTTCCAGCACCTCGGGCATGAAAGGAGCGCCGGGATCGGCCGCGGTCTTCTCGACCAATCCATCCAGCGGATCGCGATGTCCTCGGCAGCGTCGATGGCGTCGGCGATCAGGTCTCGGTCGGGTTCAGTTTACGATGGCATCGTGATTTCATCGCGCCCCCTCGATGCAAGCGGCGCGCGGGCCATAAGCATGTCGTTGAAATCCATGCCCTGCGGCGGGCGGGCAATGCGAACGCGCCGCCCTTCGCGCTTCCAGCGTCGGGCGCAATCCTGCGCCGCCGCTTCGCCGGCATCGTCGCCATCGGCGAGCACGATCACGTCGCGCACGTCGTGCGGCAGATCGAGGGCGCGCAGGCCCGAGGTCGAAAGCGCCGCCCAGGCCGGGTGGCCCGTCGCCTGCATCGCGGCAAGGCAGGTCTCGATGCCTTCGCCGACCATCAGCACGTCGCCCGGCTCGGCGAGCCGCACGGCACCGCCACGGCAAGGGCCGAGCATCATCTTCTGCGGATCGACCGGCGCTTTCCCGACGCCGTCGCGGGCAAGAAAGGTGCGGTGGATCGCGAGCGGCGTGTCCATCGGCGCCGCGCGTCACCAGCGCCACCATCGCCGGCCAGACGCCGCCCGAGGGGTGCTTCAGACCGGCATGGAAGCGCAGGGCGGGCGAAGCCGGAAGATGGAGTCCGCGCGAGCGCAGATAGGTTTCGACCGGCGTTCCCTCGGCGGCGTCGCGATGCCTGCCAGATCGCAAGCGCCGCCTCGCTGCGCTTCAGCGCGTCGGCGTCGGGTTTATTGGGAACGCCATCTTGGCGCTTGCGGGCGAAGCGGCCTAAACCCCTTCCGGTCGTTTCCCAAAGGCCGCGTTCGCGGAGGATGGAGATCACGTCCCGTTGATCGCAGTCCGGCATGGCAGCGCACGCAGCACCTTGCCATTTCTGCCCGAGCTGATCGAAAGGCTCGGCACGCGATCCTCGTGCGCCGGGCAGCATGCCATCCATGTTCCGCCCGCGCGGTACCCGCCGAGCGCACTGGCGATGGTCTCAGCGGTCATGGCGCACCTCGCAATCGTTTGGCTTGGCAGGCACAGCGGCGTCATTGGCAGCGGCAAGCCTTTCGGCGCGCGACCATTCGGCGAGCACGCCGAAGAAGCCGGTGACATTGTGAATGATCTGGCGGGCGTCCTCGACGGTGAGATCGCGCCCGATGCGCGGTTGCCACACTTGCCGGCTGCGGGCGATCTGCTTGCCCGCGTCATTGTCGTTTGCAGCGTCGAGACGTTTCATCGAAGACCTCACGGGCGGTTCCGCCGCTCCGTGCTCCTGGTCTCCGGTCTCGGATTCCCACCGATGACGCTGGACCCAAAGGGATTGCATCTTCAGGCGTCCCCGTCTCAGGGATCGCCGGTCGTTCTCATGCCTTGGGCCGCTTCAGCGCGGCACCTCGTTCGCAGGGATGGTGAACTTGTGGCTCTTGCCTGCCCGGATCACGAGCTGGCGCTTGCCGCCGTTGGCGACCTCGCAGGCGATCGAATAGTCGAAGAAGCCGTGCTTCAGGCCATCGACGACGAGCCCTTCGAGCCGGTCGAGGGCCTCGCGGACCTGCCCGCCCTTGGCGCGCTGGAACGGCGGAGTGTCTTGCGGTTCAGCCATTGTGCAGCAATCCCTTCATGTCCTTGATGGTGGCGGCGAAGGCCAGCGGCCGAACGCTGGTCGCGTCGCCATAGAAGGCCATCACGTCGGCGCGCCGCGTGGCGCGATCCCGAAAGACGAACACCTTGCGCCGGCCCTCGTCGCGCAGGTTCACAAGCTCGTAGCCGGCGCAGCGCAGGAAGCAGGCGAGATAGAAATCGCGCGTCTCGAACACGGCGTCTGCGCGTCTGGGCTCCTCTCGGACTGCTTGTTCAGTTGACACTTTACGATCTCCTCAAAAAAAGGGCTCACGCGCCATCGGACAGAAGCCGCTGAAGCGGCACCGTGCGGTGCAGCAGCCCGAGCTTTTCGAGCCGGATGCGCATGGCGATCGGCGAGACCAGGAACTTCTCGGCGAAGGGCTTGGCGAAGCTTTCCAGCGCCTGATCGTCGCTTTCGGTGAAGGCAGCGCCGGGAATGCGGCTCTCGAAGCTCGCGATCTCAACGAAGGGGTGGTCGATCGGTTCGGACGGCTGAAGCACCCGCTGCTTGCGGTCGGGGAATGCCTCGTCCCAGGCGACGAAGACCAGCTTGCGCGGCATCAGCACGCAGGAGGCATAGAGGTCGGCCTGCAATTCAATCCGCGCCTTGGCCTGGCTGGTCCGGCAGATGACGCTCGGCGGCGCGTTCGGATCGAGGAGCGAGGTCTGCGCCGGGTCCTTGCCGAACAGCGCGCGATGCAGGCGCCAGTGGCCGACCTCGTGCGCCGCTGTGTACCGATAGCGCCCTTCCTTGGCCGGGTTGGCGTCGGGATCGAGGCTTTCGTCGATCACGATCCGCTTCTGCTCGAAGAAGATGGCGCCGAGGATATCGGGATCGAACCCGATGCCCGAACGCGGCACGCCGAACAGCCGGTGCGTGTCGTCGAACTCGATGCCGATCTTCAGGTGCTTCTCGACGATGTCGTCGATCGCGATGGGCGCTTCGATCGTGACGCCGCGCGCATGGGCATATTCGGCGAGGAGCGCCTGCGCGTCCTTTTCGATCGCCTCGTCCGGCACATAGGAAACGAATTTGGTCATTGATCGCCGATCCTCATCTGCATCTTCGAAACCGTTATCGCCCGATCAGGCGCTCACTTGTCCTTCGCCTTCTGCGCGTTGCGGGCCATCCGGGCGATGTCTTCTGTCGTCAATCCCTTCGTGGTCCGAAGCAGCGCCGCCAGTTCCACCGGGTGGCGCTTGATGATGTCCGACAGGTCGCTCGCCACCCGGCCCGCCCGCGCCAGCAACTCGTCCACATCGCAGCCGATGATCTGCGCAATCGCCTTGACCTTATCCTCGGCTGGTGGCGAGAACTCGTCCCGCTCCACCTTAGACATGTAGGTCGGGCTGACCCCGACCTTCTTCGCCATCTCACGCAACCCAATCTCCTTGCTCTCACGCTCGCGGCGGATGAACGCCCCAAACTTCTCTCCCGACATGCCGGTTTCTCCCGTCTTCTGTTTAGTCACCCCTTTACACCCGACCCGAGCGTGCGCGTCAACTGGGACCTAAACACTTCCTGTGGATAGCCGATTAGGCCGCGAGTTCAAGTAGCGTTTCGACGCTGGATTTCGGCGCCGGCGAGCGTCTCTCGCCGCGCTTCGCGCCGGACGTGTTCGTGTTCCGGCTGGACGAGCTTGAGATTGAGTGAGCTTATTTGGTCCAGCACGAGATGGTGGACTTTTCGATGAACACATTCATAGCAGTAAATGATCGGCTCTTGGTCGACCGGATCGGTACCGTGTCGCGACGCATCGTCTTTGTCGCCCCGATAATTTCAAAGGAAGTTGCGACTGCGCTCGGAGGATGCCTACGCAGGGCGGACCAAATCTCGATCACGCTTATCCTGGACGGGAAGCGCATCGGATTCGGCTACCGTGACCGAGAAGGGCTAGAGAAACTGCGAGATTTGGCTAGAGACAATCACATCGGGTTGCGTTCTCAGCCTGGCTTGCGCATCGGCCTCCTCTTGGCCGACGACGAGGCCTTAATATGGTCGCCAACTCCGAGAGCGGTAGCAGACCAACGGCGCGTCGATGAGCCCAACGGCTTAGATCTTACCGCCGCTATCGGCGCGATTCACATGCTGGCGTCGCGTGGCGACGATGCGCCAGAAGTGCCTGGCCTTGATAAATACCGAGGGGGCCGGTTCGTTGGCAGAGATCATTCGGAACGCCGTTGGAGCCGACGATTCGTACGTGCTGCCCTCAACCGCGGAAATTGGACGTAAGCCGTTTACGCCAGAGCAGGTGGCCGAAACGGGTCCAACGGAGCCAACGACGAATTTCTCCTCGCGGCCACCGCCCAAAACCTGAGACGACTCGCCCGACTAAGACCGATGAATATGCTTCCGGAAATGCTGGCCGCACAACGCCCGGCGCTGCGGCCCAAGAGCCGCCCAAAAGACCCTGCCGATCCTTCTCGAAATCCTACGAGCTTCCATCAGAGCGAATACTTGACGGCTTTTTTACCGGTATCCGCAAATAGCGGTCGTTCCCGACAGCGCGCGGAAGAATCACTTCGAGCACTAAGCGTAACTCGCGATGACGTAATCTCAGACCGAGTTTCACGCTGCCTTAGCCATATGGCGCGTTGCTTTTCAGCGCTAAATCGCGTTCACCTTTCTGCATATTTTGCTCGAGCGTCCTCATGTTCGGGTCCCCGCCCGTCACGTTGAAAGAAAGAATCAATGTTCGATCCAACGCTCAACGGCGTCATAGCTCAAATCGAAGCCGGGAAAATCGTGCTGCCGGCCATGCAGCGGCCGTTCGTATGGAAGGACGACCGGATTACTCGGCTCATCGATAGCCTATTGCGGGGCTTTCCGATCGGCACGGCCCTGCTTTGGAAGACCTCGATCATGCGGCGCTTCCGGCCGTTTCAGAAAGACATCCAACCTGACGCCGGCATCACCATCGATTTCGAGAGCGGTGGATCAAGCGAACGGTACCTTGTCCTCGATGGCCAGCAACGGCTGACCAGCCTTTTCGTGGCGCTGGCGGGCACCTATGACGGCAAGAAGCTTTTCCTCGATGTGCTCAGCGGAGACAAAGGCGACAAGGATCCTGGGAATGTCTACTGGGATTGTCGGTTCCTCACTGAGAAGGAGGCGCAGGCATTGAATTGCTGGCCGCGACCGGTCGGCGACAAGGTGGTCGGTTCGGAGCGCGCCGTCTTCCTCAAGTTCCAGGACCTCACACGGTTGCAAGCCGCGAGGGCGGGGATCATCGCCACGCGGGAGGCGGTGAGGCTCGGCCTCACCCCGAATGAGGCGGAGCGAATGACCGAGAGCTATCTGCAAGGGGCCACGATCCTCGCCAGCAAGACAGCCCTTCAAATTCACCTCATCGACGAGGATGCGACCGAGCCTAAGCCTGTCGAGGAAATCCTCGAGATTTTTGTACGTGTCAACTCGGGCGGTTTGGTCTTGCAGAAGTCTGATCTGCTTATGAGCCTCCTCGACCTGGAATGGAACGATATCCAACCGGAGCTTTACCGCTACGTCGTCCAAATCAATAAGGCTCGTCCTTTCAACATCACCCGCGACGATCTCCTTAAGAGCCTCCTCTTGGCGAATGCCTCCGAGACACGCTTCGATCGGCTCGTCGCCGATCGCCGCCGTCTCGAGAAGCTGGCGGCTGAGTTGCCGAAATACCTACCCGGCGTGCGCGACGCTTGGAAATCTCTCACCATTCTCCTAGGGTGTGTGTTCAGTTGAGGAGAATGGCGGCGCAGGCGAGTTGAACGCCGGCGAGGAAAGTTTTGGCGAGCTTGTCGTAGCGTGTGGCGATGGCTCGGAAATGCTTGAGCATGTTGAAAAAACGCTCGATGAGGTTGCGTTCGCAGTAGAGGGCGAAATCGCACCGGCGCGGGGTTTTTCGGTTCGATTTGGATGGGATGACTGGGGCGATCGCTCGATCGTCGAGGATGGCGATGAAGGCGTCGGCGTCGAACGCCTTGTCGGCGATCAGAGCGCCGGGATCGACGGCTTCGATCAGCGGTTCGGCACAAGTCAGGTCGTGATCCTGGCCCGGACTGAGCATCACCTCGACAGGATTGCCGAGGGCGTCGACGAGGGCGTGAATCTTGGTGGTCAATCCGCCGCGGGATCGACCGATGGCTTGCGCGCCGTCTTTTTTTGGGCCCCAGCGCTATGCTGATGAGCGCGCACGATGGTGGCGTCGATCATCATGTATTCATTGTCGTGATCGCTGGCCAGGAGCTTGAAAACCCGCGCGAAAACGCCGCTCTTGGCCCATCGGTTGAAGCGTTGATAGACGATCTTCCAATCGCCAAAGCGCTCAGGAAGATCGCGCCAGGGGACGCCGGCGCGAAACCTGAACAGAACGGCTTCGACGAACAGGCGATTGTCCCTCGCCGTGCCGCCCACATGGCCTTCGCGGCCGGGCAGGACGTCTTTGATCCGATCCCACTGGTCGTCGCGCAAGGCATAACGTCGCATCGGTCAGCCCCTCCAAGGCCGACCGCTCATGAGTTAGACATTTGCTGATTTGGCAATTCCTCGCCGATCCAAACACAAACTGTTCCGCGTCCGATTCCGATCCGTTCTCGCCTCAAATGAACACAGGCCCTAGTTGATGACTGCAAGATTTCGTCGGAGCGATTCTTCCGAGGCGGGCACAATTCCTTGCTGCCGTTCGTTCTTTACTTTTTCATGAATCCTCATCCGAAACCGGCGGAAAAGCGACGACTAGTCCTCGCTGTTTATGTGGCGCTGATGAGCGGCATCTTCGCAGGTGCAGAAGCACGGATGGGGGCATTTGCCCGAAGGGAATGCGTTCAAGACAAGCCGTTTCCGCTCGAAAATCTATGCCGTTTGGTCGCTCAATACTATGGCATCACCTCGCTGGAGATCCTGCTGACACGGCATCTTGATCTCACGCTGAATATCGCGCACGGCGGAATCTCTCTCGATAACAACCCAGAGAATCTCCAGCGCGATCACATCTTCCCGCGCTCAACGCTTGAGGCAAAGGGGGTTTCCGAAGAGCGGGCAAATCACTACGCGAATTTTCATTTTCTGCGTGACAAGGATAACCTTAATAAGTCCGACATTCCGCCGCACCGATGGTTCGAGAAACCTGGCGACCAGCCGGCCTATTCGGCAGCCGACCTCGAGGAACGGCTTCTCACGCGCGACATGCTGCAACCGGGAAAATTCCTCACCATGCTGAAGGAGAGGGGCGGGCTCATTCGGGAGCGCGCCTTAACACTTTTCAAAATGGATTCCGTCGCAAGCGTCGATTTATTGTTCGACATACCGACCGAAATATAAGGTCAGAAGCGCACCGACCGCGTTTCCAGAATTTCGATCTCACTCGCGATTGCTATGTCCGCTTAACTGAAGGTTTCGGACGCGGCCCTTTGCAGGCGCGCTGGGACTGGGCGCGGGGCCGGCGTCCGAAAGCCTCGTAAGGAGGAAACCGCCGGGAGGAAGAGGCGCGGTTTGGCTGGGCGGGACCTACGGGGATTTTGGGGTTGCGGATGGATCGCCCATGTGGCGGCGGGGGTGGAGGGCGGCCAGCGTTATCGTCAGGAGCGAACACGACGCGCTTTTTCGGGGGCGAGGATGCGAGCAGCGGGTGTGGGCGCAGCAGCGGGAGAGAGGCTGCGGAGGTCGTGAGGGCATCGCGTTCCTGCTGCGGCGCGCGAGGGGAGGCGAAGGCGATAAGCATAGCGAGGCGGGAAGCGCGGCGATTGTCATGAGGTGTCGATCCTGATCCGGGTCGGCGATG
The DNA here is from genome assembly GCA_963820095.1 of uncultured Alphaproteobacteria bacterium. Lineage (GTDB taxonomy): Bacteria > Pseudomonadota > Alphaproteobacteria > Rhizobiales > Beijerinckiaceae > Roseiarcus. The sequence continues at coordinate 14,360 of CAWFZA010000032.1, forward strand.
GCGAGCCTTGTCGAGTTCCGCGATCTCGGTGCCACGGCGGGCAATGTGTTCGAGGTATCGCTGGCCAAGCTCGCAAACGAGCGGATGGAGTGAGTGTGTGTCTCGCATCGCAGTCGCCAACGCTTTCACCTGGGCAAGCCCGTGGGCGGCGACAATCCCATGCTCCGCCAGATGGCCGCGCAGCGCATTCACCAGCTGGGTTCGCTGCCGCACCAAGAGGTCGCGGGTGCGAAAGATCATGGATCGCGCTTGCTGCTCTTCCGTCTTCAACGCCACAAAGCGCATCGTCGGCCTTGAGGCCGCCTCCGCGATCGCCTCGGCGTCGGCGGCGTCGTTCTTCTGGCGGTGCACGAACGGCTTGACGTTGATCCGCTCCCTGAAAGCTGGACCGTTTGGAGTTAGAGTTTTCCGCGTTATTTTCCCTTGGCTGGGAGGAGCGGAAGACGATGAAAGCCTCGAAGTTTTCGGACGCGCAAAAGGCGTTCATTCTCCGGCAGGGCGCTGACGGGGTTCCCGTTGCCGACATCTGCCGGAAAGCTGGGATTAGCCAGGCGACCTATTTCAATTGGAAGAAGAAGTATGACGGGATGCAGCCGCCGGAGATGCGGCGTCTGAAACAGCTCGAGGATGAGAATTCCAAGCTGAAGAAGATCGTGGCGGACCTGTCGCTGGATCGTGAGATGCTTCAGGACGTGATCCGCCGAAAACTGTAAGGCCTGCTCGCAAGCGCGAGCTGGCGACGACGGTTTGCGATGATTGGGGCGTGTCGATCCGGCGGGCGTGCAGCGTCCTCGAATTCGATCGGTCCACCTATCATTACAAATCACGTCGCCGCGAGCAGGCCGGCCTGGAAGCTCGGATCAAGGAGATTTGCCAGACGCGCGTCCGCTACGGGTACCGGCGCGTCCATGTCCTTTTGCGTCGCGAAGGCTGGGAGATCAACTTGAAGAAGACGCATCGAATTTACAACGAATTGGGCCTGCAACTGCGCAACAAGACGCCAAAGAGAAGAGTGAAGGCGAAGCTGCGCGACGATCGTCGCGCAGCTTCCACATCCAATGAGATCTGGGCCATGGACTTCGTCCATGACCAATTGGCCACCGGTCAGAAGATCCGCGTGCTTACCGTCGTGGACACGTTCAGCCGGTTCTCGCCCGTCATCGATCCAAGGTTCAGCTATCGGGCCGAAGACGTGGTTGCGACCCTTGAACGCGCCTGTGCATCCACGGGCTATCCGAAGACGATCCGGGTCGATCAGGGATCCGAGTTCGTCAGCCGGGACCTCGATCTCTGGGCCTACGCGAAGGGCGTCACGCTGGACTTCTCACGGTCGGGCAAACCTACCGACAACGCCTTCATCGAGGCGTTTAACGGTCGCTTCCGGGCGGAGTGTCTGAACACACATTGGTTCCTGACCCTTGCCGACGCCCGCGAAAAGTTGGAGGATTGGCGCAGCTACTACAATGAAGACCGGCCGCATGGCGCCATCGGCAACAAGCCCCCGGCTTCCCTCATGACTCCCGCCGGCGCCTCCAGCCCGCCAGCGTGGCAAAAGCCGGAAAACTCTACCTTCCGGCGGTCCAACGATGGGTAGCAGATCAAATCAACTCCGGACTCTCGTTATGGCTGGATGAGAAATGGGGGTCAGGTCAGCGGTCGTGCGGCGAACAGGCGTGGCGCTGCTCAATGCTCATGCCAGACCGTCGCGCATTCCGCCGAGGCGGGTGGCGGGGACAACGGCGCGCTCCATTCGTGTCGCTGCTTTGGGAAGCGACATCAGTAGCTTCGGCCCAAGTCGTAGGGTTTTGCGGGGACGAACTCTTCGGCGAAGGCGCGCACGTGGACGTCCCAAGGCGAAGCCCCCGCCTCGCGCGCCGCGATCAGCTTTTCGGGGTCGACGAACACGTGCAGCTGCGGGGGCAGCTCCTTCAAACCCTCGGTGACGGCCCAGAGGTTGGTGAAAATTGTCGACGTTGAGCTCGATGATGTTCTTGTCCGGATCTTCATAGTAACTCGCCGTCTGAAACCACTGATCCGCGGCCCACATCGGCGTCATGCCAAGTCTTGCCAGCCGGACATAGGTGCCTAAGAGATCATCAAGCGTTCCATAGGTGAAGGCGCGTGCTGAACCCCAGCATGGCGGGACCTTTCGGAATTGATCGTGGCGTGAGGCGCCTCGAAGAACGAGATGCGATGATTGATCTCGTCGTTGCTTGCGAATGGACGGCAGTTAACGGCGCGCGGTCGGCCGGCACATTCACGCGCTTATTGACCGTCATGCCGAGCACCTTTCGGTACCACTCGAGCATGGCGTCGAGATTGCCTGTGGTCAGGCCGTAATGCAGCAGCTTCGGGTGGACGGCGATCTCGGTATTCATTTGTTTGCTTGCTCCTCCGGTGCGAGGCCAGGCGATGCGCGAAGACTGTGGACCAGCCCGGAGCGTGCAGTAGATGGAATAGTCTGAATGGGCTTTTCCATCATAGCGAATAATGGGGTGAGCAATGCGCGGAGCCAGCCTTGCCGAGACCGGCGCCTTGGTCGCGGTGCTCGAGCAGAAGAGCTTCACGAAAGCGGCCAAGCTTTTGGGCCTGTCTACGCCGCGCGTGAGCGACGTGGTGCGCAATCTCGAGGAGCGTCTCGGCGTGCGTCTTGTCGAGCGCACCACGCGCTCGGTTGCGCCGACCGCCGCGGGCGAACGCCTGCTCGAGCGGCTGCGGCCGGCGCTGGACGAGTACCAGGCGGCGCTGGAAATCGACCAACGAATATCGAAACAATCCGGCCGGAACGCTGCGCCTCAGCGCGCCGCCTCCCGCAGCGGATTTGGTCCTGGAGGTGGTCGTCCCGCGCTTCCTCGCCCTTTATCCCGAGATCGACGTCGACATCTCAATCGACGCCTCGCCAATCGACATCGTTGCGGAACGATTTCGACGCCGGAATCCGCACTGGCGAGCATCTCGCTCACGACATGATCGCCGTGCGGATCTCCAGGGAGATGCATTTTGTTGCGGTCGCGTCGCCCGCTTATCTCGCACGGCGCGGCGAGCCCAAGTCACCGCAGGATTTGGCCGCGCATGAATGCATCCGCGTTCGCCTGCCGAGCGGCGCATTCGTTCCGTGGCGCCTTCGAATGAAACGACGGAACGTGGAGGTTCATGCGGAGCGACGGCTGGCCGTCAATGATGGCAGGTTCGCTGTGGGGCGCCGATCGAAGGCGTGGGGCTGCTTCAGGCGCCGCTCGACTACGTGAGAGCGGACCTCGCCGTGGGGCGCCTTGTCACCGTCCTCGACGAATGGGCGCCGCCGCCGCTCGACGGGATGTTTCTTTACTATCCGAGTTGAAGGCAGATCAGCCGGCGCTGAAGGCGCTGGTGGATTTTTTCCGCGAGGTCGGCCGGCGCCCGGAAGCCGAATGAATGGGTCTGTTTGCGCAAAATGCGAAGCCGCGATCCAGTTTAGTCCTGCAGAGGGCGAAGGGAATTAGACTGGACTTCAGCTTCGGGCTGGGAAGCCGACCTTGCGGGAACGCGCGGCAATGACGGCTCTCCGCCCAACTGAGGCGTCCAAGGCCGCGGTCTGCTACGTCCGCAATACGTCGACTCCGGCCGTCTCCTGCGCGCGAGCTAACAATTAGGCCGTCACCCGAAGGGCGGAAACTCCCTCAAGAGCCTGCAGGAAATCGGGACCCGGAGCGGTGCACATGGTTCGATAAGTATTCAAGAAGGGCAGCCACTTGAGTTTACAGTGCTTTTTCCTTTCGCGTAGTTGACTGGCGAACTCCGGTTGGGAGTTCAGTTGGGAATTTTCGTTCCTCTTTCGAGCTTATAGATCGCGGCTCGACCAAGAGCCGGATCCCGGTGCAAATAGTTCGAATCAAGGATGGACCGCACATCGCGAAGCGAATGTCCGGTGATGGTCGCAATCTCGGCTTCCGTCGCTCCCGCGAGTGCGAGTCGGGTGACGGCAGTACCTCGTAGGTCGTTGAAGGTGAAGCCGACGATCCCGCCTTTGGCCCTCGCCTTAGCGAACGAAGCTCGGAAACCGTCCGGTGTCCAAGGCTTGCTTTCGGAAGTCAGGAGAGACGGGGCTCAGGCGCGGCGCGGTCTCCAATGCTGCCTTAAGCGGGGCGCCCACCGGAATGCTGACGCGCGCGCCGGTCTTGCTCTGTTTGAGCCGAATTGTATCCCCGTCATAGGCAGACCAAGATAGTCGAAGAAGATCCCCTTCCCGCTGGCCCGTCCAGAGCGCCAGCAGGACCGGAAGATGCAGGTGGGAACGTGCTGAGCGGTAGAAGGCTGCCTCGTCTCGGCGGTCCAGACCTTGTCGGCGCGATTGCCTCGGTAGAGACGGCCTCCGCGTTCGCAGGGATTTTCGGACAAGAGACTGCGGTCTTTCGACCAAGAGAGGATGCGGGCGAAGACAGTCCAGGCGTAGTCCGCCTGGCGCCGAGAGCGGGTCGCGAGATCATCACGCCACGCCATGAATTCAGCCCGTGCTCCGCGAGCCTTGAGGGCGTTGAGAGGCATGTCGCCAACGCGACTTCAATCTGCTTGATCCGCTTTATGTAGTCAGCGCGTGTTCGATCCCGCAGGCCGGTGAATTCAGAGCTGGCTTGATAAGCCTGCAGCAAAGCGAGCACCGCGCCCGGTGGGGCTGACTTTTTGGCAGAAACCGCCTCATGGTAGCTGGCGATGAATTCGGGCGTTCCGGGTTCGCCCGTTAAGCGAGGGCCCCCTTTCCAAGCGTAGTAATAAGTGACGACGCCGCCTGCCAAAATCTTCGAGACCGAGTTGAGCCCTTTAAGCCGGATGCGCATTGCGTTTCGCCTTCCAGGTCTCCAATGCCGCTTCGGCCGACGCCAATGTGACGTCCGTCTTATGGACGAGCACGATGCGACCATCTGGCCCGATCTCAGTCCGCACTACGTCCTTGCCGTCCTTCCGCGCCGCCGCCCTCGCTCGACGGACATCGGGTTGCCTGAACTTTGCAGGATTACGAGGCACGGCGGTTATTGGGCCTCCGCTTTCCGGAGCGCTCGCTTTCGGCCTGGATCGGCCGATCGCCGTTAGGTGCGAGAGATGGCGCCGCGATCAAGGCGCATGCTGAAATTATTACGGAGGCGCGCATCGTTTGTCCCTGGGAATGAGTGTTCGTTGCACCTCTCATCTTGGGGGCGAAGGGTTGAATATTGGCGAGTAGACAATGTGGCATTTGAGGGCGGCGGATAATGACTTGGGACGCTCCCGCCATTGGGTTAGGACGTCCATTCGAGAAGCGAGGACAATCAGCAGCGCGCGCCGCCGCTCATGATTTCCGCTTTCCCTTCTTCGGCCCCGCGTCGAGCTCCGGATAGTGGCGGAAAATGCCCAACTCGTTGAACGGAATGCGCCGCTCGGAGGCGAGATAGGCGGCCACGTTTTTCTGTTCGGCGACGGATGCCGTCAGCGCCGCGAGCGATGGATAGAGCTTGCCGGCGTCCGCGAACGCATGCGGGAAAGCGTATGTCATGCCGGCCCAGATCTGGAACAGCGACAGGTCGACGGTGGTGAGCTTGTCGGCGACAATGTGCGCTCGTCCCGCCGGATTGTCGGCGAGCACGCGCTCGAAATAGCCAAAATATTTCGGGACTCGGCGCTCAAGGAAGGCGGCGGAGCGCGCCTTGGCCTCCTCCTTCTGGTCCTCGAAATAGAGATCGGTCGCGATCGGATGATGGGTGTCGTGAACCTCGGCCACGAAATCCGTGATCGTGAGCTGCAGCCCGTTGGCGAAGATGCGATCTGCCTCATCCTTCGGGGCTAACCCAAGCTTGGGGCCGAGATGGTGGAGAATGTTGGCGACGTGCGAGACGACGATCTCCCCGTCGCGCAGGAACGGCGGCGCGAACGGGGTCTGGGGCGCGCCGCCCTCGAGCATCGCCATCATCGCCTTCATGCCACGCCCGGCTCCCCGCTCGCGGGCGACATCGACATAAGGCGCCGACGCCGCCTCGAGGGCGAGGCGCACAAACTCGCCGCGCCCCTGGATGCTAGGCCAATAGTAGAGCTCATAAGGCATACGGAATCCTCGCTTGGGAGCGACAGCGACGCGCGACGCTCAAGGCTTGCCGGGTTCGGGCGGATCGATCTGCGGCCGCATCCGGTCTGCGGCCTTGGCATACCGGCGCGCGAGGTCGAGAAGCTCGCCATCGGTCGGATGGTCGGCCTTCTCCACCCCCTCGACATGCGTGCGGATAAAGGGATGCTTCTCGGCGAGGTATTTGGCGAACAGGTCCTTCTCCTGCGCAGGTCCGATGATGAGAATCGCGCCTGCGTCGGCGATCGCCTTGGCGACATCCTCGAAGAACGGCTTGTTCTCCTCGATCCTGTGGCCGGTGCGCTTCTCATGGGCGTGAAGGTCGCGAACGACATGATCGCGCACCACGGTCCTGTCCGCCTCTTCGACGTTGAAGTGGAAAATCCGCGCCCGTTTGTGATCGATCCAGACGACGGCGTGATAGTGATGGGCCATTGCGGCCTCCTTGCAACGGCTGGCGCTTCACCCTACCGCGCCCGCCGCGGCTAGGCTATGACGCGCTTCATGCGGAAAGATGGCGACGCCACCACCACCGCCGCCGTTCCCCCCGACAAGGCGGCCTTTTACGAGATCGGCGAGGACGAAGCGGGCATGCGGCTCGATCGGTGGCTTCACCGGCGATTTCCGGACGTTGCGAATTCGCACCTGATGCGGATCGTGCGCAAGGGCGAAGTTCGCGTTTCGGGCAAGCGGGCGGACATATCGACCCGGCTCGCGTCCGGCGAGAGCGTGCGCGTGCCTCCGCTCCGGATCGCCTCGCAGGGCGCTCCAGCCATCAAGCGCGCCAATCCCGGTGACGTCGCAACGGTCCGGGCGATGACCCTGTTCGAGGATCGCGACGTCCTCGTGCTCAACAAGCCTTACGGCCTCGCGGTCCAGGGCGGCTCGGGAACGACGCGCCATGTCGACGGAATGCTCGAGGCGCTTGCCGACAAGGACGGCAATCGGCCGGTTCTGGTTCATCGGCTCGACCGCGACACATCCGGCGTTCTCTTGATCGCCAAATCGCGAAAAATGGCGGCGGAGCTAGGCGAGACCTTCCGCTCGCGCCAGGCGAAGAAGATCTATTGGGCGCTGGTGGAAGGCGTGCCCAAGCCGGGGCAGGGGCGCATTTCCATGTTTCTCGCCAAGGGCGAAGGCATGGTCGCGCGCGACGCCAGAGGGACGGGCAGGGCGGACCTCGAGCGGATGCGAGTCGCAAAGCATGGCGAAAAGGACGCGCAGCATTCGCTGACCCTCTACGCGGTCGTCGACAAAGTTCCGCCGCGCCTCGCGTGGCTGTCGATGCGGCCGGTCACCGGCCGCACCCATCAGTTGCGCGCGCATTGCGAGGCGATCGGCCACCCGATCGTCGGCGATCCGAAATACAATCGGCGCCCCGCCAACGATCCGGCTCGCGCCGATCCCTTGCGCGCGTTGCCGCCCGGTCTCGAACCCAAGCTGCACCTTCTGGCGCGCCGCCTGGTTCTGCCCCATCCACGCAAAGGCGTCATCGATGTGACCGCGCCGCTTCCGGAGCACATGAAGAAAAGCTTCGCCATGTTCGGCTTTGACGAGAACCAGCGCGATCCGATCGAGGATGCGCCCGATGCGTGAGCCCTCACCCCCAACCCCTCTCCCCATAGGGCGTTCGGAAGAACGCCCGTCTCCCGACGGGCCACCGGGAGAGGGGGGCAAGAATCCGATGCACGCGGCGCAAGCGAATATGCGGCCCCAGCCGGTCAAGCGCTTCTACAAGACGGCTGACCTCGCGGAGGAGGGCGGGCGCTTCGTGCTCAGCCTCGACGGCCGCCGCGCGCGGACGCCCGGACGCAATCCGCTCGCCGCACACAGCCGGGCGCTCATGCTTGAATTGGCGGCGGAATGGGAGCGGCAGCGCGAGACGATCGACCCGGCCGAGATGCCGCTGACGCGGCTCGTCAATTCCGCGATCGACGGCGTCGCGCATACGATGGCCGAAACCCGGGCCGACATCCTGCGCTACGCGGGCTCCGACCTCCTGTGCTACCGCGCCGAAGAACCGGACACGCTGGTTGCACGCCAAGCGCAGGCCTTCGATCCGGTTCTTCGCTGGGCCGCGGAGCAGCTTGGAGCGCGCTTTCGCGTGACAACAGGAGTGATGCATGTCGCGCAGCCCCCTGCGGCGCTGGCGGCGATCGGCGCCGCGCTGGACGCGTACGATGATCCGGTTCAACTCGCCGCGCTCAGCGTGATGACGACGCTGACCGGATCGGCGCTGCTGGCGCTTGCCGTCGCGCGCGGCTTTCTGTCGCCGGAAGCCGCGTGGCGCGCGGCGCATGTCGACGAGGATTTTCAGGCCGAGCGCTGGGGGGCCGACGCCGAGGCGTCAGCGCGTCGCCAGGCGCGCTGGCGCGAGTTCGAGGCGGCGGCGCGCGTGTTCACGGTTGCAGGCGCGGTCTAGCTTGGTGCGTTCGGCCTTGGACGAGCGCCCGCCGTTCTATCGGGCGGCGGGGGCGTCTCGGAGCCGCGCCTCGGCCTCGATCTCGACCTTCATTTCCGGCTTGAGCAGCGCCTGGACGACCATCATCGTCGCAGCGGGGCGGATCTCGCCGAAGACTTCTCCCTGCACCTTCAAGACCGCTTCGAAATACGCGCCGTCGGTCACGAAGGTTCGGAGCCGTACGATATCGGCAAGGCCGCCGCCCGCCTCCTTCAGGACTCCGGCGAAAGTCGCGTAGATGTTGCGGGTCTGCTCGGCGACATCGTCGGGCATCGCCATTTTTGTATAGTCGTAGCCGGTCGTGCCGGCGATATGGACCTCATGGCCCCAGACGACGGCGCGCGAATAGCCGTATGTCTTCTCGAACGGCGAGCCGGAGGAAATCAGCTTACCTTGGCTCATGCGAACTCCATGATGATGGCGTCGACGGGGAGCGTATCCCCTTCCTTGACGAGGATCGCTTTCACCGTCGCGTCGCGCTCCGCGCTCAGCACATTTTCCATTTTCATCGCCTCGACGATGCAGAGCTGCTCTCCGGCTTTCACCGTCTGCCCGGCCTTGACCGCGATCGCCTTGATGAGGCCGGGCATCGGACAGAGCAGGTAGCGCGACCCGTCCGCGTCTTTGTGCTCGATCATGAGCGCGGCGAGCTCGGCTTCGCGGTGGGTGTAGACGCGCGCATCGACGGCGACTCCGGCATGGAAGAGCGCATAGCCGTTGAGGATCGGGCGGGCTTGCACGGCGAGCTCGACGCCATCGATGGCTCCGCGCCACAACGGATCGCCTGGTTTCCATTGCGAGTGGACTTCGACCTTGCGACCGTCCGCGAAGATGATCGCGACGCCCGATTGTCTGGGTTCGATCTCGAGTTCGACGCGGACTTCGCCCATTGCGACCACCCGCTTGAGGTCGAAGCGCATTTGCTCGGGCTCGCGCAATTGCCCGGAAATATGGCGTTTTCGCTGATTGAGCGTGTGGTCGATCATCGCCGCGGCCACAACCAGGCGGCGCTCGGTCTCGCCCTCGGCGGTGAGCGGGTGAAAACCGTCGGGAAATTCCTCGGCGATGAAGCCGGTCGAGAGCCGTCCCTCGCGCCAGCGAGGATGCTGCATCAGCGCCGATAAGAAAGGAATGTTGTGGCGAATGCCGTCGATGACGTACGCGTCGAGCGCGGCGGCCTGCGCCTCGATCGCGCCGAGCCGGTCGGGCGCATGGGTGACGAGCTTGGCGATCATCGGATCGTAGTGGATCGAGATTTCCCCGCCCTCGAACACGCCGGTGTCGTTGCGCACCGTCACTTCATGATGCGTTCCCTCGGCCGGCGGCCGATAGCGCGTGAGCCGTCCGGTCGAGGGCAGGAAGCCGCGCGTCGGGTCCTCGGCGTAGATCCTGCTTTCGACCGCCCAACCGGTGAGCTTCACGTCGGCCTGTCTCAAGCGCAACGGCTCGCCCGGCGGCGCTCCGGATCATCGCCTCGACGAGATCGACGCCGGTCACGAGCTCGGTCACCGGGTGCTCGACCTGCAGGCGGGTGTTCATCTCGAGGAAATAGAAGCTTCGGTCCTGTGCGGCGACGAACTCGACCGTGCCGGCGGAATCGTATTGAACCGCCTTGGCCAGCGCGACCGCCTGCTCGCCCATGTTTCGCCGCGTCGCTTCGTCGATGAGCGGCGAGGGCGCCTCCTCGATCACCTTCTGGTTGCGGCGCTGGATCGAACATTCGCGCTCGCCGAGATGGATGACGTTGCCATGCTTGTCGCCCAGCACCTGAATCTCGACATGGCGCGGATTGACGATGAATTTCTCCACGAACACCCGGTCATCGCCGAACGAGGATTTCGCCTCCGAGCGCGCACGGGCGAAGCCTTCCGCGACCTCCTTGCGCGAGTGAGCGATCCGCATGCCCTTGCCGCCGCCGCCGGCGGAGGCCTTGATCATCACCGGATAGCCGATCTCATCGGCGATCTCGGCCGCGCGCTCCGGCGATTCGATGACGCCGAGATAGCCGGGAACGGTCGAGACCTTGGCCGCGTTGGCGAATTTCTTCGATTCGATCTTGTCGCCCATCGCCTCGATGGCTTTGGGATTGGGACCGATGAAGACGATTCCGGCCTTTGCAAGAGCCTGCGGGAAGGCGGCGCGCTCCGAAAGAAAGCCATAGCCCGGATGCACCGCCTCGGCTCCGGTCTTGAGGCAGGCGGCCACGATCTTGTCGATCGCGAGATAGGACTGGGCTGCCGCGGGTGGGCCTATTGCGACCGCCTCATCCGCCATCTCGACATGCAGCGCGTCCTTGTCGGCTTCGGAATAGACGGCGATGGTCCTGATGCCCATGCGGCGCGCCGTCCTGATGATCCGACAGGCGATCTCGCCGCGGTTGGCGATCAGGATTGTCTTGAACATCGCGCCCTTGCGAGAAAAGCCCCGCTTTCCTTCAACCGTCGCTTCTAGGGGAACAACGGAAGCGGGTAAACAACCGCGCGTCGCCGCTTGCTCGATTGGGAGAGAAGGCGAGGCCGCGGCCCGGCCGCTTTCACTCGCAGACTTCGACCTCCCGCCACGCGTTCTGAAGCCGCGCGCGAGTGAAATAGCACCCGTAGGTCGGCTTTGGGATTGGGGACGCAAATGGCGGTCCAGACCACGGATAACCGCTGAAGCCAAAGAAGCCGGGGCCGACCATCCATCCCGCCCGTTCATGGGGGTAAGTGTATATCTGAGCTTTAGCGGGGCTTGGCTGAGAGACCACGCCGAGGGCGAGAACGACAGCGCCCATGAACGAGGCTGCAGCCTTAGTCATGCCGATTACCCCCTCGCTCGCGGGCAGCCCCTGGAAGCGCCCGCATCCCGCTATCCGATAGCGCGCGCCACCACCGGCCGCAAGTCGCTCTGCCTGCAAGGGGGAAAAGGCGCGAACGGGCTATCCGACCGTTGCGCGGAGCGCGGCGCCGGCTGCCGGGCCTGCGCGCGGCCGCTCGCTCCTTGGCCGCCGCCACGAACCAGTCGGGCGCGCGGTGCGCCTCGGCGCACACATTGACCAGCGCGGCCAAGGCCTCGACCGACTTGCATTCGTCCACTCGGGCGAGCAGCCATGAGGCCCCCTCGTCGCTGACAACGCCCTGCGGCTTGGCCTGCCGGACGACGTGTTCGGCAATCATGTCGACGAAAAACTCTTTCCACTCGGGGGCGTTGTCCATCTCGGCGCGGACGACGGCGAACAACTCATCGGCGGATTCGCGCGACACTTCTCGATCGGCGAACACCTCGCGCTTCAGCCAGGCGACATCCTGCGCCGTCACCCGGCGCCCGAGGATCATCGCGCTGATGATCGTGCGGCTCCTGTCGATTGCGAACGCCATCATACGCACCTGCACTCCCTCCGGCCTGGCGACGCGGTCGCCGGGTCTGGACGCGGAGAGACCCTGCGCCGCAATATTTTCCCGCAGGTGAATCCGGCCGTACCGTGATGAAGAGCGTGTTGGCACAGTTAAGCTTCAGCAAAGGCGCATGGTTTCACGAAGATGAAAGCCGAGTTAACGAATGATCAAGGAAGTCCTCACGCCCTTGTCATTGGACCTCAGCGCGGCGCTGATCTAGCGTCCACGCGGTCCCTGAATGCATGAGGAGGAGACTCGTTCCATGAAAACAGCGCTTTCGGCGATCGCAGTCGCGACCGCGCTGACTTTGGCGCCTGTTGTCGGCGGAAGCTTTGCCGTAGCGGATGATACCGCGCAACGCGCGCAACCGGCTCGGTTTAGCCCCGAGGACCGCGCCGCTTTCCTCGACGCTCGCATCGCCGCGCTGAAGGCCGGCCTCGAACTGAACGCCGAGCAGGAAAAGTATTGGGCGCCGCTGGAATCGGCGATCCGCGATCTCGCCAAGCAAAGAGCCGAACGCCTGGCTGCGTGGAAGGAGCGACGCGAGGCGGCTGACGACGAGGCTGATGACGTCAATCCGATCGACCGTCTCAGCCGTGCATCCGAGTTCCTGAGCGCTCGCGCCGCCGACCTGCAGAAGCTCGCGGCGGCCGCCAAGCCGCTCTATGACAGCCTGGACGATGGCCAGAAGCGCCGATTCGCCGTGCTTTTCCATGGGTCCATGGGCCACGGTCAGTGGCGCCACTGGCGCCGCGAAGGCTGAGGCGGCCTGTCGGCTTCCCTGCTTGGCCGGGCCGCGGCCGGGCTACCGGAGCGCCGAGTCGCGCCTGGCAGGCGGCCGCGGCGGATGGCAAGGCGTGGCGGTTTGTGTCACAATCGAAGGCTCGGCCGCTGGAGTTGAGGAGGAATCGATGGCGAAGGGCCAAATGAAGAGCAACAAAGAAGGCAAAAAGCCAAAGTCGGACAAGCCAAAGAGCTCGATGTCCGAATACAAGAAGTCTCAGGGCGCGACCGGCCAGGCGCTAACTCCGTCGGGCAAGAAATCCTGAACCGGTCCAAACCGCCAGAGTTCGCGGGATTGAGCATCGCCGAGTACACGACGGAGGGGTGCTTCTCGGTGACGTTGCCGAGCCGAGGTGCTGGCGCGGACCATCGCCGGCAACGACATGAACTACCAGCGCGTCCTTACGATCGAACCGGGGAAGCGCGGCGGACGGCCGTGCATTCGCGGCCTCCGCATCGCGGTCGCTCACGTTCTGGGTTGGCTCGCGGCGGGAGTCGCACGAGCAAATTCTTGCTGACGATCCGGAGCTGACCGAAGAGGACATCCGCGCTTGCCTTACCTATGCCGCTGATCGGGAGCGGCGCGTCGTAACAGCGACAGGAAGCTTCTCTTCGATGAGAACTTGAGCTTCAAGCTATACTCCGGACTGTTCCGGCGACCTCGATTGAGCCCGAAGGCGCCCCGAACCGGCGCCTATCACAGCGGAATGTTGTCGTGTTTCTTCCACGGGTTCTCGAGCTTCTTGTTGCGCAGCATGGCGAGCGCGCGCGATAGGCGCTTGCGGGTCACGCGCGGCATGATCACCTCGTCGACATAGCCGCGCTCGGCGGCGACGAAGGGCGAGAGAAATGCGTCCTCGTATTCCTTCGTCCTTTCAGCGATCTTAGCCGGATCGTTGATATCGGACCTGAAGATGATCTCGACCGCGCCCTTGGCGCCCATCACCGCGATCTGCGCTGTCGGCCAGGCGAGATTGATGTCGCCGCGCAGGTGCTTGGAAGCCATGACGTCATAGGCGCCGCCGAACGCCTTGCGGGTGATGACGGTAACTTTCGGAACGGTCGCCTCGGCGTAAGCGAACAGGAGCTTCGCGCCGTGCTTGATGAGGCCGCCATATTCCTGCGCCGTGCCGGGGAGGAAGCCGGGAACGTCGACAAAGGTGATGATCGGAATGTTGAAACAGTCGCAGAAGCGGACGAACCGCGCGCCCTTGCGCGACGCGTCGGAATCGAGGACGCCGGCGAGCGCCAGGGGCTGATTGGCGACCATGCCGACGGTCGCGCCGCCGATGCGGGCAAAGCCGGTGACGATGTTCCTGGCGTGCGCCTCCTGGATCTCGAAGAAATCGCCTTCGTCCGCAACCTTCAGGATCAACTCCTTGATGTCGTAAGGTTTGTTGGGATTGTCCGGGACCAGCGTGTCGAGCGATGCGTCGATCCGGTCGGGATCGTCGAAGCTCGGCAGCGCGGGCGCCCGCTCGAGATTTGAAGCCGGCAGGAAATCGATCAGCCGGCGCATCTGCAACAGCGCCTCGACGTCGTTGTCATAGGCCCGGTCGGCGATCGAGGAACGGGTGGTGTGCACCTGCGCGCCGCCCAGTTCCTCGGCGGTCACGCTCTCGTTGGTCACCGTCTTCACAACGTCCGGGCCGGTGACGAACATGTAGCTCGTGCCGCGCACCATGAAGATGAAGTCCGTCATCGCCGGCGAATAGACGTCGCCGCCGGCGCAGGGACCCATGATCACGGAAATCTGCGGGATGACGCCCGAGGCGAGCACATTGCGCTGGAAGACTTCGCCGTAGCCGCCCAGCGCCGCGACGCCCTCCTGGATCCGCGCGCCCCCCGCGTCGAACAGGCCCACGATGGGCGCGCGGTTCTTCAGCGCCATGTCCTGGATCTTGGTGATCTTCTGCGCATGCGTCTCGCTAAGCGAGCCGCCGAAGACGGTGAAATCCTTGGCGAACACGAAGATCGTGCGGCCGTTGACGGTGCCCCAGCCGGTCACCACCCCGTCGCCCGGAATTCTTGGTCTCCGCCATGCCGAAGTCGTCGCAGCGATGCTCGACGAACATGTCGAACTCCTCGAACGAGTCGTGATCGAGCAGGAGTTCGATGCGCTCGCGCGCCGTGAGCTTGCCCTTGGCGTGCTGCGCGGCGATGCGATCCTTGCCGCCGCCGAGACGGGCGCGCTGGCGGCGAGCGTCGAGGCGGGCAAGAATGTGCTTCATCAGGCGGTCCGGGGTGTTGCTTCCGGGGAAACCTAGCACGAGCCAGCCGGGTCCGCCGAACACTCGTGCTCAAGCTTTACGCCTTGCGCTCAGGCTTGCCGTTCTTGTTCCTTGGCCAGATCAGCAAGTTCCGCCACGCCAGCCCTACGATCGCCGGCGTGTTCGTCTGTCCAGGCACGGTCGCGCCGAACGACTGCGACGCCCGCACCGCATTGCAGTCGATCGCTCACCCGCCGTGGGGTGAGGAAGCCGGCTGCGGAGTGGGGAGCCAGACGGTCCTTGCCGGGGCCGGACTCAGGCTCGTCCAAGGCCAGTATGTCAAGGTCGTCTGCGCGCACGACACCGCGCAGGCCGACTGAGGGCCCGGGGCGGAGCCGTTCCCCCTGACAAGAGCCGGCTCCGTCCCGGAAAGCCATGGAGCTCACGTTCAACGCCTGGTCGGTGAGAAACCGCCCAAGGCCCTCTCGATTGCCTTAAGCAGCGGGCTTCTTCACCCATAGCGCGCACCAGCCTGTGGGCGCGATCTCGCCGTCGACGAGCTTG
Organism: uncultured Alphaproteobacteria bacterium; assembly: GCA_963820095.1. Lineage (GTDB taxonomy): Bacteria > Pseudomonadota > Alphaproteobacteria > Rhizobiales > Beijerinckiaceae > Roseiarcus. Next base: position 29,822 of record CAWFZA010000032.1, read on the forward strand.
CACGAATTGGGGGCGACGAACTGGACGCAGCCGTCGCACTGGTGACCGTCCCTGGGAGTGGTCTGATAGTGGACCGCACTCTGCGCGATCTTGGCCTGCGCTTCGCCGGCCGTCAGCGCGAGAAGGGGCGCGGCGCCGGCGGCGGCGATGAGGACGGCACGTCGGCTGACGCCAGGTTTTTCGTTGGTCTCACGCATGGGCGCTTCCTCCATCGATCCTTCGCGAGGCGGCCTTGCCGACCGGCGAACCCCTCCACCAGTTTAGAATGATTCTAAAACGGGCCGCGGTCAATCGCCACCGACGATCGCGGGCGCCGACTCGGCTTGCACGCTGAGCGTGGCCGAGGTGACGGTTTTTAGAAAGCGGGGGAGGAGTCCGCGCCGTAGAGCGTCCAGGAGGGATGCCCGTCTCTCGATGGACCCTGGCGTGGTGGAGGGGCCGCTCTGTCGGTGACAGCGACCAGCAGACTTTCCTACCGAAAGCTGCCGAGCATCCCGACGAAATCGCGTCCAAGCGCGTTGGAGAGGCTCTGGTGGCAGGACATGCAGCTTGACGGCGGGTCCTGGAAATAGGTTTCGATCGTCGTGTTGACCAAGTTTTCCTTCGGCGCGTCCGCCGACTGGTAATTCTCGCGCGGCGCGTCCGCGTTCAGGGGCTGCCCCGGGAAATATCCGCCGTCGTTTTGCGGACCGGCGGGCGTGGGAATCGTCGGCCATTGGCTCGCGACCAGCATGTAGTGCTCCCAGACGGTTCCCTTGAGTCCGGGCAGCGCCCAGTAGGCCCGGTTCATCGCCATGGTTTGACCATGGATCGGGTGCCGGCGCACCACCTGCATGGGCGTGGGGTCGAGCTTGGGCGGGTGATCCAGGCTGACCGGCAAAGTGTCGGGCAGGCCGAAGGTCGGCCAAAGGCCGGGTGGCTTCGAAGGGTCGAAATAGGAATAGGGCGCGCCCGCTTGCCTGGCGTCGGGCTCGCGGGCTTCGCCTTCGCCAGCCGGGGGCACGTTGTCGACATGCTCGAACGTGGCCCACAGGCCTTGCGGCCGGTCCGTCGTCCGGATCACCAGGTGCAAGCCGACCAGGGCGACGTCGCTCCTCGAACAGACGACGTGACGAGCGGCCAGCGTCTTGGCCACGTCGACCACGTTGGCGTTCTCGACCACGTAATAGCGGGCGCGAACCGCCGGCGTATCCGCCGCTGTAAGGAGCCTCCAGGCCGCCTTGACCGCGATCGAGCCTACGGGCAATTCCGCCGGGTGGGCCGGGTCGGGCAGACTCTCGCCCAAGCTCCAGCCATGAGCGGCAAGGGCCGAATATTCCGGTTGATTGATGCGCCCCTCGTAGCGCGTATAGGTGCGATTTTGCGCCACCAGCGGATTGGCGCCGACGCCCGGCATGAAGGCGGATTGGTTGAAATCCATGAATGGCGTGAAGGTCGCGAGCGTCTTCTCGCGATTGTCGACACCCGCTCCGCACGGGTTCGCCGCTTCATAAGTTCCCCAGGGCTTGGGCGCGATCGGGCGCCCGTCCGGACCGACCTGGAAGAGTTCGTAGCGGGCCTTGAAGGTCTCCCAGACCCGGGGCCCTTCGTCGCCGAGCGCCTTGCCGCGGTCGGGTTCGCCGCGATGGGCGGCGTCGACGAGGGACGGCCAATTGAGCGCGATGAAGGCCCGCCAGGCGAAATTGTCAAAGCCGGGATAGGGGTCGGGCTTGATCGAAGGCGCATCCTCGAGCCGGTCGGGGGAGACCGTCGGCGCGTTCTCGTCGGCGGCGGCCGGGCGCACGGAGAGAAGCGCGAGCGAGGCCGCGAGAACGGCTATGGCGACCGGAGGCCATCCAGGCCCATGGCTCAATATTCGCATTCAGGCCCGAAACTTTATCCAAGCAACCCTTGCTGGCCAAGCGGCCATGCCAAGGCGCCGGCTAAACGCCTCGAGCCTTCCTTTTATTCGCGGGCGACGTCCAAGCGCCAGCCTGATTGCGACAGGCGCCGCGCCCGCTCAGCGCACCGCTTGCGCCCTCGCCAACGCGCGACTGCGGCGCCGTCATTCCAGCAAGCCCGACGACCGTCAGCGCGGCGAGCGAGTTCAAGCGACGATTGGCAAGCATTGAGGCGTCCCGGGGTTCCCGGCGCCAAACGGCGGTGGCGACACACGCTATATCTGGTCACACATATCGGCAACACTGGAGGACGGGGTTCTCTGCAGATTTGTGGGGCAGGGAGCGCGCAACTATTGTTGGACCTCATCGACCAGCGCGCGCAATTTCGCCCCCTTTCGCCTTTGATTTCACAAGGCGAACCAGGCAGCGGGGAAATCGGTGATTGAGGTTGAACTGAGCGCGGCGGCCTATGAGTTGGTTCGAGACGGCGTGACGATGAAGTCCAGAAAGAGCGGCGTGTACAAGGTGCTGATGCCAGAAAAACTGGCGGCCCGGCTGAACGCGGCGCGCGCGGCCGACGAGGCTGTGAGCGATGTGATCCTGCGCCTGGCCGCGCAGATGAGGGGCCCGCCCGAACCGCATTCCTGCCGCTAGTGGGCCGTCGTCGCACAGGCGCCCTTCGCCGCTCGCTTTCGCCTAGCCTCTGTGATAGGCCGCGCGCATAATGAGCGACATCTTTCAGGAAGTTGACGAGGAAGTCCGGCGCGACAAGGCGGCGGAATTCTGGAAGAAATACCAAAACCAGATCCTGGCCGCCGCCGTGCTGATCGTGCTCGCTTCGGCAGGCTTCCGCTATTGGCAGTATGAACGCGAAAGGGCGACGCAGGCCGCCGGCGATCAGTTCGAACAGGCGCTGATCGCGCTCGAGGGCGGCAAGCTCGACGAAGCCAAGGCGGGGCTCGACAAGATCGCGGCGCAGGGACCGAGCGGCTATCGGGTGCTCGCGCAGATGACCGCGGCCGGCGCCGAGGCGGCCAAAGACCCGCAAGCGGCGATCGGCGCTTTCGACGCCGTTTCCGGCGACGCTGCGATCGATCCGCTGTTGCGGGATACGGCTCGCCTGCGCGCCGCGCTCTTGAGAGTGGACATCCCCGGCGAGCAGCAGAAGGGGGAAGCGGCGCTGACCGCGCTTTCCGCGGCCGGTGGGCCGTATCGGCGCCTCGCGGCGCTCACGCTCGGCGCGCTGGCGCTCGAGCGCAAGGACTATGACGACGCGTCCAAGCAGTTCGATCTCGTGCTGAGCGATCCGGAAGTGTCGCCCGGCGAGCGTGAAGCGGCGAGCCGCTGGCTCGGCCTTATCGCTTCGAACCGGTCGGCTGCGGCGAAGTAACGGCCGCTCCTGCGGCGCCGGGCTGGAACAACATGAGCGCCAAAGAGCCCTGCGTAACAATGGCGGCGACCGCCATCTGCAACCTCGTCCTGAGGCGCCGCGCAGCGGCCTGAAAGGGCGACGAAGGGCGGGCGAGTTCGCGGGAACGTCGGCGCTGGCTGGACCATCCTTCGAGGGCCCCGCTTTCTCGGGGCCACCTCAGGATGAGGCCGTTTCCCACTGGAAGATTATGAGCGCCAAGGTCGCGATCATCGGCCGGCCGAATGTCGGCAAGTCGACTTTGTTCAATCGGCTGGTCGGCCGCAAGCTTGCGTTGGTCGACGACGAGCCCGGCGTCACCCGCGACCGCCGCGAGGGCGAAGCGAGGCTCGCCGATCTCTCGTTCACCATCGTCGACACCGCGGGTCTCGAGCAAGGCGATCCGGAGACGCTCGCCGGGCGCATGCGCGCGCAAACGGAAGCGGCGCTCATGGATTGCGACGCGATCCTGTTCGTGGTCGACGCGCGCGCCGGCCTCACCGCCGCCGACCGGCATTTCGCGCAGGCCGTGCGCCGCGCCGGCAAGCCGATCATCGTCATCGCCAACAAAGCGGAGAGCGCCGCGGGCAAGGCGGGCGTCTATGAGGCGTTCAGTCTCGGCCTTGGCGAGCCGATCGCTCTCTCGGCCGAGCACGGCGAGGGCTTGAGCGAGCTCTATGACGAACTCGTCAAGGTCCTGCCGGCCGCGGCGCGCCTCGACCCCGACGAGGAGAGCGAGGCCGAGTCGCTCGTCCTGGGCGAAGAAGAGGACGGGAGCGAGCTCGATCTCGCCAAGCCCTTGCGCATCGCCGTTCTGGGCCGGCCGAATGCAGGCAAGTCCACGCTCATCAACCGCATCCTTGGGCAGGATCGCCTCCTGACCGGCCCCGAGCCCGGCATCACCCGCGAACTCGATCGGCCTCGACGCCGAGTGGAACGGCAGGAAGCTCAAGATCTTCGACACCGCGGGCCTGCGCCGGAAGTCGCGGGTCATCGAGAAGGTGGAGAAGCTCGCCGTCGCCGACGCTTTGCGCGCCGTGCGCTTCGCCGAGGTCGTGGTGCTTCTGCTCGACGCCACGATCCCGTTCGAGAAGCAGGACCTGACGCTTGCCGATCTTGTCGAGCAGGAGGGCAGGGCGCTGGTCATCGGCCTCAACAAATGGGACCTGATCGGCAACAAGAGCGACAAGGCGCGCGAATTGCGCGAGGAGGCCGACCGCCTGTTGCCGCAGCTGCGCGGAACGCGCGTCATTCCCCTTTCGGGTCTGACCGGCGCGCATATCGACCGGCTCATGGAAGCGATCGTCACGACGCACGAGATCTGGAACATGCGCATCTCGACCGGCCGCCTCAACCGCTGGCTTGCGCCGGTGGTCGACGCGACTCCGCCGCCGGCCGTGTCCGGCCGTCGCGTGAAGATCCGCTACATCACCCAGCCGAAGGCGCGCCCGCCATTCTTCGTGCTGTTCGGCAATTCGGTCGCGAGCATTCCCGAGAGCTACAAGCGCTATCTCGTGAATGGCCTGCGCGAGACCTTCGGCCTCATCGGCGTTCCGATCCGCCTGTCGATGCGCTCAGGCGGCGACAATCCTTATGCGCCGAAGAGGCGGCGGCGATGAAGCTGCCCGCGGACTGAGCGCCTCCGGAGCAAAGCGCCATGAAGCTCTATTTCAGCCGCAACTACAATCCGCGCCTCGCGGTCGCCGTGGCGCGCTATTTGAACGCGCCGGTCGAGTTTGAGTTCGCTTCGCCCTTCTCGCCGGGGCAGAGAGAAAAGTTTCTGAAGCTCAATCCGAACCTGAGCGTGCCCATCCTGGTCGAGGGGGAGACGACGCTCTGGGAAGCGGATGCAATCGCATGCCGGCTGTCGCAACTGGCCAACTCGGATTTCTGGCCGATGGGCGAGTCCTTGCCCGACGTCGTCCGCTGGATAAGCTGGGGCTATTGGAATTTCGTCCGAGCGTGCGACCAGGTCCATTTCGAGCGCGTGACCAGGCAGCGCTACGGGATCGGCCCGGTGAGGCAGGATCTGGTGGACGCGGGACTGAGCGAATTTGCGTCTTCGGCGGCCATCTTGGATCAGCATCTCGGCGCAGCGGACTGGCTCGTCGGGACGCACGTCACATACGCCGATTTCCGCGTCGCCTGCGTCCTGCCGTTCGCCGATCTCGCCGGCCTGCCCCTGGCCGACTTTCCCCATGTCGAAGCCTGGCATCAGCGCCTGATGGAGATCCCGGTCTGGCGCGATCCGTTCTCGGGGCTCAACGCGCCCGAACTGCCGCCCATCCGAAGGGACGCGAGGTGAGGTCACGGTCGGGCGGCGATAAACCTTGCGCGCCCAAGAAACTGCGGAGCTAGCGCCAATGGACCGAAGCGAACGCAAGGCCGCCGTCTCGGCTTACAAGGAGCGCAAGGCCGTCGCCGGCGTCTATGCGATCCGCTGCGCCGCGAGCGGCGAGCAATGGATCGGCGCGGCGCCCGATCTTTCCACCATCTGGACCCGCCGCTCGTTCGCGCTCAAGCAAGGCGTCGAGACGAACCGGGCGCTTCAGTCCGCCTGGAACGCTGCATGGCGCCCGAAAGTTTCGCCTTCAAGATCCTCGAGGAGATCGATCTCGATGAGCTCACCTACGGGCGCGAGCGCGCGCTCAAAGAGCGGATCGCGCATTGGCGCGAGGTTTTAGGCGCGGCCGCGATCTGACGTTTCGCGGCGCCGGCTTCGCGACGCGCGCGTTCGCGACAGCGAAGATTGACATCCGTCTCCGGTCCCACATTATGATCTAGGTTGACGCATGTTCGAGGGCGGCGTTCTTCAGTTCGGCGCCAGCCTGGCGCTCGCCGCTCATCGAACGCCATCGATTGAAAGTTTTCCTTCGCCGCGGCGAAGGAAAGATGCTGAATCGACATCGGCGCTTTGCAAGGCCGAGGTTCGGTGTTCATTTGATTGTTGCATTGGAGGAGGCGCGGATGTCCGACGAAGACCTGACGCAGTTTGTTCGTCCTTGGCTGCAGTATGCGCCGAAGCCGCCGCCGCGTGGCGCCAACTCGTACGACACCTTCATCAGCTACCGGTCCTCGGATCGAGCCTGGGCGATGGCCTTGTACGATGCGCTCAAGCTGGCGGGATGGGAGGCGTTTCTCGATCAGTACGACCTCGTTCCCGGCGCCAACCTCGAGACAAGTTTGACCGAGGGGCTGCAGGCAAGTTCTGCTGGCGTCATCCTCTGGTCGAGCCGGACCAAAGACTCCAAGTGGTGCGAGCGAGAGCGCAACTCGATGCAGGTTTCTCGCGGGACCGGCCAAACAGCACCTTCAAATACATCTTCTCCAAGCTCGACGCCGAAGAGCTTCCGCTGTTCGCTCAGGCGGATCTTTATGTCGGCTTCGAGGAGAGTCCGGAGGGACCGCGCGGGGTGAACCTGCTGAGGCTCATGTGCGGCATGCGCGGGGTGCCGCTCGCGCCAGAAGCCGTCGTGATGGCGCAGCAGGTTGACGTCGACGCCAAGCAGGCGATGGCGCGCATCTAACGGGGCGATCGAAGGCGGCAACGCGGCAAGGCTCTTGGAAATCGGCGTGTCCGATCACCCGGGACTGCTTGCTTCGCCCGCGCCCATTCTGGCGGCTGCGCAGGGATTGATTCGGCTCGGCAAGAACGACGACGCACGCACGGTGCTCAGGCGGGCGTTGCTGCTCTTCCCCCAATCGGTCCGGGCGAGGCAGCTCGAGGGCTTGGCGTTGCGCCGGCTCAAGAAATATCAGGAAGCTGTCGACGTGCTCTCGGAACTCAAAGCGGCGGGCCACCAGGACCCGGAAACCTTGGGCATTCTCGCGGCGGCACGGGACGGTCTCTACCGGGAGACCGGCAAAATTCTGCATCTTCGCAGCGCACGTGAACTCTACCGCACCGCCTTCACGGCCGATCCGAAAGACTATTACACGGGCATCAACGCCGCTTCGAAATCTCTTTTCCTTGATGAGCCAGCTGAAGCTGCGCGCCTCGCCGCCCTGGTCCTCCCGCTGGTCGAAAAGGCGACCGACGGAAACGACCTTTATGCCGCGAGTACTTTGGGCGAGGTCTTGCTGCTGCAAGGCAAAGTTGATGCGGCGGCGGCGCAGTATGAGAAGGTCATCGACAATCACCCGAACGCCGACGGCGATCTGAAGGGGACGGGCGAGCAAGCCGAGCGCATCTGCGCAGCACTCAAACTGTCGCCCGAAGACACCGCGAAGGTCTTGGCGCCGTTCAAGCTGCTCGACTAGAGGTCGTCGCGTTCGTGGGGAGAATGTTAGCCGAGAATTCCTTGTCCATTTGATTTTGCATAGGAAGACGAACGAATGCCTGACCGAGACTTGACGGAGTTCCTTCGTCCTTGGCTCGAGCACGCGCCGACGCCGCCGCCACGTGGCGCCAACGCGTACGACGCCTTCATCAGCTACCGGTCTTCAGATCGGGCGTGGGCGATGGCTTTATACGACGTGCTCAAGCTGGCGGGATGGGAAGCGTTCCTGGATCAGTACAATCTCGTTCCCGGCGCCAACCTCGAAACAAGTTTGAGCGAGGCGCTGCAGGCGAGTTCCGCTGGCGTTATCCTCTGGTCAAGCCGGACCAAGGACTCCAAGTGGTGCCAGCGAGAGCGCGAGGCGATGAGGGCTCTCGCGGACGAGCCAAACAGCGCCTTCAAATACCTTTTCGCCAAACTCGACGCCGAAAAGCTTCCTGGGTTTGCTCAGGTTAGATTCTTGTGTTGAGTTCGAGGAGAGCCCGGAAGGACCGCGCGGGGTGAACCTACTCAGGCTCATGTGCGGGATGCGGGGGATGAAGCTCCCGCATGAAGCCGTCCTCATGGCCCAAAAGGTTGACGTCGACGCGCAGGAGACGATTAAGACGATCAACGGTGCGATCTTGGCAAACAATGCCATGAAGCTCCTGGGAATTGGGATGTCTGATCACCCGGGGCTCCTGAGTTCGCCAGCGCCTCTTCTGGCGGCAGCACATGGGTTGATCCGGCTCGGGGAATACGACCACGCTCGCACGGTGCTCAAGAGGGCGTTGCTACTTTTTGCCCAATCGGTGCGCGCCAGACTGCTCGAGGGTGAGGCGCTGCGCCGCCTCAGGAGATATCAGGAAGCCCTCGACGTCCTCTCGGAACTCGAGGCGGCGGGCCACCAGGATTTGGAGACCTTCGAGAATCTGGCGGAGGCGCGGGACGGCCTCTTCCTGGAGACTCGCAATGTGCGGCATCTTCGTAAAGCCCGCGAGCTCTACCGCAAGGCCTTCACGGCTGATCCGACAAACTACCGCATGGAAATCAGCGCCGCCACGAAATCACTTTTCCTTGGCGAACCAGCCGAAGCTGCGCGCCTCGCCAGCTTGGTCCTGCCGCTGGTGGTCGAAAAGGCGACCGACGGGAAGGACTTCTATGCCGCTTGCGCTTTGAGCGAGGTCTTGCTGTTGCAAGGCAAGGTTGATGAGGCGGCGACGCAGTACCGGAAGGTCATCGACAATCATCCGGAGGCCGCCGGCGACCTGAAGGGGATGAGAGAGCAAGCGGAGCGCATCTGCGCAGCGCCCAAACTGTCGCGCGAAGACACCGCGAAGGTCTTGGCGCCCTTCAAGGAACTCGACGAACCCTTCGGCGTCCACGCGGACGGCGGGCCCAATGGAATGCGTCCTTGGCATGTATCTTCTTGACCGGCGCGAAGTCCGGGCGCCGCTCAGGTCGCCTTGAATTCTATCGTCTGGACCCCTTTTGTACCTGTTCGAGCAGAAGGTAGGTTTGCGCGGAGCCCGATGCTCAATTCCGCCCTGCCTGAGGCGAGCGCGCCAGACGCTAGGCCCAAGACTACCGTTGCCGCTCCGTGCTCGACCGGGTCGCTTCGATTCTTCATTATGATGTCGCGCCGACCCGCCGGTCGCTGCCGCTGCGTCCTTAATGGACCCGCCTCTGGCTCAGCGTGGAGGCCGGTTTGGGCCGAACGTAGAAGTGGACGCAGCCTGTCCAAGTTGTGGCGGTTAATATCGTTATACGAAAGAAATTATATTAAATTGGAGGCGCCGATGTTTGGCAAGGCGGTTAGCTCGTTTTCAGCCCCGACGGCGAGCGCCGTGTGCTGCGCCTCATTGAGCCGCGGCGGCTATCCCCGAGCTTTGCGGTCGATCAGCCCTTCCGGTCCATCGGCGTTGAACTTCATCACCCAATCGCGAACCACCTGCAATCCGACGCCGCCGATCTTCGCCGCCTCGGTGCGCGTGGCAGCGTCGTAGATGCCGCAAAGCCAGCTGTCGTCGCGCTTGCGGCCCGTCCTTCGATCGCCTCGCCGCTGACCTCACCATCTGTGCATCAAAGTCGGCTCGAAGCGGAATGGGCATGGCGAACCCTCCTTCTGTCCGCCCCTCTGAATTAGACCCGCGCTGATCCGGGAATCGTTGCTCGGAGTCTTGGCTTCAGGGATTTGGTATAAGACCCAGCGTTGGCGATCTGCTTTCCGGTCAGATCTCGAGGCGGTAGTGTCGGATGGCGTTTTCGGCAAATAGCTTCTCACGTTCCTCAGCGTTGAAGGTCTCCGAGATCGAGAAGAAGGCCTGCCAAACGGCTCGCATTGTGCTGAAGGCCCCGTCGGTTGGAAAGTTCGACGCGAACATGCAGCGGTCGATCCCGAAGATGTCAATCGCTTCGAGCACGTAGGGGCGAATCGACTCCTCTGTCCATTTCGGCACGGTGTTACCGAGGCCCGATATCTTGCACACGACATTCGGCGCCGCGGCAAGCGCGCGCATTCCCTCCCTCCAGACTTGGACGCCCTCGGGGGTATGGTCATAGGGCATGCCGGTATGCTCGACATAGACCGTCACACCCGGATTGTGGCGCGCAAGCTTGGCCATCGGCGTCATATGGTTCGGGAATCCCATGTAGTCGTAGCCAAGACCATAACGCGCCAGCTTCGCGAAATTGGCGATAAACTTCGGGTTCTCGAGATAGTCCTGGCTGACGACCCATCCGGGCTTTGCCTTGTAGCCTTGGGCCGCCCACCAGTTTGCATGCGAACCAGGCAGGTAATTCACGATGTGGCGGATCGAGCGCGCGCTGCGATCCGCAACATGGCCCTCGAGCTCCCGTTCGACGGTATTGGATGCAAGATCGGCCTCGCCCACGATTCCAGCGAGAAGTCCGTGGTCGCTTCTGTCGTTGGCGAGACTCCGGACCCACCGGGTTTCGCCGACCCGATCCTTTGGGTCCCAATGCGCTTCGATGTGAACAACGCCGACAATGTTATAGCCGACCGCGTCCTTAAGGTAGTTCTCCGGGAGGTAGTCGCGGTCATGCCCATCCTTATATGGATTATCCTTCCTGAACCAGTGGATGTGGGCGTCGACGATCCGTTGCGGACTGCTGTCACTCATGAACCGCTTCCTCTCGCGCCGGCCTCTGTCGCGGCGTCGTTAAAACTGTCGAGTTCTCCGTTTGATCGATAATAAGCCGCGTTAGCCGAAAATCAACATAAAGAGCCGATGTGCGAGGCGAGCGCCGATCCGTTCGAACGGACCCTCGGCGAATAGGTCCAAACAAAACAAGCAGGAGACTTGGATTTCCTGGTCCTATCTGTCTGAATTGAACATTTGCACGAATAAGAAGACCTCACTTTGCCGCTGCGGTCGACTCCGCCGCTTTTCGGTCGAAGGGCGCAGCGTCCGGGCCAAGCAGTTCCGCGGTCCGACGGTAGTGCGCGCAGAGGAGTTCGACGGAGCGCCCAGGGTCGCGTGCGAGAGCCGCGCTCGTGATTTCCCGATGCTCCGCTGCCCGCGAGGGCTGCGCGCTCTTTCTTAGGCGGGCATCCGACAACAGGCGATAGCGAGTCGCATGATCGTACAGCCGCGAGCAAATATCCTGGATCACCTTGTTGTTGCAGCCGGAGATGAGCGCCATATGATAGCGCTTATGTGTCCGCTCCAGTTCCGGGTCGGGAACGTGTTGGTTCTTGTCAAAAAGATTGAATGCTTTGTCGAGGTCGTATCCGGCGATCAGAACTCCATATTCCCACTTGGAGTTTCCGTTCCCGATCGATTCCCGTAACGCGACGCTTTCGATCCAGCAGCGGGCGTTGAGTAAGTCCGCATAACCCCCGACATCCGCTTGCGCGACCCGAAATCCACGATTCTCGGTACGCGTGACGAACCCGTCCGCGGTAAGCTTGCTGAGGGCCTCGCGCAGTGGGCTCGAGCCTGTGTTGTACCTCAGCCGAAGATCGCGAATCTTCAACTTCTCGTCGGGCAGAAGCTTGCCGGTAATGATGTCGTTGCGGATATTCTGATAGGGAGCCTCAGCGGTCGAGGGGCTGAATTCCAGTTCCGGGAACTCCGGTTTCATTGAGACGATCCGGTATTGGCTCTGTTTGGTCGACATATTTGCTTTACGCCCCATTTTTATCGCTGTAAACGCGTGCGCCGCTATCGCGCTCGTCCTTGCCAGTCGCTGCGCCAGACGCGTCGACACTGCGGCGACAATGTGGACCGCCGAATGAATCTCAACCTCTTGGGCAAAGACGCACTGGTCACGGGATCGACGGCAGGGATTGGCCTCGCGATTGCAAAGGGCCTCGCTGAGACCGGCGCGCACGTCTGGGTGAACGGGCGCAGTCAGGCGCGGGTCGAAAGCGCGATCGCCAAGATCAAGTCTTTGGCGCCAAACGCCAGGATCTCAGCGGCGCCTGGCGATCTCGCGACCGAGGAAGGCGCGAAGCAGGTCGCCAGAGCCGCCCCGACCGTCGACATCCTGGTCAACAATCTCGGAGCCGTCAATGTTCGCAAGAGCTTCGTCGATCTTAGCGACGACGAATGGCGCGAGATGTTCGAGATCAACGTTCTGAGCGGCGTGCGAATCACGCGCTTCTACCTGCCGCAGATGAGCGAGCGCGCATGGGGTCGAATTGTCTTTGTCTCAAGTGAGTTGGCGTTTCAAATCCCGACTGAGATGATCCATTACGCGGTCAGCAAAGCGGCCAATGTCGTCGTCGCGCGTGGGGTCGCCGAAATGTTCGTTGGCTCCGGCGTGACGGTCAATTCCGTCATCCCCGGTCCGACGCTCGCCCAAGGACTGACCAAGCGCATCGCCGAATCCGGCAAGAGTGAGACCGAATACGCGGAAGAGTTCTTCCGCAGCGTGCGTCCGACGTCGCTTGCTAGGCGCTTCGCCTCTGCCGAGGAAGTCGCCAACCTGGTCGTCTATCTGTGCAGCCCGGCGGCCTCCGGCACGCATGGGGCGGCGCTGCGCGTCGAAGGCGGCATCCTCAAGAACGCCTTCTGAGCCCGCATAAGCCATCTCGCCATCAATGACCGCTCAGTTCGCGCCGCACAATCGCGGCGCCTTCGACCATGGCCTTGAGTTTGCCGAAGGCGGCGTCCCGCGGCAGGTATTTCATGCCGCAGTCGGGGGCAACGACAAGACGGTCGGCTGGAACGTGCTTGAGCCCCTTCCGAATCCGCTCGGCGACCATCTCCGAGGTTTCGACTTCATGCGTCGACAGGTCGAGCACGCCGAGAATGATCGTCTTGCTCGGCAATTTTTCGAGCACCGAACAATCGAGCTTGGATTGCGCGGTCTCGATTGAGATCTGCTGCACCGACGATCCCTCAAGCTCCGCTAAAAAGGAGTAGCCGGCGGGACGCCCATGGACGAGCGCGCCGTAGCCAAAACAGATATGCAACGCTGTGCGTCCATTCACGCCTTCGAGCGTGCGGTCCAGGACGTCGACACCGAACTGCCGCGCCTTGTCGGCGCTTGACTGCATGTAAGGTTCGTCGATCTGAACGATATCAGCGCCGGCGCGAAACAGGTCCTTGATTTCCTCGTTCAATGCGGCGGCGTAGCCCATCGCCATCGCTTTCTCATCCTTGTAGAAATCGTCTTGAGCCTGCTGCCCCATGGTAAACGCGCCCGGCACGGTGATCTTGATCGGGCGATCGGTATTCGCCCGCAGGAACTTGACGTCGCGGACTTCCACCGGTCGGGTGCGTCGGATCGGCCCGACAATACGGGGGACAGTGCTGGGCTTTCCGGTGCGGTCAAGGCGCGTGCCCGGATTTTCGACGTCGACGCCTTCGAGCGCGGTCGCGAAACGGTTGGAGTAGCTTTCCCGGCGCATTTCGCCGTCGGTCAGGATATCGACTCCCGCGATTTCCTGGTCACGAATGGCGAGGAGGGTCGCATCGTCTTGCGCCTGCTGCAGCCAATCGTCGGCGACCCGCCATAACTCCTGAGCGCGGATGCGGGGAACATATTTGCCGAGTTTGCCGCGGTCGATCAGCCAGTCGGGTTGCGGATAGCTGCCGACGAGTGTCGTCGGGAGGATCGTTTCCATGACCGTCTCCTTTTGCGCCCAGGCTGTCTAGCTTATGTCGGCGCAGTGGGACAAGTGGGTTATAATGTCGATGATCCTACAACGAAAGGTCATAATCTCGATGAAATGTCGCGATTCGCGGATCGCAATTCGGGATCAAGTGATGGTATCGGCAGATGGATGGCTGGCGTGTTGACTGCCGTACAACGCACTGCCACTATCCGGTTTGTCGAGAAAATAGAGGAACGGGAGGAGTCCATGGCAGCAAGTCGGGGATGGTTAGGATCTATCGCTGCGCTGGCCGCGGTGTCGATTGCGTGGGGGCCGCAGCGGTCGTTCGCCGAAACTGGTCCAACTGTCGATGAGGCTCGGCAAGAAACGCCCGCAACTTGGGCCGGGCCCACCACTCGAGCCAAGGCGCCGCCTGGAGTCAAAGTCGGAATCGTCAGCTGCGGCGCTCAGTTCCGCGGTTGCCAGGCGCCGGCGGACGCGGCGTTCGAAGCCTCCAATCGCATCGGCTGGCTCCCAACCATGTACGACGGCGCCGGGACCCAGGAAAAGCAAAACGCGGCCATTCTTGACGCCCTCTCGGCTGGCGCCAACGTCATCATGACCGTGTCGATCGATCCACGCTTCATCCAGCTCGCTTTACAGGCCGCCAAAAAGGCGGGCGTGCCTGTGATATCCGGCTCAGCGGGAATCGACACGCCGAATCCCGTGATCAAGCCCGAAGGCGACAACCTCACACACGAACTGGACGTCGGGACAGACTACGGCGGCGTCGGGCGTCACGTCGCAGACTGGATCATTGCGGATTCCGGCGGGAAGGCGAACGTCCTCGTCTTTACTGACGAAGAGTTCTATTCGGTCACGGCGGTCGTCGATGGCCTTTTGGACGAATTCAAGAAGAAATGTCCGGATTGCAAGATCTCGCCATTGCAGAAATTCACCGCCTCGCAGGTGGCGACGAACGTCGGCCAGATGGCAGTCGGCTATCTCCAGTCGCACCCTGATGTTAATTACATCTACGCGCCCTACGATCCGTCGGCGGTTTTCATGGTCAACGCGCTGGCGCAAGCGGGACTTGGCGACAACGTCAAGATCGCAAGCATCGTCGGCGCGGCGCAAAACCTCGACTTCATCCGGCAAGGCCGCATTCAGGTCATCGACGGCGCCTTTGACAACGCTTACATGGGCTACGCGATGGTCGACCAGGCCATCCGCGTCCTTAACAAGCAGCCGTTGTTCGAGCCGCATGACGAGGGAACGCCGTTCCAAGTCCTCGACAAAACGAATCTGCCTCCGCCAGGTCAGGATTGGGCCACCAAGTCTGACTACAAGGATCGTTTCCTGAAACTTTGGCAGTGACCAGAGGACGTGACGTGCGCTTCACGCGCCCCGCGCGCGACACGGCTCATCATTGAAGAAGGCGGTCTGGTTGATGGCGATCGTCGCAGAAGGCGTAACGAAGTCCTTCGCCAACATCCGGGTTCTGGACGACGTCGAGGTTTCAGTCGCCGATGGCCAAATCCATGCGCTACTTGGCGCGAACGGCAGCGGCAAGTCCACCTTCGCCAAGGTCCTCAGCGGCGTCTATCAGCCGGACCGCGCCTCGATCGATATTAAAGGCCGCACTGTCCCGGCCATCCTCTCTCCACAGCATGCGAACGAGCTTGGCGTCGCCATCGTGCACCAGGAGGCCCCGCTGATCGACACAGCGAGCGTCGCCGAGTGCGTTGCGCTGCATCGCGGCTACCCCACACGCTCGGGCCTCGTGCATTGGGGGAAACTTCACGGCGACGTTGAAGCCATGTTGTTGCGCTTCGATGTCCGCATCGATCCGCGCACGCTTGCTGGCCGGCTGACGCCGGCGGAGCGGGCCCTCGTCTCGCTGATTATAGCGCTCGATCGAGCCCCGGTTGAGCTTTCTCTATTGATCCTCGATGAAGTCACGGCGTCGCTGCCGCGCGACGAGGCCGAACCTTACCTTGAGAGAGTGGCTGCGCTCGCGCAATCGGGCGTCAGCGTGCTGATGGTGACCCATCGGCTTGCCGAGGTCAGGAGCACGGCCTCCCGGATGACCGTGCTGAGAGACGGCAAGGTTGTGCATGTCGGGAGTCCCGCCGAAACGAATGATGATGAAATTATCGCCTTGATGGTCGGTTCGCCGGAATCGTCTCAGAGACACAGGACCTCGAAGACCAGCGTGCTCGGCGGCTTCTGGTCCGATTTCCGCATTGCGGCCGCTGGCCGTGCGCGCAAGCCGGGCGAACCCCTCATGGAGGTTGAAGGCTTGGCCGGCGGACCTCTTGCCGACGTCAGCTTCGTCCTCCACGCCGGAGAGATCCTCGGAATCGCGGGTCTCGAAGAGGCGGGTATCGGAGCATTGCCTCGCACTCTCGGCGGCGCCGAGCCCCGACGGCAGGGCCGGATTTCCGTCGCCGGTCACGAGCTCGCGGCGGACGCCGGCCCGGCCGCCGCGATCGCCGTTGGAATCGCCGTGTTGCCGGGGGACCGGGCCCATGACGGGGGCATTCGTACGCTTTCGATCGCTGAGAACATGATGCTGCCGGCGTTCGGCCGCTACTGGGCGCGACGGGATCGCGAAGGAACGGTCCTTGCACGGCTCATCGCGGACTTCGACGTGCGGCCGCGGAGGTCCCAGGCCTTGTTCGGAACCCTGAGCGGCGGCAATCAGCAGAAGACCCTTCTCGCGAAGTGGCTGCATCTGCGCCCCGCCGTCCTCATTCTCGACGACCCGACCTCCGGTGTTGATCCAGGGGCGCGGCAGAAAATCTTTGAACTGCTGCGCGACGCCGCGAGCGAGGGGCTCGGCATCCTCTTCTTTTCGACAGAACCCGAGCAGTTGGCGGCGATGTGTTCGCGCGTTCTCATCCTGAAGGATGGCGTGATCGCCGGCTCTCTATCAGGCGCTGAACTTACTCATCAGGCGATCAGCCGCTGGTGCTACGCATGAATAAGGCGCACTCACGAACCGACGCCGCCGCGAGCGCGGCCTTTCAGCCGCCGAAGCCAGCGCTATGGCGGCGCGTCGTCGACGTGGTGCTAGGGAGATACGCGAGCGTCGCCCTGCTTCTCATTCTCATAATCGCCTTCTCGATTCTAAGTCCCCAGTTCCTCACCCGGAGAAATTGGCAGAATCTGCTCGTCGTCCAATCGGTCGTGACATGCATGTGCTTCGCCGCGACCATGCCGCTCGTGGTGGGCGAGTTCGACCTATCGCTCGGATCGATGATCGGCTTTCTCGCGATGCTGGGCGCGTATCTCGGCGGGCAGCATTTCACAGCGGAAGTGGTCATTCCGGCCATGCTCATCGCCGGCCTGCTCGCCGGCATCGCCAATGGTCTGCTGACCGTCAAGCTGCACATCAGTTCGTTCATTGCGACGCTCGGCACTGGGATTGTGCTGAGCGGCGTCACGCTTGGAATCAGCAACGGACAAGTCCTGTTCACCGGGATCCCCAAGCTCATTCTTACGATCGGTCAGGGCCGATGGCTGGGTCTTGGCGTCTCGGTGTGGCTTACACTTCTGCTCGCCTTGATCATGTTCGTCGTGCTCGAGCATACGCCTTTCGGAAGGCGTCTCTACGCGATCGGCGGGTCGGAACGGGTGGCGTTCCTTGCAGGAATCCCAACGGGGAGATTGAAAATCACAAGCTTCTCGGTTGCCGGGCTTCTCGTTGGCGTAGGCTCTATCTTCGCGCTCGGACAGACCGGCGCGGGCAACGCGTCCTTTGGGCCGGAGCTGCTGCTGCCGGCCTACGCCGCAGCGTTCTTGAGCGTCACGACTTACCGCCCCGGCTATTACAACGTTCCGGGCATCGTCATTGCGATCGTCTTGCTCGCGGTCGGCTTCAACGGATTGAATCTTCTCGGCGCCCCCTTCTGGGCCCAACCGATTTTCAACGGCGCGGTTCTCCTTGTCGCCGTCGTCACCGCAAGCGCCGAAAGCCGCCACATCAAAAGCTGACGGATCACCGCCAACGGCTGCGGGAGCCACCCGCGCGGCGGCGCCTGCGAATTGAAATCGCGTCAATCATCGGGCTCCCCGGCGCGTGCCGCGGGACCCTCGAGAGATGACCGGCGCGCCCTGCGGTGAGAGCTAGCGGCGGGGCGGACTGATAATTCCGGCAAACTATGATCAGGCGAAATAAAATCGATATTGTTCACTAACGCCGTTGACAGTCGTCCATGTGGCTGTCACGCTCAATTTTATCGAGAGAAATGTTCGAGGGAGGACGCAGTGAAATCCGATACTCGGTCGGCGCTCTGGCATGTCGGATTGGATTCGCGCCGTAGCGCGTTGTTTGCGGTGCTGGTGGCTTCGGCCATCTTCTGTGTAGGAACCGCGCAATCGGCCGACTCCACGGGCGACGAGTGGCCGGGTCCAACAACTCCGGCAAAAGCTCCGCAGGACATCAAAGTCGGAATCATCCCGTGCGGCGTGCAGTTTCGCGGCTGCAACGCGCCTGCGCTCGGCGCAGCGGAGGCGGCGAAGGCGCTCGGGTGGACGGTGACAGCCTACGACGGAGCCGGCACACAGGAGAAGCAGAATACCGGAATTCTCGACGCGCTCTCTTCCGGCGCCAATCTCGTCCTCACGACGGCGCTCGACCCGAACTTCATTCAACTCGGCCTCTCGAAAGCAAAAGAAGCCAACGTGCCCGTGGTCTCAAGTTCGGCCGGCACCGACACCCCGAATCCGGTCATCAAGCCAGACGGCGACGGCTTGAAGTATGTGACTGACGTTGGGACGGATTTCGGTGGCGTTGGGCGCGGACTTGGCGACTTTGCCGTCAAAGAATCCGGCGGCAAGGCCAATGTCGTCGTCTACGAAGACGATGAGTTTCCTTCGTCCGTCACCGCCCTGAAGGGATTTGTGGACGTGGTGAAGACGTGCCCGGGATGCAAGGTGTCCGATGTGGTGAAAATGACCGCTTCGCAGATCGGTTCCGTCGGCCAGATGGTCGTGGGGTACCTTCAGACCCATCCGGACGTCGATTGGGTCTACGCCCCCTATGACCCGGCGGCCGCTGTCATGGTGAACGCGATCGTACAGGCCGGCTTGCAGGACAAGGTGAAGCTGGTCAGCATCGTCGGCTCGGCGCAGAACATCGACTTCATCCGGGAGGGAAAGGTTCAAGTGGCGGACGGCGCCTTCGATAATTTCTACATGGGCTGGGCTCAGGTCGATCAGGCTATCCGCGTTCTCAACAAACAACCCCTCATAGAGCCAAACGATGAAGGGACACCCTACGCAATCATCACCAAGGACAATCTGCCCCCGCCCGGGGGCGAATACAGCACGACCGTCGATTATCGCTCCAAATTCCTGAACCTTTGGAAATGACCTCGCCGCACCTCGCGCAGACGGCTGACTTTGCGTGCAACGGGGCCTTATGTCGAATTGTGGAGGCGGACGCCTCCGTTGGGTCTGTGGCTCTTGTCCGCTGAGGGTGACCGTCGTGCGAAGCGCAAATCTGGAGCGTTTCGGTGCTTGCTGACGTTACGCAGATCGAGCAACTTCTGGTGCGCTACTGTCACCGGCTTGACCGAGGCGCCGCAGCAGAAGTGGCCGAGTTGTTCGCGGAAGACGGAGCCATGATCCCGGCTTACGAGAGCGCCGACCCGGTTTGTGGCCGCGAAACGATTAGCGCGTGGTATGAACGCTATATTTCCGACTCGCGCTCAACGATGACCCACCTGAAGCACATGCCTATGGCGATCCAGGTCGACGTCGAGAACGACACTGCGGATGCCGTCGCCTATTTTACCGCGATGTTTGTGAAGAACGACCGGTTCATTCAAGCTTTCGGGACCTACACGGACAAGCTGGTCCGAATCCGCGGCGCGTGGCTTTTCGCCGAGCATCGAATCGAAACCGACCTCGTTCTGCCGAGCGTGCCCTTATCGTCGCTGTGACTGCGACAAGCGACCTGGGCGACGCCGAGTCCGGGAAGCACGGTCCTCGACGAGGTCGCAAGTGAAACCCCGTGGCTGCGGCGCCGTTGACGACAGCACCATTTGCCGCCCGCCGGCTCCGACTGGTTCACCAAGAGCGACTACAAAGGCCGCGTATTTCAAATTGTGGCAGTAAGGCTAGAGAGCCTGGCAAAAGGATGCGAGTATGGCGTCGCGGCGCCGTCAGGGCGAGGAGGAGACATGGCGAACGGTGCGGACGAGAAAGTTTCAAGCCGCCGGTGGACCCGTCGGCCTGAACATTCAAATTGGGGCGACTTCGGCGAGAACGATCAGATCGGCCGCCTCAATCTGATTACGCCCGAGCGTCGCAAGAAGGCCGCGGAGGAGATCAAGGAGGGACTGGCCTTCTGCCTTAGTCTGCCGCTCGACCTTCCGGGCGGAAATCTGCTGGTCGCGCAGAGGCATCCGCCAGTGCGCAAAATCGAGCCGCGGAACAAGGGTTATCATTTTGTCAACTTCCCGCTTCGTTTCGAGAACGAGCACTGGACCGATATCTGCTGCGACGACGCGGTGACGCTTTGGACTCAATATTCGACGCAGTGGGACGCGTTGAGCCATATCGCGGAGTTGTTCGACGTCGACGAGGACGGCGTGGATGAGATCGTCTATTACAACGGCTATCGGGGGAGCATCGACATTCTTGGCCCAGACGACCCGGGCGGTCCAGGCGCGCGCAACCTCGGCATTGAGCACATGGCTGAAACCTGCGTGCAGGGACGCGGCGTGCTGGTCGACCTTTTCGCTAAGCACGGCGCGAAGCGAGCTTTTGTCGGCTACGACGAACTGATGCGGATCATGGAGGCGGACAAGGTCGTCGTTGAGACTGGCGATATGTTTTGCGTTCATACCGGATGGAGCCAAGCGGTGAAGGATCGCATGGGCAATCCAGATGTCGAGCTTCTGCACAACTCCCACGCCGTTCTCGACGGCGCGGACGAGCGGCTTTTGCGCTGGATCGACGAGTTGGGTTTATCCGTGCTTATCGCGGACAATTTTGCGGTCGAAGGGTTCCAAACGGAAAGCGCGCAGCGGCGGCAGCGCTTTCCAGGGCTCCCGATTCATCGGCGCTGCATCGTCGAACTTGGCATTCATCTCGGCGAACTCTGGTACCTCACTGAGCTCAATAACTGGCTGAAGGCCCATAAGCGGTCGCGCTTCTTTCTCACGGCCCCGCCGCTGAGGCTGCCGGGTTCGTTCGGATCGCCGATGACGCCCGTTGCGACTGTCTGAACACGGGCACGGCTTGTCGAGTTCGGAATGTTTCAGGAGCATTGACGAATGGTCGGCAGCGTGGCTGGGACGAACATGCAGCTTTCCTTCACCCAGAATGGCGAGAAGTCGCGCCAGACGGCGGCTTTCGCACTTGGGGCGGCGGGAATCTCGATGCCTCTTGGAAGAGTATGTGTCTCAGCTCGTCATACCTCGACTATTGCGGCGCGCAGATCACCGAACTCGCCAAAACCTTTCCGCAGGCGGACGGCTTTTGGCTTGACATCATCTTCATGAACGAATGTTGCTGCAGTAACTGCCGACGCTCCAT
Organism: uncultured Alphaproteobacteria bacterium; assembly: GCA_963820095.1. Classification (GTDB taxonomy): domain Bacteria; phylum Pseudomonadota; class Alphaproteobacteria; order Rhizobiales; family Beijerinckiaceae; genus Roseiarcus. The sequence continues at coordinate 50,987 of CAWFZA010000032.1, forward strand.
GGAGGCGAAGGACCTCGACTGGCAAGATCCCTCGCATCGGCGCAAGGAGGCTTACGCGCGGCGCGAGCGCTATTTCGAGGCCCGCGAACGCCGCGGCGCGCGTCGTCGTCAAAGACCTTCCGGTCTTCCACAACTCGGGTCATCTCCCGCAAGGCGACCGGCAGGTTTTTCGCCACTTCAGCCATCTCGAGATCGAGTCGCTTCCGACCGGCGGGTGGGGTTACGACCATTTCCCATTCTCTTTGCTGCGATCGCATTCACCGTCGCAACTCATTATCCTTGAAGCGTTGCGGCCGTTATGGTGCGTCGGGCCAATAGCGGGACAACTTCTCGGCTCCTACGGCCGCCAGTCCAAACGGCGCGCCGACGAGGCGCGGTGTGGGCGATGACCCTTGGTATTACGTCACCGGGCGCTCTCTGCAAATGCGATAGGCGTCGCTCCAAGGCCGCGTTCGTTCAATCGCGGCAGCGGCGGCGAGCACGTCGCCGTCGGCATAGCGCCGGCCGATGAGTTGCATGCCGACCGGTAGGCCGTCGCTCAGTCCCGCCGGAACTGAGACTGACGGGTGGCCACTGAAGTTCGTGACATAGGTCAGACACCAGCCGATGAGGGGGTCGACTTCAACGCCATCGACGTGAGTGGGGCCCTGGGTGTCGCCGTTGGTCTTGTTGTCGACCGGCATGGCGGCGACCGTGGGGCAGACAAGGATTTCGTGCGTCGCAAGGACGCCCTGAATCGCGTCGTAGACTTCGCTCCGGATTGCCTGATCGCGGGCGAGGTCCATCGCCGAGAGCGTCCGGAAGGCGTCGATTCGCTCGAGATAGGCCGGCGGGAAGTCATCGCGATGCTCCCCCATGAGATCGATGCCGAAGGCCTTCATGCCCTCGAGCGCGCCGACGTTGAGCGGCGTCATGAGCCTCGTCCAGGCGTCGCTCAATTCGCGCTGGTCGCGCTTAAGTCCAAGCCGCACCTCCTCCACCTCGGCGCCTGCATCGGCGAAGCAGCGCACCGTTTCCTCAACGGTCTTGCGGACGGCCGGATCGATCGGAAAGACGTCGAGATTGGGGCTGTAGGCGATCTTCCAGCCTTTGATCGAGCGGCGCGTAGCGGCAAGAAAATCCTCGTTCGTCTCGATGGCGAAAGGATCGCGTGGGTCGTAGCCGGCGATGGCGTTCAGCACCAGCGCGGCGTCCTCGACCGTCCGCGCAATCGGGCCTTCAAACACGAACGGCGTGTCAGCCGCAAAAGCGTTCGGGCGCATGACCACAGGCACCCGCCCGAAGGAGGGCTTGAAGCCAACGACATTGCACCAGGCCGATGGAATACGGATCGAGCCGCCAGCGTCCGTTCCTTCCGCGAACGGGACCAGGCCGTCAGCGACCGCCGCAGCGCTGCCGCCCGAGGAACCGCCCGTGTTCTTGGCGAGATTAAAGGGATTGCGTGTCGGGCCGAAGAGGTGGTTGTCGCAGGTCCCGCGCAGGCCCATGGTTGGGCTGTTGGTCTTGCCGAGTAGGATGGCGCCGGCTTTCTCGACGCGCTCGGCGAAAACGCAATGCCATTGAGCGATGCAGTCCCTCATCGCGCGGATGCCGCCGAATGTGAACGGCCAGCCGGGCTTGAAGTCGAACAGGTCCTTGATGGCCGAAGGGACGCCATGCAGCGGGCCCAACGCTGCGCTCGACATCACCGCGGCTTCCGCCTTTCTCGCCTCGCGGCGCGCATCGTCGAACCCCTTGAAGACGAACGCGTTAAGGCTTGGATTTCGCTGCTCGATGCGGGCGATGCAGGAGTCGATGACCTCGACCGGGGACAGTGCGCGCCGGCGAATGCGATCGGCGATCTCGGTCGCGCTGATATAGGCGAGTTCGTCGCCGCTCATGGCTTTTCTCCTCCAGAATTGGCAATTGGGTGGTCGTTGCTAGCGCGTATGATGCGACTTCTGCAGCCCATAAACCGGCGTCGGCAGGCCCTCCATGCGCGCCTTGATCTGGAGCGCGAGCACGAGCGAATAGTGGCGCGACAGGTGAAGGTTGCCACCGTGGAACCAGAGGCCCGGCTGCTGGGTCGGCTTCCACATGTTTCGTGGCTCGCCCTCCCATGGGCCTGGGTCGCCTGGAACGCCTGAGCCGAGCCCCCAGCATTTACCGACTTTGTCTGCGACGTCCTCGGAAATGATCGGCGCCACGGCGCGGTTCATCGATTGGAATCCGGTCGCCATGACGATGAGATCGGCGGGCAACTCCGAGCCGTCGGTGAGCTCGACGGAGCGCTCGTTGACGCGGCGGATCTCGACGCCGCTTCTGACGGCGATGTGGCCCTTCGCGATGAGATCCGAGGCGCCGACGTCGATGTAATAGCCCGAGCCGGTGCGGAACGCCTTCATCATGAGGCCCGATTTGTCCTCGCCGAAGTCGAGCTGAAATCCAGACTTTGCGAGGCGGTCATAGAAAACCGCGTCTCGACGGCGCACCTCCTCGTAGACCGCAATCTGATCGCACGGCATGAGGCGGAAGGGCGTCGCGGCGAAGGCGAGATCGGCCTTGTCGGTCGTAATTCCCTCTTCAAGGGCGCGCTCCGAATAAAGCGGCTCGAAGCCCAGCTCCATCAGCGTCTCCGACCGAACGACGGTTGTCGGCGAGCGCTGCAGCATAGTGACGCGCGCGCCATATTCCCACAAGTCCGCGGCGATGTCGTGGGCGGAGCTGTTGGCGCCGATGACGATGCAGTCTTTGCCCGCATAAGGAGCACCGCTCTTGTATGCGCTCGAGTGAAAATGCTGTCCCTGAAAATTCTTCAGGCCGGGCAATGAAATGATGTTGGGCGGCCCGTAGGCGCCGGTGGCGAACACGAGCTGCTTTGGCCTTAATGTGGCGCGCCCACCGTCGCGCAAAACCTCGACCGTCCACTCGTTCTTGTCGTCGTCATAAGCGGCGCGGACGGCTTCGGATGAGCCCCAATAGTTGAGCTCCATCACCCTGGCGTACATCTCCAGCCAGTCGCCGAGCTTATCCTTCGGCGTGAACACGGGCCAGTTTTCAGGGAAGGGAATATACGGCAGATGGTCGTACCAGACGGGATCATGCAGGACGAGCGAACGGTAGCGGTTGCGCCAGGAATCCCCAGGGCGCGCGTTCTTCTCCAGGATGATGGCCGGGACATGGAGCTGCTTCAGCCTCGCCCCGAGCGCGATGCCGCCCTGTCCGCCGCCGATCACGACGCAGTAGGGCTGCCGCTCTGTCCCGAGCGCCTCCTCGTCCGCACGCTTCGCCTCGAGCCAAGTCTCCTCCCGGCGATAGACGCCGCGCTCAACTCCCATCGGCCGCGACGGACCTTTGCGCTCCTCGAAGCCCTTGAGCTCCTCGATCGCGGTGAGCAGCGTCCAGGCCCTGCCGTCCTTCAGCCGGAGGATCGATCGCCCGCGAGCGATCCTCGTCTCGAACGTTACCCATGCTTCGACAACTCCACCCGCAAAGGTAGGCTCGCCGTCGACGCGCCAGGCCGTCGGACCGACCGAGTTGAGTTGCGAGGCGAGCATCGCCGCGATCTCGTCGCGCCCTTCCATCGTCTTGACATTCCACGTGAAGGCGGCGAGGTCGCGCCAAAAGCACGCGTCGCCAAAGAGCGCCGCAGCGCCGGCGGCATCGCGGGCGTCGAGCGCCTTGCTGAACGCCGCGATCCAGCGGCGAGTTCTCATCGGCAGCGTACTGAGCGATCAATTCTCATTCCTGCGGCTGGCTCGTCATTAGCGGCGTCGGATCCGAGGAGGGGGATGGAATTGCGATCCCGATATTGGCCAGCGCGTAGCGCACACGTCTCAGCGCATCGCGCGACCGTGCTCCCATTTCCGAGGCGACGCCCGTCGCGATCGTATCCACCACCGCCATATGAGCGTAGCGCGAGGTCGTCGGCATAAGCGCGTTCGCATCTTCCGGTATGACGACGGTAACGACCACCTCTGCCGCGGCCGCGAGCGGCGTGTCCGGCCGCGTGAGCGCGATTGTCGTCGCGCCATACGATCTGGCGATCTCGACGGCGCCGATCACCGGCTTGGACCGGCCGCTGTTCGAGACGGCGAAGGCGACATCCTTCGGCCGCAGCGTCGCGGCTGACATGCGTTGCTGGTGGCCGTCGGCGTAGGCGCAGACGGGAAGGCCGAGCCGAAAGAATCTCAGTTTGGCGTCCTCAGCGATACTCGCCGACCCGCCGCCTTGCCCATAGATGTCGAGCCGGTTACACCGGGCGATGGCCGCGATAGCCCGCTTGACAGCCGCTGTGTCAAGCTTCTCGAGACAATCACGGATCGCGTTCGAAGCTCGCAGCATCACGACCTGGGCCAATTGTCCCACGTCGTCGTCGAAGACGCGGTCGGTCCGCAGATAAACCGCGGCGACGGTCAGCGTCGTCGCCAAAAGAACCTTGAATTCGCTGAACGAGCTGCAGCCGACCGAGCGGCAGAAACGGGTGACGCTGGGCTGACTGACGCCGGCGCGCTCGGCGAGGTCGCTGATCGTCATGCGCGTCGTCGCCTCATAATCGGCCGCCACCGCGGCGGCCACTCGACGCTCCGCTGCCGAGAGGTCACCTTCGATGCGCTGGATCCGCGATACGAGGTCGATCGGCGCGGGCGGCGAACGTTGGACGCGGTCGCCGCTGAACTGTCGCCTAGGCGAAACTCTTCCCGTCCGGTCTGGACCCGCGCCCATCCCTCTCTCCGGTGTCGGCGCCTGAAAAGGCCACGGGCCGCGGCTCTGTAATTGAATTACACAACGAGGTTTGGAAGGCAAGGGACGAGCCCGAATGATTGCGCTTGGCGGCACGAGTGAACGTAAAGACGCTGCTCGGTGGCGCCTCGGCAGAAAGGGCGCGTCTGCGTGGCTTCTGAGCCTGCGTCAAGTTTCCGCTTGCGCCATCCGAGATTGTGTAACATCTTTTCACGAAAGTCAGAGCGGCGGCGGCAATCGGCCCGCCACTGGCGGCAAGACGTCCCATTCGACCCGGCCGGGCGGATGGCGTTCTCGTCGGAGGATGAGCGAGAATGGCCAACAGCGCAACCGGTGCTCAGCCGAAAATGCTGGTTGAGAACGCCACCAAGTTCTACGCCACTAAGTCCGGCTCGGTGCACGCGCTCGAAAATGTGTCGCTCGAGGTTCGCGAAGGCGAATTCCTCTGCATTCTGGGGCCCTCGGGCTGCGGCAAGACGACCTTGCTGTGGTCGATGGCGGGTCTGCACGATCTGACGTCCGGCCGGATTCGGCTGGGCCATGAGATCGTCACTCAGCCGCATCCCGAGATCGCAATGATCTTTCAGGACGCCAATCTCTTGCCCTGGCGCAGTCTACTCAAGAACGTCGCGTTCCCGTTCGAGTTGAAGCGCCGCCGTGTCGACATGGAGCGGATCGAGCATCTGCTCGAACGGGTCAATCTCAAAGGCTTCGAACACAAATTCCCGCGCGAGCTTTCGGGTGGCATGCAACAGCGCGTGTCGATCGTGAGAAGCCTGGCGGTCAACCCGTCCGTGCTGTTGATGGACGAGCCTTTCGGAGCGCTGGACGCGTTCACTCGCGACGAAATGAACCTGCTCATTCAAGAAATTTGGATGGAGACGGGGAAGACGATCGCTTTCGTCACCCATTCAATCGCTGAAGCAATCTTTCTTGCAGATCGGGTAGTGGTGATGTCAGCGAGGCCGGGACGCATTTCCGCCGTGTACGATATCGACATTCCGCGACCGCGGTCGGTGGACATTCAGACGACGCCTGATTTCATCGCCCGCGTGCTCGAAATCAAGGCTAGGATCGATCGTGGCCGAACGAACGCTTCCGGGCTTGAGGTCGCCTGAACAATCGGAGAGAGAGGCGTGGACAAGGTTTTGGGCGACCAGATCCCCGAATTCAACCGGAAGGCGTCGCCGGCGGACGACGCCGGCCTCTCAGGGCTCAGGTCGCTCGGCCTAGGCCAATCCCGTACGCACTTGGAGACGGCAATCATAGTGATGGTCGCCGTGATCATTATCGGTGGCGCCGAGATCCTTCTGCGGGCGTTGGACGTACCGCAGTACATCATGCCCAAACCAAGCCAGATCGTCTGGGCGCTTTTCACCGAATGGCCGTTCATCTGGCCGCATCTTCTCGTGACGCTCTACGAATTATTCGCCGGCTTCGCTATCGGCGGGGCGATCGGATTCGTGCTGGCCGCGGTCATCACCCAATTCCCCTTGGTCGAAAAGATCGTCACCCCCTACATCCTGCTTCTGGTGACGACGCCCATGTTGGCGCTGGTGCCGCTGCTCATTCTCCGCTTCGGCTTCGGCAGCGAGCCGCGCATCATCGCGGTGGCGCTCGCGAGCGGCCCCATGGTGATGATCAACTCGGCGACCGGCTTCCGGCGGGTCGATCTTGCCAAGATCGCGCTTGCGCGCTCGTTCGGCGCCAACACGCTGCAGATCTTCACTAAGATCCGCATACCCATGGCCATGCCGATGATCATTGTTGGCCTGATGGTCGGCTCCATTTTCGGGTTGCTCACTGCGATCGGCGCAGAAATGGTCGGCGGGGCCGAAGGCCTGGGCAATCGGCTGACATATTATTCGGCGCTGATCCGGATGCCGCAATTCTTTGCGATCATTCTTATTCTCGCCGTGATCGGCATTTCCATCTATGTTTTCTTCTACTGGCTCGGAAAGAAATGGGCCAGTTGGGAGGCGTGAGCCGCAACGAACAAGGCGCGCTAATCAAGAGGAAACGACTGAAGGGAGGACGTGGAATGTCAACGCATAATGGAACGGGCCCGGGGATCGATCGTCGCCGGCTTTTGACCCTCGCGGCGGGCGGAGTGACCGCGACGGCGCTGATTGGAGTTGGAGGCGCGAGGCCTGCCTTCGCCGCCGATAACACGGTCCGATGGGTGTCGCCGCGCGGCACAATCGAGGTGCTCGACGACTATCCCTATTGGGCCGCGAAGAAATATGGGTATTTCGGCGATATCCAGACGACGCTCGAGCCGGGACCATCGGACGCGACCGCGTGCGTCAAACTCGTTGATCAGAAGCAGGCGGATATGGGGTATCCGTCTCCCGGCGTGTTTTCACTCGGGCTCGAACAGGGGATTCCCGTCGTCTCGGTCTTTCACATGGGTGGTTCCGACGTGTTCGATTTCGCCTTCCGCAAGGGAGAGAAGCCGAAGGACCTCAAGGATCTCGAAGGCAAGACAATTCTCTTGGGCAGCGCCGGCTGGCAGGCCATTTGCGATCCGATGCTGGACGCCGCCGGCGTCGACATCAAAAAACTCAAGTACGTAGAAGCCGGCTGGCCAACGTGGGGCACGGCGTTGAAGGCCGGCAAGGGAGACTCGGCTCTGTGCTGGGAGGGCCTGCGCGCCCAATGGAAAGGTCAAGGCCTCGACTTCGACTACTTCCTCGGTAAGGATTTCTCGAAGCTGCCCGCGAACAGCTTCGTTATCCGCAAGGCGGATTTTGACGATCCGGCGAAGAGGCAGCTCTACGCCCGCTATCTCCAGGGCTGGGCGGCGGGACTTGAGTTCGGGAAGCAAAACCCGCGCGCAGCGACCGAGATTGTCATGGCGCAGTTCCCGGGCCTCGCGTCTCAGATGAACCCGGCGGTTGCGACCGAGTCGATGATGCAGCTCGCCAACGTCTTTGCCGGACGCATGGAGGAGCGCAAGAAGTGGGGCTACCACCTGCCATCGAGCTGGGAGCTTTTCTTCGCAACCGCCCAGAAGATCGGACAGATCAGTCGGCCGATCAAGTTCGAGAACGTCTGCAAGAACGACCTCATCGACGAGGCCAACGCGTTTGACAAGGCCAAAGTCCAAGCGGACGCGGCAGGGTTTGCTATCGCTCCCGACTATCAGTCGATCGACGTCGAGGCGCTTCAGAAAGCGCTTTAGTCGTCGGGCGCGGGGCGGGGCTTCTGGCCCGCCCTCGCGCTTGATCATACGGTAGACGCCGCGGGAGAGCGCTCAATGTTCGTCTTTGACCATGTCGGCCTCACGACGACTGAGCCTCAGCCGGAAGAGAACTGGATCGAGCAGAGCCGCTGCTGGGTCACGAGCCCACGCAATCACCCGGAACATATCGAGTTCCTGCGCTATGCGCCGGACACGACCGTGCCGGTGGCAGTGCGGGCAAATCCTCATGTGGCCTATCGGGTCGACTCGATCGAGGCGCATATCGGCGGGCTGGAGATCCTTATCCCGCCCTTCGTCGTCGGCGATTTCGTCCGCGTCGTCTTCGTTCGCAAGCACGGGATGGTGTTCGAATACATGCTGTATCTCAACGACACGTGGTTCGGAGCCTGAGCCGGTTTGGGACGCATTGCATCGCCCTCCAAGCGCCAGCATTTTCAGGAGTAACCGGTGGACAAGATCCGCGTTGCCGTAATTGGGCTCGGGTGGTTCGGTGAGATCCATTGCGATGCGATCATCGGCATCCCCAATCTCGAGCTTGCCGCGCTCTGCACCCGGACTCCCGAGCGGTTGAAGGCGATGGCGGCTAAATTCGGCGTGCGGAAGACAACGCCCGATTATCGCGACCTTCTCGCCGATCCCGAGATCGACGCGGTGTCGATCGTCACCATGTGGGACCAGCACACCGAGCCCGCCGTCGCCGCTCTCGAAGCTGGCAAGCACGTCTTTCTCGAGAAGCCGATGGCGTCGACCGTCGAAGATTGTCGCAAGATCATGGGAGCCGCCGCGCGATCGAAGGGGATCCTGCAGATCGGCCACATCTGCCGCTTCAATCCGCGCTACCGCACGGCCAAGCAGGCGGTCGCCGAGGGCAAGATTGGCAAGATCGTCGCGATGAACTCGCGCCGCAATATTCCAGCCGCCTGGACGCCGGAGATCCTCAACAAGATCGGACCGATCGTGGGCGACGCGATCCACGACACTGACCTGATGCTCTGGTTTACCGGCGATCGGATCGTCAGCGCCTATGCGCAGACTGTCGACGTCCGCGGCCTCAAGTATCCCGACATCGGACAGACGATGTACCGCTTCGCCGGCGGGGCGACCGCAATCTTGGAGACGGTCTGGTGCATGCCCGAGAAGACGCCGTTCGACATTGACGAGCGCATGTCGATAATTGGCGACGCCGGCATCATTCATATCCAGGACACGTTTCCGAACCTCGGCATTGTTGTCCAGTGAAAAGCTGCACAGCCCGGACACGACCTATTGGCCGATGTTTGACGGGATGCGCGGCGGCGCTTTGCGAGAGGAATTTTCGTATTTCGCCTCATGCGCGCTGAAAGGAGAAGCGCCGGCGATCGGAAGGCCGGAAGACGCAGCCGCGGCGCTCGAGGCGACGCTCGCCGCCGAGGAATCGGCGCGAACTGGCGAGGTCGTCCGCATCAAGAGGTAGAGGCGCGTCGAGGGAGAGAGAGATGCCCAAGAGAGTGCTAGTCGTCGGGCTCGGCAATATGGGGATGAGCCACGCCCTTGCTTATGCGCGCATTCCGGGATTCGAAGTCGTTGGCGTGTGCGAGCGCCGAATCGCTGACCGAAAGCTGCCGCCAGAGCTTGCCGAGGCGAAGAAGTTCGACAACTTCGACAGGGCGCTCGCCGAGCTGAAACCGGACGTCGTCTCGATCAATACGTTGCCTGACACGCACGCCGACTTTGCAATCAAGGCGATGGAGACGGGCGCGGATGTGTTCGTCGAGAAGCCGCTCGCAGACAGCGTCGCCAACGCCGAGAAGGTGGTCGCCACGGCTCAACGCACGAAGCGCAAGCTCGTGGTCGGCTATATCCTTCGTCAGCACCCGTCCTGGACCAAGTTCATCGAGATTGCGCGGCAACTCGGCTCCCCTCTCGTGTTCCGGATGAATCTCAATCAGCAGTCCAACGGCGAGACTTGGGCCTGGCACAAGCGATTGATGGACAGCTTTCCGCCGATCGTCGATTGCGGCGTGCACTATGTCGACGTGATGTGTCAGATGACGAAGGCCAAGCCGACCAAGGTCCACGCCATCGGCGCCAGATTGACTGACGAGGTGCCGGTCAACAACTACGGCATGCTGCAGGTGATCTTCGAGGACGGATCGGTTGGATGGTACGAAGCGGGCTGGGGTCCGATGATGAGCGAGACCGCGTTTTTCGTAAAAGACGTGGTGGGGCCGAAAGGCTCGGTGTCGATCGTGATGGCCGAGACCGCGGGCGCGGTGAAGTCCGACGACATCAACGCCCATACGAAGACGAACCAGATCCTCTGGCATCATACCGACATGTCAAAGCCGGACGAGCGCATCGACGTGAGCGACGAGCCCGATCACAACGCGCTCTGCGAGCGGGAGCAGCGCTATCTGCTCAAGGCGATCGACGAGGACATTGACCTCACTGATCAAATGAACGACGCGGTAAAGAGCCTGAAGATCGTTGTCGCGGCCGACAAGTCGATTCACACCGGGCAAGTGGTCGCGCTCTGACGAAACCTGCCGCCGCTCGAGCCGGTTCTGCGGAAGAGTTGCCGACGGGGCGCAGGGATCGACGCCGGGGACGTTTGGACGGACGACCTCGGGATAGCGCAGGAACGTGTCGCCGCCGTAGCCTCCGCCGCGCCCGCCACTTTATGGGTATTGCCGTGGACCCGTGTTGCAGGCTGCGGTCGAGCCGCAAGCATCGCACTGCGCGATGCACGATCTGACCTACATGATCACAATCGATCGTTTGAACGGGCTTTTTTCTCCATCCCCTGGGATTCACGACCGGAATTGACCGAATGCGGCCTCTTGGTGTAAAGGACTTGTTCAAGAGCGGTTGGTGATGTTCAAAAATGATCGCTGAGGAACGCGAGGCAGCCATTTTGACGCTGCTGCAGGAGCGAGGCGTCGTGTCTATGCAAACGCTCGTGGAGCGCTGCCGCGGGGTTTCTGCGGTCACGCTGCGGCGGGACCTCTCGCGACTCGAGAGCCAAGGCAGGCTTCAGCGCACTCGCGGCGGCGCTGTCAATGTCAAGTCGCCGGATGCGCTCGTCATGTCTGAACCCGACGAGATGCAGCGCTTGTTCGATGGGCTCGTCTTGCCGCCGATCAGCGGGCGATGGGCCCATACGCTGCGCCAGCAGGCGATGCGTCGCGGCATCCCTTTTCTCGCCGAGTCTGCGCCGCAGGTCGGCGGCTTGTATCTTGGCCCGGTAAATTACGCCGCCTCGCGCGAGCTTGGAAGGCGCGCCGGCAAGGAACATGGCGACCGGTCGCCGACCGCTGAACTGTTGCTCATCGCCCTGGAATCGCTTCCCAACACCCGCGAGCGGGTCGAAGGGTTCCTGGCCGGTTTCACGGAAACGTTTCCCGGCCGGCTCATCTCGCATCGCGTCGACGGCCGCGGCGTCTTCAAGGAAGCCATGCGGCAGACCAGGGAGGCGTTTCGCACGCGAGCGACCATCGACGTCGTTTTCGGCGTCAATGATCATACAATTCTCGGCGCTCTCGAGGCGGCTCGTCAGCTGGGCGCCCCGGTCGCCGGCTACTCCGTCGGCGGCGAGGGCGGCGCCTTGTTCGACGAGCTCGCCCGCGGCGGACTGCTGAAGGCAACGCTTGCGCTATTTCCCGAAGTCGTCGGACAGCTGGCGGTGGACACCATTTGCAGGCGCTTCGCTGGGGAAGAGTGCGGCGAGGCGATCATCACGCCAGCCGAGATCCTCACGCCCGATACGCTCGCGAATTTCTATCGGCGCGAGGGAGACCAGTGGCGCATCCGGGCGGCGGTGCTCGACCGAATGTGCGAGGGGCGGCTCTATTCCGGTCCTTCCGTGGCCGGACGCTCCATTGGTTTCATGCTTCACTATCCCTCGCATGAATGGTACCGAAACCTCGCCGCAGCGATGCGGCAGCGTTGCGCTGAGTTCGGGGTCCGTTTCGTCGCCCGCAACGCGGAGGACGAGGTCGCCGAGCAGCTGCGCGGCATCCGGCGCGTGATCGCCGCTGCGGCGGCGGCTCAAGTGCGGCCACGCGATACGCTCCTCATCGACGGCGGAGAATGCTCTCGCTACTTCGCCGAGGCGCTCAAGAGCGCCGGCCGCGAGGCGACGGTCGTCACCAACTCGCTTGCGGTGCTCGATGCGCTCGTCAGCGCGCCGGGCGTAAAGGTGCTCCTGACGGCGGGCGAGTATCAACCGGCGACGCGCAGCCTTGTTGGGCCGAGCGTTGGGGCGCTCCTCGACACGATCCGCGTCGACAAGGCCTTCGTCTCGCCAGACGGCGTTTCGCCGAGCTTCGGCCTTTCGTTCGAGGACGAGCGCGCCGCACTCGTTTGTCGCCGCTTCTGCGAGGTGGCGCGCGAAGTCATCGTTCTTGCCGATCATAGCGTGGTTGGCCTCGAATCGAACGTCCAAGCCGTTCGGCCGAAGCAGTTTCACACCGTCCTCACCGACGCCGGCGCGCTCTCGTCGCATCGTTTTGACCTGTTTGCCGCAGGCCTCAGAGTGATCGTCGCGGACGAGGAGGAACCGCCTTTCACGCCCGCAGACGGAAAGCGGACGGTCTCGTGACCATCCAAGGGAGGAAATGAAAAATGTCCAATCGCATGATGCATTCCGCCGCGCTCGCGGCGATGGGCTTGTGGATCATGGCGAGCGCCGCGCACGCCGACCAGACCGTACTCAGGTTCTGGGACAACCAGCAGACCGAATCCGGCCTGTCGCGCTATCAGCAGGAGGCGGTCAAACGCTTTGAGGCGGAGAACCCCGACGTCAAGGTCGAGGTCACGACGATTCCCTACCCCGAGTACCAGCAGCGGCTCCTGACGGCGGTGCAGGCTGGCAACGGGCCCGACGTGTCCACAGTCGACCAGATCTGGAACTCAGCCTTCGCCGAAGCCGGCGCCATCGTGCCGCTCGATGACCTCGCCAAGACATCGGGCGTGAAGGCCGAGACCTTTTTTCCTGGCGCATGGGAGTCGGCCAACTACAAAGGCCATCTTTGGGGCGTCCCATTCAATGTCGATGTGTGGTTCTTCGCCTTCGTCAACAAGAAGCTGTTCAGCGACGCCGGCGTCGATCCGGCTTCGATCGTGACGTGGGACGGCCTCGAAGCCGCGGCGGAGAAACTGACCGACAAGTCGAAGGGACAGTACGCGATCGGCCTCACCGGCAACAAGAGCGAGTACCCGGTCGTCATGACCAACTCGTTCATCTACTCAAACGGAGGCTCGGTGCTCGACGACACAGGCAAGTGCGCGCTGACGGCGCCGCCGGCGATCGAAGCGCTCGACTTCTACAAGAAACTGGCCGCCTACGCGCCCGCCGGCATTCTCAACGCCGCCGACGAGCAGATGCGCGAGCTCTTCCTCAACGGCACGCTCGCAATCGAGCTGTGGCCGGCTCTCGAGCAACCGACTCTCGACAAGACCAAGCTCGACTGGGATCTGCTCGCGGGTTTCGCGCCCAAGGGCAAGAAGCCGGTCGGGACCTACGGCGGCTGGAACCTCGTCCTCTACAAAGGCGCCAAGAACCAGGAGGCGGCCTGGAAGTTCATCCAGTTCATGACCCGGGAAGACGTCAACGGCGCGGTGGTGGACCTCATTCCGGCCAACGTGGCCGCGGCCAAGGCGTTCCTGGAGAAGAGCCGGCGTCACCCCGACGTGATCCTCGATCACCTCAACAACGCCAAGCCCCGGCCGCTTTCGCCGCACTATCTCGAGGTCTCCGAGATCCAGCAGAACATGGTGCAGAAGATCCTTTCCGGCACGCCGACCGCCGCCGCCGCGAAGGAAGCCTGCGCCGCCATCGATGCGCTCCACTAGAACAAGAGAGGCGAGCGGCCGGTGCGCCGTTCGCCTCCGGGCTTTGAATCCATGACAGCAGCAGCGGCTTTTCCGTCGCTTCCGCGCGGGTCTCCCGCGCGTGTCGCCCGCCGCCGGCGGCGCAACGTCGATCGCTGGATGGCCTACGGCTTCATGGCGCCGGCCGCGATCCTCGTCGCCACGCTCATGTACTGGCCGATGATCGACACCTTCCGCGAGAGCCTCTACACGACGACGTTCATCAATCCCAAGCCGACCTTCATCGGACTGCAAGCCTACCGCCAGCTATTCGGCGACGAGACCTTCTGGCAAGTCGTGCGCAATTCGATCGTATGGACGGCCGGAGTCGTGTTCCTGCAAAACGTCGGGGGTTTCCTGATCGCCCTCCTGCTCAACCAGCGTCTGCCTTTTCAGGGTGCGCTGCGCTCGCTCGTGCTTCTTCCCTGGGTGCTGCCGGGAGTGGTGGCGGCAATTCTGTGGCGCTTCATGTACGATCCGCAGCTCGGCCTCATCAATTCGTTCCTCATTCGCCTGGGTCTCATCGGCCAAGGCGTCGGTTGGCTGGCCGATCCGTCGACCGCAATGGCCGCGGTCATCTTCGCCGCCTTCTGGAAGGGGTTTCCGTTCTCGGCCGTGGTGTTCCTCGCAGCTCTCCAGAACGTCGATCAGGAGCAGGTCGAAGCGGCGGAGATCGATGGCGCCGGCAAGCTGCGCCGCCTCATCGACGTCACGCTCCCGGCGATCTTCCCGGTGGCGATGGTGAACCTGCTCCTGACGACGATCCTGACCTTCAACTATTTCGACATCATCTACGTGCTGACCCGCGGCGGTCCTCTCAATGCAACCGCCATATTCCCGACTCGCATCTATGAGGTTGGCTTCGGTCAATTCCGCTTCGGCGACGCAGCGGCCTACGGTTCGCTCTCGGTGCTGGTGCTGGTTCTCTTCGTCGGGCTTCTCCTTCTCGTCCAGCGGCGCTCCGTTCGAGCGGCATGATCATGCGAAGACGTTCAGCTCTCGCCCGCAAGGCGCCGCTTATCGCTTGTCAGGTCGCGATCGCGTTGCTGGTCCTGTTTCCGTTCTTCTGGATGTTCAGCGTCTCGCTGAAGCCGGCGACGGAGCCGTTCGCGATTCCAGCGCGCCTGTGGCCGGACCACGTCACGCTCGACAATTACGTCGCGGCCTTCCGGCCCGAGTTCCGCCGCTACTTCCTCAATAGTGTGATCGTCTCGGGAGCGACGGTGCTGATAACCGTTCCGCTCGCCCTTCTGGCCGCCTACAGCTTGACCCGCTACCAGTTCCGCGCCCTGTCGGTGTTCCTGGCCGCGGTGATTCTCGCCCAGTTCTTCCCGGCAGGGGCGATGATCATTCCGATCTACAAGATGGTGAAGGCGGCCGACCTTCTCAACACTTATGCGGCGCTCATTATCGCCTACATCACTGTTACGCTGCCGGTCGCGATCTGGATGCTTCGCGGGTTCCTGGCGCGCGTTCCACGTACGCTCGAGGAGGCGGCTGCCGTCGACGGCGCAAAGCCGTTGCGCGCGTTCTTCGACATCGTCGTGCCGCTCGCGAGGCCGGGCATCATCGCGACCACCGTCTTCGTCCTGATCGTAACGTGGCAGGAGTTCCTGTTCGCGCTTTCGTTCACCTCGACCAAGGAGATGCGCACGCTCCCGGTCGGCATGAACGACTATATCGGGCAGTACGGCATTCGCTACGGCGAATTGATGGCAAGCTCGGTGATGGTGTCGCTGCCGGTCATCGTCGTCTTCTTCTTCCTGCAGCGCCAGTTCGTGGCCGGCCTCACCGCCGGCGCGGTGAAGGGGTAGGGCCCATGCCGCTTGTCTTGTTCGACAAGCCGGAGAACGGCGTCGGCGTTGTCACGCTCAACCGGCCGGACAAGCTGAACGCGCTGTCGACCGCGCTGCTTGACGAGTTCGGCGCCGCGCTCGACGCCGCCGAAGCCGACCCGGAGGTGGGCGTCGTGATCCTGACCGGCGCGGGCGAAAAGGCGTTCGCCGCAGGAGCGGATATCGCCGAATATCAGGGCCGCCGCGAGAAGGCCTTCATGGACTTTCAGTTCCGCGGCCGGCGGGTCAACGACCGCCTCGAAGCCTTTCCCAAACCGACCATCGCCGCCGTGAACGGCTACGCTCTCGGCGGCGGGTTCGAGATCGTTCTTTGCTGCGACGTGATCGTGGTTTCGACCAGCGCGCGGCTTGGCTTGCCCGAAGGGCTCATCGGCCTCTCCCCGGGCGGCGGAGGACCGCAACGCCTCATCCGCTCCATGGGTCGCCATATCACGGCTGACCTCCTGCTCACCGCGGGGCGTCTGAAGGGCGAGCGCGCTTTTCAGCTCGGGCTTGCGGCGGCGTTGTGCGAGCCGAAGGCTCTGATGGAGACGGCGCTCGGCAAGGCGCGAGCGATGCTGAAGGTCGCGCCGCTCGCGCTCGCCGAGATGAAGCGGCTCGTTCGCATCGGCGCGGATGCGGCGCTCCCCACGGCGCTGGCGCTCGAACAGGAGGTGCTGTTCCGCCTCTACGGCTCGGCCGACGGACAGGAGGGCATCGACGCTTTTCTGGAGAAACGCGACCCCCAATTCAAAGGCGCCTGACATGACTGAACTCGCCGAACGCGCCGCCATCGTCACTGGAGCCGCCATGGGGATCGGGCGGGCGAGCGCGCTCAAGCTCGCCCGCGCCGGCGCCGCGGTGACCGTCGCCGATATCGACACGGCCGGTGGGGAAGAGACGGTGAAGGAGATCAAGGACGCAGGCGGGCGCGCGCTGTTCGTCCGCGCCGACGTTCGCTCCTTCAAGGACGCTGAGCAGGTTGCGAAGGCGACCATCGAAGCTTGGGCGCGCGTGGACATTCTTGTCAACAACGCCGCGCAGGCGATCGGCGGCGTGATCGACGAAATCGACGAGGAGGCGTGGAATCTCGTCATATCCACCAATCTCACCTCGGTCTGGCGCTTCATGCGTTGCGTCGCGCCGCACATGCGCCGCCAGGGAGGCGGCTCGATCGTCAACATGAGCTCGGTGCAGTCGCTTCGCGGCTTCCATGGCTGGGCGGCCTACGCCGCCGCGAAAGGCGGCATCAATGCGCTCACGCAGCAAGCGGCCGTCGACCTCGCGCCGGCGAAAATCCGCGTCAACGCAGTGGCGCCGGGGACGATCATGACGCCGCTCAACGAGAAGGTCTTTCGCGAGGCGCCCGACCCTCAGGGCCTCATCGACCGCTGGAACGCCGCCCATCCGCTCGGCCGCTTCGGCGAAGCCGACGAAGTCGCCGACGCCGTGCTCTTCCTCGCGAGCGACCGCTCGTCGTTCATCACCGGCGAGATCCTGCGCGTCGACGGGGGACTTGCGATTAGGGGCGATTGAACCATGGCCTCGGTCACCCTCGCCAATATCTCCAAGCGCTGGGGATCGGTCACGGCGGTCGACAGCGTCTCGCTGGCGATCCCTGACGGGGAGTTCATGGTCCTTCTCGGGCCTTCCGGCTGCGGAAAGACCACGACCATGCGCATGGTCGCTGGACTGGAGGACCCGACCGAGGGCGACATCCTCATCGGGGACCGTGACGTCACTGACGTCGCGCCTGGAGACCGCGACCTGGCCATGGTGTTCCAGAACTATGGTCTCTACCCGCACATGACGGTCGCCGAGAACATCGCCTATCCCCTGAAGGTCAGGCGCGTTCCGGCGGCCGAGCGCTCCGAGCGCGTGCGCGCGGCGGCGGCGCGCGTCGAGCTCGAAGGCTATCTCGACCGCAAGCCCCAAGCGCTTTCCGGCGGCCAGCGCCAGCGCGTGGCGCTGGCGCGCGCGATCGTGCGCACGCCGCAGCTGTTCCTGATGGACGAGCCGCTATCGAACCTGGACGCGAAGCTGCGCGTCTCCATGCGCGCCGAGCTCAAGCATCTCCAGCACGAGCTGGCGATCACCACGATCTACGTGACGCACGACCAGGTCGAGGCGATGACGCTTGCGGACCGGGTCGCGGTCATGTCTTCAGGGCGACTCCAGCAGGTCGGGCCGCCGCTCGAAATCTACAACCGGCCGCGAAACGTTTTCGTGGCCGGCTTCGTCGGCAATCCGTCGATGAATTTGATTGTGGCGACCGCCGATCCAGGCCGCGTCGTTCACCCGGCTTTTTCGTTGGCCGTCGATCAGGCGCCGACCGGGAAGGTGACGCTCGGCCAGCGACCGGAGGACATGCGCATCACCGCGCCCGAAAAGGGCGATTTCCGCGGCGAGGTCTTCTCCGCCGAGCTCCTCGGCGATGCGGCGCTCATTACGGTTCGCCTCGGCGTCCGACCTCATTGCGGTCAAGGCCGACAAGGATTGCCCGGCGCGCATGGGCGATGTCGTCGGCGTCGCCTTCGACACCGCAAGCCTGCATATCTTCGATGGCGTGACCGGCGAGCGCCTTCCCGACCGGGTAGAGGCTGAGAGCCACTCCAAGATCACCCGCCTGCCGGCGAGCAAGAGGTGAGCGGGATGACGCCCGATCTTTTCCTCGGCGGCGATGGCGTCCTGCCGGTCTCGCGCGCCGCGGTCTTCTTCGACGGGCAATATTCGGAGCCGCGGATCCATCATCCCGAGGGCGTCGCGGTCGGACCCGACGGCGCTGTCTGGTGCGGCAATGCCGAGGGCGACATTCTGCGCATCGAGCCGGATGGCTCGCACATGGAGAAGATCGTCTCGACCGGCGGGTTCTGCTCTCGGGCTCGCCTTCGATGGCGACGGCCATCTCTTCGTCTGCGACCAGCGAAGCGCGGCGGTCTGGCGGCTCGATCTCGCGACGCGCGCGCTCGCCCGGTTCACGCCGCCGGGCATACTCATCCCGAACTATCCCGTGGTCGACGCCGCGCGAGGTTGTCTCTACGTCTCCGACAGTTTCGGCGCCGGCAAGCGCGGCCCAGGCGTTTGGCGTTACGATCTCGCCGACGGGCGCGGGCGAGCTCTGGTGGGCCGAGCCGATGAACTTCGCCAACGGCATGGCTCTCGCTCATGACGGCTCGGCGCTGTTCGTCATCGAGACCTTCGATCGCAAGGTGAGCCGCATCGCGATCGGGCCTGACGGCAGGCCTGCCGGCCGAACCGACTACGCCACCGCTCTTCCCGGTCTGCCGGACGGTCTCGCCTTCGACGACGCGGGCAATCTCTACGTTTCCTGCTACGAGCCTTCGCGCATCCTGAGGGTCGACCCGCGCGGAAAGGTCGATATCTACATCGAGGACGTGACGGCTCACGTCCTCTGCCACCCGACCAATATCGCCTTCGACGGCGCGACGCTCTATTCGGCCAACCTCGGCCGCTGGCACATCACGAAGATCGCGACCGACACCGCGGCCGCCTCGCTTGTTTCGCGCGCGAACGCCATTCGGAGAGGAGGTCCTTAGACCATGACGCGAGTCCTCCGCGGCGTGACCTGGGATCACCCGCGCGGCTATGATCCGCTCGCCAAGGGCGCGCCGCTGTTTGCCGCCAAACATCCCGACTGCGAGATCGAGTGGACGCGCCGAAGCCTTCGTGACTTTGGCGTTCAGCCGGTCGAGGCGCTGGCCGAGCGCTTCGA
The DNA here is from genome assembly GCA_963820095.1 of uncultured Alphaproteobacteria bacterium. Taxonomy (GTDB): domain Bacteria; phylum Pseudomonadota; class Alphaproteobacteria; order Rhizobiales; family Beijerinckiaceae; genus Roseiarcus. Next base: position 70,332 of record CAWFZA010000032.1, read on the forward strand.
CATCCTCGTCATCGACCACCCGTTCTGCGGACGCGCCAAGGCGACGGGCTGTCTTCTCGATCTGCGGCCGCTCTTTCCGGCTGAGTTCTTCGCCATGCTGGAGGGCGAGAGCGTCGGCCCGTCGACCCGATCGTACGAATATGGCGACGGCGTGTGGGGCTTGCCCACCGACGCCGCGGCGCAAGTTGCGAGCTATCGTCCGGACCTTCTCGCCGCGTTGGGTTTCGATGCGCCGCCACAAACCTTCGCGGAAGTCATCGGGCTCGGCAAAGCGGCGCGCAAGGCCGGCAAGTGGCTCGGGCTGCCCGGAGTGCAGAGTGACGCGGCCTGCCTTGTCGCAAGTCTTGCCGCCAATGTCGGGTCGCCGATCTCGCGAGACGCTGACCGCCTGCTTCCAACGGAGGCATTTCGAGACGGCGCTCGACTATCTCTCGCAATTGCGGCCCCTTTGCCACCCGGAGTCGCCCAATCGCAACCCGATCAAGACCTACGAGGCGATGTCGTCGGGGGACGATATCGTCTACACGCCCTTCGGCTTTGGCTATACGAACTATTCCCGGCTCGGCGCGAAGACGCCGATCCGCTATACGACGATCGCCGGACCCGGACCTGATCCGATCGCCGGCGCGATCCTCGGCGGCGCCGGCTGCGCGATCTCGGCCCGCTGCCGCGACGTCGAGGCCGCGGTCACCTACCTCTCCTGGCTCCACACGCCGGAGCATCAGGCCGGCAGCCTATTTCGAGAATGGAGGGCAGCCCGGACTCCGCTCCGCGTGGATCGATCCGGAGGATGATCGCGAGGCGGGCGGCTTCTTTTCCGCCACCTTGCCGACGCTCGACAAGGCGTACGTCCGCCCGCGCTTCGACGGCTTCATTCCGGCCTTCGAGCATATGGGCGAACTCGTTCATCGCTACCTTGCCGGCGAGGGCGACGCGCCGCGCCATCATCCACTCGTCGAATGACGTCTACGCCCGCGCCTGCGCCGCGGCGAAGGCCTGACCAACCGCCAAAGGTTTCACTCATGCCCAAAGCCCTCCAGGACATAACCGTCCTCGACTTCAGCCATCTCCTGCAGGGGCCGTTCGCGACTCAACTCCTCGGCGACATGGGCGCCAACATCATCAAGATCGAGCGGCCGGGGCAGGGCGACCTCTTTCGCACCATGACCTTCAAGAACCGATGGGTCGGCGAGCACCGAAAGCCCGAACTTCCTGGCCTGGAACCGCAACAAGCGTTCGCTCGCCATCGATCTCAAGGCCCCCGAAGCCAAGGCCATCCTCTATAAGATCGGCGAGCGCGCCGACGTCGTGGTGCAGAATTTTCGTCCCGGCGTGCTCGACAAGCTCGGCTTCGGCTATGCCGACTTCCGCAAGATCAACTCGCGCATCATCTATTGCTCAGGATCCGGCTACGGCGACAGCGGCCCCTACGCGACGCGTCCGGGGCAGGACATGCTGATCCAGGGGCTGACCGGACTCGCGAGCGCGACCGGCCGCGGAGATGGCGCTCCGGTGCCGGTCGGCTCCGGGTTCGCCGATCAGATCGGCGCCATGAACATGGTTTACGCCATTCTTTCCGCGCTCTATTGGCGCGAGCGCTCCGGGCAGGGCCAGGAGATCAAGGTCGATCTCATGTCGGGCCTTCTTCAGCACCAGAACCAGGAAATGGTCTGGGTGATGAACTTCAACGAGAATTTCGAGCGGCCGAAATCGTCAATCGGCCATCCCGGCATGGACGCCCCGTTCGGCCTCTATCCGACTTCGGACGGTTGGGTGACGATCGCCATGAGCCCGTACAAGAAGCTCGTCGGCGTGCTCGGCAAGCCGGAGCTGCTCGCTTACGATGACCCCGACACCCTTTTCGACAAACGCGACGAGATCTGGGACAAGATCGCCGCCGAGACGAGGAAGTGGACGACCAAGGATCTCCTCGAAGCGATGCTCGCGGTCGACATTTGGTGCGGCGAGGTGAAGCGCCACCTGGACGTGATCGACGATCCGCAGGTCAAGCACATGGGGATCGTCACCTCCTACGAACATGCCCGAGCAGGCAATGTGAAGGTGATCGGGCCGGTCGTGCGGTTGAGCGCGACGCCGCCTGCAATCGAGCGCCCGGCGCCGACGGTGGGCCAGCATTCTGAGGAAATTCTGTCTGAATTCGGGATCGACGCGACTGACGATTGCCGACCTCAAGGCGCGCAAAGTCATCGAGCAGGCCGCTTAGGCGAAGCCGTCCGGATGCCTGCTGGACCGGCCAGCCTTGGCGACGGCAAACCACCGGTCGCAATCGCCGGAATTGCGTCGGCAAGCCGCCAAGCGCTTCGACCGACGAAGGAAGCGCTCTTTCGCTCGGTCAGGGTTGCGTCACGGCTGCAGCCGCGCGGGCAGGGGACGACCGTCCGGTCCACGTCCGCGATCATACGCTCGAAGCTGTCGCCTCCATCGCGACCTGCCCGTCCGGCGCCTGCGCCCACAGGATCGCGCCCTCCGCCGCGCCCTTGGCGAACAGGCCGAACGGCCGCCCGTCGAACAGAGGCGACCGGGCGCGATAGGCGAAGCGGGCGAGCGGCGCGGCGGGCTTCCATCTGAGCAGCGTATCGACCAGCAGCGTCGCGATCAGCGGCCCGTGCACGACGAGGCCGGGATAGCCTTCGACGCCGGTCGCGTAGTCGCGATCGTAGTGGATGCGATGGCTGTTGAAGGTGAGCGCCGAATAGCGGAAGAGATCCGTGGGGCCGGCCATCGCCGTGCGGCTGAAGTCGGGATCCTCGGCGGGCGAGGACGACCGGCGCGCGGGCGCCGGCCCGCCGGGCTTCGCCGCCTCGCGATAGACGATGTCGCGCTCCTCGCGGATCGCAACCTCGCCCTCGACGCAGACTTCATGCCGGACGGCGACGAAGGTCATGGGCCCCGAGGCCCCGCTTTTGTCGGCGATGTCGGCGATGGTCGACCGCTGCGTCATCTCCGCGCCGAACGGAATCGGACGGAGAAAGTCGATCCGTCCTCCCGCCCACATCCGTCGCGGCAGCGCGACGGGCGGCAGGAAGCCGCCGCGATTCGGATGGCCGTCCGGGCCGAGACTCGACTGGCGCGCTTCGGGGAGGAAATAGAGCCAATGGCCGAGCGGCGGAAGCGCTCCGGGCGCCCATGGCGGCTCGTCATGATCGAGCAGCGCTGCGAGCCGGCGTATCGGCCCCTCCGCCGCAATGTCGCGCTTCTCCTCGCTGCCCCCGATCCATGGGCGCGGGTCCTGATCCATGGGCCTCAGTCCTCGCCGGCGAATTCGCGGCGGATCGCCGCGCTGTGTGCGCCGATGGCCGGCGACGGCCCGAGCGCGACCGGTCGATGATTGAAGACCTGAGGCGGAGCGGGGACGCTGACCGGGCCGGCGGGCGTTCCGATCTCCGCGCGACGCAACTGCACGTGATGAGCAAATTCGCCGACCGTATTGTAGCGGCCGAAGGCGATGTTGGCGCTTCGCAGCGCCTCCGCCATGCCCTTGGCGTCGAAACGCGACAGCGCCTTCGCCATCTCCGCGTCGAGCGCCACGCGATTGGCGGCGCGGCGGCTGTTGGTCGAGAAGCGTGGATCGTCGATCATGTCGGGGCGGGCGAGCACGGCCTTGCAGAGGCTCGCCCATTCCGCCTCGGTCTGGATCGAGATGATGAATTGCGCGCCGTCACCCGCGGCATACGCGCCGTAAGGCGCGATCGACGGGTGATTCAGGCCGAGCCGCTTCGGATCCTTGCCCGTGTATTCGCGATGAATCAGAGGCACGGCCATCCAGTCGGCGATCGTGTCGAAGAGCGAGACCGAGATCTGGCAGCCTTCGCCCGTGCGCTCCCGAGCATAGAGCGCCTGCAGGATCGCCGCATGGGCGTTCATTCCGCAACCGATGTCGGCGACGGAAACGCCGACCCGGCCAGGCGACTCCGGGCCGCCGGTGATCGAGGCGAGGCCCGTCTCGCACTGGATGAGAAAGTCATAGGCCTTCATCTCCGCATAGGGGCCGCTTTCACCGTAACCCGTGATGTCGCAGACGATGAGGCGGGGATTTTCCGCCCTCAGCGCCGTTGCGCCAAAGCCGGCGCGCTCCGCCGCGCCCGGCGCGAGATTCTGCACGAAGACATCGGCGCGCTTCAGCATCCGCTTGAGGAGGGCGGCGTCCTCGGGCCGTTTGATGTCGAGCGTGAGCGACTGTTTGCCGCGATTGAGCCAGACGAAATAGGCGCTCTCGCCGTCCGCGACCTCGTCATATTTGCGCGCAAGATCGCCGCTGCCGCGCTCGATCTTGATGATGCGCGCGCCTGCGTCCGCGAGCCGCGAGGTGCAGAAGGGCGCCGCGACCGCCTGTTCGAGCGCGACGACCAGAACCCCCTCGAGCGCGCCGCGCATCAATAGGACCTCGGCAGGCCGAGCACACGGGTCGCGACATGGGCGAGGATGAGGTTCGTCGAGATGGGCGCCACCTGATAGAGCCGTGTCTCGCGGAACTTGCGCTCGATGTCGAATTCCTCCGCGAAGCCGAAGCCGCCATGCGTCTGCACGCACATGTCGGCCGCCCGCCAGCTCGCCTCGGACGCCAGCAGCTTGGCGACATTCGCTTCCGTTCCGCAGGGCTCGCCCGCCTCGAACATCCGCGCCGCCTTCTCCACCATGTGGGCTGCGGTATCGACATCGATCCACGAGCGGGCGATCGGAAACTGGATGCCCTGATTTTGCCCGATCGGACGTCCGAACACTTCGCGCGTATTCGCGTATTCGGCCGCGCGCTCGACGAAGAAACGCCCGTCGCCGATGCATTCGGACGCGATGAGGATGCGCTCCGCGTTCATGCCGTCGAGGATATAGCGGAAGCCTTTGCCCTCCTCGCCGATGCGGTTCTCGACGGGCGCCGGCACATTGTCGAAGAAAAGCTCGGTCGTCGCGTGATTGAGCATCGTGCGGATCGGCCGGATCGTCAGGCCGTTCTTGACCGCCTCTCGCATGTCGATCAGCAGCACGCTCATGCCGTCGGTCGCCTTCTGCGATTTTTCGCGGGGCGTTGTGCGGCAGAGCAGGAGCATGAGGTCGGAATGCTCGGCGCGGCTGATCCATATCTTCTGGCCGTTGATGATATAGCGGTCGCCCTCGCGCCGCGCGAAGGTGCGGATGCGCGTCGTGTCCGTGCCGCTGGTCGGCTCGGTGACGCCGAAAGCCTGAAGGCGCAGTTCGCCGGACGCGATCTTCGGCAGATATTTGGCCTTCTGCTCCGGACTGCCGTGCTTGAGCACCGCGCCCATCGTATACATTTGCGCGTGGCAGGCCGCGCCATTGCATCCCGACCGGTGAATCTCCTCCAGGATCGCCGTCGCGGCGCCGAGGCCAAGCCCTGAGCCGCCATATTCCTCGGGGATGAGAACGGAGAGGAAGCCTTCCTTGGTCAGCCGCTCGACGAAGGCGATCGGATAGGCGCGTTCGCGATCGAGCGCGCGCCAGTATTGGCCGGGAAAGTCGCAACAGAGTTTCGCGACCGCATCGCGGATGTCGGAATGAGCTCTTGCGCTCGTGGTCACCCGGTCGTCTCCTCCCTTGGCGATCAGCGGAGGTCGCGCCTCTGCTGATCCCTTCTTAAAGAGCGGTGCGATAGACCGCCAGAAGCAAAACAGGCTATCGGCTATGCCAGAATTGGCATAGGCTCCGCTTCGGCCATGGATCTCAAACGACTCCGGTATTTCGTCTGCGTCAGCGAGCTCGGCAGTTTCACCCTCGCCGCGCGCCATCTCGGAATCGCTCAGCCGGCGCTGAGCCGTCATATCCGCCAGCTCGAGGCTGAATGCGGCTCGGCCCTCCTTCGGCGCAACGGACGGGGCGCGGAACTGACCGAGATCGGGCGCACCATGCTGGAGCAGGGCCGCTCGCTGCTCGAGCAGGTCGGATGGCTGGAGGCGGACCTGAAAGCCGCCAAGGGCGCGCCGGCCGGCGCGGTCAATCTGGGGATGCCTCCGTCCGTCTGCATGATTCTGGTCGAGCCGCTTTTTCACCGGGTGCGCCGCGACTTTCCGGGGATCCGGCTCCATATCAGCGAGGGTTTCAGCGGCGATGTCCGGGAGTGGCTGGTCGGCGGCCGCCTCGACATCGGGGTCCTTTACAATCCCGGCCGCGCGGCGAACCTGATCGGCCAGTTTCTGCTGGTGGAGGACCTGTTCCTGTGCAGCGCGCCCTCCGCGGCTGCCGACACTCCCAGGCAGGCGACGCTCGGCGAGGCGGTTCGTCTGCCGCTCATCCTGCCCGGGAGGCCGCATGGATTGCGGATTCTGGTCGACAGTTTCTGCGCCGAGAACGGCCTGGAGCCCGAGGTCGTGCTCGAACTCGATTCCATGTCGACGATCAAGACGTTTGTCTGCGAAGGGCACGCCGCGACCATCTTGCCTTTCTGCGGCGTCTATCGGGAGGTAGCGGCCGGGACTATCGTGGCCCGCCGGATCGTGTCGCCTTCTCTCAGCCGGACCCTGGTCGTGGGCGAAACGGTGCGCCGCCCGAAGACTCCCGCGACCGGCGCGGTGGTTCAGTGCCTGCGCGAGGAGGTTCAGCGTTTGGTTGCGGCAGGCTCATGGTCGGGACCGGACACGACGAGAATGCTATAGCTGATAGGCCGATATAGCGACTAACGTCAGACTGCCGGCGCCCGCTACTCTGACCCGACGAACGGCGCGCAAGGCCGCGCTTTCCGGCGCAAGAATGCGGAAAACGCACGGATTATCGAGGAGGACGCCCGGGTGAAAAGCTTTCAGATATTCGATTTCGGAGGTCCGTTGAAAGAATCGGACCTGCCGGATCCCAAGCCGAGCGGCCATGAGGTTGTCGTCGCAGTCAAGGCGGCCGGCGTCTGCCATTCCGATCTGCATATCTGGGAAGGCAGCTACGATCTCGGCGGCGGCAAGCGGCTGCGACTTGCCGAACGCGGCATTTCGCTTCCTTTGACGCTGGGCCATGAGACGGCCGGAGAGATCATTTCCGTCGGACCCGAAGTCAAAGACCGGAAGGTGGGCGAGATGGTGCTCGTCTATCCGTGGATCGGCTGCGGCGTCTGCCGCGTCTGCAAAACGGGCTTCGAGAACCTCTGCATGAAGCCGCGGTGCCTCGGGGTGCATTGCGACGGCGGCTATTCCGACCAGATCGTAGCGCCCCATTCCAAATATCTTATTCCGCTCGACGGGCTCGATCCCGTGGCTGTCGCGCCCTACGCCTGCTCGGGCGTCACGACCTATTCGGCGCTGAAGAAGCTGGGCTCGGTGATCAAGGACGAGCCGGTCCTGATCGTCGGGGCCGGCGGCCTGGGCCTGATGTGCCTGACCCTTCTGAAGGCCATGGGCGGCAAGGGCGCCGTCGTTGTGGACATTGACGCCAAGCGTCGCGCGGCTGCGCTGGAGGTGGGCGCGCTCGCCGCCATCGATGGCGGCGCCCCCGACGCTCTTGCGCAGGTTCAGGCGGCGATCGGCGGGCCGGGATGGGCGGCCATCGACCTCGTGGGCAGTCCGCAGACCTCAGGCCTCGCTTTCGACTCGCTCGCCAAGGGCGGCCATATGATCATGGTTGGGCTCTTCGGCGGCTCAGCGCCCTGGTCGCTCCCCCTCATTCCCATGAAGGCGACGACGATCGAGGGCAGTTACACCGGCAATCTCGCCGAGACGCGCGAACTTCTCGATCTTGTCCGGTCCGGGACGCCGCCCAGGATTCCCATTCAGACGCGCCCCCTGGAAATGGCCACCGAGGCGCTCGAAGACCTGAAGGCTGGCCGCGTCGTCGGCCGCGTCGTTCTGACGCCCTGATCGCCTTTGCGAAGAGAGGAACTGTTCATGCAGAAGCTTTTCATTGGCGGCAAATGGGTCGACGCGAAATCCGGAGCGACCTTGCCGGTCATCGATCCGTCGACCGGCGAGTCCTACGACACGATCCCGCGTGGGGCGGCGGCCGATATCGACGCGGCGGTCAAGGCCGCACGCGCCGCCTACGAGGGCGCATGGGGCGCGATGACCGCGACGGACCGCGGCCGCATCCTCATGAAGATGGCCGGCCTCATCGCCTCGCGCGCCGACGAGCTTGCGGAAGCCGAGGCGCGCGACACCGGCAAGCCGATGGGCCAGGCGCGCGCCGACATCACGCTGGCCGCCCGCTATTACGAATATTACGGCGGCGCCGCCGACAAGCTGCACGGCGAGATCGTGCCCTTCATGGCGGGCTTCCACGCTCAGGTGACTCGCGAGCCCTATGGCGTGATCGCCTGTATCCTGCCGTGGAACTATCCGGCGCAGATGTTCGGCCGCTCGCTCGCGCCCGCGCTCGCCGCCGGCAACGCGGTGGTGCTGAAACCCGCCGAGGACGCCTGCATGTCGCCGCTCCTCATCTCGGCGATCGCCGAGGAAGCGGGGATACCGGCGGGCGCCATCAATGTCGTCACCGGCCTCGGCCATGAGGCCGGCGCCGCGCTGATCGCTCATGACGGGATCGACATGATCACCTTCACGGGCTCGCCGGAGGTCGGCACGATCGTGCAGAAGGCGGCGGCGGATCATCACGTCAAATGCACGCTCGAACTCGGCGGCAAGTCGCCGCAGATCGTGTTCGCCGACGCGGACCGCAAGAAGGCCATTCCGTTCATCACCCGCGCCATCACCCAGAACGGCGGGCAGACCTGCTCGGCCGGAAGCCGCCTGCTGGTCGAGCGCAAGATCTACGACGATTTCGTCGGCGAGGTCGCGGAGGCCTTCTCGAACGTGCGCGTCGGCACGCCGGCGATGAATCTCGATCTCGGGCCCGATGATCAGCGCCAAGCAGCGCGACCGCGTCAACGGGTTCGTCGACGCGGCGCGCAAGGCCGGCATTCCGGTGCTCGCCGAAGGACGGCTCGCCAACGATCTGCCCGTCAGGCGGCTATCTACGTGACGCCGACACTGTTCGGCCCGGTGCCGCGCAGCAATACGCTGGCGCGTGACGAAGTGTTCGGCCCGGTGCTCTCCGTGTTGCCCTTCGAGGACGAGGCGGACGCGATCGCTCTCGCCAACGCGACGGACTACGGCCTCGTCGCCGCGGTCTGGACGCGCGACGGATCGCGCCAGACGCGCGTCGCCAAGAGCGTCCGCAGCGGTCAGGTGTTCATCAACTGCTACGGCGCCGGCGGCGGCGTCGAGCTGCCGTTCGGCGGCGTGAAGAAGAGCGGTCACGGACGCGAAAAAGGCTTCCTCGCGCTCGAGGAGTTCAGCGTCGTCAAGACCGTGGTGCAGAGCTACGCGGACTGACGCCTTAGGGGCGCGCCTCGTCATGGTCGCTATGGCCAAAGAACCCGGCTAGCTACGCCGGCGGGTCCATGTTGCCGATGTTGGCGGCGGCTGGGCCTATTCGTAGAAGCCCTCGCCCTGCGTCGCCTTGCGGACCGTCGCGAACTGTTCGGCGTCGTGGCCGAACCAGACCGCCGCGCCGGTGTCCGCGGCGAGCGCCTGGATGCGCCGCACCGTGCGCATGATGCCGAGCGAATTGTAGCTGATGCCCGGCTGCTTGCGCCTTCGGGCCGTAGTTCTCCGCCGTGTAGCAGGCGTCGGAGCACCAGGATCACGCCGGGCTGGCTGCGGAGCGAGACCTGCAGGCCGAGCATGCCGCGCGCATGGCCGGGGCCGAAATTGAGGAGCCGCACGCCGTCGACGATGTTCTGGTCCGGCTCCTCGCGGCCGATCTCGCGCCAGTTGAGCTGCGCCTTGATCATCGCCTCGAGATCCTTCAGCGCATAGGGCGAGCCGTGGTCCTGCAGCGCGTATTGCCGGAATGCGCCGGCGAACTCGTCCTCATGTACGATGATCTTCGACTTGCGGAAATATTCGACGCAGCCCGCATGGTCGCAATGCAGATGTGACAAGCACGACATAGTCGACGTCGTCCGGCCCGACGCCCATCATGTCGAGCCGCGCGGGCAGCTGCATTCCTCGCCGCCGATATGCGGAAAAAGCTCCTGCAAGCCGTCGACCGGCCAGCGTCCGTTCGGACCGCCCCAGGTCGGATTGCAGCCGGTGTCGAACAAGGATGTTGCCGTCCGCGTGCTCGATGTAATAGGCCGAGACCGGAATATCGACGACCTGTCCGCGCGGGTTGGGATTGCGCGCCGTCGCCACGGTCGAGTTGGCGACCATGAAATTCTTGTCGAGTCGCAGCTTGCCGAGATCGAGCACATGCAGCTTGAGCTTGCCTGCTTGTCTCGAGATTGATCGGTGCGGCGCTCCGCGCTGGCGGCGATGGAGCTTGACGGCGCCGACCGGACGGCGCGGAAGCGGGCCGATCCCATTCGTCGACCGGTCGAGATCGAAGCGCTCGGTTCGGCTCCAGAAGATCGCCGCCGGCGCCGTTCTCGAACTCGAAGATCTTCATTGGTTCCCTCCCCGCGGCGTCTGCCGCGAGCGAATCCGGGCTTGCGTTACACTCTAAGTCTCCCGCGCCGTCGCTCAAGAAGCGCAACACGGCGTATCTCGGCCGATCATGCGACAGCAGCTATGCGCCCCGGCTCTTTGCTGGCGCGCGCGTCCTCGACGATCAGCGCCACGAGATCGCGCGCGAAGCTCGGCAGCATGTCGAGGCTGCGGAGGCAGATCTTGAGATCGCGCAACGCCCATTTGTCGGTGAGCTTCACGAGATGGATGTCGCTCGCCTTTGCTTGCCGGCGCGCCGCCGATTCCGGCAGGATTCCGATCCCGACATTGGCCTGCACGAGGCGGCACATCGCCTCGAAATTGCCGACCTGGATGCGCATCTTCAGGCGGCGGTTCACGCCGTCCGCAGCTTCGACCAGGAAGGAATGGATCGCGCTCGCTTCGGGCAGGCAGACGTGATCGAAATCGAGCGTCTCCTCGAAGCTGACCTCCGAATGCTGGGCGAGCGCGTGGCCGCGCGCGCAGACGAGGATCAGCCGGTCCTCACGGTAGGGCAGGACTTCAAGGCCATCCGATGCGCACATTTCCGGCGACGATGCCGATATCCGCCGCGCCGTCGGTCACCGCGCGCACGATGTTGGGGCTCAGCCGCTCGCGCAGATCGACGTTGACGTTGCGATGGGTCGATAGAAAGCGCGAGAGGACGGCGGGCAGAAACTCAGTGATCGCGGTGGTGTTGGCGAAGAGCCGGACATTGCCCTTCACGCCCCTGCGCATATTCCTGCAGGTCCGAGCACAGACGCTCCATCTGCCGCTGCACGTCGAGCGCGTGCTGCAAGCATCACCTGTCCGGGCGGCGTGAGCGTCACCCCGTTGCTCGCGCGGTAGAGCAGCTTTGTTCCGAGCGATTCCTCGAGGTTCTTGATGCGCGTGCTTGCGGCGGGCAGCGACATATGCACGCGCTCGGCCCCGCGCGTGAGACTGTTTTCCTGGGCGATGCATATGAACAGCCGGAGGTCCGCGAAATCAAAGTGGGTGAGCACCCAACGACCTCCCCATAGCCCTGTTCTAGCGCGCCTAAGCCCGGCTTTGCATATTTGAAATTGATACAGCGCGCCGGCAAAGATCAAGCATGTTCACAACAGAACATGGGCGTTGGCGAAACTGGTGAACAATCTCGACCGAGCTCGAGAGTGGTTGGGGAGGGTTGACGTGCGCACGGATATCGCAGCGCCGTCCGAACTCGCGATCCTGTTTGACCTGCTCGACCTTGGGCCGGCGCCGCAGGTGGGCGATGAGCTGCCGGCGCTCGCGCATTCGCTGTATTTTCGCGCCTGGGGCCGCGCGTCGGAAACGACCGAGAGCGGCGATTTCCTCGATCCGGCGCTGCCGCCGATCGAATTGCCGAGACGTCTTTGCGTCGAGCGCCGAATTCGTTTCGATCGCACGATCCGCGTGGGGGATCCAATCTGCCGCTACGCTCATGTCGTCGATGTCGCCGAAAGAGCAGGCGAGGCGGGGCCCATCGTGACGCTCCGGCTTCGCCATGACATTGCGGATTCCGAAGGCGTCGCAATCTCCGAGGATCGGCGCCTTATATACATGGCGCGCGGCGAACCGCTGCCGGCGTCCGCGCCGCTCGCGATCCGCGGGCCGGCGCGGTGGTCGCGGGAGTTCCGGGCCGATCCCCGGGCTCTCTTCAGCTATTCTGCGCTCACACGCGACAAGAACCGCGTTCACTACGACAGGCCGTTTGCGACTTTCGTCGAAGGCCACCCCGGCCTCGTCGTTCAGAGCGATCTTGCGGCGACATTGCTGCTCGATCTTCTGCGCGAACATGTGCCGGCCGCGCGGCTCCTCGAATGTTCGCTCTACACGAGGCGCTGGCTTCACGACACTGGGCCGCTTCGGCTGTTCGGGCGCCCGCGAGGCGTGGACGCCGCCGACCTCTGGGCGGAAGACACGCAGGGCCGGCTCGCCATCGAGGCGATCGCCACATTTGAGAACGGTTCCCCGAAGAAGACGCAGCCTGGCGTTGACCGCAGTGCGAATCCGATGGGCGCCGACCGATCCTGACAACGCGAGGACGCAAAGCCATGCCGCACTTTCCTGAACAGACCCTCGCCGAATTCGCCGCCGGTCTCTCCCATGACGCCATTCCAGCGCCGGTCGTGACACGCTGCGAGGACCTGATGCTGGACTGGTTCGGCTCGGCGCTCGCGGGCAAGGAGATGCGTCCGGTCGCGATCATGGAGCGCTTCGCCGCCGCGATGGGGCCGGCGCAGGGACCTTCCGAGGTGATCGTCAACCGGCGAACCACCTCGCCCCTCTTTGCAGCCATGGTCAACGCAGCCTCCTCGCATGTCGCGGAGCAGGACGACGTGCACAATGGCTCGGTTTTCCATCCCGGCGGCCGTCGTGTTTCCGCCTGCGCTCGCTGTCGCGCAGGCGGTTGGCGCGCCGGGGCCGGAGCTCCTGACCGCCTGCGTGGTTGGCTACGAAGTCGGCATCCGCGTGGGTGAATTTCTCGGACAGGCGCATTACAAGGTGTTTCACACGACGGGCACAGCGGGGTCGATCGCGGCCGCGGCGGCGGCGGGGCGCCTGTTGCGCCTCTCGCCGGAGCAGATGCTGCACGCTTTCGGCTCGGCCGGAACGCAGGCTGCCGGCCTGTGGGAGTTCCTGCGCGACGCGGCGGATTCCAAGCCGCTTCATACAGCCCACGCTTCGGCGACGGGCCTTGCTTCTGCCTATCTTGCGAAGGACGGGTTCACGGGCGCGCGGCGCATTTTGACCGGGACGCAAGCCATGGCCGCCGGCATGTCGAAGGAGGCGGACCCGGCTCGCCTCACCGATAGGCTTGGCGAGCGCTGGGCGCTTGCCGAAACGTCGTTCAAGTTCCATGCGTCCTGTCGCCACACCCACCCGGCGGCGGACGCACTGATGCGCGTGATGCAGGAGGGCGCGCTGAAGCCGGACGATGTAGCGCATGTCACCGCGCAAGTGCATCAGGCGGCGATCGATGTTCTTGGCCCGGTCACCGACCCGCAGACGGTCCATCAGGCCAAATTCTCCATGGGCTCCGTCCTCGCTCTCGCTGCGACGCGGAAAGGGGCGGGCATGTTCGATTTCGAACGCTTTTTTCAGGCGCCGCAGACGAAGGATTTCGCGCGGAAGGTCACGATGGTCTTCGATCCGGAGGTGCAGGCGGCCTATCCGCAACGCTGGATCGGCAAGGTCGAGGTCGAAACCGTCGACGGCCGGCGGCTCACGGGCCGGGTCGACGAGCCGAAGGGCGACCCCGGAAACACGCTTTCCCGCGCGGAACTCGAAGCCAAGGCGCGCGGACTCGCCGAGTTTTCGCATTCCGCCACTCCAGATGAGATGACGCAATGGTTTCCGCTGTTTGCCAGTCTCGCAACGGCGCCGCAGCCGCCGCGCTTCTTCGGGCCAGAGAACGTCTCGTCGCATTAATCTGCTGCGAAGGGCGGCTTCAGGATAAACAAATGGAAAGGGGGACTAGCGTCGGCTTAGTCTCCACACTAGAGGAAACAGGTCCACGGAAGTCGAACGCTTCGGGACACGAGAGAAGAACGCCTTCGTCGCAAGCCCTGCGAGGGCGCAAAGGGAGGAAGACCATGGGATATGTTACGAGGATGGGGCGAATGGCCGCGCTTGTCGCCGCCTGCGCCGGTTTGGCCGGCTTTGCGCAAGCCGTCCGCGCGGATGGCGTGGACGAATTGCCGAAAAACATCCAGGACACGCTCTACAACAAGGACCTCCTCGACCCGCAGCAGCCGATCGGCCCGAGCATCTATCGCGACTGGAAGCCGAAGAAGGGCCCGCCCTGGACGATCGGATACGCGAGTTCCTATGCTGGCAACACTTGGCGCGCGGCCGCCCTCGATGACCTCGAAAACAACCTCATCCCGAAGTGGAAGAAGCTCGGGCTGATCAAGGACGTCATCGTCACGCAGTCCAATCTCAAGGATTCCACGCAGATCCAGCAGATGCGCCAACTCGTCGACCGCGGCGTCGACGCGCTCATCATCTGCTGTTCGAACCCGACAGCGCTAAACGAGACCGTCAAATACGCCTATGACAAGGGCGTCCCCGTCTTTTCGATGGTCGGCTACGTGACGTCGCCCTATGCCGTCAATTCGTCGACGAACTTCGTCGTGACTGGCAGGAAGATGGGTGAGTGGCTGGTCGACGAGATCGGCAAGAAGGGCAATGTTCTGGTCGTGGAAGGCATTCCGGGCACCAGCACCTCGGATTCGCTCGATCGCGGCATCAAGCTTGGCCTCGCGAACCGCGGCCGACGTCAAGATCGTCGGCGACGTCGCCGGGATGTGGACGGATCAGGTCGCGCAGGCGGAAGTGCAGAAGTGGCTCGCCAACCATCCCGGCGATCTCGATGGCGTCGTCGTGCAGTCCGCGGCCGAGCTCGGCGTTCTGCGCGCACTGGAGCAGTCCGGCCGCAAGATGCCGCCGGTCGCGATCGGCGGCGAGATCGGCGCGCTCTGCTATTGGCGCCATCATCCGAAGTTCGTCAGCGCCGCGATCCAGGGCTGGCCTCCGGCGAGCGAAATGGAGCTCACCTGGAACATCATGATGCGCACGCTCGAGGGACAGGGACCGAAGATCCAGTCGGTGCTCGTCGACTCGTTCAAGCTCGCCTATCGACGACGTGGGCGACGAGCGTTGCCTGAGGACTGCAAGCGAGAACTCGGACAAGTGGTTCAAGGTGAAAGCTGACAAGTGGGGCGGCAAAGCCTATCTCGACAACTTCTTCCTGCGTCCGGCCGATCCGGAGACCTTCAAGCACTGAGCGCCTGGTGTCGGGGCGCGGCGTTCGAACCGTCGCGTCCCGTCCTTTTTTGCTGTCAAACGCCGTCCGCGATGCGTTCGAACGCGGCGAGAAGTCTTGGGGAATGGGTTTGGTGCTGGCAGTCGCGTCCAGCCTGATCGTTGGCGAAGGCGTCCGCCGCGCGCGAGAGGGCAGGCGCTCGTGGCTGAGGCCGCCCTCATGACGGAGCGCAAGGGCGGCAGGCGGCGGACGAAAGCGCGTCCGCGCACGTCCTTCGGGTCGCACGGCGTCTCGCTGGTCGGCATCCGCAAGTCGTTCGACGTCACGCGGCGCTCTGGACGGCGCCTCGTTCAGCGCGAGGCTCGGCGAGGTCCATGCGATCTTCGGCGGCAATGGCAGCGGCAAGAGCACGCTCGCCAAGGTGATCTCGGGCGTGCTGCCGATCGACGCAGGTCAGGTCAACATTCTCGGCCATACGCCGAATTCGCCGCATGACGCGCGCGCCATCGGCGTCGCGACGGTCTTCCAGGAGGTGCTCGTCGCGGACGAGAGCTCGATCCTCGACAATCTCTATCTCGGCGCCGATCGGCTTTGGTCGCGGGTGCTGACGCGCGCCGAAAAGATGAGGGCGGCTGAGAACGCTCATGACCGAATTGAGCGGTCTTGACCTCGACCTCGACATGATGGCGGCGCCAACTGCCTCTGAGCCTCAAGGCCTGGATCACGATCGCCCGGGCGCTGCTCGCCAAGCCGAAGGTCCTCATCCTCGATGAGTCCTCCGCCGCGCTCGATCTCGATTCGACTGAGCGGCTGTTCGCCAGGATCCGCGAATTGCGCGACGAGGGATCCTGCGTCCTCATCGTCACCCATCGCATCGCCGAAATGACGCGCATCGCTGATCGCGTCACCGTGCTGCGGGACGGACGCGATGTCGGCGTCCTCGGAAAGGGTGAGATCACGGAGGCCAACCTTCTCCGGCTCATGGCGGGCAGATCGGAGCGGCCGGCAAGGCCGGTCGATCCGGCCGCGGATGCGCGCGACCGCAGCGTCGTGATGAAGGCCGACGCGATGAAAACTCTGGCCACGCAGCCGCGCGATCGACTTCCGCCTCCATCACGGCGAGATTCTCGGCGTCGCCGGTCTGGATGGCCACGGGCAGTCCGATTTCGTGCGGATTCTGGCGGGCGTTCAGCGAGCGGTCGGCTCCGGGCCGATCGTGATCGGAGAGCATGGCGGCTTCCACGCCATCAATTCGCTTGACCGACGCCGCGCGCCACAAGGTCGCCTATGTGTCCGGCGACCGGAAGCGCGAGGGCATCTTCGCCAATCTGAGCATCTTCGAGAACATGCTTGCGCCTCTCTATCGCGCGAAATCGCGCGGCGGAAAGCTCGCCCTCATCGACTGGACGGCGCTTAGCGGCTCGTTTCGAATGGGAACGCGAGAAGCTGTCGATCCGCATGGGCGACCGTGGCGACAAGATCACGTCGCTCAGCGGCGGCAACCAGCAGAAGGTGCTGATCGGCCGCGCCTTCGCCCTCAGTCCGAACATTCTCATCCTGAACGATCCGGCGCGCGGCGTCGACATCGGCGCCAAGACCGACCTCTATGAGCATTTGCGCGACTTCGCCGCGGCCGGAAAATCCGTCGTCTACATGTCGAGCGAGATCGAGGAACTCGTCGGCTTATGCTCGCGCGTTCTCGTGTTCCGCAACGGTCATGTGTTCGCCGAACTGACCGGCGACGAGATCAACGGCGACCGCATCCTTGCGGCGATGTTCGGCCAGCCTGCGGCGCCGCATCGTGGTGGCGACGGCGCCGAGGCGCGACAGCCGGCCGAAGCCGGGTCCGCTCGCCTGCACGAGGCGCCGCGCGTCCGAGAGCGCCTGGCCGCGGCCGAAGGCCAGACGCGCGTTCGCGCCCTTCGCCCTGCGCTCGCCTGCTTTCGCGGACGGCGGAACCATTCCGGATCGTCCATGCAGAGGCGAGCAACGTTTCGCCGCCGCTCGCCTGGGACGCGCCGCCAGAGGGCGACGCGGAGCTTCGCTCTGACCGTGACCGATCCGGACGTGCCGCCGGAACTCGGCTTCCCCCGCGCCTTCGCGCACTGGATGGTCGCCGATATTCCCGCCGACGTGCGCGAGCTTCCGGAAGGGCGCAAGCGGAACGCGCGGCCATGCCGCGCGAGGCGCGCGAATTCGCGAGCGACTTCGTGACCTTCCGCATTCCCGGCTACGGCCGCGGCTACGGAGGGCCGTGGCCGCCGGACGACGCGCATCGCTATGTGTTCACGCTCTACGCGCTGAAGACCGAGCGGATCGAACTCGACGACGCGGCGGACTATCCGGAGTTCGTACGCGCGGTTCTACCTTCCGCTATAACGACGGCGACGCTGGTTGGCTTTACGGGCCCGGCGAAAGTGTCGCCGCCGAAACCCGCGTGACGTCGCGGGGACGCCGCGCGCATGCCTACTCGAAGCGAAAAGAGCGCAGGGATGACACGCTATTCCACGCTGACTGAATTCGACACCGACTGGATCGTCACCTGGGCGAAACGCGTCAACGAAGACCGCGTGCTCAAGGTGATCGGCCGTTTCTTCACCGCCAATTTCGTCATTGGCGTCGATGATCATGACTTCTACATCCAGGTCCGCAACGGCAAGATCGAGATGGTCGCCGACGAGCCGAACGCCAATCTGATGGGCTGGCAGTTCGCGCTGCGCGCGCCCGCGAGCTCGTGGAGCAAGTTCGTCGAGCCGGTGCCCGCCGCCCGATGTACAACGACATCTGGGCGATGGCGCATCCGCTGCACGGCAAGCTCAAGATCGAGGGCGACACCAAGATCTTCTGGCAGAACCTGCGCGCGCTGACCTGGATGCTCGCCAAGATGCGCCCGAACTGATCCCGCGAACTCAATCCTTCAGGGGCCAACCGAAATGGCTAAGACCGATCCGATCATTGGGCGCTACGTCTACGTTCCCTATGCGGGGAAGGAATATCGCGTCTACTATGAGGAGACGGGTCAGGGCATTCCGCTCGTCTGCCTCCACACCGCGGGCACCGACGGTCGCGAATATCGCCACCAGCTCTGCGATCCCGACATCACCAAGAACTTCCGCGTCATCGCCTTCGATCTGCCGCGCCATGGCAAGTCGATTCCTCCCAAGAACTTCTACAAGGAGGAGGAAGAGTACAAGCTAACCTCGAAATTCTATTCCGAGTTCATCATGGCGTTCTGCGAGACGCTGGAACTCGACAAGCCCATCATCATGGGCAGCTCGATGGGAGGCAACGTCTGCCTGCCGCTCGCGCTCAACTACGAGAACGAGCTGACGGCTCTCATCGCCATCGAGGCTTGCGATCATTCGCCGGGCTGGTGGATCGACCCGCTGAACCATCCGCACATCCACGGCGGCGAGGTCTGCGCGACCTCGACGTTCGGCCTCATGGCGCCGCAAAGTCCGGAGGAGTACCGCTGGGAGACTTGGTGGTACTACGCTCAGGGCGGTCCGGGGGTCTTCAAGGGCGACCTCCACTTCTACAGCGTCGATCACGATTTCCGCGATCTCTGCCGGAAGATCTCCGGTCGCATCCCGATGATCTTGATGACCGGCGTCTACGACTTCGCCTGCACGCCGGAAATGACCGAGCAGACGGCCGACAAGATCCGCAACGCCGAATGCATCATCATGAAGGAGATCGGACATTTCCCGATGTGCGAGAATCCGGAGGTCTTCAAGAAATACCTCATGCCGGTGCTCGATCGGCTGCTCGACTACGCGCGGGACCGGCGTCCGTCCCTGTCGGACCGCGGCTCGCGGCGTGACGAGGCGCCTGCGCGCGCTTCTTCCCGCCGCTGGTAGCGGATAGCGGAGGGGCCAGCATGGCTGGGGCCGGATGAGCAGCGTCGCCTTCACAGCGCGCGGAACGTCCTACAACACGTTCCTGCTCGTCCCGATCCTGCTGTTCTTCGGGCTGTTGACGGTCGCGGTCGCTGCGTAGCCCGAACCTCATGACAAGCTCGGGGATCGGCAGCGCGGAGATCGTCGTCGCGCCGCTGATCCTCTCGACCTACGCGCTGATGGCGACGGCGCTTGCCGGGCGCGCGACCGTCGATCTCTCCATCGGCCCGCTGATCGGCTTCATCAATGTCACGCTGATCCAGCTCGACGCGGCGGGAATCGTAAGCTCGCCGATCGCCGTCTTCGCCTATGCGCTGTTCGCTGGCGTCGCCTACCAGATCGTCTTCGGCCTCATCGTGCTGTGGGTGCGGGTGCAGCCGATCATCGTTTCGCTGAGCGGCTATCTCGCGCTTTCCGGCATCAACCTCGTGATCCTGCCGCGGCCCGGCGGATCGGCGCCGGAATGGATGTCCAACTGGGGCTCGGGCACCTCGATCTTCTCGCCGTCGATCATCATGGTGGCCGTTGCGACGGTCGGGTGGCTCATCTTTTCCACCACCGCCTTCTATGGTCATCTGCGTCTGATGGGTTCCGACGAACGCGCCGCCTATACGAGCGGTGTGAGGATTGGCGTCGTCCGCATCGGAGCTCACGTCGTCTGCGGCCTTTTCGCAGGCCTCGCCGCGCTCGCCTTCACCGGGCTCATCAATTCAGGCGACCCGACCCAGGGCACGACCTATACGCTCATCTCCGTGACGGCGCTGGTGCTCGGCGGCACCAGCCTCGCGGGCGGCCGCGCGACCGTATTCGGGTCGCTCCTCGGCGCGCTGAACCTCTTCCTGATCGGCTATGTGCTCTCGACCTTCGATTTCGGATCGGTGCAGGGTTTCGTGACCGACCTCTGCTACGGCCTCATTCTCGTCCTCTCGTCTGCTTCTGACCGTCGCGCTCCCTTATCTGCAGCGCTGGCTGCGCTATGTTTCGCCCCTTGTCGTCTTCGTCGTGCTCGGCCTGCTTTTCGTCGGCGTGGCGCTGCACGCCACCTACGACTACACCACGCTCGCGCCCCACGCCGGCGCTGTTTCCGCCCCGGCGCCGGATCAGGCGTCCGGGAACCAGGACAACGCAGCCCCGGCGCGGCAGCCGCCGCTCGACCCCCGCGCCTTCGCCCCTGTGCTCGAGCAGGTCCAGCAGGGGCCAGGCTTCGCCCGCTCGCTGCTCTCGACCCGGACTTCGCAGCTCGCCGTGCTTCTGCTGGCGATTGTCATCGCGCTCAGGCTCATGGTCTGGCAGGCCGGCCAGCGGAGAATGACTCCGCTCCTTTATGCGGCGATCGGCGTCGGAGGCTTGCTCGGCGTCTGGCTGCTGATGGACACCAGCGTGTTCGTCTCCAAGCTTGGGCGCTGACGACCCGATGGCCGACAGTCCTCTCTTCGCTCCCCTCACGGCCCCGGTCGTCCGGCCTCTGCGCTGGATCGGTCTCGCCCTTGCGGCCCTGATCGCTGCGATCGGCGCCGGCTTCGGCTTTGCTCAAGGCGCGCCAACCCAATATGTGATCTTCACCACCGCCGCGACATTCACGCTGGCGCTATGGCTGTGGAATGGTTTCTTCGTCCGCTGGATTGCGGAAACGTCCCTGCTCAGCCGCGCGGCGGCCGAGCGCGCCCATCGTCAGATTTCGGCCCGGGCGGCGCTGCGCGGGTTCATTTCGGGCAACAAGGGCGTTCTGGCCGGCCTCGCCATCCTGATCGTTGGCTTCATCATTCTGTCGCTGACGCTGACGGGTTTCCTGACCTGGGTGAACCTTTTCACCGCGCTCTTCCTCGCCGCTTCGCTCGTCTTCACCACCATCACGAGCCGCGCCTTCGGCGACAACCGCAGCGCCTTTATCGGCCTGATGGTGCTCGGGACGATGTTCGTCGTGGCCTCGTTGCACGTGCAGGGCTTTCTTTCGGCCGCAAATATCAAGTCGATGCTGGTCTTCGCAGCCTTTCTCGGCCTTGCGACGGTCGGGCAAACCCTCGTCGCGCTGCTTGGCGGTCTCGACCTGTCGATTCCCTTCCTCATCGGTTCGTCGAATGTCGGCCTGCTCTATCTCATCGGGCTCGGCATTCCCTCGCCGATCGCTGTCATCCTCGTGCTCGTGGCCGGGGCTGCGATCGGTTTTCTCAACGGGCTGCTTGAGTTTCCCTCTCCAGGGCCAGGCGCTGATCGTGACGCTGGGCGTCGGCTTCGCAACCTCCGGCCTCACGCAGATTCTCACCAGCATCGGGTCGTCCTTCGCCGGCAACGTCTTCGGCGAGGTTCCGAAATGGCTGAGCAATTTCGCCGCGATGAACGGCGTCACCTTCGGCATCGCGCGTTCCGCCGGTCATCTTCGTCTGGATCGCCGTCGCCATCGCGCTGATCTTCGGCTCAAGAACACGGTCTATGGACGCTACCTCTACGCGCTCGGCGGCAACCGGACCTCGGCGCAGCGCATTCGCATCTCGGAGCGCCGCTACTGGTATGGCGCCTTCACCATTTCGGGCTTTGCGTCCGCGCTGACCGGCTCGCTTCTCCTCGGGTGGAGCGGCGGCGGCTTTATCGGCGTCGGCGATCCCTATCTCTTCATGACGCTTGCCGCGGTCGTCATCGGCGGCACGTCGCTGCTCGGCGGTCATGGCGGGTACGGGTTCACCGTCATCGGCGTGCTGGTGCTTCAGGTGCTGACCGCGTTTCTCGTCGGCATCGGCCTCAAGTTCGAATGGCAGCAATTCATCTACGGCCTGCTGATCCTGCCGATGGTCGCGCTTTACGCGCGCTCGCCGCATATCCGCACGCAAATCTAGGGGACGCATCGGTGACCAACGGAAGGGCCACACGGCCGGCGCAGATGAAGCCCTCGCGGGAGACCTGCCGGTCATGAACGCATCGCCTCTCCTGCCACTGGATGTCGCGAGCGCGACCTTCCTGCTGCATGACCGCCGCGATGGCGGCCGCGACCGTGCTGGTTCTGAGCGCGGAGCGCTGGGTGTCGCCGCGCTGGCGCCTGCCGGTCGCGCTGTCGAGCCTCGTGCCGCTGGTCGGCGTTCTGCACTACGGCGTTTCCAGCCTTGTCTGGCTTCGGGCGCACGACATGCCGGTTGTCTTCCGCTACGCCGACTGGATGATCGCCGCGCCGGTACAGGTGCTGACGCTCTATTTCCTTGTTCAAACTGTCTCGAACACGCCGACCGGCCTTTTCTGGCGGCTGCTTGATCGCCTCGGTCGCGATGGTTCTCGCCCGCTACATGGGCGAGACCGACCTTCTCTATCCGACACTGGGCTTCCTGATCGGGCTGATCCTGTGGCTCTACGTGCTCGGCGAGCTCTATTTCGGCCGCATGGCCGAGATCAACGCACAGAGCGCCAGCGATCCGGTGCGGCATCGGCTTCTTCTGGCTGCGGCTGATCGTGACGATCGGCTGGGCGCTCTATCCGCTGAGCTATCTCATCGTACGGCTCGGGAACGGGGCCGATGTCGCGAAAATGTCGGTCATCTACAATCTGGCCGATCTGATCAACCAGATCGCCTTCGTGCTGGCGGTGCTCGCGACAGCGATCAACGATTCCGCGCATTCGCGCTGAGGACTGGGCCTGGGTGGAGGATGTCGCCATGAACGGCGCTGACATTATCGCCATCATCATTCTCGCGACGATCGTCATCGCCATCGTCGTCTATCTGCTGCATTGGCTTTATCGCCATTCCTCGAAGGACCTGTCCTTCGTCCGCACGGGCTTCGGCGGCGAGAAGGTTGTGATGGGTGGCGGCGCTCTCGTGCTGCCGATCGTCCATGACGTCACCGAAGTCAGCATGAACACGCTGCGGATCGAGGTCCGGCGGGCCGGCGAGCAGTCGCTGATCACGCGAAATCGGATGCGCATCGAGGTCATCGTCGAATTCTTCCTGCGCGTGATCCCGACCGCGGAGGCGGTCGCGACCGCCGCGCGGACGCTCGGCAACCGGACGCTCGATCCCGAGAGCCTGCGCGATCTCGTTCAGGGCCGTTTCGTCGACGCCATGGGCACGATCGCCGCGCAGATGACGATGGAGGAGATCCACGAGCATCGCGCCGACTACATCCGCGGCGTCCGGGCGCTCGTGGCGGAGTCGCTGACCGCCAACGGCCTCGAGCTTGAAACCGCCTCTCTCACCAGCATCGACCAGACCGACATCAAGCTCTTCAACCCGACGAACGCCTTCGACGCGGAAGGCATGACGCGGCTGACGGAGGAGATCGAGACCCGCAAGAAGAAGCGCAACGAGATCGAGCAGGATTCGATCATCGCCATCCGGGCCAAGAATCTCGAGGCGGAGCAGCAGGCGCTCGCCATCGAGCGGGAGAGCGAGTACGCGCGCCTCGAGCAGGAACGCGAGATATCGGTGCGTCGCGCCCAGCAGCGCGCCGAGGTCGCGGCGGAAAAGGCGCAGCGCGAGCGCGAGATCGAGGAGGCGCAGATTCAGGCCAAGGAGGGGGTCGAGCGCGCCCGCATCCGGCATGAACTCGCCATCAACGCCGAGAATATCGCACGCGAGCAGGAAATCGAACGGCTCGAGATCCACCGCCGCCAGGCGCTGGAGATGGACGAGCAGAACCGCGTCGTCGCGATCGCGGTCAACGAAGCCGAGAACCGCACGCGGCTCACCGAGGAGACCGAGACGCGCAAACGCCGCCGTAACGACATCGAGCAGGAGACGGTTGTCTCGGTCAACACCAAGAACCTCGAGAGCGAGCTCCGCGTTCTCGCGATCCGCAAGCAGAGCGAGTTCGCCCGCTTCGAGCAGGAGCGCGACGTCGAACAGCGGCGCGTCATGCAGCGCGCCGAGATCGCCTTCGAGAAGCTGGAGCGCGAACGCGAGGTCGACGAGGCGACGCTGCGCGCGAAGGAGGCGGTCGAGCGCGTCCGGGTCCGGACCGATCTCGCGGTCGAGACCGAGCAGATCCAGCGCGCGCAGGAGACCGAGCGGCTCGAGATCGAGCGGCAGCGTCTTGTGGAGATCGACCGAGCAGGAGCGGCTTGATCGCGCTCGCCGAGAAGGAGCGCGAGAAGACGCTGGCGCTGATCGAAACCGAGAATGTTCGCACCCAGCTTGCGGAGGCGCAGGAAGCGGTCGTCACGGCCCGCGAACGCGAGATCGCCGAGCGCCGCAAGCGCATCGACCTTATCGAGGCCGAACAGATCGCCGAGCGCAACGCGCTCAAGATCACCGCGCAGGCGACAGCCGAGAAACAGGCGGCGATCGAGCACGCCGAGGCCGAGCGCGTTTCGGCGGAAGCGTCGCGCCATCGTTACGAGGCGGAGGCCGAGGGCCAGCGCAAGCTCAACGAGGCGGAGAACCTGCGCTCCGACGCGTCGCGCCGCACCGCGCTCAATCGCAAGCTGTTCGAGAACCTGCCGGCGATCATCCGCGAAAGCGTCAAGCCGATGGAGAGGATCGAATCGATCAAGATCCTGCAGGTCGAGGGCCTGCCCGGCTTCAGCAACGGCCCCGGCGGCGGTCCGGGCGCGAGCGGCTCCGGCGGCGGCGACGGCGTTGGCGGCGGGGGGGACGGGCGGCCCGGCAATCTCGCCGAGAGCGTGGTCAATGCGGCCATGCGCTACCGGTCGCAGATTCCCTTCGTCGACAATCTGCTCAAGGAGGTCGGCATGACATCCGACCAATCTCAGCGACCTCACCGATCTCAGCGTCAGGCTGGAAAAACCGCCCGCGAAAGGCAAGTGACCGGCTTGCCTGAGGCGAGGCTCATGATCGACGGGGCGCTGCCGCTTGCGGGGCGGGGCAGGGCGCGCCGATGAGCGACGCTCAGGAGCATCGCCTGGCGGTGATGACCGCCTGGGCCTTTTTCGGCGCGTTCGGCGTCTGCCTGATCCTGTCCGGGTTCGCCGAGGATTCCCTGATCGGCGGGCCTTTCCGGCTTCGCCATGATCATCGTCGGCCTTCGTCGCGCATGTGATCATCAATCGCATCTACGGCGCGGACTTCAGCCAGCCGCAGGTCGCGCTCGGGCTTGGCGCCTTCACGGTCGGCGCGCTCTGCTACATCGCGAGCGTTCTTTTCAGTCCGGTGCTTTGGCGAGACGGATGTCGCAATCGGGACTTGTCGGCTTCACGGCTCTCGCCTCAGCCTTCGTCATCTACATCATCCTCAACTACGGCGTGCGCGGCTCCTACCAGATGGTCTACCGGCTGCACAGCGCGGAGCGCGCGATGACCGCCGCGTCTCGGCTGGCTGTTCGTTTTCTTCGCGCTCTACGCGACCTATTGCGTCTTCTGGGGCGTCGATTGCGGCGCGCAGCCGTCGCGGCGCGCTGGATTTCTTCCTCGCGCGAGCGCGGCATTCCCTCCTGGGTCTTCGCGGCCAGCGCGACCGCGATCTCCTTCACCGGCTGGATGGTCATCGGCGCTTCCGGCGACGATCTTCCGCGACGGGTTCCAGGCGTCCGCGCTCGCGCTTGGCGCGATCGTCATTCCGCTTGCGGGCGCGCTCGTCATCTCGCGGCAGTGGATCATCAGCCGGCGGTTCGGCTTCGTCACGCCGGTCGAGATGTACGCCGACTATTTCGGCGGTCCCGTCGATCCGGCCAGTCCTGCTTCTGATCGCGCTTCTTTTCGCCATTCCGTTTCTCGGCATGCAGATGGCGGCGACCGGCTATCTCATCCAGGTCCTGTCGGATGGCGCGGTTCCCTGGGCGCTGGCGATGTGGCTCTGGGCGCCCTCGCCTTCGTCTATGTCGTGCTTGGCGGCATGCGGGCGGCGAGTTTCGTCGGCGTCCTGCAGAGCGTTGCTGTTCGCCGCGGCGGTCGTGGCGATTGGCGTCATCGCATGGGTCGAACTTGGCGGCTTCGGCACTTTCGTATGCCCTGCTTGGCAAGCTCGGCGCGTCGAAGACGGGGGACTGGGGCGCCTCTCCAGGGCGGCTACAACGCCTATTTCGCGACGCCAGGCGTCGTGCAGTTCGTCGCGGGCTTCGGCAAGGAGGCGCCGGTCGGCGGCGTGTGGACGACGTCGATGGTCCTGTCGACGGTGCTCTCGCTGATGGGTTTTCAGCTTGCGCCGGCCTTCGCGATTCTGGCCTTCTCGGCTCGCGTGACGCGCCGGGGCTTCGCCCCGCAGCAGGTCTGGCTGGCGGGCGCCGCGGTCGGATTCGGCTTCGTCTTTTTCTCGGTCGTCGCCGGCGTTGGCGCTCTGTTTCTTGGCGCCTCGCCGGCGGTCGATGCGGCCTCGCTCGGCGCGGGCCACGATCTGCCCGCGCTCGGGTCCGGGCAGGAGGCGAGACTGGTGGCGGACTATCTCAACTCGCTCGCGCTGCGCGCGCCGTGGTTTCTCGGTCTGCTCGCCGTCGCCGCCGTCGCCGCGACTCAGGCGACCGCCGCGCTCTACGTCTCGGCGACCGGCACGATCTTCGCGCCGCGATTTCTATCGCCACTATCTCCAGCCGGAAGCGAAGCGACGCCGACCAGAAGATGTTCGGGCGCATCGGCGTCGGATTCACGCATGCTTTTCGCGCTGCTCGGCGCGACCTATGCGCCGCAGGCCCAGACCCAGTTCGGCGCCCTCGCGCTCCCCTTCGCGCTCCAACTCCTGCCGGCGGCCCTCGCCGTCATGCTGGTTGCGCTGGCTGACCCCTCAGGCCGTGCTCTCGGGACTGATCGCGGGCCTCACGCTCGTCTTCTTCACCGACCAGCTCGGACTGACGCTGGCGAATTTCTTCGACCGTCGACATTCCCTGGGGCCGATGGCCGTGGACGATGCATTCGGCGGGCTGGGGCATCGTCTTCAATGTCGCCATCTGTCTGCTCTTCTCGCTCCTCACGCAGAAGCGTTCGCGGCGCGAGCACCGCATGCGCTATCACGACTATCTCGCGGAAGCCGCGCCGCGCGCGCCGAACGGCCGGGCTGGCGGCCGATCGCCTGGGTGGCCGCGATGGGGTGGATCTTCTTCGCCATCGGGCCGGGGCAGATGTTCGGCGTCGATCTCTTCGGCGCGCCGAACGCGGGTCCGGCCGCCTGGCTCTTTGGCATTCCCTCGATCTGGGCCTGGCAGATTCTCGCCTGGGCGCTCGGCGTGCTGCTTCTCTGGCTGCTCGCCTACCGGCTCGGGATGGCCGGCCCGCCGCCGCAGCCGGTTGAACTCGAGCCAGAGTCGATCAGCAGGCCGTTCTGAAAAACGCCAACTCTGCTTGACAAATCAGAAATATAGGATATATATTTTGGCTGTCGGAATCTGTGTACCACTTGCCGGTAGACCGGTGGGGCGACGAGAAGCCGTGGCGGTTCGACATGTCGATCTACAACCTGCCGCGCGAGACGAGAGGAAGGGCGGCTTTTTTTTATTTCCTCCCCTCGCAACACCTTGAAAAGGCTCGTTTCGGAGAAATAAACGGCAATAAACGGCAGCTTTTTTACTGCCGTTTAAGCTCGTTTATTACCGTTTAGGGGTCGGTTAGCGAGCGCTTGTTTTACTCGGAATTCCCACTTCGGTTGTATCCGCAGGATTGGCGGGACAATCAGCTCCAGTGGGCGAGCGAGCGGATCCGGAATTGCTCGCGGAATTGCGCGGTCGACTTCGGCATCAACTCGCCGCTGCCCCAGTCGAGGATCACCGCATAGCGTCGAACGGCGTCGAGCGCGTCGATCTCGCCCGCCCGGTACTTCGCCGCCACCGTCTCGGGCTCTTCCTCCAACCAGCCGCGCCGCTGGGCCCGGATCGATGCGCGTTCGCGCTCGGTCGCATCCCGGTCGACCTCGTAGGCGCAGAGATCCTTGTCGATCACCTTGAGGACCACGCCGTAGTCCCTCGCGGCGCGCTCGATCGAAACGTAATCGTCCGCGACATCGGCCTTCACCCTCTCGGGATCGCGCTCGAGAGGATCGCCGTAGCCGCCGCCGCCCGCCGTGGGGCGGCTGAAGAGGTCGCCGGATTGCAGCGGCACATCGGAGAAGACCGAGCCGAGCCAGGTGTCCTCGTTGGCGCCGGCGCGGCGCACGTGCAGGCCATGGGGCGTCGAAGGCAATCCTCCGTTGGTGCCCCAGACCACCGCGCGCTCGCGGTCGCAGATGTAGGAGAGGACGGTGTTCTCGCCCTCGCGCAGGATCGAGGCCTTGCGGGCGCCGACGCCGCCCCGCCATTTGCCGGGACCGCCGGAGTCCGTCACAGCCTCGAATTCGGTGGTGAGGATGGGCGCGCCGCGCTCCTGACCCTCGACGGGCTGCGACAGCATCCCGGTGCCGAAGGAGGCCTGGGTCACATTGGCCCCGTCCTTGCCGTTGCGGCCGCCCCAGCCGCCAGGCAGCCAGTCATAGAACATGAAGATCGGCTTTTCAGGACTGCGAGCGTCATTGCCGCCGGTCAGCAGATACTCGATGTTGAAGGTGCAGGAGATCGCGCGATGCGGCATGATGCCCGACCAGATCTCGTAGATCGAGTTCATGATCTTCTCGAAGGGCATCAGGAACCCGGTGACGGCCACCGGCCATTTCGCGCTGACCACCGTGTCTGGCGGCGCCACGATCTCGATGACCCGATAGAGACCAGAATTGAGCGGCAGGTCGGGAAAGAAGGTCTTCATGCCGGCGACGCAGCCCGAGAACGTCGCCCCGAACGCTGAATTGTAGATCGAGCCGATGGTCGGATGGCTGCCGGTAAAGTCGTAGATGACCTTGTCGCCCGCGATCGTCGTCTTGACCCGGATCGGGATCATGCCCTCACCGCCCGACACGTCGCGGTCGATATAGTCCACCGTCTCCCACGAACCGTCCGGCAGCGCTTTCAGGCGCTGGCGCACCGTCCGCTCGACATAGTCCTGCACGGCGGCCATGCCGGCCACCACAGTGTCCTTGCCGTATTTCTTGACGAGCCGCAGCACCTCGCGCGCCGCAACGTTGGTCGCCTCGGCCTGGGCGTGCATGTCGCCGATGAGAGAGGCCGGGTCGCGGGTGTTGCTGGCGATCATATGAGCCACATCGCGGCAAAAGCGGCCGCGGTCGAAGATGCGCACGGGCGTGATGCGCAGACCTTCGCGGAACATGTCCTTGGCCATGACGTCGAACGAGCCGGGCACCGAGCCGCCCATGTCCGACCAATGGCCGTTCGACTGCGCGTAGCCGATCACCTCGTCGTCCACAAAGATCGGCCGGATCAGGCGGACGTCGCTGAAATGCGTGCCGCCGGCATAAGGATCGTTGATCATGTAGACGTCACCGGGGTGCATGTCCCCCTTGAAGAAAGCGATCACCGCCTTGCACGTGTAGTGCAGCGTGCCGACGTGGACCGAGATGTCGCCGTTGCCCTGGGCTACGCTGTCGCCGTTCGCGTCGTGGAGCGCGTTGGAGAAGTCACGGTTGTAGATGACGAAGGAATAGCAGGTCCTGAGGATCTGCTCGGCCATCTGGTCGACGGCCGTGATGAAGGAATTCTTCAGAACCTCGAAGGTGACGGGATCGAGCGTCGCGGTCTCGGGCATGATCAGGCGTCCTGACGAATAATGATGTTGAGCCAACCGTCGATCTCCGCCGCGAAGCCCGGCGGCACGACGGTTGTGGAATCGACCTGCTCGACGATGGCCGGCCCCTTGAAACCCGCGCCGGCCGGCAGATCCGGCCGCCAGTAGACGGGCGTCTCGGCGCCGCCATTTCCGGCGAACCAGACCCGGCGATGCGATTTCGGCTTGGCGGGCGCGCCGGTGGACGCGGTCTTTGCGAGCTCGGCCTTCGGCACCACGCCCACCGCCTTGAGGTTCAGGCGGAACAGGCCGACCGGCGTGTCGTCGCGGCGGAAATTGTATTCGCGCTCATGATGCTGGTGGAAGGCTTCGACGAGCGGGGCAAGGTCCGCAATCGGCGAAAGCGCGGGCACGGCGAGCGAGCGCCATTGCCCCTGGTACATCATGTCGACCGTCCGCTGCATCACGACGTCCTTCGCCGAGACGCCTTCGTGGGCGAGCCGCTCGGCGGCCTCGTGCTCGAGCGTCTTGAAGGCGGCTTCGATGGCGGCAGGGTCCGCTTCGTCCGCCGCCTTCAGATAGCTGGTCGCGAGGTCGTGCTGGACGTCGACCAGGAGGCAGCCCATGGCCGAGGTGATCCCCGGATGGGGCGGCACGATCACGGCCGGAATCGACAGTTCTCTGGCGATGTCGGCGCCATGTAGCGCGCCCGCGCCGCCGAAGGCGACGAGAGCGAAGTCGCGCGGATCATAGCCGCGGCTGATCGAGATCAACCGCACGGCGTTCGCCATATTGGCGTTGGCCACCCGAATGATGGCGTCAGCCGCCTGCTTCAAGGCCAAGTTTGAAGGGCTCGGCGACGCCGGTGCGCACCGCCTCGCGCGCCATTTCGGCGTTGAGGTGAAGGCCTCCGGCGAGGTTCGTCCCGAGCCGGCCGAGCGTGACATTGGCGTCCGTATTCGTCGGCGTCTTGTTGCCGTTGCCGTAGCAGGCCGGGCCGGGATTCGCGCCGGCCGATTGCGGGCCGTTGCGCAGGCCTCCCGCCTCGTCGATCCAGGCCAGCGATCCGCCGCCGGCCCCGATGGTCAGCACCTCGATCGAGGGAAAACGGATCGGGTAGCCAAATTCGACGAACCAGTCCTTGGTGACGCGCGACTGGCCCTCGTAGGCGAGCGAGACATCGCAGCTCGTGCCGCCCATGTCGAGGCCAATCGAATTCGGAAAACCACATTGCGCGGCGATGTGGCGGCTCGCGATGGCGCCGGCGGCGATGCCGGAGCCGGCGAGGCGGCCGGCAAACTCCTTGACGCCATGCGGCGTCATCACGCCGCCGCCCGTGTGAAGCAGGAGAAGGTCGCTCTTGTAGCCCGCTTCCGCGAGCCGGGCGCCGAGGTTCGTGGTGTAATCGACAACGACCGGGCTGAGGGCGGCGTTGACGACGGTCGTGGAGAAGCGCTCGTGCTCGAAGATCTCCGGCAAGATCTCCGAGGAAATCGAAACCGGCACACCAGGGAGCGCCTCGGCCAGAATAGCCTTCATCTGCTGCTCGTTAGCCGGGTTGGCATAGGCGTTCATGAAGCAGACCGCCACGGCCGCGACCTCGCGTTTCTTGAGGATGCGAGCCACTTCACGCGCTCCCTCCGCGTCGAGCGGCGTGACAATCTTGCCAGCAGCATCGACGCGTTCCGCGACCGTGAGACGGTCACGGCGCGGCACATACGGCGGCGCGACATCCTTGTAGATGTCCCAGATGTCGTCCTTGTTGGCGCGGCGGATCTCGATCACGTCGCGAAAGCCTTGAGTGCACACCATGGCGGTCCGCGGCAGCCGGCGCGTGATCAGGGCGTTGGTCGCCACGGTCGTGCCGTGGGAGAACAAGACGACGTCGGAAAGGTCCACCCCGGCGGTCGCAAGCCCTTTCATCACGCCGTCGATCGGATTTGGCGTCGAGCTTGTCTTGGCGATCCGGATCGAGCCCTTGTCCTGATCGAAGATGCAGATGTCCGTGAAGGTCCCGCCGATGTCGACGGCGACGCGCAGATTGGGCAAATTTACGCTCCTGTGTGAGAGCCGATTGGGCTCAGCGCAGCGGCATCGCCACCGGCCACATTGGGCCGCCAGTAGCGCCGCGTAGTTTGATGCAGGCCCCGAAGAAGGGGAATTCGTTGAGCTTGTCGGCGGACGACTCGTTGAGTTGGGCTATCTCCAAGATCGGCGCCCCAGCTTCGGCGAGGAGATCGGTATTCATGGGGAAGAAATTGAGCCCGGGGACCGCAGGCGTCCGCTCGGGAGTGAGGTTGTCGGCTCCGATCATGAGGGAGCCAGAATGCCGAGAACGACAGCAAACGCAATCTTAATCATCCTTGAGGCTAACCTCTCAGCGTCAGCGCTAAAGCGAAAGCTGGGCTTAAGAAACCTGACGTCTTGGACGGAA
The DNA here is from genome assembly GCA_963820095.1 of uncultured Alphaproteobacteria bacterium. Lineage (GTDB taxonomy): Bacteria > Pseudomonadota > Alphaproteobacteria > Rhizobiales > Beijerinckiaceae > Roseiarcus. The sequence goes on from CAWFZA010000032.1 coordinate 102,336, forward strand.
GGCGGTAGAGCGTGGCTTCCTGAACCAACTGCTCGGCGTGCATTGGGTCGTCGATCTGATCAGCCGTTGGTTCGACAAGACATTCCCCACGCGGGCCGTGCGCGCCAGCGGGCAAACATTCTTACCCTCGATTCTTACGACGGTCCGCCGCTACAGGACATCTGAAACCTCCTCCACAGAGGTCTCTGCGACCTGCTTGTCGAACACGATCTCCCCGCGCGCCATGGCGACAACGCGATCGCATGATTGCAGGACGTGGTGGAGGTTATGGCTGATCAGAATGCCCGTAACCCCTTGCGCCGGCAGGCCGCGAACGAAGCCCAGAACTTTCGCCGTTTCCTTGACCGACAGGTGATTGGTTGGTTCGTCGAGGATGAGGATTCGCGACTTGAAATGCATCGCCCGCGCGATCGCCACGCCCTGACGCTGCCCGCCTGACAACTCGCCGAGCGACGCGTCAGGCGAGCGCAGATGCAGATCGACGTCTGCGATCGCCTTTACCGCTTCCCGGCGCATGCGGTCATGGTCGATCAGGCCGACGCCGCCGATACCCAAGCGCAACGGCTCGCGGCCGACGAAGAGGTTTCGGGCAATCGACATTGTCGGCACCATCGAGGCGTCCTGATAGATCGTTTCGACGCCGAAACGCATGGCGACCTTGGGCGAAGTGATCTCGACCCTCTGTCCCTCGATGCGAATCTCACCCTTGTCAGGCTGGAGAACGCCCGAGAGTATCTTGATCAGAGTCGATTTTCCGGCGCCGTTGTCGCCCACGAGCCCGACTACCTCGCGCGGCTGTACGTCCAGAGTCACGCCTTTCAGCGCATGGACGCCCGCGTACCATTTGTGAATATGCTGCACCGAGATCAGCGGAGCGGTCATATCAACCCGCCACCTTGATCCGTCGCGCCGTTCGGCGCAGCCACGTATTGGAAACGACGGCGAAGATCGTCAAGGCGCCAACGGCGAATTTGAACCAGTTGGCGTCGACCTGCGTCATCACGAGTCCATTGTCGATGACGCGGATCAATAAAGCGCCGACGACAGCGCCGAGCACGGTCCCGACGCCGCCGCTGAGCGCGGTTCCCCCGATCACCGCCGCGGCGACCGCCTGGAGTTCGAGTCCGTCCCCGATCGAGGGCAGCGGCGAATGCAGACGGAAGACCTGAATGATCCCGCCAAACCCAGCCATTACCGAACACAGCATGAAGCAGAACAGTTTGACCCGCCGCACCGGCACGCCCATCGCACTTGCGGCCTCCGGGTGGCCACCCGTCGCCTTGATCCAGTTCCCGACACTGGATTTGTTCAACAGTATCGAAGCCGCGAATGCGATCGCCAGAAACCAGATGAAGGACGCGCGGAACAATCCGCCGGGTCCGACGAACTGGGTGAATTCGCCGGTCGCGAGATCGTCCGGCAACAAGGGCGGAAAACCACCCGAGACCACCACGGTCAGCGAGCGAACGATGAACAACATCCCCAGTGTCGCTATGAAGCTTGGGATGGCGAAGGTCAACGTAATGAATCCGTTCGCGAACCCTATTGCGGCGGCGAGCAGGAGGCCGAGCAGAATCGCTGTGAGAGTTGGCACGCCGGCGATGATCAGGAGCGACGTCGCCATTGGCGTCAGCGCGAAGGTCGACCCGACCGAGAGGTCGAATTCGCCGCAAATCATCAGAATCGTGACGCCTATCGAGACGAGGCCAACCTCGGGCAGCAACCCGAGAATGCCGCGGAGATTGTCAGCGGACAGAAAAGCGCCGGCCGAACGCGCTTCGAACACTGCGGCGAGCAAAACTAGCAGCGCAATGCCTGCTAGTTCGGGCTTTTCCAGATAGATTCGGAACAGGTTCCTCAAGACGCCCCGTCGAGCTCGCATTGCCAGGCTTCGGGGGAGCCAGGCTCTCCCCCGCAATTCTTTTGTCCAGTCGGATCAGCGAAGGCCCTGTTTGGCCAACCCCATCAACTGATCGGCTTGTTCCGGAGTGAACACAGCCTCGCCCGAGTCGATGTCGGATGGCGCCAGCCCGACTTTCTTTTCCAGGTACACCTGCATGACCGGCAAGAAACCCTGCTCATACGGCTGCTGGTCGATCTCCACCTGGATATAGCCGGCCTTCATTTGCTCGATCACCTGTGGCGCGAGATCGAAGCCGCCCAAAAGAATCTTGCCCGGCGGGATGTTGCGGTCCTTCAGCAAACGCGCGACGTTGGAATGCCAGAGCCCGGTTTCGATATAGGCGGTCGTATCCGGATGGGCGCTGAGATAGGCGCCGACGCGATCGCTGACGATTGCGCCGTCAGCGCTCACGTCCAGACGGTCGATCGTTATTTCGCGGTTCGGATTGGCCTTCTTGAACTCCTCAAGCCCATTCATGATGCCTTTGGCGCGCTGCTCCGACCAGTTCTGGCCCGGGGCGTTGACGCCGACCAGCACGCGGACAGGACCCTCCTTCGGAAATAGAGCGGCCATGCGACGTCCTAGCGTCGTGCCGGCGGGAACAAAGTTCTGGCCGACAAAGGCCTGACGCAATTGGAGTTCCGGGCCTTCCGTGGCGTCGACGTTCGAGGCGATTACGATCACCCCCTTCGCCTTGGCTTCCTTCAGATTGGCGACGAAGGCGTTGTTGTCGACCAGTGTCGTGATCAGAGCATCGGGCTTGCGCGCAAGCGCCGCCTGCTGGTTGGCCACTTCCTGGTCGACCGAGCCCTCAGTCTGGGTGAAGACCATCTGGCAATTGGCCTGGATCTTGGCGCAAGCGTCGTCGAAGCCCTTCTTCACCGCCTGCCAGAACGGGTTCGATGCCGATGAATGATGGGTGAAGACGATGTTGAGCTTCTCGTCCGCAGCGGCCGGGCCCGCCAGCGCGAATGACAACGCCGCCACGCCGATCCCGCTCGATACCCGCAACGCGATTTTGCGCTTGACCATGAGGTTCCTCCTTTTGATACGTTCCTTGTTGTGGCACGTCTTTCTACTTATCTGCGAGCGCCGTGATGCGGCTCTCGACGGTAAATCGCTTGACAAGATCCGGGGCGAGTTCGACGCCATGCCCGGGCTGGCGGCCGACGGAGATCTGACCGTCGCTGACTTCCGGCAAGCCGGTCACAAGCTCGCGATACCAGGTGCGATAAAAGGCGCGCACGCTCTCCTGAACCAACGCGTTCGGCGCGTTGAGCGCGAGATGGGTCGAGGCGGCCAGCACGACCGGACCGGTGCAATCGTGTGGCGCAATCGGAAGATGCCAAGCTTCGGCCATGGCGGCGATCTTCTTGGCTTCGGAGACGCCGCCGCACCACGAGAGGTCAAGCATGATGACGCCGGCCGCGCCGGTTTCAAGAAGATCCCGGAATGCGGCCCGGCCGCCAAGTGTTTCGGATGCGCAGATTGGGGCTCTGGACGCCTCCGCGTAGCGCTTGAGCGACCCCAGGCTGTCCATCTTGATCGGGTCTTCATGCCAGAAAGTGTCAAACGGCCGAAGGGCGCGCGCGATCGTCATCGCCGGCAGCAATTGCCACATCGAATGAAACTCGACCATGACGTCGATTTTGTCGCCAACGGCCATGCGAATTTTTTCGAAGGGAACGAGCGCTGTCTTGAGATCCTCGGGCGAGATATAGATTCCATCGGTCTTTTCCGCGGCATGATCGAACGGCCATATTTTCATGGCCGTGATCCCTTCGCTGAGAAGCTCAGCCGCCAGTTCGTCGGCGCGATGCAGAAAGCCGTTGAGATCGTCGTAGGGGCCGCGCTCGCCGGCCGCCATGCCATAGTTCGAGGTTGTCTGGCCGATCGCCTTGCGCATGTAGGACGTGCCGGCGCAAGTGTTGTAGGTGCGGATGCTCGAGCGTGAGAAGCCACCAAGAAGCTGGGCGAGAGGTTGTCCCGAGACTTTGCCGAAAACATCCCAAAGCGCGATGTCGAGTGCGGAATTGCCCCGCATTTCGGCGCCGGTTGAGCGAAATCCCAGATAGCCGACGAGGTCCTTTGAAATCCGGTCAATTTCCAACGGGTTGCGGCCAAGCAGCTTCTGCCCGAGGCATTCATGGACGTAGGCTTCGACAGTTTCGGCGAGGAAGAAGGTTTCGCCGAGGCCGACGATTCCTTCCGAGGTGTGCACCTTCAGCCACAGGAGATTGGCGAATTCTGCGATGCGGATTGTTTCGAGGGCGGTGATCTTCATCGCCTCCTCAAATCACGCCGGCGGAAAGGAGCGCCTTGACCGAATTGTCGAAATGCTCCGCCATCGCCGCCTCGGCCACACGCGGTTCGCGAGCCTCGATCGCCGCGGCGATGCGGGCGTGGCACTCGACGTTGGCCATTCGTTCGGCGTCGGTAGATCGGCTGTCCCAGCCTATGCGCCAGGTTTGGCGGGTGACCACGCTGAATGAACCAACAATGAGGGCGAAAAGCGGGTTACGCGAGGCGATGGCGATCGTGCTGTGGAAGGCGATGTCATGCTCCATCGCCTCCGCAGGACGCGAAAACGCCTGACGCATCGCGACCGCGCTGGCCTTGATCGCCTCAACCTCCAGCTCCGAGCGGCGCAGCGCTGCGAGCGCGACCGTGCGCATTTCGATGGTGCGGCGAACATCATAGATCTGCTGGATCGACGCCTGATCGGTATGGACCGCGTGGTCGATGACAAGCCCCAACACGTCTTTGTCGATTGTCCCGACCCGAGCCCGGCGTCCGTTGCCAAGATCGATGATTCGGAGCGCCGCGAGGGCACGAAAGGCCTCGCGCACGACGGTTCGCGAAACACCCAGATCTGCCGCGAACTGGGCTTCTGACGGAACGGGATCCGCGACTCGGAGGCGCTCACCGCGGATGTGCTGGTTGATCGCCCGCATGGCGTTGTCGACCAGCCCTCCTTCAGCCTCCGGCCTAGATCGGACAAGAGACGCTTCATCCATCCAGACCATTCCGATAGCTCTGGAAAAATTAGGATGCAATCAGCTGGCGAAATGGTTGTCAATATCCTGTTCTCGTAGGATAGGCGGATCGTCAGGGTAGGGCCGCGCGGACAATCTGGCCAATGAGGGTCGCGTCGGTCCGGATGGCGCCTTCTGGATCGGTACGACGCATAGCAATGTTCATCCCGATGGCGCGCGGTAGAATATGACGGTCGACAGCGGTGCGATCTACCGACTTGACAGTCATGGCCCGGTGAGCCGCTGACTTCGCGCGAATTTCGGCACTACCAACACGATGGCGTGGACGGGCGACAGGCGTTTTCTCACCACCGACACGACGCCCAACGCGATCTACGCTTTCGATCTTCGCGACGGCTTGCTCTCGAACATGCGCGTCCGCCTCCGCTCGCGAGCGTGGCGCTCTCGACGGGATCGCGCCTCGTCGTCAACGGACGGTGGAATTGCCGGGTTGCTGGCGGAGCCTGTGTCGCTTGTCTCCGGCCAGACGGCGCTCGATCGAGTCGTCGAACTGTCGTGCACGTGGCCGACTAGCTGCGCTTTCGACGAGGCCCGCGCCTCCAGCTAAACGTTCTCGATGATTCCGCCGCCATTCATCGACGAAACCGACATAGCGACCAATCGTAGCGGATTCGCGGATTTGTGTCCTTTACTATTGACTTCTGTTTAAAAAGGGAGTGTAGGTAACGAATTCGTGATCGGCCGGGCAAAGCCATGAACCTCTCGAAACTGGTATATGTGTCCGCTATGTTCGGATTATCCGCAATAAGCCACGCGTCTGCCGGGGTGATCTATGACTTAACGCAGGTCAAATCGGACGCTAAGCAGCTTCCATTTGGCTAACCAACAGATAGGTTTTTTGCGGTTCTGTGCGTGCGCCAATTCGCGAGGTGTATGGCATGGCGGGAAAGTCTTCGGTTAGGGCGAGCGATGAACAACGGGCCGCCCTCTTGGCTCTTGCCGCTTCCCGTAATCGTGGCGAGGCGGACCGGGCGCGCGCCGTGCTTTTGACGCTGGCTGGCTGGACCAGTTGCAGGATCGCAGAGGCGTTTGGCGTGCGCGAGGATACGGTTCGCCTGTGGCGCAGCGACTTCGCCGCCGGCGGCGTCGCGGCGCTGCAGGCCAGCATCCCGCCGGGCCTGCCGCCGGTAAAGAGTGAAGCCGCCCTGCGCGTCGCCATCCCTTTGCTGGAAGACCCTGTGGCCGACCGGCGCAATTGGACGATCGCCCGCCTCGGCGCTGAGATCGAAGCGCGCGAGGGCGTGTGCATCAGCCGTTCGCAACTGTCGAAGGCGCTGCGAAAAAAAACTTTCGCTGGCGACGGCCCCGGCACACGCTGAAGGGACGTCAAACGGAAAGCGAGGTGGAACGAATAGGCTTGCGCCTGCAGCAGGCCAAGGCTGGAGATATTGTTCTTCTCTACGGCGATGAGAGCGAGGCGCTGACGCATCCCTATTTGGCCCGCGCCTGGGCGAAGTCAGGGGCGGACCTGCGGGTGCCGGCGCCGGGGCAGACCAAGAAGGTGGCGATGCTGGGATCGCTCGATCACGTCACGCGCCAAGTCATCGTCCACACCAGCGCGACGAAGCGCAGCAGCGATTTCATCGCCCATCTGGAGCAACTCGACCGTCTCTTTGCACCCCAGGCCGGGCGAGGAGGCCAAACCGGTCGGGCAGGTCGAGGACAAGGGTCCGATCCACACCAGCAAACGCTCTCTCGCCGCCCTGGCCGCCCGCGCTCACTGGCTCACCGTCGAGTGGCTGCCAAAATACGCCCCGGAACTCAACGAAATCGAGCCGGTCTGGCGCGATCTTAAGGCCCATCACCTCGCCCACCAGACCTTCAAAGACCTCGCCGCGTCGACCAAGCCATCCATGCGCCGTCATCGATCTCAACCGTGAGCGCATCCCCAATCCGTTGGCCACGCCACGAATCTCTGCTTAGCTCATGCAAAGTTCGCCGACGGCAAAAGCCGCCGTAAGAAGCGAATAACGGACATTTAACGTGATCGAGGCAGTCTTTTTTCCCGATTTGAATTCGGGATGGGCCTCATGCACGTGCGCGACAATGAAATCGGGCTTTCGACTGCGCTCGCTACGCTTCGCCGAGTCCAAGGTCGACGGCCTAGACTGGAGGTTCTATCAAGGGTCCCAGCGACGCCACGAAACGTCCCTCCACTCCTTTTTGTTCATGGCGCGTGGCACGGCGCCTGGTGCTGGGACGAACATTTTCTCGGATATTTTTCGCAACTCGGCTTTTCGGCGCACGCGGTAAGCCTTCGCGGGCACGGCGAGAGCGAAGGAAAAGAGCGGCTTCGCTTCGTACGCATGTCCGATTTCGTGGAGGATCTCGAACAAACCGTCGACTTGCTCCCGGCGACGCCGATTTTGATCGGCCATTCGATGGGCGGCTTTGTCGTGCAGAAGTACCTCGAACGCAGGAAAGCTCCGCTCGCCGTTCTGCTCGCCAGCGTTCCGCCGAGGGGGGCATGGGGGGTGCTGCTTCGCCGCCTGCGAGAGCAGCCTCTCGACGTTATCAAAGCGAACCTGACCTTCAGCCTTTGGCCGCTCGTCTCGGATCCGGAAACGGCCCGACGTTCGCTGTTCTCCCCTGAAATGCCTCACAGCGAGTTGGCGAAGCACCACGCGCGCCTGCAAGACGAAGCCGTCGCTGCTTATCTCGACTGTCTTTTCTTAAGCCCGGTGTCCACGCGACGAGTCTCGGGGCCGCTCGTCGTGATGGGCGCCGAGCACGACCGGATGATTGGACGCGTCGAAGTGGAGACCACTGCCCAAGCTTACGGCGTCGAGCCGATCATTATCCCCGGCTGCGCTCACGATATGATGCTTGACTGTGGCTGGCGCGAGGTCGCGGACGGAATCGCTCGCGAAATTGATATTCGCTTTCCTTCCAGCAGCGACCACGCTTGCATCGAGGCGGTCGCCTGAGGTACGCGCGCGGCGACGATCAAGGCTTTCCGGACGTCGCTATACATGCGGGAAACAGCTCGGCTGCGCGAGCACACGTTCTTTCAAAGTGGCAAAATCATGAGTTCGGATCGTCCGAGCTATCCGCTCGGTTACTCGGCGCATGAATCGCGACGGCTCGCGACGCAGGCCGTCCTATTGGCCGACCTTACGCAGGAGGCTCTCAAGAGGGCTGGAGTGGGCGAGGGCATGCGGGTGCTCGATCTTGGCTGCGGACCCGGCGATGTGTCGATTCTGGCTGCGAGCCTGGTTGGGGCATCCGGGTCGGTTGTCGGGGTCGACCGCTGGGAACCTTCGACCGCAACCGCAAGGCTGCGCGCCAGCGCGGCGGGTCTTAACAACGTTCAATTTATTCAGGCCGAGCTCGACGACTTCGACATCAATGAGGAGTTCGACGCGATCATCGGTCGCTTCATCCTTCTTTATCTGCGCGACCCCGCGAGCGTCCTGCGGCGTCTAGGAAGGCAATTGAGCCGGGGCGGAGCCGTTCTCTTTCAGGAAGTCGACATGTCGACAGTTTCGCAGCATCCGCCCTCGGCCTTGTTCGCGGAGGCGTACCGATGGATCTTCAGCGCCTTCTCGGCGGCCGGCGCCGAGAAGGACATGGGCGCCAAGCTTTTGCCTACCTTCTTGTCGGCCAACCTGCCCAGGCCAGAAATGATTGCTGTCACTCCAGTCCAGAGCGGACCCCACTCGGCGTATTACGAGTTTCTGTCCGATATGGTTGTAAGCATGCTGCCGATCATCGAGCGGGAGGAAATCGCCTCCGCCGCCGACATTGACATAACGACATTAGCCGATCGTCTACGACAAGACGCCGTCGACAACGAGCGGGTGATCTTCGCTCAGCGGGTCGTCAGCGCCTGGACCCGCGTCCCTTAAGATTGAAATCTTCAGTCCGTCGAGACCGCCGAACCCAAACCGACACATGAAATTCAAATAAGATCCGCCCTGCCGACTTTATGACGTAACAACATGTCTAGGATCTAAGGATTGCATGGCGTCCTGACAACTTTACTCAAAAAACGGAGCAGCAGCCCATAGCTTGTTAACGCATATGTGATTGAGATCACATCTCCCCTGACGCAAATTTGATTTGAAGTATGCCTAAAGCCATCCCCGTCCCAGTTGCCGAGACCCTCTCGGATGAAGTCCGCCGAGATCTGATCGAGTCGGTTTTCGCCGATACTCAGACAATGGTGCTTGGCGCCTTCATGACGATCGTCAACGGCCTCGTTATCGCCGCGGTCGCGCATTCATGGCCGGCGGTCGGGGCCTCGGCGATGATGGCGCTCGTTGTCGTGGCGCGCATTCGCCTGAAATGGATTTATCAATCGAGGACGCGGGGCAACGCGTTCACCGACGTGCGCTGGCTGGAGCGACACTACGTCGTTGGAATGATCGCCTATTTGCTCTCGGTCGGTTTGCTCGCTGTGGCGGCCTTTAGGGCCTCGGACGACGCGTTCGTGTTGACGCTCGCTGTCTCCTGCGCCATGACCCACGCGCTGGGCATTGCCGTCAGAAATTTCGCCGTCCGGACGGGAGTTGGACTGCAACTCTCGGCGGTCGTTCTTCCGCTTGCGGTCGCGTTCATCTTCGAAGGCGGCATGTTTCCTCTGTTGGTTCCGTTGTTACTCGCGCCCTTGTGTTTTTTCATTTATGGCTCGGCTTCCCGGCTTCGAAATATACTTCTGAGCCAAATCGCCTTTCGTGCGGAGTCGGAGCGGATCGCCAACCAGTTCGATTTCGCGATCAACAACATGTCGCACGGCATGTGCATGGTCTCGGCGGAAAAGCGCCTGCTTGTCTCCAACGCCAAGTTTTCGGAATTTCTGTCGCTAAAGCGTGAAAGGCCGATCACCAATATTCGGCTCGAAGCGGTGACGCGCCTGGCGAAGCAACGCGGGGCGGTGCCGCAGGAGGCCCTCGACGAGCTTCTCGACGCCTTCGATGCAGCGGCAGCCGCTGGATGCTCGCAGTCGCTGGAGTTTGAGACCGCGAACCAGTCGTTCTACGAGGCTACGATCACCCCCAATTCGAGGGGCGGATGGGTCGTAGTCGTTCAGGACGTCACAGCAAAGAGAAATGCCGACCGCGCGATCGATCGCATGGCTCATTTCGATTCGGTCACGAACCTTCGCAATCGACGGTCGTTCGAGTTGGCTCTGGCCGAGGCTCTCTCCTCCACCCTATCCAGCGGCGCCGGGCTCGACGTGATGTTCCTCGACCTCGATGACTTCAAGCAGGTCAATGACAGTCTCGGCCATCATACTGGCGACAAGCTTCTGGTCGAGATCGCGAGCCGGCTCGGCGCCATTATCGGGCCGCGTGACCTCGTGGCCCGGTGGGGCGGCGATGAATTCGTCATCCTTCACCACCATGCGCCCGGCCAATTGGAAACCCACGACCTCGCCAAGCGCATCATCGACGAGATCAATCGCGCCGTGGTCATCGACGGAAGCGAGGTGATCGTCGGCGCCAGCATCGGCAGCGCCTCGGCGCCGGTCGATGGGCTAAGCCCCGACGCTCTGCTTTCCAAGGCGGATATCGCGCTTTACGCGGCGAAGGCGGACGGCCGCCGGGTCTGGAGGGCCTTCGAGCCAGAAATGGACGCCAAGATCCAAATTCGTCGCCTTATCGAACTCGAGCTCCGCGCGGCGGTCGCCTCCGACGGGATCGAGGTCTATTTCCAGCCGATCGTTTCCATCCCCACGAGACAGATCGTCGGCTTCGAGGCGCTCGCGCGCTGGAGGAGCGCTCTGCTCGGCCCGGTGTCGCCCGCAGAATTCATCCCGATCGTCGAGGAGATCGGGCTCATGGAGGAGATGGGAGCGGCTATCCTGAGACGCGCCTGCAAAGCCTGCGCCGGGTGGCCGGAAGAGGTCAGCGTGTCGGTGAACTTATCGTCGACCCAGTTCCGCAGCGGCCATCTCGAAGAGACGATCCTCGGGGCGCTTGCAGCCGCCAAGCTAGCGCCCGAGCGGCTCGACCTGGAGATCACGGAATCCATCCTGCTCGAGGATCGGGGCGATACGCGCCGCACGCTACAGGACTTACGCGCCCAGGGGCTGCGTGTTTCGCTTGACGATTTCGGCACCGGATATTCGAGCCTGAGCTATCTTCTGAGCTTTCCCCTCGACCGCATCAAGATCGATCGCTCTTTCACCATGGGGCTCGGCATTCAGGAGCGGGCGTCGGTCCTGGTCGAAGGCGTTTCCGCGATGAGCCGCAGGCTCGGCATGACTGTGCTGATCGAGGGCGTGGAGACAGCGAAGCAACTGAAGATGATCGAAAACCTCGGCACCATCGCCGAGGCGCAGGGCTACCTGTTCAGCCGGCCCGTCCCGGAAAGGGACGTGGACAGGCTTCTGCAGCGCCATGGGGTTCAGGCGGCCTGAGCGATCCTCGCCGGTGCTCAACCCATCGAGCGAGCCACGACTCGTTCTTAGCGAGTCCGCTTTGAGCAATCTCAAGGGTTTGCGGCGCAATTAGCGAGTCTTTGCAACTGCCAACGACCTCGTCCTGAGGCGCCGCGCAGCGGCCTCGAAGGACGCTCCAGGAGACGCCGCGGACGTTCGTGCTGTCCCTCGGCTCTGGATCATCCTTCGAGACGCCCGCTTCGCGGGCTCCTCAGGATGAGGTCCTTAGCGGGGTTCACCCACACTTCTACACCCAGCTGGGCAGTTACGCGTCATTTCAACTCCAGCCATTTGGTCGTGACGCGCCGATCCGAGCCGGAGCCTTTGACGGCGGCTAACCTACCGACCTGGCGTCAAGGCCCGCCGCGGCGCCCTAAGAGCCCTAGTCAGACTTTCTGGAAAACAATATCAAGGCTGAGCCGGGCTTGGCAAGAAATTGTCGATTTTTCTTATCGACCGCCACGGAGGCGCGGCTCGGTCTATCCGATCGAGACATCCGGCGCGATCGCCGGGGCGGGGCGGCCGTTCAGCCGGCAACATCGCGCTGACGAAGGGCCCGGTCCGCTTCGTCAACTCGCCGCCGAGCGCGGCTCGGGAAGGGAGCGGAGGCCGGAGTTCGAAGCGTAGTCATCGAGCGCGGCTTCGCTTGGGAGCATTCGTTGTCCCCCGCACCAGTCCAGGAAGTCGTCAAGGGCGACGGTCTCGAGGCTTGCCTCGGCGCCTGCCATCGAAAGGCCCATGAAGCGCCCGTAGCGGCTATCGAGCCAATCGTCATAGTCGCAGTAATTGGACAATTCTGATATGTAATCAGTCGCGCGCTCAAACTCGGCTGCGGATACAACTCCAACGTGAAATTTGTTCATAGCACAGCCGCCAGTATTCTTGGCGCTCCCCAAGGCGAGGCGCTCATCGTCGATGCAATATCAACAATTCGTAAGCCCATGGTAAAGGCTTTAACTTAAAAAGAACCGAGAGATAGCGAAGAGCCGACTGTCTTCCGTTTCGATAGGAATCGTCGACGCAAAAGCAAGTCTGAACCGCCAGCTATTAACTGCATAATGACCGTTGGAATGATCTTACGGAATTATGTCAATATTAAATCAACGCCGGGGGTTCGCCGAAGGCGCGCAATCGGCGAGGCGTCGCCCTTGAGCGGCATTGATGGAGGCTGGGGCGAATAGCGAGGTGCGCGCCTTTTCGTCTTGGCGATCGCCGTTGCGGGTGGGGGAGCCACCCGCGAGGGCAGGCAGGCTGTTTGACGAT
>CAWFZA010000033.1:0-38616 GCA_963820095.1 uncultured Alphaproteobacteria bacterium
AGCTTGCGCAATTCCTCGATCCGCTGCTCCCTCGCCGCCGAGCGCTGTGCTGGCGAGCCGTGGGAAATGCGGTGGAAGTTGCCGCAGCAATACGAGCACATTGCCCGGCCATCGTTGAGCCTGAGACGGCGAACCCGCCTGTCGCATCGCGGGCAAAGAAAGAAGCTCCAGGAGCCGCCGTTCGGAAACCGCCGGTGCTCGAGCCGGACTTCACGCTTGAGTTCAATCGCGCCGAAGCCGATCCAGACGCTCGTCATGTCGGCGGTTATTTTGCCTTCAGCCCGAAGCCGCGAAACGTTGGGCGAGACCGGAAGGCTCTCCAGCAATAACCTGTGCGTCATCGGCCTTACGATACCATCCGACGACGAGAGGGGGAACTGAGCGGGACCAGACTGAAGCCCATCACTTTCATCCCTCCGGCTGCCACCAGTTCCCACCGTAAGTCTAGAGTCTCAGAACGCTTCCGGTCCGTTCATGGACTCCGACTTTGAAGGCCAGCAAAAGAGGCGCGGGCACGCATCGGGGCGGCACAGGGAATGTCCCAGAATGGCAGAGGGCGGACATTCATGAGAGCGCTAGACTGACCGGATTGCGCCCGTCTCGGTCGTTGGTCGGGGCTGAGTTCGCGAGTACAATCCTCACGGGCAGCACCCGAACGCACCGTTCGGGTGATCGGGTCGCCATTCTCGACGATGGTGCCGACAAATCGTATGTTAGGGACACCTGCCGGGTGCGGACCCTACCTTATTCAGCTGGTGCCTACCCCTCTCATGCGCCAATCTGCAACGCTGACCATTGCGTCGCTCCGGCCGTGCGCATTCTGCTGTTTCTTGTTTGATCCAATCTCGATGGATCGCGCGCGGGCTGAGAATCACCTTTAACAGCGTGCGAAGTTTGTAACCGGGGCAAATTGCCGGGCGTTGGTCAGGTTGGAGCGGGAGTGAGGAGGGTTGCGAGGTGTGGGATGGGGGGTCCTGGAATGGCGAGCCGGTCGCCGAGATAGTCGAAGAAGGGGATTTTGAGTTTGATGCAAGTCCTGGCGAGGCCGAGCATGACGTCGCGAGCTTGTCTGCCCTTTTCGCTGACGGTTCCGCCGGAGATTTTGCGCTTGGTGACGAAGGCGCGGATATCGTTTTCCGAGGCGTTGGTGTTGAGGGGGATTTCCGGCCGTTCGAGTACGCGCAGAAGTTCGTCTTTGCGCCCGAGGAGGCGCTTCAACAGACGGTCGAGCATCGCATAGCCGGTTCGGCGCTTGAAGATGCGATCGAATTGCCCGCGCAGGAGGCTTGCCTGTTGCGGGCTCGGGGCGCGCTTGTACGCCTTCAAGCGCCGATAGAACCACCAGATCATCCGCCTGGCGACCTCGACGGCGTTGCTTTGCTTATCGTTGGCGGGAACAAGCTTGTGGACGAGGCGCTCGGCGTGGACCCAACAGGTCCAGGCCGCCTCGACGAGCGCCCGCCGCGCGCGCCGATTGCCCGCGAGGGTGAGGCCCTTTCTTCAGATTGTGTCGCCTGTCGAGCTTTCCGCCGGAACGAGCCCGAGGAAAGATGCGAGCTGTCGTGGCGTATCGAACCGGCGCACGTCGCCGATCTCGGCGGCAAAGGTCACGGCGACCACAAACGATGCGCCGCGACATCGCCTGATAGGCCTCCACGACCGGCGCCATGGACCATTCCGGCACGATGAGCGCGAGTTGCTTCTCGAGACGGCGCAGGCGCCGGAGCGCGTCCTCGATCGCGTCGATGCCTTCCTGAAAGACGATCTGCTGCGCCGCGTGCTCGAACTTCTGATTGGCCAGCCAACGGCGGTGCGCCAGGGTCCAGTGGCCGGCGACGCTGTAAATCCGGCTGTGCCGCAGCAGGAAAGAAAGAAGCTGCTGGCGTTTGCGCCGAAGGTCGTCCGCCGCCGCCTCGCGGGCGCGCACAAGATCGCGAACCGCCTCATGGGCCGGATCGGGCGTCCAGACCCCTGTCAGTTCGCCGGCCCGATGCAGCCGCGCCAGTGTGACCGCATCCCGACGGTTCGTCTTGATCCGCTCACCCGCTGTTTCGGGATCAACGCCGGAGCAACCACCATGCAGTCGTGGCCAAGCGCCTGCACCTGGCGATAGAGTTCGTATCCCGTAGGCCCGGCTTCGAAGCAGACATGCAGCCGGTCGTATCGGTTAGCCAGTCTTTTGATCGTCCGCTCGATCGGCGCAGGATTGTTCTCGACATCGCCCATAAACCGGACTTCCCCGGTTCGGCCACCCTCCGCGATCGCCACCGCGTGCTTCTTCTTGGCGACATCGAAAGCCACGAAAACTTCGCTATACTCTCCCATGGTCCGCCCTCCGTGCGTGAGGCTCGGCTCGGTCCGCCCGAGCACCCTCGTTCTTTAACTGCACGAAAGGGCGGGCCACCGGCGCTAGCCCGCGAACATGACGTCTAGGCTTGTGGCAGAGCCGGACGCGATCAATGACAGCAATGGGGCGCTCGCTGTCGTTCATTGCCAAGGCAATGCGAAAGCGCCTTCCTCCTTAAGCCGTCAATTCTACTCAAGGCAAAACGCTGCCATTTCGTCTTATCGAACTCACTGTTCCCGCGACTTATCGGTCGGGGCCTTATCCTTCCCGCAGCCCGAGGCGTTGCGCAGCAGGGCTATCAAGAGCGGCGCCGAAGGCATTGCACCACATATAGGGTGACAAGCGGGACCAGACTACGTTGAGTGATAGCGAATTTGCGCGGTCTCAGGGTGAGGGAGGGATGCCAAAAGCCCTTCATGGATCATAGGGGTGGTTGTTCCCTCACCCTCCGGGTAAGCCTTGGATTTCCTTGGATTATCTCGTCCGAATCTAGATTTATCAATGGGTTACGCTGGATTCCCGCGGAAAGATTTTTCACACGCCCTTTGGCCCATCGCGGCGGCGGAGCGCCGGTGGCGGGCGAGACCTTTGGAAAGGGCAGAATTGTTCATGCGGCAAGCTTAACTCTATTTCTGAAACTCTGCAACAGATTGTCGCCGGAGCCATCTCCTCGGCCGCCTCAGGCCAAAACCAATTCGGACTCGGCCTAGGGCCGGCGCGCCAGCTTTGCCGTTTTTGTGCGGGCCGCGCCCAAGCGGTTGAGAACATCCTCGCGATCCAACGCTTGAAGAGATTGCGGCGATCGTTGAGCAGCGGGGACCGAAGGGCGTGAAGCTGTTCGATCCGATTTGACTGTCGGGTTTCCGAATCAATTCGCGCAAAGGGGCGAGCTATCGATCACTTCGGCTGCGGCGCGGCAGCGCCGCCCGAAGTCCCCGGCGGCGGGACCACGTTCGTATCGCCGGTCTTGGGCGCCGGCTTTTGGATGCCCGGGTCCACCTCTTTGGGATGGATGACGCCATTGGATTCGTTCAGCTTTTTGCTCAACTCGGCGGGCGCGGTCGACTTGGCGTCGGGGTGGCCTGAACCGGCGCCGTTGGATTTGGCGCCGGGCTGGTCGCCTGGACGAAGCCTGAGCCGGCGACGAGGCTGACGCCCGCGACGATCACGCAAAGTCGTTTGTCGATGATGCTCATGACCGTTCAACGCGTCGGCGTGCGGACCGTTCCTTAGGCCGCGCGGGGCGCCCCGAAACCATGCGCCGCCGCCACGCGGCCAGAGCGCGGGCGGCTCTCCCTCTTGCTTACGACGGTCCCCGTCCCTTCGCGGCCCGCAGAAAGGCGATCAACAGCAGCACCGCGACAGGCCATTGAAACCACACGTGGCGAAGGCCGCTGAACACGTTGATCGCAAACAAGAAGAGACTGACGGCGATCAACACGGCGCTGGCGCGAGGCAGCCGCGTGTACCATTCCCAGACGCGAGCAAAGCCCGAGTCTGCGCCACCGGGAGGCGCCGCCGGGGCCCGCGTCGGTTCGGGCGGCGGCGCCTGCGGCCGAAGCGCCACGTCGCCTTGAAGGACGCGGTAGCCGGTCACCGGAGTGGCGACGTTCTTCAGGCGCTGTTCGCCGAGGCAGTCGAAGCCGATCGAAAGCTTGTTGCGCACCTGTTCGTAGACCGGGCCGGAGATGAGGATGCCCCCGGGTTCCGCGAGTTCCTGCAGTCGCGCCGCGATATTGACGCCGTCGCCGTAGACATCGTCGCCCTCCAGCATCACGTCGCCGAGATTGATGCCTATGCGAAAATTCATCCGCTGCGCTTCCGGCAACTCGTCGTTGTGGCTGGAGAGCTCCTGCTGCGTCTCGACCGCGCATTGCACCGCCTCGACGACGCTGGCGAATTCGGCGATGACGGCGTCGCCCCAGGTGTTGACGATGCGCCCGTCGTGGCGCTCGATCAGCGTCGCCATCGCGGCGCGCCGCCGGCGCAGCGTCGCGAGCGTGCCGGCCTCGTCCGCCCCCATGAGGCGGGTGTATCCCGCCGCATCGGCGCAGAGGAGCGTCGTCAGCCGCCGCCTGACCTTGTCCGTCATGGGGCGCACATTAGCCCAAAAGTTCGCCGATGGCGCGGCGCTTCCTTGCGGACTTGGCGAAGATGCCTCTCGCGGCCGCGGGCCTTTGTGTGAAGCCAGGGGAATTTTGGCGCCCGCGCACAAAGCGGCTTGGCGGAGCGAGCTTGGTCGCGATAGGCTGACGCCCCGCCCAATTCAGGGAGCGGCCTTGGGGAGCAACATGCGCAACTCGTTGGTTTCTTGGCTTACGGCGGCGGCGATCGCTTTTGGACTCGCTTTCGGCGTTCCAAGCGCGGCGAGCGCCCAAAGCATCATGAGAACATGCGCAACCGAATGGAAGCAGGCCCAGGCGGCTGGAACGACTGGCGGCCAGAGCTGGCCGCAGTTTCTGGCGCAATGCCGTGCGCGCGAGGGCGCTGCCGCCGAACCGCTCTTCAGCGGCCGCGCCCGCTCCTTCAGGCTCCCTGTTCCCGTGGTCGCAGCCGTCAGCGTCCGCCTCAAATGTCGGCGCGCCGTCGGGCGGACAAAGCATCATGAAGGTCTGCGCAAGCCAGTGGAAAGACGCCAAGGCGGCTGGAACGACCGGCGGCCAGTCCTGGCCCCAGTTTCTCGCCCAATGCCGCACCCGCCAGGGCTCGGCCGCCGCCTCGCCCACCGCGGGTTCCGCGCCTGCGCCAGCCCCGGCGCCCGCGCCCCAGTCCGGTTCCCTCTTCCCGTGGTGGCAGCCCTCGGCTCCCGCTTCGGCGCCGGCAACGAATGTGGGGGCGCCCCTGCAAGCCGGCCAATATACGACCGAGCTCGCGGCCCGCGCGCGCTGCCCGTCGGACACGGTCGTTTGGGTCAACACGCCGACTCGCATCTACCATTACTCGGGGACGCGCTATTACGGCCAAACGCGCAAGGGCGCCTATATGTGCGAAGCTGACGCGCGCGCAGCAGACTATCGCCCCGCTCGGAACCGTCAACGTGAGGCCGAGACCCATTGAGGTGAGGGCCGTCGCCGGGCGTCGAGCATCGGTTCGCTGCTGCATTCCGCCTTCATCAGGCCGTCGCAACATAAGCCTTTGATTGCGACGTTTCGGTCGGCGCGCCGATGCCTTTTGCGATCGGCGAACAGGCTCGAGTCGCTGTGTGACATAGGTCACGTTACGTCATTCTCAGTTCATGTCTAATCGAGTGCGCCCGAGATGAAAACACGCCGAGGTGGGCCCTTGTTAACAAGATTGCTGCAGACTGCTCGTGTCGACTCGCTCCGGCGAGCGAACCAGCCGCAGCAAGCGACCTACGGAACGTAAGATGCTCCCATTTCCCCAAGCGGAGGCGCGCTCGGGTCAATCCGATTGCGGTCATCATTTCCTCCATACGAACGTCTTTCTGCGGCACGCGAGCGGCGCGTCGGGCGACGCTGAAGAGCACATCGATAACATTTTGACGCAGGCTGCCGTTGCGAAGCGTCGAGTTTGGATAAGCAGCATGCTGTTCGCCGAACTCAGGCCGTCGATGTTTGTTCGCGGACGCTTCCAGACACTGGAGGAATTGACCCGATATATTCGCTCGCTGGCGACGCTGGTGACGCCCGACCCGAATACGATGCTGCGCGTGGCGCGGCTTCGCGACGCCAAATGGCAAAGACCGGTCGGGCTGCGCGGAGCGGAGGAAGAGCCACGAATGATGTCGCTCAGCGACGCCATGCAAATCGCTTCGGCTCTGTGGGTGAAAGAAGCGGGCGGCGTCGCGGATCTCAAGTTCCTCATGTTCGACGACTGGAGCCCCAGCGAAGCCAGGGGCGGCGCGCGCCTTTCGCTTCTGCGCCTGCAGGATTACGCTGGAGAGGCGCGGGCCAATTCCGACGTCATGGCCGCCGTGCGTTTGACCCGCATCCAGCCCTTTCGCCAGGCGCGCCCAACTCCAGAAACGACGCCAGCCGAACAGGAGTCCAGCGCCGCTTCCTAAGTGGCGCGCGGTCGGCGCGGCTCGCGGTCGGCGGCGGAATTGAGCCTATTGCGTCACTTTTCGAACACCCGCGCAAAGATCGTATCCACGTGCTTCAGGTGATAGCCGAGGTCGAACAACGTCTCGAGCTCCGCGCCGCTCAAGACCTTGCCGACATCCTTGTCCGCTTTCAGCAGCTTTAGAAACTCGCCCTCGCCGCGCCAGACGGGCATCGCGTTCCGCTGGACGAGCGCATAGGCTTCGTCGCGGGCGACGCCCTTTTGAGTCAACGCCAGCAAGACGCGTTGCGAATGAATGAGCCCGCCAAGTCGATCCAGGTTTTTCCGCATCGCTTCGGGATAAACCACCAGCTTGTCGATCACGCCAGCAAGGCGCGCCAATGCAAAATCGAGCGTGATCGTCGCGTCGGGACCGATCATCCGTTCGACCGATGAATGCGATATGTCGCGCTCATGCCAGAGCGCCACGTCCTCGAGCGCGGGCGTCACCGCCGAACGCACCATGCGCGCTAGGCCAGTCAGGTTTTCGGCCAGGACCGGATTGCGCTTGTGGGGCATGGCGGATGAGCCCTTCTGCCCCTCGGAGAAGAACTCTTCCGCCTCCATCACCTCGGTCCGCTGCAGATGGCGGATCTCGGTCGCCAGTCGCTCGACTGAGGACGCGGCGACGCCGAGCGTAGCGAAGAAGGCAGCGTGACGGTCGCGCGGGATGACCTGGGTCGAGATCGGCTCCGGCCTCAGGTTCAGTTTTGCGGCCACATGGGCTTCAACCCTCGGGTCGATGTTGGCGAAGGTGCCGATCGCGCCTGAGATCGCGCAAGTCGAAATGTCCTCGCGCGCCAAGACGAGCCGGGCGCGAGCCCGAGCGAACTCCGCATACGCAAAGGCGAGCTTGAGGCCGAAGGTCGTCGGCTCCGCGTGGATGCCGTGCGAGCGGCCAATGGTCGGCGTCATCTTGTGCTCGAAAGCGCGGCGCTTCAGCGCGCCGAGCAGCAGGTCGAGGTCGGCGATGAGAATGTCGCTCGCACGGCCAAGCTGAACGGCGAGGCACGTGTCGAGCACATCGGAGCTCGTCAGCCCCAGATGGACGAAGCGCGCTTCGGGGCCGACGAACTCGGCGAGGTGAGTCAAGAACGCAATGACGTCGTGCTTGGTCACCCTTTCGATCTCATCGATCCGCGCCACGTCGAACTTGGCCTTCGAACCCTTTTCCCAGATCGCCTTGGCCGCTTCTTTTGGGATCAGACCGATCTCGGCCATGGCTTCCGAAGCATAGGCCTCGATCTCGAACCAGATGCGAAAGCGCGTCTCAGCCGACCAGACGGCGGTCATCTCGGGGCGGGAATAGCGCGGGATCATTGGCGAGAATGCTTTCTGTTTGTTCCTTTCGACCGGGGTCTATAGGAACGGAAGCGCAGAATTGAGCCGAGCGCAGCGATGACTGCGCGACGCATTAGGTCAAGGAAAACAGTCGTCTCATGCCCTCGCGGTCGGTCGATGTCATCGTGCTGGGCGCCGGAATTGTCGGCGTCTCGGCGGCGCTTGCGCTTCAGACGCGCGGCCGAGCCGTCGCGCTCATCGATCGTCTGCCTGAGGCGGCGGGGGAAACGAGCTTCGGCAACAGCGGCATCATTCAGACCGAAGGGGTGCTGCCCTACCTGTTCCCGCGGGCGATTGGCGAGGTCGCGCGAGCGGCCGTCAACCGGGATCCCCGCGCCCACATGCGCCACGGTTCACTGCCGTCGATCGCGCCTTCGATCTGGCGCTACTTCCAGGCCTCAACGCATACGAGGAAGGCCGCGACCGGCAAGGTCATGGCGCCGCTTCTGTTCGCCGCGGCGGCCGAGCATCTGAAGCTCGCGCAGGACGCGGGCGCAGCCGGGCTTTTGCGCTCCGGCGGCTGGATCAAGGCCTATCGCAGCACCCGTGGACAGGACATTGCTCACTCCGAGGCTGAGGAGCTTGAGCCGTTTGGAGTCAAGCCGATTGTCCTCGATCGCCCGGCGCTGAGCGCCCTCGAGCCCCATGTGGGCGAAAAGGCGATTGGCGGGGTGCACTATACAGAGCCGCTGTCGACGGCCGATCCGGCCAGGCTGATCCAGAGCTACGCCGCCCTGTTCGTCAAGCGTGGCGGCCGGATGGAGAGGGGAGACGCGCTGAGCCTCGAGCCTTCGAGCTCCGGCTGGATGGTCACGACGGACAAGGGCCGGCTCGCCGCTCGCGACGCGGTCATTGCGCTCGGGCCGTGGTCCGATGAGCTTTCGCGGCGCTTCGGACTCCGCCTGCCGTTCTTCGTCAAGCGCGGCTACCACATGCATTACGAGGCCCAGGGCAACGCCGGTCTCACACGCCCGGTTCTCGACCTCGAGCGCGGCTATCTCGTCACGCCGATGACGCAAGGCCTCCGGCTGACGACGGGGGCGGAATTCGCCCGGCGCGACGACCCGCCCTCGCCCGCGCATCTCGATCGGGTCGAGCCCTATGCGCGGGAGCTCTTTCCCATCGGCGCCCGAAAGGACGCCTCGCCCTGGCTCGGCCGGCGCCCTTGCTTGCCGGACATGCGCCCGGTCATTGGCCCGTTCCCCGGCAGGCCGGGGCTGTGGCTCGACGCTGGCCACCACCATCTGGGCTTGACGCTCGGCCCCATCACGGGGCGCCTCCTCGCGGACCTGATGACCGGCGCGGCGCCCTTCGTCGACCTCGCCCCGTTTCGGGCGGAACGGTTTGGAGGGTGAGCGCAGCGAGCGTTCATAACCGCCCCGAACGCTCGGGCAGAACGCGCCCGCGCGCGAGTTGGCCACACGCCGGTGGAACAACGGAATCTTGTGTGGCAGATTTTTCGAGACAACCAAGAGAAATTAGTATCTTATCCGAGTGCATGGATGCGTCGCCCAAGGACCGGTTTCGGCGCAGCCCGTTTCTCGTAGCGTTCGCATATGACCTTAAACGCTTCTATATCAAGTGCGACACGCGGATCCCCGCGTGCCGGCCCGCATTCCGTCTCCCCGCCCTACCACGGGCTGACCGACGCTGTTGCACGCGGCCTTCCACAGGAACTGGCTTTTCTCGCCGCGGACGAATTCTCACCTGAGGCGTTGGTCGAGGCTTTGGGCGGGACCAGCCCAGCGGTTCGTCCACTCAATCGGTTGTTGAGTGACGGCAAGATAACCGAAGAAGCATATTATCAGGCGTTGGCTAGTCATCTTGGCTGTGTGTATTATAGGGGTGACCCTCCGCTTGCAGATTCTTTCGACGCGATAAAAGGGTTACGCTGCGGCGTTGGGACCCTTGAACCAAGACGCGCAGGCCCGCGAATAGTCATCGCACCTCATCCAGAGCTTGTTCCTCGCCTAATTAAAGCGACCCTTTCAGGCTCGATTCGATCGGGCTCTTTTGCTCTGACTTCTCCGCAGCGGTTTGCAAATCTGGTACGTGCACGCCGCGGCCCAGAACTCCTGGCTGTGGCTCTTTCCCGTCTGCCTGATGATCTTACCGCTAAAGAAGGCATGACTGGTTTCCAGACCGCCACATTCGGGGCGATCATGATACTGGCGTTCGTGGTGGGCATCGCAAGTTTTGAGGTTTTAGAGTCCCTTTTCACAGCGATCCTCTGGCTCATCTTTTCCGCCTCGGTCACGCTTCGATCGCTGGCCTCGGTCGCAAGCGGAGCAGAAGGTCGCCCTCCCGAAGCTACCGACGGCGAACTCCCAAACTATACTATTGTGGTTGCGCTTTATCAGGAGGCGAACGTCGTTGAGGATCTAGTCAAAGCAATCGACGCACTGGATTATCCGAAGGATAAACTTGACATCAAACTAGTCGTCGAGCGGCGTGATGCAACAACCCTTGGTCGAATTGTTGAACTTCGCTTGCCCAGTCGCTACGAGATCGTTGTGGCTCCGTCGGGCAAACCCCAGACGAAGCCGCGGGCGCTCAATATCGCCCTATCTAACGCACGAGGAGAACTCATTGTCGTTTACGACGCCGAAGACATCCCAGCTCCGGATCAATTGCGTCTAGCCGCGTCTTGTTTCGCCGCCGACAAAGATCTGGATTGTCTCCAGGCTCGTCTCGCTATCCGAAACCACGACGAATCTTGGCTGTCCAAGCTTTTTGCGATTGAATACGCCGTATTGTTCGACATTATCAATCCGGGCTTGTGCGCTCTCAATTTGCCAATTCCCCTTGGGGGCACCTCGAATCACTTTCGTGTTCGATCGTTGGTGGGAGTAGGAGCTTGGGACGAGTGGAACGTCACCGAGGACGCAGACCTTGGAGTTCGTCTGGCGCGCTTCGGTTACCGAGTTAAAGCGCTCGAACTCGGACACTTGGGAGGAAGCTCCGTACGAGCTCGCAAATTGGTTCCGGCAGCGCGTGCGATGGCAGAAGGGCTGGATGCAGACTCTGATCGTTCATTCGAGGCGGCCAATCTTTTTTTGGCGGGATCTCGGGCCGCGACGTGCGGTCGCTGCGACGACCTTGATTCTGGGCGCGATTTTTGGGTGCCTGGTGTGGCCGGCTTTCGCGGTTGGAACAATTTTGCGCGCAGTGACCGCCGCTGATGGTCCAATGTCGCCATGGAGGGAAATAAGCGACGTTTTCACCTACATCCTCGCGGTGGCGGGTATTTGGACAATCCTCTTGCCAGCATTAGTCGCGACAAGATTTCGACGCTTAAAAGTGACAACCGGCGTGTGTCTGCTACTTCCTGTGTACTATCTTCTCGTGACTGCCGCGACGTGGGTAGCGATGCTTGATCTCGCCTTTTGGCCACATTATTGGGCGAAGACTGCGCATGGCAGAAGTCGACAGCGAGCAAGCCCTGTCATCCGTCGGGCGCAGCATTCAACCTAGCGCCGTTGGCTTCCTCTTCGCGCCGCCGGTGGCTATTGTTTTACATAACGTTCATTCCGCGCTAGCCGCCCACGAATGGAAAAAATGTCGTCGCAAGCTTTGCGTGAAGCCGCGGAAACCTCAAAAGCCTGGCCTTTCGAAGAAGCGCGAAAACTGATCGCTCGCCTTGAGCGCTCCGAACCGAAAGAAGTGATCTTCGAGACCGGTTACGGTCCGTCCGGGCTACCGCACCTCGGAACTTTCGGCGAAGTGGCGCGCACCAACATGGTCAGGCATGCGTTCCGAGCCCTGGTTGGCGACAATATCAAGACAAAACTCATTGCCTTTTCGGACGACATGGATGGTTTGCGCAAGATTCCAGACAACGTTCCCAACCGCGACATGATGCTGCCCCACCTCGGCAAGCCATTGTCGCAAGTCCCTGATCCGTTTGGTGAGTACGCCAGTTTCGGCGAACATAACAATGCGCGGCTGCGCTCGTTTCTTGATCGGTTCGGATTCGAATACGAGTTTATGTCTTCCACCGAATGCTACAAGTCTGGCCGCTTCGATAAGGCGTTGTTGCGGGTGCTCGATTGCTTTGACGAGGTGCAGGCCGTCATGTTGCCTTCGCTGCGTCAGGAGCGAGCCGCGACCTACTCGCCCTTCCTTCCGATTCACCCCCGAACAGGCGTCGTCATGCAGGCCCCAGTGCTGGAGCGCCGTATCGACTCCGGCGCGATCCGATGGCGCGATCCTTCGACCGGAGAGGAGTTCGAAACGCCGGTGACGGGAGGACACTGCAAGCTTCAATGGAAGCCAGATTGGGCGATGCGCTGGTATGCGCTCGGCGTGGACTACGAAATGGCGGGAAAGGATCTGATCGATTCCGTCAAACTGTCGTCTCGCGTCGTGCAGGTTCTTGGGGCGGAGCCGCCCGCTGGATTCAATTACGAGCTCTTCCTCGACGAGAATGGCCAAAAGATTTCAAAAACGAAGGGCAACGGCCTCACTATTGAACAATGGCTGGCCTATGCCAGTCCACAAAGTTCTCGCTTCGTTCATGTTCCAGAAGCCGACCGCGGCTAAGCGACTCTATTTCGACGTTATTCCGCGCACGGTTGACGAGTATCTTGGATTTCTTGAGGCCTATCCACGCCAGGCGTGGAAGGAAAGGCTCGGCAATCCTGTGTGGCATATCCACAGCGGGACGCCCCCGGAGCCCGAATCCCTAGCGCGTAGCGGGCACGGCCAAACCACAATTTCCTTTGCTATGCTGCTCAATCTCGCTGCTGTCGCCAATGACGAAAATCCTTCAGTTCTCTGGGGGTTCCTTCGCCGGTACCATCCCTCGGCGTCTCCTGAAACGCATCCGGGTCTCGACAGCTTGATTCGCTATGCGGTCGTATATTTTCGCGATTTTGTCGCGCCAAAGAAGCGCTATCGTGAGGCGGATGCCGTCGAACGTGAGGTGCTCGAGCACCTTTCATCGAGGCTGGCGCAATTGCCCCCGGAGGTCAGCGCAGACGAGATACAGCACGCGCTATACGATATCGCGCGGCCGATCCCGCGGTATCAGGACCATTCGGCAAAGGGGGCGACCGCGGCGAGGCCTGGAGTATCGAACGATTTCTTCAATATGGTCTACGCCGTCCTTCTAGGCGAAAACCGCGGGCCGCGCCTGGGATCATTCATCGCCATTTATGGGTTGGATGAGACACGCAAGCTTATCGACAAGGCGCTGGCGGGCGAACTCGTCAGCAAGGCTTCAACATGACCGCTTTGCTTCGTTGTAGCGCTGTCAGTGCGGCGCACGTTTCAGTTCGCTCGACAGCTCTCGCATATCGGCCCACGCAAATCGCTTATGCGCAGGCTGCCGGAGCAAGAATGCGGGATGGAGCATGGCGAGCGCCGAGATCTTGCGACCGCTTTGCCGAGTATAGGGGAACCATGAGCCCCGCGCGCGCATGATTCCGCTTTGCACGCCTAACATTGTGCGACTCGCGGACGCGCCGAGGCAGACCAAGTATTCAGGATCGGCGAGGTCAATCTGTCGCTCAATGAAAGGGAGGCATATCTGCGTCTCCTGGGGCGTGGGGGTTCGGTTGCCTGGAGGCCGCCAAGGAACGACGTTGGCTATGTAGACTTGCTTTCGATCCAGTCCGATGGCGTTCAGCATTCGATCCAGCAGTTGCCCCGCTCTGCCAACGAACGGGCGCCCGATACGGTCCTCTTCCGCTCCAGGGGCTTCGCCGACGAACATGACGCGTGAGCCAGGGGCGCCGTCCGCGAACACAAGTTGCGTAGCCGTCCGCTTGAGCGCGCAGCCCTCGAATTCCGCCATGATTGACCGCAGCGTTTCCAGATCCATCGCCGCTTCCGCAAGCGTGCGGGCCGAACCGTCCGCGGTTTCGGGCGCGTTGATCCGGCGCGCATTTTGAAGCGGCGGCGGTCCGTTCTCCGCCCTGGCGCGCAAGGACGGAGGCGCCGGCTCCGACGCGTTTTGCCTCGGACCCTCGTCTCCTTCTCCGGTCAGGCTCTCCGCGAAACGATCGTGCGGCATATCGTCAAGGGCATGGGTGACGCCGACCCGAAGCCACCAGCGGAGCGACTTGACCGCCCGAAGGGGATCGAGTTGGAGGTCGATGGAATCCTCTGTCGAAGCCATTTGGTCCCGCCTCAACCCAGTGCTTGCGCGGCCGCGCGAAGGCAAACTATCATATTGCGCCTTGAGCAGCGGCGCGCAGGCCGCAGGAAGCCGCGGAGCAATTCTGCGCCCAGCCCTTGATGGCGAAAAGGACAATGACTGAAGAGTTGAAATTGCCCGCGCGCGAATTGATGCAGTACGATGTCGTGGTCGTCGGCGCCGGTCCTGCTGGCCTTGCCGCCGCCATTCGCCTCAAATCCTTGAACGCCGACATCTCTGTCGTGATCGTGGAAAAAGGATCGACGGTGGGGGCCCATATCCTCTCCGGTGCAGTGATCGATCCGATTGGGCTTGACCAACTCACTCAAGACTGGCGCTCGGATCCGGAGTGCCCGCTCAAGACTTCGGGTTGCGATTGATCAGTTCTATTATCTGACTGAGACGCGCGGCGTGCGGTTGCCCAATTGGGCGATGCCCAAATTGATGGGCAACCACGGCAATTTTATCGGCTCGTTGGGGGCGGTTACGCGCTGGCTCGGCGCCCGCGCCGAGGCCCTGGGCGTTGAGATCTATCCGGGATTCGCGGCGACGGAGCTGTTGTATGGGCAAAAAGGGGAAGTCGTAGGCATTGCGACCGGCGACATGGGCGTCGACCACGAGGGTCGCCCGAAGCCTGGTTTCACACGGGGCATGGAGCTTTTCGGCAGGTACGTGCTTCTCGCCGAGGGGGCGCGCGGATCGCTGTCGAAACAGGCGATCGCCCGCTATGGGTTGGACTCCGCCAGCGGGCCTCAGAAGTACGGCATTGGTCTCAAAGAACTGTGGCGAGTGTCCGATGCCCATTTTTCGCCCGGCCTTGTTCAGCATACTTTCGGTTGGCCTTTGTCAAAAGGCGCGAGCGGCGGTTCATTTGTCTATCATTACGGCGACGGGTTGGTCTCGGTCGGATTTGTGGTCCATCTCAATTACGAGAACCCGACGCTCTCCCCATTTGACGAGTTCCAACGCTTTAAGACGCATCCGCTGATCCGGGGAACCTTTGCCGGCGGCAAGCGCATAGGCTATGGGGCCCGCGTCATCGCGTCCGGCGGCTGGCAGTCGGTCCCCAAGTTGGTCTTTCCCGGAGGGGCTTTGATTGGCTGCTCTGCGGGTTTTGTGAATTTTGCCCGCATTAAGGGATCTCACAATGCAATTCTATCGGGTATACTAGCCGCAGAGAAGACGCGTGAGGCGCTGGCTGCGGGCCGGGCGAACGACGAACTGACCGACTATGAAAATTCCTGGCGAGACTCCAATATCGGTCGGGATCTCTACAAGGTCCGCAACGTAAAACCGCTGTGGTCACGAATTCGGTCTTGTCCTCGGCGTCGGCCTTGGCGGTTTCGACATGTGGACGAACCAATTGTTCAAGGGCTCGGTTTTCGGCACGCTCAAGCACGGCAAGCCGGACAGCGATACCTTGAAGCCAATATCCGACGTCGCTCCTATCGTCTACCCGAAGGCCGACTCTGTAGTAACATTTGACAAACCGTCTTCCGTTTATCTTTCCAATACAAATCATGAAGAGGATCAGCCCATTCATCTTCGGCTGCATGATCCCGACGCGCCGATTCGTGACAATCTTCCCCGGTTCGGGGAGCCCGCGCGCCTTTACTGCCCGGCCGGCGTGTACGAAGTTGTGTACACCAACGAGGCAAGCGGCCAAGATCCGCGCTTTGTCATCAACGCGCAGAATTGTGTCCACTGCAAGACTTGCGACATCAAGGACCCGGCCAAGAACATAGAGTGGGTCCCACCGGAGGGCGGCGGTGGGCCGAACTATGTGGATATGTAGCGGAGGCGCAAAATTGCCGTTTTCAACTGCGAGAGGCGTAGGAATGCTCTTTTGTCATACAGGCCAGCGCGCGTTTGATGTAGGCGCGCAAAGCTGCCTCTGACTGAACAATTGCGGGAAATCAAAAGACATGCAGAGCCGGACTCAATATTGGACGCCGCGTGTGGCGCTGTTTTTGGTTTGCGTCTTGGCAGGATCCAGCGGCGCGTTGGCCGCAGCGGTCCAGACCGAGTCCGGATCGGAGTTCGAGATTGGCGATACCCAACCCGGAAACTATCTTTCTGCTCTGATCGCCAGCGCGAATCGGGATACGCCCGCTGCCGAGCTCTACTACCGGGAAGCGCTCCGAGGTGATCCTCGAAATCCTGATCTCCTCGAGCGCGCCTTTGCGGCCGCTCTCTCCAATGGAGATGAATCCAACGCCAGCTCGCTCGGCGAACGGCTCCTCACGCGCGATCCCAACAACAACCTCGCGCGACTCGCAATCGCGGTTCGAGATATCGAGCAGGGACAGTTCTCGTCTGCGCGAGGACACTTGGCGAGCGCCGACGCGATACGCGCGCGCGACGTCACAACGGCCCTTCTTACGGCGTGGTGCTATGCAGGACAATCCGACCTGCGCCACGCGCTGGACACCCTCGACCGCATCCGCGACCCATCGGTCTTTGCTTTTCGCGACTACCACGCGGGCCTGATTGCGGCTCTGCTGGGCAACTTCGCAGAGGCCCAACGGCGGCTGAAGTCTGCCTATAACCTCGATAAGAACAGCCTACGCTTCGCTGATGCTTATGCGCGGATTTTATCGGCGCAAGGCGATACGGCCGGAGCAACAAAAGTATACCAGGATTTCTCCGCAATCATTCCCCACCATCCGCTCATCCAGAAGGCGCTTGCGGACCTGGAGACAAATCAACCTCTCGACCCGCTTGTACACAACGCCAAGGAAGGCGCCGCGGAAGCGCTCTATGGCCTGGGAAGCGCGGGGAGCCGTCAGGGAGACCAGCTTCCGGCGCTCGTCTATCTCCGGTTGTCGCTGTACCTGCGGCCATCAAGCGATTTGACCGCAGTGACGCTCGCCAGTCTTTTCGAGCAGCTGAAGGAAAGCGACCAGGCGATCGCGGCATACCGGTTGGTTCCGTCGTCATCGCCGCTGAAAATGGCAGCCGACATCCAAATCGCGCTTGAACTTGAAAATATTGGAAAAACCGACGAGGCGACGCAACGCCTCTCCGAAATCGTTGCGGCGCGGCCGCACGACGTCGAGGCGCTAAGTGCATTAGCGGAGTTGCAGCGGTCCGCGAAGAAATACGTGGAGGCCGCAGCGACCTATGACAGGGCGATCGCGGCGGTGGGAATTCCGCAGCGCGACAATTGGACGCTTTTCTATTTCCGGGGGATTTGTTACGAGCGATCCAAGCAATGGCCGAAAGCTGAAGCTGATTTTAAAAAGGCTCTGGAACTCTATCCGGACCAACCCCTCGTCCTCAACTATCTCGGCTATTCTTGGGTGGACAAAGGACTCAATTTAGAAGAGGCCTTTAAAATGCTGCGCAAGGCCGTAGAATTGCGGCCAAACGACGGTTATGTCGTGGATAGTCTCGGGTGGGCCCATTACAAGCTTGGGCAGTACCCCGAAGCGACCGAAACGCTCGAGAAAGCGATTGACCTGAAGCCTGCCGACCCCGTTCTGAACGATCATCTTGGGGACGCCTATTGGCGGGTCAACCGCCGGATTGAGGCGCATTTTCAATGGAATCATGCGCGCGACATGGGTGCGGACCCAGATGATCTGCCCACGATTCTGCAGAAGATCAAGGATGGCCTTCCCGATCCTGCCGCCCAAACCGCGACCCCAAAGGCTTCGTTGCAGAAACAGGGTGGGGGTTAAGTCGCGGCCGAAGGTTCAATGCGATGGCTTCGCGCTCGGGCCAAGATTAATCTCACGCTGCGCGTGGTTGGTCGCCGGGCGGATGGATATCACGAGCTCGAGAGTCTCGTGGCGTTTACCGGCCTGTGCGACTGGCTGGCGCTTGAGCCCGGCGACGGCCTGAGTCTCGAGGTCGTCGGTCCTCGCGCCAGCGAAGCAGGGCCTGTTCACGAGAACCTCGTATTGCGCGCCGCGCAGTCGCTCACCGCGCGGATACCTGGGCTTAGGCTTGGTCACTTTCGGCTCATCAAACGGTTGCCGGCGGCGGCCGGACTTGGTGGAGGTTCCGCCGATGCAGCGGCCGCTCTGCGGTTGCTTGCGAACGAGGCCGGATTGTCGGCTGACGATCCGCGAGTGCGCGCTGCCGCTCGGGCCACGGGCGCCGATGTCCTTGCTTGTCTTTCTCCCCAGGCCCGAATCATGAGGGGCATTGGCGACGAACTCGGTCCGGCGATCCGGTTGCCGGATATCTTCGCCATTCTCGTCAACCCCGGGGCTCAGGCGCCGACACCGAAGGTCTTTGCCGCACTCGACCTTGCCTCGGAGTCGAGCGCTGGACTGTCTCATCGATTCTCCCTCGCAACGGGATCCGACTCGGCTGCGCCTTTCGACTTTGGCTCCTTAGGCCGCAACGACCTCGAAGCCCCAGCAATCCGGATAGCCCCGGCGATCGCGGATGTGCTTAAGAGATTGTCGCAAATCCCCGAGGCCACGCGGACCGGGATGTCGGGTTCAGGAGCAACTTGCTTTGCTTTGTTTAGCGATCGGCACAGCGCGGCCGTCGCGCGGCGAATTGTCGCTGCCGACCATCCGAGATGGTGGGTTGAGGCGACCGGCCTTCGCTAGACCGAGCGGTCTCTTCGCCTCGTTGCTGGAGCTGGCCCAACCCCCGCGTCTGGCGCCGACCGCCGGCCCATAATAATCGACGACGACCTGCGGCGCATCGCTTCCGCGCCGCTCTTGCGACAATGACTTTGGGCGAGGTGTAGGAATAACTCGAGTGCTGAATGCTGGAACCGGGGAAGATCGCTTCGCCCTCGCAATCCTGACCGGATTCTTCGTTGCGCGCCTTTTTTTTGCTTTCACGATCGGACTCGGGATCGACGAAAGCTATACGGTCGCGATTTCACGACGTTTATGCCTTTCCTACTTTGACCATCCTCCATTGCATCTGTGGATCGCGCATTTCGCCGCTCTCGCGGCAGGCGAGAATGTCATCGCCCGGACGCCCTTTGTTGTGATCTTCTTCGCAACGGGTTGGATCGCCTTTCGATTCGCAAGCCGGTTGTTCGGTCCTCGGCCGGCGCTGATCGCGCTTTTCGCGCTCAACGTTACGCCTTTCTTCTTTGCCTCCGCCGGAAGTTGGATCGTTCCCGATGGACCGCTACTGTTTGGATTGGCGGTTGTCGCATTGGCGGCGACCCGGCTGTTCTTTCCGAAACCGCTCGAGGAGGTGTGGGGCTGGCGGCTTTGGCTCCTTATTGGCGTCGCCCTGGGTTTGGCGGGACTGTCGAAGTACAGCGCCGTGCTTACCGCCGGCGGATTGGCCGCGTTCGTAGTGGTTTCGCCCAGGCAGCGGCATTGGCTCAGACATCCCGCGCCCTATGTCGCGACGGGCGTTGCGTTGGTGATGATAACGCCGGTTATCGTGTGGAAT
Source organism: uncultured Alphaproteobacteria bacterium (assembly GCA_963820095.1). Classification (GTDB taxonomy): domain Bacteria; phylum Pseudomonadota; class Alphaproteobacteria; order Rhizobiales; family Beijerinckiaceae; genus Roseiarcus. The sequence goes on from CAWFZA010000033.1 coordinate 19,269, forward strand.
GCGCGGCATGGCTGGATTTCGTTTGAATTCCAGGGCGGCCGGGGAGCGCCGAGCGGCGTGCTGCGCCCGGCGCAGCTTCTGACGATGGCGCTGGGCGAAGTCGCCTTCCTCACGCCCTGGATATTCATCCCTTTGGTCGCGGGCATCATGGACGCGTTCCGGGATCTGCGCGACGACCGCCGTCTGTTTCTTCTTTGCCTCAGTTTGCCGCCTATTGTCTTGTTCACTCTGGCGCCGCTTTGGGGCGGCCGGGGCCAGCCTCATTGGACGATGCCGGGGTGGTTCTTCGCGTTTCCCTTGGTCGGCGCATGGGTCGAGGAGCTCGGCGTCTCCGTCCGCGCGCTCCGTCGGTGGGCTTTCTTTTCGTCAGCGGCCCTCGCCGCGATCGCCGGCGTCGCGCTCGTGCAAGCCGCGACCGGCTGGCCGTGGGCGGCGCTGGCGGCGCGGCCCAATCTTGCCGATCCCATGCTCGAGGCCTTTGAGTGGGGGGATCTCAAGAATGCCCCGATCTTTGCGCAAGCGCCGAGCTTCGTCATCTCGACGAAATGGTCGGACGCGGGAAAAATCGCGCTCGCCCTCGGGCCTAAGATTCCCGTCTTCGTGCTTTCGAATGACCCGCGCGGCTGGGCTTTCCTCGACGAAAGTGAAAGGCGCGTCGGGCAAAACGGCGTTATTGTCACTCCGGCGGCGGAAGTCGCATCAACTCTCGCGGTCGCCCGTCCCTTCTTTGCCGAGCTTGGACAGCCTGAGCTTTACGCGCTCGGTCGTAGCGGACGCCCTGAAATTAGCCTTGCGCTCATCCCCGCCCACGGCTTGACGCGCAGGCTTCCCATGCCTTATCCGGGCGCTGCCGGCAGATAGCGTTCATCGACGCCGAACGAAATACAAGCGTGGCGTGGAATGGCTAGCGATGCGACGCCCGAGCCGTCGATTCCGACAGTTTCGATCATTGTGCCGACCTATCAAAATCGGCCAACATCCCGGTTCTTTTCGAACGCGTCAAACTCGCTCTCGATGGCCTGCCATGGGAAATGATCGTCGTCGATGACAACTCGCCGGACGGAACATCGAACGTCGCTTTTACACTCGCGGCGAAGGACCGCCGCCTTCGCTGCTTGAGGCGCGTCAATCGCTCCGGGCTAGCGGGCGCCGTGATTGAAGGCTGGATGGCGTCCAGCGCGGACTTCGTCGCGGTCATCGACGGCGATCTTCAGCATGATGAGTCCATTCTCCGCGTGATGCACCAAATCCTAGCCAAGGCCGGCGGCGATCTAGTGATCGGAACCCGACTGAGAAAGGAAAGCGCTGGAAGTCTCTCTCTGACGCGACAGAGGCTGAGCGATATGGGCGCATGGTTCTTCGGGCGCATCGGAGGAGCGGCCGTTACGGATCCGATGAGTGGCTTCTTCATGATACGGCGCGAAATCGTTTCTCGCCTGGCTCCTCGTCTTTCGCCTGACGGATTCAAAATTCTGGCCGATGTCGTTCTTTCAGCGGGCGGCAATCTCAATATCGTCGAGGTCCCGTACGCCTTCCGAAGGCGCAACGCCGGCGAGTCCAAGCTCACTCCCTTGGTCGCCATCGACTTTCTCGGCCTGGTCGTTCATCACACGACCGCAGGCATCCTGCCGATACGCTTCGTTCTTTTCGCGATGATCGGAGCTGTCGGCTTGGTTGTGCATATCGCGGCGCTTTCCGCTGTCGTTGAGTGGTTCAATATGCTGACCTTCGATTTCGGGCAACTCATCGCTACGCTTCTCGCGATGGCAAGCAATTTCATCCTGAACAATGAGATCACCTATCGCGCCTATCGGTACCGTGGGCCTAGCCTGATCGTAGGCTTTGTAGCTTTCGCACTGGGATGCAGCGTCGGGGCCATCGCCAATATTGATGTCGCCTCCTGGCTGCACAAGGCCAATCAAACCTGGTGGGTCGCCGGGCTCGCCGGCGCCCTGCTGAGCGTCGTTTGGAATTACGCGGTGAGCACGAATCTCATTTGGCGGCCGGGACGTCGGCGCTAAGGCGGCCAGCTTCGCCCGTCGAGCGTCCGTGGAATGGACGCCTTCGACCAAGCCTCGCGGGGTCGCGTCGGCTTGCGCGCTTCCCAACGCCTAACCCACGTGGTCGCGATCGGGCTCGCGCTCGGGGTGATTCCACCGATAGCGCATTGGAGCGGAACCGGCGCCCGAAGACAATTTCACGTCCGTTTCGACGGCGACGCTCATTGTCGCCCCGGGTCGTACTGTCACGCGACCGTTTGAGATGTCGGGCACAGCGTGCCTGTTCTCAGCACATTTGCGCCTCGTCACGCGTAGCCGGTGATATCGTCTTGTAGATAGGCCGAACAGGAACAGCTATAGCATCGATTCATTTTTGACAACAAATCCCAGCTCAATTCGGATTGACCTGTTACCCCTCGTCGGCGGAGCTGAGGCCCTCGCAGGAGCGGCCGAACGCGGACAGCGCGTCCTCGAGGTAGTCCGGCAAGAGCTCCATATCGAGCAGGTATTTCCAGGTTGGGCCCTCCGCGCGCTCCTTCGCCTGCGCGACGGCGATTTTCCATTCCTCCGGCTGGAAGTCGCCCCGCCCGATCCACACAAGCGCGACCACCGCCGCAGCTTCGTCGACGTCCAGATCCTTGATGAACTCGGTCAATTCGTGACGGATCGAGGGACCCGCGGTCTCGGTCAGCATCACCCGCTCGTCGTCGTCCGCCGGATTGGAGTCGTCCGCCTCGGAACCGGCTTCTTCGGCCAGGTATTCGCGCGATTTTTCAACGATGAAACACGCTTTCGCCAGATCGATCTCCGGCATCGGACGTTCGCTCTCGTCGATTTTGCGCATGAAGGCCCTCCTGGCCTGATTAACCGTGGGTGAAACTGCGAAGGGGTCGGATCGTTCCTGTCTAGCAGGCGCCGCCACATGTCTTCACCTTTGAGGCAAAGCAGTCGGCGTTTCCTGGGGCGCATCGCCCGAGGGTGAACCCGCTCGCAATAAGCGAGGGCTCTGCGACCAAGATCGCTTGACGCTCACAGTCGTGCTCGTATTGTTGATTTCGATTACCGCGAGGTGGAAGCCGGTGAGAATCCGGCGCGGTCGCGCTGCTGAGCGACAATGCTTCGCTGATTTTGTGCCGTTTGCAGCGATGAGCCCTTCAACACCAACGAGGTGCTCTCGCCGCGTTGGAATGAAATTCCGCTGCACCCTCCAAGCCTCGCGACCTTTGGGGCGATCCTGTCGCCTATCGCCGGCGCAGCGATCTTGCCACTGCGCAGCGTGAGGTCATAGAATGTCGCCGTGAACAGGCGCAGCCGAAAAGCCAGTCACCGGCGAACCGCGAGGCAGGATGCGCGGCGCTCGCGCTTGACCGCGTTTCTCGTCGCGTTCTCGCTCGTCGTCCAGCTGTTCGCCGCCGCGACGCCGCCAGCCTTTGCCGCGCCCGCTTTCGCGGGCGCTGATGACGCGGCGATCGCCGCCGAGCTCAAGGCGGTCTTCGGCGCCAATGCGCAACTCTGCGCCCACGCCGGCGATCAAAGCGCGCCGGCGCAGCACGGGCCCTGCCATTGCTGCGATCAATGCCCGCTCTGCCGCTTCGCCGCTCAGGCTGTGGCGTACGTTTCGCCAGACCTCCCTGCCCTGCCCGAGCGGCTCCAAAGCGACGCGCACGCGATCCGCGCGCCGCCTGTCCGGGACGTTCTTCCTCCTTATCCCGCCCAGCCAAATCCGGCCCGGGCCCCTCCCCTCGCAGTCTGACGGTCATCCGCCCGCGCGCCAGCCGGCGCGCGCTCGCGTTCCTTCAGATTCGAGGTTTCTTCATGTCTCTTCTCCGTATCCGCTTGGCTGGGGGCGCGCTTGCCGGCGCGTTCGTCGCATCAGGAACCGTCGCAGCCTACGCCCACGCCGTCTGCGGCGACCGCATCTTCCCTACAACGCTGGCGATCGACGATCCCGGCGTCACCGACGAACTCACGCTCCCCGCGGTCACCTGGCTTCCGAAAAACTCGGACGGCACGGGGGAACTCGACATCGGCGGCGAATGGGCGAAGACCATCTTCCCCAACTTCGCGCTTTCGGTCGGCTCGGGCGCGACTTGGCTGCACGACGGCGGCTTTGGCTGGGACTCGTTGGAGACCGAGGCCAAATATCAGTTCATGTGCATCCCTCAACTCGAGCTTATGGCGTCAGCCGGCTTCAGCGTCGAGTGGGGCGGGAGCGCGACGGGCTCGCAGATCGGCGAACCCAACATGTATTCGCCGGTGCTCGACGTCGGCTGGGGCTTCGGCGCACTGCCTACGAGCATGAACTTCGCGCGGCCTTTCGCGATCACCGCGGAAGTCAGCACGACGACGCCGGGACAGACGGTGTGGGGCGAGGAGATGTTCCCCACCACGTTCAACTGGGGCTTCTCGCTGCAATACAGCCTCCCCTATTACAATGCGAACGTCGGCGAGATCGGCAATGACTTCTTCAAGCATCTCATTCCGACCGTCGAGTTCGCCTTCTCCACGCCGACTGCCCACGCCGAGGACGGGACGTGGGGGACGACCGGAACGATCCAGCCGGGCGTCGTCTATATGGCCGACAAGTGGCAGGTCGCCGTCGAAGCCGTGATCCCAGTCAATGGCGCGAGCGGTCACGGCGCAGGCGTCGTGGCGAGCCTCGATCTCTTCCTCGACGACATCTTCCCCAACACCATCGGCAAGCCGATCTTCTCGCAAACCCTGCCGATGTTCACAGGAGCCCGATAATGACGCGCATGTCCGTCAACCTCGCCGCCGCACTCGCGTTCGCTTGCGCGTCGAGCGCAGCTTTCGCCCACGCCCAACTCGAGAAGGCGACGCCTGCCGTGGGGGGCACGGTCGCCTCGGCGAACTGAGATCCGCCTCACTTTCAGCGAGGGCGTCGAGCCGAGATTCTCCAAGGTCACGGTGACTGGCCCCGCTGGCGCCGTGCCGCTCGGGGCCGCGACAACGGAATCGGGCGACCAGGCCGTGCTGATCGTGCCGATCTCCAAACCGCTCTCTGCCGGCGTCTACAAAGTGCACTGGCAGGCCGTTTCGGTCGACACCCATCACACCCAAGGGACGTTTCAGTTCACCGTGAAACCATGACCGGCCGCCCGAAGGCCGGCGGCAATAGAGGACAGACAATGAAACATCTCTTTATTTCTCTGGCGCTCGTCCTCGCGATGAGCGCCGCTGCGCCCGTTTTTGCGCAGCAGTTCAAGGCCGGGGACATTGTGGTCGAAAAGCCCTGGGCGCGCGCAACCCCAAAGGGCGCCGAGGTCGGCGGCGCCTATGCGACCATCCAGAACAAGGGCGCAACGCCCGATCGACTGACCGGAGGCAAGGCGGACTTCGCCAACGTCGAAGTGCATGAGATGAAATCGGTGAACGGCGTCATGGAGATGCGCCAGGTGGAAGGCGGCCTCAGCATCCCTGCGCATGGATCCGTGACGCTCTCGCCCGGCGGCTATCATCTGATGTTCACGCATCTCACTCATCCGCTGACCAAGGGCGAGAGCTTCAAGGTGACCCTCGATTTCGAACATGCTGGTCCGGTCGAAGTCGAGTTCCCCGTGGCGGGGGTCGGCGCCTCGGGAACCGGCGGGGGCGGCGGCGCCATGAAGGGCATGAAGGGCATGAAGATGTGACGGATCGCATGCGTTCGCGGGCGCGACACAGCGATCGTCCGCGGCTGCGTCGTCTTGCGGGTTGAGGGCGAGAGCCCATGGCTCCGCTCGCCCTCTGCCGCTTCGCCCATTTCCTGGCCGCGATGCTGGCGTTCGGCATGAGCGCCTATCTTTGGGCCTATGCGCCGGAGCGCCTCAGGCTTGCGCTGTCGCCGGTCGTACGTCGCCTCGCGCTGATCGCCGGTATCATTGCGCTCATCACAGCAATTGCCTGGCTTTCGCTCGAGTCCGCCTCGATGGCCGACGACTGGAGCGCCGCTGTCGATCTCCAAGTAATCGGCGCAGTGCTTGCCGACACCGCTTTCGGCCATATGTGGTCGGCGCATCTGGTTCTGGCGGCCGCGCTGGTTGTTGTCATCGCCTTCGGCCCGCGCGACCGATGGGCGGCGACGTCGCTCGTGTCGGCGGCGCTGCTGGCGAGTCTCGGACTCGTCGGCCATGCGGCGATGCAGACCGGCGCCGAAGGCGTCCTTCATCGCGCGAACCACGCAGTCCATCTCCTGGCGGCGGGCGCTTGGATCGGGGGGCTTGTTCCGTTCGCGATGTGCCTTCGCGCGTATGAGCGCGACGATCTGCGCGAGGACACGGTCAGCGCAATGACCGGCTTCTCCTTCTGGGGCCAGCTCATAGTCGCGGCGATCGTGCTCACAGGCGTGGTCAATATCGCATTGACATCCGGCCATCCCCCGATCCCGCCGGCAACCCCGTACCGCGTGCTTCTTGTCGCGAAAATCATCGTCGTCGCGATCATGATCGTGCTCGCGCTCTTCAATCGCTTTGTTCTCGCGCCGCGTCTCAAGAGGAGCCCGGGCGCGCTCGCCGCCTTGCGCCTGACCAGCGTCGCGGAACTCGCGCTGGGCTCGCTGGTCGTCGCGCTCGTCAGCGTGTTTGGGCAGCTCGATCCAGCGTGAAGCCAAGCGAGCGCGGCGCTCCGCGATAGGTAATAACCCCCATTGCGCCGCCACGCCTTGCGGCCTCACAATTCCGGGTTCGTCTCGGCGTCGTTATCCCCACAAGTTCGATGTTGTGTGACCGGGATCACTGTTCCTCTCGGGCGAGACGCGTATGGGCTAGCGTTGGGTTAGTCCGGGCATCGGCGCTCGGCCAGGGGGCGTATTTTCAGGAGCGGGCGGGAGGGGCGCATGAAGGCGCATATTGTTGGCGGCGGGTTTGCTGGGCTAGCGGCGGCGACGTTGCTTATCCGGGACATGAAGATTCCGGGGGGCGACATCACAATCTATGAGGCCGATGACAAGCTCGGCGGCGGGTTCTTCCTGGATGGCGACGCGGATAGCGGATACAACCTGCCCGGCTCCATCTTCGACGAGCATTTCAACTGCGCCGTAAATTTGCTCACGACCATCCCGACGCGAGACTACCCCAACATCAATGTTGCAGAGCAATTCCTCACTTTCAATCACGAGCACCCGTTCGACGATAAAACGCATATCGTCGACCGAGACCTCCACCGCGTGCATGACCCACTGCGCTACGGGCTCACCCTCGGCGACGGCATCACCCTTGCAAAGCTCTCGCTCGCCTCCGAAGCCTCGCTGGACGGTCAACTCATCAAGGACTGGTTCCCCCAGAGGTTCTTCGACACGGAGTTCTGGCTACTCTGGTCGACGCTCATGGGCTCGTTGCCGCAGCACACCATCATCGAGTTCCGGCGCTACCTGAATCGTTTCGTCTACTTGTTTCCGGATCTCTCAAGCATGGCGCATGTTTTTCGCTCACAATTCAACCAGCACGAGGCTTTCGTCGAACCTTTGGTCGCCTGGCTTACAAAAAAGGGCGTGAACTTCGAGAAGGGCGCTTTCGTCAGCGATCTCGACTTCACCGACGCATCTGGCCGCATGACCGTCAATCGCCTCCACGTCGAGCGCGCCAACGGCCCACCCACGGTCGCGGTCGCACCCGACGATATCGTGCTCGTGACGACCGGCTCGCAGGCCGCTGACCTTAGAGCGGGAACGATGGACGAGGCACCGTCCCCGGAGCCCCCGTATCCCGGACGGTCTTGGGCGCTATGGAAGACGCTGGCCGCGAAGCACAAGGGTTTCGGCGATCCAAGCGTCTTCTTCGGCGACGATAAGATCCTGGACTCGCGCTGGGTGACCTTCACCGTTACGACGAAACGCAAGGAATTCCTCGACGAGATCATCAACCTCACCGGAAGCGGCACGGGAAGCGGCGGCCTTCTCACTCTGAAGGACTCGCCCTGGGTGATCTCGCTGTCGATCTTCGAGCAGCCGGAAATCCTCGATCAGCCGCCAGGCACCTCTGTTTGGTGGGGCTACGGGCTCCATCCGGAGAACAAAGGCACGCTCAGCGGGAAGCCCATGAATGAATGCACGGGCAAGGAGATCTTGTGGGAAATTCTGCATCACCTCAAGATGGAGAAAGGGAACCCGAAGACGGACACAATCGTATGCTCGTCGATCTGCATTCCCTGCGACATGCCCTACGTCAACAACATCTGGCTGAAGCGCAAGCGCGGCGACCGGCCGCCCGTCGTTCCCGAGGGCATGACCAACCTCGGACTTCTCGGGCAGTACGTCGAGCTCGAGAGGGAGATTACGTTCACGTTCGAATATTCCGCGCGCACGGCCTTTGAAGCGATTCGGTTGCTCAAGGGCGGTTCCTCGCCGCCGGCCGTCTACCAGGGCCAGTTCGATCCGGGCGGCGTATGGGCGGCGACCAAAGTGTTTCTAGGTCTGACCAAGACCTAGGAGGCTCGTGCGCTTTCTCCTCTTCGCGCTCGCGATCCTCTTCGGCTCTATGTGCTGGCGGCGATCCCGATGATCGGCGGTCTCGTCGATGACACGATGGAGGTCAAGTTCGACCGTCCAGATCCGTCGATCGTCGCCGACTACGGCAATGGACTGAACACAGCGCAGAGGCAGGGCTTCTACCACCGCAGCGCCCTACCTGCACAACGGATCGGTCCCGACGCTGTATCACTTGCTCCTTCCGCCGGATCAGCGGCCAAAGACGTTTGCGCTCGGCTCGCGCGAGTATGACCCGGGTTAAGCTCGGGTTTGTCGTCAATACGAACTGCAGTCAGCAGGGTTGCCTCGTCGACACCAGCGCGACAGGCGACGGAAATGGCGGCCACCTTTGGGGTACAGATCTCGCCGAGTCCGATCGAATGGCCCTCCTGGAATACCTCAAGACCTACTGATGATGATGGACGATGCGTCGGACATCGACCCCTCAGCGATGTCCAATGCCGCCCTGTCCAAACGCCGGGCCGCCGCCGTGGAACGCGCCGCCCGCGCCAACGCCGTGCACGCCGGCGGGCGCGCCGATGTGGAGAGCGCCCACCCCGCCCCCGGCATGGAAAGTCCCGACCCCGGGAAAGCCTGGCGAAACCGGCCCGCCAATGTGGACTCCTGAGGCCCCGCCAAGCCCATGCAAACCAGCGCCCCCCGTAAAGCCGGGAGAGGCCGGCGCGCCAAAGTGGGGAACGCCGAGGTCGGCGCCATGGAAACGTCCGGCGCCAGCTAGGCCCGGTCCCCCACCGTGGGGAACTCCGGCGCCATGAACCTGATGCAAATTGGCCTCGCCGAGACCGCTATGGAATCTGCCGCCGGCAAGACCGGGAGTGACTGTCGCCGCGCCGGGGTGGAAATTAGGCGTAGGAGCGCCCGCGGCGCCAAAACGATGCTGCCCTGAGGCGCCGCCAAAGACCGGCGCTACGGCCCGTAGACCGGGGGACGGCGCGCCGGAATAGATCGGATTCCGCGCTTGGGGATGCTCAACGACGGCGGCGTGGCGATGATGCCGCCGGAACGCAGGTATGATGATGGAAGAGGTGGGGCCATCAGGTCGGCTGTTCCACTCGTCGCCGCACGGATAATAGCCGGGGCCGTTCCAACCGTTGTCATACCAGCAATCGCCAGACTGAACGGTTTGCACCGGCGCAAAATGGCGCAACGAGGAAAAAGCGCCGCCGCTCATGGCGCCGACGCCAGCCTCGGCAATGCCGATAGACGCCAGGGCGACCGCCAAATGGGCGAGGACGCGCAAACTCGGATGAGACATGCCTGTCTGTCCTGGAAAAAAATGAAGGTTCGTGGCCGCCCGCAAAATATAGGAAGCGATTGTCGCGTTCGTTGGACGCCGCTCACCAGGCCGAAAGTCCGCAACAAACTGTCGCGGCTTCAACGCGCGTCACGCTTTCTTGTGCCGGTCTCGGAACGCCTTCGCCCACCCAGCCTTGGTCTGCTGACGGCCACGCGCGACCGCAAGCGCCTCGGCCTCGACCGGCTTTGTGATCACCGAGCCCGAGCCGATATAGGCGCCGTCCCCGATCGTGACCGGCGCGACGAGGGCCGAATTCGAGCCGATGAAGGCGCCGACGCCGATGTCGGTCCTGTGCTTGGAGAAACCGTCGTAATTGCAGGTGATCGTTCCAGCGCCGATATTCGCATGGGCGCCGACGCGCGCGTCGCCAATATAGCTCAAATGGTTGATCTTGGCGCCCTCCTCGATCGCCGATTCCTTGATCTCGACGAAATTGCCAATTCTCGCCTTTGCCCCGATGTCAGCGCCGGGCCTGAGACGGGCGAACGGTCCGACGATGACCCCGCTCGCGACGCGCGCCCCCTCGAGATGCGAGAAGGAGCGGATCACCGCGCCGTCCTCGATCGTGCACCCTGGCCCGATCACGACATGAGGTTCGATCAGGACATCGCGGCCGATCGTGGCCTCAGATGACAGGAACACGGTCTCGGGCGCGGTTAGCGTCGCGCCGGCCATCATGGCGCGCCGGCGAAGGTTATCCTGCACCACGGCCTCGGCGGCGGCGAGCTGCGCGCGGTCGTTCACGCCCATGACTTCCTTCTCCTTGGCGATGACGACCCGGGCCGCATGGCCGAGTGAGTGGGCGATCTCGACGATGTCGGTGAGATAGAATTCCTTCTGGGCGTTGTCCGATTTGACGGCCGTAAGAAGGCTCAGCGCCAGGACGCCGCTGAACGCGATCGGCCCGGCGTTGCACAGACGCGAGACGCGCTCTTCAGCGCTGGCGTCCTTCTCTTCCCGGATCGCGATCAAGCGTCCGTCGCGCTCGATGAGGCGGCCATAGCCGGTGGGATTGGCGGCCTCGAAGCCCAGCGCCACAACCTCCGCGCCGGAAGCGAGCTCCTCGCGCATCGCCGCCAGAGTCGAGGCTTCGATCAGCGGAGTGTCGGCGTAAACGACAAGGATGTCGTCGTAACCTCGTTCAATGTGATCGCGCGCCGCCAGGACTGCGTCGGCGGTGCCCCGGCGCTCACGCTGGACGGCGACCTGCGCCCCCGGCGCGGCACGCAAAGCTTCCGCCGCGACGCCATCCGCGTTCGGCGCCACAACGACCGCGATATCGCCCATCGCGCCTCTAACGACGGCGGAAAGCGTGTGCGCCAGCATCGAGCGGCCCGCGATCTCGTGCAGGACCTTTGGCCGGGCCGAGCGCATGCGCACACCCTCGCCGGCTGCGAGCACGATGGTCAGACAACGGCGGGCATTGGCGCTCATAGGAGGTTGGCTCTCTGGTCGAGGGGCGTTGACAAACGAAGGCTCAGCCGCTCCGAATCGCCTCAAGCCCGCTCGGGGCGCCACTATCGCTGCAGGCGTACGCGGTTTCCAGCCCCAACGCTGCGCGCATCGACGGGATTTGCCGCTGACGACAAAAAGCGTCTCGCTGCGTCGCAAGAAACGATATAGAACCGCGAGGCCAGGGACGGAACGCGCTGGGCGGGCAACGCGTTTTTCCCATCTTCACTGGCTGATTTTCATTTTTGGCTGGGAGCGACGTTGTGTCGGGCCGTTGATACACGGCTTAGCTCCTGCGAACGAATGACGAATACGATGGTGGACAGGCAACGTCGCGAATTCTTACAGCTGGCCGCTGGCGGCGCGCTTGCGGCTTCGCTGGCGCCGTCGGGCTCGACGCCGGGGGTGGCCGAGCCATTGGGCCCGCCCGTCCCCTTCTCCGCCGACGCAGTCCTAAAGATGGCGGCGGAACTGGCTTCGAAGCCGTTCAAGCCGCCGGAGGCGCCTCCGCTGCCGAACGTCTTCTCAGACCTCACCTTCGAAAAATACGCCGCGATTCGGCGCGTGCCGGGCACCGCGATCTGGAGCGATCAGAAACTTGGCTTTTCCCTCGAGCCGCTGCATCGTGGCTTCGTTTATACGACTCCGATCGGGATCAACATTGTCGAAAACGGCATGGCGCAGAAGGTGATCTACGACGCCGCCAATTTCGACTTCGGGCCGTTGAAGCCTCCGGCTTCCCTGGGCGACCTCGGTTTCTCAGGCTTGCGCATTCTCAAGTCCTCTGATCAAGGCTTCGAGGATGTGGCGATCTTCCAGGGCGCGACCTTTTATCGTGCAAGGGCGCACGCCCAGCCCTTTGGCCTCACCGCGCGCGGCCTCGCGATTCGGACCGGCGACGAACCGGGCGAGGAGTTTCCACTGTTCCGCGAGTTCTGGATCGAAAAACCCAATCCGGCGGCAAATACGCTCACGATTCATGCCTTGCTTGATTCGGCGAGCGTCACCGGCGCGTTTCGCTTCACGCTCCGTCCCGCGGATACCACCATCATCGACACGGAAATGACCTTGATCGCACGGGCGGCGGTCGACAGATTGGGGCTCGGGGCGATGGCCGCGGCCTACCTTTTCAGTCCGCTCGACCATCGGCGTCCCGACGATGTCCGCGCGGCAGCCTATGAGTTCGACCGGCCTGCAAATCCTCACCGGAAAAGGCGAGTGGCTCTGGCGGCCGGTCTCCAATCGGGAAACCTTGCAGATCTCTGCTTTCACCGACGTCAATCCGCGCGGCTTCGGTCTTTTGCAGCGAAGCCGCTCCTTCGATGCGTTCTACGACGACGAGACGCATTGGGAACTGAAGCCCTCGTTGTGGATTGAGCCAATCGGCGATTGGGCGGAGGGCGATCTCCATCTTCTCGAGATCCCGGCCGACTCGGAGGCTAATGAGAACATCATCGCCCAGTGGCGCCCAAAAACGGGTATGAACGCCGCCACCACTCTGTCTATCGCCTTCCGGCAGTTCTGGTGCTGGTCGCCCCCATCGAAGCCGCCGCTCGCCTCCTGCGTGTCGTCGCGGCGTGGCAAGGTCGGAAACCACCAGCGCTTCGCGGTCGAGATGGCCGGCGACATGTTCGCCGACCCGGCGAAGGCGGCGGCGGCCACAGCGGACGTTCAGGCCGCTCCTGGCAAGATCGTATCCGTGCGGCTTTTTCCCTATAAGGACAGGCATTCGATGCGCGTCGTGTTCGATCTTGACCCCGGGTCGGAAAGCTATTCAGAGCTGCGGCTGACGCTCAGGCTCGACAACCAGCCGGCGAGCGAGACATGGCTCTACCGTTGGACGGCCTGACGCTTGCGGCATCCGATTCCGGGTCAGCGGACACCGGTTCGTCGCTGGGCGCCTCGATGCCCGGCTTTGCGCCGCTCGCCATGCCTGTGCAGTCGTTCAGGCGATTTTCCCGCCGCGATCGCCGCACCCTGGCCGCGCCGCGCCGCGCCAGGCCGCCGATTCTGACCCGTCTCGCCGTGTTTGGGGGCGCCATGGCGCTCACCGCCTACGGCGCCTACCAGATGTTCAAAGTCGTTTCGATCGGCCCGGTCACACCGCTCGAGTGGGTGATCGCCGTCCTGTTCGTCATAACGTTTTCCTGGATCACCCTTTCGTTCTCGTCCAGCATTGTCGGGTTTGTCTGGCTGCTCGCGCATCGCCGCCCGCGCGGGACCTCGACACTCTTGCAGGAGCGGACGGCGGTCGTGATGCCGATCTATAACGAGGCTCCCTCGCGCGTGTTCGGCGCGATGCAGGCCATCTTCGAGGATGTCGAACGCACCGGCCAGGCCCACGCCTTCGACTTCTTCTTGATCTCCGACACCACCGACGCCAACGTCTGGATCGCAGAGGAGCGCGCGTTCATGGCGATGCGCGCCCGGCTGCCGCAGGCCCGACTCTATTATCGGCGGCGGCGCAAGAATCTAAGCCGCAAGGCCGGCAACATCGCCGATTTCGTCACCCATTGGGGCGGTCACTACCCACACATGGTCGTGCTCGACGCCGATAGTTTGATGACGGGCGAAGCAATCGTGGGCCTTGCGGCGGCGATGGAGGCCGACCCCGACGCCGGAATCATCCAGAGTCTGCCGCTCATCGTAAACCGCAACACGATGTTCGCCCGGCTCCAGCAGTTCGCCGCGCGGATCACCGGCCCGGTCATCGCCGCCGGCTTGAGCGCCTGGATGGGACACGATGGCAATTACTGGGGCCACAACGCAGTCATCCGTACGCGGGCCTTCGCCGAGCATTGCGGATTGCCGGACTTGCCGGGCAGACCGCCGTTCGGCGGCCACATTCTCAGCCACGATTTCGTTGAGGCGGGGCTCATGCTCCGCGCCGGGTACACGGTCTACATGCTGCCCAATCTCGGCGGCTCCTACGAAGAGAGCCCGCCTTCGCTTATCGATCTTGCTGCGCGCGATCGGCGATGGTGCCAAGGCAACCTTCAGCACGCGCGCCTCATCGGGGCCAGAGGTTTCAGGCTCGCGACGCGGCAGCATCTCGCCAACGGGATCATGGGCTATCTGGCCTCGCCGCTGTGGATGGCGCAACTGCTGGTCGGCATCGTGCTCGTGCTGCAGTCCCACTACATTCGGCCGGAATATTTTACCAAGGAATTCTCCCTGTTTCCGGCATGGCCGCGCTTCGACTACGAGCGCGCCCTGCAACTGTTCGAGGTTACGATCGGGGTCCTGCTTGCGCCAAAGTTTCTCGGCCTTCTGATTGCACTCATCGAGCCGAAAACGCGCCGTGGGTCTGGCGGCGCGCTCGCGCTTATCACCTCGACGATCGCGGAGATCATTATCTCGGCTGCGTTCGCGGCGATCATGATGCTGATCCAGTCGGGGTCGGTGGCGCAGATCCTGTCTGGAAGGGACACAGGCTGGAATCCGCAGCGGCGCGACGACGGCTCAATCCCGTTCAAAAGCATAGCTCGCCGCCATCGCGCCCATACCGTTTTAGGCGTGATCACGCTGTTTGCGGCGGCCCTGATCTCGCCCTCCCTGATCGTTTGGATGTCGCCGACCATCGCTGGCCTCATCTTGTCCATTCCGCTCTCGTGGGCGAGCGGGAGCCTCAAGCTCGGCCTCGGGATGCGCCGCGTCGGGCTTCTGCGCACACCGGAGGAAACGTCGCCGCCCGCTGTCGTCGAGCGCGCCAATGTGCTTGCCGCGGAGCTTGCACTGACCGGAGGCGATCATGACGATGCGCTCCTGGCAATCTGGGCCGACGCGACGCTCCGAGCCGCCCACGAATCCTTCCTCGCCGAGGCGCCCCGTCGGCGCCGCGGCGACGTCGATGTCGAGACCGCCGTCGCGACGGCGAAGCTCAACGACGCTCAAACGGTCGACGATGCGCGCGCCTGGCTCAGCCCGCGCGAACGGCTCGCAGTTCTCAACGACCGGGCGCTGATCGCGATGCTGGCTCGCTTGGCGAACCCGGCGGCCCAGCCGGCGGCAGCCTAAGCAGCCTCCTCGGCGTCGCCAGAATTTGCACACGGGACGCGGACTTCCGGCGTTTCGCCTTTTTCGAGGTCGACGAGCCGCGGTGAAATGAGCGCCCGCTCCTGGATGAAGAGTGGTGAGATGGAAGCATCGTCTCGCCCAACAAAAAAGGGCGGCTCGCGCCGCCCTGTTCGACAGAAACCGACAAAAGCCTCAGCGCTTGGAGAACTGGAAGCTCGCCCGCGCCTTGCGGTGGCCGTACTTCTTGCGCTCGACGACGCGGGAATCGCGGGTGAGGAACCCTTCCTTTTTCAGCGCCGGCCTGAGCTCGGGCTCGAAATAGGTGAGCGCCTTGGCGAGGCCGTGACGCACCGCGCCCGCTTGGCCTGAGAGACCCCCGCCACTCACCGTCACCGTGAGGTCGTACTGAGTGATGCGATTCACGACCACGAGCGGTTGGCTCAACACCATGCGCAAAACGGGCCGCGCGAAATATTGGTCGAGCGGCTTCCCATTGACGGTCGCAAGACCCCTGCCCGGCTTGATCCAGACGCGCGCGACAGCGTTTTTGCGCTTTCCGGTCGCGTAGGCGCGTCCGTACTTATCGAGCTTCTGCACATGGACGGGCGCTTCTTGAGCGGTGGGCGAGGCGGCCGTTCCCTTGAGGTCGGCGAGAGAGGAAAGAGTCTCAGCCATTGATTTCAAACGCTCCGGCTGTTCTTGGGATTGAGCTTGGCGACGTCCAGCACGGCCGGCGATTGCGCGGCGTGCGGGTGGTCCGGGCCTTTGTAGACGCGAAGGTTGCCGAGCTGCTTCTTGCCGAGCGGCCCGCGCGGAAGCATGCGCTCGACTGCCTTCTCGACGATGCGCTCGGGAAACTTGCCCTCGAGGATCGATTTGGCCGAGCGTTCCTTGATGCCGCCGATGTAGCCCGTGTAGTGGTAGTAGACCTTCTGGTCGCGCTTCCGGCCAGTGAGCACCACCTTGTCGGCGTTGACCACGATGACGTTGTCGCCATCATCGATGTGAGGGGTGAAGCTGGGTTTGTGCTTGCCGCGCAGCCGCATGGCTACGATCGAAGCGAGCCGGCCGACCACCAGATCCTTCGCATCGATGACCAGCCATTTTTTTTCGACTTCGGCGGTCTTGGTCGAATGGGTTTTGCCGAACATGGATACGTCCGTTCGATTTCAGGAGGCGCGCTTCTAGCCGCTGAGTTGCGCAACTGTCAACCACTAAGCGGCGGAATCGGTAAGAAAACCACGCCTTTCAGATATGAGGTACTATCATACCGTGCCTTGCCGCCAGAAAACGAATGAGCGTTGGCGGCGTTCGGGAGACTATCGAGCGCCGTAGTTGCCGGTCGTATCGATCGGGGCGACATTTGGGTGAGGCGACTCAGCCGGTACGCACCCCGCAACGCACAAGCCTAGTGCGAGCGCCAGGAGCGCTTTGAGAATTGCGTATGTCGCATGCTTCATCGACATGGGTGCGCTTTCGGCCCAACGCTTCAAGCGAGGATTTAGACTTTCCGCGTGCATTTCAAGCCCGCCGCGTTCCCATGCACCGCCTCCCAAACACCTTTACCGCGCCGCCGCGGGCGTCAAAACGCCTGCAGCTCTTTCCGGCAAGCCTCGCTGAAATCGCGCAATGGATCGACGTGTTTGTCGATCCAATTCGTGCGCATCTCATGCAGTGTGATGTTCGGCGCGAGATAGGTGTCGACGATGATGCGGACCACCGTGTCTGCGGCATCCACGACTTCCGGCGAGGACATCAGGCGTATCCGGTTGGTCAGCGCGTAAATGCCAATGAGGCCAGTTACGTCGTCCCGGCTGGTTTGCAGAGCGTCGGAATACAATTTCGCCGCCTCGTCGAGAAACCTGCCGAACAAGGCGGCTCGGGCGTCCCTCTCGGCGGCGCGCCGCTGGGCGCGGGTTTGCGCGTTCTGCGTCACCCACGAGGTGGTGAACGACGCGAGGCCGCCGATCGCCGTTCCGGCTAAAGCGGCGAGGGCGGATATGTAGGCGCCGTCCATCGTCCTTGCCCGATCGGGCCCGTCAGGCGGTCGGCTTCGTCGCCGGCGGCGACAGCGCGACAGAAGCCTCCGAGGTGAGCATGAGGAACGTCAGAGTCTCCTGAAGATAGAGGCGCACAATGCTGTCCGTGTGGCTCAGATAGCCGATCGAGACGTCCTGGCCGATGTGCAGTTCGAAGTCGCCGCCGCGTGTTGTAAGGACGAAGGCCCCGTCGATGGCCGGGGCCCAGATGATCTCGTCTTTGACGAGCTTCTTGACATGCTCCAGCACCGGGTAGCCGTTGTCGACGGTCTCGGCGAGCGCGGTGTAGGCGTCGGCGCCGAGCACAGCCGAATAGGGGCCGTTGACGCCGACCAGACGAAGCTGGCTCAAGGCTTGGGCGATCGCGTCCGGATATTGCCGCACGTCGGCCGGCAACGTCAGGATCGGATTGCTCGTCCCCTGGCGGATGCCTTCGATTTGAGCCGCCGCATAGCCTTCGAAGATCGCCCGGTCTTCAGCATAGGCGATCTTCTGCGCCGCCTCTTTCGCCGGTTGCCAGTCCGCGTCATTCGCGCCGCGCTCGACGTCGTCGATCTGCTGGCGATCAAGCTCGAACGGCGCCCTGACCTCGACCAACCGCTTGACCTCCCGTTGACGCGTCAACATCCCCTCGCCCGGCGGGTCGATCGTCTTGAGGTGACCGGCGCCGACCGCGGAAAGGCCGACGCCGCCCGGGCCTTGGACGTCGACCACGCGTCGCCCGGCAAGGTAGCGTTTGAGGGTGCGCGTCGCCTCTTCTTCGATCTGGGCCCACGCCGCATCGGAGATGGGCGCGAGCTCGCGGTGAAGATTATTCATGGCCCTTTTCTCCCTTGAGCGAGCCGATTCCGAGCGAACCGTCCGACGCCGCGGATGCTGACGACGACGGCGCGGCGATTGACTTCGCCGCAGGCGCCGGCGCTGCTGGAGCGACTTCGCCTCCGGAATTGAGGAACGTCGTGGACGGAACAAAAAACAGGGTTCCGGTCACGGCGCGGCTGAAGTCGAGCAGCCGATCATAGTTGCCTGGCGGCCTGCCTATGAACATGTTCTCGATCATCTGTTCGGTCACCCGAGGCGTGCGGCAATAGCCGATGAAATAGGTGCCATATTCGCCGTCGCCGACCGTGCCGAAGGGCATATTGTCGCGGACGATCTGAAATTCTCGGCCGTTTTCGGAGATGGTCGTCAGCGCATTGTGGGCCGACGTCGGCTTGATCGCATCGTCGAGTTCGATATCGGCGAGCTTAGTGCGGCCGATGATGCGTTCCTGCGCCTCGGTCGGAAGCGCGTTCCATCCGGCAAGATCATGAACATATTTCTGCGTGATCACGTAGCTGCCGCCGGCGAAGGCGGGATCTTCGGCACCGATGAGCGCGGCGTCTACCACCGCTTGCCCGCGCGGATTTTCCGTGCCGTCGACGAATCCCAGAAGGTCACGGTCGTCGAAGTAGCGAAACCCGTGCACCTCGTCGACCGCCGAGACCGCTTCGCCAAGCTTCCCCATGATCTGCGCCGCCATCTCGAAGCACAGGTCCATCCGCTTGGCGCGGATGTGGAACAACAGGTCGCCAGGCGTGGCGATTGCTTGGCGCGATCCGGCTCGGAACTCGCGGAACGGATGAAGCTCGGCCGGGCGGGGCTCCCCGAACAGCCGGTCCCAGGCGTCGGACCCGATCCCCAGCACGCAGGAGAGTCCGGCTTCGAGGTCGCGAAACTCGACTGCACGAACCAGGCCCGCAAAGTCGGCGCAGAACGACCGCACGGCGGCGCCATGGTCGTCGCCCGGATTGATCGTCACGACCAGGAAGATCGCGGCGCGCGTCAGCGGCGCCGATACCGCCTGTGGAACCACGACGGCGTCTGTTTCTGAGGTCGCCTCGGCCATTGGTCTCCCTGCCGCCGCTCTCATGTCTGGCCGGCGCCGACCGATCAAGGATTATCTTCATGCCGGCGACGCAGCGCATGCGCAGTTTCGCGACGAGGGAAGATCGGGTAGGCTTGCCGACGCCCATGTTTCCCACCGACCTTCTCTCTCGCGCCACTGACCTGATCGCCC
>CAWFZA010000034.1:0-44699 GCA_963820095.1 uncultured Alphaproteobacteria bacterium
CAGGCGCGAGTTCGAGGCTCGATGATTTTTTTTATTTTTTCGGTAACCGGGGCAAATTGCCGGGGCGGGGTGATTAAATTGGGTCGGGCGCGACCAGGGTTGCGAGGGGCGGGATTTGCGGTCCCGGGATTTTGAGGCGGGCGCCGAGATAGTCGAAGAATGAGATTTTGAGTTTGGCGCATGTCTTGGCGAGGCCGAGCATGACGTCGCGGGCGATGCGTCCGTTGTCGCTGACCGTTCCGCCTGAGACTTTGCGCTTGGTGACGACGGCGCGAAGGTCGTTTTCGGATGCGTTGGTGTTGAGGGGAATCTCCGGTCGCTCGAGCACGCGCAGCAGTTCGCCCTTGTTGGCGCGGAGGCGTTTGAGGAGCTTGTCGAGGGTGGCGTATCCGGTTCGGCGTTTGAAGATGCGGTCGAACCGCGCTCTCAGTTCGGCTGCGCGTTGCGGGCCGGGGGCGAGCTTGAACGCCTTGAGCTGACGATAGAACCACCAGATCATCCGCCGCGTGACTTCGACAGCGCTGCGCTGCCGGTCGTTGGCGGGGATGAGCTTGTAGACGAGACGCTCGGCGTGAACCCAACACAGCGCGTGGTCGCCGACGCGAAACTGCCCCGCGTCATCGGAGAGGATGACGGCGCCGGCGAGCCGATCCTCGGCGCAGAGCGCGCCCCACAGCGCCCCTTCGCTGGCCACGCGCACGGGATCAGGGGTGACCCGCAGCTCGGCCAGGCCGAGCGCGCGCACATGCGCCCACCAGTCGCCTTCACAGGCGAATTCGAGGACTTCTGCGCTTCTCAGCGCATCGATGACGCCGTGCGCCAGATTGGCCGCGCGCATATAGGCCACCGCCGCCGCGTTGACCGCATAGCGCGCCGTCCCGCCCAAAAGATTGCGCAAGAACATAAGGCGCGATTTGCTCGGTCCGGTGCGGAACGCCGTGAACCGGTCCGAGCCGAACTGCGTCGTGTAACAGGCCTTGCCGGCGTGGCGCGCCCCGGTGTCGTCGACGCTGACAAAAGGGCGAGGCGCGAAGGCCGGCGCTGAACGCGGCTTCCTCCTCGGCGCGGAATAGGTCCAGCTTGGCGGTCATGAGCCGCACCACCTGGCGCTTCGAGATCGCCAGGCCCGCAGCGGTCAGCACGGCCACGATCCGCTCACAGGTCATCTGACCCTGAAAATGCAGCGTCAGAACCAGACGATGCAGATGTGGGCCGCAGCCGCCCACAACGCTCGCCGGCAGCGGCGCAATCAGCCGCTCGCCGTCCGGCGTCGCCCACCGCTCGCGCCGGTAGAGCGTCACCTCGGGTTTGAACGCGATATCCTGAACGATGATGTCTTCATAGCCCTTGTGACGCGAACCCGCCGGCGCCGACCTCGTCAGCGTCACCGTGCGGTCAATGCTCAACTTCGACACGCCGGGACCGCGATGGCGCGGCGGCGACCCATCCGCTTGGCTCGGCTTCTCCGCCGCAAAACGATCGGTCGCCTTTTCCATGCCCGACGGCTTCATTGGCGGTCGCGGCGGCAGACCCTTCAGACGCCGGATCTCGTCCTTAAGTTGCTGGTTCTCGAGCCTCGCCGCCGCCAGCGCCGCGTTCAGCTTCTCGTTGTCTTCCCCAAGCCGCTCAACCTCGCCGATCAATCGGCGAACCAGCCCGACCAGCTCGGTCGCGCCAAGCCCCTCAAGCGAATCATTCGAGCTCGGTGACATCCCCAGCTTGAATCATACTTTCAAACTCTCGACTCCCCCTCCGCCCAGGAATTTGCCCCGGTTACGAATTTTCGGCTGCAACCCTTTGAAAAGTCCGGATTCCGCCAAATAAAACCAAACAAAACCAAGGATTTTTTCTTGGTTTTCCTTGGATTCTCTTGCACACGACTCGCTCTTAAGTTGTGGCTTCTGGCGGCGGGTCCAGCCGCGTCGCGGCTACCCCGCCGGCTCCGTCGACAAGGCCCAGCCGTCGCCCCGGACCCAGTCGCCGCGCCCCGGCGCGTCGCCAAAGCGCAGCGAGCGCACCCGGCCTTGGCCGCCGCGGCGGAACGCCTCGTCGAGCCTGGCGCCGAGCGCGGAATCCTGCGCGCCCTCGCAGGGTATGAATACGACGCCGGTCAGCAACCGGGCGGGCCATCGCGCGCCGCGCTCGGGCCGCGTGATGAGCGCCATCGCGCCCGACGAGCCCGCGGCCTGGAGAGGAAAGACAAGCCGTCCGCCGGCTTTCAGCGCGTCGAGCCAGGCGCGAAGCGGATGGGTGGCGGCGGCGTTGACATAGATGGCGTCCGCTTGAGGCAGGGTCTCGACGCCGGAGCGGGCGCGGACCTCGACTTGGAGGTAGCGGGCGAGATTGGCGCGGGCGCGCGCGGCGATGTCGGGCGCGATCTCATAGGCGATCACCCTGCCCGCGCGCCCGACAAGCTCGGCGAGGATCGCCGTGTAATAGCCGGCGCCGGCGCCGATCTGGACGGCGGTCTCGCCCTCCTTCAGGCTAAGCGCGTCGATCGCCTGCGCGTGCAGCGACGGCTGGCCGTTGTTGATCCCGCGCTCGGCGTCGATGGCGACGAGCACATCCTCGTAAAGGCGGGCGGGATCGTCGGTCGAGCTCAAGCCGAAGAGGCCGCCGGAGCCGACGCTCCACGGCGGGTTCCCCGCGAAATCCTCGCGCCGGACGGCGGCGAAGGCCGCCTCGATTCTTGGGTCACTGACATGGGCGCTTCGCGCAATCTCCGCCGCATAGGCCTGACGGCGTTCCTGAACTCGATCCGCCACGCCGCGCTCCCGTTGCTCGCGCCCCTTAACGACAATACCTTCGCTTCAACGCCTGCGCATTGATCTTCGGTCGCGTCAGACCCAACATGGCGGATGTGCGACGAAACGAGGTTCACCGAGGGACGCGCGGGCGATGATCGCGTTGGCTGCGGCTCTCGCTTGCGCCCCACGGGTCGCGCTCGCTCAAGGTTCGGCGCCGGCGAACACGCTTGTCGAGCTTCGGCGCCAGTTCAGCGCCTGCATGGCCACGAAGCCGGTGGGCTCCGCCGGCTCGCGACTCACGATCATGCTGATGATGAGGCGCGACGGCTCGATCTTCGGCAAGCCGCGCATCACCTTCTCCCATCTCGAGGGGGATAAGGAGTCCCGACAGGCCTTCGTCGACGAGGCCGAACGCGCGGTCGGCGCGTGCCTGCCATTTCGCATCACGCCCTCGCTCGGCGGCGCGATCGCCGGACGTCCGTTCTTCGTGACCCTGGGCCGGTCCAAGGCTGAGGAAAGGATTTGACGCCTCTGGTCCGCACCGCGGACGCAACACTCAATCCATATTTAACGAGGGCCTGTCGGAACCCCGCCCGGTCGAACCGAGTTAAGGCAGGTCAGTCTCTTACAGGAGGCCCTCAT
Organism: uncultured Alphaproteobacteria bacterium; assembly: GCA_963820095.1. GTDB lineage: Bacteria > Pseudomonadota > Alphaproteobacteria > Rhizobiales > Beijerinckiaceae > Roseiarcus. The sequence continues at coordinate 3,390 of CAWFZA010000034.1, forward strand.
GTCTCCATCGACGAGAATCGTGCTTGGCATTCCGTCATCGCGCTCAGCATGTCTTCCGCGTTCGCGCAGCCGAAGGTCGATGCGGGCAGCGGCCCAACCAGCGGCGCGACGTCAACAAACGACGCCGGCAGCGGGCCCACACAGGGCGCCAAGCCGAGCACCGGTTCAACCGCCGAAAACACTTCCAACGGCTCCACGGACAACAGCGCCGGCGTCACCCCGGGACCAAAGTCGACCGGAGGCTCGCAGCCGGTAACTCCGGCGACGCCTCAGAAGCAATAGCCTCGTTCACAAACGTCGCGGACTACTCCGCGGACGCCGCCGCCGCAACCGAACTACCTCCGAGCGACCAACTTTAGACTGGAGCAAATCATGATTGACCGGGAAGACCGCATCCGTGAGGTCGCCTATTTCCTGTGGCTCGAGGAGGGCTGCCCCGATGGCGAAGCGGACCGCCATTGGTCCACCGCGGAGGCTATGCACGACTCTCAGCCCTCCGAGCGCAAGCGCATCGAGGGCGAGCCTCCGGGTGAAAACCCAGCCCGCACCGACCCCGCCACCGGTCGGGCGGCCGCGGAATAGCCAAACGTTCGGCGGTCGCTGTCTCGCCTCGAGCATATTCCACGGCCGTCTGGCGATCCTTTGAGTTTTAGCCACGCCCCTTCGATGGACAGGGGCGTCTTTGTGCTTGATTTGCTAACGACCGAATTGGTAATGCCGGTCGTTCGGCTCCATTTGAGGACAGCGGATTGAAACGCGCGGATCGGGCGCCCAAGAAGCGCGCGGATCGGCCAACCGAGAAGCGGGGATCCGGAGGTGGGGCGCGCCGCGTGCCCAGCGCCGACAATCTCGCCGCTCACCATTATCGGGCGATTATCGAGGCATCCGAGGACGCCATTCTCTCCAAGGATCTGAATGGCGTTATCCTCAGCTGGAACGACAGCGCCGAGCGGCTTTTTGGGTTCACAGCCGAAGAGGCGGTCGGCAAGCCGGTGACGATCATCATCCCGACCGATCGTCTCGGAGAGGAGCCGGTGATTCTTGATAAGATTGCTCGGGGCGAGCGCATTCAGCACTTCGAGACGGTCCGGCAGCGCAAGGACGGAAGTTTGGTCGACATTTCGCTGACGATCTCGCCCATTCGAAATTCGAGAGGCAAGATTGTCGGGGCTTCAAAAATCGCCCGCAATATCACGGACCTGAGACGGGCGCGCGATCGTCAGCATTTGCTGCTGCGAGAAATGAGTCACCGCGTCAAGAACCTGTTCGCCCTCTCCGGCAGCATCGTGGGGCTGAGCGCGCGCTCCGCGACATCGCCACGAGAGCTCGCGGAATCGGCACGCGCGCGTCTCGCTGCGCTGGCGCGGGCGCACGCTCTCACCTTCTCGCATGAGGCCGCGCACGAACCGACGACGCTTCACGCGCTCGTTCGGACGATTGTCGCTCCGTTTGACGAAACAGAGCACCCACGCATCGCGCTCTCCGGAATTGACGCTCGAATTTCCGGCTCCGCTGTCACCAGCCTCGCGCTCCTCTTGCATGAATTCGCGACCAACGCCGCCAAATACGGCGCTCTCTCCAGCGACACGGGATCGGTAAAGGTCGTGTTCGAGGAAGAGGGCAACTCGATCGTCATCCACTGGTGCGAACGGGGCGGGCCGCCGGTTGCCGCGCCGAAAGGCGGTTTGGGTTTCGGCGACGTGCTGTCGCGGATTGCGGTGTCCGACCAGCTCGGCGGAGGCATAGCTCGCGACTGGCGGCCCGAGGGACTTGCGATTCGCCTATGTGTTCCTCGCTCGCGGCTCGAAAACTAACCGGACGGAGGGGGCGAACGAAAAAGGCCCCGCCGCCAATCGACGGGGCCTGACCGCGACCTTATTGCCAGCTCTGATTTTGATACCAAGAGTCGATTTGCTTGCGGGTTTCATCCTTCGCGATTCCATATCGCTCCTGAATGATCCCCTCGAGCCTTTCTTGACTGCCGTTGATCTGCGTGAGGTCGTCGTCGGTCAATTTCCCCCACTGCTGCTTCACAGCGCCCTTCACTTGCTTCCAATTTCCTTCGACCCGGTTCCAGTCCATCGTGACCTCCGTTATACCATGGATGAACGACGCAACTGGCCGTTCTGTTCCAGAAGCAATCTTCGAAGACCGCAGCGGCCGGCGGCGCCGGAGCACGCTCCGCTGGCAGACTTCAAGCGGCTTCAGCCGTAGGACTGGCGCGCTCGCCTGCGGCGTCGTAGATTGGCGGCGAAGAACCCAAGCCTCGGAGGCGCAGCTTGCCGCATAGTTCAGCCGATGCCGCCGTCCGATAGGCGGGGTCCCCCCATCATCGAGTCCAAATCCACAACCAAGGCTGCAGATCCGCTTCTGCACGCCCTCCATCATCGCGTGCGTCAGCAGGAGATCCTTGCCGAACTCGGCGTCGGCGCGCTGCAGGGCCCCGGGTTCGATCAGCTTCTTGCGGATACGGCGCGACTGACTGCGGAGGGCCTTCTCACTGAGTTTTGCAAGGTGCTCGAATATATCCCGGCTGAAAACCGCCTTCTCGTTCGGGCAGGCGTCGGTTGGGAGCCGGGCATTGTCGGCGTCGTCAGCATCGGCGCGGATCTCGCTTCACCGGCCGGATTCGCGCTGAAAACGGGCAGGCCAGTAATCTCGAATCATCTCGCAAACGAGGAGCGGTTCAGAACGCCCGAGATTCTGGTCAGACATGGCATTCACCGCGCTATGAACGTTATCCTGCAGGGCGATGGCCGGCCCTTCGGCGTGCTGGAGGTCGACAGCCGATCAGATGAAGAGTTTGTCGAGCATGATCTCGCGTTCCTTCAGGGCGCCGCGAATATTCTGGGAATGGCGATTGAGCGTGAGCGGCATGAGCGCACCCTGAAGGCGGCGCTCGAGCGCCAACAATTTCTCGTCAAGGAGATGAACCATCGCGTCAAGAACAGCTTGGCGCTGGTCGTCGGCATGCTGCGCCTTCAAGTGCGCGAAAATAGCGAGCCGGAATTCAGGCAACAACTCGAAGACGCAACGCACCGTGTCGCCGCTATCGCGAGAGTGCACGAGCAATTGTATCAATCGGCGGACGTCGAGCGTTTCGATGTCGGGCGCTATATCGAAGCCATTTGCAAGGATCTCAGCGCCAGCTTCGCGCAGTGCGAAATCCACGTCCAAGCGCAGTCGGGGATCGTGATTTCGACCGATCGCGCGATCTCAGCCGCGCTGATTGTCAACGAGCTGGTGTCGAACGCCGCAAAACACGCCTATCAAGGTGACAATGCGGGCAACGTATGGGTCGACGTCGCCACCAGTGGCGTCAGCAGCTTCACTATTGCCATTCGAGATGAGGGTGGCGGCCTTCCGAAAGGTTTTCAATTCGGCGAGGGAAAGGGGCTGGGCGCCCGCATGGTCCGTGCGCTCGTCGAGCAGTTGGGCGCCGTCCTGGACGTCGTTACGCGCCATCCGGGCGTTGAGTTCGTCATCACCGCCCCGCTAGCCCCATAGACGCGCCAAGTCATTTTCCCGCGTCGTCGCCATCGAGGCGATCGAGCAACTGCATAAGACGGTCGGGAATCGGTTCGACAATCACGGCGTCATAGATCGCCTTCAGCTGATCAGCGATATATTGGTCGGCTTTCGCGGCCTCTGCGTCGTGTCCTGGCGCGGCAGGCAATGGGGTCTTTCTCGCTCCCTTTCGTTGTTTCCCCAACGTTTTGTCCACCATTGACGAATCTCCGAAACCCCTCATCTGCCGCGCTGCGGTCAGCCCGAAACCTCGTCAGGGCGCGCCGCCTCATTCCATCCGTGAAACTACCAACTAAATACTGTAAGAATCACTAAGAATCGATTTCAGTCTCTATTCACTCGGATGCGACTTCGGCCGAGCGCTCCGGAGACGCCGGATCGGTCATTCCAGATTTCACGATGTCCTTGAGCGGGGCGATCAAACGCCATTTTACCCCGTCACGCTCGAAGCTCAATATCGAAGAGGCGTTGAGCCCTGCGGCGGTAAGACGTTCGATCACGACTCTGCCGAAACCAGCGCTCACCGCCGGGTCCACGGGAGGGCCGCCGCGTTCCTGCCATGTCATCTCGAGCTTGGGCTCGGCCTCGCTGTCCACGATCCGCCAGACAAGAGAGACCTCGCCGTCAGCTTTCGAGAAAGCCCCATGCTTGAGCGCGTTGTCGCACAGCTCGCGCAAGGCAAGCCCAAGCGATTGAGTTGCATTTGGGTTGAGCAGGATCTGCGGGCCCTCACTGACAAGGCGCTTCTGCCGGCAGCGAGATGTTTGCGCCTGCACCAACAGCTCAAGCGGCACGCCGCGCCAATTCCGATCGGTCAGTAGATCCTGACTGGCGGCGAGTTCGAGCAGCCGTTCGGAGTATCTTTCTTGAAACTCCCGGACCGTCTTCGCATTCGCCACGCCACAGCGCGCAATTGCTTGAGCGACCGCGAGCAAATTACGCGAACGATGATTGACCTCGGTCATCAGGTCCCGGATATTCGCCTCGCGATGCTTTTGATCGTCGATGTCGGTGGTCGTGCCATACCACCTCACGACGGTCCCTCGTGAGTCAAGCAGCGGCGATGCGCGGCTGAGATGCCACGCGTATCCTTTGCCGATCGCAAATAGGCGATGCTCCATTTCATAAGGGATCGCAGCCTCCCTGGCGCGAAGCCATGCTTCCGCGGTCGCGCGCCGATCATCGGGATGAATGATCCCTTCCCAATCCGTCTGGCCTATCGCCGCATATCTTTCGCGACGCGCGTTGGTGTACTCGATGCGGCCATCGGGACCCGCCGTCCACACCAATTGAGGCAGACTGTCAGCTAGAAGCCGGAAATGCTCTTCCCGGTTTCGCAGTTCCTGCTCCGTGTTGTGCTGTTGCTCGGTTCGCAACGCCAACAATTCGGACGTTCTGGCCAAAGCGTCGGAGAGACTGTCAAACTCGCGAACGCCCGTGGGGGGCGCGGCTGAGGCTCGCGCTCCGGTCAGCACGTTCTTGGTCTGCAACTCCAGATCTCGCACGCGTCGGGTGAGCGTGCGGCCGTTCAAATAAGACAACAGAAGGCTGCCCAGCAATGCAAGCGCGGCCAGAAGGGATGTGATCGCGAAGGCATTGGGAACAATTCCAAGCCCGCGCGCGTCCGCCGCGACGCCCACCGTCCATCCCCCTTCCACCGGCGCATAGGCAGAAAGGATCTTTCTTCCATCAATTGAATTGTGAGTTACGGTCGAGGCAGACGAGCCTCGCACAGCATCCCGGAACTCCGCGCTGGCCAAGGTCCCGGGCCGCGCAGATCCACTGGGTATCCGCGCGACAAACGCGCCCTTGCGATCGACGATTCCCGACAGCCAGCCTTCCGGGAAGTTCTGGCGTTGAATGAGATCGCGAAATCGCTTCAGCGAAAGAAGTAGCGCAATTTCGTAGACGGGCTTGCCATCGAGAAACACTGGAGTTTCGATTGAAGCATTTGCTTCGGGCAGAGCAGGATCGGCGTTCACTTCCGAAAGAAAGCCGGATCCCGATTCGATAGCCCGCCGAACCAGCCCCGTCCGATTGTGCAGGAGCGGCGAGTTCGAGGCCACCGGCGGTATGCTCAACATAGGATCGCCGTCGGGGGTCGACACAATCAACTTCACGCCAGGCGCGTCCGCCAACGTGGCTCGAGCTTGCTCCGCGAAGCCCGCCAAGTCGCCGTGCTGAAGAAGCCTCGAGTGCGACAAGGCCGCTGACAGAAGGAAATACGTATTGATTTCCCGCCCAACCGTGTCGGCGAACGCGTAAGCATCGCCGATTAGCTCGTTCCGCTCCTGCTCCCGCTCGTTATGGGCAATCCATCCGACCATGATCAAAGCGAAGAGGACCAGGGGCAGAACGATGACAAGCGTCGACACGCCCAACCGCCAGCTCAACGAGCGGGACTTGGCCATCGCCGCAGTCCTGTCAGCCACATCCTTCGGAAGGGCAAACGACTCCTTCACCAGGAGGCGCCGCCGACCGGCCCAACGGAAACCAGCCCTCGGTCGTGTTGCCTGCCTGCGACCGGCCCTGACTGTCAACACCGCAGGCCCCGCGCATGCCGGTCGAGCCCTCATGCTTCGTGCGAGCGATCCCGCGCCGTTTGAGCTCGCTTGGCCGAGAGTTTAGCGGCGATCGCCCCAATGCCGATGACGATCCCCCCGTGGTCATCCAAGACATGGATCCTTTTTCCTCGCTTACTTTCGAGTTCAGCCATGCGGAAAACCCGACCCCAAACAGTTTCGAGATCGGCCGCCGGGTGCCGCTCGCGCGACAGCCGTGATCCATCTCCGCCAATCAGGCAGAATTCGTAATATGGCATCAGCGGATCTCACTCACTCCCCCTCCACGCGGAACGTCTGGCGAAGGCTAAAGTTCCGGCTGATCAAAAACTATTCGGCGCCGGGTCGGAGCGACCCCCACCGCGAGCGGCTATCCGGACTAGGAGTCAGCCCGCCGTCTCTTTCGCCGCCGTTCTCTGGGACTTCCGGTCGAAGAATAAGGCCTGGCTGATCACCGCCTTGACCGAATCCGCGCTAAAGGGCTTGGTGATTAGAAACGCCGGCTCCGGCGCTTGGCCAGTGAGAAAGCGCTCGGGAAAGGCGGTTATGAAAATAACTGGGACTTCCTGAGTTCCCAAAATCTCGTTGACCGCGTCGAGCCCAGAACTCCCGTCGGCCAGTTGGATGTCAGCCAGAATAAGGCCGGGATGACCTTTGAGGGCCGCGCGCACGGCCTCGGTATGCGTCCGAGCGATCGTCGTTACATCGTGGCCCAGTTGTTCGACCAGCGTCTGGATGTCGAGGGCAATGAGCGGTTCATCCTCGATAATCAGCACGCTGGTGCGGATTTGTTCGGAGATCTCCCGCCCCGCGCGCTCAACGAATTCAGCCGCCTCATCCTGCGAGCAACCCATGATTTGCCCGATTTCCTTAGGCCTGAAGGCTTCGACAGCGTTCAGGAGGAACGCCATCCGCGGCTCAAGCGAGATGGCCGCAAGATTCCGGGTTGCCCCACTTTCATCGCCTAAAGCCCGAAGGTCGGCATGGGCGTTGAGGGGCACGTTGCGCCAGTTGCGCAAGAACAGCTTATAGAGAGCGACTTTGGGATCGAGTTCCGCGTCGAAACAATCGGGGTCCGCCAAAATCGCCTCGAGCGTCCCTGCGACATAAGCATCACCTGCGGCCTGCGTTCCGCACAAGGCGCGCGCGAACCGACGCAAGAAAGGGATGTGCGGCGCAATCGCGTCCGAGATCGACATGTCGTTCCTCCTGGTCATTAGGCGTCCAAATGCTGCTGGGGACTAGTTCACAAGCAATTACGCGAATTGCAAGCCCGCGGTTTTTCAAAGGGGCGGAGCAAGTCCCGCAAGGGCGCCTCGGGGAATTGTCGATCTGAGCAGTAAGAAATGCGCCGCACGCGCGATCATTTCAACCCGAATTGCGTCTACGGGCCGGAAAACCCGGCGGAACGGGTTTTGTTCCCGGGCTCGGAAATAAAATTTCGGCGCGGCGAGACCCAAGATGGTATGCGTCGCGCCTCCAAGCCGCGTCGCCGCCCCTTCGCCGCTGCAGCTGCAAGTCTGACGGAACCGCCGCCGCCGGAACTCGTTTACATCCGGTCGAACTGGCTCTGGCTGTCCGAAATGGGAGACGGCGTTTGAAGTGGACGCACGGCCCGTCTTTCGCTGAGGGCGCCATACGCTTTCGTCTGTGGGCGCCAAGGCAAGAGCGGGTCGCGCTGGTGGTCGAAGGTCGAGACCCCATCGCCATGGCGTCGAAAGAGAACGGCTTTTTCGAAATCCTGGTCGATGGCTTGTCCGCCGGCGCACGCTACATGTTTGCCCTGTCCACCGGAGAACACGTTCCAGATCCGGCCTCTCGCTTTCAACCCGACGACGTCGGCGGTCCCAGCGAGCTGATCGACTCCGGCGCATATCGCTGGCAGGAATCCTGGGCAGGACGCGCATGGGACGAAACTGTTCTCTATGAACTCCATGTCGGCGCTTTCACGCTTCAGGGCACGTTTGCGGCAGCCGCCGTTAAACTGGACCACCTCGCGGACCTCGGGGTGACGGCGGTCGAGATCATGCCGGTCAGCGACTTCAAAGGCCGTTGGAACTGGGGCTACGACGGAGCCTTTCCCTACGCCCCGGATGCGAGCTACGGACGACCCGAGGACTTCAAAGCCTTTGTCGAGGCTGCGCACGAGCGCGGAATCGCGGTGCTGCTCGACGTCGTCTACAACCACTTCGGTCCCGAAGGGAATTTCATCCGGCTTTATGCGCCTGACTTCTTCACGAGCCGGCACAAGACACCCTGGGGCGACGCGATCCAGCTTGACGGAGCGGAGTCGCGACCGGTGCGCGACTTCTTCATCGAGAACGCAGAATATTGGATCGAGGAATTTCATCTCGACGGGCTGCGCCTCGACGCCGTCCACGCAATCAAGGACGATTCGCGGCCCGATCTGCTCGACGAACTCGCGGCGCGCATTCGCACGCGGTTCTCGCGACCCATCCATCTCATCTTGGAAAACGAGGACAATGTTCCGCAGCGTCTGACGCGCCACTGCGGCAAGGCCGACCTCTACACCGCCCAATGGAATGACGACATTCATCATGTCCTCCATGTCGCCGCCACGCAGGAGACCAACGGCTACTACGCCGCCTATGGTTCGACCGAGCTGTTGGGAAGGGCAATTGCCGAAGGCTTCGCCTACCAGGGCGAGATGATGCCTTATCGGAATGCGCCGCGGGGCGGCCCCAGCGCCGGTCTGCCTCCGACCGCTTTCGTGTCGTTCATCCAAAATCACGACCAGATTGGCAATCGCGCTTTCGGCGAACGGCTGAACTTTCTGGCGGCGCCTGAGGCGATCCGGGCGCTTGCCAGCGTCTATCTGCTTACCCCCCAAATACCGATGCTGTTCATGGGCGAGGAATGGGGCGCGACGCAACCTTTCCTCTTTTTCTGCGACTTCGGTGGAGAGCTGGCGGAGGCCGTCAGAAAAGGACGGCGCGAGGAATTTGCGCGTTTCCCCGAGTTCGCTGATCCTGACCGGGTGGCGAAGATTCCCGATCCTTGCGCCGAAGCGACTTTCCTGGCCTCCAAGCTCGATTGGAGCCGCATCGATCCGGCCCATCTCGCCTATTACCGCGAGCTCCTGAAGACCCGTCGGGAGTTTGTGCAGCCGCTGCTGCCCTCCCTTCATCATGGAGGCGAGGCGCTTGTCGTGGGCGAGCAGGCCGTGCGCGTCATTTGGCAAGCCGATGCGCGCAGGCTCGTCCTCGACGCCAACCTCTCATCCAATCCCGTCGTGTTTCCAGAGACCGACGCCAACCCGTTTTGGCTCTGCGGCGAGGCCGGCGCTTCCTTCAAGCCTTGGACCGTGCGCTGGGGATTCGATCCGGAATGAATGTTCCTCGCACGACCTATCGCCTGCAGCTCCATGCCGGCTTTGGTTTCACTCAGGCCGCAGCGATCGGACCCTATCTAGCTGAGCTCGGCGTGAGCCACGTCTACCTCTCGCCAATCTTCAAGGCGCGCCCAGGCAGCGTCCATGGCTACGACGTGGCCGATCATAATCAACTCAATCCGGAACTCGGGACGGAGGACGATTTCGACTCCATGATCGAAGCCTTCCGCCACCAGGGGCTCGGTCGAAATCCTGGACATTGTTCCCAACCACATGGGCGTCTGGGGCGCCGACAATCCGCTTTGGCTTGATGTTCTGGAGTGGGGTCCCTACTCGCAATATGCTGGCTGGTTCGACATCGATTGGTCGGCTCAAAACGGCAAACTGCTCGCGCCCGTGCTCGGCGCGCAATATGGCGAAGAGCTGAGATCGGGCAAGCTCAAGCTCCATTTCGAGAGTGACGGAAGCTTCGCCGTTTGGGCCTATGAGGCGCACAAGCTGCCGATCCACCCGCTGACCTTTCCAAAAATCCTAGGCCATCAACATCCGGCGCTGGACCGGATGGCTGACCTCTTTCTCGACTTGCCCCAGTGGCGGCCGCAGGAAGCGGAAAGGGCGCGCGCGTTGAAGAGCGAACTCGCTTCTCTCGCCAACCAAGATACCGGCGTTCGCGCCGCGATCGAGGCTCGGGTGGAGGCGTTCAACAGCGCCTCGCATCAATTGGATCGGCTGATCCGTGACCAGTTCTGGCGCGTCGCATTTCATCGCGTGGCTGAGGACGAAATCAACTACCGCCGCTTCTTCAACATCAACGATCTTGCGGGCCTCCGTATAGAAGTGAGCGCAGTCTTCGACCATGTGCATGCCCGCATATTCCGTATGCTCGAAAGCGGCGACATCGATGGCCTCAGGATCGATCATATCGACGGGCTCTTCGATCCCAAGGCCTATCTCGAGGCGCTTCGGTCCAGCGCCGATCGACCCTTATATTTGGTCGTCGAGAAGATCCTGGCGCCGCACGAGTCGTTGCGAGCGGACTGGCCTATCCAGGGCACGACTGGCTACGACTATACCAACCTTGCGGTTGGAGTGCTCGTGGATACGGAGAGCGAACTCTCCTTCTCCCAAACCTATTATGACCTCGCCGGAGAAGACCAAGATTTTGAGACGGTCGCGCGCGACTGCAAGCTACGGATCATGGACAATGAAATGGCGAGCGAGCTGAACGCGCTCGGTCGCCGCGCCGCGCAACTGGCGGGCGAAAGTCCGATGACTGCCGATTTGACGCGCGCCCTCCTACAGCGTGCGATCAGGCAGATCGTCGCCAACTTTCCAGTGTACCGGACCTATCTCGACTTTACCGGGATTCCGGCCGACGCAGACCGCCGCGACATAGCCTGGGCGATGACGCGCGCCCGTCGCTCTGATCCGGATGTCCACCCATCGGCGTTCGACTTCCTGCAGAACACGCTGATGGCGGAAACGGATCAACCGCCCACTCAGGAGCTCAGCCATACCGCGGCGCTCCGCTTCGCTATGAAGGTGCAGCAGTTCTCGGGTCCCGTTATGGCCAAGGGAGTCGAGGATACTGCGTTCTATCGCTACAATCGTTTCGTCGCGCTCAACGAAGTTGGGGGCGCTCCGGAGCGGTTTGGCCTCGCCCCTGCCCTCTTTCACAAGGCGAACGCCGCGCGCGCGCAAAGTTGGCCCCAAGCCATGTTGGCGACCGCCACCCACGACACCAAGCGCGGCGAAGACAATCGGGCGCGGCTCGCTGTTCTCTCCGAAATGCCGGAGGAATGGCGCCGCCTGGTCGAGACCTGGACCCGCGTCTTGCGGGCGAGACGCGGCGACGTTGAGCGCAAAGGCGCGCCCGACCGCGACGACGAATACATGCTCTACCAGATGTTCGTCGGCTCCTGGCCGATTGACATGCTTGACGCCCCCACCGCGGACCAACTCGAAGGCTATGGCGCCCGCATTCACGCGGCGATTGAGAAGTCACTGCGCGAGGCGAAACGCCGCTCGAGTTGGGCCGCGCCCGACGCTGACTATGAGCAGGCGACGCAAACATTCGCTCGGGAGGCGCTGAAGTCAGACGCGTTCCTTTCCAACTTTCTCCCGTTCCTGCGGCGGGTGGCGCGGCTTGGGATCGAGAACAGCCTCATTCAGACCGTTGGCAAGCTCACTGTCCCCGGCGTGCCCGACATTTATCAAGGCTGCGAGCTGTGGGACTTCAGTCTTGTCGACCCTGACAATCGGCGGCCGGTCGATTTCGCGCTTCGTGAGGCGGCCATGGGCGACCTCGCCGCCCGTCTGAAGAGCCCGGAAGGGCGTTCAGCGTTGTTCGAAACGCTGATGAACGATTGGCCGGACGGGCAAGTCAAGCTCGCGGCAACCGCTCTGCTGCTCGCGCTTCGTCGCGACGAGCCGGAGCTTTTCGCGAGCGGCGATTATCAGCCCATCGCCATCGAGGGAGACCGATCGGATTGGGCCTTCGGCTATGTTCGGACTTCGGGAGATCGAAGGCTAGCGGTCCTGATCGCGCGCTACCCCGCCCATCGAGAGGCGGAGCCCAAATGGAGCGCGACCGCACAATTGCCCGAAGCCCGGTGGTTCGACCTGTTTCGCGGGCGGGAGGCGATTGTCGGGGCGCCGCTCAATGAATGGCTGCGCCCGCTGCCGTTTGCGGTGATGGTGGCCAGGTAGTTGTAGGCGCGGTCGATAGCCCGTCGATGGACGGGCGTCCTTACGGACGCCCTATGGACCGCGCCGGCGGCGCTCAGCGAGCGCGGCTCCAGCGCTCGGCCACGTCACTTCGCCGTCTGGCGGTCGGTCTTCTCGGGAACGCGCTCGAAGAGAAGCATCGAGCGCGCTGTCACTTCGTAGACCGCCCCAATGTCGAACTGGCTCGCGTCCAGCTGCGGGTCAGTCGTGTCAAAGAGGCGTTTCCATCCGTCCGCCTCGTAGCAAGGCGGCAGAGTAAATTCGACAGTCTCATGGTGAGCGTTGAACACAATGAGAAGCGTCGCGTCCGCCCCTCGCTTCTTGATGCCCGTCGCCTGTCCGCGTCCGTCCAGGAGCATACCGAAGCAGCGCGTTCCATTGTCCCACGCTTCGTCGGTCATCTCCGAGCCGTTGGGATCGATCCACGCGACATCCTTCACCTCGAGCTCCGGATTCATTTCTCCGGTCAGGAAGCGCAGACGCCGGAGCACCGGGTAGAGATGAAAGGCGGACGTCAAGCGCCGGAAGAAGTTCACCAGCGACAGACGGTCCTCGTCCATGTCCCAATGGACCCAGCTGATCTCATTGTCCTGGCAATAGGCGTTGTTGTTGCCGTTCTGCGTCCGGCCGAATTCGTCGCCAGCGCAAAGCATGGGGGTGCCCTGCGACAAAATGAGCGTCGCCAGGAAGTTGCGAAGCTGGCGCCACCGTAGGGTTTCAATGCCCTTGTCCTCGGTTGGCCCCTCGGCGCCGCAGTTCCACGAGCGGTTATCGGAATGTCCGTCGCGATTGTCCTCGCCATTCGCTTCGTTGTGCTTGTCGTTGTAGGAGACGACATCGCGAAGCGTGAAACCATCGTGGGCCGCGATGAAATTGACGCTCGCCCAGGGCTTTCGGCCACGAAAGTTGAACTTGTCGGGCGACGCGCAGAGACGGGGAGCCAATTGCTTCGCCGTCGCGTGGCCGCGCCAGAAGTCACGGACATCGTCGCGAAACCTGTCGTTCCATTCCGCCCAGCCGGGAGGAAAGCCGCCCACCTGGTATCCGCCCGGTCCACAGTCCCACGGCTCGGCGATCAGCTTGACTTCGGCGAGCACCGGGTCTTGGCCAACGACCTTCAAGAATCCGCTCTCGGTGTTGAAGCCGTCAGGCTCGCGCGCAAGGATCGTCCCCAGATCGAAGCGGAAGCCGTCAACTCTCGTCTCGGTCACCCAATAGCGCAAACTATCCGCGACCATCTGGATGACGCGCGGATGGCTGAGATTGAGCGTGTTCCCGGTGCCCGTGTCATTGATGTAAAAGCGCGGCTGATCCGGGAGCAGCCGATAGTAGGACTTGTTGTCGATCCCCTTGAACGAAAGCGTCGGACCGCGCTCGTTGCCCTCCGCGGTGTGATTGTAGACGACGTCGAGGATCACCTCGAGGCCGCCGTCGTGGAGGCGCGCGATCATCTCCTTGAATTCGCGGAGCGAGTTGGGCACGTCCGAGGCGTAGCGGGGATCGGGGGCGAAAAACCCGATCGAGTTATAGCCCCAATAGTTTCTCAAGCCCTTTTCGAGCAGGTAGTCGTCGTCGATAAAGGTGTGGATGGGCATGAGCTCGACGGTCGTGACGCCGAGCGACTTGATGTAGTCGACAACCGGCTTCGAGCCGAGCCCCGCATAGAAACCCCTCAGCCTCTCGTCGACCTCCGGGTGCAGCTTGGTGAAGCCCTTGACATGCGTCTCGTAGACGATGGTGCCTTCCCAGGGGACGGATCGGCGCCGATATTCGCCATGCCAGTCGAAATTCGGATCGACGATCACGGATTTAGGGACAAACGGCGCGCTGTCGCGCTTGTCAAAGGTCAGGTCGTCGCCTTTCGCTCCGATCGTGTATCCGAACACCGCCGGGTTCCACGTCAGCTTTCCCGAATGCGCGCGGGCATAAGGGTCGAGCAGCAACTTGTTGGGATTGAAGCGGTGGCCAGCCTCGGGCTCATAAGGCCCGTGCACGCGAAAACCATAAAGCGTCGCCGGCCCGACCTCCGTCACATGGCCGTGGAAGACCTCGTCGGTCTGCTCGGGGAGTTCAAAGCGGCCGATTTCGCGGCGGGCTTCGGGGTCGAAGAAACACACGTCGACCCGCGTCGCATTGGCGGAGAAGACCGCAAAATTGGCGCCCTTCCCGTCCGCCGTGGCTCCGAGCGGATACGGCTTGCCTTCGCTGATCTGCATTGGTCCCCCTTGCGGCCTTCATCCGGCAGCTTGTCCCCTGCACGGTTAACTCCCGGGAGGATATCCGGTTCCTTTTGCTTAAGCCTAACCACGATTTCCTCCTCCGACGAAACTTCTTCTCCTGGAACCAAACGATTGCCTGTGCGTTTTGCTCCGCGGTTCATGCGCCCTGTGGACGCGACGAAGGAGGCTTTACGTGGAACGGATGACGGGGGAGGAGTTTTACGAACGCGTAAGCGAGAGCCATCTTCCTATCGGTGGCCCAGCGCCCCTTTCCTCGCAATTCGAGTTCGGAACGGACGATAAGCACAACTGGCAAGGGCGGAACGACGAGCGGATCAAACTCGCGGTCATGACCGCGCTTCACTGGGACCTGGCCGTTCCACGCGACCGGGTGCAGGTGAGCGTCAATGGCGGATGGGTGACGCTGACTGGGCGCGTCACGCGCGCCTATGAGAAATCGCGCGCCGAAGCCGACGCCCGGATGGCCACAGGGGTAGCCGGAGTGACGAACGCGCTCACCTGCGAGATTGAAGCTTAGCTCCTGCCTAGGCATTGCTCGAAGTTGAGATCCCTTTCTAAGCTGATCGACGGCCCTCGCCGAGCGCCGAGCGTCCAACGAGGCCGTAGCGGACAGCACGACATCGACAGGGCCGTCCGAGGCTTCCGTCCAGGCTGACGCCAGATTGGAGTGCGAAGCACTCCCGGATGAGAAACTTTCTTGCGCTTATAATCCTGGCGCTCGCGACCGCTTCCGCCAACGCCGCCGACTTGGCGCAGCCTCCCGCGCCCGCGCCTTTGCCCAGTCCCCTGACGCCACCCGCGTCGACCGTCCCAAACAGCGCCTTTTTCCTCGGCCTTGGCGGGAGCGCCAACTGGACGAATTTCGGCCACCAGCATGTCTATGCAATCGGAACGTCGAACGTCTACACGGACGGCGTGCTGTCGGCCTCCGGAAGCGCTCAAGGACCCACCAACATTCACATGGAAGACCGGTTCGCGTTCGCGCCGTCATTCCAGGGCGGCTACTTCCAGCGCATAGGAGCGAGCGATTGGCTGTGGGGAGCCAAACTCTCGTACAATTATCTGGGAGCGACCTCGACCAACACCAATTCCATTATCCCGCAATTCGGCACGTACACCACAATCGAGAACCCGACGCCTGTGCCTTTTAGCGGGCCTGCTTATGTGCGCGCCGCTCAGACAAGCCTGCTGCAAGAAATCGACTTGATTCCATTCCTTGGTCACGTTTTCGGCCAGAGCTACATCTACGCTGGAAGCGGGCCCACCCTTTCGCAGACCCGGACGCGCTTGAACGGCCTGGTCGGTTTTGCGCTTGTCGACGGCGGAATCGTCGATCAATCTGGCGCGCCCCAGGACTTCTCGAGCTCGAGCTGGCTTTTTGGCGGCGCGGTAGCTGTGGGCGTCACCTATTTTCTGACCCCGACGTGGTTTCTCGATTTGAACTACACCTACGCGGTGACGGCAGGTCACACCGCGACGTTCGCGAGCCCATTCATCGATCAGAGTTCGACGAGCGTGGGGACATTGGTCGGCAACTCCGCTTGGCGAGCGGAGACGCAACGCGTCGGCCTGACGATCAACAAGGCCTTTTGAGAGGACGGTCCTCAATCTGACATCGAGCTAAGGCTCCAGGCCGAAAAGTGCGGACGCTCAGCTACGATTCCGAGGCGCCGCCCATTTCACTCCTCAATCCAAAAGCGCTCTACGAGACAATCTAGATAAATCAAAAACACAACAATCTATTCCCTATTACAGAAACAACGGCTACGATGGCGAGATCGGAAGAGCTATCTCTCAGACGCGGATGCTGACTTTTTGGCTCGAAGGAGCCCAGTTGTTCGACCAGGCCTCCTCGGCGGCGAAATCAAACACCGCCGCGCCGCACTGTGGGGGGCGGCGACCGGGCAGGACGGGGACGGCTTCTCCGCTAAGTCAGAGCCACAATCGGAGTGAGCCGCCGACGTCAATACCAGCCGGGGGCGTAGGGGCCCCACACCCCGCCCCAATCCATCGCGGCTTCCTGGTTCAACATTGCCGTCGTCTCTTGCATCTGCGCGATGTTGTTGGCGGCGCGGATCTGTTGATATTGCTGATAGGCGGCGTCGTTGCCGATGAACGCGCAACCGCAGCCGGCCGCGTCCGCATAGATATAGACGTTGCCTTTTTTCCGCTGCGAAAAGACGATGGTGTTTTGCGGCAGCGCCTGAAGCTTGGCGATCTTCTGCGGCGTATCCGCCTGCTGCCGCACAAATCCCGCCGCCGCCAGCTGCCCTTCCTTCTCCTGCGCGCCCATGGTCACGCAACCGGCTAAAGCCGTCGACGCCGCCAGTGTCGCCAGGATACCCCGAACCGTTTTGCCCACCGTCAACTCCTTCGATCGACGACCTGTAGAGGCGAGGACAAAGGTCTTGACAATTCCCACGCCCCCCTCGACGAGGACTTTCCGCTCTGCCCCTTCCCCTGTCAATCGCGAGGCGACGGCGCCGCACACCTGCCTCGTTCAGGGAGCGGGGTCTTGCGCTCTGGCCGTCACTGAGCGCATGAAAGAGACCGTCTCTTCTCGTAATTCAGGGGCTGCCGGGCATGTGCGACCCGAAGCGCGCGCGAGCACAAGCGGTGAGACAAATCGTCAACCTTCGCGAGAGCAGCCGTCGGAGCGACCCATGATGATCACGTTGCCCGGCCTGGCGGCGGACGCCCTTGGGTCGTTTCTGGCCGAGGATATGCGAGACCGGTTCGGGGTCTCGCACGCCCGCCTTGCCGAGATCGTCCCGTTCGCGGCGCGGCTCGCGCTCGAGTGTATCGGCAACAGCGACGCCCTCTACCACAATGTCGAGCACACGATGCTCGTCACCCTGGCGGGCCACGACATCTTCAAAGGCCGCGCGCTTTTGACCAATTCGACCCCCGATGACTACTCACATTTCATTGTCGGCTGCCTGTCCCACGATATCGGCTACGTGCGCGGGATCCTCAAGGGTGACGGGCCCGACGGCTATGTCATCGACGCCTCCGGCCACAAGGTCCAACTGCCGCGCGGGTGCTCCGACGCCGCGCTTGCGCCCTATCATGTCGAGCGGTCGAAGCTGTTCGTCCTCGATCGCCTGGCCTCGATCGAGGAGCTTGATGGCGCGCGGATCGCGGGCGCGATCGGACATACGCGCTTTCCTTATTCCACCGCACCCGACGATCACCACGTCCACGAAGATGCGGCGCTTTTGCGGGCCGCCGACTTGATCGGCCAACTCGGCGATCCGCACTATTTGAAGAAGGCCAACGCGCTCTATCAGGAGTTTGACGAAATCGGCCTGAACCGCCAACTGGGTTATGAATCGCCCGCCGATTTGGTCGACAAATACCCGCAATTCTATTGGGGCCGAGTGTCGCCCTACATCCAGGACGCAATTCGTTACCTTAACGTGACCGCGAACGGACGACAGTGGATCAATGGCCTCTATAGCAACGTTTTTCGCGCCGAACATGAGCAGCTGCGCCTGTCCGGTCCGCAACCGTGATCGGAGCCGCGGCCCGTCGTCGACTACCCCAACGCGGGCATGCAAGCGGCCCTAAGAGGAGCCCATGAACAAACCGCCCCGCATTGCCGAGACCCATCGGCTGGATCTCGTCCACCGTCCGCGCCGCAACCGTAAGGCGGAATGGACGCGACGGCTCGTGGCGGAGCATGTGCTGACCGCGAGCGACCTCATTTGGCCGCTCTTTCTCATCGAGGGAAACGAACGCCGCGTTCCGGTCGCCGCGATGCCAGGCGTCGACCGGCTGACGGTCGAAGAAGCGGTGCGCGAGGCCGAGCGGGCGGTCAACCTCAAGATTCCGGCGATCGCATTCTTTCCTTACACCGAAGTGGCGCTCAAGGACGCGGAAGGCAGCGAAGCCTTCAATGAGGGCAATCTCGTCTGCCGCGCCTGTCGCGCGATCAAGCGCGAATTTCCGGAGATTGGTCTTGTCACCGACGTGGCCCTCGACCCTTACACCAGCCACGGCCACGACGGGCTCGTGCGCGAGAGCGCTTCGGGCCGGCTTACCATCCTCAACGACGAGACGGTCCGAGTTCTCGTTCGCCAGGCCCTCAACCAGGCGCGCGCGGGCGCCGACGTCATCGCGCCGTCGGATATGATGGACGGACGGGTCGGCGCGATCCGAGATGCGCTCGACGCGGAAGGCTTCCTCGACGTGCAGATCATGGCCTATGCGGCCAAATACGCCTCCGCCTTTTACGGTCCCTTCCGCGACGCGCTTGGCTCGTCCGGCGCGCTCAAGGGCGACAAGCGCACCTATCAGATGGATCCGGCGAACAGCGACGAGGCGTTGCGCGAGGTCGAACTCGACCTCGACGAAGGGGCGGATATGGTGATGGTGAAGCCCGGCATGCCCTATCTCGACATCATCCGCCGGGTGAAGGATGAGTTCGGCTTTCCGACCTTCGCCTATCAGGTGAGCGGCGAATATTCGATGATCATGGCGGCGGCGAATCATGGGTGGATCGACGGCGACAAGGCGATGATGGAGAGCCTCATCGCCTTCAAGCGCGCCGGCGCCGACGGGGTGCTCAGCTATTTCGCCCCAAGAGCGGCGGAACAGCTGAAGAGGAGGTGAGGCGCGTGTGGGTCGTCCAATGAGTCGAGTTGCCGAGGCGTCTCGGTTGGAACTACCATTCCGAACTTGGGAGGCGGCGGGAGAACGCCCGGCGGGATTGGAGGTCGCAATGCCGACGGTCGGAAATCGCCGCGGCGGATTGGCATTGCGCCGTGTAGCGTTGGGACTGCTGGCGCTGACCGCGTCAGGCGTGGGTCGATCCCATGCCGAGGACTGCAAGTACTTCAGCGCCTTGCCGGACGATTGCGCCCGCGCGGCGTTTCGGAAATTCGATGGCTTGCGCGACTATCGTTACGAGGAGATCGAACTTTTCGCCAAGGATCCGCTCAAGAAGGTCCTTTACGTCACCTTCTACGACACGACGGGCCTCAACGGCGGCGACGATTCGCATGACTCGGCTCCGGCGGAGCTGGCGAAAAGACTGGACCCAAAAAGGATCGCCAAGCAATATCAGGCGCTGTCGGTTCGGGTTAATCCTCCCCATTACTGGACGATTGACTGGCTTGCCGATCGAGTTGGCACAGTCAGGAGTTTCGACGGCCTCAATGCGGCGTGGATGGGGAACAGCCTCGCGCCTAGCGCCGCGCTCTCACCCAAGGCGCCGCCCCAGGCGCCCTATCATCCAGGTCTCTCAGCAAGAACGGCCGTGCAAGGGTTCAAGAAAGGATCTGAGATCTATCTGCTTGACGACCCCAAGGGGCGGACTTGGGTGATGGTCTCTTACACGAACAAAGATATGCCGGACCTCACGATCGACAAGCTCAGTTCATTGGGCGAGCTCCTCAAGCCGCCGCCGGGCTGGAAGTTCCGTACCCTGACACTGCCCAAGGACCTGGTCCTCGAGCCGAAGGCCGGGTTTGCCGGCGTCATCCATGACGACAAGGGAAACCTGTACCACTTGACCGGCCCCCGACAGAGCAACTTCGTTCCTTAGCGAGCGCCCTGTAATTCTGCAGCCGGCTTGAGCTCACAGATACAACCAAAGCAGAGTTTCCTCGCGCTAAGCGGTAGCAAACCGGGGAAAATGGGCGCTTCTCACGATGGCGGCTCCGGCTGAAGTCCGCCATCCTCCAATGCTCAGCCTCGCAGTTTGTTGAAGCCGGTCGAAGGACGTCGCGGTGTATGAGGAGGCGGGCACGGCCTCACGCGGGAGCGACAATTGACCCGAGGAGACTCCAATGGAGCGCAAGAAGGCATCCGACTTCCCGCAGGAATTGCTCAATCTGTTCGACGTCTATGTGCACGGCGGCATGAGCCGGCGCGCCTTCCTCGATGGCGCGCAGAAGTTCGCGGTCGGCGGGATGAGCGCGGGCGCGCTAATGGAAATGCTCAAGCCCAATTACGCCTGGGCGATTCAAGTGCCGCCCGACGACCCTCGTATCGTGGCGAAAACGGTCGACGTGCCCTCGCCGCAAGGTAATGGCGCCATCAAGGGCTATCTTGTCCGTCCCGCGGGCGCGGAGAAACTTCCGGTCGTCCTGGTCGTGCACGAAAACCGCGGCTTGAATCCTTATATCGAGGACGTGGCGCGTCGCCTGGCAATCGCCAATTTCATCGCCTTCGCGCCCGATGGCCTCACCTCCGTCGGCGGCTATCCCGGCGACGACGAGAAGGGCGCGGCGCTGTTCAAGCAGGTTGACCCGGCCAAGATGCAGGCCGATTTCGCCGCCGCCGCGGAGTGGCTGAAGGCCCTGCCCGATGCGACCGGCAAGATCGGCGCGATCGGCTTCTGCTTCGGCGGCGGCGTCGTCAACAAGCTCGCCGTGAGCATGGGCTCGGGCCTCGCCGCGGCGGTTCCCTTCTACGGCTTGCAGCCGAACGCCGTCGACGCGGCGAAAATCAAAGCGCCGACCAACGCCCAATATGCCGAACTCGACACGCGCATCACCGGCGGCTGGCCTGCTTTCGACGCCGCCCTTACCCAGGCCGGCGTTCCCCACGAAGGGCACATCTACAAGGGCGCCAACCACGGCTTCCACAACGACACGACGCCCCGCTACGACGAGGCCGCGGCAAAGGAGGCGTGGCAAAGGACCCTCGATTGGCTCAACAAATACTTGCGGACTTAACGCGCGGCTTAAATCACAGCTGAGGAAGCTCATGAGCCGGATCTTTCTCGCGGGCGCGGCCGGGTCATAGGCAGGCGGCTCACGCCCCTTCTCGTTGCGCAGGGTCGGGGACTGCGGCGCTCGGGTGGCGCGCCGACCTCAGACTCAAGGCAACGTGAGCGCTGCCACTGCGAGCGCCCGCAATAATCTTTCCGCCTTGCTGTCGAAACAGGCGTGAGTTGCGCGTCTTTGCATTGAGCGCGGCGATTGGGGTTCGCGCGTCCAAGTAGGGAGCAGAACGATGCAATACCTGTTGCTGATTCACTCGGACGAAAAGGCGATGCAGACGGCGACGCAGGAAGAAACCGGTTCGATCCTGGCGGCTTACGGCGCTTACATGAAGGCGATGGCGGACGCTGGCGTGAGCAAGGGCGGCCTCCGCCTACGCCCTACTTCGACCGCCACCACCGTGCGCACGCAGAACGGCAAGACTCAGGTGCTGAACGGCCCCTACGCCGAGATCAAGGAACAACTCGGCGGCTATTTCCTCATCGACGCCCCCGATGCTGACGCCGCGATCTCCTGGGCGGCGCGCTGTCCAGGCGCGCAATACGGCGCGATCGAAGTGCGGCCTGTCTGGGAGATGTGATCCGGCTCGAGGCCGACAAGAACGATCTGGCGCATTTTTCCGGTCCCCTGTCGAACCGTAGCCGGACCGGGCGTCTTTTCCGGCCATTGACGCGCGGCAACGAGTCGTGGCGGCGCGCGATGCGCACCGTTCCAAGGAGCAACGCGATGCAATACCTGTTGATGATTCACGGCGATGAAAAGGCGATGCAGGGCGCTTCGCAAGATCAGACCGCTGCGATGATTGCGGCCTATGGCGCCTACACCAAGGCGATATCCGACGCGGGGGTGAAGATAGCGAGCCAGCGTCTGCGCCCGACTTCGACCGCAACGACCGTGCGCGTCCAGAACGGCAAGACCCAGGTGCTCAACGGCCCCTATGCCGAGGTCAAAGAGCAGTTGGGCGGCTTTTATCTCATCGACGCGACCGACCTCGACGCGGCGATCTCCTGGGCGGCGCGCTGCCCCGGCGCTCAGCACGGCGCGATCGAAGTGCGGCCGATCTGGGAGATGTAACGCGAAGGGACGATGCGGACGGAAACCCATGAAGCGCGCACTCGAACAGCAAGCGGCGTTTTACCGCGGTTACGCGACCGACGATCGCGATCTGGCGCCGCTTGCCATCGTGTGGGCGACGGTCGTCGCTTCCTGGTTTCTGGTCTATGTGATCGGCTGCCTCGCGCCGGCAGCGAAGGCGAACGCCCAGGTCGCAGCGCAATGGTCCTCTCTCGCCGCCCAGCGCCTGGCGCCTTGACGCCGAGACGGGCGCAGCCGAACTTCGGCGGCGCCTGATCTCGCCCGTGCAATCGAAATGACGCAGGTGAAGACGAAACTTCGCGCCGCGCCGCGGCCACCACCGCCTGCCGCGTCCCCAATGGCTGGGCGCGACGCGGATGCCCGCGCCGTCGCCGCCCGGGTGGCGCGCGAGAGCTACGGCAAGCTGGTGGCTTATCTCGCGGCGACTTCGCGCGACGTGCCGGGGGCGGAGGACGCGCTCGCCGACGCCTTCGCCTCGGCGCTTGCCGTCTGGCCGAATCAGGGCGTGCCCTTGAACCCGGAAGGGTGGCTGGCGACGGCGGCGCGGCGCCGTCTCATCGACGCCGCCCGCAGGCGCCGCAGCGCGGAGGCTTCGTCGGGAGCGCTCGAACTGATCGATGCAGAGTTGAGGGAGGCGGCCGACGCGAACGAAGGTATCCCCGACCGGCGCCTCGCGCTTATGTTCGCCTGCGCCCATCCGGCTATCGAGGAGTTGGTTCGCGCGCCGTTGATGCTGCAGACGATCCTCGGCTTGGACGCGGCGGCGATCGCCTCGGCCTTTCTGGTTACTCCGGCGGCGATGGGCCAGCGTCTTTCGCGCGCGAAAGCGAAAATCCGTTTGGCCGGCGTGCCGTTCAAGATCCCCGAGCGGGAGGATTTGCCCGGACGCCTCGCGGTGGCGCTCGAAGCGATCTACGCCGCTTTCTCGCATGGCTGGGCGGAGGCTTTCTCGGACGATCCGCGCGGGCGAAACCTCGCGGAGGAGGCGATCTGGCTCGGCCGGGTTGTCGTATCCCTCATCCCGGACGAGCCCGAAGCGATGGGCCTCCTGGCGCTGATGCTCTACGCCCATGCGCGACGCGACGCGCGACGCGACGCCCTGGGCCGGTACGTTCCGCTAAGCGAACAAGCCGTCGAGCGCTGGGACCGTCAGGCCATCGAGGAGGCCGAACGGTTGTTGCATGCAGCGAGCGCTTTGGAGGCGCCGGGGCGCTTCCAGCTCGAGGCGGCGGTTCAGTCGGTCCATGCCGCACGACGTCTGACCGGCGCCACTGACTGGCAGGCGATCGTCTCCCTGTACGACGTCCTCTTCGGTCTGACCGGCTCTCCCGTCGTCGCGGTCAATCGCGCCGCGGCCACGGCCCATGCGCACGGGCCCGCGGCGGGACTGGAATTGCTCGATGCAGGTGGAGGCGAAGGACGGGCTCGCCGGGATTCGAGCCCTATTGGGTCGCGCGGGCCGATCTTTGCGCGAAACTGGGCAAGGTCGACGCGGCGCGCAGCGCCTATGAGCTGGCGATCGGCCTCCAGACTGACCCGGCGGCGCGCGCCTTTCTCATCGAGCGGCTGGCGGCGCTGGCGTGACCGCCCGCGCTCACGCCACAAGCCGCCAGAGGCCCGGATAGGACCGGACGAAGCCGTTCGGGGCGATCTCCAGCAAAGCTCGATAGGGAACACTCGGGGCCTCGTACCAGTAGGAGGCTTTCGAGCGCCGCGCGTAGGTTTGCGGCAACTCGATCAGCGACGCGCTGTCCAGGTCGAACCAGACGACCGGGACGTCAGCGCGCTGACCGACTTCAAGCGCGATACGCGAAAGTTGCAGCAAGTTGGTCGCCGGCGTGAAGCCGAAGTCGAGGTCGACCAGATGCTCGAGGCTATCGACCCGGAGACCATTGAGACGCCAGCCCGCATCGTCGCGCCAGATGTCGTGCTTGATCGCCTTGTCGCCAACAAAACCGCTGATGATTCCCCGCTTGGTCTGCCACCGAGCGTCGACCTCTACCTGATAGGCGACCGCCGCCGATCGCTCTCATGATCGAATGCAGCCGCTCCCCGCAGGAGCCAACCTCCGTCGCTCGGCTGGAGCAACGCGGCGTCCCGGCCCGGTCGGTCGAGCCGTGTCCATGCCGCGATTTCGTTCAACTCCGCGCCTCGGCCACCGGATAGGGCGCGCCCTCGAACCGCTCGGCGTGATAGCCTTTCACGCCGATCTCTCTGGCGAGCGGGCCGCGGATGTCGCCGGTCGCGCGCAGCCGTTCGACAATCGCGGTGAAATCCCACTTCGGCCGCCACCCGAGGTCGCGGCGCGCGAGCGCATTGTCGTAGACGCGGTCGAGGCTTGGGAACATGCGCCAGCCGCGCCTTGCATATTCCTCCTCCCATCCCGGCGCGCGCAGGCTCACAACCGCCGGCGCATCGATCCGCAGGCGGGCGCAATCCGCCGGCCTGAACGGCGTCGTCGCGCTGATGATGTATTTCCCGAAGCCGATTGCGGGCGCCCGCTCGATCGCAAGGAGATGCGCGTCGACGACGTCCTCGATGGCGACGCGGCGAAACAGATATTCGTTCGCCTTGGCGTTCTCGTCCGAATAGGCGGCGCGCGCCGCCGGATCGTCGTCTTCCTCCGGAAAGAAGCGCGAGGTCCTGAGCACGATCGCCGCTAGCCCCTCGTTGCGATGAAACAATTGGCAGAGGTCCTCGGCCGCGGTCTTGGTCACGCCGTAGATGTTCTTCGGGACCGGAACGACGCGCTCGTCAATCCACGCCGCCGGGCTGATCGGGCGGCGGCTTCAGCGCATCGCCGAACGTGCTCGTCGTCGAGGTCATGACGAAGGCGCGGACGCGAGCGCGCGCCGCCTCCTCGAGCAGGATCAGCGTGCCGCGAACATTGGTCTCGACGAAGGCCTCGCGCGCGTGAGTCGCGACATGTGGCTTGTGCAGCGTCGCGGCGTGCAGCACGGCGTCGACGCTCTTCATGGCGCGCGCGACGCAGGCGCGGTCGGCGATCGAGCCGATCTCGTCGGTGAACGGGCCGGGGATGAGGTCGAGGCCGAGCGCCGCGCGCCCGTGTGCACGCAGGGTGCGCATCAGCGCTTCGCCCAGATGCCCGGAACTGCCGGTGACGAGCACGGTCATGCTTGCGCCTCGTTCTTCAATTGCGTGCGCCTTTTAGGCGCCAACCGCAGGCGCATCAACCCGGAGCGCCGCCAGACGCTCGCAGTCCGGACGCCAATGGGCTTCGGTCATCGATGCGGCGGCGTGGACTCTCCAGAATTCCTGGCGAGGAATCCCAATGGAACCGTCCCTGTCGTTCGCGACAACGACGGAGAGCCTCTATGAGAATTCGAGCGCATCTTGCGCTATCTCGCCACCCGTTATGGGCGCGTGCCCTACTGGCCGGGCGACATTGAAAGCCGAACCCATATCGATAAATGGGCTGAATGGTCGAAGATCAATTTTGCGCTCAACTTCTCCGGGCCGATTTTCTCGCGAATTGTCCGGACGCCCGCTGAGAAGCGAGACCCAAATGCACTCAAGGACGCGGTCAGAGTCCTGGATCGGTATCTCGACATTGCCGAAAGACAGCTCGGGAACGGCGCATTTCTTTGCGGCGATGATCTCACGCTCGCCGGTGTCCAATTCGGCCACCTGCTCTCCCCGCTACTTCGATCTCCCGACTGAGCGGCCAGAGCGCGACCGACTTCGCGCCCACCATGAGAGGCTGACCGGACGCCCGCCCTACCGCGAGCATGTGATGATTACCTATGACGAGCTCCGCGTCAGCGGGGCGGACCGGGCCTTCCGCCCGCGCCCAGGACTGCCTCCCAGCGGAGACAGGCTCGGCCGACGATGCGAGGCTACTTGACGTCCCAGATCAGTCCCGCGACCTGGAGAGAGGGGCCCATCGAGTTGTAGTAAGATCGCTGATCGCCAGCGAATGGGTCCATTTGGGCCCCAATTGCTGGAGAAGGGTCGTCGGTCAGCTGCGGCGCCCGTTCGCGGTGTCCGCTCCGGCGCTCGGCGGACCCACCGATGACCGCCGCCGGACTGTGATGCGCGTCACAGCGCGTAGAGCAGCCTCCGATAGCGTATGAATTCTAGGCTTGTCCGCAACCTAGCCGAGGGGAGCAAGGTCCGACATCAGTCTCCTTAAAACGGCGGGCGTAAGCCTCGAGGGAAGGTTCAATGCAAAAGCGCATCATCCTGTTGCTGGACGGGACGTGGAACGACATCGACGTCGGGTCCATGCGACACGAACATCGTGCGAATGCGGGGATTGATTTCCAGGCATCTCGTTAGGACCTCGCCAGCCGAACGCCACGGGCGACGGCGGCGACAAGAAAGTCCGACGGCTACACCACGTCAGGCAAGGAGCACATAATCTATTACGAGCGCGGGGTCGGAACCGGCGCCTTCGATCGATTCCGAGGCGGCGCGTTCGGCGAAGGGCTGTCCCGGAATATCCGGCGCGCCTACAAGTTCCTTTCGTTCTGGTACGAGCCCGGCGACGAAGTCTTCATCTACGGGTTTTCTCGGGGCGCCTACACGGCGCGATCCCTGGTTGGATATCTGGCCGCAGCAGGCCTGTTGCTGCGGGACAACTGCGACGAGGAACAGGAGGGCGCTGGCGTGGCGGTACTATAGGACGCCGCCCAATGACCGGATGCCGGCCGACTGGCGGCGGCTCACCGACAAAGCGCACGATCGCGACGAGCTGCGCGTCAAGCTTCTCGGGGTTTTCGACACGGTTGGCGCACTCGGCATTCCGGCCGGGGCATCGCGCTGGCGGTTCAACCGCGATGAAAACGGCTTCCACGACGTCGAGCTTTCGTCCATCACCGACGTGAACTTGCACGCGGTCGCGATCGACGAGCACCGCTGGCCGTTCGAGGCCACGCTTTGGAGGCAGCCGCCTTTCAAGAAATATGACACGAAGGTGGAGCAGGTCTGGTTCTCGGGCGCGCACAGCGACGTCGGCGGAGGATACATCGAAGAGGAGAGAAGAGGCGAGGCCCCCCACGCGGATGACGTCACGCTCGACTGGATAGTTCAAAGAACGAAGCGCTTCTATCCCGATTTTCCATTCGATCTCGGTCACGGCGCGGGAGCGGTCGAGGAACGGAAACGCGCCGAGTTGCACAATTCGCGGAGCGCCGTCTATCACGCTTGGCGATTCGCGATTCGATCCATCGCCAACACCAAGATCGAGGCGAGCTTCTGGAGCCACCAGAAAGAGGTGTCGCGCGACCGGCACGCCCACCCGATCGGCGAAAAAATCCATATCTCGGCCCTTCAGCGCCTATTCCCTGATCCCGACCCGTCGGGCTCTTCGCCGGCGAAGCCGTACAAGCCGACGAACCTGCAGAAGGTCCTCGAGGCGATTGAACTGACCTACAAGCCTGGCGAAGGCGATGACGGGGAGCCCGAGGCCGGAAGCGACGGAGCTACGACTCCGGCATTCTCTCTGCCGGTCGTCGACTGGGACGGTCACGACATACCAAAGCACGGCCCTCGCGCCGAACGGCTCCGCCAACTGCTCGCGAGACGAGCGCGGGAAGTCGCGAAAGCCGTCCCTCCAGGCGCGCTTCAGCGCGCCTGAGTTCTCAGCGTTTCGATTCACGGATGGACGTGTCGTGAGCGAGCTATGCGGATTTCGTGGTGACCGATCCGGAGAAATGGCGGACCTATGTCGAGCTCACCCAAGCGAGCCTGGCCGGGTCGGGAGCGCTATGTCGTGCGAGGCGGCGATCCCGAAGCGGTCGAGGGCGAGCCTGCGGACCGGGGCGTGGCCATCCTCGAATTTGAGGGCCGCGAGGTGACGGTCCTGCTCCTGTCAGACCCTGAAGTGTAAGCCCGTCCTCTCCGAAAGAGCGAACTCTTAGCGCCTTCGATCCTGTCGCGGCGCGCTTGAGGGTGATTCCAAGGCGCGCCAGGCCTATCTTCGCCGTTGGGCCCTTCTTCCAGACGGAACTGGTCCGCAGAGCGTCTCGTTTCGTCCGGGGCGCGTCCGCCGGCCAATTGGGCCGCAACAGGCCGAGCGTTGTTCCGATCGGAGGTCGCATGCCGCGCTGGCGATGGATATTGACTTATGTGACGCGCCGCCTGTGGTTCCGCGCGACGCTGATCGGCATGCTCGGCGTCGCTGCGGCAATGCTCGCCGCGGTGGCCGAGAATTACATTCCCTGGAAGCTGCCGTGGGACATCGGCGCCGACGCAGTTGACAGCATTCTCGCCATCATCGCCTCCAGCATGCTGGCGGTGACCACGTTCTCCCTAAGCGTGATGACCTCGGCCTATGGCTCGGCCGCGAACAATGTCACGCCGCGCGCCACCAGGCTCCTGAGGGAAGACCCTGTCACCCAGAACGTCCTCTCGACCTTCATCGGCTCGTTCCTGTTCAGCATTGTCGGCATCGTCGTCCTGAAGACAGGCGCCTATGGCGCGCGCGGGCGCGTGGTGCTGTTCCTCGTCACCATCGGCGTGATCGCGCTGATCGTCATCTCGCTCTTGCGCTGGATCGACTACCTGACCCATTTCGGTCAGGTCGGAGAGACGACGAAACGGGTCGAGGAAGCAACGCGCGAAGCGATCGAAGCGCGTCTCAAGGCCCCCACGCTCGGCGGCGCGCCGCTTCTCGATTCGGCGAAAGAGATTCCGAACTCAACCGCCGCGGTCGCCGCGGATGCGATCGGCTATGTCGAGCACATCGACATGCCGGCTTTGTCGCGATGGTGTGACGAGGCCGGCGCGGAGGTCTACCTCGAGATCAATCCCGGCGCTTTCGTCTATGCCGAGACGACGCTTGCGTGGTTCACGGCGAAGGCGGATGGCGGGAACGACGAGGAGATGGCGGCGGCAGTGCGCAAGGCTTTCTCCATCGGCGAAACGCGCAGCTTCGACCAGGATCCGCGTTTCGGCCTCGCGGTGATGAGCGAAATTGCGTCGCGAGCGCTCTCGCCGGCGATGAACGACCCCGGCACGGCGATCGACGTCATCGGACGCACGACTCGGCTCATGGGTCTATGGGCGAAGGGCTGCACGCCGGAATCGCCGCGGGAGGAAACCCTCTATCCGCGCGTGCATGTGCCGCCCCTGACATCGCATGACCTGTTCGAGGACGCCTTCATGCTGATTGCGCGCGACGGCGCGGCGATGGTCGAGGTCCAGCTGCGCATCCAGAAGGCGCTCGGGGCGCTCAGCCGCATGGGGGACGAGACGTTCCGCGCCGCAGCCCTTCATCAGGCCAATCTCGCGCGCGACCGCGCCGAGGCGGGTCTCACTCTGGCCGCCGACAAGATTCGCCTCCTGGAGGCGACACGCGACCTTGGCGCCGCAGACGCCCGCGGGAGCGCGATCCGATAGCGCCGAACAGGTCGGCGCGCCGACCAGACCAACCCGACGAGCCGAAGCAGCCGATTTGCCCAGGCGATCGCCGTAAACTGCACCCACGAATCTGCATCCGGGGGGTTGCATTCCGCAACGAAATACCCTACGGATTCTGGTCTAATTGAAGTCTTCGGTCAGTATCGGCCGAACATCGGGAGAGACGGCCGTGATGAGCCACTTAACCTTGAAGGGAACAGGTACGCTCGGCGCCTTGGCGCTTTGCGCAGTTCTGGGCTTCGGAAGCGCCGCGCCAGCCGCGACATTGGTTGCGGACTATGAATTCGACGGCAATTTCAGTTCCAGCATTGCAGGCGCGCCTGATTTGGTCGCGACCGATCCCTTGGGGACCAGCAGTTTCACGGGCGGCATTTATAACTGGACGGGAAACGCCGTGCCGTTGACAGACCAAGGGGGCCTGACCTTTGACAGCACTGGTCTTCTGGATCCGACAAACTATACTGTCGTCCTGAACTTCAAATTCAACGAGCGCAACAACGCCTGGCGCCGCATCATCGACGTTCAGAACCGGCAGTCGGATAACGGCTTCTATGTCGATCCGAGCAATAATCTGGATGTATATCCGGTGGCCGGAAGCACGTCTGCGTTCAGCACCGGCGAATTTCACACCGTCACGCTCACGGTCGACGGCACGACTGTCACCGCTTTCCTTGACGGTGTCGAACAGTTTCAGAACCTGTCGACGAACCTCATGGATATTTCCAATAGCGACAATCCCGGCAACCTGATCAACCTCTTCCTCGATAACACCGTCGGGGGTGGGCTGGGAGAGTGGTCATCCGGCTCGATCGACTACGCACTGTTCTATAACGGCATCGCGCCTCCAGTGGGGACGCCTGAACTCTCGACGTGGGCGATGCTGATCCTCGGTTTCGCGGGCATTGGGTTCGTCGGCTATCGCGCGCGCCAACGACCCGCCGCTCCCGCGGTGTGACGCTCGCAGCAAGCGAATGAAGGCAAGGGCCGCCCTTAAGGGCGGCCCTTTTTCATGGACCATCGGGTCCCTCGCAGCCTTGCATCCGTCGCGGCTCGCTAGGCCAGTGTCCGCTCGCACGCGAACAGGAGAGACAACTCAACTTCAGAGCTGCACGAACCCGATCTTGCCGTCGGGGCCTTTTTTCCAGACGTACCAGACGTAGTCGACGGTCGTGCGGTCGCCCTTCTTGTCATAGGAAATATCGCCGATGACGGTGTGGAAGGACATGCCGGAATGCATCACTTCCGCAACCTTCTTCGGATCGAGCGACTTGGCTTTTTCCGCCGCCTGCTTGATGATCTGGACCGCGGCGTAGGAGTAGAGCGTGTAGCCTTGCGGGTCGAACCCCTTGGCCTTGAACGAAGCGACGGCCTCCTGCGCGTTTGGGTTCTTGCGCGGCTCGGGACCGAAGGTCATCAGCGTTCCTTCCACGCCGGGACCGCCGATGGCCGCGAACTCAGTGTCGGTGATGCCGTCGCCGGAGATCATGACCGTATTCATGCCCTGGTCGCGCATCTGCCGCACGATGAGGCCGCCTTCGGTGTGCAGGCCGCCCCACATCAAATAGTCGGCGCCCGAATCCTTGATCTTCGAAACGATCGCCGAATAGTCCTTTTCTCCGGTGTTGACGCCTTCGTAGAGGACCTCCTTGATGCCGAACTTGTGCATGTTGTCGAGCGCCGCGTCGGCGAGGCCTTTGCCGTAGGTGGTCTTGTCGTGAATGACCGCGATCTTCTTGCCCTTGAGCTTGTCGCGGGCGAGCTCGGCCCAGACCATGC
The DNA here is from genome assembly GCA_963820095.1 of uncultured Alphaproteobacteria bacterium. Lineage (GTDB taxonomy): Bacteria > Pseudomonadota > Alphaproteobacteria > Rhizobiales > Beijerinckiaceae > Roseiarcus. The sequence continues at coordinate 34,783 of CAWFZA010000034.1, forward strand.
CCTGCTGGTCGTCACGACCGCAGGTGCGGAACGCGTCCCACAGCTTGCGGTCGGTGACCTTCGGATTGGTGGCCGAGGGCGTGATGAACAGGACGCCGTTTTCCGCATAGACGTCGGAAGCCGGGATCGTCACGCCGGAATTGAAGTGGCCGACCACGAACTTGACGCCGTCGCCGACGAACTTGTTGGCGACCGACACGCCCTGCTTGGGATCGGAGACATCGTCACCCGGCTCGACTTCGATCTTTTGCCCGAGGATGCCGCCGGCCTTATTGATGTCTTCGGCCGCCTGCGTGACGCCCTGGCTCAGTTGCGCGCCGAAGGCGGCGTTGGCCCCGGTGATCGGTCCGGCGACGCCGATCTTGATTTGCGCATGCGCAGCGCCGGCGCACCACAATGACAAGGCCAGCGGAATGGACTTCAGAATGGCTGTCCGCATATTAACCTCTTAAGATGGTTTGAAAGGTTAGCTTGCGGAGACTAGCCAGCACGCCATAACTTGTAAAGACGAAAATGACGGTTATCTCCTCCGAGTCCTCTCCCTCACGCGCCGGTTCGCTGGCACCTGATCGCCGACGACCTCGCGCTCGACTTCGCCAACACCGAATCCGGCCGCGGCTTCCCCTCGCATCAGAACCACTTCCTCAAGGCCGGGAACGTCGTGGAATGGCTGAGCCACGCGAAGGCGTTGCCGGTCGAGGAGGCCGACTGGCTGCAGAAACACGGCGGCCGAGCGCCCGGATCTCGGCGCGGATCTCCTCGCGCAGGCGATCGAGCTTCGCGAGGCGATCCACGCGATCGGCGCCGCGCTCGGACATCGCGCCAGGCCGCCGGAAGCCGCGCTCGCCACTCTCTCGGCGCTTCATGCGCGATGTGTCGCCAAGGCCGAGCTTGCGCCGGGCGCCTCGTCATGCCGCTGGCTGTGGAGCGTGCGCGCTTGCGCCGGTCGAGGCCGCGCTCGGTCCGATCGCGCTCGCCGCGGTCCGGCTGTTCACCGAAGGCGACTTCCACCGCATCCGGGAATGCGGCGGCCACGCTTGCGGCTGGTTGTTCTATGATCGCAGCAAGAACAACCGCCGGCGGTGGTGCGAAATGGAAGTCTGCGGCAATCGCGCCAAGCAAAGGCGCCTCGCGGCACGGAGGCGCGGCGTTTGAGCGGTCGCCTGGCCATTCTCGTGATCGTTTTTATGGCCGTCGCAACGCTCGCCGGCTGCTCGCCGGTGCTGGAGACCGACCAGGCGCGGCTCTGCCGCATGGCGCTCCCGGCTCTCATGCCGCAAGCGGCGCGGATCGTCATTCTGAAGCAGGAGCCTGACCCGGACGGTCGCGGCTTGCGCGTCACCTTCACCACCGAGATCCACGGCGAGCAGCCCCGGAACCATGTCGCTGCCTGCCGTTTTCGTGAACCCGGACGGCCCCGCGAATCCCGCGATCTGACGTCATTGACCCTCGACGACCAGGCGCTGTCCGAAACCCAGCTCTTTCTTCTCATCCGCTATTGGCTGGCGACGCCGGAGGGTCGAGCCGCTGATCCCGCACCCATCGGCGACTTGAGCGCCGTGCCCGTTACGCCGCGTGCGATCGCCTATGGATTGCAAATGGGGCTGGATGGGTTGCCGCTGGCGTCGATCTATGCGCTGCTGGCGGCGGCCTATTCGCTGATTTACGCCCTGATCGGACGCATCAATTTCGCCTTCGGCGAAATTGCGGCCGCCGGCGGCTATGCGGCCGCGATCGCCGCGCTCGCCATGCTCGGCTGGCCGCCCGCGCCTTTGCTGACCGTGGCCTTCGTGCTCGCGGCCGCGGTCGCCGCGTCCTGGGGGTTCGGCGCCGCGCGCGTCTTGTTCATCCCGCTGCGCCAGGCCCGAGGTCAGCAAGTGCTGGTGGCGACCGTGGGCCTGGCGATTTTCTTGCGAGAGCTCTTGCGTCTCGCGCAAGGCGACCGGTCGAGCTGGATGAGCCCGCAGCTCAACCAGCCGTTCGCGCTCGCCCGCTCAGGCGACTTTGTCGCCGTGGCCACGCCAATGGCCATCGTGGTTAGCGCCGTCACGCTCGCCGCGGGCTTGGGCCTTGCCGCCATCTTTCGCTACAGCCGCCTGGGGCGCGAATTGCGAGCCTATGCCGACGATCCGCTCGCCGCCGAGATGATGGGGATCAGTCCGGCGGCCGTGACCGCGCGCGCCTTCGTTCTGTCGGGAGCGCTGGCTGGCCTGGCCGGCGCGACCATGACCGCGGCCTTTGGGGCGGTCGGCTACAGCCTCTCCGCGACTCTGACCTTGAAGGCGCTCGCGGCGGCGATTGTCGGCGGGATCGGCTCTCTGCCCGGCGCTTTCCTCGGCGGCCTCATCATCGGCGTCGCCGAGACTGGCTGGTCCGCTCTGTTTCCGATCGATTATCGCGACATCGCGGTCTATGCGCTGTTGACCATCTTCATCGCGTTGCGCCCCTCGGGGATCCTTGGCCAACGCGAGGCGGTCACGCACAACCTATTCCCACGCCGGCCTTGACTTGGCGCTGGCGTCTCCCACATCCTTCACCGCGCTGGGTGAGCCCGCGCAAGGAGGCTCCGTTATGTCCAATGCCTATGCCGCGACGCCGCCGAATGCGCTGCGCGCCGACGCGCTGGCCGGCGTCCGCACGCGACGCATTCTTGCCGTCTGCATCGACTTCGTTCTGGTCAGCCTGTTGGTGGCGGCGATCTGGTTCGCCTCGATCGTGCTGACGCTGGGCCTGGCGCTGTTCTTCCTGCATCTGACGCTCTGGCCGATCGTGGCTTTCTTTTACAATGGCCTCACCGTTTCGGGGCGCAGCATGGCTACGCCCGGCATGCGGGCGCTCGACCTCGAGATGCGCATGCACGACACGGGCGCCCGGGTCCCGTTCATCAACGCCGCTGTCCAGGCCGTGCTCTACTATGTCAGCTGGTGCTTCCCGCCGATCTTCCTGGTGTCCCTGGTCGATTTGGAGAAACGGTGCCTGCATGACATCATCGCCGGCGTTGTGATCGTGCGGAGGCTGTGATTCGTCGCATGAGCGCAATTCTTGAGGACTTGGCGCCAGCGACGCAGTCTGGACGAGAGTTGGAGACCGCGTGAGCAGGGAAGCGCGCGACGCCCCGCAATTCTACCTCACCGCTCCGTCGGCGTGCCCCTATCTGCCTGGTCAGCAAGAGCGGAAGATTTTCACCCATCTGGTCGGCAAGCGGGCGTCGGCTCTCAACGACCTTCTGACCCAGACCGGATTCCGCCGTTCGCAGACGATCGCATACCGGCCCGCCTGCGAGAGCTGCCGCGCCTGCGTGTCGGTCCGAGTGCTGGTGGACGAGTTCCAGCCGTCCGAGAGTCAGCGGCGCGCGATCCGCGCCAATGCCGACCTTGTCGGCTCGTTTGTCCCGCCCAAACCGACCCACGAGCACTACGTCCTCTTCCGCTCCTATCTCGACGCCCGGCATCCCGAAGGCGGCATGGCCGACATGTCGTCGCTCGATTTCGCCATGATGGTCGAGGACACTCACATCGACACGGTGCTGACGGAATATCGTCCGCGGAGCGGCGCTGGCGATCAGCCGGGCTCAGGTTCCCTGCTCGGGGTCTGTCTGACCGACCGCCTCGCAGACGGCTTGTCGCTCGTCTATTCCTTCTATGCTCCGGACATCGCCGGGCGATCGCTCGGCAGCTTCGTCATTCTCGATCACATCGAGAAGGCGCGCGGCCTCGGCCTGCCCCATGTGTACCTGGGCTATTGGGTCGAGGGGTCGAAGAAGATGGGCTACAAGGCGAGCTACCTGCCGCAGGAGCGCCTCGGCCTGCACGGCTGGGGGCGGGTGGAGCGGTAGGCTCCTCCCCACCCGACCTGTTTTGCGATCCTACCCTGCCGCGGAGTGTTCGCTCACTTTGAATGACGTCGCCGAGGATCGCGACATCACCCACCCGCCTGGACTCGGCTCGCGGCGCCGCGCGCCGCTTCTAGCCCGCGCGGATAGCCGCTCCGGTCCCTATACGAGCGGGGCGAGCCTGCGCTTCGGCTGTGCTTCGCCGTCACCGCCTGCGCGGCCAGAAGATCGATCGCGGCCACGCCTGCGAGTGCAACCAGCGTGAGCGCGACCGCGCCGCGTTTGCGCTCGTTTCGCCCGCCGACCGTTACGACCGTCGCAATGTCGAGCGCGTCGCCCGCGACGCGGCTCCAGAGGCCTAGCGACCGCTCCGTGGAGAGCGCAAGCATTCCTGCGCCGATCTCGCGCGCGCCATAAGCGCGGACAAGTCCTTCGTGCCCTTCCATCCCGAGCGTGCGGGTGACCGTCCGAGGCGCAAAGATCTCCATCAATCCGAGACCAAGGCTGAACCAGCCAAGCGCTCGCCCAAGACGGTCGACCGAGGTCAGCGAGCTCGGGCCCGTGCTCAGGACTTTGGGATCGCCCTCGGATCGGGCGATGTTGGCGAGGTTGGACACAACGTTCATAGCGGATCTCCTCGAATTGGGTTTCGTCGTGAGCGCGACCGGCAGGCGCAGCTCAGGCGCCCGCAAGTTGTTGCGCTCTCGGCCGCGCTGCCGTGGCCCCGACGCCGTCCGGCCTCAGAACGACCTTTACGCAGCCGTCCTGCTTGTCGCGGAAGACCCGGTACATCTCGGGTCCGTCCGCGAGCGGAACCTCGTGGGTGATGACGAAGGAGGGATCGATCTGGCCCTCCTCGATCCGCCGCAACAGGTCATCGCTCCACCGATTGACGTGCGTCTGCCCGGTGCGGATGGTCAGGCCCTTGTTCATCAGCATGCCCAACGGGATCATGTCGTCGAAGCCGAGATAGACCCCCGGGATCGACAGCAATCCGGCCGGGCGGCAGCAGATAGACCATTTCGCGAAAGACATGCGGCCGGTCGGTTTCGAGGCCGACCATCTGCTTGGCGCGATCAAGAACCGTGTCCGGCATCGAAGGAGAAATATGAGCTTCCACGCCGACGCAGTCGATGCACTTCTGCGGCCCCTTGCCGTCGGTGAGGTCGTTCAGCCGCTCGTAGACGCTCTCCTTGTCGAAATTGATCGTGATCGCGCCGCCTGCCGCGGCCATTTCGAGACGCTCGGGAATATTGTCGATGGCGACGACCTGCTCCGCGCCCAAGAGGATGGCGCTGCGGATGGTCATCTGGCCGACCGGCCCGCAGCCCCAGATCGCGACCGTGTCGGTGGGCTCGATGTCGGCCTGGACCGCGGCCTGCCAGCCGGTCGGGAAAATGTCGCTCAAGAACAGGAGCTTTTCGTCGGGAATGCCGTCAGGCACCTTGATGTGGGTCGTATCGGCAAAGGGCACGCGAAGGTATTCGGCCTGACCTCCGGGATAGCCGCCGGTCAGGTGCGTATAGCCGAACAGCCCCGCCATTCCGTGGCCGAAAACTTTATCGGCTAGATGTTTCTTTCGGTTTGTTGTCTCACAGCATGAGAAGTTACCCGCCTTGCATTGCTCGCATTCGCCGCAGATGATCGTGAAGGGCACGACGATCCGGTCGCCCTTCTTGAGCTTCCCATTCACACCGCTGCCGACTTCGACCACCTCGCCCATGGTCTCATGGCCCATGATGTCGCCCGGCAGCATCGCGGGAATATAGTTGTGGAAGAGATGCAGGTCGGAGCCGCAGATCGCGCAGCTTGTCACCTTGATGATCGCATCGCGCGGATCTTCAATTTGAGGGTCCGACACCGTGTCGCAGCGGATGTCCTCCTTGCCGTGCCAAACGAGAGCTCGCATGTCGTCCTCCATGGACGGGAGAAGGGCGGCTAAGAAGAAGGCTTCCAGCCGCCACTCTGCTCAAGGCCGATGGCCTCCGTTGTGCCGGCGCCGGGGCGCGGGTCGGACAACAATCGGGGCGGGTCCGAATGGTTTCCTCACGGGACGAATTTATTTACCGCCGATGAGTCCCGCCTTGCTACGCGCGCGCGGACAGTCACGTAGCCCTCGGCTCACGACGAGCGCAGCTCAGCACTCGAAAGATTTTCACGTCGGCGCAGGTCTGGCGCACAGTCGTTGCGATGACTCCCCAAGCGAGACGATGGTCGCGCCTGTTGCCATGCAAAGCCAGCGACGCTGCCGCGACCGCCCCGACCGCGCCGAAGGCAGTTGCGCCAGCGCTGTCCGCCCCGCCACCGCGCATCCGTCTCAGAAATACCGACATTTTCTTGCCAGACACGCGCGGCGGCCTCATGATCGAAGAGCTTCGGGATTGGCGCACGACCCCGTTTGAAGGAGATAATATCTGAAGTTACTTGTGGAATGTCTGGCTGCTCGCTTTGGGGGTTTAGGGCCAGGGAGCGAAGCCCCCACAGACCTGCGGGCACCCCCCGCCGACCAGAAACGGCGCACAAAAAACCTTTCTCGAAAATCGGTAACCGGGGCAAATTGCCGGGCGTTGGTCAGGTTGGAGCGGGAGTGAGGAGGGTTGCGAGGTGTGGGATGGGGGTCCTGGAATGCCGAGGCGGGCGCCGAGATAGTCGAAGAAGGGGATTTTGAGTTTCGTGCAGGTCTTGGCGAGGCCGAGCATGACGTCGCGGCCTTGTCGGCCCTTTTCGCTGACGGTTCCGCCGGAGATTTTGCGCTTGGTGACGAAGGCGCGGATGTCGTTTTCCGAGGCGTTGGTGTTGAGCGGGATTTCCGGCCGTTCGAGCACGCGCAGGAGTTCGTCCTTGCGCCCGAGGAGGCGCTTCAGCAGACGGTCGAGCGTCGCATAGCCGGTTCGGCGCTTGAAGATGCGATCGAATTGCGCGCGCAGAGAGGCGGCCTGTTGCGGGGCTCGGGGCGAGCTTGTACGCCTTCAAGCGGCCGATAGAACCACCAGATCATCCGCCTGGCGACCTCGACGGCGTTGCTTTGCTTGTCGTTGGCGGGGACGAGCTTGTGGACGAGGCGCTCGGCGTGCACCCAACAGAGCGCGTGCTCGCCGACGCGGAACTGGCCGGCGTCGTCGGAGACGATGACGGCGTGGCCGAGCAGGCCCTCGGCCTCGATGGCGCCCCACAGCGCCGCTTCGCTGGCGACCCGCACCGGATCGGGCGTGACCCTGAGATCGGCGAGGCCGAGCGCGCGCAAGTGGTCCATCCATTGCTCGTGCGGGCGAAAGACGCAGCGACGCATGGCCGGCGAGCTTGTCGATGACGTCGTGCGGCAGATCGCGCCGCGCATGTAGGCGATCGCCGCCCCGTTGACCACGTAGCGGGCCGCCGCCGCCGAGCAGACGAGCAGGAAAGCCAAGCGCGATTTCCCGGGCCCGGTGCGGAACGCGGCGAACCGGTCGGAGCCGATGTGGGTGGTGAAGCAGCCCTTGCCGGCATGGCGCGCGCCGGTGTCGTCGACGGTGACGAAGGGCGAGCCGGCCAGTCCCGCCCGCAGCACCGCTTCGTCCTCGGCGCGGAACGTCTCGAGCTTGGCGGTCACAAGCCGCACCACCTGGCGCTTGGAGATCACAGCCCAAGGCCGGTCAGCAGCGCCACGATCCTCTCGCAGGTCATCTGGCCCTGAAAATGAAGCATCAGCACCAGACGAATGAAGATGCGGACCGCAGCCCCCGACAATCCCCGCCGGCAGCGGCGCAATCAGCCGTCTCGCCGTCCGGCGTCTCCCACCGCTCGCGCCGATAGCGCGTCGTCTCGGCCTTCAGCATCAGGTCCTGAACGATGATGTCCTCGATAGCCCTTATGGCGCGAGCCCGCCGGAGCGGCGACCGACAGCGTTTCCGTGCGGTCGATCGAAAGCTTGGAGACCCCGGGGCCGCGCCGCCGCTTCGACGCCCCGCCCTCGTCGCGATCGGCTCCGCCCTCCGGCCGATCCGTCGCCTTCTCCATTCCGGAAGGCTTCATCGGCGGACGCGGCGGCAATTGCTTCAGCCGCGCGATCTCGTCCTTCAGCGTCTGGTTCTCAACCCGCAGCCCCGCCAGCGCCGCGCTCACCTTCTCGTTCTCCGCCCGCAAGCCGCTTCACTTCGCCAAGCAATCGGCGAACCAGCCCAATCAACTCGGTCGGCGTCATGCATTCAAGCGAATCCCTCGCCCCACCCGACATGCATCGCTTGAATCAAGCCTTTCGGCGCTTAACACTCTCTTTCCGCCCGGCAATTTGCCCCGGTTACGAAAATCGGTAACCGGGGCAAATTGCCGGGCGTTGGTCAGGTTGGAGCGGGAGTGAGGAGGGTTGCGAGGTGTGGGATGGGGGGTCCTGGAATGGCGAGCCGGTCGCCGAGATAGTCGAAGAAGGGGATTTTGAGTTTGATGCAAGTCCTGGCGAGGCCGAGCATGACGTCGCGAGCTTGTCTGCCCTTTTCGCTGACGGTTCCGCCGGAGATTTTGCGCTTGGTGACGAAGGCGCGGATATCGTTTTCCGAGGCGTTGGTGTTGAGGGGGATTTCCGGCCGTTCGAGTACGCGCAGAAGTTCGTCTTTGCGCCCGAGGAGGCGCTTCAACAGACGGTCGAGCATCGCATAGCCGGTTCGGCGCTTGAAGATGCGATCGAATTGCCCGCGCAGGAGGCTTGCCTGTTGCGGGCTCGGGGCGCGCTTGTACGCCTTCAAGCGCCGATAGAACCACCAGATCATCCGCCTGGCGACCTCGACGGCGTTGCTTTGCTTATCGTTGGCGGGAACAAGCTTGTGGACGAGGCGCTCGGCGTGGACCCAACAGAGCGCGTGATCGCCGAGGCGGAACTGGCCGGCGTCGTCGGAGACGATGACGGCATGTCCGAGCAGGCCCTCGGCCTCGATGGCTCCCCACAGCGCCGCTTCGCTGGTCGCCCGCACCGGGTCGGGCGTCGCTCTGAGATCGGCGATGCCGAGCGCGCGCAAGTGCTCCATCCATTGCTCGTGCGTGCCGAACGCCAGCGAAGCATGGCCGGCGAGCTTGTCGATGACGTCGCGCGGCAGATCAGCGCCGCGCATGTAGGCGATCGCCGCCCCGTTGATCACATAGCGGGCCCCGCCGCCAAGCAGACGAGAAAGAAAAGCCAAGCGCGATTTCCCGGACCCGGTGCGGAATGCGGCGAACCGATCGGAGCCGATGTGGGTGGTGAAACAGCCCTTGCCGGCATGGCGCGCGCCGGTGTCGTCGACGGTGATGAAGGGCGCGCCGGCAAGTCCCGCCCGCAGCACCGCTTCATCTTCGCTGCGGAAGCTGTCGAGCTTGGCGGTCACAAGCCGCACCACCTGGCGCTTGGAGATCATAAGACCAAGGCCGGTCAGAAGCGACACCATCCTCTCGCAGGTCATCTGGCCCTGAAAATGAAGCATCAGCACCAGACGAATAAGATGCGGACCGCAGCCCCCGACAATCCCCGCCGGCAGCGGCGCAATCAGCCGCTCGCCGTCCGGCGTCTCCCACCGCTCGCGCCGATAGCGCGTCGTTTCGGCCTTCAGCATCAGGTCCTGAACCATGATGTCCTCGAAGCCCTTATGGCGCGAGCCCGCCGGAGCGGCGACCGAAAGCGTTTCCGTGCGGTCAACCGAAAGCTTGGAGACCCCGGGGCCGCGCCGCCGCTTCGACGCCCCATCCTCGTCGCGATCGGCTCCGCCCTCTGGCCGATCCGTCGCCCTCTCCATTCCGGAAGGCTTCATCGGCGGACGCGGCGGCAATTGCTTCAGCCGCGCGATCTCGTCCTTCAGCGTCTGGTTCTCAACCCGCAGCCCCACCAACGCCGCGCTGACCTTCTCATTCTCCGCCCGCAACCGCTTCACTTCGCCAAGCAATCGGCGAACCAGCCCAACCAACTCGGTCGGCGTCATGCATTCAAGCGAATCCCTTGCCCCACCCGACATGCATCGCTTGAATCAAGCCTTCGTTAACACTCTCTTTCCGCCCGGCAATTTGCCCCGGTTACGAAAATCCCGCGTAACCCATTGAAAAGGCTCGATTCGGACGAGAGAATCCAAGGAAATCCAAGGAAATC
>CAWFZA010000035.1:0-47017 GCA_963820095.1 uncultured Alphaproteobacteria bacterium
CCTGATAGACCGACACGATGCCGGCTCGACGCGCTTCGGCGGGCGAGCGGAAGGCGACCCGCTGCCCCGCGAGGATCATTTCGCCCTCATCGGCCGGGAACACGCCGGTGATGATCTTGACCAGCGTGCTCTTGCCCGCGCCATTCGCGCCCATGAGCGCATGGGCTTCGCCGGCACGAATTTCCAGGTCGGCTGAGCGGAGCGCCCCCTCACCGCTCCGAAGGTCTTCGCGACGCCGCGAATGTGAAGAAGCGGCGGAGCGTCGGTCATGCGTTCGCTCCAAAAAAACGGCCGGCGGGTCTCCCGCCGGCCTTCCAGATCCTTCGGGGGCCTATTCAACCAAGGTCAGGGGCCCTGCAAGCTATGATCTGATCCATCGTGAAGTGAGTGTAGGGCGGCACGTTGACGGCGACGCTGTAGAAGGGATCGAGCTTGGGATTGTAAGCTTTCTTGAGCTCACTCATGTCGGTGTCGTTGTTCCAGATTGTCGGTGTGATCTTGATGAGATGCGGATGCTCCTTCTTATCCAGGATGTCGAGCGCCAGGCCTAACCCCGCGCCCCGGACGGCCGGCGGATGCTGACCGCCGCGCCCTCGAGGCCCTTGCTCTCAAATCGATCGATCGGCCGATGGAGCCATCGTCGTCGGCGTCGACGACTCGGACAAGGGCTTGTCCGCAGTCTCGTCACGCGTCGACCACCGTCAATCGATGCCGAGGTCCACACGCCGTCGATTGGCTTGCCGGACGCCAGAAGGTTCTTCGTCGCCTGTGCGGTCTTGTCGAGCGCCCAACCCGTGAACACGGACGTGACCTTGATGCCGGGATAGCTCTGAGCACCTCCGAGAAGCCCTCGTGGCGATCGGCGTCAGCGGGAACCCGTCGATGCCGCGCATTCTCCACGACTTCGCCCTTGCCGGCCCAGTTTGTCGAACAGCCGTTCCGCCGAGCTTGGCGTATTCGACCTGATCGTTGATAGAACATAGGCCTCCGGCCGAACCGCCTGGTCGACCGCGACCACGACGATGCCCTTGTCCGCCGCCTGCTGATCACGGGTTCAGCGCTTCGCGATCGGAAGGGTCGATGATGATGATGCTCGCGCCGGCCGAAATGAGGTTGCGGATGTCGGCGATCTGCTGGACGGACCGCCATTGCGATCGGCGACGATCACCTTCGAGACCTTGCCGACGCTTCCGCTTCGGCCTTGATCGAGCAAATCATCTCTTCGCGCCAGCCGTTGCCGATCAGCGTGTTGGAGACGCCGACGACGTATTCGTCAGCGGCGTGCGCTCCGCCCGCCACCGCCAAAACAGCGATTCGAGGCGCTGCCTGATAATGCAGAGTCAGTTTCATTGCTTTCCTCCCATTCAACATGAGCCATGCGGCATAGCGCATTCGCTCGATCCGCTCAACCGAAGCGGGCGGACGTCCATTCACCATCCTTCCGGCTCGACTGGACCGCCGCTTCAACAAACGCCACGCCCCGCGCGCCGTCCACGACGTTCGGGACAAGTTTCGCGCTCTTGTCAGGGGTACGTCCGGCGCGGCGAGCCGAGATCAGTTCCGCCGCGCCGCGGTAGAGGTTGGCGAAGCCCTCGATATAGCCTTCGGGATGGCCGCCGGGCATTCGCGAGCCTTCAACTGGCAAGCGGCGTGTTTCCCGCCCGCCGCGGCGGAGGATGCGTGAAGGCTCCGCCATAGGGCGTGAACGAAGCGTTTCCGGTCCTCGCCGCCCATTCGAGCCCGGCGCGCGAGCCATAGACCTTGAGGCTCGAGTCGTTGAGATTGCCGACCGCGACCTGGCTCGACGCCAGAACGCCGCGCGCTCCCCGACAAATGCATCAGCACATGCGCGTTGTCATCGAGCCGGCGGCCCGGCGCGAAGGTCGTGCGATCCGCCGAGACGGCGTCGAGCTGAGTTCCGGTCACGAACAGAGCCAGACTATGCGCGTGGACCCCGATATCGGCGAGACATGCGGAAGCGCCGGCGCGGCCAGGATCGGTGCGCGATTCCGCCTGCTTGTGTCCATCGGCTTCGATCGGAAGGGTCAGCCAATCCTGAACATAGGCCGCGTGGATGACCCGTATGTCGCCGATCTCGCCGGCTTCGATCATTTCGCGCGCCTGGCGCACCATCGGATAGCCGGTGTTGTCGAGGGTCACCGCGAATCGAGGTCTTCGTGCGCGTGCGCTGACCAATTCCGACGCTTCGGCGAGCGTGGTCGAGAGGCTTGTCGCAGATGACGTCAATTCCCGCCTCAAGGAACGCCTTCGCGACAGGAAGTGCAGATGGTTCGGCGTTACGATGACGACGGCGTCGACGCCGTCCGGACGCGCCGCCTCGCGGACCGCCATCGCGCGGTAATCCGAGTAGGTCCGGTCGGAGCGAGGCCAGGTCGGCGCCTGAGGCGCGGGCGTTGTCGCGGTCCGAAGACAAGGCCCCGGCTTGACTCGATCAGCGTCGTCGAGCCGCATCGCCATGCGGTGAACTGCGCCGATGAAGGCGTCGCGCCCGCCGCCGACCATGCCGACGCGAAGGCGTCCACCCTTCAGTCCCTCCACGGCGGTCGCGTGGACCATCGGCTCAGCCTTTAATGCCGAGCAGCTTGAGGTTGGTCGCGCGATCCGCCCCAGTCGCGGCGAAGTCGTCGAACGTGCGGTCCGTCACTTCGATGATGTGGTTAGCGATGAACTGGCGGCCTCGCGCGCCGCCACTTCGGGGTGCTGCAGGCAACACTCCCATTCGTACACTGCCCAGCCAGCGAAATCGTAGGCCGCGAGCTTGGAAAAGATCGCCTTGAAATTGACCTGGCCGTCGCCGAGCGACCGATCTCTTCCGGCGCGTTCGAGCCATCCCTTGTAACCGCCATAGACGCCCTGCTTCGCTGTCGGATTGAACTCGGCGTCCTTGACGTGGAACATCTTCGATCCGGTCGTGATAGGCGTCGATGAAGCCGTAATCCATGCACTGCTTGATGTAGTGGCTGGCGTCGTAGTTGATGTTGCAACGCTCGTGGCCGCCGACGGCGTCGAGAAACATGTCGAAGGTGTCGCCGTCGAATACGTCCTCGCTGGGGTGGATTTCGTAGCAGAGGTCGACGCCGTTCGTCATCGAGACGTCGAGAATCGGTTTCCACCGGCGGCCCTGCTCGGCGAAGCATTCCTCTACAACGCCGGCTGGGCGCTGCGGATAGGGATAGAAGTAGGGCCAGGCGAGGGCGCCGCTAAAGGTGACATGCTCGGTCAGGCCAAGCGGCGGGAAACGCGCGCCGCCTTGCGGACCTGGTCCGCGGCCCAAAGGCGCCGCTTCTCAGGGTTGCCCCGCAGCGCGGCCGGGCATTGTCCGTCGAACATCGCATCATAGGCCGGGTGAACGGACACCATCTGGCCTTGAAAATGGGTGGAGAGTTCGCTGATCGCGATGCCGATGTCGGCCAGCGTTCCCTTGATCTCGTCGCAATAGGTTTCGCTGTCATAAGCGCGATCAAGGTCGAAGAAGCGGCTATCCCAACTTGGGATCTGGACCGCCTGTATCCGTAATCCTTGGCCCATTTCGCTATCCCGGCGAGGCTGTTATGGGGTGGAGTGTCGGTTGCAAACTGGGCCAGGAACAAGCCCGGGCCCTTGATCGTCCGCATTGCGTCCTCTCCCTGGCGGCTTCGCCTGAACTTTGTAGTGACGAAAAATTCTGCCGCTTCATCGATACTCGCAAAAAACTTCCATTTGTCAAATGCGGAGAAACCGCGCCAGCCGAGAAAGTAGCTAGGAAATTTCCAGAGTTTGACAATCGGAATTTCTGATCCAAGATGCTCCCAACAAGAGGACCTGTCGGGAGAGCGGCGCATGAACGGGCGGGTGGTCGTGGTCACCGGGTCGACCCAGGGCGTCGGGTTGGCCATTGCCCACGCGGTCGCCCGCGCCGGCGCCGAAGGCGTCGTGGTGACGGGACGGGACGCGGTCAAAGGCGAAGCCGCTGCGGCTGAGGTCGGGCGCAACGGGGCGCCCGCTTGTTCGTTGCTGCCGATCTCGAGCACCCCAACGCGCCCGACGTGATCTTTGACGCCGCGCTCAAGCAATTCGGACATGTCGATGGACTGGTGAATTCCGCCGCCCTTACAGACAGGGGATCGCTCGTCGAAGCAGATATGAAACTTTGGGACCGGATCTTCGCGGTCAATGCGCGCGCGCCATTTTTTCTCATGCAGAGGCTGGTCAACCACCTGCGCGAGCGCGGCGCGCCAGGTTCGATCGTCAATATCCTCTCTGTCCACGCGCGCGGCGGAGCGCCCGAGCTTGCGGTCTACGCCTCCTCCAAGTCGGCTTTGGCCGGGCTGACCAAGAACACGGCGCATGCTCACCGCTTCGACCGCATCCGCGTCAATGGCGTCATTCTCGGCTGGGTCGATTCGCCCGGCGAGCGGCAGATGCAGGCGGTTACCCTCGGCAAGGGCGAGGGATGGCTGGCCGAAGCCGCCGCAAAGATGCCGTTCGGACGATTGCTCAATCCGGACGATGTCGCGCGGCTCTCGCTGTTCCTTCTGTCCGACGCCTCGGAGCCCATGTCCGGCGCGCTGATCGATTACACGCAGAACGTCTTTGGCGGACTGGACTGAGCCCGAGGCGATGCGACGCCTCAACCGCAGCCTTTTGCCGGAGCTGCCGCCGTCGGTGCGCCAGCCGCGATATGATCGCGCGAGCCTGAACATCGGCATGGCGCATATTGGCGTCGGCGCTTTCCATCGCTGTCACCAGGGCGAGTTCATCGATGACATGCTTGAGGCTCGCTTCGGGCGGTGGGGGGTGCTCGGCGTAAACCTCACGGCGCCGAACCTTGCCGATCTCCTTGGCGCGCAGGACTGTCTCTATTCCCGCACGCTGAGGCAAGACGAGCGCGCCGAGACCCGCATTATCGGCGCGCTGCGCCAAGTGATCGACGTCAAGGACAAGACCAGCGCCGAGGCGACGATCGCCGCGCTCAGCGTGCCTGACATCTCCGTCGCGACGATCACTGTGACCGAAAAAGGCTATTGCCTCACGCCATCGACCGGCGCGCTCGATCTCGACAACCCGGCCCTTCGCGCGGACCTCGATGGCGCCCTTCCGCCGACCACGCTGCTTGGCCTGCTCGCGCTCGCGCTCGAACGGCGGCGGGAGACCGGTGGGGCGCCGCTGACCCTGATCAGCTGCGACAACGTCCCATCCAACGGCGCGCGGCTCCGCGTGGCGATGCTCAAGTTTGCCGCCTTGCGGTCGCCGGAGCTGGTGCGATGGATCGAGGACCGGGTCACGTTCCCCTCCACGATGGTCGACCGGATCGTGCCGGCGACAACGCCGGAAGACGTCGACAAGGTCTCCGACGCGCTCGGGCTTCGCGATCCCGCAGCGGTCGTCGGCGAGCCATTCCGGCAATGGGTCATTGAGGACAAGTTCGCCGGCGAGCGACCGCCTTTGGACCTCGCAGGCGCAACGTTCGTCGCCGACGCGAAACCATATGAGCAGATCAAGATGCGCGTGCTCAACGCGGCGCAATCGACGCTGGCGCATCAAGGCGCGCTCGTCGGCCGCGAATTCACCTATCAGGCGGCCGCTGATCCCGTGCTTGGCGCGCTGACGCGCAGGATGCTTGAGCGGGAAACCTCGACTACGCTGCCGGAGCTAGTGGGGATGGAGGTCGCTCCCTACATCGATCAGTCGATCACGCGTATCCGCAACAAAGCCATCCATCATCGATGTCATCAGATCGGTGCGGATGGTTCGCAGAAGATCGTCCAGCGTCTCGTCGATCCGTTGCGCGTGCGCCTCGAAAGAGGCCAGCCCGCGGGCTTGCTCACCCTCGCGGTCGCCAGTTGGATCGCCTACGGTTTGAGCGGCGCGCGCCGCTTCGGCGCTCGCTGGACGCCGTCAGACCCTTACGCGGAGACCCTGATCGCGATCGGCGAAAGGAATTCCGACTGGTCTGAGCTCAGCCGGGCTGTTCTCGCCGTCGCCCCCATCTTCGGGACCGATATGACGCGCGCCGAGCTCATCGAGCCAATTGCCGGGCATCTGCGCGGCCTGCTCGGCGGCGACCCGTACGACTACCTCAAGGAGCGGCTCGGCGATGAACAACCGTAAGCCCATAGAGCGGGCTGATGCGGTCGCCGCCCTCACCGACGCTGGCGTCGGCGCGGCGCTCGGCTATTCGCGCCCCGGCAGCTACGAGGAGCTGCGCGCAGTGCTGTCATCGGGAACGGCGCGACTTCCCAAGAAGCTTCGCCAGGTCGCGATCCATCTGTGGCAGCATCCGACCGCGGTGGCGCTGGGCACCGTGACCAGCGTCGCCGGCGAAGCGGGCGTGCAGCCCTCGACCATGGTGCGGTTCGCGCAAGCCTTCGGCTATACGGGATTCTCCGATCTGCAAGAGGTGTTCAAGGCTCATCTGCAGGACGGAGGGCGGAGCCGCGACCGGTGGGAGAGCGCCTCGAGCAGCGAGGCGGCGCGTCTGGTCGACGGCTTCACCAGTTCAGCGGCGACGGCGCTGGCTCACGTGCGCGATCGGCTTGATCTCGCCCAGTTCGAGGTCATGAGCGAGACGCTAGCGGCGGCGGATCTCATCTACATCATCGGCTCGAAGCGCGCATTCTCGCTGGTAAGCTATGTATCGCTTGCGCTCGCCAACCTTGGCGTGCGCAACCTTGCGCTCGACAATGTGGGCTCGACCGCCTTTGAGCTTCTGCGCTGCGCGGCGACGTCCGACGCGGTCCTCGCCGTCAGCTTTACGCCGTACAATTCCATCACGCCGGAATTGGCCGCTTCCGCGGCGCAGCGCGGCGTCCCGGTCGTATCGTTGACCGACAGCGCCTTCAGTCCCCTGGTCGCGGTCTCGCAGGCCTATGTCGAGGTGATCGAGGAGAGCTTCTCCGGATTCAAGTCCCTCTCGGCGACGCTTGCGGTGGCGATGGCGCTCGTGCTGCGGGTCGAGCAGCGGCGCAGCGAAGCGGCGTCGCATCTGCCTAGTTTGCCGACCCCCGGCGAGCGGGGCGCTGTCCGGCGGCAGCCGGACGACGATTGATGGGCGTGGACGTGCGACCCTCGGGGCCGAGGCGCCTGGCTCCTTCGGCGCCCGGTCGATCCCGTTTGGATTGTCTTGATTCGGGGCTTTTTCGGGTTGGAATCCCTCGATTCAAGGGTTGGAAAAGCTTGGATTTCCTTGGATTCTCTCGTCCTAATCTTGACTTTTCAATGGGTTACGACGGATTTTAGTAACCGGGGCAAATTGCCGGGCGGAGGGGGGGTCAAGAGTTTGAAAGTATGATTCAAGCTGGGGATGTCACCGGCTCGAATGATTCGCTTGAGGGGCCTGGCGCGACCGAGCTGGTCGGGCTGGTTCGCCGATTGATCGGCGAGGTTGAGCGGCTTCGGCAAGACAACGAGAAGCTGAACGCGGCGCTGGCGGCGGCGAGGCTCGAGAACCAGCAACTTAAGGACGAGATCCGGCGTCTGAAGGGTCTGCCGCCGCGACCGCCAATGAAGCCGTCGGGCATGGAAAAGGCGACCGATCGTTTTGCGGCGGAGAAGCCGAGCCAAGCGGATGGGTCGCCGCCGCGCCGTCGCGGTCCCGGCGTGTCGAAGTTGAGCATCGACCGCACGGTGACGCTGACGAGGTCGGCGCCGGCGGGTTCGCGTCACAAGGGCTACGAAGACATCATCGTTCAGGATATCGCGTTCAAACCCGAGGTGACGCTCTACCGGCGCGAGCGATGGGCGACGCCGGACGGCGAGCGGCTATCGCGCCGCTGCCGGCGAGCGTTGTGGGCGGCTGCGGCCCACATCTGCATCGTCTGGTTCTGACGCTGCATTTTCAGGGTCAGATGACCTGTGAGCGGATCGTGGCCGTGCTGACCGCTGCGGGCCTGGCGATCTCGAAGCGCCAGGTGGTGCGGCTCATGACCGCCAAGCTGGACCTGTTCCGCGCCGAGAAGGAAGCGGCGTTCAGCGCCGGCCTTCGCGCCTCGCCCTTTTGTCAGCGTCGACGACACCGGGGCGCGCCACGCCGGCAAGGCCTGTTACACGACCCAGTTCGGCTCGGACCGGTTCACGGCGTTCCGCACCGGACCGAGCAAATCGCGCCTTATGGTCTTGCGCAATCTTTTGGGCGGGAGGGCGCGCTATGCGGTCAACCCGGCGGCGGTGGCCTATAGGCGCGCGGCCAATCTGGCGCACGGCGTCATCGATGCGCTGAGAAGCGCAGAAGTCCTGGAGTTCGCCTGTGAAGGCGACTGGGGGGCGCATGGGCGCGCGCTAAGGCCTCACCGAGCTGCGGGTCACCCCTGATCCGGTGCGCGTGGCCAGCGAAGGGGCGCTGTGGGGCGCGCTCTGCGCCGAGGATCGGCTCGCCGGCGCCGTCATCCTCTCCGATGACGCGGGGCAGTTCCGCGTCGGCGACCACGCGCTGTGTTGGGTTCACGCCGAGCGTCTCGTCTACAAGCTCATCCCCGCCAACGACCGGCAGCGCAGCGCTGTCGAAGTCACGCGGCGGATGATCTGGTGGTTCTATCGTCAGCTCAAGGCGTTCAAGCTCGCCCCCGGCCCGCAACGCGCAGCCGAACTGAGAGCGCGGTTCGACCGCATCTTCAAACGCCGAACCGGATACGCCACCCTCGACAAGCTCCTCAAACGCCTCCGCGCCAACAAGGACGAACTGCTGCGCGGGCTCGAGCGACCGGAGATTCCCCTCAACACCAACGCATCCGAAAACGACCTTCGCGCCGTCGTCACCAAGCGCAAAGTCTCAGGCGGAACGGTCAGCGACAACGGACGCATCACCCGCGACGTCATGCTCGGCCTCGCCAAGACATGCAAAAAACTCAAAATCTCATTCTTCGACTATCTCGGCGCCCGCCTCAAACTCCCGGGACCGCAAATCCCGCCCCTCGCAACCCTGGTCGCGCCCGACCCAATTTAATCACCCCGCCCGGCAATTTGCCTGGTTACAAAAAAAATAAAAAAATCTGACTTCGTCTCAACTCGCGTCTCGGGTGGTGCGTAGGATCCGCATCGCGGCAATTCCTGGTCTCAACCTCCTCGCCGCTGCGAGGGAGCGTCCGGTCCCGTCAGTGGGATAACTCATAGCACAGTCTTCTGCTTTTGCCAACAAACCGTGTCCAAATTTCTGACAGTCGGATCATTCGCAGGCCCGGCGGGCAGGCCATCGCCTGTCGGAACAGACTGCCGTGGGCCAAAACATATGGTTCGGGAGGGTCACCGACAGCTTCTCCATGCCGCGGGCGAATATGGTAGCTGGCGACGATTCGCCAAGAACGCGTCGAGTGGTCGACTAAGAATGACGAATGGGGCGGACCGAGTCACGGCCGGTAATTCCGTCGGCCTGTCAGCCCGTGATCTGCCGCACCCGCCGGTCATAATCATCCGCGAGCGCGCGAAACGCAGCGGCGCCGTCGCCGGAATAGGAGGGCCCGTGCATGAGGGCGAGCGTACGGGGGGCAAGCGTCCGCCAGGCCGCGGATCGTGGCGCCCATGGCCGGATTGAGACTCGAATAGCGGAACAGGTCCTCCGTTGCGATCGCCGGCCCGACGATATCGCCGGAGGTCACGGGCGGCCCGTCGCCGAGCTGGGTGAAGAGGTCGCCGCAGAGCAGCGCGCCGGTGCTTTCCTCGAACAGCACGCCGGCGTCCCATCCGTGCGGTATGTGGGCCGTGTCGATATAGCGGACGCGCTTGCCCCGCCCGAGCTCGACGACCTCTCCATCGGTCAGCACACGTGGCGCTCGATCGGCCATGTCGTTGAGCGAGACGAGCGCGCCCGTTTGCCCATGCATGACCTCGGAATGCGGGGCGACGGCGAGCCACTCGTTCATCGCGCCGCACTCGTCCGCTTCGTAGTGGCCAAAGCAGATCCAGCGCAATTTCTCCGCCGGCAGAACCGTCTCGACCGCCGCGCGAACGATCGGAAACATGCGCCTGAACCCGGTGTGGAACAGCAGCGGCTCGTCGCCAAGGACGAGAAAATGGTTGAAGGTGAACCCCGCCGGCGGCGCGATGTCCGGCACATAAGCCGAGATGCGATAAACGCCATCGGCAATCTCGTTGACCTTAGCTTCCATCTCACCCTCCCTTTGGTTTTGTCTTCCCGCGGAGCTTCAGGGCCGGCGCGACACGTCGTCTACCGCATTTCCGTCGAGCGCGCTTTTCGAGGACGGCGGCAAGTGAGTGACAAACCCCGCGCCGGAAGGCCATAGTCCGCCGCACGTATCGCAAAGTAGGGGGCGGATTTGGACTGGGCGACGCAGACGGGCCGGCATGCTTTGGGGACGCTCGCGCTGCAATCGGGCGCGTCCTTGCCCCGAGCGGAGCTGAGCTGGAAGACCTACGGGACTCTCGCTCCAGCGCGGGATAACGTCATCGTCTATCCGACCAGCTACTCAGCCCACCACACCGATCTCGAGCAACTGATCGGACCTGACGGCGTATTGGATCCGACGCGATGGTTCATCGTCATCCCGGACATGTTCGCAAACGGGCTGTCGTCGAGTCCATCGAACAACAATCAGTACCCTACACTGGTGACGACGGCCGACAACGTTCGCGCGCAACGGCGTTTCCTGCGCGAGGCGTTTGGAATCGACCGGATCGCTTGCGTCTATGGCTTCTCGATGGGCGCTCAACAGGCGTACCACTGGGCGGCTTTGTTTCCCGATGCGGTCGAGCGCGCCATCGTGGTCTGCGGCAGCGCCCGCACCTCGGTCCACAACCAAGTCTTCCTGCGGTCGCTGCTCGCCACCTTGGAGGCGGCTCCCGAGCACATCGGCGGCGGCCGCTTCTCCGCGACGCCGACCAAAGCCGTTCGCGCCTTCACCCGGATCTATGCGGGCTGGGCGATGAGCCAGGACTGGTATCGCGCCAACCTGCACCTCGAGAGCAGCGGCGCGGCCGATCTCGACGATTTTCTCGATCATGTCTGGCATCCGCGATTCGCTCGTCGGAAAGCGGAGGATCTCTACGCCCAGGCCGCCACCTGGATCGCTTCAGACATCAGCGCCAACGAACTCTACGACGGCGATCTCGTTCGCGCCCTCGGGGCGATCCGGGCGCGGGTGCTGCTGATGCCCAGCCGGACAGACCTCTACTTCCCGGTCGCCGACAACGCCCTCGAACTGCCTCATCTCGCACGGGCCGAGCTCAGGCCCATTCCGTCGATCTGGGGGCACCGGGCCGGCTCGCCGGTCCCCGATCACGAGGATTTTGCCTTTCTGCGCGCCAACGTGCGGGCGTGGCTCGCATAGCGGTACGGGACCAAGCCGTCGTCGTCGGTTCTATTGCCCGGCAGCGCTCACGCGCCAGACGGTGTTCCCAACGTCATCGGCGATCAGAAGCGCTCCGGACTTGTCGACGGCGAGGCCGACCGGACGTCCGCGCGCGTTGCCATCCGCGTCGAGAAAACCCGTGACGACGTCCTCGGCTTTGCCGTTGGGATGTCCGCCGCTGAAGGGGACGAACACGACCCTGTAGCCGTTGAAGGTCGGGCGGTCCCAACTTCCATGTTCGCCGACAAAGGCGCCGCCGCGATATTTTTGCGGCAGGCTGTCGCCGGTGTAGAAAACGAGGCCGAGCGGCGCCACGTGCGAACTCAGCGCGTAGTCGGGAACGATGGCCTTGGCGACCAGATCCGGACGTTGCGGCTCAACGCGCGGATCAAGATGCTGGCCGTAGTAGCTGTAGGGCCAGCCATAGAACCCGCCGTCCTTCACGGACGTCAGGTAGTCGGGCACCAGGTTCGGGCCGAGCTCATCCCGTTCGTTGACCACGGTCCAAAGGGCTCCGGTTTCCGGCTCGAAGGTCAGTCCGTTCGGGTTGCGCAGGCCGCTCGCGAAAATGCGCCAGCGCCCGCTTGCCCGATCGACTTCCCAGATCGCGGCGCGATCATGCTCCGCCTCGATGCCGTTCTCGGTGATGTTGCTGTTGGAGCCGACGCCCACATAGAGCAGCGAGCCGTCCCGGCTGGCCGTCAGGCTCTTGGTCCAGTGGTGATCGATCGGCCCGCCGGGCAGTTGAGTGAGGGTCACCCCGCTCGCCGAGATCGTCTGGTCGCCTTCATGGTACGGATAGCGCACGATGGCGTCCGTGTTCGCGACATAGAGGTCGTCGCCGACCAAAGCCACGCCGAAAGGCGAATGGAGATGGTCGAGAAAGACCGACCGCGTCGGCGGCTTGCCCCCGGCTGGATCATAGCGCAAGAGCGTGATGCGGTTGCTCGGGCCGGGGTCGCCGCCTGACGTCACCCCCTTTTCGATGAACCGCATGACGATGTCTTTCGGCCGGGTGATCGGCTGCGGCGGGGGCGCTTTCAATTCGACCACCAGCACGTCGCCATTGGGCAGCGTGTAAAGCGAGCGCGGGTGCTGAAGGCCGGTGGCGAGCGCCTCGATTTTCAAGCCTGCCGCAACTGTGGGCTTCTCGCCGGTCTTCCAGCCAACGACTGACGCCAGATGCATCGGCGGAAACAAATATTGCTGGATCTCGGGCAAGACGGGATTGGGCCCAACTTGACTTTGAACATCGAAAGGCTCGTCCGAGCGGGCCGGCAGCGGCGCCAGAAGGGACGCGACGATTACGGCCATCGGGAGGAATCTGACGGCGGGCTTCATTCGGCGACCCCTGCCCGATGGCGGTAGACCAGCGCTTGCCCCATCCAGACCGTGAAGATGAGGAGAGCCACGACGACGGCGGAAAGCGTGAGGCCCCACGGCATGACCGAAGTCCATGCGTCCCGCGTATGAACGAACATGTTGAGA
This sequence comes from uncultured Alphaproteobacteria bacterium, assembly GCA_963820095.1. Classification (GTDB taxonomy): domain Bacteria; phylum Pseudomonadota; class Alphaproteobacteria; order Rhizobiales; family Beijerinckiaceae; genus Roseiarcus. The sequence continues at coordinate 12,789 of CAWFZA010000035.1, forward strand.
GTCGCGAGAATGAGCACGACCACGTTGCCGATCGCGTGCGGCCACGCCGGCGGTTGAGCGCGGATGGCTCGATTGCCGAGAAAGTCGATCAGCCCGAAAATGGCGGCGATAAAGCCGACGATTACGCCGACGGTCACCAGCCAGGCGGAAAAATCCGCCCACATCATATCCGCTGACCGCCAGTAGGTGAGGTCGGTCAGCAGAACCCCGACGAAGCAGACGATCGGAATCGGAACCAGCATCGGATGGATCGGATGCCGGAAGAGGCTCGCCACGGAGCGCGGGTTCGCAATCGACAAGGTTCGCTCCAAAGGCGCCTTGGAAAGAACTTGTTGAACTGCCGACCGACGCCAATGGTTCCCGAGCTTGCCGGTAACATAGCTAGCCGCCCGCATCGCGCCGCTCAGGGAGGCGAGCTGGGATGCCCCCCAAAGCGCGGCGATGAGCTTGGCGCACGCGCCCTCTGACCAATCGGTCATCGGGTGAGTCTCAGCGAGGCGATTTTCTCTGCCGTCAGGTGCGACCCCACGGCGCCGAAGCGCGCGGTGACATAGTTGGCGGTGGCCGCGATCTCGGCGTCGGAATAGGCGTCGCCGAAGGCCGGCATCACCATACCCGCTTCGCCGGGCTTGCGTCCTCCGCCGAACAGGATGACCTGCGCCACATTGACGCCCGACGGATCGTTGACCGCGCGATCGCCCGCGATCGTCGCGAGGCCGGAGATCGGGCTCTTGCCCGTCCATCCGTGGCAGCTCGCACAGGCTTCCGCATAGATCTCTTCGCCAAGCGGAGGGCCGCTCGCTCCGGGGGGAAGCCCGGCGATCGCCTCGGGCGGTTTAGGCGCGGGCAGGTCCGGATTGGCGATCGGCGGGACGGTGCGCAAATAAGCGACCATGGCGGCAATGTCTTCGCTCGTCAGATGCACGAGGCTGAGGTCGACCGCTTCCCCCATCGGCCCGGCGGCCGTGCCGCGCCCCTCGGCATGTCCCGTCGCGAGATAGTGCGCCAGCGCCTCTGCGGTCCAATCGCCGACCCCGCTCGTCCGGTCGCTGGTGATGTTGTAGGCGCGCCAGCCGCCGGTGACGGCGCCGGCGAATTTGCGGCGGTTGTCGAGCGCCTGGAACAGGTTGCGCGGCGTATGGCATTCGCCGCAATGAGCGAGCGCCTCGACCAGATAGGCGCCGCGGTTCCACTCGGCGCTCCGATTGGCGTGCGGCTCGAAACGCCGGTCGGCGTTGAACATCAGCGCCCAAACGCCCATCGCCCAACGCTGGTTGAACGGAAAGCCGAAGGTGTTCGGAATCGCGGGCGCGTTGATCGGCTTGAGGGTGAAGAGATAGGCTTTCATGGCGAGCGCGTCGGCGTCCGTCATGTAGGTGTAACTGGCGAAGGGCATGGCGGGGTAAAGGGGCGCGCCGTCGCGGCGGACGCCGCGATGGACCGACGCGAGAAAATCCGCGTCGGTGTACTGGCCGACGCCCGTGTCCTTGTCGGGCGTGATGTTGGTCGAATAGATCGTGCCGAAGGGCAGGACGAAGGCCCGGCCCCCGGCGAAGGGTTGTCCCCCGATCGCCGTATGGCAGGCCTCGCAATCGGCGGCGCGGATGAGATAACGTCCCCTGTCGATGAGGCTCGCATCCTTGAGGCTCGCCGGAACGCCGGTCGGATTGGCCTGCTTATAGTCGCCAAGCGCGACGCGGTCTCGGCCAGCAAAATCCGTCGGCCCGGGGCCAAAGACGGTCCAGCCGATGAATCCGAGGGCGGCGACGGCAACGAGCGCGGCCGCCGCGAGCAGGACGCGCCAAAAGGTCCTCACGCGGCTTTCCTCGGCGCGAGCTGCTTGCGGTCGACGGGGAGACTTCGCAGCCGAACTCCGGTCGCCGCGAACAGCGCGTTGGCGAGCGCGGGGCCGGCGATCGAGGTGCCCGGTTCGCCGATGCCGCCCGGCGCCTCGCCGTTTCGGATGAGATGGACCTCGATCGCTGGCGCTTCGTTGATCCGCATCATCCGGTAATTGTTGAAGTTGCTCTGCTGCACCCGGCCTTTGGCGATGGTGATCTCGTTGTAGAGGGCGGCCGTGAGCCCGAAGATGAGGCCGCCCTGGATCTGCGCCACGACGCCATCGGGATTGATCGCCGTGCCGCAATCGACTGCAGCCGTCACGCGGCGGATGGCGATCTCGCCGTCGGCGTCGACCTCCGCCTCCAAGATCGCCACGACATACGAGCCGAACACGGTCTGGCAAGCCACCCCGCGTCCGGCGCGCGTGGGAAGCGCGCCTCCCCAGCCGGCCTTTTCCGCTGCAAGATCGAGGCAGGCGAGAAGCCGCGGCTCCTTCGTAAGATGCGCGCGCCGGAAGGCGACCGGATCTTGCCCCGCGGCGTGCGCCAACTCGTCGACGAAGCTCTCGACGACGAAGATGTTGTGCCCCGGACCTACGCTTCGCCAGAAGCAGGTCGGCACGCCGGGCGGCTCGGCGTGCACGTATTCGACATGAAGGTTCGGCGTGTCGTAGGGAAAATCGACCGCCCCGTCGACGGCGTCTGAGTCTAGCCCGTCCTCGAAGGTCGGAGGCGCCCAGCGGGCGAGAATTGAGGAGCCCGCGATCTTGTGACTCCACGCCGTGATCCCGCCGTTCGACAGGCTCGCGGCGAAGCGGTCGAAATAGAACGGCCGGTAGAGCGCCTGTTGGATGTCCTCCTCGCGCGTCCAGATGACCTTGACAGGCCCGTCGACCTTCTGCGCGATGCGCACGGCCTTGCCGATATAGTCCACTTCGAGCCGCCGGCCGAAACCGCCGCCGATCAGATGGTTGTGGACGACAACCTTCTCGAGCGGCAGCCCGGTCACCTCCGCCGCAATCGCTTGCGCGCGGGTGAGGACCTGATTGCCGACCCAGACCTCGCAGCCGTCGGGACGAACGTGCACGGTGCAATTCATCGGCTCCATCGGCGCATGGGCGAGGAACGGCACGTGATAGGTCGCCTCGAGTTTCGTTCCCTCTCCCAGGGCCTTGGCGACGTCGCCGGTCGATTTCGCGACGGCGCCGGCTTTTTCGCTCGCCTTGACAAGGCCGTTCAGCACGTCGGCCGTCGACACGTTGGCGTTCGGCCCTTCGTCCCAGGTGATGTCGAGCGCGTCGAGGCCCTGCTTGGCGGCCCACATGTGGTCGCCCACGACCGCGACGAGATCGTCGAGAACAATGATCTGTCGGACCCCGGGCATGGTTTTCGCCCGCTCGTCGTCGACATGCGCGACTTTGCCGCCGAATACAGGGCAGCTCGCGAGCGTGGCGATCTTCACGCCGGTCGGCTGCGCGTCGATGCCGTAAACGGCTTTGCCGTTGACCTTGTCGGGCGTGTCGAGCCGCTTCAGCGACTTGCCGATGAGCTTGAAATCCGCTGCGGGCTTGAGCGGCGGATTTTGCGGCGGCCTCAGCGCGGCCGCCGCCTGCACAAGCTCGCCATAGGCGGCCTTCCGGGCGCTTGCATCGTGAAAGACCTCGCCGTTCTCCGTCCGGCATGAGGCCGGATCGACGCCCCACTTCGCCGCGGCGGCTTCGATCAGCATCGCCCGCGCTCGCGCGCCAGCAACTCGCAACGGATCCCAGAACGCACGGACGGAGGTGGAGCCGCCGGTCACCTGGAACCCGAGAAGCGGGTTCGCGTAGAGCTTGTCGTTCGGCGGCGCCGCGACCGCAGTCACCTGCGCGAAGGGCGCATCAAGCTCCTCCGCAAGGATCATGGAAAGGGCGGTGTAGACGCCCTGGCCCATCTCGACTTGCGGGATGGTGAACGTGACCTTGCCGTCAGGATCGATGCGCACGAACGCGTTCAGGGCAAAGTCCACGTCCGGCGCCGCTGCGAGCACTGCGTTAAGTCGTGGAAGGGAGAGGCTGAGGATGAGGCCGCCGCCTGTGGCGGCCGCCGCCTTCACGAGCGTCCGACGGGAGAGCTTCGGGGCGGAGGAGATCTGAGTCATGGATCGGGCCTCCATCAGGCCGAGTGGGCGGCTTGCTTGATCGCGGCGCGGATGCGCACGTAGGTGCCGCACCGGCAAATGTTTCCAGCCATGGCCGCGTCGATGTCCGCATCCTTCGGATCGGGTGTCCTGGCCAGCAAAGCGCTGGCGGACATGATCTGGCCGGACTGGCAATAGCCGCATTGCACGACCTCGAGGTCGAGCCACGCCTTCTGGATCTTGCGTCCCGCCTCTGTTGCGCCGATTCCCTCGATGGTGGTGATCTTTCGATCGCCGATCGAGCCGACCGGCAGCAGACACGAGCGAACCGGTTCGCCATCGATCTGCACGGTGCACGCGCCGCATTGCGCGATCCCGCAGCCGAACTTCGTGCCGGTCATGCCGAGCACATCGCGCAACACCCAAAGCAGCGGCGTGTCGCCCTCGACATCCACCCTACGATCGACGCCATTGACGGTGATCGTATTGGCCATGGCTGCCTCCTGACCGGCTTGCGCACGGCCCCTGTGCAAGGCCTGCGCTTACGCGTGGCGAGGTTTGATTTATGTGCTCTTCACTACAGATCAACACGCGTCGAAGTGCAACGAGGTTTTCCGTTGTATTTATTTGGGAATAACGACGACAAATATTGCCGCCGGACAAGGTCGAACCTCTCGCTGAATGTTGAAATCGGAAAATGCCGGCGCGAGTGCGCGGGCGCTCTCAGCCCACGGATCGTAGCGCCCCTGCCGGAGATTGAGGCTCGAGGCGCGAGAAAGGCCCCCGGGGGTCGCACGGGCTACGGTGGTCATCGAACAGGCCGCGACTTCCTTGCCGTCGACGCCCCGTCCTCGGCGGGCCTGACTACTTCGCCTTCTTGTTCAGATTATCGATGAGAAGTCTAGCCGCGGGGCCGGACGATGCCGGATTCTGCCCGGTAATCAGCTGACCATCCGCGACCGTATGAACGCCCCAGTTCTTGACCTTGGAAAAAATGGCGCCGAGCTTCAACATTTCGTCCTCGACAAGGAAGGGCACCACCTTCGTCAATCCTACGGCTTCTTCCTCGCCGTTGGTGAAGCCGGTCACCGTTTTGCCGTCGACAAGGAACTTGCCGTCCGGGGTCTTGACGTGGTGAAGCGCTCCGGTCGAGTGGCAGACAACCGCGAACGTCTTGCCGGCGGCGACGAAGGATTCCAGCAGTTTGATCGAGCTCTTGTCCTCGGCGAGATCCCACATCGGCCCGTGGCCGCCGGGATAGAAGACGGTGTCGTAGTCTTCCTGCTTGACGCTATCGAGGCGCGCCGTCTTGTCCAGCTGGGCGTTGGCTTCGGCGTCCTTTTCGAACCGCCGGGTGATGTCCGTCTGGAAGTTCGGCTCGTTGCTCTTGGGATCGAGCGGCGGGCGGCCGCCCTTCGGCGACGCCAGGGTGATCTCATGCCCGGCATCCTTGAAAACATAGTAAGGCGCGGCGAGCTCCTCCAGCCAGAAGCCGGTCTTGCGGCCTGTCGAGCCAAGCTGATCGTGAGAAGTCAGAACCATCAGAACTTTCATAGCGCGCTCCTTCCTTGGTCGTTGACGAGCCTCTGCGGACCCTACCCTGAATGCGTCTCCCGCACATTTTTGTGACAGACGCTTTCCTCAAGTCCTCGGACGGGAGACTAGGTTTTCACGCTAAAGCCCGGCGATCAGCTTCTTCAAGAGCGCGTCGAGCGTTTCCTGCTCGGCCTGGGTCAGCGACAGCAAGAGCCGCTCCTCATTCGCGACATGACGTCCGATCGCCTCGTCGATCAGGCGCTTGCCAGGATCAGTCAGCACGATCAGTTTGCCGCGACGGTCCTTGGGGTCGGGTCGGCGCACGACGAGCCCCGCGCGCTCGAGCCGGTCGATACGGTCGGTCATGCCGCCCGACGAGATCATCGCGGCTTCGTAGAGCTGTGTGGGGGAAAGCATGTAGGGCTCGCCTGAGCGGCGCAGGGTCGCGAGAACATCGAATTCGCCCGCTTGCAGCCCCGCCCGGGCGAACAGGGGATTCATGTGCTCGCGCATGACGCGCTCGGCGGCCTCGTTCAGGCGGCCGAAGATCGCCATGGGCAGCGTGCGCAGGTCAGGGCGTTCGCGGGCCCATTGGGAGACAGCTATGTCGGCGCGATCCATGACATTTGTCTCGGTGCAATTCCTCTTGACATCAAGAGACATTGTTGATACCAACTCGATAGCGAGACAATGAGGCGGCAACGCCCGCTGTAAAGGGGAAGGGAAAGCCATGAACAAGATGATTTTCGTCAACCTGCCGGTGCGTGACCTCAAGGCGTCCACCGCCTTCTATGCCGCGCTCGGCGGCAAGCTCAATCCGCAGTTCTCGGGCGAACAGGCGTCGTGCATGATGCTTTCGGACACGATCGTCGTCATGCTCTTGACCCACGAGCACTATCGCCGGTTCACCAGCGGCCGATCGGCGACGCGCGGCGCGAGAGTCGGCGCTCATCGCGCTGAGCTTCGAAAGCCGGGACGCCGTCAACGCGACGCTCGACCAGACCGCGGCCGCCGGAGGCGCGCCGATCCCAATCCGGCCCAGGACCACGGCTTCATGTTCGGCCGCAGCGTCGAGGATCCCGACGGCAACGTCTGGGAGATCATGTGGATGGACCCGGCGGCGCTCCGAGAAGCCGGACGGGGCCTTCGGCGACTCGCGATCGCGGCTCGCATACCAACGCGTCGCGCCCTAGCGCCGGGACCTTCCGCGCCGGCCGCGTCAGCTCTCCGACGTCGTCAGCGCCAGCGCGTGCAGTTCCCCGCCCATGCGGCCCTTCAGCGCCTCATAGACCATCTGGTGCTGGCGGACGCGGGTCTTGCCCTTGAAGGCCTCGGTCACGACGGTCGCGGCATAATGGTTGCCGTCGCCGGCCAGATCCTTCACCTCGACCCGCGCATCCGGAAACGCCTCGCGGATCATCGTTTCAATCTCGGTCTGCGACATGGCCATGGCGCTCATGCTCCTTGTGGGCCTCGAGGGCGTGCTCTTCTTCCTCGGACTCGGTTTCGAGCCGCGCGACAATGTCCTCGGCGGGTTCGGTGGCGGCGATCGTGACCCCATCGGTCATGAGGATCATGCAGTCGTCCGCATCGGACGCATTGATGGCGACCACGCGCTCCGGCCTTATGTAGGCGAAGCCCTTCACGGTTTTGACGATGACGAACGGGATCATGGGTTTGCCCCCTCGGGATGGCTCATATAGGCCGGCAGCCAGTTTTCATAGGCTTCCCTCAAGCTCGCAAGGGCGACGGGCGCGGCCCCGCCGAGCTTCAAGGTCTCGCCTCCCGTGACGCCGATGCGCAAGAGCGGAACATTGCGTTGCTTCGCCGCCTCGACGAGGGCGGCGCGCTCGCTTTCTGACGCGGTCACGACATAGCGGCCCTGATCCTCGCCGAAAAAGAACGCATGGGCCAAGCCGCCGCCCGCCTCGACGCTCGCGCCAACGCCGCCGCCCATGGCCATCTCGGCCAACGTCACGGCCAGGCCGCCATCGGCGAGGTCATGGACCGCGCTGACCTTGCCGCCCTTGATCAGCGAGGCGACGAACTCGCCGTTGCGCCGCTCGGCCGCAAGATCGACCGGCGGCGGCGCCCCCTCCTCGCGGCCTGCGACCGTCGCGAGCCACGCGGAGCAACCGAGCCATCCCGGCGCCCCGCCGACGAGCCAGATGTCCTCGCCGGCCGCCTTGAAGGAAAGGCTCACCGCCTTCGCCACGTCGTCAACGACGCCGACGCCGCCGATCGCGGGCGTGGGCGGAATGCCTGAACCCATCGTCTCGTTGTAGAGCGAGACATTGCCGGAGACGACGGGGAAGTCGAGCGCCCGCGCGGCCTCGCCGATGCCCTCGAGGCAGCCGATGAACTCGCCCATCGTCTCGGGCCGCTCCGGATTGCCGAAGTTGAGATTGTCGGTGAGCGCGAGCGGACGCGCGCCGACAGCGATGAGGTTGCGCCAGGCTTCGGCGACCGCCTGCTTTCCCCCTTCGCGAGGATCGGCTGAGCAATAGCGTTCGGTGCAATCGGTGGTCAGCGCCAGGCCCTTGGGGCCATCGCCGAGCCGGACGACGGCCGCGTCGCCGCCCGGCCCCTGGACCGTGTTGCCGAAGATCAGCGTGTCATATTGCTCAGTGATCCAGCGCTTCGAGCACAGATCGGGCGAGGAGAGGAGCTTGAGCAGCGCCGCGTCGGTCGGCATGGGCGCCGTGATCGACGCGGCGTCGAGAACGCGTGGGAACGGGTTCCTGATCCACGGCCGGTCATAGAGCGGCGCCTGGTCGCCGAGCTCCTTGATCGGCAGGTCGGCCTTGACCTCGCCATTGCGCCTGACGACGAACCGGCGCGTATCGGTGGTCCTGCCGATGACAGCGAAGTCGAGGCCCCATTTCATGAAGATGGCCTCGGCTTCCGGCTCCTTCTCGGGTCTTAGCACCATCAGCATGCGCTCCTGGCTCTCGGAGAGCATCATCTCGTAAGCGGTCATGCCCGTCTCGCGGCAGGGCACGCGGTCGAGGTCGAGGTCGATGCCGAGATCGCCCTTCGAGCCCATTTCGGCCGCCGAGGAGGTGAGCCCCGCCGCGCCCATGTCCTGGATGGCGATCACCGCGCCCGAAGCCATCAGTTCGAGGCAGGCTTCGAGCAGGAGCTTCTCGGCGAACGGATCGCCGACCTGCACGGTCGGGCGCTTCTCCTCGGCGTCCGCCTCGAACGCGGCCGACGCCATGCTCGCGCCATGGATGCCGTCGCGCCCGGTCTTCGAGCCGAGATAGACGATCGGATTGCCGATTCCCGTCGCCGCCGAGGTGAAGATCGCGTCCCGCCTGGCGACGCCGACGGCCATCGCATTGACGAGGATGTTGCCGTCATAGCCCCGATGGAAGCCGGTCGAGCCGCCGACGGTCGGGACGCCGAACGAATTGCCGTAGCCGCCAATTCCCGCGACGACGCCGGCGACCAGGCGCCGCGTCTTCGGGTGTTCAGGCGCGCCGAAGCGCAGGAAATTGAGCGAAGCGACCGGCCTTGCGCCCATGGTGAAGACGTCGCGCAAGATGCCGCCCACTCCGGTCGCCGCGCCCTGATAGGGCTCGATGAACGAGGGATGATTGTGCGATTCCATCTTGAACACGCAGACGTCGCCATCGCCGATGTCGATCACGCCCGCATTCTCGCCCGGCCCGTAGATGACATGCGGGCCGGTGGTCGGCAGCTTGCGCAAGTGAAGGCGCGACGACTTGTACGAGCAATGCTCGTTCCACATCGCCGAGACGATGCCGAGCTCGGTAAAGGTCGGGGTCCGGCCGATCAGCGCGACGAGCCGCGCATATTCGTCGACTTTCAGGCCATGCGAGACAGCGAGCTTTTCGTCCACCTTGGGTTCGGGTTCGCTCAAGGGCTTCGGCGCCTTTAGTCTGGGGAGACGCTTGGCCTTTAGCCTTGCGCCGTCGCGACCTCAAGCCGGTTGGCTCGAACGATCGCGAAGCGGCCTTGGCCGCGTTGGACGGTTCTGGCAGCGGATCAATCCTTTCAATCGCTTAGGCGCCTTTTTCTGTCACCTCCGCACCAATCGGGCGCTGCCTGTCTCAGCTTAAGTGTATATACACTTAAGCAGAGGTTTGGCAAACCTCTGCTCCCAGGTCGCGCAGGGCATCATCGCGCATATTTCGTCAGGCTCGTCCAACTCGAAATTCGGTTCTAAATTATCGACGCTTTGGGGAACGCCTCACATCTCTTTCATCACCTGCGCGTAGGACAGCACTCCGAACAGCGCGGTTCCGCCCAGGATATTGCCGACGAGAACGGGAACGATGAAGCCGAAAAGGACGTGCGCCACGCTCTGCTGGCCGGCGAGGACGAGCATGAAAGCTTCCATGCTTCCGGCCACGATGTGCTGGAAGCCGCCGGCCGCGATGAGGGAGGTCAGGACGACGGTCATTTCAAACTCGGAGCCCTCAGCGCTCGGCATGAGCCATACCAGCGCGGCGATCAGAAAGCCCGCCGAAATGCCGCGCACCAGCATCTCGAACCACCCATGCGCCAGCGTGTGCATGCTCACGTCCAGCATCGCCTGACGCAGGCTTGGCTCCAGAACCGGCGTGAGCGAGCAGAAGGCCGCGGCAAGCAGCGTGCCGGCGAAATTGGCGGCGAGAACAAGAGCCCACATGCGCGCCATCCGCATGAGGTTCCGCCGGTTGAATTCGGCAAGCAGCGGCAGGACGACGGTGATCGTCGTCTCGGTGAACAATTGCTGGCGCGCCAGGATCACCATGAGAAAGCCGATGGAATAGCCGAGGCTCGCGACCAGGCGCGCCCATGGCGCGTCCGGCAGAGCCTGGGTGAGAACGGCTTGCCCCAAGAGGGAAAAGCTGATCGAGAGGCCGCCAGCAAATCCGGACCACCAGAGAGAGACGGCTGGCCGGTCCATCTGCTCCTGGCCCTCCTGCCGGACGATCTGGTAGACAGTCCTGACCGGCAGGCGGGCGTGTTCCTCAATCGCCCGCTCCTCGCGCTCGACGACCTCTTCCTCCGATGCGCTCAAGATCCCGCCTCGCTTTCACCGAGGGGGAAACGCGCGGGCGCCCGGTCGGTTGCGACACGGGGAGATTACGCCATTTGGACGAAGCGGCGTCGTTTTCGACCGCGGGAGGAATGCTCTTGACCCAAGCCGCGCTCACCGACCTCTACCGGGCCTATCTCGCCTGCCTCAACCGGCAGGACTGGGAGACTCTGCATCGATACGTCGCCGAGGACGCGCGCCACAACGGGCGGCCTTTCGGCCTCGCTGGGTACCGCGCGATGCTCGAGCGCGATTTCGAGGAGATCCCGGACCTTCAGTTCAACATCGAGCTTCTGATCTGCGAACCGCCCCATGTCGCGAGCCGGCTGCGGTTCGACTGCCGGCCGAAGGGGCTTTTTCTCGGGCTGCCGGTGAACGGCAGGCGGGTCGCCTTCGCCGAGAATGTCTTCTACCGGTTCGAGGGCGGCAAGGTCGCCGAGGTCTGGTCGGTGGTCGACAAGGCGGCGATCGAGGCTCAGCTTTGAGGCGGGCCGATCCGCGGAAACGACGGGTTTGGCGTGCGCGCAGAAAAAGGAGTTGGCTCTCTGGGGAAGGCGCACCCAAAATGCGCTGCAACGGCGGCTATCGTCAGGAGACGCGCACTATCGCAAACGGCTGAACCTAGGATTATATGTGGTGATGTGGCAAATGGTTTCGCTTAAGAAAATATGAGGTGGCGCCGCTCGAACCCGCAACCGTGAAAGGGAACTCAACATGGCTCTCATAATCCTGATCCTTTTTATGGAACTCCTCCTCGCTATCGTGTTGCCGGCTCCCAATATGGGCGCGCCGATAAGGCGTCTTTTGGGGATCCGCCAAGGGGAACCGAACTAGCCGGGTCGATAGGGGCCCATTGAAGCCCCGCTTGCCTATCGCCGCCCGAACAGCCGCTCGATGTCGGCGAGCTTGAGTTCCACATAGGTCGGCCGGCCATGGTTGCACTGGCCGGCGCCCGGCGTCGCCTCCATCGTCCGCAAAAGCGCGTTCATCTCCTCCGGCTTGAGCGACCGGCCGGAGCGCACCGAATGATGGCAGGCGAAGGTCGCAAGCCGCTGGTCGAGCCGCCGCGCCAGGGTCTGCGCGCCGTCCTCGGCCTTAAGATCGGCGGCGAGATCGCGGATGAGGGCGGAAAGGTCGCCTTGGGCGATCGCCGCCGGGGCTTCGCGCACCATGACCGCGCCGGGGCCGAAACCCTCGACGACGAGGCCGAGGCCGGCAAGCTCCTCGACATGCGCGTCGATCAGCGCCGCCGCGTCGGGATCGAGATCGACGATGAGCGGGGTCAGCAGCGTCTGCCGCTCGACTGAGCCCTCGTCGCGCTCACGCTTGAGCCGCTCATAGACGATGCGCTCATGCGCCGCGTGCTGGTCGACGATGACGATTCCGTCGCGGGTCTGGGCGATGATGTAGTTCTCATGCACCTGCGCCCGCGCCGCGCCGAGCGGAGCGGCGAGATCGCGCTCGTCGGGCACGCCTGCCGGCGCGGACGCCGAGGGCGCGAGTTCGGCGAAGCTGCCTTGAGCGGGCTCCGCGAGCCGCGGCGCGGCGGGCGATGCGCGCCAGTCCCAGCGCGGAGAATAGGACGCGCCGCGATACGGTTGCGGCGGCCGCATGGCGAGGATCGTCGCCGTGCCGCCGGTGGTCGAGGCGCGATGCAGGGCCTCGTTCAGGCGCTGCTTGATCGCCCCGACGATGAGGCTGCGAACAGCGCCCGCGTCGCGAAAGCGCACTTCGGCTTTCGCAGGATGGACGTTGACGTCGACTTGCGTCGGAATCGCACTCGACGAACAAAGCCGCGACCGCATGCCGGTCGGGGGGAAGGAAATCGAGATAGGCGCCGCGCAGCGCGCCGGCCAGCGTCCTGTCGCGCACCGCCCGCCCATTGACGAACAGGAACTGCTGCGAGGCGTTCGGCCGGCTATAGGTCGGCAGGCCGGCCCGGCCGGAGAGCCGCAAGCCCTCGCGCCGCGCGTCGAGCGCGACCGAATTCAAGGCGAAATCGTCGCCGAGAGCCTGGCGAAGCCGCTCGGCGAAGCCCGCTTCCCCCGCGCCCGCCGCCGGCCAGTCGAAACTCGAGCCCAGATCAGTCGTGAACGAAAAACGGACCTCCGGCGCGGCCATCGCGAGCCGCTTGACCGCATCCGCCGCCGCCAAAGCCTCGGCCCGGTCGGACTTGAGGAATTTGAGCCTGGCGGGCGTCGCGGCGAACAGATCGCGCGCCTCGACCCGCGCGCCGGCCGCGCATGCGCAAGGCTCGATCTCTCTCTTGACGCCGTCCTCAACGTGAAGCCTGAGGCCGTGCGCCGATCCGGGGCTGCGGGTGCGGATCTCGAGCCGCGACACCGAGGCGATCGAGGGCAAGGCCTCGCCGCGGAAGCCGAAGGTCATGATCCGCATCAGATCGCCGTCGATGAGTTTCGAGGTCGCGTGCCGTTCAACGGCGAGGGTGAGATCGGCCTCGTCCAGCCCATGCCCGTCGTCGACCACCCTTATGAGCCTGCGCCCGCCGGCCTCGATCGTGACCTCGATCGATTTCGCGCCCGGCGTCGAGCGCGTTCTCGACCAGTTCCTTGATCGCCGCCGCCGGCCGCTCGATCACCTCGCCCGCGGCGATGCGGTCGATGGTCAGGGGATCGAGACGGCGAATCGGCATGGGGCGCGCTAACCTCGATGCATCCTATCGCATTGGCCGAGGAGCGGGAAAGCGATAGCCTCGAACGCGATGAATCCGCAATGAAAGGGATGACCGGATGACGTTCGAGGGCGGATGCTATTGTGGACAAGTGCGTTATGCAGCTGAAGGCAAGCCGCGGCTCAAGGCGCAATGCCATTGCCGCCAGTGCCAGTATTTCAGCGGCGGCGCGCCGAATATGTTCATGCTGATGCCGCCCGAGGGCTTCCGCTATGTGAAGGGCGCGCCCAACAGCTTCGCCCGCAGCGATCTCGAATTTCCGGTGACGCGCGAGTTCTGCGCAAATTGCGGCACGCATCTCACGACCCGGCGCCCTGGCCTGCCGCTGGTGATCCTCAAGATCGGAACGCTCGACGACCCCAGTCTCTTTGGCGGCCCGAAGATGGCGATCTACACCTGCGACAAGCAGCCCTTCCATATGATCCCGGAAGGCGTGCCGGCGTTCGAAGGGATGCCGCCGGGCTAAGCAGTCGGCGCCGATCGCCGACCCCTCACCCTGCCTCCCTCCCCGCATTGGCGGGGAGAGAACCCTCAGAACCCCTCCGGCTTTCCCACCACGGTCGTGTGCAGCGAGCCGTCGCCGAAGGCGCGATGCGCGGCGCGTTTCACGCTCTCCATCGTCACCGCGCCGATCTCGCGGTTGCGCTCGATGAGCCACTCGGGCGGGCGGCGCTCGAGCTGGATGTGGACGAGCTGGGACGCGATCTTGGCGGACGTGTCGAAGCGCAGCGGATAGGAGCCGATGAGATAGGTCTTGCCCTTCTCCAGCTCCTCTTCCTTCAGTCCGTTCAACGCGACGTCGCGGATTTCGGCCGAGGCGACGTCGAAGGATTCGCGCGCCCGCTCGTTCTTGGTCGTCGTGCCGCCGTAGAAATAGGCGCCATGCTCAAGGGAATAGAAGGTCCCGAAGACGGTATAGGCGAGGCCGCGCTTCTCGCGCACCTCGCGGAACAGGCGCGAGGTCATCGAGCCCGAGCCGCCCAGCACATGGGCGGCGACGATGGCGGGAATGAAGTCCGGGTCGTCGCGCTTGAGCGCCGGCCGGCCGAAGCGGATCGTCGATTGCGGCACATCGAGATCGATCCGGTCGATTGAGCCGAGGCCCGCGAATTGGGCGGCGGGAATGGGCCTGAGATCGCCCTTCGCCGGCAGGTCGGCGAACGCCTTGTCGACCAGCGCGGCAGCCTCTTTTTCCTCGATCGCGCCGACGACCGCGATCAACAATTGATCGCGCGCAATCCCATGTCGGGCGGATTTGACGAGATCGGTCCGCTCGATGCGGGCGAGCGTTTCGAGGGTCCCGCTCGCCGGCTGGCCGTAAGGATGATCGGGAAACGACTTTGCCTTCCAGTTGCGGTTGGCGAGGGTCCCCGGATCGTTGGCGTCGTGGCGCAGGCGGGCGTTCATGTGCTCGCGCACGCGCTCGAACGGCTCCTCGTCGAAACGCGGGGCGTTGACCGCAAGCCGCAAGAGCTCGCCGGCGCGATCGAGGTTCTTCACGAGCGTGCGCATGCGCCCGCTCCAGTGATCGCGGTCGCAATGGAACGACATCTCGACCGCCTTCTCGTCGAGAGCGCGATGAAACGCCTGCGAATCGAGTTCGCCAGCGCCCTCGTCGAGAAGTCCGGACATGAGGGCGCCGAGGCCCGCCTTGTCCGCCGGGTCCTGAGCCGAGCCGCCGCGCATGGCGAATTCGAGCGAGACGAGCGGCACCGCATGGGAGGGGACGAGCCAGAATTTCAAGCCGCGCGGGCTTACCACCACGTCGACATTGACGGCGGAATGCGGGGGTGAAACGGGGAAGTGCTTTTGCATGAGCGTTTCCATGGGTTTCGTCTTTTTGGCTCCAACGGGAGCAAGAAGGTCGAGTCGCTAAGCCGCCTCCTCGACGAGAGGCATGAGATATCCGGTCACCGCCGGCTTATGATCGAGCCAGCGGCGCGCAGCCTCAGTCACATCCTCGGCGGTGACGCGTTCGATTCGCGCCGGCCATTCCTCGACGTCGCGCAAGGTCTGCCCGATCGCCAGCGAGGAGCCGTACCAGCGCGCAAGGTCCGATTGGCTGTCGCGAGCGTAGATCGCGTCCGCGACCATGCGGGTCTTGGCGCGCTCGAGATCGCCAGCCTCAATCCCCTCGTGCACGAACTTCGCCAGCGCCTGGTCGAACGCCTTGTCGAGCAGGTCGAGCGAGACGCCGGGCGCCGGCGTCATGTTGACGATGAACCGGCTCTGGTCGACCGCCGCGCCATGATAATAGGCCCAGGCGGAGACGGCAATCCGCTGCTCCATGACCAGCGTCCGATAGAGAAAGCTCGTCTGCCCTCCGCCGATGAGATGGCCGAGCAATTCGAGCGCTTCGGCTTCCCCTTCAGGCGCGGTCAACGCCGACGGCGCCAGATAATGCCGCTGCCATCCCGGCTGCTCGACCTTGTCGTCGGCGACCTTGACCAGGCGGTTGGCGACCGTCGGCGGCTCCATCGGGCGCACCCGCTGAGGCTTCGCCCCGCGCGGCTTGATCTTGCCGTAGGTCTGTTCGGCGAGGGCGCGCGCTTCATCCGGTTCGACGTCGCCCGCGACCACCAGAATGGCGTTCTCGGGCGTGTAGAAGCGCTTGTAATAGGCAAGCGCATCCTCGCGGTTCAGGCCCTCGATCTCGTGCCCCCAGCCGATCACCGGGATACCGTAAGGGTGATGGATGAAGAGCGCCGCCTGCACCGCTTCGCCGAGTTGGGCGCCGGGATCGGTGTCGCAATGCATGCGCCGCTCCTCGAGCACCACGTCGCGTTCCGGCGCAACGATCTCGTCGGTCAGCGTCAAGCCGGTCATCCGGTCGGCTTCGAACGCCATGCAGGCCTTGAGATGCTGCTTGGCGATCTGCTGGAAATAGGCGGTGAAGTCATTGCCGGTGAAGGCGTTCTCCATGCCCCCGACCTCGGAAATGAATTCCGAGAATTCGCCCTTGGGATGGCGTTTCGTACCCTTGAACATGAGATGTTCGAGAAAGTGCGCGATGCCCGATTTGCCCGGCGGATCGTCCGCGGCGCCGTTGCGGTACCAGACCATGTGGGTGACGACGGGGGCGCGATGATCGGGAATGACCACGACGTCGAGGCCGTTGGCAAGGGTGAAATTCGCGACCTGCGGCGCGGGGGAAGGGGAAGACGTCATCGCGGTCCAATCGAAGCTGGCAGGGCCCCGCCCGACCGGCCGCCAAAATGGCGCGATCGTGACGATCCCGCGACATATAGAGCGCCTTTCGGCTTCTCGCTAGGCGGGGAAGTTGCGGACGGCGGCGGACTGGCAGGCGTCGATTGCCGGGGCTGGAAAAGCTCGCTGGCCACAAATTGGCCGGATCGACTCACGATCGTAGGCGAGGACTCTTCGCGGGTCCGACCGATCTTTCATCACGCTGTCGCCGTCATCAGGGAGGATTCGATGCCGCTGGGAATAACAAAGACGCTGCCGATCTTGGCTATCACCGTGCTCGGGCCAAGCGTTGCCGCGGGGCAGGCGGCGGGCGCGTCGCCGGCCATCGTGCACGTCGACCTGATGGATCCGTCAACAGGCCCCTCGATCACGTCCATGATCCTCAAAACCGACCGACAGAGCGTCAAGGCAGGTCCGGTGACCTTTATGGTCTCGAACGATTCGAAGAGCCTTGTGCACGAGATGATTGTCGTGTCGGTGGCTGATCCCAATACGCCTTTGCCGTATGACTCGAAGGACGATCGGGTGATCGAATTCGAAGATCAAGGATCTCGGCGAAGCGTCCGATCTCCCACCGGGAAAGAAGAAGACGCTGACCCTGACGTTGAAGCCCGGCGACTACATCTTGATGTGCAATCAGCCGGCTCACTACAAGTCCGGCATGAAGGCGAACCTGACTGTCACTCAATAAATCAGCGCCAGCGTCCCCGCGGTTCAGCGCGCCCGCGCCTCGAGCGCCTGCCTGATCTCCTCCAAAGCCTTCGGGTCCTCGATCGTCGCCGGGGTTGCCCACGGATCGTGGTCGGCGATCTTCTTCATCGTGCCGCGCAGGATCTTGCCGGAGCGGGTTTTCGGCAGGCGCGGCACGACGAAAGCCATCTTGAAGGCGGCGACCGGGCCGATCCTGTCGCGCACCAGCTGGACGACCTCTGTCTCGATCTCCCGCGCGGGCCGGTTGACGCCCGCCTTCAACACCAGGAACCCGCAGGGCTGCTCGCCCTTGATCTCGTCCTTGACGCCGAGCACCGCGCATTCCGCCACGTCCGGGTGCGAGGCGACGACTTCCTCCATGCCGCCGGTCGACAGGCGATGGCCGGCGACGTTGATGATGTCGTCGGTCCGGCCGAGGATGGTGAGATAGCCGTCCTCGTCGATGAGGCCCGCGTCGGCGGTCTTGTAATAGCCGGGAAACTCCTTGAGATAGCTTTCGCGCATGCGCTCGTCCTGGCGGTAGAGCGTCGGCAGGCAGCCGGGCGGCAGCGGCAGCTTGACGACGATCGAGCCCATCGTTCCGGCCGGCAGAGGTTTCGCCGCCTCGTCGACGGCGAGGACCTCGTAGCCGGGCATCGGCACGCTCGGCGAACCGCGCTTGACCGGCAGCATTCCCAAGCCGACCGGATTGGCGGCGATCGGCCAGCCGGTCTCCGTCTGCCACCAATTGTCGATGACCGGGACGCCCAGAACCGTCTCCGCCCAGGCGACGGTGTCCGGGTCGGCGCGCTCGCCGGCGAGGAAGAGGGTGCGCAGCGAGGCGATGTCGTATCGCTGGAGGAGGCTCGCCTGCGGGTCTTCCTTGCGCACGGCGCGCAAGCCGGTCGGCGCGGTGAAGAACGCAGCGACCTTGTAATCCTGGATCACCCGCCAATAGGCGCCGGCGTCCGGCGTGCCGATCGGCTTGCCCTCATAGAGGACGCTGGCGCAGCCCTGCACGAGCGGCCCGTAGACGATGTAGGAATGGCCGACGACCCAGCCGATGTCGGAGCCCGACCAATAGGTCTCGCCGGGCTTGACGTCGAAGACCGCCGACATCGACCATTTGAGCGCGACGAGATAGCCGCCGATGTCGCGCACCACCCCCTTGGGCGTTCCCGTCGTGCCCGAGGTGTATAGAATGTAGAGCGGATCGGTGGCGGCGAGGTCGGCGCAAGGCGCGCGCCTGCCCGCGGCCCGCGCGGCGTCGACGAGCGTGGTCCAGTCGCGATCATGGGGCCCGTTCATAGCGGCCTTGGCCTGCGGCCGCTGGTAGACGACCGAGATCGCCGGCTTGTGCTTGGCGAGCGAGATCGCGAGATCGAGCAACGGCTTATATTCAACAATCCGGCCCGGCTCGACGCCGCAGCTCGCGGTCAGAACGACCTTCGGCTCGGCGTCGTCGATGCGGGTCGCAAGCTCCTTGGCGGCGAAGCCGCCAAACACCACCGAATGCACGGCCCCGATGCGCGCCGAAGCAAGCATGGCGACAATCGCCTCCGGGATCATCGGCATATAGATCAGGACCCGGTCGCCTGTCGCTGACCCCGAGATCATTGAGCGCGGCGCCGAGCGTCGCCGTCTCGTCCAGGAGTTCCCGATAGGTTATGGCGCGCTTGGTCCCGGCGACCGGACTGTCGTAATAGAGCGCGATCCTGTCGCCGCGCCCGGCCTCGACATGCCGGTCGAGCGCATTGAAGCAGGCGTTGCACCGCGCGTCGGGGAACCAGCGACCGTAGACGCCGGCATCGGGGTCGAAAATCTGCTGGGGCGGTCTTGTCCATGCGATCTCGCGGGCAGCCTCCGCCCAGAAGCCTTGCGGATCGGCTCGCCAGCGGTCATAGGTCTCGCGATAGCCGCTGGTCATCGTTTCACTCCCTCCGCCACCGAGCTCTGGCGTGTCGTTGTCGCGCGCGAATTGTCGCGCCCGGCGCGTTGGAACGCAATGTCGGCGGCGCCCTTGACGGCCGGGCCAAGGACCCGATCGGTTGGGCTTGCAGGAACGGACGAATGTCGGGCGAGATGCAATTCTACCTTATGGCGATCCTGGCGGTGATCCTCTTGGGCCTGTCGAAGGGCGGGTTTTCGGGCCTGAGTTCAATCGCAATGCCACTGATGTCGCTCGTCTCCTCGCCGGTCCGGGCGGCGGCGATCGTGCTGCCAATCCTCATCGTCCAGGACTGGGTGAGCGTCTGGGCGTTTCGGCGCGACTATTCGGTGCGGAACCTCATGATTCTCACCCCGTCCGCGGTGATCGGCGTAACGGCTGGCTGGCTGCTTGCGGCGCGGGTCAGCGAGGACGCCGTGCGTCTTGCGATCGGCGTGATCTCGGTCGCTTTCGTCGTCTACATGCTGATCCGGGATCGGCTCGGACGCGCTCCGGTCGCCAAGCCCGGCGTGCCGAGCGGCGTGCTATGGGGCTCGCTGTCGGGCTTCACGAGCTTTGTCAGCCATGCCGGGGGCCCGCCATTCCAGGTCTATGTGATGCCGCAATATCTGGAGCCGCGCATCTTCGCCGGGACCGCGACGATCTTCTTCGCCGCTGTCAACCTGTTAAAGCTTCCGGGCTATTTTTTCCTCGGTCAGCTTAGCCCGGACAACCTCGTTGTGTCGGCTTGGCTGCTTCCGGTTGCGGTCCTGTCGACCTTCGCCGGCGTTTGGCTCGTCCGACGGGTGTCCGCCGACAAGTTCTACGCCGTCATTCTGGCGCTGACTTTCCTCATCGGAGTGAAGTTGACCTACGACGCTATCCTGGGGCTTGCTTGACGGAGGGCACGCCAATGAGCGCCATCAAGCCGGCCGCCCCCGCGCAGGGGAGCCTCGTCGAGCAAGTTCCCGCCTTCGCCGCGATCGGCCTCTTCGGCTATTTCGTCGATGCGGCGATAACTTATGCGGGAGCGAAATATTTTGGCCTGTCGCCGGAACTCGCCCGGCCGCCGGGTTTCATCGTCGCCACGATCGTCAATTTCGCCCTCAACCGGTCGATCACCTTCCGCCGCGCGCGCGCGCCGCTGTTCCACGCCTTCCTTCGCTATTGCGGCGTCGCCTCGGTCGGACTGGCAGTCAATTACGCGGTCTATTCGGCTTGCGTTTTTTTGGCTCCGAGGATCGGGATCGCCGTCACGCCGGCGATCTTGCCCCTGTTCGTCGCCGCCGGCAGCGGCGCCGCGATGGTTCTGACCTTTGTTGGCTTTCGATTCTTCGCCTTCCGGCCGTAAGCGCGGTCAATTCTCTCGCCCAAAGCTTGCTGAGCCGCGCTATGATCGCCCCGAAGCGCTGTGGGAGGCCCGCCGATGTCCCTTTCGCCCTATGACCGCGACCTCGATCGCAACCCGGCCAATTTCCAGCCGCTGACGCCGCTGACCTTCCTTGAACGCTCGGCGGCGGTGTTTCCCGATCGGCTGGCGATCGCGCATGGCGCCTTGCGCCGCAATTATCGCGAGTTCCACGCGCGAACGAAGAAGCTCGCGTCCGCGCTCGCCAAGCGAGGGTTCGCGCGCGGCGACACGGTCGCTGTCCTGCTCCCCAACACCCCGGCGATGCTCGAATGTCACTATGGCGTCCCGATGTGCGGCGCCGTGCTCAACGCGCTCAACACGCGCCTCGACCCGGCCTCGATCGCTTTCATGCTCGATCATGGGCAAGCCAAGGCGCTCGTCGCCGATCGCGAGTTCTCCGCCGTCATCGGCGCGGCGCTCAAGCGGACCAAGGTCCGGCCGCTCATCATCGACTACGACGACCCGGAGTACGACGGTCCTGGCGAGCGCCTCGGAGGGCTCGACTATGAGGCGCTGATCGCCGCGGGCGACGAGGCTTACGAGCGCACCGCGCCGGGCGACGAATGGGATGCGATTGCGCTCAACTATACGTCAGGCACGACCGGCGACCCGAAGGGCGTCGTCTACCATCATCGCGGCGCCAATTTGCTTTCCGCAGGCAACATTCTCACCGGCGACGTCGGCCGCCACCCGGTTTATCTCTGGACGCTGCCGATGTTCCATTGCAACGGCTGGTGCTTCCCCTGGTCGATCAGCGTGAAAGCGGGGCTGCATGTCTGCCTGCGGCAGGTGCGCGCCAAGCCGATCTTCGATCTCATCGCCGAGCACAAGGTGACGCACATGTGCGGCGCGCCGATCGTGATGTCGATCCTGCTCAACGCGCGCGAGGAGGAGAAGCGGCCGCTGCCGCACGTCGTGCGGTTCTTCACCGCCGCCGCGCCGCCGCCGGCCGCCGTGCTCAAGGCCATGGGCGAAGCCGGTTTCGAGGTGACTCACCTCTACGGCCTGACGGAGGTCTACGGGCCGGCGGTGGTCAATGATTGGAAGGAGGAGTGGAACGCGCTCGACGCCGAGGCTCAGGCGCATCTCAAGGCGCGCCAGGGCGTGCGTTACCATGCGCTCGAGGCGCTCGACGTCATGGATCCCGAGACGATGCAGCCCGTTCCCGCGGACGGACAGACGATGGGCGAGGTGATGTTCCGCGGCAATGTGGTGATGAAGGGCTACCTCAAGAACAAGGCCGCGACCGAGAAGGCGCTCGCCGGCGGCTGGTTCCATTCCGGCGACCTTGGCGTCAAGCACAAGGACGGCTATGTGCAGCTCAGGGACCGGTCGAAGGACATCATCATTTCCGGTGGAGAAAACATTTCTTCGATCGAAGTTGAGGACGCGCTATTCGAGCATCCGGGCGTACAGCTCGCCGCCGTGGTGGCGCGCCCCGACGACAAATGGGGCGAGACGCCGTGCGCTTTCATAGAAATGAAGCCCGGCCATAGCGCGACCGCCGAGGAGCTCATCGAATGGTGCCGAGCGCGGCTCGCCCGCTACAAGTGCCCGCGCTATATTGTCTTCGCCGAGATTCCCAAAACCTCGACCGGCAAGGTGCAGAAATTCGCGCTGCGCGAGCGGGCCAAGCTGATCGAAGCGGAGAAAGCCTAGCTGATGCGTTCCGACGCCTGGCCGCAACATTGCCGCGCCGCGCTCGTCCGGTCGGTTGGCGCGGCGGCTGCGCAATTTCCCGGTCCCGGCGAGGAGGCGCCGAAGCGGGTCCATGACGTGCGCAAGACGCTGAAGGAGGCGCGCGCGATTGCACGGCTTTTTCTTGACTGTGTCGGCGAACCGGCTCGGGTGACGATCACGACGCTCGCCGCGACCCGCCGCCAGATCGGCCGAGCGCGTGACCTCGATGTGATGGCGATTCGCGTGCAGCGCCTCGAGCCCCCGCCTGAGATCTCCGAACCGCTGATGGCCGCAATCGCGCGCGAGCGAGAGGCGGCTCAGCGCGCTCGCCGCGGCCTCGCCGCGACCGCGCCCCGGCCGCGGCTCGACGCGACTGTCAGGCGCGTCGAGCGATGGGACTTGAGCGCTGTTGGAACCGGGGAGATCGTCGCCGCGGTCGCGCGCACCTATCGGCAGGCGCGCAAGCGCGGCCGGCTCGCCTTCTCTGGTGAAGATCCGGTCGCGCTGCACGCCTTTCGCGCCCGCGTCGTCGATCTGCGTTACCAGCTCTCGCTCCTTTCCCCCGCCTGGCCGGAAGCGCTGAACGCGCAGGCCGAAGCGTTGAACGATCTTCGCGAGGATCTCGGCGACTTCAACGATCTCCATGTGCTCGAGGCGTTCGCGGTCGAGCATGGCGATCTGCCCCCGCAGGCGCTGGAAGAGCTCGGCGCCCGCATGGAATCGAAGCAGAAAAAGCTTAAGGGGCGCGCCAGTGTGGCGTTCGATCGGCTGTTCGTCGAAACGCCGAAGGCGTTTGGAACGCGCATTGCCGCCTATCTCGGGCGCCCCGTGAGAGAGCCGGAGGTCGCGGAGGATGAGCCAACGCAACTGACACTGTTTCAGCGGCGTAGCGACGTACGCGCTTGTTTCCGCTTCGGCATGACGGAAGGGCGGATCAAATGAACTAAAGTTGACAGGAGTAGACCTTTCGATCACATTCTACGACGCTCGAAGGGAGCTGGCCGCACTCGGAATGGCGGCCGGGGTTTACACTTGTTGAGACGACGGGAGGACGCGGGAGGGATGTTCCCCTATGCGCGACTCCACTCGTATGCAAAGGGGACGATGTTCAGATGAAAAGAGCACGTATTGGATCATGGCTGCGATCGCGGGAGGCGCTCGTTGGCGAGCGGAAGCCGCCCAGATGCCTATGTACTTCGCGGCTCTGCCGTCAACGGCATCACTGCGACCGTAACGCTTCGGTTCGGCCGACCGATGCGCAGGTTCCTCTTCGGAACCGGAACGACCCCCAATCCGAGCGGGCCGGCATATTCAGGCTGACACGATCCAACAACGCTCAGTATGGTCGATGCGTCGGTGACCGGGCTTCAGCCAATCAACCACGCCACGCTCACAGGACCTTGGACATACCTGCGGCTTCGCGCCGATCGACGTCCAGCCAGTTTCGCTGTTCGGGCGTCGGGTTCCCGCCATAAACGGCGCACGCTCCTTACCTACGACAATCTCTTCTGGCCCGGCGGAGCCTCGCAGACCGCCTTCGACTATCCTGGCCAGGGCAACTTCATAGATGATTTACGGACTTCTGTTCACCATCGGCGGCGGCACGGTGGTGGACTGTTCAGCAACGGCGTCGGTTTTGGCAACAATCGCCGGAGACACGAACGTCTTCGGCGTCGCGGTGGCTACGCCGACGACAGCTTTGGATTATGTCGCCAATGGCGTAGCGGCGTCGACAGCCCGAGCCCTCGACCTGGGCGATGATGATCCTTGGCTTCGCCGGCCTCGGTTTCGCCGGCTATCGCAAGAGCCGCAGCATCGCCGCGTAACGACCAGCGTTACAATGCAAACGAAAAGCCGTCCCCCGGGGCGGCTTTTTTTCTTGCCTCTGTCGCGTCCGTCACGCGACGCCCCGCACGCCAAGCAACAGCGCGACGCCGAAGGCCAAGACCGCGAGCGCGGCGGCGAATTCGAATCCCCTCGCAATGAGCGCGAGGCGCGAATTCTGACCCGCCGCAAGACGCATCGCGGTCGATTTGGCGAAGACGGCTACCCACGCAAGCACCCCCGTCGTCACCGCCGTGCCGATCGCCATGGCGAAAGCGGCCGCAACTCCAGCCGCAAACAGCCCCTGCGCCATCGCGAACACCAGCACCAGGATGGCGCCTGAGCAGGGGCGCGCGCCTGCGGCTATCACCGTTCCAGCCGCGGCCCGCCACGAGAACCGCCCATCGAGCTCAGCCGGATCGGGCATATGCATGTGGCCGCAATCGTCCTGCGGCCCTTCGATGTCCCCGGGCGGGGCGGCGCGATAGGCTGCGGCCGAGAGGCTGAAAGCGGGTCTGCGCCAGGCGCTCCCGAAATAGGCAGGAGTGGCGACGACCGCGCGCCGGCGCTCCACGTGCTCGCTCAACGCCGCAAAGAGCGCCGAGCCCTTTCGCCAGACGAGCCAAGCGCCGATGGCGGCGACGCTGCAATAGCTGGCAAGTTCGATCCAGTCGGCCGCGTGAGTCATCTGCGAAGCGGTCGCCTGAAAGACAAACCCGGCCGAGCCGACGAGTGCGATTGCGATCCCCGCCTGAAGAAGGGCCGCCAGCAGCGCCATCGCGGCGCCGCGTTTTAGCGACGTTTCGTTCGCCACCATGTAGGAGGCAAGGACCGCTTTGCCGTGTCCAGGGCCCGCCGCATGCACCACGCCATAGGCGAGACCGATGCCGATGAGGCCCCAGGCGGCGCTGGATTGTCCGTGCAGAGCGTGCACCTTGGCCGCCATCAGATGGGTGAGCGAGGACTGCTCGGCCATCAGCCAGCCGTTGACGCCGCCTTGACTGCCGCCCCCCTCCCCGCCGGCGACAGCGAATGGCCGGTGCGTCAGCTGCGCCAGCGCGCTCACGGCGGACGCGCACCAAGCCGCCCATCCAAGACCGGTCCGGAAAATGAGGCGCTTCGTCATGGGCACGCGACGATGGCGGCGCTCGCCATTTTGAAGCCGAAATTGGTTCCAGGCGCGAGGTTGGTGAAAAAGGACTCCGTGAGTTTCTGCTTGTCGCTTGGCTCAAGCGCCTTGGGCTTGGCCACCGTGGCCGTGCATCCCGACGGCGCGGAAATGAGCTTCACCGGCTCCTTGTCGTCGAACTCGAAGTCGATGAAAAATTCCGGATCGGCGACGCGCAACGTGAGGAACCTGGTGATCGGCGTCGGGGTCTTGAGCGGCAGCGTGACATGGAACTCGACCAGATGGTCAGGCCGCTCCTGCATCCAATAGTCGGTCACCAGGCCGAAATCGACGGCCTTGCCGGCGATCTTGAGCGTGGTGAAATAGCCCACGTCGGCCAGGCCTCCCGCGTTCTCCTTGGCCAGCGGCGCGAACTGCGCCTTGGTGACCAGTTGGCCGGCCGGCGCGAGGCCTTGGGTGGCGAAGGACGAATACATCTCGTCGAAAACCCAGTCGTGCATCACTGCTGAAACCTTGCCGTCGGGCGTGAATGCGATCTCGCTCTTGACCGTGACCCACACATGCGGATGCGCGCTGGCCGGCGTCGCAGCCGCAAGCCAAAACGCGAGCCCCGCCGCCGCTGCTCGCCAGTTCCGCCGTCGGGCGCTCATGACGAAGCCTCCTTGCTGGCAAAGTGCGGCGACGAGATGGCGTGCTCAATCAACCATGGTTGAGCAAATCTTAACGCTGCATGGTTCAGCAATTCTTAAGGCAATCGGCTCAAGTCTCGCGCCATGGCGCGTTGCGTTCCGCCTGTCCTCATCGTGTCGACCGCAGCTTTGTGCCTCGTGAGCTGCGGATTTCCCGGCCGCCCCGAGAGGCCGGTCTGGCGCGCGCAGGCCGAGAACGCCTGCTTCGCCCGCAAGCAGGTCACGCTCTCGGAGAGCATCGTCGCCGCGCGCGAAATCGACGGTCCTGGCATCTGCGGCATGACGCGCCCGCTCAAGGTCTCGGCGCTCGACAACGGCGCGATCGCGGTCGACAAAACGCTCACCATCGACTGTCCGATGATCCCGGCGCTCGAGGCCTGGCTCAACGCCATTGTCGAGCCCGACGCCGAGGCCCGCTTCGGGCAGAAAGTCGCGGGCCTCAACGTGTTCGGCGCCTATAGCTGCCGGAGGATCGACAACCATGGCCGGCGCTCGCCTGTCCGAGCACGCCTTTGGCAACGCGGTCGACGTCGCGGGCTTCACGCTCGCCGACGGCCGCCGCATCGATTTCGTCCACGACTGGAAGACGGCCGGCAGCCAGGAGGCGGCCTTCCTGCACGAGGTCCACGCCGGCGCCTGCCAGTATTTCACCACTGTCCTGGGACCGGGCGCGGACGTCTTCCACTACAACCACATCCATCTCGATCTCGCCAATCACGGCTCGACCGACACCGGAGCCAAGGCGCATCTGCAAGCCGACGCCGGCGCCTGACCTTTTGCCGGCGCCGGGACCTCGCGACGGCCTGCCGCCTGCGCCCGAGATCGACGAGCCGCTCGACATCGCCCATTTGAGCGCGCCCGCCGCCCCCCCGCCTCCGGCGGACGCCTCGCCTGGACCGGGAGACGGGCCCGACGGCGCCTTGCCGCCGGCGCCGATCGGCGAAAGCGAGCCGATGCCCCCGATCCTGCCGGCCGGAGTCGAGCCCAAGGTGGACACTGAGCCGACGTCGTCGATCGCCGACCACGACAATTAAAAGCGGCGCGACGCGCCTGACAGGTTAAGACGCGGTCGGGATGCCCAGCGTTCCCTTCGTCTCCAAAGGCTCGAAATGGCAGCCTTGCGCCCGCGAGGCGCGGGCTGTCTTGAAGGCGTATCAAAATCGGGCGACAAGCGGCGCCGGCGAGTTGAGCGGGAGGACGTCATGACCAGACTGGGATGGGGAATCGGGCTCTTCGCCTGTGTGATCGGCGCCGCCGCGGCCGACGCGCAGAGCGTGCCCAACCTGGCCGTTCTCAAGGGCCTGGCGCCCGTCTCCGCCCTCTCGAACACCGAAGACGGAAGGGCGGCGCTGGGCTCCAACTTCACCGTCACGGGCGGGATCCAGACGGGCGCGATTCGCCAGCCGACGCTCATGCCGTTCGCCGAACAGCAGCAGCAGGCCTTGCGCGACGCCTTCATCACCGACGGCAATCTCGTGGAGTTGGCCGACGGCCTTGGCACGACTTTGGGCGCGGCTTACGAGGCGCGCGCGCATTATCTCGACCGGGAGCGCTTCACCAGCATCTCCAAGGCCGTCTCGGATGTGATCGCCTATGCCAACTCGACATCGGGATCGGATTCGAACGCCGGCAAATATTTCTTCGCCAACGGCACGACGAACGGCAAAAAGCCTGTCTCCGACGAGGCGCTGGCCATCTTCAAAACGATCGACGGCGCGCCCGATCCTTTTGGCCGGGCGTATGCCCGACCGGCAGGAACGCCCGGCGCCGACCTCTATGGCGACTCCCGGCCGTTCCAGACCGAGCCGACAACGCTGCCAATCGTCGGACCGGACTACTTCAATGTTCCGGCCGGCAACGAGGTCTACAACCGCGGGCCGATCATGAACCTCGTCGACAGCCCATCCTTCCCAAGCGGGCACACCACCTACGGCTATATGGGCTCGCTCCTGCTCGCCGAACTCGTGCCCGATCGCTTTCAGGAGATGGTCGTCCGCGCCGCGGAATACGGCAACGACCGCATCATCATGGGGGCGCATTACGCCATGGACGTGCTCGGCGGGCGAACGCTCGCGACCTACGATCTCGCGCATCTGCTCGCCAACGATCCCGCCTACATCGGCCGCCCGCTGAAGGACTTCGCCAGGGCGACCGCAATGTCCTCGCCGCAAGTCCCTGCGACCATTGAGGACTTCCGGGCGGCGGTCGCGACGGCGCGGGCCGATATGACGAAAGCGCTCGAAGCGGCTTGCGGCGACACGATTGCGGTTTGCGCGCGCCAGGACACGGGCCGCTTCAATGCGCCGGCGATGAACGAGGCGTTCTACGCCACGACCCAGACCTACGGGCTTGGCGTTGCGCATCCGGAGACTGCGGACAAGATGGAAGACGTCGGCGCCGTCGCGCCCGAAGCCGGATATTTGCTGACCGTGGCGTTTCCCAAGCTCAGCCTTGATGAAGCGAACCGTATCCTGACCGAGACCGAAGGCCCCGGCGGCGGCTTTCTCGACGACGGATCGAGCTTCGGCGTCTATTCAAGGCTCAACCTCTATGCCGCCGCGGGCCAGGCCGCCGCGCTCTCTCGCGCCAAGCCCTGACGGCGCCTTTAGATCGCATTGTTAGGCCAACTCAACGACCTCATCCTGAGGAGCCCGCATTGTGGGCGTCTCGAAGGATGATCCAGCTGGCGCCGCTGGTCGTGCGCCCTGGACCGTCCTTCGACACGGCGGCTACGCCGCCGGCTCAGGACGAGGATCAGCGGCGCTCGCCTCCTCAAAGAGCGCGGGCGTTCGCCTCGCGCCAATGCCGCCAGCGGCGGCGCAATTCGCCGTGACGCAAGCCGATGCTTTCGTCGAGCGTCTCGACCTCGACCATGCGATCGGTGCGGAAATGTCGGAAGCCCTGGCGCAGCTCGCACCAGGCGACCAGCATGCGGCTCGTTTCGGCATAGCCGAGGATCACCGGCCACACGATCCGCTCGGTGTCCTCGCCAGCCTCCGACCGATAGCGCAGGCGCAGTTTACGACCCTCGCGGATCGCCGATCGCAGACTTGACGGATCGATGCTCTCCTTCGGCTCCAGAAGCGCCGGTTTCACGCCGACGCTCGGTTCGACGACGAACGGGCGCAGATGCTCGGGAACAACCGCGCCGATCTTCGCGATCACGTCGCGCGCCGCATTGGCGAGCGCCTTGTCGGAGCGGCCCGCCACCCATTGCGCGCCCAGCATCACGGCCTCGATCTCATCGGGAGTCAGCATGAGCGGCGGCATGTCGTAGTCGGAAGCGATGAGGTAGCCCAAGCCCGCCTCGCCCTGGATCGGAACGCGCTGGCCGATCAGGTCGGCGACGTCGCGATAGACCGTGCGCTTCGAGACTTCGAGTTCCTCCGCCAAAGCGGCCGCGGTGACCGGCCGGATCGATCGGCGGAGGATCTGGATAATCTGAAACAATCGGTCGGCGCGTCGCATGGAAATGCTGACTCCTGCTGACAGGATGGTGTCAGCAGGCTTATGCGACAAGACCTTTCAACGCCGCCGCAGCGCTTGCGGCCTCAATGAAAGGATCAACCGATGAAATTTGCGTCCACGCGGCTCGTCGCCGCCGACATCAAGGCCATGGTCGGCTTTTACGAAATGGTGACCGGCGAGCGCGCGGAATGGCTCGCGCCCGTGTTCGCCGAAATCGTCACGCCTTCCGCGACGCTCGCCATCGGGAGCGTCGAGACTGTCGCCCTGTTCCAGAAAGGCAGCGCCGAGGCCGGCGCCAACCGCAGCGCGATCCTCGAATTCCGGGTCGAGGACGTCGACGCGGAGTTCGCGCGCCTCAAGGACAAGGTGGAGGTCGTGCACGAGCCGAAGGTCATGCCCTGGGGCAACCGGACGGCGCAGTTCCGCGATCCGGAGGGCACGGCTGTTTCGCTGTTCACGCCGGTCACCGACGCGGCGAAGGCGCGGTTCGGATCGCGCTAAGGCGTGGCCCCTACCCCACCGCGGACAGAGGAGCCGCGACCTCTTCGAGCGGCTTTCTCTCGGCGTTGATCGCGTACAGCCAGGCGATGATCGCCGCGGCGAACATGAGACAAGCCGCGAAAACATAGCCCCCGAAGATGCTGTTCCTCGATCCGCTTTCGATGAGCTTGCCGAAGACGAGCGGCGCGGCGACGCCGCCAATTCCGGTTCCGATCGCGTAAAAGATCGCGATCGTCATGGCGCGAATCTCGATCGGGAACGTCTCGCTGACCGTGAGATAGGCGGCGCTCGCGGCCGGAGACGCGATGAAGAACACGATCATCCAGCCGATGGTCTGGCCCATCGCCGACAGGAGATCCTGCTGGAAGGCGACGGCGACCGCGAGCATGAGCACACCGGAAAGCCCGTAGGTGACCGTGATCATCAGGCGGCGTCCGAGCGTGTCGAACAGGCGCCCGAGAAGGACCGGCCCAAGAAAATTGCTGAGCGCAAAGGGAAGGATGTACCAGCCGACGGCGCCCGACCCGACCGAGTAGAACTTCGTCAGGACGAGCGCATAGGTGAAAAAGATGGCGTTGTAGAAAAACGCCTGCGCCGCCATCAGCGTCAGCCCGACGAACGTCTGCACCCGATGGCGCTTGATCAACGTGTCGAACACTTCGCTGAGCGGTGTGTGGTCGCGCGAGCGCAGCCGGATGGATTTGTCGGCGGGGACCGGCTCGAGCTTGACACCCTCGTCCTCGAATCGCTGTTCAATTCCCTTGACGACATCCTCGCCTTCCTCCTCCCGCCCATGAATGGCGAGCCAACGCGGGCTCTCGGGGATCCACATGCGCATGAAGAAAACGGCGAGGCCTAGAATCGCGCCGGTCAGGAATGCGAGCCGCCATCCGAACTCTGAAGGGATGAGCGCCGGATTGAGCAGCACGACCGCGACCAAGGCGCCGAGCGCCGCCCCGACCCAGAAACTGCCGTTGATCGTGAGATCAAGCTGGCCGCGGAAGCGCGCCGGGACCAGTTCCTGAATGGTCGAGTTGATGGCGGAATACTCGCCGCCGATGCCGCAACCGGTGAAGAAGCGAAAGAGGAAGAAGGTGAAGCCGTTCCACGCGAGCCCGGTGAGCGCGGTCGCCACGAGGTAGACGACAATGGTGATGAAGAACAGTTTCTTGCGCCCGAGCCGGTCGGTCAGCCAGCCAAAGAACAACGAGCCGACGACGGCGCCCATGAGGTAGGCGCTGCCGGCCAGTCCGACCTCGGAATTGGAGAAGCGAAGCGCCGGGCTTTCCTGCAGCGCGGGGGCGACCGAACCGGCCAGCGTGACTTCGAGGCCGTCGAGAATCCAGGTTATTCCCAGCGCGACGATCACCAGAACGTGAAAACGGCCCCAGGGCAGCCGCTCGAGCCGCGCCGGAATAAGGGTCGAAACCTCTCTCGATGGATGTGTCGATGCTGTCGACATTAGCTCCCCCGCCATGCGCGCCCGCATTGTTCACACTGGTGAAACGAGATGCCGGACGGAAGGTTGCGTAGCGGCATCCTCAGTCGGCGCCCGTCGCCGTCTGAAGCGCCCCCTCCCACCGATCTCGGTAGCTCTCGAGGCCGGACAAGGCCCAGACGGGCGCGGGCTCGAGACGCGGCGGTGGATGGGGTTCGCCCCAATTGGCGAGCATCGCCGCGCCCGCCGCGGCGCCCGCGCTCGCCGGGGCGATCACGACCGGGCGGCCCGGCATGAGGCGAGCGAGCACGGCGGCGAAGGCCGGCGAACGTGTGAATCCGCCTTCGACAATGAGCTCGCCCGGCGCTTCGAGCCGGCGCAGCATATGGGCGGTCATCAGCGCCGAATAGAGGGTCGCAAGCGCGGCGCGCGCTTTGGGCGCGGTCGGCGCTTCGCCTTCGATAACGCCTTTCCGCGCTGAGAACGGGCCCCCCTGGTCGGAGAACGCGGGCAGCGCAAGCGCGCCCGACGCGATGGCGGCGGCGACATCGGCTTCGTCCGCGTCCGCCGGCGCGTCGCCCGCCAAGACGGAATACTCGCGCCCGCCCATGAAGCGCGCGGTCGGCGTCGGCTTTCCGCGCACGTCGACATTGGCCAGCATGTCGGCCTTCGGATCGAGCTCACCCTTTCCGCCCACCGCCATGATGATGACCCATGTGCCCGTCGAGATCACGGTGAACGGATCATCCCTCGACAGAAGATGCGGCGCGAGAGAGGCGTTCGAGTCGTGCGCGCCGCAGATGATGCGGACGTCCGGCGAAAGACCAGTCGCCGCGGCCACTTCCGGCTTGATCGGTCCGAGCGTGTCCCAGGCCTTGCGCATCGGCGGGAAGAGGCGCCGCCAGCCGAGCTTGTCGACCATGCTCGATGGCCGGCCCTCGTACGGGCGCCAGAGATCGGTGTGCGCGCCCATCGCGGTGAATTCCGTCGCCGCCACGCCGCTCAGGCGCCATGACCAATATTGCGGATAGCCGAGGAGCGCGCGCGCCGCGGCGAACTCGGCTGGATACCGGCGCTGAAAATAGAAGACCTGCTTGCCGAGATTGAGCCCGCGCGTGAGGTTCGGCGACTTCGTTTCCTCGAACGGCGGCCGAACCTTTTCGTATTCCGCCGCGACGTCGTCGCAGCCCTCAAACTCGTAGTCCATGGCCGGCAGCGCTTCGCCTTCGTCCTTGACAAGGACGCCCGCGGCGCCATGCGCGGCGATCGAGATCGCCTCGATGGGAAATTGCGCCCCGAGCGTCTTGAGCGCGCCGATCAGGAACGCCCAGGCGCCTTCCAAGTCGAGCTTGAGATAGGGCCACCCGGGGTCAGGAGGGAGCGGAATATTGGCTTGGCCGCACTCGGCGGCGACCCTGCCGGCGCCGTCGAACACGACGACCTTCATATTGGTCTTGCCGACGTCGAAGACCGCGACGCAGCGGTTCATTCTGGCGTCGTCACCGAAGTAAGCCGAGCGTTCACTCGTTCTCCCGCTCGTTGCCGGACTCTCATCTTAGAACGCCCCGCCTTGACGCGCCGCGTCGAAAGACATCCGTCTCTCGACGGGCTATGGGGGAGAAGGTTAGGATGAGGGGGAGCGAAAGCCCTGCCGCCCAGCCCCTCACCCAGCCCTCTCCCCGCCATCCCCGGGTCAAACCCGGGGAGGAAGAGGGGTTCGCCTCAGAAGTCGAACTTGTCGATGTTCTCCTTCGTGTAGATGAAGGGGGATCCAAGCAGGATTTCGCTGCCGTTGACGACATTGAGCTTGCCGAGCTTCCCCGCCTCGACCGAGGTCGCGCCCGGCTTCAGCTTTCCGTCGACGACCGCGCGCATGACATAAGTCGCGGCGTAGCCGAGATCGATCGGATTCCACAACACCACCGATTTGACGCAGTCGGTTTTAAGGTAGGGCTTCATCGCATTGGGCGTGGCGAGACCGACAACGGCGATCTTGCCGCATTGGCCAGCCTTGGTGACCGCTTCCGCCGAAGCCGGCGTCGCCACCGAAGTCATGCCGAACAGGCCTTTCAGCTTGTCGCCGTATTTGTTGATGAGGGTCGTCGCCTGATTGAACGACAGGTTGTTGTCCTCCTGCGCCTCGACCGTCTCGAGCCAGGTCATCTTCGGATGGCATTTCGCGGCATAGGCCTGCATTTCGGCGATCCAGCGGGCCTGGTTCGGCGTCGTGAAGGTCGAGGTGACGATGGCGAAGCTGCCGTCCTCGCCGATCTCCTTGGCCATCGAGTTGATCATCGCCTTGCCGATGCCGTTGAACTCGGCCTGGTTGACGAACCATTCGCGCGCGTCGGGCGTCGAGTTGGCGTCGTAGCCGACGACGTGGATGCCCTTCGACAAAGCCTTCTTGAGGACCGGAGCGATGGCGACCGGATCGTTGGCGGCGAACAGTACGCCGTCGACGCCGCGGGTGATGTAATTGTCGATGAACTTGATCTGCTCGTCGATCTTCGCTTCCGTCGGCCCGTCGGTCGTGACCTTGACGTTGCCGAGCTCCTTGGCGGCGTCTTGCATGCCTTTGGACGTGGCGTTGAAATAGCCGATGCCGATCAGCTTCGGCACGTCGACGACGGTAATTTCCTTGCCTGCCTTGTCGGGCGGATTGGTCGGCTGGCCGCCGTCGTAAGGTTTGGCGGCCGCCGGGGCGGCGGCGCCGCTGGCGTCGCAGGCGAGCGGACTTGTCGGCAGGTCGTCGGCCCCGTCCCATTTGCTCGCGGCGTTCGCGCCGCCGGCGGCGAACGAGAGCGCGAATAGCGCCGCCGCCGTGGTTGTCAGTAGACTTGCTTGCATGTCCGTCCTCCCTAGATGCCGCCAAGGGCGGCGTTGACCCTTCGATGGCGCACGCTCAGTCACGACGGCGCTCAAGGGAACTCGCGATCAGAACCGAAAGGATGAGCGCGACCCCGATGACGACGATTGTCGCGTCACCTTTGACCCCAGTCAACGCCAGACCGTTCTTCAAGAGCTGAA
>CAWFZA010000036.1:0-75726 GCA_963820095.1 uncultured Alphaproteobacteria bacterium
CGCGGAACCCAAGTCCATCGGCCAAAAGCAAAAGGTGGCAGATGACTGCACGGCCTCGCGTCTTCGGCGCGGATTATAGTGTTTATGTTCGAATAGCCCGACTTTGCCTGGTCGAAAAAGGAATCGAATACGACCTTGTTCCGCTGGACATCTTTGCACAGGGCGGCCCTCCCGCGGACTATTTGGCGAGACATCCCTTCGGGCGCATTCCTGCGTTCGAGCATTGTGGAGTTCTCTCTACGAGACAGGCGCGATTGCTCGATACATCGATGAGGCCTTCGAAGGACCGAAGCTTCAGCCCTTGGGCGCTGTAGGTCGTGCGCGATGCAACCAGTTGATCAGCATCGCCGATAACTATGCTTATCCTCAGCTTGTCTGGGGAGTTTACGTCGAGCGGGTGTCGAAACCTGGCAGAGGCGTTCCATCAGATGAGCAAAAGCTTGCGGCCGCCGTCTCGAATGCGCGAGTCTGCCTGATGGCGATGTCTGAGCTTATGGCCGATGGCCCATGGTTCGTCGGCGAGCAGCTGACGCTAGCCGATCTCTATATCGCTTCCATGTTTGCCTATTTCCTTATGGCGCCGGAGGCTTTGGAACTGATCAGCCCGCACGCAAACCTCAAAGCATGGTGGTCGCGCGTGGTCGCGCGACCTTCAATGGCGGCGACCAAACCAGCTTAGATTTCAGACGGCCGTACTTTGCCAGACCGTCATTTCAGATCGCGGTTCCGATGGCGGCGCGGCAGGCTGCGGCGTGGGCTACCCTGGAGCGGGCGCCCGACGCTCGTGGCGTTGGCATGCCGCAGGTTATCATCACGCGGGCCACGCAACGGCGGACTGAACAGGGTCGGGCGGCGCAGGTAGCCGTCGCCCCATCCGATGATGCAACTTAACTCTCCTCCCGGCTACGCCTGAAGCCCAGAAGTGAGGCGTATGCGGCCAGGACGAAACCTTCGCCCGATTGACGACCGCAAAAGTGGTAATCTGCTTCGGCCGTCACAGCCGGTGTGCCATCAATGAGCGTAGCCTTCGATCGCATCGTCCATCGCGCGCTCATTACGATCGCCCTGATCGCACTCGTTGTGGGCGCAATTCTTTGGGTCCGGGGCGAGCACGCGCTGGCGCAATGGGCCTGGGCGGCAGGGTCGATTCCGGTCGCGCTCGGGTTGCTCGTCTCGATCGTCCGCGACCTCCTGGCTGGCCGCGCCGGGGTCGACGTGATTGCGCTTCTGTCGATGACCGGCGCGCTGCTGCTTGAGGAAAATCTCACCGCGATCGTGGTCGCGGTCATGTACGCGGGCGGAACGATGCTCGAGGATTTCGCCGTCTCTCGCGCCGAACGCGATCTCAAGGCGCTGGTCGATCGCGCGCCTCGCGTCGCCCATCGGGCCAGTCTCGGTCAGGTGGAAGACGTACCGGTCGCCGAGATCGCGGTCGGCGACACGCTTCTGGTGCGCGCCGGCGAGCTTGTTCCCGTTGACGGCGTCCTGTCGGACCCGGATGCGATTTTGGATGAGGCAGCGCTTTCCGGAGAGCCGATTCCAGTTGGCAAGCATCGAGGCGAGGCGATCCGGAGCGGAGCGGTTAACGCTGGCCAAACCTTCACGATGGAGGCGACGGCGACCGAAACCGAGAGCACCTACGCCGGCATCGTTCGGATGGCGACGGCGGCGCAGACCGCGAAATCTCCGGCGATCCGCCTCGCGGACCGGTTCGCGCTGCTGTTGTTGCCGGTTGCGATCGGCCTGGCAGGAGTCGCCTGGGCGGTTGCGGGCGATCCGGTCCGGGCTCTGGCGGTCCTCGTGGCGGCGACGCCCTGTCCGCTCATTCTCGCCGCCCCGGTCGCTTACATCGCTGGCGTGGCCAGAGCCGCGAGGCAGGGCGTTCTCATGAAAGGGGGCGCGGCGTTGGAGGCGCTCGCGCAAACCCGTACCGTCATTTTCGACAAGACTGGCACTTTGACCGTCGGCGGCGCGCGGCTCATCGAAATCGAGACCGCGCCCGGATGGACCGCGGACGAAGCGCTTCGCCTCGCGGCCTCCGTCGAGCAGGCCTCCCAGCACGTTGTGGCGGCGGCCATCGTGGCCGCCGCGCGCGAGCGCCGATTGCCGACCGGCGCCGCGAGCGATGTTCGCGAGGCCATGGGTTCGGGTGTCGCCGGCGTGGTCGAAGGACGCCGGGTGCGGGCTGGCTCGCACGTCTTCGTCTTCGATTCGCCGCCGAAAAGTCCGTGGTCTAGGCGAACGCTGCGGCGCGCCGCGCTTCACTCCGCTCTGACGGTGTTCGTGGCCGTCGACGGAATGCCCGCGGGAGCCATTCTGCTGGCCGACGAATTGCGGCGCAAGTCCCCACGGGCGATCCAATCTCTGCGGGCTTACGGCGTGTCACGGATCATCATGGTCACCGGCGATCGCGCCGAGACTGCGGAAGCCATCGGCGCCGCGCTCGACCTCGATGCGGTGCTGTCCGAACGGGATCCCGCGGACAAGGTCGAAGCGGTTTCGGTCGAGCAGGCGTTGAACCCGACCCTGATGGTCGGCGACGGAATCAACGACGCGCCGGCGCTGGCGGCCGCCCATGTCGGCGCGGCAATGGGCGCGCGCGGGGCGAGCGCCTCGTCGGAGGCGGCGGACGTCGTGGTTCTCGTCGATCGGCTTGATCGTGTTTCGGAAGCGGTCAGGAATCGCGCGCCGAACGCATGGGATTGCGTTCCAGAGCATGGCTGCTGGAATGGCGATGTCCGCCGTCGCCATGATCGCCGCGGCTCTCGGCTGGCTTGCCCCGGTCGAAGGCGCGCTCACGCAGGAAGCCATCGATGTCGCCGTCATCCTCAACGCCTTGCGCGCGCTCAGTTCAGGCCGCGGCTGGCGACGCAGGAGCATGGCGCCGAGCGACGCAGAGGCGCTTCGGGACGAACATCGGGGCGTCGAGAAGAGCCTCGACCGCCTGCGCGATATTGCGGATGCGCTCGAGGACGCCTCCGCGTCTAACGGCGCCGCCATGATCCGGGAGGCGAATGCGATTGTAGCGGACACGATTATCAGTCACGAAAAAACCGATGAAACGCTGGTCTATCCTCGCCTTCGCAGGTCGCTGTCGAGCGGCTACGGATTGGCGGCGATGAGCCGCGTTCATCGCGAACTCCTCCACTTGGCCCATCTCCTGTCCCGCTTGTCCCAGAGCCTGTCGGAGCCCGACGTCGATTCGCTGCTGTTGCGCGACGGACAGAGAATCATTGAATCCATCGAAACCATCGCGCGAATTCACAACGCGCAGGAAGAAGACATCTACGAATACGCCGCTGCGGGATAGTCCGGCCCAGCCGCGTCCTCCGGAAAGATCGGCTCTGGGTTTGGGCTACGCCTCCGCGATCCAACCAGGGACGCGGCCGTGCTTGGCCTGCTGGGATGGGCTCGTCTGAGCAGCAATCCGATCCGCAAGCAATATATTGACATATTCAGAAGTCTGAGTTACATATCTTGTCGTTATCAGCATGAGCTGGAAGCCGGACTCCGGTCTGCCCAAAAGGGCTGCGGTTCGGCGGCTAAACCGAAAAGCTCACCCCGCAGCCGCAGGAGGCGACCGCATTCGGGTTCTTGACCCTGAACGACTGGCCCATGAGATCGTCGACGAAGTCGAGCTCGGCGCCTTTGAGCATTTCGAGCGACACCGGATCGACCAGCACGGTCGCGCCGTCCCGGGTCACGGCGACGTCGTCTTCGGCCCGGCTCCGGTCGACATCGAAAGAATATTGAAAGCCCGAGCAGCCGCCGCCCTTGACCGAGATGCGCAGAGCCGCGCCCGCTTCGCCTTTGAGGATCGCATTCAACCGCCGGGCGGCGCTCGCGCTGATCGTGACGCCCTCGAGGGATGGAGAAACGGCTTCATTCATGACAACAGCCTTTGATCCCTTGCGCGGCCGAGCTCGCGCCATCAAGAAATCCTTCGGGTCCAAGATATGGACGCCGGGCAAGGAGCGCAATGTCAAGGGGGACGCCGGAGGATGCCAGCCTGACGGCCCGCGCGCCTTACGCCGCCGATCCTTCGCGGGCGGTGCGTCGCATCGCCGAGCCGCCGTCGGCGACGCGCACCGAGTTCCAGCGCGACCGCGACCGGATCGTGCATTCGACCGCGTTCCGCCGCCTCGCCCACAAGACGCAGGTGTTCGTCGATCACGAGAGCGACCATTTCCGCACCCGCCTCACCCACACGATCGAGGTCGCGCAGATCGCGCGCGCCCTCGCCCGTGCGCTCAGGCTCGACGACGATCTCGCGGAAGCGGTCGCGCTTGGCCACGATCTCGGCCACACCCCCTTCGGCCATACCGGAGAGGACGCGCTGAACGCCGCAATGGCGGAGCACGGCGGCTTCGACCACAACAGCCACGCCCTGCGCATCGTGACCGAGCTCGAGCGCCATTACGCCGGATTCGACGGGCTCAACCTGAGCCAGCCGACGATCGCCGGGCTCGTCAAGCACAATGGCCCGCTCATCGACGCCTCGGGCGCGCCAACGGAGCGCTACCGGGCGGGCGGCGTTCCCGCCGCGATCCTGGCTTACGATGAGCGGCAGCGCCTCGACTTGAGTCTCCATGCGAGCCTCGAGGCGCAAGTGGCTGCGATTGCAGACGATATCGCCTACGACGCGCATGACATCGATGACGGTTTGCGGGCCGGCTTGTTCTCGCTTGGCGAGCTTCGCGCCGCCGTCCCCTTTGTCGATCGGCTGATGCGAGAGGTCGACGATCTTCATCCGGGTCTCGAGGAGCCGCGCGCGATCCATGAGCTGACCCGCCGGGTCATCACCCGTTTCATCGAGGACGCCATCGAGGAGAGCCGCCGGCGGATCGCCGAATCGGGGGTGACGAGCCCCGAAGCGGTGACGCGCGCCGGCCGGGCCCTCGTCGGGCATTCGGCGGCCATCGAGACGGCCGACCGCGACATCAAGGTCTTTCTCATGGCCCGCATGTACCACCATCCGGACGTCAAAAAGGTGCGCGAGCGGGCGGATGCGATCGTGCGGCGCCTGTTCGAAGCCTACATGAGCGACCCCTCCGCCATGCCGCCCGAATGGGCCGCCAAGGCCGACGGGCGGCGCCCGCGAGCCGTCGCCGATTATATCGCCGGCATGACCGACCGGTTCGCGATCGCCGAGCACGCCCGGCTTTTTGACGGGCCGCCCGACTTGCGATAGAGGCGCGCGGCTGGGCTTGTCCCGGCCATCGAAGTTCGGCTAGGCGAAAAGGTCGAAGATGGTCGAGGCGCCGCGTCGTCGGCCCGTGCCTTCAACCCGGTTCGGAACCGTTTTCCGGCATGACGGCGTCGATGGCTGGGATATAGGACGTCCGGAAGGACGCCCGTCTATCGACGGGGCTGCGCCCGGCCAGGACGCTGACAAGCGCCGCCCAGACGTTGGCTCCCCCACCCGGTAGGAATAATGAACATTTTCGCCGACTTCCAGGCGCGTATCGCGAGCCTGCTTGAAAAACGGATCGCGCGCGGCGAACTGCCCGGCGATCTCGATCTCGGCCGGTTCGTCGTCGAGCCGCCGCGCGAGGCGGCGCATGGCGATCTCTCGACCAATGCGGCCATGGTCTATGCGCGCGAAGCCAAGCAGGCTGGCTCGAATCCCCGCGCCCTCGCGGAGGGCCTGGTGGCCGATCTGAAGCTTGAACCGGACGTGCAGAGCGCCGAGGCGGCGGGTCCAGGCTTCATCAATGTCGTCTTGAAGTCAGATGTTTATGAGAAGATCCTAAAGACGGTTCTTACCCTGGGCGGCCGTTTCGGCGCCGGCGCGTCCTGCGGGGAAGGACCGGTCAACGTCGAATATGTGAGCGCCAATCCGACGGGCCCCATGCATGTCGGCCACGCGCGCGGCGCGGTGTTCGGCGACGCCCTTTCGAGTCTGCTCATCTTCTCGGGCCGCAAGGCGACGCGCGAATATTATGTCAACGACGCCGGCGGCCAGGTCGACGTGCTGGCGCGCTCGGCCTTCCTTCGCTATCGCGAGGCCCTGGGGGAAGAGATCGGGCCGATCCCCGAGGGTCTCTATCCCGGCGACTATCTGAAACCCGTCGGCCAGTATCTGGCGCGCGAATTTGGCGTGAGCCTCGTCAACAAGCCCGAGGCGGAGTGGCTGCCGGTCGCGCGCAAGCGCGCCATCGAGGCGATGATGGCGATGATTCGCGACGACCTCGCCGCGCTCAAGATCGCACATGAAGTGTTCGCCTCCGAGCGCGCGCTGACCGGCTCAGACGGCGGCGAGGACCGCGTGGGCGAGACGATCGAATGGCTGCGGGCGAAAGGCCTCGTCTATCAGGGCCGGCTGCCGCCGCCCAAAGGCGCCCCCGCGGACGATTGGGAGGACCGCGAGCAGACCCTGTTCCGTTCGACTGAGTTTGGCGACGACGTCGACCGGCCGCTCATCAAGTCGGACGGCGGATACACCTATTTCGCCAGCGACATCGCCTACCACAAGACGAAGATCGACCGGAATTTTCGGACTTTGGTCGACGTGTGGGGCGCCGACCACGGCGGCTACGTCAAACGCATGCAGGCGGCGGTCGCGGCGCTGTCGGACGGCGAGGCCAAGCTCGAGGTGCGCCTCTGCCAGCTCGTGCGTCTCATGCGCGCCGGCGAGCCGGTCAAGATGTCGAAGCGCTCGGGCGAGTTCGTGACGCTGCGTGAGGTTGTGGATGAAGTCGGCGCGGACGCCGTCCGCTTCATGATGCTGATGCGCAAGAACGACGCGCCGCTCGATTTCGACCTCATGAAGGTGATCGAGCAGAGCCAGGACAATCCCGTTTTCTATGTCCAGTACGCCCACGCGCGCTGCCGCAGCGTCTTGAGGCAGGGCAAGGCCGCCTTTGCGGACTTTGATCTCGATCAAAAGGCGCTCGCTCAAGCCGACTTGTCGCTGTTGACTGACGAGGGCGAGCGGGAGCTCATGCGAACCTTCGGGCAATATCCACGAGTTGTCCGGCAGGCCGCCGAGGCGCATGAGCCCCACCGGATCGCTTTTTTCGCCCATGAGTTGGCGACGCGTTTTCATGCGCATTGGAACAGAGGAAAAGACGCGCCGCGTTTGCGGTTTGTTAACGAAAACGAACGAAATTTATCGTATGCGAGATTGGCTTTGGTCGCGGCCGTAAGCCTTGTTTTGGCCTCCGCATTGTCAATTTTGGGCGTTAGCGCCCCGGAGGAGATGCGGTAGCGGATTTGCGTGGCGGCTTTTGACGCCCGCTCTAAAGATGATCCGCAATGAGTGAGGTGACATGAGTGCTTCCCAACCCCGTGCGGATGAGATCAACCTCGATGAATTCGAGCGGCGTTTGCGCGCCGCGGGCGCTCAGCAGGCGCAGACCGAAGATCCGCTGGCGGAACTGTCCCGTCTGGTCGAATTCTCGCACATGGAGATCGCCAATGGCGAGCCGACGGCGCGACGCGCCGGCGAGGCGCCCCCGCGCCCGCGGACATTGCCTTCGATCGAAAGCGAGCCGCTCCGGCCAACGCTCGACGATGAGGTGGAAGGACTGGCTCCCGGCGCCTCCGAGGAGGAGCGCGCGGCGCGGCGGGACTACGAGTTCGACGCCCATCGCTCCGACGGCGCTTCCGCGGTGGACGCGGGCGAGGAACGCCAGCCAATGCGCTGGAAGATCGCCGTTTCCGCGCTCGCGCTTGCGGGCGTCGCGATGATCGGCGGCGTCTTCGCGCTGCGACATGGGGCCCCGGTCTTCAGCAAGGATCCCCCGTTCATCGCCGCGGCTCAGGGACCGACCAAGGTCGCGCCCCCGAGCAACGAAACGGTCTCGACATCAAGCGACGCTGGCGCCAGTCTGCTGCATGACAACGGCAAGCCGGCCCCGGTCAAGGTCGTCAATTCCGAAGAGCAGCCTGTCGATCTGAACGCGCAGGCCGCGGTCAACAGCTCGGCTCCCGCGAACTCGCCTGCGCCGGGTAGCGCGGCGGACGCGGCTGCGCTCGCCGCAACGCTCAATACGCCGCTGGTCGCGCCCGCGCCTGCCGGGCCGCCGAAGGGGATCGCGTCGGAATTTCCCGAGCCGAAACCCGTGCGCACGATCTCGCTCAGGCCCGACGGAACCCCGATCGCGGCTGCGCCGCTCCCCGACCAGCCGGCGAATGCTGCGCCGGCGCAGCAGGCTAGCAAGCCGGCCGAGGCGCCGAGCGCTCCCGCGCCGAAGACGATAAGCGAGGCGACCGGCGTCGCGCAGGCGTCAACGCCCAAGATCGAATTGCCGACCAAGCTTTCGCCCCCCAAATCGGCCGCGCGCGTGGCGGTCGGCAAGACGGATACGACCGCGCCTGAGGCGGCCGCCCAGACCCCCGCCGGGCCGACGCAGGACGGCGCGCCGGTGAAGCCGGAAAAAACGGCGAAGAAGCCGAAAGCCGCGCAGGTCGTCGACGCGACCGAGACGACGGGAGCGATCGCCCCGCCCGTGGACGCCACGGCCGCCACGACCTCGGGCGGATGGTCGGTTCAGCTCGCCGCGCCCAAATCGGAGGCGGAAGCCAAGAGCGATGTTGCACGGCTAAGCAACAAATATAGCGCCGAGCTCAACGGTTCGCCGATTGGCGTGCATAAGGCGCAGGTGAACGGTGAAACGATCTACCGCTTGCGGGTGAGCGGCCTTACAAAGGCTGACGCAGCGGCGATGTGCGCTCGCCTCAAAGGCGAGGGCGGGCAGTGCTTCATCGCTAAGTGAGCGAACGCGCCCCCGGCGCTTCACGTCTGAGCGCGGAGCCGCAATGCCCAAGGCCTTCATCAGCGGCTGCGCCGCCCTTGCGCTGACTGATGAGGAGCGCGATTTCCTGCGCCGGGAAGACCCGTGGGGCTTGATTCTCTTCAAGCGCAACATCGTCGACCGCGACCAGGTGCGCGAGCTGACGCGGTCTTTCCGGGAATGCGTCGGCCGCGCCGGCGCGCCCGTGCTGATCGATCAGGAGGGCGGCCGGGTCCAACGAATGGCGCCGCCGGGTTGGCGTTCCTACCCCGCCGCGGCTGCGATCGAGCGGGGTCTCCATCCGTCCCGGGCTGAGGCGGCGGCGGGTCTCATCGCCCGCCTCATCGCTCATGATCTGATCGAAGTCGGAATTACGATCGACTGTGCGCCTGTGCTCGACGTCGCGGGCGAGGGCATGCATGCGGCGATCGGCTCGCGGTCCTTCTCGTCGCGGCCCGACCGCGTCGCGGCGATGGGTCGCGCGATCGCCAACGGGCTGCTTGCGGGCGGGGTCGCGCCGGTCATCAAGCATATGCCGGGGCACGGACGGGCGCGCGTCGACAGCCATCACGAATTGCCGGTCGTCGACGCCCCGCGCGCCGACCTCGCTCAAGATTTCGCGCCGTTTGCGGCGCTCAAAGACTTGCCGATGGCGATGAGCGCGCACCTCCTCTACACGGCGATCGATCCTCTTCGTCCGGCGACCGCGTCGCCGATCGTGGTCAAGGAAATCATGCGCGGCGAAATCGGGTTCGACGGGCTCATCATGAGCGATGACCTTTCGATGAAGGCGCTGAAAGGTTCGTTCGAGGAGCGCGCCGCGGCGGTGATCGAGGCCGGCCTCGACATCGTGCTGCATTGCAACGGCAATTTGGAAGAGGGTCGGGCCGTGGCCTCCGCCACGCCTGTTCTGGCCTGCGCGTCGCTGCGTCGGGCCGAAGCAGCCCAGGCGGCGATCAAAGCCCCGCAGCCTTTCGATGTCGAGCGCGGCGAGTGGGAGCTTGCCGCCATCGCGGCGGAACTGGGAGTCGCTTGAGCTTCCCCGGCCGAACCCGGTCGCTCCACGCCGGGCGGCTGTCAGCATCTTATGCGAAGATTGGGGGCATTCGTTTATCGGCGCCCCCGTGTTAGCGTTGGATCGTTCGAGGGCCAGGGACCATGGCTCCTCTGCCGCGGATCGAATGCGAGGGCCCGCAATGCTTCAGAAGGCGGAGAAGGCCTGTTTCGCGATCGCCGACATCTCCGGCTACACGCACTTCATGTCCGGTGTCGAACTCGATCACGCCCAAGACATCATCGCCGACATCATGGACACTTTGGTCAGAGCCCTGCGTCCGCCATTCCGGCTCGCTAAATTCGAAGGCGACGCGGCCTTCGTCTACGCGCTCGCCGACAAGATCGATGGATCGCTCCTGCAGGATTCGATCGAGCAGGCCTATTTTGCGTTCCGCAAGCGGCTCCGCAGCATCAAGCAGGCGAGCAGTTGCGAGTGCCAAGCCTGCGGCCGGATGCAGAGCCTCGACGTCAAGTTCGTGGTTCATCACGGCGAGTTCATCCGGCAAAGGATGGCGGGCCGGGAGGAACTCGCCGGCCGCGACGTGATCCTGGTCCACCGCCTCCTCAAGAACGACGTCGGCAAGACGTTTGGTTCGCGCGCCTATGCACTCTATTCCGACGCCTGCGTGCGGGCGATGGGGATCGACCCCGCGGCGCAGGGTCTCGTCGAGCACGCCGAGGCGATCGAGCACATCGGCGAAACGAAGTGCTGGGTGAGCGACCTCGAACAGGCGTGGACGCGGGAGACCGAGACGGCACGCAATCTCGTTCAGCGCGCCGGCGCCTTCGTGGTCATGGAGAGGGAATTCGCCGCGCCGAGACAAGTGGTGTGGGACTTCGTCACCTCGCCTCAACATCACGCCCG
The DNA here is from genome assembly GCA_963820095.1 of uncultured Alphaproteobacteria bacterium. Taxonomy (GTDB): domain Bacteria; phylum Pseudomonadota; class Alphaproteobacteria; order Rhizobiales; family Beijerinckiaceae; genus Roseiarcus. Next base: position 10,660 of record CAWFZA010000036.1, read on the forward strand.
CTGGCAGCGGAGCGACGGCGTCGTCGAGAACAACGCGAAAGGGCGTCGCGGAGCCGGCACGCAGAACCACTGCCTGCACGGCAAGGACGCGGTCATCGAGGATATCGTTGACTGGCGCCCGTTCGACTATCTGACCCTGACAGCGCAGCTGCCGATCCCGGACGCCCCGAAAATTCTGTTCTCCTATGTCTTCGAGGACGGCGCCGACGGCGGAACCCACTTCGAATTCCGCATCGCGAAACCGAAGCCGAAGGATCTGCCCTTCTATGATCGGATCAGGCCCACGCTCGAAGCGAACTTTGCGGCCGGGTTCGATATCCTGCGCACGATGGTGGCGGAAAGGCCGGCGGCATCGACGGTCGAGGACCAACCGCCACTGCCCGTCTCGCGCGAACGCTTCGCGACGCAGCCGCTCCACGCGCGCTAGCGAGAGCGACGCAAAACGTCCGGCCGCTCCGGCTCGATCTGGGATGCACGGGTGACCGTACGGGCCCGTCCGGTGCGGTGCGTTGCGCGAATCATCGTTCCGCTTCAGTTTGTCGTCGATGCGCGAAAGTCAGCTGACGTTCCTCGAGTTCTTCGCTGGCGGCGGCATGGCCCGCGCCGGCCTGGGCAAGTCTTGGCGTTGCCTGTTCGCCAATGACTTCGATGCGATGAAGGTTGCAACCTACGTGCGAAACTATGGCGACGCCGAGATCGAACTGGAAGATGTCGCCAAATTGACGTTGGACGATCTGCCGTCCGAACCGAGCGACCTCGCATGGGCGTCATTTCCTTGCCAAGACCTTTCGCTGGCGGGGGAGTCCAGAGGTCTTGGCCGAGAACACGATAGGGCCCTGACAAGATCTGGAACCTTCTGGCCATTCTGGAAGCTCATGCGTGGGCTCGCGGAGGCGGGACGCTCGCCGCGCGCCATTGTTCTGGAAAACGTGTACGGTTGCCTCACCTCTCACGGAGGAAGGGATTTCGCCGCCATCGGCTCGGCGCTTTCGAGTTCAGAGTACCGGTTCGGCGCGATCGTCATCAACGCGTCTCATTTTGTCCCGCAATCCCGCCCGCGGGTGTTTTTCATCGCGGTCGAAAGGAACGAGGCGCTTCCCGCCGAGCTTGTTTCGAGCGATCCGGATCGCGAATGGCATCCTCAATCGCTGGTAGCCGCCTATGCTGGCCTGTCTCCGTCCGCCAAGAAGCGTTGGCTCTGGTGGAAGGCGCCAGCACCGCCGAGGCGCAATATGCATTTTGCCGACCTCATCGAGGAAGAGCCGACCGGCGTCGATTGGCATTCTGCTGCGGAGACGAACTATCTTCTCAGTCTCATGTCGCCCGTCAATCGAGCGAAGGTCGCGTCGGCCAAGTCGTCGGCAAGACGAGCGGTCGGGAGCCTTTATCGGCGGATGCGACCCGATGCGGATGGCGTGAAGCGGCAACGCGCCGAGGTTCGGTTCGATGATCTCGCGGGATGCTTGCGAACTCCCGCCGGCGGATCGTCCCGCCAGTCAATTCTCATCGTAGACGGCGAACGGGTTCGGTCGCGTCTTCTCTCGCCACGTGAGGCCGCACGGTTGATGGGTTTAGGCGATGGTTATCGTCTGCCCGAGCGCTACAACGACGCCTATCATGTTTGTGGGGACGGCGTCTGTGTGCCGGTTGTTCGGCACATCGCGGAGACGATCCTTGAGCCGATCCTTGCGGCAAATCGCGCCATGGTTCCAGCAGCGGCGGAATGACATAGCCCTTGCGGCGACAAGGTTCGCCCGGACGTCATCCACGACCGGCGCGCGGGCCGTCATCCTTTGTCTCCGGGCCCAAGGAAGTGGTCGATTGTCTCGAAGAATTTGGCGACCGAGATCGGCTTGGAGAGGTACGCCTCGCAACCGCCCTTGAGGATTTTCTCCTCGTCGCCCTTCATCGCGAAGGCCGTGACCGCGATGACCGGTATCGCTTTAAGCTCTTCGTCATCCTTCAGCCATTGGGTGACTTCGAGGCCCGAAACCTCGGGCAGCTGAATGTCCATCAGGATCAGATCGGGCCGGTGCTTGCGCGCCAGATCGACCGCTTCGATGCCGTTGCGCGTCTGCACGATCCGGTGTCCGCGCGTCTCGACGAGGTCGTTGAACAGCTTCATGTTGAGCTCGTTGTCCTCAACAATAAGCACGGTCTTGGGCATCGGGCGTTCCATGGGGCGTGAATTCGGCCGGCGCCCCGGCTAAGATTAGGCGCAAGACATTGACGAAAGGCGAATCGGACTATGCGCGATTCCCCTGAAATCGAGGCAATCCACAAGCGTCGATTCCGCCCGATCTTTGGCGGTTACCGCGCTCGCCTTCATCGCCGGTGATTCCGACCGGCTGAACCGGTTCCTCGGCCTCACCGGACTGGGCCCCGACAACCTCAGAACCGCGGCTGCGGACCCGGCGTTTTTGGGCTCCGTGCTCGACTATCTGGTCGGCGACGAAGCGCTGCTCGTCGCGTTCGCGGCCGAGGCCGGCCTCAGGCCGGAGGCGGTCGCGCGGGCGCATGCGGCGCTTTGCGGGCCAAAAGAGGACGGAGTTCTGATGGAATCCCCTCGGCTTCGCCTCTGCCGCGACTGTCTGAGGAAGGATTCCAACGATTCGGCCCGCTGCCCCCATTGCGGCTCGCCTCGCACGATCAGCCTGGAAGAGACGGCCGGCCTCGACATCGCCCATGTCGACTGCGACGCCTTTTACGCCGCGGTCGAAAAGCGCGACGACCCGAGCCTTGACGACAAGCCGTTGATCGTCGGCGGGTCCGGCCCGCGCGGGGTCGTCGCGACCTGCTGCTACATCGCCCGGACTTTCGGCGTTCGCTCGGCAATGCCGATGTCGCGGGCCCGGGCCTTGTGTCCGAACGCGGTGGTCCTTCCCCCCGACATGACCAAATATGCGCGGGTCGGGCACGAAATTCGGAGGCGGATGATGGAGCTGACGCCCCTGGTCGAGCCGCTGTCGATCGACGAGGCCTTTCTCGATCTGACTGGCTGCGAGCCGTCCAACGGGGCAGGCGCGGCGGAAACGCTGGTCCGCTTCGCTCGCCGCGTCGAGGCCGAGATCGGCGTCACGGTTTCGGTCGGCGTGAGTTACTGCAAGTTTATGGCGAAGCTCGCGTCCGACCTCAACAAGCCGCGCGGTTTCGCCGCTCTGTCCCGAGCGGAAGCGAAGACCTGGCTCGCGTCCCAAAGCGTGGAGCGCCTGTGGGGCATCGGCAGGGTCGGGCGGGAGCGGCTCGAGCGCTCCGGTTTTCGCCTGATCGGCGATCTGCAGCGGATCGACGAGCGGGAGGCGGTCTTGCGCCTCGGCGAGGACGGACTGCGTCTGTGGCGCCTGGCGCATGGCCGCGACGACCGTCCCGTCTCCGCCGAACGGGAAACGAAGAGCGTTTCCTCCGAGACGACGTTCGATCGCGACATCAGCGACAAGGCCGAGCTCACGCGCATCCTGCTTGCGCAATGCGACCGCGTCGCCACCCGCTTGCGCCGGCAGGCGCTCGCGGCCTCAGGGGTCACGCTCAAGCTGCGCCTGGCTGACTTCTCTCTCAGAACGCGTAGCCGTGGCGGCATCAGACCCACGCAGCTCGCGCCGCGACTGTTCGCGGCGGCGCGCCCCCTTCTCGACGCTGAGCCCAACGGCGTCGCCTATCGCCTGCTCGGGATTGCCGCAACCGAGCTGGGGCCGGCGACAGGCGCGGACCAGGATGACATGTTCGCGCGCGACAGCGGCCGTGAGAAATTCCGAGAGGCGGCGATCGCCGCCTTGCGCGACCGGTTCGGCCCCACCGCCGTGCAGCGAGGCCTCACCTTCCGGCCCAGGCCAACCGGCAAGTGAGAGCGCCGCCTGCGAGCGATCAAAATTCGACCCGATAGACCCGAACTTCGCGCGACAGATTCTTCATCCCATTGGTTTGGACGAACTCGAATCTAAGGTCGATTTGGGCTTGAAGCTGATCGCGGACGACGCCTGTTATGAAAATGCCGCCCGGCGGCGCGATGGTCTGAACGCGAGCGGCGATGTTGATGGCGTCGCCGACTATGGCGCCCACGGGCGTCACGAGCAGGTCCCCGGAATTGATCCCGATCCGAAATTCCATCCGGCGCTCCGGCGGCAGCCCTGCGTTGCGGCGCGCAATGTCCAATTGCCAAACGGCGGCCGCCTTCACCGCGGAGCCCGCGCTGTTGAACAGCGCCACGATTCCGTCGCCGGCGACCTGGAAAATGCGTCCATCCATCTGTTCGACGCGGTCGCGGACGATCTTCAGGCAACCTTCGAACTGGCGGGCCGTCGCGAGGTCGTCCTGCTCCACCAAGCGGGTGTAGCCGAACACGTCGGCGGACAGGATCGCGTACATCCGGCGCACGTCGCGTCCGCGAAACTGCGTGGCCGCCTCGTCGCCACGGTCGAAGAGCTCAACTCGAAGCGCAACCCCGTCTGCGATTTCGATGATGTCGCCATTGCGAAGAGCGCGAGGTTCAGCGACCGGCGCGCCATTGACGAAAGTTGGGTTCACCGGGCTGAGATGGGTGAGAACCAGGGTTTCCGCCCGCCAGGCCAGTTCCAAATGCATCCGGGATATGGTCGGGTTGCCAATACGAATGTCGCAGTTCGAGCCGCGGCCGATCGTCGTTCTCTCCTGTCCCAACACGTAGTGCGGCTGCTCGCTCCAAAGCTTGGGCTCCATTGGAACCAGGACGCCGCTTGGCGGGGGATGGTCGGCTGAGTTTGTCAAACTGGCGACTGCGTTCAGCTGCGGATCGGCCTATTTGGCGCAGGCCGAAGCCGGTAGAATCTCGAGCTTGCGCAAGCGCGCGCGCAACGCGAATGCGCCATAGTCGAGCTTGAGGCTGCCCGAGACGCCATTCTCGTAAAGGTCGAACGAAAGCGTATATTCAGGCGGAGCGTCGGTCGCGGCTTCGTTGAAATAGGCGATCACGACCGGCCAGCGGCGCACTCCGCTCAGCGCGGATGCGGTCTGCGTGTCTTCGTCGGGCTTCGTCGCTTCCTTTCCCACCACCGACATCGTGGCGAAGATCTTCGCGCCGGTATCGGATCCGTCATAGACCCGCGCCTGCATGGGGCCGCCGCCGTTCTTGGCGACCTCGATCAGACGCTCGATATGCTGGGTGGGGAACAGGACCTCGTGGCCGAAGTCCAGCGTCTGCGCTTTCGGTTTGGTCAACACCACGCGCACGTCGTCGTCGTCGCCGCGAGTGGCCGTCCCGGCGACCGGGGGCGTGTCCTGCGGGCTCCGGCTGTCGATCTGGAAACGCATCGACTTGCCGGCGCCGTCTTCGAACGAATTGGCGTTCACTTGCATGCCGATCGGATCGCCCTCGCTGCGCTCCATTTCCGTCATCTGGCGGAAACTGGACGTGTAGCCCTCGCAGGCCGAACCGCGAAATTCATAGGCGATGAGGCCGGTGGCCGAAATCGGGGTCTGAGCGGAAGACCGCGTCGGACCCGAGGTGTCGGCGAGCGAGATGTCATAGGCCGCGCGATGCGAGGCGAGCGGCAGAATGGGCGCCGCCGCCGCAAGCGCCGCGGACGAAGCACAGAGGGTCGTGGCGACAAACAAGGCGAGTCGTGAGGCCATTCTCTCTCCGCGGGACGACGAAAATCTTTAGAGCGCGCGCATCTTCCGCGCTTTCTCGACGCCGTCAATGCCCGTGAAGGGAAGTTTGCGGTCCTGACGCTTTAACCTTCTTCTGGCGCGACAGGCGCCCAGGCTTGCTCGAGGGCCGTGTCCTCGAGCGGGTCCTCGTCCGCCCTCAAGGTCGATGCGTCGTCCGGTTGGGGGACGTCGTAGCCGGCTGGCAGCTTGCCCTCGAAGAGGCCAGCGCCCTTGAGCTCGTCGAGACCAGGCAGATCCCCGATTCCGTTCAGTCCGAACTCCACCAGAAAGTCGTTCGTCGTGCCGTAGGTAATGGGCCGGCCTGGCGCCTTTCTGCGTCCCCGCATGCGCACCCAGCGCGCTTCCATCAGAACGTCGAGCGCGCCCTTGGACACCGCCACTCCCCGGATTTGCTCAATATCGGCGCGGGTGACGGGTTGGTGATAGGCGACGATCGCGAGCGTTTCGAGCGCCGCGCGCGAAAGTTTCCGCTTTTCGTCGCGGTCGTGGGCGAGCGCCCAGGCAAGGTCGCCGGCGGTGCGAAACATCCATCTGCGCGCAACCTGCACCAGGTTGACGCCGCGTCCCTCATAGCGCCGGCGCAATTCATCCATCACCGCCGCGACGTCCGCGCCGTCCGAAAGGCGCTGAGCGATGGCGGATTCCTCCAAGGGTTCAGCGGCGGCGAACACCAGCGCCTCGGCGATTCGCACGTCCTCAGGCGAGACGCCCGGCGCTTCGAAAGGGAACAGTTGCGCGACATTGTGCGCGCCGGTCGAATGGGCCATCAGGCGCCTTTCTTGTTTTGCGATTGATGAGACAGGGCGCCATCCTCCAGGACGAGGGAACTCCGCGAAGGCTCGGGAATCGAGCGTTCCGTCCTCGGCGCGGACGGCGCTGGTTCGATATTCGGCGTCGCGCGACGGCGTCATGCTGCGCGTTCTCCGCCCGGATGGATATCCGTCGAGCGAAGCCAGATCGGCGCGAAGGCGCGTTCCTGGCGCATTTCGATTTTGCCCTCGCGCGCGAGTTCGAGCGACGCCGCGAAGCTCGACGCGCGCGCGCTCCGGCGCATGTCGGAAGCGACGCAGGCCTCCAGCAAGAAATTGTCGAAGGCCGTCCAGTCGGCTTGGGCGCCGACGAGACGAGTGAGCGCCTGGCGCGCATCGGCCAGTGACCAGACTTCGCGCGTCTTGAAGCGCACGCGGGCCAACGCATGGCGCTGGCTCTGTCGCGCATAAGCCGCCAAGAGGTCGTAGAGATTGCCTTGGTAGGAGATCCGCCCTGGAGTTTGAGCGGCGGCCTCCGGCTCTCCTCTGGCGAAGAAATCGCGCCCAAGGCGAGGCCGGCTCATCAGGTATTCGCCCGCCTTGCGGATCGCCGCAAGCGCCCGCAGGCGTTGAGCGAGCCCTTCCGCAAGCGCCGGGGCGTCCACTTCCGCAGGCTCCGATGGAGCGGGAAGAAGCAGTCGAGATTTGAGGAACGCGAGCCACGCCGCCATGACCAGATAGTCGGCGGCAAGCTCGAGGCGCAGTTTGCGGGCGGCTTCGATGAAACGCAGATATTGTTCGGCTAGCGCGAGAATGGAGATGCGCGCCAAGTCGACCCGCTGCCGTCGGGCAAGCTCCAGCAACAGGTCAAGCGGGCCTTCGAAGCCATCGAGGTCGACTGTGAACGCAAGCTCCCCCGTCGCCTGAACGAGGCCGAAATCGCCATCAAACTCATCCGCCGCCAACGAATCACCTCCTTGGCGCATGGTGAGGCGCCGGCCGGGGTCAGGCAAGGGCGGCAGGACCGACAGGTGACCGACAGGGCGGCAGGACCGCTCGACAGGCCGCGCCGCGGAGCAAGCTCCAATATCTGGTTCCTACCAATGGTATATACTCATACACCGTCATGTAAGCCCGCTCTTTGACTTACGTAACGTCATGATTAACTGCGTTCGTTTAGGTAAATACGATGAGGTTGAATCCAATTATCAGATTATAATTGTATATCTGTTCCCGAAGAGTATCCTGCAATTGTCCGTCAGCGCAGTGTTGGCGGCAACGCCCGGCGGCCCTGGTCCGCCGCAACCCCGGGAGCCGTCGGGCTGGCCGGCCGGGACGCGATCTGGAACGCCTCCAAATGACGCGTTCGGCCGGCCTCCCTGCTCTCGTTTCTTCGCGGCGCCGTCAGTATCGGCGCAACAGGCTCACCATTCTCCCTTGAACGCGGACCCGATCCGGCCCGAAGATCCGGGTCTCGTAAGCCGGATTGGCGGCTTCAAGCGCGATCGAGGCGCCCCGTTTGCGCAGTCGCTTGAGCGTGGCTTCCTCCTCGTCGACCAGCGCGACGACGATGTCGCCTGTCTCAGCCGTGTCCTGCTTGCGGATGATGACGGTGTCGTTCTCGAAAATGCCTGCGTCGATCATCGAATCGCCGCGCACCTCGAGCGCGAAGTGCTCGCCGCTGCCGAGGAATTCCGCCGGCATGGCCAAGGTTTGGAGACGCGTCTGGATGGCCGCGATGGGGGTGCCCGCGGCGATGCGGCCCATCAGCGGGACCATGACCGCGGCATGGTCGTCGGCGTCACGCGTCGGCGCGAGCGGCCGCACCCGGCCCAGATTGCCGGGGATGACGCTCGGCGAGAATTTCTGCAACCTCGGAGCTGCGACCGTCGCCGATTCCGGCAGCCGCAAGACTTCGATGGCCCGGGCGCGATTGGCCAGCCGGCGAATGAAGCCGCGCTCCTCGAGCGCCATGATGAGCCGATGAATTCCGGATTTCGAGCGCAGATCCAGCGCTTCCTTCATTTCATCGAACGATGGGGGCACGCCCGCGTCCTGCAGGCGCTCATGGATGAAACGCAACAATTCGCTCTGCTTTTTTGTCAGCATATCAGTCTCCAAACACCCGGCCCCCATTCGCCAGCGAAGTACAGTCGGGGCGAATCACGATTTGGCTAAAACAAATCGCGAACAAAGCCTAATCGTTCACGCCTTGTTCGGCAAGCGCAAAGTGTGTGAGCCGGCGAAAAATAACTGAGGCGGAGCAGGCGGCGGACTGGATTGGCCGCGGCCTTGGTCAATTTGGTTTCCCAGACGGAAGAGCCTGTCGGGCGCGCAATCCTTCTCTAGTCTGAAGCCGTCGAAACGGCCGCTCGTCTTTCGCCGTGGGAGTATCGCGGCGGCTTTCCCGTGTAGAGTTTTCGTCGATCCCTAGGGGAGGCCCAGCACGACGATCGTATTCTCGCCCTTCGTCTGGTAGGTGCGACTATTGTCGCCGGCCGCGACAGCGATGAGCTGCTTGCCGCCGGCTTGGTAAGTGATGATTCCGCCGCCGATCGCGCCGCCGACATTCGTTTTGAAAAGCTCGGCGCCGTTCTTGGCGTCGAGCGCCAGAAGAGTGCCGTCGGTCTCGCCGGTGATGACAAGGCCGCCCGCCGTCGCCGTCACCGGGCCAAGCGGGATGGACGAGACCCTCCGCCGCCAGGCGAGTCTCCCATTCGTTGGATCGATGGCGTTGATCCAGCCGAACGCCTCGCCCACTTCATCGCGCGCGCCGAAGAAATTGGCCCAGCCGAGATAGGGCTGGGCGGGCCGATAAACCGGCGTTGGGCCCTTGATCGCCTGGGCGCACCAATCGATCCCGTTCATGTAGAGCAAATGGGTTTCAGGGCTGTAGGCCGGGCCGTTCCACTGCACCGCCGCAATCGGGCACAAGCGAATCCCGGCGCCGCCCGCTACCGGTCCCGCCGTGTTCATGTATCGGCTGACGAGGGGAACCTGGGAGATCTGCTTGCCCGTGAGCCTGTCCAACACGTGCACAATGCCGTCCTTGCCCGCGACCGCGACAAGCTTGCTTCCGTCAGCGGCGTCGAAAGCCGAGACGACAGCGGTGTCCCAGTCGCGATCGTCGGGACCGACGAGCTGGCGCCACCATCTGAGCGCTCCCGTTCTCGCGTCGAGAGCGACCACCGAGTTGGTGAACAGGTTCGCGCCCGGCCGGCTGTCGTTGTCGAAGTCAGGTCCTGGATTGCCGACCGGCAACATGAGCAGACCCGCCGCAGGATCGAGACTGAAGGCGGTCCACAGGGAACCTCCGCCGTGCTCGATGCTGGCCGGGCGCTTCCATGTGTCGCCTCCCGTCTGATCGGGAGACGGAAATCGTGTAGAAGCCCCAGATCTTTCGTCCGTCCACGGCCTTGAAGGCCATCATCTCGCCCCGGATGCCGAGATCCCCGCCGGCCTTGCCGATGAAGACCATGTCCTCCCAGATGAGCGGCGCCGCGGTCGCATATTCCCCCTTGGCCGGCTCCATGATCCGCCTGTCCCAGAGCAAGGCGCCCGTCTTCGCGTCGAGGGCGATCAGATGACCGTCCGGCGTGCCGCGGATGACGCGGCCCGCGGCGATCGCCGCGCCCTTGTTGTTCGGCGCGAGCGGATGGTCCGGCCTGTAGTCATGGCGCCATCGCTTCTCGCAGGTGGCGGCGTCGATTGCGGTCGTCGTGAACGCGGTCGTCGTATACAAGATCCCCGCGTAGACGATCGGGCCGTTCTGGAACGATCCTTGGAGACCGAGGGGGAAGGAACAGATCTGCTTGAGATCGTGGACGTTGTTCGCGTTGATGCTCGACAGCGCAGAGAAGCGGTATCCTAGATAGCCCTTGTTGTCCGTGAGCCAGTTTGCCGGATCGGTATCGGCGTCGTTCAACTCGGCCTGCGTCGGACCCTGAGCGCTCGCCGGCCGCTCGGCGTCGGCAGGCGCCGCGCATGCTGCACCCGTGAATCCTGCCGCGCTCGCCATCGCTATGAACGTGGCCATCGCGCAGCCGCGGCGAAGCGCGAAACTTGTCGCTCGCAGCGACAGGTGGATTTGGTCGCGAAGCTGCATCTTCCGGGTGCGCGGTGGACGTGGACGGACGGCAGCAATACTCCGTTCCGGCGCAAAATGTTTGGACATAGAGGTCCGAGCGGCTTTTGGGTCGGGGCGCTGTGATCGGGATCACAGCCGGATTGAAGACCGGAGGCTATTCGTGTTTAGTTGGGGGATTGCTGGAAAACGGGGGCCCCGTCCTGTTCGCCGGGCAAAAGCCATACCCGACTTGGCCGCAGGCCGCGCCGCCGCCGGAGGAGCCCGGTCGCGATCCGCCTGCGAAGGAAAAGGCCGCGGCGCCTTCGAGCATCGCTGTGGCCGTGCGGCCCCGAGCTCCCGTCCTTCCGATCGTTCTCGGGCTGATCGGTCTTGGCGTGGTCGCCGCGGGCCTCGTCGGATTTCTTGTCTCGCTCACCTTGGCCCCGGCCCCGCCGCTCCCGAAAACGGCAGCCGCCGCGTTGCCGGCGCTCGAAGCTGCGCCTCCTCCTTTGGCGGCCGCGACTGCGAATTCCCGCGAAAAGACGGTCGATGCCGAGGAGAGCCTCGCAAGGCTTGAGCCCCCGCCGCCGATCCAGATCGGCGTTCCTCAGGAGGACCGTATCGAGCTCGCGCCGCCGCCCAATTCAAACCCGCTCGTCGAGGCGCCGCCATCGTCCCTGGCAACCCCTCCGCCGATCGTTTTCGCGCCGGTCCCGCCGCCTCGGCCGATCGAACTGGCCCCGCCAGCTAACGCCCCGACGAGCTACGACCAATTGACGGCGGTCTACGATATCTCGGCGCACACCGTGTATCTGCCGGACGGCATGCGTCTCGAAGCCCATTCGGGTCTCGGCGACAGGATCGACGACCCCCGTTTCGTCGATGAGCGCGACCACGGCGCGACGCCGCCCGGGCGTCTATCAACTCACCTTACGCGAATCGCTGTTTCACGGGGTGCAGGCCCTGCGCCTGAACCCGGTCGGCGGAGGGTTCACCTTCAATCGCGTTGGGCTGCTCGCGCACCCTTACATGCTGGGCCCGAACGGCGATTCCAACGGCTGCGTGTCCTTCAAGACCTACGACGTCTTCCTGCGGGCCTTTCAGAGCGGAGAGGTCAAACGCCTCGCGGTCGTGGCGCGCTGGACCGGCGGTCCTCGCCAGTCCGGGGTGTTTGCAAGCCTGGGCCAGGCTCGCTGATCGGGTTCGAGACCTGGCGGGACGCTGAAACTAAGATTCCGGGCTACGGTGCGTAACTGTCAAGACGGCGATCCCTATCGCAGCGAGGAGCAGGATCGCGAACGCGACACGCAGGCTCGAAATTGTCGCGATCGCGCCGATGAGCGGCGGCCCGACAAGGAGCGAGGTGTAGGCCATCGTCGCCGATGTCGCGATGCCGAGCGAGGGCGAGCTCGCCGCGGCTGCGCTCGCGCTGAAGGCGGCCGGCACCATGTTGGCGACGCCAAGGCCGACGAGCGCGAAGCCTACAACGGCGGTCGAGTACGGAGACCGGTCCGGTCGCCAGCGCGACGCCGGCAAACATCAGGGCCGCGCCGAAGAGAATGGTGCGGGTCCGGCCGATGGCGCGCACGACGCTGTCGCCGAGGAGGCGCGCAGTCACCATCATCAAGGCGTAGGCGGAGAACCCGATCGCGGCGGCGCCGCCGGTCGCCCCGACCTCCGACTTCAGGTAGAGCGCGCTCCAGTCGGTGATCGCTCCCTCCACCAGGACCGCCAGGAAGGCGATGAGGGCGAGCGCCAGCAGCTTGCGTTCCGGCAGCGCAAAGATGCGGCTCGGCGCCTGCGTGTCGCCGACGCCGATCGTCACGCTCGCCGCGACCACGATGACCAAGGCGATCCCCGCCTCGATCCCGAGTTGAAGCGAAGGGCCGGCGCCGCGGGCGATGAGGAAGCCGCCGAAGGCCGAGCCGATCAGTCCGCCCGCGCTCCAGGCGGCGTGGAAGGAGGACATGATGGCCCTTCCCCAGCGCGTCTCAATGACGCTCGCGTGCGCGTTCATCGGTACGTCCATGAGGACGTTGGCGAAGCCGAACAGGAAGGCGCAAATTGCAAGAAGACCGATGCCCGGCGCCAGAAGATGAGTCTGGGGGAGGGCGGCGAGCAGGAGCGCGGTCAGCGGCCCGGAGATTTGCAGCGCGCGCCCGGTGCCTCCGATCTTTGACGGCGCCACGCCCGCGACCGGCATGGCGGCCAAGCCGCCCATTCCAGCGGCCAGCAGGACCATTGAGAGGCGCGCGTCGGAGAGACCGAAGAGCGCCTTGATCTCAGGGATCGCGACCGCCCACGCGCCAATGACGAGGCCGTTGGCGAAGAAGATCGCAGTGACCCCGGCGCGGGCGAGCACAAGACCGTTCGCTCGAGCGCGGCCCATCGTGGAGGAAAGACTCATTCGGCGGGGCTACGGCGATCTCGGCGGCAAATGGCGCCACCTCGAGCGAGCGCGCCTGCGGATCGTATCAGGAGACCGCGGTCTTGGCGTCACGTTCGGACCGCCGAAAAGATCGTAGGTCTGCCCTAGAAATTCGCTTGACGGCATTCCGCCATCGCTTTTCGCCGAGCCCGCTCCGGCGGGCGGGTTGGCGGCGATCTGCTGTTGGAGCGCCTTGAGATCGGCGGACGCCGCATCCGCGGCGGCGGTGGCCTGCGCCGAGGGCGGGATGGACACCGACAATTGGTCCACAGCGGAAGCTGGCGCCGGTCCTGGCGAGGCGACCATTTGCTGTATCGGTGACGAAACCGCCTGTGGCGCGGCCGGCCCCTGAGCCGCTTGGGTCGCCGAACGGCTAGCCGGTTGCGCGGGCGGCGCCGTCATTGCCGTCGCGGGTTTGGCGGCTTGCGGGGCGGCGGTCGGCGGCAGCGGCGCGTCGGTCAGCGTCTGGAACGAGGCCGGCCGGGTGTCTGCCCCACTCACTTTCCCGGACGCGGGTTTCGAATTGGGGAGCGGCTGCGCCTTATAGGGTTCGATCTGCACCGTCGCCGTCATACCGGCGACAAGCTTGATGTCGTCGGGAACCTCGTCGATGTGAATGCGGACCGGCACACGCTGGGCGAGGCGCACGAAGGTGAAGATCGGATTGACCGAGGCAAGCCCCGAAGCGTCCGGCGCCGAATTGGGGACGTCAATTCCGCGTGCGAGCCCCTGAACTCTGCCGTGCAGCAAGGGGGTGTAGCCCATCAGCTTGACCGTCGCCGCATCGCCTTCCTGGATGCGGCTCAGCGCCGTCTCCTCGAAATAGGCGTCGACCCAGTACGAATTGGAGTTGACGACCGAAAGCTGTAGGGCCCCGACATCCGCATAATTGCCGAGTTGAGCGGTAAGATTGGTGACGTAGCCGTTGACCGGCGAGCGCACCCGCGTGCGCTCGTAGTTCACGCGCGCCTGTTGGAGATTTGCGAGCGCGGTCTGATAGGCGGCCTCGGCGCTGGCCGCCTGGCTGATGTAGGTCTGTCGCTCCTCCATGGTGACCGCAATGTCATTGAGTTTCTCGCGTCTGACCATCTCGGCTCGTGCATTGTCCGCAACCGCCTGAGCTTGCTCCACGGCAGCGTCGGCTTGACGCACAGCGATCGCGTAATTTCTCGGGTCGATCAGCATCAAAAGGTCGCCCTTGTGGACGAACTGGTTGTCAACGACCGGCAGACTGACAATTTCGCCCGCCACCTGCGGGGCGACCTTCACGACATACGCCCGCACTGTTCCGTCGCGTGTCCACGGAGCTCCCATATAATATTGCCAGGCGCCCCAGCCGAGCAGCGCCGCAAACGCAACCGCGGCCAGCGTCGCCAGGACAGGCGCCACGTGCACCGACGACAGGACCGACCGGCGCTTGATCGCGGGCGCGGTCCCGATGACGTTGGCTTTCAACTCAACGCGGGACATCAGCCACCCCACCGCGCCATGACAAGAACGATCGACGAGACGATCATAACATAGAGCGCCAGTTCAAACAGCGCCGGATGCCAGACCCGTCCGGTCAGCCCGATGCGGTCGCCCGCTCGCCTCAGCAGAAGATAGATGACCCAAGCGACGCCGAGGATCACCGCGATTGGCGCAACGTAAAGCCCGAACAGGTTGATTTCGTTAAATCTCATCGGAGCGGCCGGTCGAAACAAGATGCGAATTCGGAGAGCTGACCGGAAATCGCCAGGATGCCGGCCCTAAGGCTCAACAAGACCCGCGTTCTCGCACGAGGGAGCGCGGCGACCTGGCGGTCGATGTCGCCAAGGCGGGCGATCGCGTCGCTGCTTCTTCCCTCGGCGAGCGCCACGAGCGCGGCGTCGACCATCTCGGTCGAGACAAAGCGCGGCGCGATGTGACGGAGGCGCACGATTTCCTTGCCGACCGCGACCATCCCGGCCAATTCCGCGCGTTCCTGCGCCCCCGCCTTGTCGGGCATCGCCAGCAAGCGAGCGAAACCCTTACGTTCCCAGTCCTCCGCTCTTCCAGGCGAGGCCCGTCTGACGAGCCGCCGGAAATCCATCAGCGTCAACGAGAGAAGCCGTTGGGTGCGGATTTCCGGCGAGACTGGAGGAATGATGCGCATGGCGACCGCGCCCGCCGCGATGCCGCCGAGGATCGCGATCGCGCCATTCCAGAACTGCGACCCGTCAAAGGTCATGCCGTTTGTGACATTGAGCAACGGCACAAAATTAAACGTGGCCGCCGTGAACAGAAACGAATGGCGCCAGGGCAGGGCAATCAGAAACCCGAATGGCACAAGCGCGAGCCCAAGTGCGAGACACAGACTCGGGAAAGTCGTCGCCTGCGGAAGGACCCCGAAGGTAACCGCCGCCGCAGCCGCAGCGCTGATCGTGGTCCCCCGGAGAAACGTCATCGATGCGGAATAGGCGAGGTCTCCCTGGAGTGGCAAGAGAATGACAATGACGGCGCAGAAGGTGATCGCCGCCACGCCGTTCGGCCAGGCGCTCACGATCCAAAACAGGGAGACCGCCCCGACCGCGAACAGGACGCGCACCGCATTGACGAACGCCGGCAGCCAGTCTGCGACGTGCAAGGTCGCCCGCCCGGTCACGCGAACAACGGCGCGTGGGTCGATGACGCCCGTCAGGCCGTTAAGAGCGCGCGCCATGCCAAGCATTCCAACGGCGGCATTGTCTGCGAGCAGACGCTGCATGGGCGTCTTAGCGTCAAGGCGCGTCAAAGGCCGCACCGCCGAGCAGCAGGCGTCGCGCAAGGCCGCTGGCTCATCGGTCGAACCCGTTGCGTCCAAAGAAAGCCGTTGCCTCGGAAGGAGGCCATGGACGGCTTGAGCCTCACCAGGGGTCGTCGCGTCGCCCTTTAGCGCGATCGCAAAGGCGACCTTCCGCCAAGCGGACAGCGTCTCCATGAGGCCCGAGACCGCCCGCTGCAGCACCGCCGAACGATAGCGCAAGTCAGACGCCTCGCCGATCGCGGCGTCGATCATCGGATCGAGCGCGATGACACGCCGCAAGAGTTCGCGTCGTAGATCGCGGAACTGGTCGAGGTTCACGCTCGGGGCGGCAAAGGCCTCGGCAAACCCATCCATGATCGCGCTCGACAAGGCCGCGCATTCCGTCGCAAGCTTTCGTCGTGAATGCCCGAGATCGGTCAAGGCGAGCACGATTCCCGCGGAGACGATGCCGATGCAAATCTCGAGCGCTCGGTCGATGGCGAAGATGAAGACGATGCCATTCGTGCTTCCGACCGGCCCGAGAGCGTCGATTGCAATGATTGCCGCTGTGTAGCCGGCGAGCGCCGCGGCATAGGCGGCGAAATTGCGCAAGAGCGTGGCGACAAAGGCGGAGGCCGCGCACCAGAGGGTAAGTCCGACGAGAAAGCCCACCCGGTCCTGGCGAACGAAGGCGGCAAGGACCACGATGGCGACGGCGCCGACCACGGTCCCGACCATCCGGAACATCGATTTGCGCAGCGACGCCCCAAGCACCGGCTGACAGACCAGCGCCGCCGTCGTCGCGGCCCAGGAGGGCTCGCTCAGCTCAAGGGCGAAGGCGACATAGAAGGAAAGACAGACGGAGCCCCACAGCCTCAAGCCGAACAGGAGCGCGGGCGTCGCGGCGCGCAACCCTTCCGCCAGCGAAGCGCCGCTCGACTTGCCGATCGTGGGACTGGCGGCGGTCATGATTCACGAATTCATATCACGGCAAGCAGCCCGCCATCGACATAGATGATCTGCCCGTTAACGTAATCCGAAGCGGGCGAAGCAAGGAACACCGCAACGCCGATGAGATCGTCCGGCTGTCCCCAACGTCCCGATGGCGTGCGGCCTTTCACCCAGGCGTCGAACTTGGGGTCGTCGAGCAGCGCCCGGTTCATTTCGGTCGCAATGTAGCCGGGCCCGATCGCATTGGCCTGGATGTCATGCTTCGCCCATTCGGCGGCCATGGAGCGGGTCAGCATCCTGATGCCGCCCTTCGCTGCAACGTAGGGTGAGATCGTCGCGCGAGCGACCTCGCTCGCCAGCGAAGCGATGTTGATGATCTTGCCGCCGCGCCCGCGCGCGATCATGCGCTTCGCCGCTTCGCGGCCGACCTGGAACGCGCCCGTGAGATGGATGTCGACGACGCGGCGCCATTCGTCGGTTTTGAGATCCACCATCGGCTTGCGGAGCTGGATGCCGGCGTTGTTGACCAGGATGTCGATCTCGACCCCCTCGGCGTCGAAATGCTCGAAGGCCGCAAGGACCGCCGCTTCATCCGCGACGTCGAAGGGACGTGTCGTGACCTCATGCCCGGCTTCGGCAAAAGAGTCTGCGGCCTTCGCCAGCTTCCTCTCGTCTCGGCCGTTGAGAAGGATTGCCGCGCCGGCATCCGCGAGGCCGCGCGCCATCGCAAGTCCGAGCCCCTCCGAGGAGCCGGTGACAAGCGCGGTCTTGCCGCTGAGGTCGAATAAGCTGGACAGGTTCATAGAACGCTCTCTCGACGTCGCCTCATGCCGCCAATTCGACCCGCACGGGCGTATGGTCGGAGGCCTTGTCTCGTCCGCGCATCTCCTTGTCGATGGTGACCGATTGCAGCTTGTCCGCAGCCTCAGGCGACAAGAGCAGGTGGTCGATCCGGATGCCGTTGTTCTTCTGCCAAGCGCCCGCCTGGTAATCCCAGAACGTGTAGAGGCCCGGAGCGTCCGTGGTCGCGCGAAGCGCGTCCGTCAAGCCGAGCGCAAGCAATTCGCGGAACTTCGAGCGCGTTTGGGGCAGGAACAGAGCGTCGTTGACCCAATCCTCGGCACGGGTGGCGTCGCGCGCGTCGGGAATGACGTTGAAATCGCCGGCCAGAACGAGCGGCTCCTCGTATTCAAGCAGTTCGCGGGTATGGAGGATGAGGCGCTCCAGAAAGGCCAGCTTATAGGGATATTTCTCGGAACCCACGGGATTGCCGTTCGGAAGATAGACGCACGCCACCCGCACCACGCCCTCTGAGGCCGGGACGACCGCCTCGATATAGCGAGACTGCGAGTTGTTCTCGTCACCGGGCAGGCCTCGGGCAACCTCGAACGGCTGCTTGGAGAGGACCGCGACGCCGTTGAACGTCTTCTGCCCATGCGTCTCGATGTTGTACCCCAGCTCCTCGATCTCCATGCGAGGAAACTGCTCATCGAGGCACTTGATTTCCTGCAGGCAAAGGACGTCGGGCTGAACCTCCTTCAGGTAGGCCAGGAGGTGCGGCAACCTTTGGCGGATGGAGTTGACATTCCAGGTGGCGATGCGCAAGCGCGGGACTCCTTGGCTGGCGGATCATGGCTTAGGGCGCCGCGTCTGCGGCGAAAAGAGGCTCCGAAGGATTTTAGATGTCCCTGCGAAACTTGTTGTCCCTGAGGCGCAAGTCGACTTCGGCCTCGCCGGCGGCCGGGAACAGCGCGCTACCGGTTCCATCGCCGGAGTTCGATGAACAGGCCTATCTTAAGGCGAATCCCGATGTCGCGGCGGCGGTTGAGGCGACGCCGGGCATGAGCGGTTGGCGACACTTCCTCGATCAGGGCTGGCTTGAGAACCGCGTCGGGGTTTCGCGGTCTGCTTGGGAGGAGGTCCGCCGGCGGAAGAATTATGAAGTCGATCACGTCCTTCCCCCTGCTTTCCTGAGAAAGAGGGTTCATGGCGCCGAGGATCCGGAAAGTTTCGAACAGGCTGGACTCGCTCTCGCGCGGAACGTGTTCGAGCGCCTGGGCCGAATAGAAGCGTCCGGCGCCGATTTTCGCGTGCTCGACCTCGGCGTCGGCTGCGGGCGCGTCTTGAGACCCCTGCAAGCGCTCTGCCGCCAGTCCTCGTGGCAGGACAAGATCGAATGGCACGGCTGCGATATCGACGGCCAGGCGATCGAGTGGTCCAGAACCTATCTCGGCTCGCGCGCCAGCTTCCTCGCCAATGGGTTCATGCCGCCGTTGCCGTTCGGCGACGGCTTTTTCGATTTTGTCTATTCGATTTCGATCTTCACCCACCTCCCTGAGACGATGCAGTTCGCCTGGCTTGGCGAGATCAACCGGGTCCTGAAGGTCGGGGGCCAAGCCTTCATCTCCACTCATTCCTTCGGGCCGGCGCGCAATCGGAAAGAGGAAAGAATAGTCGCCCGGGGTTTCCACCATTGGGGAGGCAAAGGCGCCGAGGGCCTGCCGGACTTTTACCAGACTTCGTGCCACACCCGGGAGTATATCGAGCGGGAATGGCCGAAATATATTTCCGTTCAGTCATTCATCGAAAAAGGCGTCAACAACGACCAGAACTTGGTCATGTGCCGGCGGCTGACCTGATTGGCGACGGGCGGCGCGGAATTTCCGGTGGACGAGACCGCCCCGGGCCGCTGCACGCGCTAATCGTCGATCGCCTGATAGGCGAGCGCGCGCAGATCGAACTCCGGCAGGTCGAAGCTCATCATCGACTGGGTCATGAAGAGGCCAACCACCTCTTCCTTCGGATCGACCCAGAAGTGGGTCTTGGCTGCGCCGGACCAGCCGAACTCGCCCACTGACCCGGGCGCGCCGGATTGCGCCACATCGATGAGCACCCGCGAGCCGAGACCGAAGCCGTAGCCGGGCAGGGGCAGGCCGCCGATCTCGAGAGGCAGCAGCGCCCCCGGCACAATGTTCGAATGCATAAGCTCGAGCGTCTTGCGTCCGATGATGCGCTCGCCGTCGAGCTCGCCGCCATTGGCCAGCATCTGGGCGAAGCGGAAATAGTCGTCGATGGTCGAGAACAGGCCATGGCCGCCGCGCACGAAGAGGTCGGGCGAATCGACCGGGTAGGTTTTCGACACATCAAGCCGATCGTTGACCCCGCTCATCCACGCCGCGTACTCGCTGCCCACAGTGACGCCGGCGTTGAGCACGTCGGGGCGGCCGTACATGGCGGCCAGACGGTTCCGCTTTTCGGGCGGGACGCCGAAGGCCGTATCGGACATGCCGAGCGGCTCGAACAGGCGTTCGCGCAAGAAGTGGCCGAGCGGGCGACCCGAGATCACTTCGATCACCCGGGCCGCGACGTCGATGCCGACGCTGTATCGCCATTTCGACCCTGGCTGGAACGCCAGAGGGAACCGGGCCAGATCATCAATCGTGGCCTCGAGCGAGTGGTGGGCGGCCAATAGCTTGGCGTCCTTGTACATCTTGCCGACGCCCGCTTCCTCGACGAAATGGTAGGAAAGTCCGCTCATGTGGGTCATCAGGTCGCGGATCAGGATCGGGCGCACGGGAGCAACCAGACGTCCGTCAGCTTCCAGAACCTTCACGGCGCCAAAGGCGGGAATGTATTTCGCCAGCGGTTCGATGAGCCTGAAGCGTCCTTCCTCGAGCAGCGTCATGAGCGCCGTGCAGATGATCGGCTTGGTCATCGAGTAGAGGCGGAAGATCGTATCCGCGGTCATCGGCGACCCCGCTTCCTTGTCGCGCCAGCCGAATTCGCCCAGATGAACGGGTCGGCCGCGCCGCGCGACCAGCGTAACGATCCCGGCGTAAACGCCACGATCGACATAGGCCTGCATGGCGGGACCGATGCGCTCCAGGCGCCGGGCGTTCATTCCGACAGCCTTTGACAATTCGACTACGGTATTCATTGGCGCTTCCTCACGGCCGAATGGGACGGCGGGCATCATGAGGCGGAGAAGCGACACTCGCCATCCCGCCGATTTGGAGTTGCCCGGACCTCCCCAAGAGGGTAGCTGCTTTTAGACAACGAATGACGGGTCCGTAAACCTCTCATGAGGGCTTAATGGCCAACGCCAAGTTCACGATCGTTCTGATCAAGCCGTCGCATTACGACGACGACGGCTATGTCATTCAGTGGCGCCGCTCGACCATTCCCTCGAACAGCCTCGCTAGCGTCTATGGCCTGCTGCTTGAATGCGCGGAGGCGCGTGTGCTTGGCCCCGGCGTCGATATCGCGTTCGAGATCTACGACGAGTGCAACACCATTGTCGACATCCCCGCGATCTCGAAGCGCATCCTGTCCGATCGCGGCATGGTCGCGCTGGTCGGCGTGCAATCGAACCAGTTCCCGCGCGCCCTCGACATCGGCCGCGAGTTCCGCAAGCAAGGCGTGACGGTCGCGGTTGGCGGTTTCCACGTCTCCGGCTGCATCGCCATGCTGCCGGAATTGCCGCCGGACCTCAAGCAAGCTCAAGCATTGGGCATGATCCTCTACGCAGGCGAGGGCGAAGGCCGCCTGGCTGAGTTCCTCAAGGACATCGATGCGGGCCAAGCGAAGCCGGTCTACAGCTATCTCGACAACATGCCCGACATGGCCGCCGCGGCCATTCCCGTGCTGCCGCGCGAGGTCGTGACCAGGGTCGCCGGGCACTATACCAGCTTCGACGCCGGACGCGGCTGCCCGTTCCAGTGCAGCTTCTGCACCATCATCAATGTCCAGGGGCGCAAGTCGCGCTATCGGACCCCTGACGACGTCGAGGCGATCGTGCGCGCCAACGCCGCGCAAGGCGTGACCCGCTTCTTCGTCACGGACGACAATTTCGCCCGCAACCGCAACTGGGAGCCGATCCTCGACCGGCTGATCGAACTGCGCGAGAACCAGGGTTTTCGGATCAGGCTTCTGCTTCAGGTCGACACGCTCTGCCACAGGATTCCGGGCTTCATCGAGAAGGCGGCGCGGGCCGGCTGCAACGCGGTCTTCATCGGACTTGAGAACATCAATCCTGCATCCCTCATGGGCGCGAAGAAGCGGCAGAACAAGATCTGGGAATATCGCGAAATGCTGCTCGCCTGGAAGCGGGCGCATGTCATGACGTGGGCCGGCTACATCCTCGGCTTTCCCACCGACACGCCGGAATCGATCGCCCGCGACATCGACACGATCAAGCGCGAGCTGCCGATCGACATTCTCGAGTTCTTCTTCCTCACGCCCCTGCCCGGCTCCGAGGACCACAAGACCCTTCATCTCAAGGGCGCGTGGATGGAAGCGGACATGAACAACTACGATCTCGAGCATGTCTGCGCGAATCACGCGATCATGTCGGCGGACGCGTGGCGCGGCGTCTATCGCGACGCGTGGGCGCGCTATTACTCGGACGCTCATGTCGAGACCGTGCTGCGCCGCGCAGTCGCGAGCGGCATCAGTCCGCGCAAGATCACCGATGCGATGACCGTGTTCTCCGGCTCCTCGCGGATCGAGCGCGTGCACCCGCTGCAATTCGGCTATGTCCGCCGAAAGATCAGGACGCAGCGCCGGCATGGGCTGCCTGTTGTGAACCCGCTTGTCTTCTATCCGTGGCGAGCGTGGGACTTCGTGTCAGTGGCCGCAAAATGGGCTGCGCTCGCCTTGCGCTATCGCGCGATCCTGCGTCGCGTGGTCGCCGACAAGGACGGCGCGGCTTACATGGATGAAGCGCTCAAGCCCGCGACCGAGGTCGACCACGACCACGATTTCGTTGCCGGCTATGCCGACAAGATCCCCGACACCTATGGCGCGCCGAAGCGGGAGCATGCCGCGGCGGCGGAGTGAGCGCCGCCCCGGCGGCGCACGCCGCTCTAACGCGTCCTTTGGGTTTTCTTGAAACCAAGCGATTCGCTACGAAAAACCCTCGTCTTAGGGGGTTGGAAAAGCTTGGATTTCCTTGGATTTCTCGACCGAGTCGAGACTTTTCAGTGGGTTACACGGGATTTTCGGCAAACAAAAATTCGCCGGCCTTTTCCTCTGGCGTCAAGATGCGCGGCGACGGAAGTCTGCCCTCGAGGCCATGCGAAAGCGCAGGGTCATCATGAGACCGAGCTTAACAAGATTTCGGATTTTCTGCAAGAAGTTGTGTCGCTCCAAGAAATTGTGTCGTTCATCGAGTTGCCTGTCGACGGATCTGCCTCCGCCGTCATGGCCGGCCTTGTCGTCCACGAGCGCTCTCAGCCGCCATCGTGATGGCGGCGCTTGAACCAGCCGCGCGCGAGCTCGGCGGCGAGCCTCTTCTCGGCCTCCGTCCGCTGGGCCTGCTCGACCGCCAGATCCGCGGTCATCTGGTCGACCCTCGCCGACATCCGGTCCGCCAAAGTCCGTTCGACGGCGAGGTCGGCTGCGAGGCGGGCCTCGCGGGCGGCGAACTCGGCGGCTTGCTTTTCGGTTCGAAGGTCGGCGGCGGCAAGCTGGGTCTTCAGCGTTTCGACGTGCGCTTCGAGCACTCGGATGACTTGATGGGCCAGCGCTCGTTCATCCGGATTGCGGGACGGGTGAGCGCGCCCGTCAATCCGAGCGGGGTCGTTCCAGCCGTCCGGCGGCCGAATCCGGGTTCGCTTGTCGTTCCCAAGCGTCTTTTGCCATCGCCCGCGCTTCGCTCGTTGCCGAACCGCCTCGGTCGACACGCTCAACAGCTCGGCGGCCTGCCTGTAGGTAAACCACTCGCCGGTCAACATGGTCCCCGCCCAAAGACGTCGGACTTCGCCGCCATGCCGCGACGCAGCAAGCATGTTAGTTCATCTGGGCCCCGACGCTCAAGAGAAAGCGCTCGGATCTTCGGTGTCCCAGCGTGAACATCTTTTCAGTGATCGCCATCATACTTGTGTTTTATTGTCCTTAACTCGCAAGCGAGCGGGCAATGCCGGCGCTGACGTGGGAAATATCTGGCAGTCTGGTGAATTCGGTTACCGCGCGATCGGCCGAGGGGAACCTTTCGGTAACCATAAGGGTTGGAGTCGCAGCGTGATTCTCGTGTGGGCCTTTGACCGATCCTAGGAGCGACCATGTCACGAGCGCCTCTCATTCTTTCCGCGGCAGCGATATTTTGCGCCTCTTCCTTTCTCGCCCTGGCTGACCAGAAGGGCGTGGTCGTGAGGGCCATGGAGAATGGCGCGAACGCCGCGATGCAAAATTCCGCAGCGCAGAAGCAGCGGGAATATTTCGAGCGCCTCTTTCGACAATATCGCGGCCATGACGAGGGGCCTTCGGCGGTGATCGTTTCGCCCCGTCCCGTCTGACATCCTTTCGCCCGCCTGCGCGGCTAGACAGCGCGGCTAGCGCTTCGCTTCAGGGCGTTTTCGGGAACGCCGGCAGGCGTCCCGCCAACTCGCTTAGCCGCCCGGCTTTCCCACATGTGCGTGATCTGACAGACGTGCGGGTCAACCTTTGCTGATGCGTCCCGCCGCGATCCTGCTCGCGATTCTGAGCCTGGACGGGGCTGCCGCCGCGCAGAAATGGCCATGGAGCGATCCCTCCCTGCCGCCTGCCGAGCGCGCGCAAAAGGCGCTTGTCCGGATGACGCAAGAGGAGAAGCTGTCGCTTCTTCACGGCGTGATCGCGGCTCCCTGGGGCGGCAAGCCGAAGCCGAACGGATCGATTGGCTCGGCGGGCTACGTGCCTGGCGTACCCCGCCTCGGCGTTCCCCCGCTGCAGGAGACGGATGCGGAGCTTGGGGTCGCCAACCCCGGCGATGTTCGTCGCGACGACACGGCGACGGCGATGCCCTCCGACCTCGCTCTCGCCTCGAGCTGGAATCCGGAGATGGCGAGGCTTCAAGGGCAAACGGTGTCCTTGGAAGCGCGGGCCAAGGGCTTCAATGTGCTCCTCGGGGGGGCCTCAAATCTCATCCGTGACCCGCGCGGCGGGCGCAATTTTGAATATTTCTCCGAGGACCCGCTGCTGACCGGCGTGATGGCGGGCGCCATGATCGAAGGGGCGCAAAGGAGCGGACACATCATCTCGACGGTCAAGCACTTCGCGCTCAACGCCCAGGAAACCGACCGCGTCGTCCTCGACGCGCGCATCGACAAGGCCGCGATGCGCGAATCGGACCTGCTGGCGTTTGAGATCGCTATCGAGCGCGGCCGGCCCGGCAGCGTGATGTGCGCCTACAACCAGGTGAACGGAAGCTATTGTTGCGAGAACGACTGGCTTCTCAATGAGGTGTTGAAGACGGACTGGAACTATCCCTATTTCGTCATGTCCGACTGGGGCGCGGTCCACTCGACGGTTCGCTCGGCCCTCGCGGGGCTCGATCAGGAATCCGGCGAGCAGCTCGACACGCAGAATTTCTTCGGCGACGGCCTTGCTCGAGCGGTCCGCGACGGCGAAGTCCCCAACGCTCGGCTCGACGATATGGCTCGGCGAATCCTCACTTCGATCTTCGCTCATGGACTCGCCGATGAGACAGCTAGCCCGCCAAAAGTCGACTTCGTCGCGAGCGATCGGGCCGCGCTCGCCGTTGCGCGGGAAGGCATGGTCTTGTTGAGGAACCGAGGCCTGCTGCCGCTCCCGGCCGACACGCGGAGACTTCTCGTGATTGGAGCTCACGCCGACCGCGGCGTGCCCTCCGGCGGCGGCTCTTCGCAAGTCATTCCGCGCGGAGGACCCGCCGCGAAGCAACAGATCGGCGAGAACCAGGCGATGATTTTCGACCCCGGCTCGCCGCTCGAGGCGATCCGCAACCAGTTCCCACGCGCCCGTGTGGACTTCGACGATGGATCGTCGCCGGAGCGAGCGGCGGCGGCGGCGGCCAAGGCCGACGCGGTCATCCTGTTCGCCGATCAGTACATGACCGAGAGCGCCGACGCCCGAAGCCTCAATTTGCCCGGCCAGCAAGACCGTCTTGTCGAGGCGGTCACGCGCGCCAATTCTCGAACCGTCGATCGTGCTCGAGACCGGCGGCCCGGTGCTCATGCCCTGGCTCGACCAGACAGCCGCCGTTCTCGAAGCCTGGTACCCGGGGCAGAAGGGCGGCGAGGCGATCGCTGAGCTCCTCTCGGGCGCCGCCAATCCTTCAGGACGTCTGCCGATGACCTTCCCGATGAGCGAAGATCAGTTGCCTCATCCGACGATCCAGGGCGACCCGAACGGCGCCCCGATCGGACCCGTCGGGCGAGGCGGACATTACGGCGCCATGTTCACCGCGACCTACGATGAGGGCGCGGCTGTCGGTTACAAATGGTTCTTCAAGCGGGCTGAGCAGCCGTTGTTTCCGTTCGGCTTCGGGCTTTCCTACACCCAATTCGATCTCAATAATCTCGTTGTGAAGGTCGTCGGCCCAACGGTGACAGCCAGCGCGACAGTTCGCAACTCCGGCGAGCGCGCCGGCGCTGCGGTCCCGCAATTCTATCTCTCAGGACCGGAGGACGCGAACCTACCGCTGCGTCTCGTCGGTTGGGAGAAGATGGACCTCAAACCTGGTGAAGAACGCCAGGCGACTATCTCGGTCGATCCACGCCTGCTCGCGACGTTCGACGAGGGCGCGAGACGGTGGCGAATCAAAAAGGGAGCGTATCAATTAACGGCGGGATTCGATTCGCAGCAACGCCGGCTCGCAGCGACTTTCGAGCTTCAGTCGGCAAGCCTGCCGCCCTGAGCGAAACCGACTTTTTCATTCTCGCCGAGATGATCCATCCGCTGTCCGGAGGCGATCGCCGCGATCAATTTGACTGCGGTGGCAATCCTGCCCGCCCCTTCCCAGAACTCCGCGCTCTCCGGCGTGACGCGAAGGACCCGGATGCGCGGATCGTTCTGATCCGACCAGAAGGCCTTGTCGTAAACCGACCAGTATTTCTTCACCCGCTCTCGATCGTCGATCATTTCCGCATGGCCGGAAATCGACACATATTTTTGGCTCTTGTTGTCCGATAGCGCGAGACAAACCGACTGGTTGCGCCGAATCTCCTCGGCCTTGGGAGTGTCGGCGTCGGTGAGAAAGTAGAGCGCCCCTTCCTCTCGAGCCGGGCGCACAGCCATTGGCCGAGCGCGCATATTCTGACCTTGGCCTTCGTGGGTGACCACCATCGCGATGGGAATTTCCTCGATCAGCTTCCAGACGTGGTCAATGTCCGCCGCTTTGTCAGCCATGGTCGAATGTCTCACGTTAGAGGGTGGAACGGAGCCGTCGAGCTCCGTTCCGGTGAGCTTCGTTTGCTCAGCTTCTGCTGGCCGTCCACTGGCCGCCGTATTTGAATTCCGGCGCCGATTTGAGCTGGTCCTTGGTGGCGTTCATGGTCGCCTTCCAGACCTTGTTCTGGGAATCATACGACACCATGATCGCGTCCGGATTGACCGCGACATAGTGGGTGCCCATGCCCAGAAAGCCGCCGACCGATAGAATATAGCCGGTGATCTTCTTTGAAGGGTCGAACGCGATGTCCTGAATCTTGCCGATGCTGTCGTTCTGCGAGTTATGGATGTCGAGCCCGACGACGTTGGAGCTCAACATGTCGTCGCTCTGCACCTGGATGAAGGTGGGCCCTTGGTTCGGCACATTTTGAGTGGCCGGCTGAGTTGCGGCTGCGGTCGCCGCAGCGTTCGGGGCCGGATTGACTTGCGTCGAACCCGACGCCGGCGCGGAATTCATCTTTCCGGCGGCCGCCCCGTTGGAGGGGGTGTCTGTCGTCGTAGTTCTGCGCCGTCGCGCTGGCGCCTGCGAGAGCGACGATAGCCGCCGCCGCGAGTAGAGCTGTACGCATGGGTCATCTCCTAAGAGCCTGAGTGTCCTGAAAACCTCGGACATCCCAGGAATGTTCCCAAATCAGACGGTTAGCGGGCGACAGACCGAGATGTTTCGCGCGCCGAAGTCCGCCGACCTGGTCTCAACGGAGATGACGGTGCGTCAGATCGGTCTTGGTCCAACCGTGCCCAATGCGCCAACCAGCCACAGGACGATCAATATGATGATCACCAAACCAAGGACGCCACCCAGTCCAGGCGCGCCATATCGCCCGTAAGAGTAGTAACCGCCTCCGCCGCCCAACAGCACGATAATCAGGATGATCAGCAAGATCGTCGTCATGGTCGATTTCCTTTCGTAGGTCCGAACACCGTCACGCAGCGATCGAGGTTTCCGTGATCTCCTCCGTCACCACCGCGAAGCGCGTGAGCTTATGAGATCCGAAGGTCGCGATCATGGGAATGTCGGCGGCGTCGCGGCCGCGCGCGATCAAGACGCGGCCAATCCTCGGCTGATTGTGGCGCGCGTCGAATGTGAACCATCGACCGCCGAGAAAGACTTCGAACCAGGCGTTGAAATCCATCGGAGCGGGATCCGACGGCACGCCGATATCGCCGAGATAGCCGTTGCAATAGCGGGCCGGAATGTTGAGGCAGCGGCACAACGTAACGGCGAGATGGGTGAAGTCCCGGCACACGCCGACGCCCTCGGCCAGGGCTTCATTTGCAGTCCTCGTCGGCCGGGCCTCGGGATAGCTAAATCTCAAGCGCTGATGAACAAAATCGCAGATCGCCTGCACCTTCGCCCACCCGCCGCTGAGCGCGCCGAAGTTCGCCCAGGCGAAATCTGACAGGAGGTCGGTCTCGCAATACCGGCTCGGCCGCAGGAAAGGCAGCGTTTCGGGCGGAAGGTCCGACACCTGCGCGGCGTCCGCGGCGGCGTCAACCACATCCGTATGCCCATCGCAGCGAAAAACGCCCTGAAGACGCAAAGAGGCCATGCCGGCCGGCGCCGACATACGCCGTACGATGTTTCCGTCGTCGTCGACAAACCGTTCCGCTGGCATGAGCGGCGCGAGCTCGAGTTCCGATTCCTCGTCCACCCCGCATCTAACATCGGAGTGAACATCCATCATGGTGAGGATCGTCGTGGGCTGCGCCAGTTCCAGCGCAACGTCGAAACCGTAGCGTATCCGCATAATGAGTAACCCCACGCGCGCCAGCCAGCGCGTCACCCGCCTGAATGGACCTAACGACTCGGGTGCGGCGTTTGTTCCCTCGGCGCGGAAGCTCTGCTCCCCGACGGCCTTACCGTTCGTCGTTAACCTGCACGGCCTCGAAAACAATTCCGGCGTCGGAAGGCTCGGCCATCTGCGCCGCCTGTAGATCGTCCCGATCCTGGACGCGGGGACTATCGCGACGCAATTCTTCCAAGAGCTGGATCACCTTGGCGACCTTGTATTCGCTCAGGAGCGCGAGCTCAAGCGTCAGCGTGTCGCGGTGCGCGTTGAGTTCATCCTCGTGCCTTTGCGCGACCAGGACCAGCATGACGAGCAAGAGGGAGAAAAGGGTGGCCGTAACCTCCAACCACGGAAAGGGAGGAGGATCGATCGGCTGATATCCCAACGCTATCGCCGTCAGGTTGGCGGCCATCCAGATGGCTGCGCTGAAAACCGCGATCACGACGAACGCGGGCCGGCCCATGAGGGCGGCGACCCGGTTCGCTGTGCGTTGAAGAGCGGTGGTTCTGTGACGATGTTCGGAGGTTCGTGACGGAGCGGACCGCCTTGTCCACATGTTCCGGAAAATTTCTCTCCGGAGCCTCGTCCGCATGCTGCCCCTGAAAATCAAGACCCCTCGAGCCGGCGGACCGCAACCCGCCGGCTCTCGTTATGACAAATTACTTTTGCGACTGGCTCTTTCCGTGCGCTGTCTCGGAATGCTCACGGGCCGTCTTCGAGTGCCCCTGAGCCTTCATCGATTCTTCCTGACCTTTCGCGTGGTCACCCTTGCCGTGGTGCTCCGCCGCCGTCCGGTGGCTTTTTGCGGCGGTTTCGTGGTGTTCCGCCGCTTTATTATGTGCGTCCCTGGGCATTCCGTTCTCCTGTAGAGTTTAGACGCCGGAATAACGCTCAACTCCTTTGGTTTGTTCCCAGTTCTGAGGCGTCGCGCCGGGCGCGATCCAATTTGGTTTCTTCAAAGTCAAATCGCGGTGGAACCTATGCGGCGCTCGAGCGTTTGTCTTCGAAATTGAGTACGGGGATGGTTTGGCTGGGCGGTTGTCTACTCTACTCGCCATGCGTGTGAACGCCACGGTTGCGGTCGCGCGCGCAAGTCCCGTGTACTGCGGGGCAAAAGGCCTGATTTCCAATCCTCATTTCGACGATCGTTGGCGGCAGGGTCTGCCCGAGCCGCGCAGTCAGGACACAATTCGACTTTGAAGAAACGCGATGAAAATATCTTTCGACTATGGAACCGGACAGCGTGCCGGGCGGTTTGTGGAGTTGTACCGTGAGTGCGGGATCTTTGACATGAATGCGGCCCGCACACGGAAGCTCGAGCCCCTGGGCAGCGCGGAGGCAGACCCGAAGGCTGTGGAGGCGATCGGACGGGCGCTGACGGCTCATTACTCGAGCCTGGTCGAGGCGCCGCTGCCCAACAAGCTCGTGGAATTGCTCGCTCGACTGGAGCGAGATCAGGCTTCCCGGACCCAAGGGAGCCCCGATGCCCTCAGCTAGCTTCAAGGACGAACTGCTAGCCGAGATCAGGAATTTGCGCGCGTTCGCGATTTCCCTGTCCGGGTCGGTGTCGCTCGCTGACGATCTGGTCCAGGAGTCGCTCTTGCGCGCCTGGGCGAACTCCGAGAAATTTCAGCCCGGCACCAGCCTCAGAGCGTGGCTGTTCACCATTCTCCGCAACATCTACTACTCGAACTATCGCAAGCGCGCTCGCGAGGTTCAGGACAGCGATGGCCTGTACGCGCGACGACTCACGATCCCCGGCGACCAGGAAAGCCATCTCGATCTCGAGGACTTCCGGCAAGCCATGACCAAGCTGCCCGCCGAACAACGCGAGGTGTTGACGCTGATCGGCGCCAGCGGCCTCTCCTACGAGGAAGCCGCCGTGGTTTGCCAGGTCGGAATCGGCACGATCAAAAGCCGCCTCAGCCGCGCGCGCGCCAAACTGGTGGAGCTGTTGGAGCTGGATGAGGCTCCGGAGCCGACGACTGAGCCCAAAGTCCGTCGCGCCGGCTAGCGCCAGCCCTGCCTTCGCCGGGACTCGGGCGCTAGTGCACTTCTTATAGCCGACACCAGCGCACGCGGAGAGGACGGCTTCTCGACAATCGGATGATTTCTCCAGTCCGCCAAGCTTGGGTTGCTACGCGGGATGCCTGTGTGGAGAATGAAGGGAATATCCCGGCGCTCCAGTCGGCGGGCGAACGGCGTGACCGACTCCGATCCGAGGCTGAAATCAAGAACCGCCACCGCGAAGTCGTCTGAGTCACCCCGCTCCATCGCCTCGGCTAAAGTGTGGCAAACACCGACGACGACCGCGCCGGCGTCTGCGAGAGTCGCTTCCACATCCATCGCCAGCAGCAGATCGTCTTCGACAACGAGAGCTGTGACCCCGCTGAGTGGATGGTTGTCGTTCATGGACTGAGCCATCGTCCCTCCATAGAGACTGATCCGCGTTGGCGAGACAATCGCTATGGAACCCTAACTGACGCCGATGGCGCATGTTCCGTTGGGGAACAACGCCGGGTTAACACCCTTACTCATAAGTTAAGCGCCTTCCTCGCCGGAGACTTGAAAATCTTCTGAGCGAGAGCGGCTTTTGCAATCTTGGAAGCTCGTCCCTTATTCGTACGTGATTCTCACGTCCGGTCGGCTTAAAGTCTCCTGTCGATTTTTCCTTTCAGGACAAAATTTCGGTGACGTTCCTCCCCTCGACGATTCCTCTAATTCAAGCTCCGATGGCCGGCGCGCATGGGGCGGAGCTTGCGATCGCCGTCTGCCGAGCCGGCGGGCTCGGTTCGCTGCCGGCGGCCATGCTCACGCCCGATCGCCTTCGTGAGCAGATCGTCGCCGTCAGGAAAGCGACCGACGCGCCTTTCAACCTCAACTTCTTTTGCCATGCCGAGCCCGAGCCCGATCCGGAGATCGAGGCGCGCTGGCGCAATCGGCTGGCGCCCTATTACGCCGAAGCGGGCCTCGATCCGCCCACGGCTTCAGCCGGGCCGGCTCGCGCGCCTTTCGGCGAGGCCTTTTGCGCGGTCATCGAGGAGACCCGGCCAGCGGTGGTGAGCTTTCATTTCGGCTTGCCGCCCGCCCCGCTGCTTGCGCGCGTCAAGGCGACGGGCGCGCTCATCCTTTCGTCCGCGACCACCGTCGCCGAGGCGCGCTGGCTCGAGCAGCGAGGAGCCGGCGCCATCATTGCTCAGGGCCGCGAGGCGGGCGGGCATCGCGGCATGTTCCTCAACGACGACATCGACGGCCAACCGGGTTTGATCTCTCTCTTGCCGCAAGTGCGCGATGCGGTTCGCCTTCCGGTCCTTGCGGCCGGAGGAATCAGCGATGGGCGCGGAATTGCGGCGGCGTTCGCGCTCGGCGCCGACGCGGTTCAGATCGGCACTGCCTATTTGCGCACGCCGGAGGCGACAATATCGCCATTGCATCGCACCGCGCTCGCAAGCGCGCGCGACGATGCAACCCGGTTGACCAATGTGTTCACAGGCCGGCCGGCGCGCGGCCTCATCAATCGGTTCGTGGCCGAGGTTGGACCGATGAGCGAGGACGCGCCGCAATTTCCTTTGGCGGCGGGAGCGGCGGCGCCTTTGCGCGCCGCAGCCGAAAGGCGCGGCAGCAGCGATTTCTCGCCGCTCTGGGCAGGGGAGTCGGCGGGGCTCGCGCGCGAGGAGGGCGCCGAGGCGGTGACACGCCGCCTGTGGGCGGATGGCGAAGCCGTGATGGCGGGCTTGGGTCGGCGCGGGAAGGGTTGAAGCAAGAGCAGCCTGCTCCAGCCGTTCGACAAGGCGGGCGCACGTGCCTATCACATCGAGAATCCAACGCATGCGGGGGATACGTATCGAGCTCATGTTGCTCTGATCACACTGTGACGCCCGTCACATCGCTGGACCCCAAGGATGGTTAAGAACCTATCCCGCCTGGGACAGATCTTCAGGAGGAAGCACTCCAGCGGGGACGCGGAAGGGTCGTTATGGAGGCCATGATGGATGGCATCGGCAAACACGCGGCGTTCTACCGCGCCTATCTGCCCCATGATCGCAGCCTCATTCCCGTCGCGGTCGCGTTGGGCGCCATTGTTGCGCTGTGGCTCAGCCTCTATTTGGTCAGCGCGGAACAACACCCGCGATTCGCCCAGAAGGAAGCGCGCGCCGCGGCCGTGCTCGTCTCGCGACCGGTCAGCCACTGACCGCGACGAGGTTTGGCAGCGGCATTGGCGTGAAGCGCGGCCGAGGCGGAGGCTCGATCAGGCGGCCGCGATATCCTTGAGCGCCGTGGAGACGACACCGCCCTCGGCGGCGATGCGCCCAGCCCTGAGGACGAGCGATCGCGGCGGCCGATCGACGACCGCATCGGCCAGGCTCCGGGCCGGGACCACGACCAGATCGGCGGCGGCGCCGACGCGCACCTCGCGGCGGGGAAAGCCGAGCGCCCGGTCGGCTTCGCTGGTCGTTAGCGCGAAAGCATCCTCGAGGTCGGCTTCTTTGAACAAGGCATGGCGCTCAGCGATGATGGCGGCGCGGTCGAGCATGTCGCCGTTGCCGAACGGCGACCAGCAATCGCGAATGTTGTCGGAGCCGGCGAACACAGTCACGCCCCGTTCGCGCAGGGCTCGCACAGGCGGCACGGGCGCGGACGGCGGACATGACGTCAGGATCGCGACTTCGGCGCGCGCGAGCCTGTCGGCGGTCTTTGCGAATGAATCCGGGGCGATGCTTCCCAGCGCGAAGGCATGGCTGACCGTGACGCGTCCCTGCATCCCGCCGGCAATCGCGCGCTCGGCGATGTCGCGAAGCTCCGCGGCCCCAGTCTCGCCGCCGTCGTGCAGATGAATGTCGATTCCCTTGCCCAGCGCTTCGGCGAGGCCGAACACGATGTCGAGCTGGCCTTTGACGTCGTTGTCGAAACCGGCCGGGTCCAGGCCGCCGACCAGGTCGGCGCCGGCCATGAGCGCCGCGGCGAGGAGGTCCGGCGCGCCCTTCTCGGTCACCACGCCGCTCTGCGGGAAAGCGACGAGCTGAATATCGATCCAGTCCCGGAAGGCCTCGCGCACGCGCAAGACGGCTTCGAGATTGGCGAGGCCGACATCGTTGTCGATGTCGACATGACTGCGTACCCGCGTCGTCCCGTTGGCGATGAGGGTGCGGACGAGCGCGGAGGCGCGGGCTTCGATCGGCAGCGCGACGTGATGGCGCTCGACGCGCTCGGCTGCGATACGTTCGCGCACGCTGCGCCCCTCGACATGAGGCACACGCGGCGCGCCCCAATGCGTTTTGTCGAGGTGGATGTGGCCGTCGACCAGCGCCGGCAGGAGGAGCGCGCCAGCGAGATCGAAGCGCTCGCTTGCCGGATGAGCGCCTCCGGGTGGACGCAGCCCCGCGATGGCGCCGCCGGCGATTTCGACGTCGGCGAGGCCGCCTTGAGGAAGACGCGCGTTGGCGAGAATCATCACACGAGGTTCAG
Source organism: uncultured Alphaproteobacteria bacterium (assembly GCA_963820095.1). Classification (GTDB taxonomy): domain Bacteria; phylum Pseudomonadota; class Alphaproteobacteria; order Rhizobiales; family Beijerinckiaceae; genus Roseiarcus. Next base: position 44,684 of record CAWFZA010000036.1, read on the forward strand.
GCGCTTCGCCGCCGCATATGTGTAGAGCGGGTCGCCGTAGTGCTTGAATTCCTCGCCCGCCGAGAACGTCAGGCTGAGGTCGTGTTCGTCGTCGCGCTGGACCGCTTCGCGATAGATCTCGGGCCAGCCGGGCAGGGGCATGCGGCGCCACGTCGCGAGTTCATCCGCGCTCGGGAGGGCGGGAAAGCCCATCTTCGGCACGAGGGCGGCGATCGCCTGCCAGAAGTAACGGAGCGCCGTCGCTCTGTCGGGAGTGCGCGGCGCCATGAGCCTCAGCCAGTGCATTCCGGTGACCGCGTGCAGGGCGCAGAAATCGAGGGTCCCGGCGTAGAGCGCAAGCGACAGCCGCGCGGCCCGGTCATGCGTCTCGGGCCCGATTGCGAGCCTGTCGACGACGGGCTTGAATTCCGACTTCTCAGCGACCGCGCGCATGAAGTGCCACAGGAGATCGCGCTCCGGCTCGACGCGCCGGAACGCCTCCGGCCCCCGCATGAAGGCGAGAATCTCGCCGGGATCGTCGGTCGAGGGCGTGAGGCCCCGCGCCGCGCCGAGCGACAAGTAGGTCGCGGCCCAATAGCCGAGCGCGACTCCGGTCTCCTCGTCGCTGTCGGTCATCGTCGCATAGGCCATGCGCATGAGCGCGTGCGTGGCGCTCGCGGCTAGGCCAGGAACGAGCTCCGGAAGGTAGAGCAGGGCGGCCGGCGTCGCACCCAGCCGCGCGACTTCGCCGGCGAAGAAGCCGCGATAGTCCGCTTCGCGCTCGCGTTGGCCCAGGAACTCGCGCCAATTGTCGCGCGTGATCGCCCCGATCGGTTCGGGAACGGGAACGAGCCGATTCTGCTCATGGTAGAGATGGCAATAGCTTTCCAGGCGTTCGTCGCTTGCGCCCATGCGATTGAGCGCGACCAGGACCATCGGCAGGTGATTGGCGAGGCAGAACGGGAATTCCGCGCTCCACTGTCTCGACCAAGCGACAGCCCGCTCGAGGCCCTCTTGCGTCGTGGCGTTCCGATGTGAAGCGATGGCGCGCGCGGACGCGGCGCTCATGAATTCCTCCAATGCCGTCTCGCCTTGCTATCGCATCCGCCGCGGCTTGGAAAGCGAGCTTCGGTGAAAGCACAGGCATCCGCGCGATCAAAAAGCGAGCATGGGTGGGTTCATTTTCGACTGCATCGTTCGCACAATCCGGTTGATCTCGAAAATCAGAGTGCTAGCCTGCCTTTGTCGTGATGGGGAGAGGGTGGGCCATGAAACCGTTCATCGGTCGGGCAGCGGCGCTTGGCTTCGGCGTTCTGATCTCGTTCGGTCTCAATGGGGCTCTGGCCGCCGACAAGCCCTACGAGGGCATGACGCTCAACCTCGCCTCGCAGAACGATCAGTTCGCGGCGGTGCTGGCGGCGATCGCGCCCGAGTTCGAGGCGCAGACCGGCGCCAAGGTCAATGTCGACATTCTCAGTTACCCCGAGTTGCTCACCAAGATCACCGCCGACTATGTCGGCCACACCAAGGGTTATGATCTCGCGACCGTCGACATCGTCTGGTCGGGTCAATTCGCGGAGGCCGGCTACACGGTCGATCTCACCGACTGGATCAAGCGCGACGCCGGCGAGATCAAGGTCGACGACATCTACCCCTCGCTCATGTCCTCGCTCGGCGGCTACAAGGGCAAGCAGGTTGCGTTTCCGTTCGCCGGCTACGCCAACGTGCTGGCCTACCGCAAGGACCTCTATGAAGCCGCCGGCTTGAAGCCGCCGGAGACGATGGAGGACTTTGTCGCGGACGCTCTGAAGCTGACCGACAAGAGCAAGAAGATCTACGGCTTCGTCGCCAACGGCCAGAAGGGTCCGGCGGTGGCGCAGGACTGGATGCAGTACAATCGCCAGTTTGGCGGCTCGATCCTCGACAAGGACGGCAAGCCGGCGCTGAACTCGCCCGCCAATATCGCGAGCGTCATCGCCTACAAGAAGCTGTTCGACGAAGCCGCGCCTCCCGGCGCCGCCGACTACGATTGGGGCGGACGGGAGGAGAGCTTCCGGCAGGGCTCGGTCGCCAACATGCAGACCTGGTCGATCGGCGCCGCCGACTACGACAATCCGAAAGTCTCGAAGATCGCCGGCAAGGCCGGCATCATGCTGACGCCTTCGGCAAAGGGCCAGCCGCAGGAATACGGCATCGGCGGCTGGGCGCTGGGAATCAACAAGGACATCGATCCCAAGAAGCAGGAGGCCGCCTGGGCGTTCATCAAATGGGTGACGAGCCCCGCGGTGCACAAGGAGCTCAACCTGCGCGGCGCCGGAAGCTATCTGCGCAAGAGCGAAATGACCGATCCGGAGCTGCTCGCCAAGTACCCGTTCCTGCCCGTCATCGCGACCTCGTTCGAGCATGGCGACGGCGACTTCCGGCCACGCATCCCGCAATATCCGGAACTGCAGGACCTGATCGGCGGGGCCATCAACGCGGTCCTTGTCGGCCAAGCCGATCCCAAGACGGCCATGGACGACATTCAGAGCAAGGCGGAAGCGTTGTTCAAATGAGTTCCGGAACAACGCGCCTGAAGCATTTGCGCCGAGGCGTGGTCAGCGAGTATCCCTTCTCCCTCCCCGAGCCCGCCCCGGGGAGGGAAAGCGGGTCCTGAATTGCAACACACCGCGTGCGCGACTTGAGCGTTCTGTCGCGTGACGGCGCCGCGACCGACGAGGATGCTGTCTTTTCAGCAGGCTGGTCCTACATCCGCAGGCGCCGGATGTTTCTGGCCGCGATGGCTGCCCCGGCGATCCTCTATGTCCTGGCGGTTGCGGTCGGGCCGATGGTCCAGGGGTTTCTGTACTCGTTCGACAATTACAACCTGATCCGTCCCGCTTCGCGCCATTTCGTCGGCCTCGACAATTATCTCAGCCTGTGGCGAGATCCGACCGCGCGCCGAGCGTTGATCAACACCTTCGTTTTCACCTTCGGGGCGGTCGGGATCGAATTCGTCCTCGGCCTTGGCGTTGCGCTTCTCCTGTGGCGCGACGACTGGTTCAATCGCGTCGCGCTCGGGCTCCTGCTCGTTCCCGCGACCGTCACGCCGCTGGTCGTCGGGCTCGTGTTCAAGGCGCTGCTCAGTCCGGAATACGGGATGCTCGGCTATCCGCTGGCGGAGCTGGGTCTGTCCGGACCGCGCGGTCTGCTCGCGGATCCTCAGCGTGCGCTTGCGACCATGGTGGCGATCGACGCCTGGGAGTGGACGCCGCTCATGGCGCTCATCCTTCTTGCGGGTTTGAAGACGCTTCCAACCGACATTCTCGAAGCCGCGGCGGTCGACGGCGCGAACGGGCCGCAGAGATTTCGGCTCATCGTGCTGCCACTCTTGCTGCCCGCAGCCTTTCTCGCGCTCATCTTGCGGATGATGGACGCCTTCCGGGTGTTCGACATCATCTTCGTCACCACCAGCGGCGGCCCGGCGGATGCGACGAACACGCTCATGATCTACGGCGTCAAGCAGGGGCTCGAATTCTTCAACATCGGCGCGGCGTCCGCCATCAGCACATTGATCGTCGTCTGCATACTCCTCATGGCTGCGGCCTTCATCGCCGTCCTGAAGCCAGGAAGGAACAGACATGTTTGACCGCGGCGGGTTGTTTTTGATCCTGCGGCGCCTGACGATCTGCATGGTCCTCGCGATCGCGCTTGCGCCGGTCGTCTGGCTGTTCTCGATCGCCTACAAGCCGACCAGCGACATCTTCGCCTCTCCGCCGACATTTCTGTTCACGCCGACCCTCGACAATTTTGAGAGCGTGTTCCGCTACTTCAAGCTGGACGCGCTGCTCGAGTTCGAGCCTCATCATTGCGATCGGATCGACCACACTCTCGCTCCTCATCGGCACGCCGGCCGGCTATGCGCTCGCGCGCTCTCAAAGTCCGCGCGCGATCTGGCTCGCCTATTTCTTCCTCATCATCCGGACTGTGCCGCCGATCGCGACTCTGATCCCGTTCTACCTTTTGATGCGCGACGTCGGCCTTTTGGGAACTTGGTGGGCGGTGATCATTCTCAACACCGCGCTCAACAGCGCTTTTGTGGTCTGGATGATGTTTTCCTTCTTTCGCGCAGCGCCCGTTTCGATCGAGGAGGCGGCGCTGACGGACGGGTGCACGGATTTCGGCGCCTTTATCCGCGTGGCCTTGCCGACCGTGATTCCAGGCCTGATCGCGAGCGCGATCTTCTGCATCATGTTCTCCTGGAATGATTTTCTCTATGCCATGTTCCTCACCAAGGCCGACACCAAGACGATCTCCGTCGCCCTTCTCTCCGCCTACGGGACGAAAGACATCTCCTGGGGGACGCTCGGGGCGCTCGCCCATTTCTCCACGCTGCCGATCGTCGCGATGATGATCCTGCTCAACCGTTATTTCGTTCAGGGCCTTACGCAGGGCGTGCATTGAGCGCCGATCGCCCGGAACGGCCTTCCAGCGCAGTTAGGCGCCGAACAGCGGCGGGATTTCGGCGAGATGCCTGATCGAGCGGTCGGCGCCCACGAAGGCCTCGCCCGAAGGCGAATAGCCGACCACGAATAGTCCCGCCGCCCGGGCCGAGCGCGCCCCCGCGCCGCTGTCCTCGACGGCGACGGTCGCGTGCGGCTCTGCGCCGAGCCGGCGCGCGGCTTCCCGGAAGGGCTCGGGATCGGGCTTGCCCGATGACACGTCGTCGAGGCTGAGCGAGAACGCGATCATCTTGGCGATCCCCAGCGCCTTGATGTTGGCGTCGACGATGGTGCGTCCGGAGTTCGACACGCAAGCTTGCGCGACGCCGCGCGCTTGAAGCTCGCGCATCGCCTCGATGGCCCCCGGATTGGGCTCGAGCTCTGCGGCATGCTCGACGTAGTAGCCCTCGATCGCCGCGATCCATGTCTCGAACAACGAGCCCGCGGGAAAGCGCGGCTCGAGCGCCTTCCATATGTCGATCGCATGGACGCCGCGGAACGCCTCCGGGTCAAGATCGCTCAGGTCGACGCCGAGAGCGGCGCTCGCAGCGATCAGCGCGCGCTGGTGTAAAGGCTCGCTGTCGATGAGCGTGCCGTCGATGTCCCAGGCGACCGCGCGAAAGAGGCTCATGACGCGCTGGTCTCGGATCGGTCGGCGAGGCGGCGATAGAGGTCGCGATAGCGGCGATAACCATGGCGATAAACAGACGCAGTCTCGCGTCGGGGCTCGATTCGGTCGGCGGTGCGCACGAAGGCGGAGATGCCCGACCAGTCGGACGCGAGGCCTGAGCCGATCGCGGCCGTCCAGGCGGCGCCGACGCAGGACCCGGGATGGCCGGCGAGGCGCTGGACCGGACGCTCGAGGACGTCGGCCACGATCTGCATCCAGACGCGGCTCGCCGAGCCGCCGTCCGAGACGATGAAGCGCTCGGTCTTGTAACCGATCTCGTTCATGACCTCGACGTGATGCGCGAGGGCGAAAGCGTAGGCCTCGAGCAAGGCTCGCCAGAGATGGCCGAGGTCGTGCGAGAGCGTGAGGCCATCGAAGGTGGCGCGCGCGTTCGCGTCGTGGATCGGCGTCTTTTCGCCGAGAAAATACGGCGTGATGACGAGCCCGTCGCTGCCGGCGGGGCGCGCCTCGGCGAGCCGGTCGAGCCATTGATGGATCGAGAGGCCAGCCTCGTCCGCCGCCTGCTTTTCGCCGCCTGCGAACTGACGGACGAACCAGTTGAGCGCCGACCCGCCCGTCGCCATGCATCCGTTGGGGACGAAGAGGCCGGGCTTCAAATGATAGTCGAGGAACAAGCGAGGGTCGGGTCGCGCGCGATCGGTCGCTGTAAGAATGTCGACCGAGCCGCCGAATTTGAGCAGCACGTCGCCGGCGCTGACGATGCCCGCGCCGAGAGCGGACGCAATGTGGTCCGCGGCGCCGCCGATGACCGGCGTTCCGATCTTTAGCCCGCTCTGCGCCGCGCCCTGATTCGAGACGGCGCCCAGGATTTCATGCGAGGCGACCTTGCGCGGCAGCGCGGCGCGAGGGATATGCGCGAGCGCGACGCAGCGCGTCGTCGATGGCGTGCGTGGCGAGGTCGACGAAGCCGGCCTCGAGCGCCCAGTTCTGCTCGATGGCGCGCTCAGCCCGTAAGCCGCCAGTTGATATAGTCGTAGGAGCCGAACACGGTGGCGATGCGGGCGAAGATCTCGGGCTCATGCCGCTCGATCCATCGGAGCTTCGTGGCGACAAGCTGCTGATTGATCCCGTTGCCGGCCTTGGCGAGAAACGCCTGTTCGTCGATCTCGGCGCGCAGCTCCTCGACCTCAGCGCCGCAGCGCGCGTCGCTCTGCTGTATGCTCGGTCTCAGCAGGCGTCCGGCGCCATCGAGGAGGACGACCGCCGGCAGCATGCCGGTCACGCCGACAGCGGCGATGTCGGCTGCGGAAACGCCGCTTGTGCGCAAAAGTTCGCGCACGATTTCGCCGACGTTGCTCCACCATTGCTCGGGATCCTCCTCCGCCCAACCGACATGGTCGGAGCGCAGATTCACGGGGCGCGAGGCGAGAGCCAGCGTCTCATCCGGCGGACGGATGAGGATTCCGATGGTCGAGGTCGTGCCGATGTCGAGGCCGAGAACGCAGGGCAGAGCCGTCACCTCAGCTTCGCCACCGCGTCCATGAAGCGCTTGACTCGGCCGCCGTCCACCGGGTTCCAGGTGTTTCCGTCGACCTTGAAATGGGTTCCGATCACCACCCCGTCAGCGATGGCGAGAATGTCGCGCACGTTGTCGATCGTGACGCCCGTGTTCGCAAGGACCGGCACGTTCTGGACGGCTTCACGAACGGCTTTGAGGTTGCGAGCGGTCGACCGGATCGCCGGTCAAGGGGCCTGAGACCAGGATCGCGTCGGCGAGCGACGAGAAGACGGCGCTTTTCGCCCGCAAGGCGATCGGCCGCTCGTCGAGCGAATGGGCGAACTCGGCGTTGATGTTGAAGAGGAGCTTCAGGTCGTCGCGGCCGAGATGACGGCGCAAGCGGACCGCGCCGGCGCAATCGGCCTGCCAGAGCCCCATGTCGGACGCGAACAGGCCAGTGAAGATCTCGCGCACGAAGCTTGCGCCGGTCGCAGCCGCAATGGCGATGCTGGCGATGGGGTCCCACAGATAGTTGACGCCGAATGGGACTTTGAGATGGGGCTTCACTGCCTGAACGACGGCGGTCATGCCGGCGACGCCTTCAGGAGGCGCCTTGAGGACGTATGGGCGGTCGTTCTCGTTGCCGAACATGACCGCGTCGACGCCGCCCGCCTGCAGAGCATCGATGTCCTTGAGCACGCCTTCGATGAGCTTCAAGACGCCTCCGTCCGCGTCGTAGAGCGGCGATCCCGGAAGCGCGCCGATATGGGCCATGGCGATCACGACCTTTTTCTTGTCGCCCAGGAATTCGAAGACCATGCAGGAGGCCTCATACGTGGTGGGCGCTCGAAATCGCGCCGAGTGGAGAAGGGGTTCCGCGCAACCTACCGCCGCCGCCGACATTCTCAAACAGAAAGCGTCTTCGCGGCTCTGGGTTTTATTGATATGGCTGTCCCGCAGAGCGCGGGAGGGAGAATGCCGGCTGGTTCGCTTTATTCAGAGCTCAACGGCAAGCGCGCATTTGTCACCGGCGGCGCCAGCGGCATCGGCCGCGCCATTGCACACGCGCTTGCCCGAAACGGGGTGAAGGTTGCGATCGCAGACATCGATAGCGAAATGGCCCGACGAACAACGGAGGAGGTTGGCGTGGGCTCGATCGCGGTCGAGATCGACGTGCGGAAGCGCGCGTCGGTCGAGCGCGCGTTTGACCAGACGCTCGAGCTTTTGGGCGGTTGCGAGATCTGCATAGCCAATGCAGGCGTCTCGACCATGAGCCATGCCCTTGACCTCACCGACGAGGACTGGGACTTCAATTTCGCGGTCAATGCGCGGGGCATATTCCTCAGCAATCAAATCGCGGCTCGACATTTCGTCGCTCAAGGCGCGGGCTCAATCGTCAATACCGCTTCGCTCGCCGGCAAAGTGGGCGCGCCGCTGCTCGCGCACTATTCGGCTTCGAAATTTGCGGTGCTTGGCTGGACTCAGGCGCTCGCGCGCGAACTTGCCCCCAACGGGATCCGGGTCAATGCCGTCTGCCCAGGCTTCGTGAAGACCGGCATGCAGTCGCGTGAGATCGAGTGGGAGTCGCGCCTGCGCAACGTGTCGGCTCAGCAGGTCGTCGACGACTACGTGGCGCAGACGCCACTCGGACGGCTCGAGGAGCCGGAGGACGTGGCGGACGTCGTGGTGTTCCTGTGCTCCGATAGCGCCCGGTTCATGACGGGGCAGGGGGTCAACGTGACCGGCGGGGTCTATATGACGTGAACCGGCGCAGCGGACCGGCGCGACAAGGTTGGGCTGGATAACGGCTGCCCCTTCATATCCGTCTGAAAGTGACTTACGGTCGTGGCTCGGCAAACGGCGCGCTCGCCCGCGTTTGGTCGCGATCCTCATCTCATTGCCCCGATAGCCTGGATCCAGCATCGACCCTTGTCAAAAGTTAGAAGGTCGCCGCCCGGGCGCTCAAAGCCGCCACTACCCCTGGCCCGTCGCAGCCAAAGCCACTCGCCAATCCTCCCGCGCTTACTCAAAAACTCGGCGGCCGCACACCCGAAGCTCTCTTCGAGAGAGTGGCGGCCGCGACCGAGGAGTTTGCCAGCGGGCTCACGCAGGCGTCGGCGGCCGCCGAACAATTGCGCAAGTCGATGGAGCAGATTGCGTCCGGCGGAAAGGCGCCAAGCAATCGTTCGCCCTCTTCGACGCCAAGTTGCGCCGAGTGTCGAGGACGAAGCCGTGGTCCGCCTCCTTATTGTGGAGGCCCTCAACGATCTGGGCTACAAGGCGTTCGAAACAGCAGACAGCGCAGCCGCGCTACGAATTCTGCAATCGCCGCAGCGTGTGGACCTTCTGGTCAGCGACATCGGCTTGCCAGGCCTGAATGGGCGCCAGCTCGCGGACGCCGCCCGTGTCACGCGGCCAAGCCTCAAGGTCCTGTTCGTGACGGGATATGCCGAGAACGCCGCCGGAAGCGCCTTCCTGGGGCCCGGGATGGAGATCGTCACGAAGCCCTTCATGATGGAGGCGCTTGCGAGCAAGATCCGTGAGATGATCGAGGGCGCCCGGGCCGAGAAATCGGGCAGTAGAAGAAGCGATTCTTTCGGCCCGGCCTAATAGCCGAGCGCCGCGCCGTCCTTGCGCGGGTCCGAGCCGCCGATCAGGACGCCGCGCTCGCGGTCGATCATGATCGCTTGGCCGCCGCCAAGCGGAGCCTCGACTTCGCTCAGCTTGTGGCCAAGCGCCACAAGAGCCTTCCGGATCGCCGGCGAAACGCCGTGTTCGATCTGGACCTCTCCCAAATGCGGGCAGGCGCGGGGAAAATCGAGCGCCTCCTGAATGTCCATGCCGTATTCGACGGCGTTGCTCAGAACCCAAGTCTGACCCATCGGCTGGTAATGCCCGCCCATAACGCCGAAGCAGATTGCGGGTTGGCCGTCGCGCGTCGCCAGTCCCGGCATGATGGTGTGCGCGGGGCGCGCGTTGGGCGCAAAGCTGTTGGGATGGTCGGGCTCAAAAGCGAAGCACAATCCCCTGTTTTGCATGAGAACGCCTGAGTCTTCGGCGAGGATGCCGCTGCCGAAAGCCTGGTAGATCGAGTTGATAAGGCTGCAGGCGCCGCCGTCGCGGTCGACCACCGAAAGATAGACCGTATCGCCGCTCTCAGCGAGCGCGATCTCGCCTGGGGAGGGCAGAGAGGCAAGGGCGCGCCGGTCGTCGATGTGCCTCGCAAGCGCCGCGAGATAGTCCGGCGCGAGCAGGCGCGGAAGCGGGATTTCTCGCTGGCGCGGGTCGGCGAGGAAAGCGCCTCGGTCGCGGAAGGCCATCCGCGCAGCCTCTATGTGCCGATGGAAGCGCGTCATGCCCCCCGCTCCGTCAGGCGCTGCGCCTAGCGCTTCGAGCTGGCCAAGAATCATCAACGCGACCAAGCCTGGCCCGTTCGGCGGACACTGCCAGACGTCAAGGCCGCGCCAGCGAAGCGAGATCGGCTCGACGAACTCGGCCGCCTTCCTTCCTTTGGCGAAATCTTCTTCCGTCTGAACGCCGCCGCGGGCCTTCAGCGTCGCCGCCATGTCTGCTGCGATCGGGCCGCTGTAGAAGGCGTCAGCGCCGCCCTTGGCGATGGCGCGCAACGTATTGGCGAGCGCGGTCTGGATAAACCGGTCGCCCTCCCGAGGCGCGGCGCCGCCGGGCAGGAAGAGCCGGTTCCCGGCGCGACTCAGCTTGCCCAAATGCATCGACCAATCCCAGGCCACGCGCTGATGCACCGGAAAGCCCTCCTCGGCGCAACGGATGGCCGGGAGCAGCAATTCGTCGAATCCCTTGGTCCCATAGGCGTCCAGCAGCAATTGCCAGCCGGAGACCGCGCCCGGAATCGTGACCGCGTGGGGCGATATTTCGTCAGGCGGGCAGCGCCCGTCGGCCGCGATCGCCTCGAGCGAAGCGGCGGCTGCGGATCGTCCGGAGCCATTGACGGCGACAACTTTGGCGCCCCCGGGAGGCGTGTAGAGGCTAAAGCAATCGCCGCCGAGCCCGGTTGACTGCGGCTCGACGACCGCGAGCACGGCGCAAGCCGCAACTGCGGCGTCGACAGCGTTGCCGCCGGCGCGTAAGATCTCGACGGCGGCAAGCGAGGCGATCGGCATGGAGGTCGCGGCCATCCCGTTCATTGAATAGACAGGGCTGCGTCCGCTCTGATGGAAATCCCGCAATCGCGCTTTCCTTCCTATGCTCATGGCTGTCTCGCAGGCAGCCTAAGGGCAAGCTTCCTCTTGTAAGACTCTTGGCGATTGGCGCCAATCGCCTGGATCCCGAGCGGTGGCGCGCCGGGAATTGCACAGTTCCAGCCGCGGGAGACGACGCAGAGTCCGGGAAGCGCGTAGTCTAAGCAGCTTCCATTTGGCTAACCAACAGATAGGTTTTTTGCGGTTCTGTGCCTGCGCCAATTCGCGAGGTGTATGGCATGGCGGGAAAGTCTTCGGTTAGGGCGAGCGATGAACAACGGGCCGCCCTCTTGGCTCTTGCCGCTTCCCGTAATCGTGGCGAGGCGGACCGGGCGCGCGCCGTGCTTTTGACGCTGGCTGGCTGGGTCAGTTCCAGGATCGCAGAGGCGTTTGGCGTGCGCGAGGATACGGTTCGCCTGTGGCGCAGCGACTTCGCCGCCGGCGGCGTCGCGGCGCTGAAGGCCAGCATCCCGCCGGGCCCGCCACCGGTAAAGAGTGAAGCCGCCCTGCGCGTCGCCATCCCCTTGCTGGAAGACCCTGTGGCCGACCGGCGCAACTGGACGATCGCCCGCCTCCGCGCTGAGATCGAAGCGCGCGAGGGCGTGTGCATCAGCCGTTCGCAACTGTCGAAGGCGCTGCGAAAAAAAACTTTCGCTGGCGACGGCCCCGGCACACGCTGAAGGGACGTCAAACGGAAAGCGAGGTGGAACGAATAGGCTTGCGCCTGCAGCAGGCCAAGGCCGGAGATATGTTCTTCTCTACGGCGATGAGAGCGAGGCGCTGACGCATCCCTATTTGGCCCGCGCCTGGGCGAAGTCAGGGGCGGACCTGCGTGTGCCGGCGCCGCGATGCTGGGGTCGCTCGATCACGTCACGCGCCAAGTCATCGAGCTGGCGGGGGCTATAAATACTATAGGGTTTGCGTTTCGTGACAATGACTTAAACCTCATTGATCGGATGATGGCGGCCAACTCGGGGCTTGTTACTCATGTCTTCAATTCTGCTGGGCCATTCATGGAAGAGCTAAATAATATAAGAGTTCGGTCATTGAAATTTAAACAGTCTCTCAGCGACTAGAGTTGACCCTATTGTGGACTCGCTTTTCGAGACCAGTTTGGTGCTTCTTTACGGGCTTCGACTTTGGCTTCGGCTTGTGCGTCAATACGATATCAGAGGTTTACCCTTGGGAGCGGTGTTCGTGGATGGCCGGGTCGAGCCTGGTCGAGCCCGGCCATGACCCTTCATGACTTGTTTCGCCCTCCTGGGGGGCCCAAAACCCAGTGGGCCAACGCATAATGCTAGAAGCGCTGACATTTCCTTTTCGATTTGCAGAATATCTGATATTGATTTCCCTTGGATCGGATTACGTCAGGAGAGTTGGATGGTTGATGACGAGGAGCCCACGCGGCGCCGGCGGTTGGGCGCGCATGGGTTGATGTTCCGACGAAGACGCATCTTCGCGCGCTTACGCGAGGGCTTCACCTATGATGAAATCGCCGCCGAGGAGGGCGTGAGCAGCAGGCGCGTCCGGCAGATCGTCTCCGAGGAGCTGCAGAACCGCTCGGTCGACAGCGGCGCCGAGCATGCGAAGCTGCAGCTCGACCGCCTGGCGCCCGCAGTGCAGCTCGGGGCCGAGGCGATCGCGGCGGGCGAGATTTCGGCGATCAACCCCTACCTAAGGGCGATCGACCGGCTGGACCGCTACCAATCCGTCGCGGCCGCCCATCAGGGCTATGACGAAGAAGACCGCAGGAAGCTCATGGAGAAGATCAACCGCATCGCCGACAACCTCGGCGTCGACGAGACGTGGAGCGCTGCGCGCGAATATCTGATGAAGCACGGCATGTTTCCCGCCCATCCCAGCGAGCTGTTCCAGGCGGAAGGCCAGGAGGCGGATCTCGCAGGGTCGCCCGAACTTTCGGAAGAGCCGGCCGTTCCCGAGGCCCCTCCTGCCGAGGCTCCGCCCGACTCCGGATTTTTTTATTTCAATCCGCCGTAACCCATTGAAAAGTCCAGATTTCGGAGAAATAAACGGCAATAAACGGCAGCATTTTTACTGACGTTTATTAGCGTTTAAGGGCGCTTAAGGGCATTTATTGCTCACGCTTGGGTCGCCGGAGCGGGTGTCGCGTCCTCGCACTCTGCCGTGCGGCGGGGGAGGCTCGTCCGGGGCCCCTCGCACTGGCCGTCGCATCGATGGCTTTCGAGCCCGAATGCGCTATGGATTGGAGCCTTCCGAATTCGAGCTTCCGCCCATGCTTCTCGCCGACACCATCCGCACGATCCCGGACTACCCGAAGAAGGGCATCCTGTTCCGCGACATCACGACGCTGCTCGGCGACGCCAAGGCCTTTCGCCGCGCGGTCGACGAGTTGGTGCAGCCGTGGGCCGGGACGAAGATCGACAAGGTCGCGGGCGTCGAGGCGCGCGGGTTCATTCTAGGGGGAGCGGTCGCGCATCAATTGTCGGCTGGCTTCGTGCCGATCCGCAAGAAGGGCAAGCTGCCGCACGCCACCGTCTCGATCCCCTATTCGCTCGAATACGGGCTCGACCACATGGAGATGCACGAGGATGCGGTCAGCAAGGGCGAACGGGTGATCCTGGTCGACGATCTCATCGCGACCGGAGGCACGGCGGAGGGCGCGGTCAAGCTCCTGCGCCAGATGGGCGCCGAGGTGATCGCGGCTTGTTTCGTCATCGACCTCCCCGACCTCGGCGGCGCGGCCAAGCTCGAAGCGCTCAAGGTCTCGGTGCGCAGTCTGGTGACGTTCTCAGGGCATTAGGAGGCCTTTGGCGAGCGCCGGGATCTCGCACATCTCGGAGCGCACGAGGAAGCGCCTCGATGCCAGAAGCTCCGTCTCCGCGCCTGAGGAGTCAGACGCCCTTTTCCCGAGTCTCCGCTCGCCAATGGGCGTCGAACAAGGCGGCGCCGAAGTCGAGCGCGTCGCTGGAAGCTTCACGGATGAGCGAGAAGGCGGTCGGAGGGCGAGCCGTCAGGCGGCCGGTCAGCGAATTCTGCTCGAAAGCGAACTCAGCATGAAATTTCCTCGCCAGATTCTGCATGCCGACGTTTTCGGGCAGGCAGACGATTTCGATCGTCTCGACGCCATGATTGGTCGCGGCGCGCAGGATGCGCTTGAACAGCTTCTCGCCGACGCCGCGCCGCCGATGATGCGGGTCGACGGAAAACGCCGCCTCGGCATGGACATGACGGCCGAACGGCGCCTGCTCGCTCCAGATCGCCTGATTGGAGCGCAATTCCGCCGCGCCAATGAGCTTGCCGTCGATGAACGCCCCGTAAATGAGGTCGCCCTTGCCGAAGCAGTTTTCAGCGTAGTGAACGAGAAACTCGTCCGACATGCCCCCGCCGAAGCGCATGTGACGGCTGCGCGGATCAAGGCTCAAAAGATGATCGCGAAAGACTTCCTTGTCCGAGGGCCAAAGCCGCCGGAGCTCCAAGGGGGATGAATGGGCTTCGTCCATGGGTCAAGCTCGCCGATTCGTCCTCGGCGCTTCCTCCCGCTCGTTTATGTTGTGCGGCGCAGCATGGATTTCAACCGGGTTCAGTCCGCGGTCGGCGCGAGCTTGAGCAGGGTTTTGCCAAGCACTTGGCGTTTGGCGATCGCGTCGAACGCCTTCCGGTAATCCTCCAGCGGATATGTGGCGTGGACATGAACGCTCAGGACGCCGGACTTGGCCCAATCGATCAGTTGGGCCAGGTTCTCCCGATTCGCCTCCGGCTCGCGGGCGGTGAACTCGCCCCAATAGACGCCACGAATGTCGCAGCCCTTGAGCAGGGGGATGTTGAGCGGGGGCCTCGGAATTTCGCCCGACGCGAAGCCAATCACCAGAAGCCGCCCCTTCCAGGCGAGCGAACGCAAGGCCAATCTCGGTCAGACGGGCCGCCGACCGGATCGTAGACGACGTCGACTCCCTTGGGCGCGATCTCCTTGAGGCGCTGCGCGCATATCGTCACTGGCCGTGTTGATGGTCTCGGACGCGCCATAGCGGCGCGCAAACGCGAGCTTTTCCTCCGACGACGCGCCCGCGATCACGCGTGCGCCCATCGCCTTGCCGATCTCCACCGCCGCGAGCCCGACGCCGCCCGACGCGCCAAGCACGAGGAGACTCTCGCCGGCCTTCATCTCGGCGCGCTGCTTGAGCGCGTGCAGGGATGTGCCGTAGGTGACCGACAGGCCCGCGGCCTTGTCGAGGCGAAGATCGTCGGGGAGCTTCATGAGCCGGACCGCGGGGACGGCGATCCGCTCCGCGGCGGCGCCGTAGGAGCAGACGCCCATCACCCGATCGCCGACCGCGAACCCGTGCACGCCTTCCCCCAGCGCGGCGACGCGGCCGGAAAACTCGCCGCCAGGCGAAAACGGCGGCTTGGGCCTCACCTGGTACTTGCCCTCGATGATCAGCGTGTCGAAGAAGTTGAGCCCCGCGTAGGCGACGTCGACCAGAACCTCGCCGTCGCTCGCTGCTGGCGCCTCGACCTCCGTCACAGCCAGGTTTTCGGGCGGACCAAGCGACGGACAGATCAGAGCTTTCATGCATTCGCTCCTAATTTTACTCATTTTTCAGTAACCAAATGCAGGATTGCAGCCTGGGCGCTGGCCGGCAAGGCGAAAGCCGGAATTTTGCCCGGATCGAACGGCAGGGAGACCGCCACGGGCGTTGTCTGCAACGCCAAGGCCCGGTTCAAAGGATTGTTCTCGATGACGCGTCTTGTCCTTTCCTCCCTTCGCGCAATCGGCTTTGCCGCCGCGGCGGTCTGCGCCGTAAGCGGCCTCCCGACCGCCAACGCCGCGACCAAGGCCAAGCCCGCGCCCAAATCGGGCGCGAAGGAGGAGCCAGCCAAGCCATCGCTTGTCGCGACCTTCGGCGATTGGAACGTGTTCGTCGGCGAAGTCGGCAAGGGACGCATCTGCTATACCCTTGCGCAGCCGAAATCGCGCGAACCGGCAAGCCTCACCCGTGATCCGGGCTATGCGTTCATATCCGACCGTCCATCGGAAGGGGTGCGCAACGAAGTGTCCTTCATCATGGGCTTCGACGTTTCGGGCGGCGACACGGCCGAAGCCAAGACCGACGCCAAGCCGGGCGAGAAGCCATCGAAGTCCGACGCCAAATCGAGGACGTCAGTCGCCCCGGCGCCGGTCGCCCTGGTCGACCAGGCGTCATTCGAGATGCTTCCCAAGGGCGCAAACCTCTGGGTCAAGAACGCGGCGAAAGAGAGCGCGCTGATCACCGAAATGCGCAAAGGGGCGAAGCTCGTGGTCAAGGCCTCTTCGCTCCGAGGCCACCAATCGGTCGACACCTATTCGCTGACCGGTTTCAGCCAGGCCATGGACCGGCTGCAGAAGGAATGTCCGGGGAAGTGAGGGCTCAGGCGCTTGGGCCCTGCGCCCGGACTCCGGCTAGCGGCCTCTCTCGCAAGCGGCGTTGACGCTTCATTTGGATTGTCTTGGCCGGCGGCTCTGACAACTCTGGGGCCATCAATGTTAAAGCTACAGAAGAAGCCCTGGAAGGGCAGCAGCGGGGACGCCGCCGCCCCTCTCGGGCCCCCGAGCCAGCTCTTAAGCCAGGCCGAGCTTCTCGGACGCCATCGCCGTCCCTTTGACCCGCGACGTGATCTTCTGGAACGCGATGTCGCGCGCGACGTCGGGAGAGCCATGCTTCGGCTTGACGTCGATGCTGAACGGCGAGAAGCCGCAATCATCGGTGGAGCCCAGGCGTTCTTTCGGGATGTGCTTCGAGGCCTCCATCAACGCGTCGCGCACCTCCTCTGGCGACTCGACGCGTGGATTTTGCGGGTTGATCACGCCAATGAAGCAGACCTGCCCCACGCCATTGGCGTCGGCGCGGCTGTGTTGCCCGCACAGCTTGTAGACGTGTTCCTTGTCCTTTTCGCTCGACAATTGCATCAGGAAATAGCCGGCGTTCATCTTGAACATGCTGGGCAATAGCTCCGCATAGTCGACGTCGGCGCTGTGCGTCGCGTCGCAGTCGCCGCCCGGGCAGGTGTGGATGCCGATGTTCTTGCGCTCCTCGGCGCTGAACCGATTGAGCACCCGGTTGTTGAGGTCGATGAACTGTCCAAGCATCTTGCGGCCGGTCCATGGGTTATTCGGGTCGTTCCGGCACGCAAGGCGCCCTTCGGTGAAGTCGATCGAGACCCGCTTGGCGCCGGCCTTGAAGGCGCCGCGGATATCCTTCTCGCACTGGTCAACGAGATCGGAGAGGAACTGCTCGCGCGTATAGCCCTTGACCTCGCCGTCGAGCGGATAGAGCAGGGCCAGCATCGAGGGGGCGATCACCGCCTGCTTCAGCGGCTTCGTCGCCATCTTCATCGCCTTTTCGACATACTGAGACGCGAAGGTCTTGTATTTGAACGGGCCGCCGGTCAGACGCGGCAATTGCCGGTGATGTCCGTCGGTGAAGATGGCGAAATACTGTCCGTCCGCCGCGAGATTGTCGGCCAGCCCGGTCCCGGCAAGCGTGTCGGTGAGCGGATAGGTCGCAAAGCTCGACATGCGCTGTTCGCCGTCAGAGACAATGGGCTCGCCGGTCGCCTCCGAGCGCTTGATCGAGTCGAGACAGGCGGCGTCCTGTTCCCTCTCCAGTTCCGCGTGCTTGATCTTGCCGGCGTCATAGTCGGCGAACGCCTGCTGCAGCTTCATCGGTCGGGGCAGCGATCCAACTGGCTCAGTGGGGATTGGCATTTGCGTTTACTCCCTATGTTCTCCAGCCCTCGATTGGGGATGGATAGTCTTTCGGCGGCTTCCGGAAGGTCTCGCCGGCAGCCGCCAACCTATAGGCCCGATGGGCTAGGACGGATAGTGACGACAGCCTATCGCTTGGCTCCGCTCACAAAGTCCGCCCGTCGTCATTTGTCGCCACTCAAGCCGATGACACGGTGTGCCCGATTGGCCGAGACCATTCCCGGCTGTCGAACTCATCCAGCCACCGGCTGGTCTTGCTGAGGCCGCCAAACGGAAAGAAATGAAGGCCGGCGATTGGCGTTGTCGCGATCGAGAATCCCGTCCACAGGCCGCGCAGCACGTCGTCGGGGCCGTCCTCCATCAACAGACGGCCGAAGCGACCGATGTGGTCGCGCACCGACCGCAGCGAGTTTCCGACACCGCAGCGCAAAGCAAACTTTGCCAGGGTCGCGGGCGAAGCCGGACCGGCCAGACCGATATGCACCGGAATGTCCAGATCATGCGCCTCGAGCTCTTTCAGCCACGCAAGAATCGGAGCGCTTTCGAAGCAGAATTGAGAAATGAGATCGACGTGAACCCCCGAGCTTCGCCCCCAGTCCCGCTTCGCCTTGAGCGCAGTCATCGCCTCCTCGGCGCCAAGCTGCGGATGGCCCTCCGGATGTCCAGCGAAACTAACGGCGCGGATGCCTTGCGTCTCGACCGCGCCGCTCGCGCAGATGTCCGCGCTGGATTTGAATGGGCCCAGGGCGCGCAGCGAATCGCCCGCAACGATCAGAATACGGTTCGCCTCGGCCTCGCCGCGCGCCCGCGCCAGAAAGTCATCGAGAGCGTCACGAGACCGCATCTCCCGCGCCGCGACATGCAGGACCGGATTGAATCCCATTCGTCGCAACGCGGCCGCCGTTTCAACGTTATGGCGATAGTCATCGCCCGGCAGGAACGTTATCGTCACGTCGATGCCCGGGCTGAAGTGATCGCGCAGTTCCGCCAACTGATGGCCGCGCGACGAGACCTCGACCGAAGCTCTCGATAACATTGCTGCAACGTCGCCAAGCAAAGCATATTTCGTTTCGGTCATGCAGGCCTCCAGGCGCTGCGGCGGGTTAGTAGCGTCGGCGTGAAATCACGAAGGTTTCATCGTTGAACCACAATCCGCCGTGCTTCTTCAGCGCCCGGTCGGTGGCTTCGAGATAGCGCCCGTCGCGCACCACGGCGGCAAGCCGCTGGTCCTCGACCTGCGCGACATAAATGGCGGCGTTCCAGGCTGCGAATAGCGTCGACGTGCCGATCGGGCCGCTGACTTCGTCGGGCAGCGTGTGCATGCGATATTTGAAAATCGACCGGGCGTCGGAAGACGCGTTGAAATTGAAGTGGCGAGCTGCCGCGCCGAGTTCGTGTTTCACCTGTCGCAGGATGGCGTGTCGATCGGACGTGAAAGGGTTCTCTCCGGGCCATACATCATTGATGATCTCGAGGCCCGGGTCGTCTCCGTGCGAATGGACGCCGACCAGCCGGCCACCCGGCCGCAGCGATTGGACAAGAGGCGCAACAACCTTGGAAGCTTTGAATTCGAGGCTCGCCCTGGCGCGATACGGTTGGGAGGCTATAACCAAATCGTAGTCTGCTGTGACTCGTCCCGGGCGCGGCAAAATCGGATCGAGGAGGAAGGTATGATCCTCGCGTCTGAGCGTCAGAATGATCGGCCGCAGATACACGGGATTGCCTGAGGTCTTAATTCCTGCGCGCCAGTTTTCAGCCAGGAACCCCTCAAGATTAGAGATCTGCTCGGCGAAGCCGTGCGCCGTGTTGCCGGACAGCGCGACGTCCTTCCAGATCAGGCTTTGCGCTGCTGAGGCGGAGCGCGGCGTCAGCCACGGCGCCTCTGCGTAATAGAGATTGGTCAGGACGAGCACTGTCGCCGGATGTTCGAACAGGCGATCCGCCATTTTCTCGAGCGTCAGGCGCACGTCCTCATAACTGATCTCCTTGCCGACGACGTAGAGGGGCATTGTGGGAAAGCGGGCGTGCATCGCGCGCATGACTCGCGACAGGACCGTGCCATCGCCGACGCCAGCGTCGAACATTCGGATGGCCGGCGGAGCTGGGTGGATGTTGGCGAGTTCAAGGGAGACGCGGTTGGCGATCTCCGTCTTCTCGCCGCAAGTCGAGACGAACAGGAGATACTTCTGTCTGTTGTCGAAGAACCGGAACCCGGCGGGCGCCACATCCGGTTGCGGCCCAACGCTCGCTGCGCCGTTAGGAGCGGCGGCCGCACCCGGGACCTGTCGCGCCGACGGGGTCGACCGGCCCACCGAAAGGTAGGATCTGACTTTGTCGAGCGTTTCGGTGGTGATCCTCGCGCCGTCGCGAAGCCGTGAGACGAGTTTTCCGTCGTTGACGACGCGCCGCCCGAAGGTCGATTCCGCCGTGCGCGTTTCGCGGCAAAAATCTCGGATCTCATTGAGGATCTGCGCGTTCGTCGCACTCGCTGGATGAGGCTGACGAGCTTCGAGGTTCATCGCCCAATCCCGCGTTTTCCGTCCCCCAAACGCAGTCAAGCGATAGACCCTATATTGTGTCAACCACAATCCGAGTGGGCAGAGAAAGTGGGCAGCGGCCCACGCTGTGGGACCTGAAGCGGGCCACGTCGCAAAGCCCTTCGAGCATTCCCAGGAAACTCGACCGCTCCACGAGTTCGAGTGGATGCCGGCAGTTGTGCCGACTTCTTTTGCGCTTCGCCGGGAAACTGGCGGTTTGCGCGTCCTCGCTGGCCGCCGTGTGTCCCCGGACCTTCCGAGAAGGGACGTCGCCACTCTCCAAAGCGGCTCGTGAAAGGCGATCGGACTTTGACGCTAAACCTCCGGCTTCGTCGCGGCGAAGAGGTAGTTCACGCCCGTATCGGACGACAGGCGCCAGTCGCGCCGGAACGGATCGTAGACCATGCCGCGAAGGCTGACCCGCCTTAAGCCCGCGGCGCGGGCGAAGCCGGTGAGTTCGAGCGGCGTCACGAACTGCTCCCAGCGGTGCGTGCCCGGCTCGAGCCAGCGTAAGACATATTCGGCGCCGACGATCGCAAGCGCGAAGCTCCTCAATGTGCGATTGAGAGTCGAGACGAGCAAAAGGCCGCCGGGCTTGACCAGCGAGGCGGCCGTGGCGACGAAGCGTTTCGGATCGGCGGCGTGCTCGATCACCTCCATCGCGCTGACGACATCGAAAAGCCGCGCCTCCTCGGCCAGCTCCTCGACCGCGCCCATGCGATAGGCGAGCCTGGCGCCCGTCTCCTCGGCATGATGGCGAGCGGCTTCGAATCGCGGCGGGGGCCGGATCGACGCCGACGACATCGGCGCCCAGCCGCGCCAGTGGCTCGGCGAACAGTCCGGCCCCGCAGCCGACATCGAGGAGGTCGACGCCGGAGAGCGGCGCGCCGGTCCGCGTCTCAAGCTTGAAATGCCGCGCGATCAGGTCGCGCGCCCAGCCGATCCGGATCGGGTTCACGCGATGGAGCGGCGCCATCGGGCCGTCCGGATCCCACCATGTATCGCCCAGCGCCTCGAACCGCGCGACCTCCTCGGACATGATGCTCGGCGACGGCCTGACTGACATCGCGACCCTTTCCCGTGGCCCTTCGCCTGGGCGGCCCGGCGTTGACCCACCCGGCGGGCGCCTTTATAGGCCGCCCCCACGCATCGCGCGAGCCTGCGCGTTCTCCCCAAGGTTTCAAGGATCCATGCCGCGTCTGGTGATGAAATTCGGCGGCACGTCGGTCGCCGACCTTCAACGCATCCGCAACGTCGCCGCGCATGTGAAACGGGAGATCGACGCCGGCTTCGAGGTCGCAGTCGTCGTCTCGGCGATGGCGGGCAAGACCAACGAGCTTGTCGCCTGGTGCAAGGAAGCGGGCTCCCACTTCGACAACCCCGAATATGATGCCGTCGTTGCTTCCGGCGAACAGGTGACGGCTGGACTGCTGGCGCTGGTGCTCAAGGACATGGGGCTCAAGGCGCGCTCGTGGGCTGGGTGGCAAATTCCGCTCGTCACCGACGACACGCATGGCTCGGCCCGCATCAGCGGCATTGACGGAACGCGGCTTGGCGAAGGGTTCGCGGCGCGGCGAGATCGCCGTCGTCGCCGGGTTCCAGGGCGTCCACAAGGCCACCAATCGGGTGACGACGCTCGGGCGCGGCGGCTCGGACACGTCCGCGGTTGCGCTTGCGGCGGCGATCTCGGCCGACCGTTGCGATATCTATACCGACGTCGACGGCGTCTATACGTCCGACCCGCGCGTTGTCCCGAAGGCTCGCCATCTCGCCAAAGTGTCGTTTGAGGAAATGCTGGAAATGGCGTCGCTCGGCGCCAAGGTGCTGCAAGTGCGCTCGGTCGAATTGGCGATGGTGAATAAGGTCAGGCTCTATGTGCGTTCGTCCTTCGACGACCCGGCGCATCCGAAGCTTGGCACACTGATTTGCGATGAGGAGGAAATCATGGAGCAGGAGGTCGTCACCGGCATCGCCTTCTCACGCGATGAAGCGCAAATCACCCTGCGCCAGGTTGCTGATAAGCCGGGAGTGGCCGCCGCGATCTTTGTGCCGCTGGCCGACGCCAATATCAATGTCGACATGATCATTCAGGTCGTTTCGGGCGACGCGACGACGACCGATATTACTTTCACCGTGCCCTCGGCCGAGTATGAGCGCGCCGTCAAGTTGCTCAAGCAGCGCCAGGCGAAGATCGGCTACGCCAAGCTGCACGGCGCCCAGGACGTGGTGAAGATCTCGGCGATCGGGGTCGGCATGCGCTCGCATTCCGGCGTCGCCGCACGCGCTTTCAAGGCTCTGGCCGAAAAGGGAATCAACATTCGTGCGATCACCACGTCGGAAATCAAGTTCTCGATGCTGATCGACGACGCCTACACCGAGCTCGCCGTGCGTACGCTGCACACGCTTTACGGGCTGGACGCGAAGGGGTAGCGCGTTTCTTTTCGTTCCGCGCGTGCAACCGCGATTGAATTGACCACCAGCGCAGCCGGAATCTTACGCGTTCGTGGGCCCGAGAGAGTGTGACGTCCGTCACGGGATCGGACGCAGCATGACTGGTGGGTGCAGCGGTGGCCGCCCAGACGGCAACTACCTGCGAGCGATTGCCACGTCCGACACCGCGGGGGATTGTCCCGCTCAAGCAGTGTTATTTGGCCCGTGTCTTTGGATAGCCGAGACGCAGGCCGTTTTCGTTCACGCAAGCGCGGGGATGCGCAGCACCTGGCCGGGGTAGATACCCCTGGACTCTATTATTTTCGGCCGGAGTTTGCTCCGCTTGGTCACAAGTCAATCGTAAGGCGGCGCCTTTTGAGCACGATTGCGCGAAGCTCAGGCTATTTGAGCAACTTCCAGGGAGTTTTGAGCCTCAAATGGGGCTACGCGGGCGTTCTCGGCGACCTCTGGCGTCTTGCCGCCTGCAGGAACGGACCACGCTGAAAAGCAGCAACGATCGCGCCCGACGCGCCCATCGAGGCGCCGCTCTGCCTCTATCTCTGCTAGGCTGACTGCTCTCGCTCGCCACGGATGCGTCTATGAAAGACCCTTACGAAACCCTCGGCGTCGCCAAAACCGCTTCGGCCGACGAGATCCGCAGCGCCTACCGGAAGCTGGCCAAGAAGCTGCACCCGGACCTCAATCCGGGCGACAGCCAAGCGGAGGAGCGGTTCAAGGAGGTCGCCGCCGCCAACGATCTGCTTTCCGACCCGGAGAAGCGGCGGCGTTTCGATGCCGGCGAGATCGATGCCTCGGGGGCGGAGAGGCCGCCTCCCAACGCCCGGTATTATCGCGATTATGCCGCCGAGGGCGGGCACCCCTACGAGAGCCATTCGGCTTACGAGGACTTCGCACAGGGCGACGATCTGTTCGCGGAGCTTCTGCGCCGCAGCGCCGAGCAGGCGCGGCGTCGGCCGGGCGCTGATCTGCACTACGAACTGCCGATCGATTTCGTGGACGCCGTGAACGGCGCGAGCAAGACCATCTCCCTTCCGCAGGGAGGAACGTTGAATGTGACCATTCCGCCCGGAGTGGAGGATGGGCAGATTCTGCGACTGCGCGGCAAGGGCGCGCCGAGCCGGGGCGAGGGGCCGCCCGGCGACGCGCTGGTGCAGATCGTGGTGCGGCCGCACCGTTATTTCACCCGCGAAGGCGACGACATTCTGCTCGATTTGCCGATCACCGTGAAGGAGGCAGCGTCGGGGGCAGAAATCAGAACGCCGACCACCACGGGAAGCGTCATGCTCAAAATCCCGAAGCGATCAAACACCGGCGACGTGCTGCGTCTTCGGGGCAAGGGCGTGAAGAGGCCGCGCGGCCGCGCGGGGGACGAACTGGTCAAGCTCAAGGTGATGATGCCGACCGAGCCCGAGCCCGAGCTCGAGGCCTTCCTGACCGACTGGAAGCCGTCTCGGAACTACGATCCGCGCAAGGAGATGTGAGCCATGATCACCGAGCGGGAATTTTTAGAGCGCGCCCGGCTGGATCGGCGAACGCTCGCGGTCTGGGTCGAAGAGGAGTGGCTGATCCCCGCTCGCACTGTCGACGAGCTCGCCTTCACCGACATGGATCTGGCGCGGGCCAACCTGATCCACGACCTCAAAGATAATATGGGCGTGAACAACGAGGGACTCGGGGTGATCCTGCATCTCTTGGATCAGATGCATGCGCTCCGACGCGCGCTTGCGGCTACGCTCGAGTCAGCCCGCGATCGTGGACCTTCATGGGAGCGATAAAATCGCCGCGCTGCACCGGAGGGGCGTGAGGCGCGCGCGGGCGCGCGCACGCCTTGTCTGGCAGGGCGAGCCGGCGAAGGATAGGCGCGGTTTGGCCGCTCCGACCGATGGCCTGAGGGAGGAACCGGATGCTTTTGCCGAGGATGAGGGTCGGATCGTACGCGCAGCCCGAATGGCTCGCTAAGCTTGCGGGCCCTTCTCGCGACGCGTGCGGGCGAAGGAGCTCTGGCGCTGCAATAACGCTTCTGGCTAGGTCATGCCTTCACACTTCGCTCTGACCCTCTATGAGGTCTCGACCTGGATCGTTCCACTCGTCATTGCGATCACCTTTCACGAGGCGGCGCATGGCTTTGTCGCCTACCTGTTCGGAGACCAAACGGCCTGGCGTCAGGGCCGGGTGAGCTTCAATCCAGTGAAGCACATCGACCCGTTCGGCACGATTCTCCTGCCAGCTTTGTTGATGATCACGCACTCGCCGTTTCTATTCGGCTACGCGAAGCCCGTACCCGTGAACTTCCGCGCCCTGCGCCGCCCAAAACTCAATTCGGTTTTTGTCGCCGCCGCGGGGCCAGGAATGAATCTGGCGCTCGCCGTTTCAAGCGCGGTTCTGTTTCATCTCGTCCCGCTGGCGCCGCCTGGGGCTGCGGACTGGTTGGGCAAGAATCTCAACAACGCCCTCGTCATCAATGTGCTGCTCGCGGTGTTCAACCTCCTGCCCATTCCACCGCTCGACGGCGGGCGTATTCTCGTCGGCCTTCTACCGGACGGGCCGTCGAGCTCTCTCGCCGCACTTGAGCCCTACGGCATGATCATCCTCCTCGCGGCGCTCTTGATCCTGCCGATCCTTGGCGCGCAAACCGGGCTTGACCTCAATTTCCTGTGGCGGTTCGTCGCCAGTCTCACTGACGACATAGTCAGCGCAATCCTGCGCGTGACAGGGGCGGGATAGACGACCGCGACAAAGTGATGCAACTCTGACCTGAAAGGGAGCGGATCGAGACTCGGGCGTCGCGAACAACCCAGCTTGTGGTCTTCGCGAGCCGCTCGCGGGCGCTCAGATCTGCGGGCCCATCTGCCAGTTGAAGTGCTCGGCGTTAAAAATATGATTATGCAGGTTGGCGATCCACTGGCGGCCTGATGCCGTCAGGCTCAGATATTTCATTCCCTCCTCGAGATGTCCCGAGACCGTGTTCCAGTAAAATGCCGGAAACTTCTCAACGAGGTCAGCAGGAGAAGACCCGGCGCTCGATGCGGATTCTCTTCATGACGCTCGTCTTCGCGGACGCTTCGCTCATCGCCGTCTACGGCCTCGTACAGACCTGGGACGGCATGCCAACGTCGGATGATGAGGTCAACCAGGTCCGGTTACGCCGCCCTTCTGTCGGACGGTCACCCGCGCCTTCGGCACGTTCTCGAGCTCGGCCGATCGCCTCGTTCCTCGGCATCGCGATCGTGACCGCAGTCACGTTCGCGCTCGACCGCCGACCGTACCTCCTGCCCGCAGTGCCGCTGCTTGCCGTTGCGCTGTTCTTCGAGTCCGGCCGCGCGATCGTCGTGACCACTGCGGTCGCGGTCGTCGTGCTGCGGCGCGAACAGGAGCATGCAACGCGCCACCGTCACCCTGATCGTGCTGCGCACGGTCGTGCTGGCGCTCGTCCTTGCTCGAGGCGCGCTGCAGAGCGCGTCCTCCGCGTCAATATCGCTCGTCTCCCACCAGGTCGGCGGCCATCCGCCCCTGAACCAGAGACAGTCGACGCTGCATGCTCACCTCGGCCTGCTCGAGAACGGCCTCAAGCGAGGCGCCCTCGACCCAATCGGCTATGGGATCGCATCGACGACGCTCGCCGGAAGCGGCTCGGCGGCACCCGCAGGCGGCAACAACGAAGTCGACCTCTCGAACGAGTTCGTCGCCACCGGAACCTTCGGCGGTCTCGCCTACCTGGCGATCCTCGTCCTCGTGCTGATCGCTGCGTTGAGGAACGCAGTCGAAGAGCGCGACGCGGTCTCGCTCTCGATCCTCGGCATGCTCGTAGCGATCTTCGGCCAGTGGCTGAACGGCAGCTACTCGCGGTCGCCTCGATTGTCTGGTTCTCGATGGGTTCCTGATCGCCACCGAGCGCAAACGGGTGCTGACCGTCGCCGGCGGCGAGCCGGATTGAGCGCGGCCTCCCGCCGGGCCAGAAGTTCTCGTGCTCACCCCGATTTCCCGCCCGGATCGAGGACATCCAGACCCTGGTCTCGCAATTCGCCACGCGGCTTCGCCGGCTTCCGGCCGCGTGTCGTGACGATCGCACGGCGGATGGCGGACGCATCGACCCGGCAGCAGCCGTTCGAGGTCGTCCGAGTACCGCGTCGCGCGGCCACCGGTTCGCGGTCGGGACACTGAATGCGCTCGGGCTTCTCGAGGGCCTGCGACAGCGGCCGAGCGTGATTTTGAGCGCGCACATCGTCACCGGCCGGCGGCCGGTGGCGCTGGGCGCGCGCTCGCGCCCGGTCGTCCAGCTCATGCCACGCGCAGGAGCTCCCAGACGCGAGGGTCTCGCTCGCGACGTCCTCGGTCGGCCGACGCGATCGTGGCCGTCAGCCGCTACGGCCGGGAGCTGGCAGAGCGCCACGGCGGTCCCCACAACCGCATCCACGTCGTCCATCCCGGAGTGGATTGCGGTCCGACACCGCCCGAGCGGCCGTTCGCCCGCAATTCGATCGTCGTGGTCGCGCGCCTCGCAGAGCGGTCCAAGGGCACGACATGCTGTTGCGAGCGCTGGCTCTGCGTGCGGGAACGCGTGCCCGAGGCCAACCTGCAGGATCGTGGGCGAAGGCCCGCTCCGCCCCGAGCTCGAGCTCTGGCGCGCGAGCTAGGCGTCGATCGGCGACGACGTTCCACGGTGCGCTCGCCGACGACCGGCGGGACACGATTCTCGGCGAGGCGTCCGTCTTCGCCATGCCGAGCCGGGTCGAGACGGGCGGGGCCGGGGAAGGGTTTCGGATCGCTTTCGTCGAGGCAGGGGCGCTCGGGCCACCGGTGGTCACGGGCCGTCGTCGGCCGCGCGCTGGACGACGCGGTAGTCGACGGCGGACGCTTGGGCTACTCGTCGACCCAGGATCCCGCGAGATCGCTCCCGGCGAGCTCATGAGGCAGCCGAGCCGCGAACGGGCAGACCGATGGGCCGCGCCGGCTCGGACCATGCCCCGGTCGCTTCGTGGGCGCCGGCGGCAGCCGGCGTCGAGGCAGTGCTCGCCGAGGTCGCCCACGAGATGGAGGTTGCTTTGCGTCGAGATCACCACCTCGCAGATGAGCGGAGCCGAGCGGTCTCGCTGCGCTGATACACGCTGGCTCGTGTCGATGCCGAGTAGTTTTCAGCGTGCCCGCCCGGTCGTCTGATGGAGCGGGCGCGGGCGCTCGGCATCGCCGTCGCCGAGCTCGGCCTGCCCGGGCTCGGCTTCTCGTCGAACCTCCTCTCGGCGGCGGTCGCGATCGTCCGGGCAGGCCGGCCGCGTACTCCGGCTGCTCGCTCGTGAACGTGCCGACGTAGTGCATGCCGCGTCTCCCGGCGGGTCTGCTGGCTCGCGTGCTGCGTCGTCCTGACGCCGCCCGCGACGGGTCGTCGACGTCCGAGACGTGCTCCCTCCCGGCGCGAAGGCCGCAGCCGTGCGCTCGACCTTCGACTCACGGCCGATCTGATCGTCTTCGACTCGAGGTTTACGCGCCACCGGTTCGGCCGCGCGACCGGCGCGTGCGGTGGTGGTGCCGCCGGTCGAGACGTTGCGCCGGCCTCTCGACCTTCCGCTGCTGTCGCCCGGAGCCAGGACGCCGCCGGTCCTCGGCGTACTCGGCCAGATCACGCCGTGGAAGGGGCGACGATCCAGATGGCGTCCTTGCGTCGGTTCGGAACCAGCTTCCCGACGCGATGTTGCGGATCGTCGGGTCGGTCGTCTTCAGCGGCGGCTCGGTCACGATGGACGACCAGGCGTTCCATCGCCGGCTTACACTCCTGGCAGTCGAGCTCGGGGTCGCGACGGGGTCGAGCTCACGGGCCGGAGCGACGATCTCAACGCGGCGCTCGGGTCGCTCGACGTGCTGCTCGTCCCTCCTGGGAGGAGCCCTTCGGAGGGTCGTCGTGGAGGGCGTGGCCGCCGGCGTGCCGGTGGTCGCGACGGACGTCGGGGGGCCGAAGAGATCATGAGGACGGCGTCGGCGCGGCTTTCTCGCCTCTCCACGCGATCCGGTGGTGTGGGTTGTCCGGTGTGACCGCCTCCTGGAGAGCCTCGAGCTCTCCCGGCGGGTCGCGGAGTCGGCCCACAGTCGCGTCGTCGCCGTCTCGGCGACGCGACCAAGACTGGCCCGTCTCGCATGCGCTCTATGCGATCGACCCGGCCGGTCACGCGCGATCGACGCCTGAGGTCGGAGCGGATGCCTCGGATGAGCCGGACCTCGAAGCCGGGCTCGGGGTGACGACCCTCTCGTGCAGTGCTGGCTACGCAAGCGGCCGTATCGGACGACATTTGCGCAGCTGGTCGAGGAGAGCTGGGCGCGGCGACCTCGACGCGTGCTTTGCCCGTCCCGCAGGCCGGCGACGCGGCCGCGCAGCCGGGTCGATCCCGGGGCGTCGGGCCGGCGCTTGCCTACACACCGATTCGGTTCGCCCGGGCTCGCGGCCACACGTCAGCGGAGAGCTGTTCGATCGGTAGATCGTCACGACGCGTCCGGCGCACCACCAGCGCACGTCGGCCTCTCGGGCCACCCGCGGACGCTCGAAGCCGTCCACGCCGACACGCTCGAGCTCGTCTGGCCGAACAGGCCACGCCAACCGGCTCGGGCACGCGTACAGCGCCGCGTTTCGCGCGTTCCGCTCGAACGACCCTCGCTGAACTCGGCGGGAGACGGAAGGCTGTCTACGATACCAGCAGGCCGACGTGATCCACGTCGCCTCGAGTACGTCCGCGACTCGTTCCTGGAGGACCGGCGTCCCACGCAGCACCTCGAGCGCGTTCAGCTCTCGCTCCCCGATCGCTACCGCCCGGCTCCGCGAGCCGCGCGATGACGAGACCTTCGTGTTCTCTACGTCGGCGCTCTGACGGTGGCGAGGGCGTTCCGGTGCTCATCGAAGACCTTCCGACTGCTCCCAGGGACGCCGACTCGTGCTCGTCGGCGGCTCGGGCAACCCGCGGGATGCGTCGATACGTGCAGGCCGTCTTGCGGCTGACCCGCGGATCCGGGTCGGTTTCGGTGATCCGCTGTCCGGGGAGCCCGCGAGGCCGACGTCCTCGTCCAGTCCCCAGCTCAGCGACAGCTTCGGGTACGCCGCGATGGAGGACTCGCGTGCGGAATCCGTGCATCGTGACCGAAGACACCGGAATGAAGGAGCATGTCCGGGATGGACGGGGCGGGCTGGATCGTCCCTACAGGATCTGTTGACGCACTCCTCGAAAGACTCACACACTTGCGGATGCACCCACTACGGAAGCCCGGAACCGAGGGCCTCGATTCCTGAACGATAATTGAACGGGCACGCCGAGGACAAACCCCTCGTTTCGACAGTGCACGGATCCACGCATTCCGCCAAATAGAGTCCGCAGCGCCTGTGCGCGTGTTTCTCGACGAGTCACGATCCGGACGCGGTTCCTCTTGGCCAATTTCGTCAGGCTCTCGAAGACCTTGCTCCGCGCTACCGGCGTGCCGATGCCGCATCGCGCGCAGACATGATCGTTTCTTCGAGCCCGGCTACAACAAACCCCGACGCTGGACGAAGACACTGCTCGCCGACGAGACGATCGGGGCCTATCCCCGAGAAGTGCTTCGTTCACGAGTCAGCGACCGACCTGTTGCGTTCATGCCAGGCATCTATGCCTTCCCGTCGGCTCTCCGTCTGGACTGGAGACGGATGAGACCAGTCGATCTCTGGACCGCAATCGACACAGAGACAGCACGTGTCCTCCTGCAAAAGGAGGCAAAGCCGAGCTTGATTTTTTCGTTCCGAGGGGCCGTATCAGCGGCTGTGCGTGAAGTTCAAACTCGATGTCAGCAATCTGCCGGCAAGCATCGTCCAGACACACCGCTGGTGGGACTACGGCGATGCGGCGGTGAATGTGGACCGCCGCACCTATCTGACCCGAGATGCGAGATAGCGCGTTCGTGCTCTGCCCACGCGGTCTCGCACGGGCACTCACCGTGTCTACGAGGCGATGCAACTTGGCCGGGTGCCGGTCATCCTCTCCGACGACTGGGCCGAGCCGGCGGGAGCTCCGTGGGCGGACTTCTCGGTACGAGTCGCCGAAAATAGGGTGGATGAGCTTCCGGGGACCTTGGCCGCCGCCGGGCTGACGCCGCGGAGATGGGACAACTTGCTCGCGAGGCCTTTTGGGAGCGCTGGATGCAGCCGGGCGTGATCCTGTTCGGATGCTGGTTGCGCGCGATCGAGGAGATCATGGAAACGCAGCCGGCTGGAGTCGCAGAACAGCATCGCCGTTGGCGCTCGAATCGCTTTCGCTGGGAGAACGGTATTCACCCCATACAGGGCGTGGTTCATCGGATCGAACGGCAAGCTGCTAAAACGGAACCTGATCGACCGGGTGATCCCAGTCGGTCGCTCGGGCCTGTTCTGGTCGCTTCGCCTCGGTACCAACGAGTCAGGCGAAGGGAAGCCGGGCCACAAGCATTCCCCGTGAGAGGAAAAGGTAATCCCCGAAGTGGCCGGGCTCAACCATAGGGCGTGAGCAGAACGTCGTTCTCGACCACGAGGTAACCGGCAT
>CAWFZA010000037.1:0-235175 GCA_963820095.1 uncultured Alphaproteobacteria bacterium
CCATCCAAGCTTGCGCGTCCGGCCTCGCATCCCCCTGAAGCCACGGGCCGCAGGCGCTACTTCGAGGAACTGGTCAGCGACTCGCGCTTCATGCCGGGCGGCCCGGCTCCGATCGGAGCCGGGCCGCCTTCTATCAGTTTATTTCACCCGGTGCGGGTGCCGGGCCCACGGAGTCGGTTGGAGCGTGAAGTCGCGCGTGGTCGTCGTTATCCTTCCTGACGATCACGGCCGTGGTGGTGGACCGGTAGCCGCTGTTGGTGACGCTGGCGGTGACCGGCCGACCGCTGACGGGAAGCCAGAGGCTGTAGGTACCCTCCTGCGGTGGTCGTCAGGGTGTAGCTGTCGGCCCCGGACCGGATCTGCACTGTCGCCCCGGCCAGCGGACCGCTGTTCCCTTGGGCGTCGGAGCCGAATACGGTGCCTGCGATCCGGCCCCAGCCCGGCCGGGCCGACGTGCATGGCGACCGGAATGGACTGCGTCGGGTACGGGGTGTCGGCACTGAGCGAGAGGGCCGCGGAGTAGTCGGCGAACGTGGCGACGCCCAGGTGCGGCCGCGTTCACGGTGACCGTCACCTTCGCGCTTTCGCCGGGTGCGATGGTCACTGATCTGGGGGCTCACGGAGAGCCAGTCGATGTCGATCGGCGAGGCGTCGCCGGCGTAGCCGGGAAGGACCGACACGTTGCTGATCGACGGGGCGAGCACCTGGTTGCTCGACTCGCCGCCGGCCACGTAGAACCCGAGCGCCCCGGCACCGCGGTACACGGTGAGGTCGGCGTTGGGCAGCGCGCTCCAGGCGTTGGTGGCGGGGCTGTAGGCGTATCCCTGGTTGGTCAGCGTCGGGCGCAGCTCGCTGCCGCTGATCACTCCGCCGGAGATGAGCAGTTGCCCGTTGGCGGCGCTGTATTCGGCGCCCCAGGTGGGGTTCGGCAGATCGGCGATCGATGACCAGGCATTGGTGTTCGGGTCGTACACGTAGGCGTGCTGCGACGGGTGCTGCCCGCGGCGATGCCGCCCGCGCAGTAGAGCTTGCCTGCGATGGCGCCGCAGGAGGGCCAGGTGATCGGCTCGGGATACGGAGCCGCCTGGTGCCAGCTGTTGCTGTGCGGGTCGTATACCTGGACGTCGGTGACGCCGTCGCACGACAGCGCGTAGCAGCCGCCGACCGCGTAGAGGTCGTCGTTGAGCACCGCACTGCCGGAGGCTGCGTAGGCCGTGGGCATGTCGGCTCCGGTCGACCACTGGTCGGTGCGCGGGTCGTAGACCTCGAGCTTGCGGTCGACGCCGGCCGGGCCGCCCCAGCCGCCGGCCACGTAGAGCTTGCCGCCGATGAAACCGTGGGTCGGGTGCTTCGCGCGGATCGGTGGCGGAGGCCAGCTGGAACCAGGCCCCGGTGGCAGGGTCGTAGGAGTACAGCGAGCTGACGTCCTCGTGGCCGTCCCAGCCGAATCCGGTGTAGAGCCTGCCGTCGTAGAAGTCGGCGATGTTGCTGGACAGCGCCGTGGGCAGATCGGCCGAGGCCTGCCAGGCCGTCCCGGCCGCGGCCGGAGCGGCTGCGACGGCGGCGCTGCCGTCCGCGCGCCGCGCCGGCACGCGCCGCCAGAGCTTCATCGGCAGCGGGGAGAAGGTGCCCGCGACCCGGTTGAGCGGCGCGCCGCCGTGCGGACGAGCTGCGGCAGCGTCGCAGGATGCGCACCGAGCGTCAGATGGCCGGGGCGCTGCCGTCGTTGCGGACGACCAGGTTCACGGACTTCTCGCCGCCCGCGGCGACGGTGGTGTCGATGGAGGTCTGGTCGACGGTGAGCCGGCCTGCCTTCAGCTTGAAGCTGTGCCAGACCGTGCCGTCGGCGTCGACCTTGACCGGCTGTGTGCCGGTGGCGAAGTAGGGCTTGGCCGCCGAGAACCGGTGCTGGCCGGTGACCGAGGAGAACATCCAGTAGAAGCCGTCCGGCAGATACGGGTCGGACGGCGTGGCCGACTGTGAGCGCCGATTCGGCCGGAGCGTCGTCGCTGGTCACCCTGGCGCCGTCGACGGGCGCCCCGGTGTTGGCGTCGGCGACGGTGCCGACCACCAGGCCTCCGGGAACCGCGTCGTAGCTGCGGTTGCCGACGAAGACGTCGTCGAGCTCCCACCAGAAGTCGTCGCGGGCGACGTAGCGGAAGCGCAGCTGGACGTCGGACTTGCCGGCGAACTGCGTGAGCGGCACCTCGAAGTGGTGCGCCGGCGCCCGGGAGGTTGCCCTTCCAGACGCTGGTCCAGGTCGCGCCGCCGTCGGTGGTCGCGTCGATCATGTCTTCGTCGGTGCCGGGCTGACGCGTGAGCTGATCGGTGTCGAAGCCGACCCACGGGGTGGCGTCCTTGCTCAGGTCGTAGACAGGGCTGACCAGCTGGGTGTCCTGCGAGGCGGAAGACCCGGCGAGGTAGCCGTCCACGATGGCGAAGCCGCCGGTGCCGCCGGTCAGGTTGCCGCGGTTGCCGGGGTCGTTGAAGCTCCAGCCGCCGTTGGAGCCCGCGGCGTTGACCACGCTCCAGCCGGCCGGGGCCGCGGAAGCCGAGTCGAACGTCTCCGTCGTCCCGATGCGGTGGACCGCGTAGCCCGGTGCGGTCTCAGCCACCCTGTCGACCGGGAGCGCGATCGCGAACCGTCTGGTCCGAGCCCGCCACGGTGACCGTCTTGTCCACCTGCTCGTAGCCGGGGTAGGCGGCGTCGACGGTCAGGGTGTAGTCGTGTCCCTGCGGGAGGTCGAGGCTGAACTTGCCGGTGACGGGGTTGGTGTACACCGGAGCGCCGGGCACACCGCCGGCGGTGATCTTCGCGTACAGCGGCCAGCCGTGACCGCCGCCGTCGGTGACGATGCCGCTCACCACGTGCCTGGGCACCGGGACGAGCGAGAAGTTCTCACCGACCGTGGCGCCGTCGGCGACCGTCACCGCCGTGACGCTCGAGCTCTGGAACCCGTATCCGGACGCGGTGACGGTGTAGGTGCCAGTCGGCACATCGAGGGAGTACGCACCGGTCGAGTCCGCTCGTCGCGCTGATGCCGTCGGCCGAGACGGTGGCCCCGACCACCGGTGCGCCGGTGGTGCTGGTAACAGTGCCGGAGATCAGTCCGTGCGGGCCGCTGGTGAACGCGCCGCGCCGTTGGGGGTGCCCAGACCCGTCGGGCCGTCGTAGCCCGGCCCCTGCCGTGCACAGGTACTGCGGAGAGTTCGAGCAATCGCCGTTGCCGCCGCTGCTCACGTCGTTGAGCGCGTCAGGGTGCTGGTAGGGGTAGGAGTTCGGGTAGGTGCCCGGGGCGGGGTTGCCGGCCACCGCGTAGGTCGAGGTGATGATGGGCGCACTGGCACTGGTGCCGCCGTAGACCGCCCAGCCGGTGCCGCCGTAGGTCTGGTACACCGCGACGCCGGTGTCCGGGTCGGCCACGGCGGAGACGTCCGCGACGGTGCGGTTCGCGCAGCCGGTGTCGTGCTGGAACGCCGGCTTGGCTCGTACAGCGAGCAGCCCGATCCGGTGCCGCCCCACGCCGTCTCCGACCAGCCGCGGGCGTTGCTGGAATCCTTGACCAGCGAGGTGCCGCCCACCGACGTCACGTACGGCGAGGCGGCCGGGTAGGACACGCCGTAGCCGCTGTCGCCGGCGGACACGACGATCGCGACACCGGGATGGTCGTAGTGGGCGTCGAGAGCCGTGTCGGACGGGTCCTCGCCGCTGTCTTCCTCGTCGTACTGCGAACCGTAGGAGTTGGAGACGTACTTGGCACCCAGCGTCACGGCCTCATCGTCGGCCGCGCCGAGGTCGTCGGGGTCGGCGTTGTCCGCCTCGACCAGCAGGATCTTCGCGTCGGGCGCGACGGCGGAGACCATGTCCAGGTCGAGCGAGATCTCGCCGGCCCAACCCTCGTCGGGCGCCGGGTAGTCGGTGCCGCCGCGTTGCGAGACCTTGGTGAAGCAACCGTTGGCGGTGGTGCAGGGCGGCAGTCCGTACTGCGCACGGTAGGCGGCGAGGTCGGCCTCCGCATTCGGGTCGTCCATGGCGTCGACGATGGCGACCGTGCGCCCGTCACCGCCGTCCGCCGGCAGTTCGTAGGCGCTTTGCAGATCCGACGGCCCATAGCCGGTAGGCAGGACGCCGGCGGCCAGGCGGGCCGAGGCGCTGCTACCGTTGCGACGCAGCGCGAAACATCTGAAGTACCCAGGCTTCGGCGTCGCGCAGACGGGCGAAGCCGACACCGGGGCCGAGGGCGCGGCACCGGTCGCCACACCGGCTCGGACATCGTGCCGTGTCGGCGTGATGCCTGGGCGGGACCCTCGACACCGATCACCGCCAAGACCGCGGCCGCCACCGCCGCCGCTCATACGGATATGCCCCGACGCCGAGGACGCCATCGCGTCGACGTATCCAATTCCCCACTCCTGTGTTGGAAGATTTCGGATCAGGCCGCCGTGGCGGCCGGTTCCGCGTCCTCGACCAGGCCGGCGGTGAGCGACGGCCCCGCGATCCGCGCGAGAACGCGGCCAGCGGGGCGTCGCTGAACGGCTTACCTGGCCGTCGACCGTGACTAGCACGAGTCGGGTCTGGAGCGGGAAGCTAGCCGTCGTCGTCGCTCCCTTCGCGATCTTGACCCTCGCGGTCTGCGGTGCCAGCCGTACTTGGCCGCGATCAGCGTGAGCGGGTTGTCGCGGATGTCGAGCCACACGCGTACCGCCCGTTCCCGTCGGTCTTAGCGTGTAGCTGCTGCCTGGCCATCGATCTGCACGGGTCGCCCCGGGGATCGGCGCGGTGCCAGCACCGCAGCTCACGCCGGAGACCGTTCCGTGATCTGGCCAGGTCTTCGGCGGCGCGACGGTCATCGTGACGCCGACCGGGCTGGCTGTATGGCGTGTCGTCGCTAACGACCAGAACATTGTTCTTGAACCGTTCCGCAATATCGTCTACCAGGGAACTTATACGAGTCAGCAGGGGTCAGACGCCCCGCCTCGCCCTATCAGGACGTCGGATCAACCCTATATAGAGGGTGAGTTTTGCCGGCCGTTTTTTCATCGGCCGGCGTCGGCGGGTGCTGAGCGGCCGCGAACACATTATCGGAGAATTGCTATGGCTGACGAAGCGCTTTTTGGGCTTTTGCGGCAAACCGCCGACCCGGCGGTGGTGACGGCCTTGGAGACATCGGTCGAAAAAGACCCCAGATGGGCGCTCAATCGCATCAACGCGCTCGCCTTCGCCGACGAGCACAAGCTCGACGCCGACGCGGCGATCGGCGCGTTCGTGCGCGCCACGCAGCTCGGGCTGTTCGACATGTCGTGGAGCGCGCTGTGCCCGGGCTGCGGCGGCGTGCTGGAGACCGGCGCGGCGCTCAAGTCGCTCGACCGCGCCAATATCTTCTGCTCGCTCTGCGTCGAGTCCTGCGAGCCCACGCTCGACGAACTGGTCGAGGTGACGTTCACCGTCAATCCCGCGTGCGCCGCATCGCCGCGCACGATCCCGACTCGCTGTCGCTGCGCCGAATATGCGCGTCAGATGTTCTGGAGCTCGGCGATCGACCTGCCCGCACGATTTCGAAATGCGATCGAACGCATCACGCTCGACGTGATCGAGTTCGAGCGGGGCGAGAAGGCCAGCATGTCGCTCAGTGTTCCCGCGGGCAACGCGCTCGTGTTCGAGCCCGTCACCCACACGACGATCTTTCTCGACGTGGCCGGCGAGGAGACGCACGAGCGGCGCAACCTCTCGTTGGTGATCAGCGACGAGCATTCGCATAGCGGCGTCGTCAAACTGCAGCCCGGGCCGGTGCGCATCTCGGTCGAGAACCGCTCCGACCGGCGCGGCCTGCCCGGCGTCTGGTTGCTCAACGCGAGATGCACGCGTGTTCGACGCGCCGTCGGCCGTTCCTCACCGCGAGCCGCGTGTTCAGCAACCAGACGTTCCGCGAGATCTATCGCAACGGCACGCTCGATTCCGAGCAGCGGTTCAAGATCACCAACCTGACGTTCCTGTTCACCGACCTGCGCGGCTCGACGGCGCTTTACGACCGCGTCGGCGATCTCGCCGCCTTCGATCTCGTGCGCAGCCATTTCGGCGCGCTTCTCGCGGCCGTGTCGGCGGAGGGCGGCGCGGTGGTCAAGACCATCGGCGACGCGGTGATGGCGACGTTCGCGACGCCCGACCGCGGCGTGCGCGCGGCGATGCGCATGCGCGCGGCGATGCGCGAGATCAATCACGCCCGCGGCGCCGACGATCTCGCGCTCAACATCGGCCTGCATGGGGCCGTGTCTGGCGGTGGTGCTCGACGATCGGCAGGATTATTTCGGCCAGTCGGTCAACATCGCCTCGCGCGTGCAGGGGCTGGCCGACCCGACCGCGATCCTGGCGACGAAGCCGATCATCGAAAGCTCCGAGGTGGCCCAGATGATGAGCGACTCGGTCCGCACGACCCCGCGGTCTTCCCAGCTTCGGGGCTTGAGCGATGAGTTCGAGATCTTCGAGGTTCGCGAACGGGAGGCGGCGGCCGTCGCGGCGGAATGAGGCGGTTTCACTCAGCGCCCGGCGGCGACCACGGGCATGCGCTTCGGTCCGCCTGCGGCCAATCGGTGAGGGATTGTCATGGCTGCACGCAAGCACTTTTTGGGCTGTTGGGGCAAACCGCCGATCCGAGCGGTGGTCGAAGCTCTGAAGACGTCCGTCGAGACGGGCCCGGACCGGTTCCTCAACCGCATCAATCCGCTCGCCCATGCTCAGGCTCACGGTCTCGATGAGGAAGAGACCATCGCCGGCCTTGTCCATGGGGCGCGGCTCGGACTGTTCGATATGTCGTGGAACATGCTGTGCCCGGGATGCGGCGGCGTGCTCGAGACGGGCGCGGCGCTGAAGACCCTCACTCACGCTCACTCTATTGCTCGCTGTGCACGGCCGACTACGAACCGACGCTGGATAAGCTGGTCGAGGTCATTTTCACGGTCGACCCGGGCGTCCGGCGTATCGCCGCGCGTGATCCGGATTCGCTACCTTCGCCGAATACATGCGCCAGATCTTTTGGAGCTCGAGCAACGACACGCCGGAGGACGTCGACAGCGCCATTCAAAAAGTCACGCTCGACGTGATGGAGCTCGGATCAAGCGAAAAGGCCGCGATGTCGCTGAGCCTGGCGAAGGGATTTGCAATCGTCTTCGATCCCGTAACCCACTCGTCGCTTTTTCTCAACGTTGACGGCGAGGAAACGCGGGAGCGGCGCAATCTGTCGCTCGTCTTCGCCGACCTGCATTCGCACAACGGCACGCAATCGATCCAGCCAGGCCCGGTGCGTATTTCGTTCGACAACAAGACGGCTCGCCGGACGCTGCCAGGGATCTGGATCCACAGCGAGGAGATGGACAAGCTGACGAGCCCGCGCCTGCCGTTTTTGACCGCGACGCGGCTCCTCAGCAATCAGGCGTTTCGCGATCTTTATCGCAGCGGGACGTTCGATCCCGAGCAGCGGTTCAAGATCACGAGCCTCACGATCCTGTTCACCGACCTCAGGGGCTCGACCGCGCTCTACGACCGGATCGGCGACCTGGCCGCCTTCGATCTCGTGCGCAGCCATTTCGGCGCGCTTCTCGAGGCCGTCTCGGCCGAGGGCGGCGCGGTGGTCAAGACCATCGGCGATGCGGTGATGGCGACGTTCCCGACGCCCGACCGGGCGCTCAAGGCGGCGATGCGGATGCGGGAAGCCATGCGCG
Source organism: uncultured Alphaproteobacteria bacterium (assembly GCA_963820095.1). GTDB lineage: Bacteria > Pseudomonadota > Alphaproteobacteria > Rhizobiales > Beijerinckiaceae > Roseiarcus. The sequence continues at coordinate 7,717 of CAWFZA010000037.1, forward strand.
AAATCAATCGGACGCGCGGCGGCGAGGACCTGGCGCTCAACATCGGGCTGCATTCAGGCCCGTGCCTCGCCGTGATGCTCGACGACCGGCAGGACTATTTCGGCCAGACGGTCAACATCGCCTCGCGCGTCAATGAGCTGGCCGATCCGACCGCGATCCTGGCGACCAAGCCGATCATCGAAAGCTCCGAGGTGGCGCGCGTGCTCAGCGAAGCAAGCTACCGAACGACCCCGCGGTCCTCGCAACTTCGCGGACTGACGGACGAGTTCGAGATCTTCGAGGTTCGCGAACGCGAGGCCGCCGCCGCGGCGGAGTGAGGAGCGGCGACAACGTGTCGATGGGGGACGCTTCTGTTCGAGGATGCACTTGAAGGCGGAAGGCGCGAAACCAGGAGTCGAGAGCGCGGCCCATCTATTTGCGGGCGAACTCCCGAGATATTGCGTCTATGCTGCTAACTCGAGGGCGACGACTTGTCCGCGCCGTGCTTCTCGAGGTCGTTGACTGTGTTGACCAGCTCTACGCGAGCTGCGTTTGTGGCTGGCTCTGAAAGGTTCGACAGCCGGTCGTACATCTTCTCTTGCGTTCTGCAAAGCGGCCAGCAGATCGCCTGCGTTTTCGAAGCCAACCCGCTCAATGGATTGAGAACTCCTTTCTTAAGCTTGGAAAGAAGCTTATGCACACTAACTGATATCTTTGCGCAAGAACCCTTAATCGAATCGCCAGCTGTCTGCGCCGACTACCTTATCAACATAACCGAGGAACGCATCTATATTGGTTTGCTTCATTGCGTTTAGAGGCCACCATGACCTCGTTCAATCGGCATGAAGATCCTCTTGAACCTCTTTAGAGCCTATTCCGCTCATGCACGTCCGTTCGCGCGTTGAAGGGCCGCGTTGAGCGGAGCTGCGGTTACCCGAACGGATTGCCTCAACAGCCAAAAGATCGAGGATCACGCTCGGAAAGAATCTGCTTTGCGAGATTATCCGGGCCGTTGAACGGGCCACCTGGATAGCGTTCAAACTCGCTGCAGTCGCTCGAGATGCGCGCGTTGGGTGGCGCGAGACGCGTCGGTCGGCTTGAAGCGCGGGCCACGCGGCGCGACGCCGTGAGGCTTTGGCGATGAGCAGAAGGCTTATCATGATAGAGCGCGAGCCACGCCTCCCACTGGGTGTAGGAGATATCCAGCCGGTTCTTTCGATGGGCACTCGCAGCGGCGGCAACTTGTCGGCGAGGTTGGGGTATTTCGCGACGATCGCACTCCGTGAGATGCGGCGTTCGCAGTCGCGCCGGTCATGTCGCCGACCAGGTGAACGACCGCGTCACAAGCCGTATGTACGTATCGAGCTTGTCAAGCGTGACCGTGCCAAGGTCGTTGAAATCCTCCTGAACCTTCACGTCAACATTGGGACGCGTCAGATCGTGGCGCAATTGCTCGCGGTAGTCGCGAAATTCGTCCGAAACCGCAGACAGGAAAATCTGGACTGACATGGAGACGATCCCGTAGCCGCGCAACCAAATGGGCTATGTGATTCAGCCCTAGCGTAAGGCCCTATCGGGGGGTGGCCTTCTGCCGGCCGAACACCTCGTGGCCTTCGCGATCGAGAATGCGCAGGGCGATCGTGTTGGGCGGCCATGCGGCGATCGCGGCGGCGATGATCGCGGCGGAGACGTCGGAGGCGCGGATCATGTCCTCGCGCAATAAGGACGGTCCGGCTTCGGCTCCGGCGCCCATGAATTGAATGCGGAAGGGTTGGGGCGTGGGAACGCCGCCCGCGTTCGCTGGCCGTTCCAGCTCCGGCGCCGGCTCCGCAAGGGGTTGAGGCTTGCGCGGCGCGTCCGGCTCGCGATCCAGCACGAAGAAGGTGTTCATCTCCAGCTGGGTCGAAAAATTGAGCCCGACCCGGCTGCCGGTCTTGCGCGCGACCGCCTTGGCGACAAGGCCCCAATCCTCGGCGATCGCGTCGGAACTGGCCTCGTGCTCCCTTCGCCGAGCCTCCTGATAGGCGCAATCGCCGAGATCGCGGATCAACGCTTCCGCCTCGGCGTCAATGCGCTCGATTCGCGCGCGCCTGGACGGCGCCCAGGTGGTCATCCTTTCGATCCCTTCCACCCCCACAACCCAATAGCTGCATATTTGCGGGGCGCGGGCAACAGGCTTTCGCCGCCGCTTATGCGCTGGGCATGGCGAATGCCGCCCCGCAGCGCTCAAGGCGGCCTTCGCCAACTCTATACGGAGTTCGCTCGCTCGGCCAGCAGCCGCTCGACCAACCGCTCGACCCCGGTCTGAACCCGCCCCGCGCGGAGCCGCTCAGCCTTGACGATCCTCTTCACGTCGCAATAGGCGCGGTTGAGGTCGTCATTGACGACCACGTAATGGTAGTCGCGCCAGCGCTCGATCTCGCGTCTTGCGTTCTCAAACCGCGCCGCGATCGAAGAGGCCGTGTCCTCCGCCCGCCGCTCGAGGCGCGCCCGCAATTCGCGCATCGAGGGCGGCAGGACAAAAATGCTGACGACGTCGTCGCCCAGCCGTTCGCGCACCTGCTTCGCGCCCTGCCAGTCGATGTCGAACAGCATGTCGCGGCCTTCCGCGAGCACCTTCTCCACCGGGGCGCGCGGCGTGCCATAGGCGTGGCCATGGACTTCGGCCGATTCAAGCAGTTCGCCCGCCCCCTTCATCCGTTCGAATTCGGCCCGGTCGGGCAAGAAGTGATAATGGACGCCGTCCACCTCGGACGCGCGTTGCTTGCGCGTCGTCACCGAGACGGAGAGCGTCAGATCAAGCGCGCTGTCCTCGATGAGCATCCGGGTCAGCGTGGTCTTGCCGGCCCCCGAGGGCGAGGACAGAATCAGGACCATGCCTCGCCGGCTCGCCGCCATCGCTTCGAATCTCACTCGACGTTCTGCACCTGCTCGCGGAATTGCTCGATTTGCGCTCTGAGTTCAAGCCCCTGCGCGGTCAAGCTTACGTCGTTGGCCTTGGCGCTGAGGGTGCTCGCCTCCCGCGCCAGCTCCTGGGCCAGGAAGTCGAGCCGCCGGCCGATGGGCCCCCCTTCGGCGATCAGCGCCTTGGCGGCCGCGACATGGGTCTTGAGCCGGTCGAGCTCCTCGCGGATGTCGGCCTTGGCGGCGAGCAGGATCGCCTCCTGGTGGAGGCGGTTCTCGTCGAAACCGCGCGACGAGGCCATCAGCGTCTCGATGCTCTGGGCGAGGCGATCGCGCACCGCTTCCGGCCGGCGCGCCGGATTGGCGTCGGCGGCGTCGGCCAGCGCCGCGATGGCGTTCAGCCTTTCGGTCAGCAACGCCGCAAGCGCAGCTCCCTCGACCCGCCGCGCCGCGGTGAGTGAAGCGATCGCCTCATCGAGGCTCGCGAGCGCGCCCGCCGAGGCCGCGTTCACGCTTCCCTCGTCGTCCTCGTCGTCGACCGCATCGACCACGCCGCGCAAGGCGAGCAGGCCATCCATGGTCGGCGGGGCGAGCCCGGCCTTTGCCGCAGCCGCGCGGGCGGCGACGGCGATCGACTCGAGGGCCGCGCTGTCGATTTGCGCCGCGGCCGCCGCCGCCTCACGCCGCGCCGACAGGTTGGCGAAGCAGGTTCCGCGCGCCAGCGCCTTGGCGAGCCGATTGCGCGCCTCCCCTTCCGCCTGGTCGAAGGGCGCGGGCATGCGCAAGCGGATATCCAGGCCCTTGGCGTTGACCGTCTTCAGCTCGAACGTCCAACGCCATCCGCCGCCGCTGCCCGCGGCGCGGGCGAATCCCGTCATCGAGGAAACCGCGCCCCGCCGTGGCTTCTCAGTGCTGGCTGGACCTGCCATAAGCGATGGTTCCTGCGTATTTTTATGTCGATCAGCCGCTGCGTAGCCTCTCGCAGCCGGGCAGGCCTCATTCCTTACCGTGCTGCTACCACAGGCGCGCGCTGGAAGCGCGTCGAAACTCAACTTTACCGCAACCGCCTTGAAGCCTCGCCTTGACGAGCATCCGCGCGCGGTCGCCAAAGGCGACGCCCGCGCCGGATTTCAATCCACGCAGCTAGATTTTTCTATGTTTGTTCAATCAGATAGGACCTATGTCTCACGGCGTCCGTGGAGCCTGGAAACTTGGGTCGAGGCTCGCGAGACCCAACGGGTGTCTTGGCGACACGTCATGGGGCTAAAATCCTCTCGGCGCCCTGCCCGGATTCTTGGGCGTCACGGAAGCCTTGCGGTTGACCTTCGATGTGGCGCGAAGATCGGCGTCGCCAACATATTGGCTGCAGAAACAGCGGGCGGGTCATGCTGCCTACGGTCATGGTCTGAATACCCTGCGCGGCTTCATGTTGGTTCATATTGAGTTCAGGCGGCGGCCACTATGAGTTGCCTTGACCCATTTGGGTTTTGCCTAACCACAGGAACATCCTTTCATGATCAAGACCCTTGCGGCCGCGGCCGTTCTCTCGCTCGGCCTCGCCGGATACGCCATGGCGCAAGAGCCGGCTGCCGCTCCGATGGCGGCTCCCGTGCACCATCATCATCACCACCACCACCATCATCATCACGTGCATCACATGCACCATATGGCTCCGATGGCGAAGCCCGCTCCGGCTCCCGCGCAATAAGCGAGAACTGGGACGCGATCTCTTCGATCTCAAGTTCGTTCTAAGCTCGAAGCTCTCCGCACAAACACTTGTTCGGAGAGCTTTTCTGTCTTCAGGTCAATCGGCAAATTCGGCGCCGGTTGGAGTTAGGCTCACGCCTCCGGCTTTGTCTGCCGCACGCGCTTGCGCGTCTTGACCTCGACCCGCGGCCCTTCGACCAGGCGCACCACCGCCCCCCATAACGTCCGCACGTCTTGCTGCGTCAGCGCCATGCGATGGAAGATGTTGCGCAGGTTTCGCCGCATGCCCGGCTTCTTGGTGACGGGGCGGAAAAAGCCATTCTCTTCAAGCTTGTCTTCGAGGAAGTTGAAGAAGGCGAGCAGCATTTCCCGCTGCGCCGGCGGCGACTGGGGGCGCGGAATCGTCGAGGGCGGCGGCGCGTCGCCGTGCGCCGCCTTGAACCACTCGTAGCCGCAAAGCAGCACCGCCTGCGAGAGGTTGAACGAAGCGTAGGTGGGGCTCGAGGGGAAGGTGACGATCGCGTCGGCGAGCGCGACTTCGTCATTGTCCAATCCGGTGCGCTCCGGCCCGAACAGGATGCCGCGCTTGTCGGCCGTCCCCGCCGCGCTCGCGCCCATGGCGACGCTGGGGGTGAGGACCGGCTTCATCTGCCCGCGCTCGCGCGCTGTGGTAGCGTAAAGCACATTGAGGTCGCCGACCGCGGCCTCGACGCTCGGAAAGACCCTCGCAGCGTCCAGGAGCCCGGTCGCGCCCGCCGCGGCGGCATAAGCGACTTCGCGATACTCGTTAGTGCGCGGCCAGCCCTGTTTGGGATTGACCAGGCGCAGGTCGTCGAGGCCGAAATTGGCCATGGCGCGGGCGCACATGCCGATGTTCACCGCCAGCTGCGGCCGAACCAGAATGATCGCCGGACCGCCGCCAAGCTGCGGTTTCGTCCGGTCCGTGCCCGCGCCAACCATGATGGCGGGCTATAGCACGGGGGCGGAGGAGGCAAACGGCGTCGCGAACGGGTTTGCAGCCGCGCTTGGTGAGCGGGGCGCCGTGCTCACCAAGCAGCGCAGACGCGCAGGTCGCAAGTCAGCGGGAATCCCTGCCGGGTTCAAATGTCAGACGCGATCCACCAGCGGGATCGAATTCGACACGATCAGCTGGAACCGAAGGCGTGACCACAATAAGCTCAAACCCAATCGCTTGTTTGCAGTCGCTGCGGCCTGGGCTGGGGAAAACGTCGCGCGGTGTTTGTGGGTCGCACACGCACGTTTTTCTTTGTCTGCACGATGCCAGCGCCGAAGTCGGCCTCAGTAAGGGCGCGTTTCCTTCGCTTCAACGAGGAAATGCAACGTCGATAGCGTCACGGCGCCTTTCGCGATGAGCGTCGCCGCTGGCGTAGGCTGACAAAACCTGTTCCGATTGCCAGCCATGTTTTGCAGCAAGGTCCTTGAAACCGCCGGCGCCCATAGAGTTCGCTATTCCGGTGGCGATCGCGAGGCTTCTGCTGTCTGTCCAGCCGTGCTCTAAGGCCAGTTCGACCGTTGGCCTCATCTCGGCGAGCCATGCCCGGTTCTGGACGTCGTGAGACTCGGGGCTTCGAACGAACCGTTCCATGCCCTCGCGCCACCATTTTTGAGAGTAACATCCCCATCCGGTGTCATTTCCGCGGTGCGTTCCTGGCCTGCAGCTACTGGAGTAGTTGTTGATCATATCCTCTCTCGATCGCGCAAAATATTTATCCGTATCCATGAGTTTGTAGAGTCCAGCCAAGCCGCCGACAGCAAAATTCGCAATGCCGACGGTGCCGCCGTCTAACGCAAAGACCTGTGTGTAGGTTTTTGACATCCCGTTACGAGCGAGCACCTTCCACAAGATGTCTTGCGGAACGGTCGATCTCGCAAAATCCTCGTAACTCTGGAATGTCTCGCGCATTAAGCCGTCCCCCACATTGCGCGGTGGTTAAGGCAAGGCGGCTCGTTGGAGCCTCCCGGAAGCGGACTGTTCAAAAGTGCTCGCGGGCCAGCTTCGGATGTGTCGACTCCGCGCAAGCCGCGAGATGGGTCGAAGCCGGGCGATATATTGAGGCCACCAAGCCGGGTCGGCAATGGGAAGAACTACCTATCCTTTAGTCCCGATGGCGGCGTCTATGCCAGCCGAACTCACACGTCAGATGGGCTAATCTAAGACACGGACTCAAACATCAGAATTAATCCGCTAATTAGATCCCCCGGTACCCTCGGCGCCCAGCCGGCGAAGGCCCAGGCGAGAGCGGCAAGTGCGCCCGTGATGGGCCCTGATCCCCTGAAATCTGAGTCTGCTCCACGCGAGCGCCGGCCACGGAAAGTGCAAACGCCTCAAGGCCGGACACCGCGGCGCGCCCGTTCATCCCTATCATTGCTTATTCCTCTCCCGCGCCCTGCCGATAGAGGGCCCAGCGCTGACGCCTACTTCATGCTCGAATTTCGAATCCGAGGACTAAGCGCCCGCCATCGAAGCAGGAGCGGGCGTTCGCCGCGGCGATGGCGCCGCCACCTCGCGCGGGGCGACGCCGGCCCTCGCCAGATAAAGCTCAAGCTCGCGCATGTCGTCGGCCCCGACGATGGCGCCGACATAGCCGTCCGGCCGGATGAGCGCCCATTCGCCGGGCGCAAGGCCATAGGCGTCGCGAAAATGGCCGCCGTCGTCGATCAGGTCGCCGCGCTCGCCCACGATATGAATGTGCAGGCCGGGTCGCGGCTTGATCGCCGCGCGGTCCGTCTCGTGGCCGATCAGGGTCCAGTGCGGCCCGCGGAACAGCGAGAACAGGCGGGTCGGCTGGCCGCCCTGTCCGCGCAGCGGCGCGTCGGGCGCCCGGTCGCCGGCCTGCAGGCCGTCCCGCTCGCGCGGCTGCAAGGCGAGCGATGCGCCGCGATAGCCGAGGTCCAGTTGCCGCGTCTCGCGCCCGCCGCTGGATCTTGCCCTGCTTCAGGAGCCGCGTCGAAAGCCCCAGCATGCCGGCGGCGATCGGCCGGCGTTCCTCCTCATAGGTCGAGAGCAGGTCCTCGGGCGCGCCGTTCAGCACGGCGGCGAGCTTCCAGCCAAGGTTGTAGCTGTCCTGGATGCTCGTGTTGAGGCCCTGCCCGCCCGTTGGCGGATGGATATGCGCGGCGTCGCCGGCGAGAAACACCCGCCCGACCCGGTACCGGTCGGCGAGGCGCGCGTTCATCGAATAGGCGGAAGCCCACGCGACCGAGCGAATGACGATCGGCCGCCCGGTCCGCTCGGCGGCGAGCGCCGTCAGCCCCGCGGCGGTGAGATCGACCTCGCCCTCGAGCGGCACGGGCGCCTGCAGCTGGAAGAGGCCGCCGGGAAGCGGACAGAGCAGGATCTGGTTCCGCTCCGCGCCGAAGCGGTGCCACGCGTCCCGGCTCAGGCCTTCGAGCGCGACATCGGCGACGATCGCGCGCACGCCGAGCGTCTCGCCCGGAAAATCGACGCCGAGCGCATGGCGCACGAAACTGCGGCCCGCCATCGGCGCCGACGAGGAAGCGCGCGCGGATAATTTCACCAGCGACCTCAGCGCGCACCCCTTCGCCGTCCTCAGTGAGGCCGGTCAGCTCGCGCCCGAATTCAGGCGCCTGCCCAAGTTCGGCCAGACGCTCGCGCATGATGCCTTCGGTCACGGATTGCGGCGCCATCAGCGCGCTCCGATAGGGCTCGGCCGGCGTCGCGCCCTGATCGTCGCTGATCGGCTCGTCGACGAAACCGCCATCCGGGCCGTACATCCGGACCGGCGGATACGGCCCGCCCGCCGCGAACAGGCGGTCGACGATCCCGTAATCCTCGAACACCTCCTGCGTGCGCGGCTGGACGCCCTTGCCGCGCGAGCCGCGGAACGGCGCTTCCGCCTTCTCGATCAGGCGGAAATCGACGCCGCGCCGGGCAAGATCGATCGCCAGCGCAAGCCCCGCCGCGCCGGCGCCGCAGATCAGGACGTCGGCCGCTGTTTCCTTCATCATGACGCGCGCCTCCGAATATGTGTATAACGCACATATTCGAGCCTGACAGGCGAGGTCAAGAGGAAAAGTGCAAAATACACATATATCCGGCCGCACGCTGCGCGCGCTGCATGAGGCGCTGATCGATGTGGGCGGGTTTTTCAGCCGGCCGCAGAACGACGTGATCCTGCTCCGCGAGGCGGGCGTGTCGCTCGACCGGGCGCTGTTTCCGCTGCTCGTGCTGATCCAGCGGCGGGGACCGCTCGCGGTCGGCAGGCTCGCGGAGTGGATCGGGCGCGACCACACCACGGTCAGCCGGCAGGTGGCGAAGCTCGAGGAATTGGGCCTCGTCGCGCGAGGGACGGGCAAGACCGACGCGCGGGTGACCGAGGCCGTCGTCACCGAGAAGGGGCAGGCCGTCTCGGACATGCTCGACAAGGCGCGCGAGCGGCTGGCGCGCAACGCGCTCGCCGGCTGGAGCCGGCGCGACCTTGCGGAATTCACGCGCCTCCTGCGCAGGTTCGCCGACAGCCTGGCCGGGCCGGAGAAGCGGTGAGGTCAGGTCGGCTCGAGTTGCGGAAACTTCTTCACCCTGAGTTTTCCGGCCTGCTGACGAACTCGCCAAAGGTTCCAGTTCATCTGCATGCGAAGCCACGTTTCCGCCGTGCTCCACCCTGCATCAAGGTCGATCACGTCCTCGCCGTCGAAAGCGAAGACAAGCCGCCAATTGCCCGACACCGAAACCGCCAATTGCCCGAGACCGAAACCGCCCATTTTCCCTCGTACTCGCCCTTCAGGGGATGCAGCCGGAAAGCCGGATTGTTCAGGCCGGCGGGACGGGCGGCGGCGTCGAGCGCGGTGAGCAGGATGCGAAGCCAAGGCGCGTGCTGAGCGCTTATGTGGATGCGGTCAGGGGCCACAAGCCGCACTGACCGAGCGGCTTCGATCCGAATCGCGCGCCTTAAAGCCCGAGCTCCCTCGGCGCCCAGCCGGCGAAGGCCTGGGCGAGAGCGACAACGCGCCCGTGATAGGCCCGTTCGACCAGGGCCTGATCGACCCCCATCGGGTAATAGAACGCGATCGCCCGCAAGGGGACTTGCGATTCAATTCCGCCCCGCGGTCCCCGAACGATGAAGCTTCCGACGACCGTATCCTGCGAGGAGCCCCCAGGTCCGGTCCCGCCGCTGCTTGGGCCGAGATAGATCCAGTCGATCCGGACCTCGAGAACCGGCGCGCGTCGGTCGCCGGGCGCGAGATGCGGCCCGAGCGCCCGCGGCAAGGCCTGCACGAGCCCCTGCTCCATCCAGGCCGCGGTCGGATCGCCAGTCAACGCGCGCAGCGGCTCGACATCGACCCGGATGCCGCTGAACCTCAGGCCGCTTTGCGCTCGCGCGCTGGGCGCGCCGCACGTCAATAAAAACCCGAATGCGCCAAGGGCGGCGAGCGCGTCCCGGCAAGTCCTGGCGCTGATCGACATTCGTCCGCTTCCCAACGCCAACTCCAAAAGCCTCATCCAGAGGAGCGGCGCCGAAGGCGACGCGTCTCGAAGGATGGTCCAGTTCGCACCCTTGTCAGCGCCCCCTGAAGTGTCCTTCGAGACGCCACGCTCCGCGCGGCTCCTCAGGACGAGGCGGTGGGTCGCGCGCGATTACCCTAGATAAAAACCGCCTCTAAAGCCCGAGTTCCCTCGGCGCCCAGCCGGCGAAGGCCTGCGCGAGGGCTGTCACGCGGCCTTGCAAGGCGCGCTCGACCAGCGCCTGATCGACCGCCATCGGCACATAAGACGAGATCGCCCGCAACGGCACGCTGGCGACCACGCCGCCCCGCGGCCCTCTGACGAGAAGCGTCCCGTTGATGGTGTCTTGCGTCTGGTTGAAGAAGCCGGGCCCGCCGCTGCTCGGCCCGAGATAGAGGTAGTCGATCCGCGCGACGAGCGTCGCTCCGTTGCGGTCGCCAGGCGCCAAATAGGGACCGAGCGCCTGGGCGAGCGCGCCGGGCAGCGCCTCCTCCACCCATGCCGCGGTCGGATCGCCCATGCTGGCGCGGATCGGCGAAACGTCGACCTTGATGGCGCGGATGCGGAGGCCCGCCATCGCCGGCGTCGGCGTCGGCGCCGTGGGCGTGCAGCCCTGGAGCGCGAGCGCCCCGAGGGCGAAAAGTCCGGCGCGGCGGGTCAAGGGGAACGCGGACATCAAATCCTCCTTGGGCCGCCACGCGCGGGACGCTCAGACCGGGTGGCTATATATAGGCGACCCCGACGATTTCATAGCTCTTGCCGCCGCCGGGCGTGTTCACCTCGACGCTGTCGCCGGCCTTCTTGCCGATCAGCGCCCGGGCGGTCGGGGAGGTGATCGACACCTTGCCCGACTTCACATCCGCCTCGCTCTCGCCGACGAGCTGAAACTTGCTCTCCTTCTCGGTGTCTTCATCGATCAGGGTGACGGTCGCGCCGAACTTGATCGTCGCGCCGTTCAATTTCGTCACGTCGATCACTTCGGCGCGCTGCAACAGGTCCTCGAGTTCGACGATCCGGCCCTCGTTGTGCGACTGCGCCTCTTTGGCGGCGTGATATTCGGCGTTCTCCGAGAGGTCTCCGTGCGATCGGGCCTCGGCGATCGCGGCGACGATCCGCGGCCGCTCAACTTGCTGACGACGGAGAAATTCTGCCTCCAGGGCTGCGTGCCCTGCTGCGGTCATGGGGAGCTTGTCCATTGCCTATCCGTAAAAAAATACCGCCGCAACGGCGTCTTTCTGCGCCGTCACGCCAGGTAATCCTGCAACGCCTTGACTTCGAGCTCGCCGCTCGCGACTGCGCGGATCCCGTCCGCCGCCGCGATCGCGCCTGAAATTGTGGTGTAGTAGGGCGTCTTTTGCAAGAGGGCGGCGCGGCGCAGGGGCTTAGAATCGGCGAGCGAGGTCGCCCCCTCGGTGGTGTTGAACATGAGCTGCACGGCGCCGTTGCGCACCGCGTCGGCGGCGTGCGGGCGGCCCTCCGAGACTTTATTGACTTTCTCGGCCTTCAATCCATGGGCGATGAGGTAGCGCTGGGTCCCGGCGGTCGCCAGGATCTTGAACCCGAGCGCCTGCAGCTTGCGCAAAGGCTCGACGATCTTCTCCTTGTCGGCGTCGCGAACGGAGACGAACACCACGCCCGAGGTCGGCGGCCGCGACCCGGCCCCAAGCTGGCTCTTGGCGAAGGCGACCTCGAACGAGCGGTCGATGCCCATCACTTCGCCGGTCGAGCGCATTTCGGGGCCCAGCACGGTGTCGACGCCGGGAAAGCGGGCGAAGGGAAACACCGCTTCCTTCACCCCGACATGGTCGAGCCGCTCGAGCTTGAGATCGAAGGAAGCGAGCTCTTCGCCCGCCATGATGCGGGCGGCGATCGCCGCGATCGGCTTGCCGATCACCTTGGCGACGAACGGCACCGTGCGCGAGGCGCGCGGGTTCACCTCGAGCACGTAGATCTCGCCGCCTTTGAGCGCGTATTGCACGTTCATCAGGCCGCCCACCTCGAGCGCGCGGGCGAGCTTCTGCGTCTGCTCCTTGAGGCTCACGATCGTCTCGGGGGTGAGCGAGCGCGGCGGCAGCGAGCAGGCGCTGTCGCCCGAGTGAATGCCGGCCTCTTCGATGTGCTCCATGACGCCAGCCACGACCACCGTCGCGCCGTCGCTCAAGGCGTCGACATCGATCTCGATCGCATCGGCGAGGTAACGGTCGAACAGAAGCGGGTTCTTGCCCAGAACCGTGTTGATCTGGCCGGTCTTGTCGTTCGGGTAGCGCGCCTTGACGTCGGACGGCACCAGGCTCGGGAGAACGCCCAAGAGATAGTCGTCAAGCGCGGTCTGATCATGGATGATCGCCATCGCCCGGCCGCCGAGCACATAGGACGGGCGCACGACCAGCGGCAGCCCCAGGTCGGCGGCGATGAGGCGCGCCTGCTCGACCGAATAGGCGATGCCGTTCTTCGGCTGCTTGAGACCCAGCTTGTCGAGCAGCCGCTTGAAGCGGTCGCGGTCCTCGGCGAGATCGATCGAGTCCACGGAGGTGCCGAGGATCGGCGCGCCCGCCTGTTCGAGGGCGTGGGCAAGCTTGAGCGGCGTCTGGCCGCCGAACTGAACGATCACCCCCTTGAGGCGCCCGCGCTCGCGCTCCTTGTCGAGGATCGCCAGCACGTCCTCGGCGGTCAGGGGCTCGAAATAGAGCCGGTCGGACGTGTCGTAGTCGGTCGACACGGTCTCCGGATTGCAGTTGATCATGATCGTCTCGTAGCCCGCATCTCTCAGCGCGAACGAGGCGTGGCAGCAGCAATAGTCGAACTCGATCCCCTGCCCGATCCGGTTCGGTCCGCCGCCGAGGATGACGATCTTTTCCCGCGCGCTCGGATCGGCTTCGCATCTGACCTCGCCGGCGAACGGCGCCTCGTAGGTCGAGTACATGTAAGCGGTGGGCGAAGCGAACTCGGCCGCGCAAGTGTCGATGCGCTTGAACACCGGCTGCACGTCGAGCCGCCTGCGGACCGCGGTGACGTCGGCCTCGTCCTTGCCGGTGAGCGATGCGAGACGCGCGTCCGAGAAGCCGGCCGCCTTCAAAGCCCGGAAGTTGCCCGCGTCGGGCGGCAGGCCGTAGGCGCGCACCTTGCCTTCGAGCGCAACGATCTCGGCGATCCGTTCGAGGAACCAGGGGTCGATCTTCGAGACCTCGTGGATCTCCTCGACGCCCATCCCCAAGCGCATCGCCTGCGCCACCTTGAGCAGGCGGTCCGGCGTCGGCTGGCCGATCGCGGCGCGCAGCACGTTGTGATCGTCGCCGAGGCCAAGTCCGTCGATTTCGATCTCGTCGAGGCCGTTGAGGCCGGTCTCGAGCGAGCGCAGCGCCTTCTGCAGCGATTCGGGAAAGGTGCGGCCGATCGCCATCGCTTCGCCGACCGATTTCATCGCCGTCGTCAGCGTCGGCTCGGCGCCGGGAAACTTCTCGAAGGCGAAGCGCGGGATCTTGGTGACGATATAGTCGATCGTCGGCTCGAACGACGCCGGCGTCGCGCCCCCGGTGATGTCGTTGGCGATCTCGTCGAGCGTGTAGCCGACCGCGAGCTTGGCCGCGACCTTGGCGATCGGAAACCCGGTCGCCTTCGACGCCAGCGCCGACGAGCGCGAGACGCGCGGGTTCATCTCGATCACCACCATGCGCCCGTCGGCCGGATTGACCGCGAACTGCACGTTGGAGCCGCCGGTCTCCACCCCGATCTCGCGCAGAACCGCGATCGAGGCGTCGCGCATGATCTGGAATTCCTTGTCGGTGAGCGTCAGCGCCGGCGCGACGGTGATCGAATTGCCGGTGTGGACGCCCATCGGATCGATGTTCTCGATCGAGCAGACGATGATGCAATTGTCCTGCTTGTCGCGCACCACCTCCATCTCGAACTCTTTCCAGCCGAGCACGCTCTCCTCGATCAGGACCTCGTCGGTCGGCGAAGCGTCGATGCCGCGCTCGACGATCTCGATGAACTCGCTTCTCGTGTAGGCGATGCCCCCGCCCGTGCCGCCCATGGTGAAGCTCGGGCGGATGATCGCCGGCAATCCGATATCCTCAAGCGCGGTCAAGGCCTGCGACAGCGTCTTCACCTGATGCGAGCGCGGCGTCTTGAGACCGATTTTCGTCATCGCTTCGCGGAACCGCTCGCGGTCCTCGGCCTTGTCGATCGCCTCGGCGGTGGCGCCGATCATCTCGACGTCATGAGCCTCGAGCACGCCCATCTTGCGTAAGGAGAGCGCACAGTTGAGCGCCGTCTGGCCGCCCATGGTCGGCAGAGAGCGCGAAGCCGCCCGGGATCGCATGGCGCTCTTTGGCGATGATCTTCTCGACGATCTCCGGCGTGATCGGCTCGATATAGGTCCGGTCGGCCATGTCTGGATCGGTCATGATGGTGGCGGGATTGGAATTGATGAGCACGACCCGGTAGCCTTCCGCGCGCAACGCCTTGCAGGCCTGCGTGCCCGAATAATCGAACTCGCACGCCTGGCCGATGATGATCGGGCCGGCGCCGATGATGAGGATGGTGGAAATGTCGGTGCGCTTGGGCATGGGGTTCCTTGCCGCCCGCCGGGCGTAGGCGCGAAGAGACGCTCCTTCGGGGCCGAATGGACCGGAAGGGGCGCAACTCTCGGGCAACGAACGCGGGATCGGCCTGACGCGCTCCCCTAGCTGAAAACGAACCGGCGTGGAAGGGCGGCGTTCGCGAGCGGACGCGGCGCGCCGGCCAGGGCGGGCCCCGATATGGTATGAGAATTCCATGGACAAGGCCGCCATCCTCGTCAGGCTTCGCGAACATGAGCTCGCCTTGCGCGAACGCGGCGTGAGCCACGCCGCGCTGTTTGGCTCGCGTGCGCGCGGCGATAGCCGCCCGGACAGCGACATCGATATTCTCGTGGAGATCGGGCCGATGAGCCTGTGGGGCTATGTCGGCTTGACGCAGTTCATCGAGGGCCTGTTTCCCGAGCCCGTCGACGTTGCGGATCGAAGCCGCCTCAAACCCTTCGTCCGACCGGCGGCCGAGCGCGAAGCCATCTATGCCTTCTAGCAGGGATCGCTCCGCACTTTCGGGACAACGCGGCGCTGGCCAAAGTGCAGCGGCGGATCGAAAGCGCAATTCGATTTAGCCGCTGATCGCGACATCGCCCGGCTTCGTCCTGAGGGCCGCGTGAAACGCGGCGGCTCGAAGGACGATTCAGGACGCGGGACCAGCGGCGCGAACTGGAGCATTCTTCGAGGCCCCGCTGACGCGGAGCGCCTCAGAATGAGGGATGAGGACATCCAAAAGCCGATCGCGCCAGCAGACGCCCGGCCCTCAAAACCTATACCCGATCCGCGCGCCGACCTGGGTCAGGCCGGGGTTGATGCTGGTGCACAGGCTCGCGTGTGAGATGTGCTCGATATTGGCGATCACGTCCCAGTGCTCGTTGAACTGGTAGCCGAAGCCGCCCAATTCGCGGAAATCCCAGCGGCAGCCGGTGTTGACCCGGTTCGGCTCGTCGCGCAACGGCGAGGTGTTCACGGCCGCGCCGAACTCGCCCTCGAAGAAGAACCCCTTATAGAGCGGAATGCGCCAGGTGAGGCCGGTGAAGCCGTAGCTCGTCTTGCCGCCGGTGTTGATCATCGCGCCGATGTTGATGCGCGGATTGAAAAACCAACCGAACCAGGGGCCGCCGAAGTTGTTGGCGTAGCCGATCGGCGAGCTCAGAAGCTCGCCCGAGACGTCGACCGGCGAACCCTCGTCATGAATCCAGTTGTGGGCGTAAACGCCGGCGCGGATCTCATCGAGAAAGTTGATGTAGGTGGTCGGCCCCGGGGCGATCACGGGCGCGGGCGCCGGCATCGTGTTGTCGATGCCCAGAGAGGACATGTCGGCGGCCGCCGCCGGCGCAAGCCCAAGCGCGACGCATGCGAGTCCTGAAAGAACGGCTAGCCGCCCTGCCCCCAACTCCAACCTCAATTCCGCACCCGCGTGAACCTGAATAAAGCCGCGCACGGTTCGAGGCAAGCACGCAAGGCCCCGGCTGTCGGCTTCGGCGACACAATCTGAAACAGTGTGGCGCCGGCGACATAGCGGCGCAAATCGACATGCCCCGACGCGCTTTTGGCGCCTCTCTGCCTTGAGTCCCGCAGTCTGAGAGATCCTTCTCAAGGACGAGAAAGGTCGTGTCGCAGCGGCGCGCCAAAACGATCGTCACCATAGGGAAAAGGCTCGGTCTCGCCGGTTTTGCGGGTGCTGCGCCGGACATACCACGCAATCAGCGCTTCCCTCATGCTCACGACATTCATTCGGATGCGTTTCCCGCCCCGTTCGCGCACCCATAGTCGGGTCAAAACTCAATCGCGTGCCTGCGCCGGCGCCCGCTCGAAGAGGGCGCCGTGGACGGCCGCTTTGCGCAAGGAGCGGTCATTCCGGGGGGCCTGGCGACAGATGCGATCTCGACCTTCAAATGGACGCCCGGAACGCTACGGCAACGGCAGTCATTTCGCCAGGCTCAGTCGGCGCGCGCCTCGGGCGACCGTGTCGGCGATCTCGGGCGTCGTGAATTCGTAAAACCAGCGGTAGCGAAAGCCGGGCTCAAGCTTCAGAGCGGTTTTCGCCAGACGACCGCCGTCCTCCAATCGGTCCGCAAGTGCAAGGGCGATTGCCTGAAGAAAATAGTTGGAACTATTCCGGGGGTTGCTTCGCACCGAAGCGGCGTAGTGAGAGGCTGCGTCTTCATATCTCCCCTCCTGAAGGGCCGCTGTCCCGAGCGCGAGATGCGCCTCGTAGGTCAAATAGTCGAACGGACTGAGTCGTAGCGCGCGTTGGGCGCAGGCGCTTGCGGCGCTCGGCCGGCCTGCGAAAGCATTGATCTGCGCCGACAAGTAGAGAGCCGACGCGCAGGACGCGTTGATCGTCAGGGCCCGATCGGCCGCGGCCAGCGCCCCATCCCGATCGCCGCTCAGCAGAATGAGTACGAACCCGGCTATCGCGAGCGCGGCGGGATCGTCGCCGTCGCCGCCTGTCACCGCGCGAGCGTGATCAAGCCCGGCCACGCGGTGAAACTCATCCGACCCGCCGCGTGCGAAAAGCCATTCGTGAGACCACGCAAGGAGAGCATGGGCTGGCGCATAATCGGGATCAAGCTTGACGGCTCGCTCGAGAAGCTCAACCGCTGCCGCCGCCGGTCCAGGCATCTGCGTTGCGGTGTGCGGTAGAGCGCGCAGATAGAGGTCATACGCGTCCAGGCTTTCTGGCCTCTTGCGCAACGACCGTTCGATCTCGGCCCGCCGAAGGCTCGGCTCGACAATCCCGACCACGCGGTCGGTGACCTCGTCCTGAAGATCGAAAACATCTTCAAGACTGCCGTCGAACTTGTCGGCCCAGAGGCACTGACCCGATTCCGCCTTAACAAGTTTCGCGATTATGCGCAGCCTTGCTCCGGCTCTTTGCACCGCGCCATCCAGGACGTATCGCACCCCGAGTTCCCAGCCCACTTGGCGCACATCGAGGGTTCTCCCTTGGAAGGCGAGAGGTGAGTTGCGTCCGATGACGAACAGCCAGGGGATCCGCGACAAACCGGCGATAATGTCCTCGACAATGCCGTCCGCGAAATAGGCGTGGCTCGGGTCATCGCTCAGATTTCTGAACGGCAAAATCGCCAGCGAGGCTCCGCTGACCGGCCGCGCGTGCGCGTGCAAAACTCCGGTCCCCTCTGGCGCGAACGCGAACCCGCCGCCAGCGCCGACATCGTCGGAAGACGTGCGGATGGCCCCAACGATGGAATCGTGTAGCGATAGAAATTCTCGGGCGCGGTTCAGAAGCTCGAGTCCATGAGCTGTCATCACAGGAGCCTCGCCTTTTCCGCGCGAAAAAAGACGATGGTCCAGAAGCAACTCGAGCCGCTGAATTTGCAGCGAGACCGTCGACTGGGTCCTACCAACGCGCTCTGCGGCGCCGCTGAAGCTTCCGCATTCAGCGATCGAGACGAAGCTTCGCAAAACGTCGAGGTCGAGGGTCTTCGGCAAGCGCATGGAAATCGATTTCATCAATACCTAGTTCAAGATAACTCATTTCCATTTGCCTCGCCATGGGCGGAAGCTTGCGCCGGACGGCAATGTCGTCGGAGGCGACTACGGTGGACGAAGGCAAACTCAACCAATTCGTGAATCGAATTCTCAACGATCTTGGCGGCGCGTTCAGCGTGCCGCTCGTCAGGATCGGGGATAAGCTCAGGCTCTACGAGACGCTTCATGAGCGCGGCCCCATGACGGCGTCCGAACTGTCGGACGCCGCGCACATCGCCGAGCGCTATGCGCGGGAATGGCTTTGCCATCAGGCCGCGTCCGGTTATCTCGAGTACGATCCCCGGTCGGGCAAATTCCTTCTGCCCCCAGAGCAGGCGATGGTTTTCGCGGAAACCTACAGTCCCGTCTACCTGCAGGGCGCCTTTGATCTGGCGGCTGCGATGATGGAGAACCAAGCGCTCCTCGAACCGGCGTTCAAGTCCGGCAAGGGCGTCGGTTGGGCCAATCAGGCTCCGTGTTTGTTCTGCACTGTCGGACGGTTCTTCCGTCCGAGCTACGAAAGCAATCTCGTCGGTTCATGGCTGCCCGCTCTCGACGGCGTGACGGCGAAACTGGAACGCGGCGCAGGAGTTGCAGACGTTGGTTGCGGCCACGGTTTTTCAACGATCCTCATGGCAAAGGCGTTCCGAGAATCGACCTTCGTTGGCTATGACTTCCATTCCCCTTCAATCGAAAAAGCGCGCGACCACGCTAGGCGCCACCAAGTTACGAACGTGAGTTTCGAAGTCGCTTCAGCCAATGACTTTCCTGGCAAGGACCTGGACCTCGTCACGTTTTTTGACTGCCTCCATGACATGGGCGATCCCGCGGGCGCGGGGCGTCATGTGCTGCAAGCGTTGAAGCAAGACGGAACCTGGATGGTTGTCGAGCCGGCCGCGGGCGATCGACTAGAGGACAATATCAATCCGGTGAGCCGTCTGTTCTATGCCGCGTCGACGATGATATGCGTGCCCACTTCGCTCGATCAGCCGGTCGGGGCGGCCTTGGGAGCGCGAGCAGGATTTGCGAGGATATCCTCGGCGATAAGGGAGGTCGGTTTTGCCAATGTGCGCAAGGCGACCGAGACGCCTTTCAACATGGTGTTGGAAGCACGACCCTGACGCAATCTGTTGTTCTCCAAAGATCCTCTCCCGTCGACCTGCGACGTTCACGGGCGCCGTCAGCAATGTCCGCTTTACGTCGAAACCGGTCAAACAGATCGCGTCTTGACCCTCAATGCGATGGCCATCGCGCCGGGAGACGCCGACCTGTTTTCGGCTCCTCGGTAATCTGTTGATTTACCACCGTTTCTTTGGCTATCCGACGCTCGGCCGGGGCCTTTTTGCGGGCATTTTATTTATGATTTTCAGAATGCGTGCTATTCTGTGGCGTTTTTCCCTTAAAGTGGCCGCAGCGCCGCCCTGGAAGGAGGCTCGACATGGTTCAGGAATTGGCGCCCGTTCGGCGGCGGCGGTTCGCGGCGCTGGGCAAGATCGAGCGCCGCAAGCGCATCTTCGCCAGGCTGCGCGAGGGCGCGAGCTACGAGGAGATCGCCGCCGAGGAGGGGGTCGGGCGCGAGCGCATCCGGCAGATCGTCTCCGAGGTGTTGCAGAAACGCGCGGTCGACAGCGGGGCCAATCACGCCAAGCTGCAATTGGATCGCCTGGCGCCCCTGATGCAGCTCGCGACCGAGGCGGTCGCCGCCGGCGACATCCGGGCCATCACCCCCTATTTGAAGGTGCTCGACCGGCTCGACCGCTACCAGACCGTCGCCGTCGCCCATCAGGGCTACGACGAAGAGGACCGCCGGAAGCTCATGCAGAAGATCAACCGCATCGCCGACAATCTCGGCGTCGACGCGACCTGGAACGCGGCGCGCGAATATCTGATGAAGCACGGCGCCTTTCCCGCCCATCCCAGCGAGCTTGAGCCAAGCCGGGCGGCCGGAGAGCCGGCGGCCCAGGCTGACGAGCCGGCGGGCGAGGGCGAAGGCGAGGCGAGCCCATGGATGACCGTGTGATACGAACTCCGGCTCGTCGATCCCTGGCGCCATTGCCGACCGCTGCGAGGCCGCCGATCGGCAGAACGCCGTCCGCCGGCGTCCGGCGGCCCTGATTCCAGACCTTAGGTCCGCCGGGAATGACAACGCGAGGCGAGCCCATGGATTTCGTCCGAGACGCTCGGACAGCGCAACCTAAGAGGCGAGTTGAGCGACCATTGGATTTTTTTATTTTTTTCGCCGCAACCCTTTGAAAAGGCCCGAATTCCGCCAAATAAAACCAAGGAAAACCAAAGGTTTTTACTTGGTTTTCCTTTTTTTGCCTTGCACCCAGCTCGCCCCAAGGTTGCATCCGGGGGCCGATCCAGGAGTCACGCCTTGACCGCGCCCGCGGTCAGGCCGGCCACGATCCATCGCTGGCACAAAAGGAACATGAGGATGGCGGGCAGAATGGTCAGCGTGATGAAGGCGAGCACCAATTGCCACAGGGTCGAATACTGGCCCTGATAGGCCATGAGGCCGAGGGTCCAGGGGTAACGGGACTCGCTGTTGAGGACGATCAACGGCAGGAGATAAGCGTTCCAGCTGTCGACGAAGGAAATGATCGCGACGGTCGACAGGATCGGGCCCGACAGCGGCAAGGTTATGTAGAAAAAGTAGCGGAAGTATCCGCACCCATCCATCATCGCTGCGTCCAAAAGCTCGGACGGCAGCTGCCTGAACGCGCTGCGGAGAAGAAGAACGCTGATCGCCAGCGAAAAGGCGACCTGGGGCAAGATCACCCCCCAATAGGTGTCGAGAAGGCCAAGGTCACGGATCTTGATGAAAAGGGGCGGAATGGCGGTCGCCAGCGGAAATAGGAGCCCGAGCTGCAGATAGGCCAGGAGATAGCGATCGCCGAAGAACTTGAGGTGCGCGAAAGTGAACGCCGCCATCGACGAAAGGGCGAGCGTCAGCGCCACGGTGCAGACCGAAATCAGGAGCGAATTGCCGAGCACCTGCCAATATCGATAGCCGGCCAGGATGTCCCAATAGTTCTTCCACACCCAGACGCTCGGCAGCGAGAAAGGATGCGACTGCAGATCGCCGAGCGACTTGAAGCCCCCCACCGCCGTCGCGATGAGCGGCACGAGAACGACGCCGGCGAGCACGACGAGCGTGGCGAAGAGCGCGACGCTCGACAGCGCCCCGGGACGGCGCCCCGCGGGCTCGTGCGCCGCCGCCCCGGCGGCTTGCCGGATTCCAATCGAGGCCTCAGTCATCGCGCATGAAGAGCCGCTGGTAGCCGAAGGCGAAGGTCACGCAGATGACGAACAGCACGACGCCGACAGCCGAGCTGAAGCCGAAACGCATCCGGGTGATGCCGAAATAATAGAGGTAGGAGACCATCGTATTGGTGGTCTCGAACGGACCGCCGCCGGTCAAAGGCGGAATGAAGTCGAAGAGCTTCAAGGAGCCAATGACCGAGAAGAAGATGGCGAGCCGAATCATCGGCCCCAGCAGCGGGAGCGTGATGTGGCGGAAGCGCTGAAACGGGCTCGCCCCATCCATCTCGGCGGCCTCGAGCAGGGACTTGTCGATGCCCTGAAGGCCCGCGACGTACAGCATCGTGTAGAAGCCGAAATATTTCCACAGGATCACGATCAGGATCGCGCTGAACGCCCAGGTCTTGTCGGCGAGCAGATAGTAGGGCTCGAGGCCGAGCGCGCCGGTGATGACGCTCGAGAGTCCGAAGCTGCCGTCGAACATGAAATGCCAGATCAGGCCGGCGGCCACGTCGGCAAGGACGTAAGGGAGGAAGAAAATCATCCGGAACCAGGCGGCGCCGGTGATCCTCCCCGCCACCATCAACGCCACGCCGAGCGCGAGCGGTTGCTGGACGAGGAGCGTGACGGCGATGACCAGGCCGTTGTTGATCAGCGAGCGGTTGAAGGTCGCGTTGCCGAACAGGTAGCCATAGTTCTTAAGCCCGATGAACTTCTCCGGCCGGCCGTAGCCGTCCCAGTTGTAGAAGCCGAGCCAGCCGGCTTCTACGATGGGAAGAGCGACGAACACCGTAAAGAGAAGGAGGGCCGGCGGCAGGAAGATGACGACGACCGCCCAGCCGTTGACGGACATGCGGCGGGCGGGTTCGACATGGATCGTCTCGATGGCCGAGGTCGAACTCGATCGCCGTCAAGAAACCGGTCCTCGCAATCCTGGCGCCGGCCCCGTCGCGAGACGCGGCGGGGCCAGAGGCCGAAACCCGCGCCTATTGCTGATCGGCCGCCTCTTGAATCGCGGCAGCCGCCGCCTCCGGCGTCATTTCGCCGGCTGCGACCGCCACCGATACGTCGTTGATGACCCGGCCGACGGCGGGTCCAAGATCCTGGTCGAAAAAGTTCTGGTGGTAGGTCGTCGTGGCGAGATCGGCGGCGAGGCGCTTGAAAAGAGGATCGGTGAACGCGGCCTCCGAGCCCTTGACGACCGGTATGTAGGCCGCGTTCGCCGCCGCCTCCTCAGCGTATTTCTTCTGGCTGAAGAACTTGAGGAAATCCACCGCCTCCGGGGGCGCGGACTTGCTGACGAGCCAGCCGTTGACGCCGCCCAAGGTGTCGGTCGCCTTGCCCTTGCCACCGGATACGATCGGGAAGGACAGGATGCCGATATCCTCTTCGGCCAGGCCCTTGCCGCTGGTCGAGTTCGGAGCCTGCATGCCGAGCAGCCACTGGCCCATGAGATCCATCGCCGCCTTGCCGTCGCCGAACATGCCGGACGATTCCGCGTGCTTGGTCGCGAGATAACCGGGCTGGAAGGGTTCGAGAGCGCCGAGTTCGCGCAGCCGCTTGCCGGCTTCGACGAAGGTCGCGTTCTTGAACCCGCCGTCCTTTCCAGCCTTCGCGTCGGCAAGCGCGTGCTCGCCGCCGATCCGCATCACGAGATAGGAATAGTAGAAGTGCATCGGCCACTTTTCCCCGGCGCCGACCACGATCGGGGTGATTCCGGCGGCCTTGAGCTTCTTCACCGCGCCGAGGTAGTCGTCCCAGGTCTTGATGTCCTCAGCCTTCACGCCGGCCTTCTCGAACAGTTTCTTGTTGTAATAGAAGACGACCTCGCCCACCTCGAACGGAACTCCGACGACTTTGCCGCCGACCTTGAAGGCGTCGTTCGCCGTCTCTGTGAGCGCTCCCTCCCACGGCGCGACGTCAGCCGTGACGTCCTTGAGAAAACCTGCCCGATCCTGCGCCTGCATGACGCCGCCGCCCCAGCTGTAGAACAACTCGGGGCGGGAGTCGGCGGACTGCAGCATCGTCGGCAGCTTGGCCTTGAAGGCCTCATTTTCCAGATACTTGAACTCGACCTTCACGCCGGGATGCGCGGCGTTGTAATCATTGGCGATCTTGTCCCAGAGCGCCTTTTGAGCCGGGTTTTCGCTGACATGCAGGACGGTGACGTGCGTTTCGGCGTAAGCTGGAGCGCTGAGAGCGGTCAAGCAGGCCGCGAGGATTGCGAGTTGGCGGAATATCATGGGCTTCCTCCGAAGGGGCGGCTCTTTTTGTCCGCGATGCGAATTAAATCTGTCTCGACTTTCAGTCACTGTCAAGCCAGCCGGGCGAGAACAAGCGGAAACAATGCGGACCCCTACGGTTGACACGCCGTCCTGACTGGTAATAATTCCGCCTCCCGTAGAAAACCCGCGGGCCGAGCAGATACGCCCGAGCGATGAAGACCGCCGATCCCGAATTGATGCGAGCGATCAATCGCTTCCATGTCATGGACGCGATTCGCCGATTCGGTCCACTCTCGCGCGTCGAGATCTCGCAATTGACCGAACTGAGTTCGACGACCGTCTCCGCCATTACCGCGGCGCTGCTCGACGATCGCCTCATCGTCCCGTTGCAGCTCGGCGCCCTGCGCGACGCGGGCCGGGGCAGGCCCCGCGTCATGCTCAGGCTCAATCCCGACGCGGCGCATGTGGTGGGGGTCAAGCTCGCCCACGACCAGATCACGGTCGCGGTGACCAATTTCTGCGCTGACATTCTGCGTTCGCTCGCGCTGCCGATCCGCATCGACCGCCAGACGGCGTCCGTGATCGGCGACCTGGTGGAAGACGGCGTGCGCCGCTGCGTCAGCGACGCAGGACTGGACATCGCGCAAATCTCTGGCGTCTGCGTCGGACTTCCGGGGGTCGTGGAACGATCGGCTGGCATTTGCCGACAAAGTCCGATTCTTCAGGAGCGCGACGTGCGGTTCGGAGCCGATCTCGGCCATCGCCTTGGCGTGCCTTCGACGATCGACAGCGATGTCAATCTCGTGACCCTCGCCGAATACTGGTTCGGGCAAGCGCGGGGTTTGAACGACTTCCTCGTGGTCAACGTCGAGCGCAGCCTGGGCCTTGGCATTCTTCACAATGGCGAGCTATTTCGCGGCGCGAATGGCCTCAGTCCCGACCTCGGCGATCTCATCCTCCGCTCTTCGAACGGCGGCGGGGAACGGCTCGCGGACGTGGCCTCGGAGGCTTCTGTGCTGATCGAAGCCGAGGCGCTTCTGCGCGAGAACGAGCTTGACGCTACGCTTCATCAGGGACGCGCAATTGCACTGTTGTTGAAGCGGGCAGCCGCCGGTGATACGCGCTGCGCCAGCATGCTCGCGGCCGCGGGCGAGGCGCTGGGCTTCGCCGTCGCGAGCCTGATCGCGCTGTTCGCGCCGCCGATGGTGATCATTTCGGGACGCGCCATGGCGACAAGCGACCATTTCATCGTGCCGCTCCGCAAGACCGTAGCCGCTCTTCTGCCGGCCAGCCTCGCGGACGTTTCCGACATCGTCGTTCGCGAATGGAGCGATGAAAATTGGGTGCGCGGCGCCGCGGCCATGACACTTCGTGATCTTTATGGCGCGCCGTGGGGAACCACAGGACCGGCGCCGGCGCGCGAAGCGCCAGCGCCACAGGCCGGAGATTCGTAATGCAGCCGGTTGGAATCGGCGTCATCGGTTGCGGGAACATCAGCTCCGCTTATCTGACCGCGGCGAGAAAGTTCCCGATCCTCAACCTTATCGCGCTTTCCGACGCCAATCCGGCGGCGGCCGAGGCCCGAGCGGCTGAATTTGGCCTTCCAGCGCGTTCCGTTGACGCGCTGCTCGCCGATCCAGCAGTCGAGATCATCCTCAACCTGACCGTGCCGAACGCCCATGTCGACGTCGGGCTGAAGGCGCTCGGCGCCGGCAAGCACGTCCACTCGGAAAAGCCGCTCGGAATCGCCGTCGCCGAGGCGCGCCGACTGATGGAAGCCGCGGCGGCCAAGGGTCTGCGGCTCGGCTGCGCGCCCGACACTTTTCTCGGCGGGTCCCATCAGACTGCGCGGCGCGCGCTTGACGCGGGTCTGATTGGCCGTCCGGTTGGCGGCGCGGCCTTCTTCATGTGCCCTGGCCACGAGCGCTGGCACCCCAATCCGGGCTTCTATTACCTCAACGGCGGCGGCCCCATGCTCGACATGGGACCTTACTATGTCACTGACCTGGTCAATCTCCTCGGGCCGGCGGCCAGTGTCAGCGGCGTCGCCACCCGAACACGGTCCGAGCGCCTCGTCACGAGCGAGCCGCATGCGGGCGCCCGCATCCCGGTCGAGGTCGCCACACATGTCACCGGGACGCTCATGTTCGTCAGCGGCGCGGCTGTCACAATGGCAATGAGTTTCGACGTCGCGCGGCACAGGCACGGGCCGATCGAGCTCTATGGCGAGGCTGGCTCGCTCATCGTTCCGGATCCCAACCGTTTCGACGGCAAGGTCGAATTCGCGACCGCGGCCGAGGACTGGCGCGAGATCGCGACCGAGGGCCCATACGCCGACGGCAATTACCGGATCCTGGGACTCGCGGACATGGCGCAGGCAATTCGCTCCGGCAGGCCGCATCGCGCGAGTGGGCATCTGGCCTTCCATGTGCTCGAAGTGATGGAGGCGTTCCAGACTTCGTCTGATTCTGGAAGGACGATCGCGATCTCGAGCCGACCCGAGCGGCCCGCGCCTTTGCCGCCCTCGCTTCGCGTCGGCGAACTCGATTGAAGCAAAATTTGAATGGAGGAAGGGATGCGCGAAGCGCTCATTGTATGGGGAGGCTGGAGCGGCCATGAGCCAGAGCTCGGGGCCCAGATCGTCGCCAAGATGCTCGAGGGGCACGATTTCAAGGTCTATGTCGAAAACACCACCGAAGCCTTCGCCGATCCCGCGATTGCGGACATGAGCCTCATCGTGCCGATCGTCACCATGTCAAAGATCGAAAAGGAGGAGGTCGAGAACCTGACTGCCGCAGTGAGAGGCGGCGTCGGCCTCGCCGGCTATCACGGCTGCATGTGCAACTCGTTCCGCGACAGCGTCGACTATCAGTTCATGTGCGGCGGCCAATGGGTCGCTCATCCCGGCAACGTGATCGACTACCGGGTGGACGTGGCGAAGCCGGACGATCCGATCATGCAGGGAATCTCGAGCTTCCCGTATCACTCCGAGCAATATTACATGCACGTCGACCCTTCGAACGAGGTGCTGGCGACGACAACGTTCTCGGGCGAGCATGCGCCGTGGACCAAGGGCGTCGTGATGCCGGTCGTTTGGAAGCGCGGGCATGGGCTCGGACGCGTCTTCTACTCGTCGCTCGGCCATGTCACCGCCGAGTTCGGCGTGCCCGAGATGAAAACCATTCTCGAGCGCGGCATGCTCTGGGCGGCGCGCTGACGCCTCGTCGCGCCAGTGTTCATCGTCAATCATAAAAATTTACTGATGCCCTAGATCGGTGCTTCACTACCGCTACGTAAACTCGGATTTCAGGCGTCGAATTAACTCCCGGAGGGCAGAAACGGCGCTAAGCTTGGCGCGTCAGACGGGGCTTCCGTCAAAGCGGCATGGGCGGCGAGGACTTCCACGAATGGCTCGAGGCGGTGCGGCGTTCGACGGAGCCGCAGGTTGCGGCGCCGCCCGGGGCTTCGATGCGTCCGATGCGACCTTCAATGCGGAACTCCTGCGCGAGCAATACCGCGCGCTGGCGCGACTGGGTCCCTATGTGCACGGCGTGGTCATTGCTGCGGCGCTGGCGTTCTTCGGCACGGCGGCGCCGACCGGCTCGCTCCTGACCGGGATCCTCCTGCCCGCGGCGCTCATTGCGGTGTGCCTCTTTCGCCTCGTTTCGTGGCTGAACGCGCGGCCCAACGTCGAGCTTGAGGCGCTAGACCGCGTACGGCGGGAGGTCCGCGTCGCAAGCCTGGTCGGACCCGCATTGACGCTTGCCTTCGCCGTGACAACGGCGATCTCGGCATGGCAGTACAGCGTGGTCGAATTCGCGCTGGCGCTCCTCGCGGTCTGGGTCGTCGCCGCGGTTTGCGCGATCTGTCTCAATAGGATTGTGAGCGAAGCGAACGTTATCGTCATTGCCGCAACCGCGCCCCTCGTTGTCGCATTTTTGGTCCGTGGCGCAGAGTTGACGCTCGGCCTTGCCGCTCTCGTCGCCATCGCGGCAGGTTTCATCATCCGGTTGCTCGACGAGCACTTTCGCTTGTTCGCCGAGATCGTGTGGTCGCGGTTTGTGATCGCCGAGAAGCAGCGCATTGCGGAGGAGGCGCAGCGGGCGGCGATGGCGATCGCGTTGACCGACGATCTCACGAAGCTGCCCAACCGGCGCTGCTTTCAGAGCCTGCTCGCCGACAGAATAAGAGGCGCAACCGAGACCGGCGAGTCCTTCGCCCTCGGCCTGATTGACCTGGATGGCTTCAAGCCGATCAACGATGTTCACGGACATCCTGCCGGGGACCAGATTCTCCGACAGGTCGCCGTCCGGCTCGCCAAGGCAATGGATGGGCGCGGCTCAGCCGCTAGGATCGGCGGCGACGAATTCGCTGTCCTGTGCAATGGGATCGGCGCAAGCGACGAGGCGATCGCTCTCGGGGAAGAGATCCACGCGATATTCGCCACTCGATTCGATGGTTCACCATTCGGCGTTCGTTTGAGCTGCGCCTGTGGCTTTGCGCTCTTTCCCATGTCCGCAACCGAGCCGGACGAACTGGTGCGTCTGGCAGACGACGCGCTCTACCGCGCCAAAGCCGGTGGACGCGGCGGCGTGGCCGTGTTCGACGCGAGAGCGGGACGCACGACGCGCAGCGGAGAGGGCTTCGAGGACGCTCTTCGTCGCGCGGTCGCCGAATCAGAGATCGCCGTCGGCGTTGCACCCGCTGCCGACCATGCGAGCCGAGCAGAGGCCCCGAATCGCCTGCGTGCCTAGAAGGCCGTAGGGCGCGCGCCGCACCTTAGCGGAGGAAGTGAACGGCGCCCGCCTCCGCGAAGCCGATGCAAAGACACCGGGGCCCGCAGAGCCTTAAGTTGGCCTGCGGCAGGGAGAGGCGTACGATCGCCCGCGCGTTCCCCAGCCATTTCGAACGCTCGATGTCTCGACTACGAAAGAGGAGAGGCGCATGGCGAGCGGCATCCATCATGTGACGAGCATCGCAGGCTCGGCGCGGCGGAATCTCGAATTCTATACCGGGACGCTTGGCCTGCGGCTGGTAAAGAAAACGGTCAATTTCGACGACCCAGGCGCCTATCACTTGTATTATGGCGATGCGGCCGGCAATCCGGGGACGATCTTCACCTTTTTCGCATGGGAGGGTGCGGCGCCTGGCCGACTCGGGATCGGGGAAGCGCAGGAGACCGTCTTCAGCATCCCGGAAGGCTCGGTCGGCTACTGGACTCAGCGCCTGGTCGAGAAGGGCGTCGCCCACGATCCGCCGATGAAGCGCTTCGGCGCAACGACGATTGGGTTCAGAGACCAAGATGGGACCAGGCTCGCGCTGACCGGAGTCAAGGGCGTCGAGGCCAACCCCGGCTGGAGCGGGGGCGGCGCGCCGGCGGAACGCGCGATTCGCGGCTTCCACAGCGTGAGCCTGCTCTTGGCTGAGGCCGGCCCGACGGCGGCGATCCTGACCGACGTCTTCGGCTTTGTCGCCGGCGGAAGCGAGGGCCCCACCCAACGCTTTCAAGCGCCGGGCGTAGGCCTCGGCGGCATCATCGATCTGAGGACGGCGGGCGAATTCCTGGCGGCGCGCCAAGGCGCGGGCTCTGTCCACCACGTCGCGTTTCGTGCGGCCGACGACGCGGAGCAGTTGGCGATGGTCCGCAAGCTCACCGACGATCATCGTCTGCGCACGACCGAGCAGAAGGACCGCAACTACTTTCGCTCGGTCTATTTTCGCGAGCCGGGCAGAGTGCTGTTCGAAATCGCCACCGATCCGCCCGGCTTCGCCGTTGATGAATCGCCCGATTCGCTCGGGCGAGCCCTCAAGCTGCCGCCGTTCCTGGAAGGCCGGCGTGCGGCGATCGAAGCCGCACTGCCGAAGCTCGACGAGCCGTGAGACGAACTTTGGCCCTCCTGACGATTCGCGGACGCCGCTGATGGCGCACGAGCTCAGCTACATTCACCGCTTCGAGCCCGGCGCCGACCCAATCTCGTCCGGCGGTTCTTCTCCTCCATGGCACGGGCGGCGACGAGGAGGACCTGTTGCCGCTCGGCCGCGAGGTCGCGCCGGGGGCAGCGCTCCTCTCGCCGCGCGGGAATGTGGTCGAAGGCCAGGCGCCGCGCTTCTTCCGTCGCTTTCGCGAAGGCTTGTTCGACGAGGACGATGTGCGGCGCCGAGCGGCCGAGCTGGCGGATTTCGTCGCCGAGGCGCGCCGCGCCTACGGCCTCGCTCAACCCATTGCGCTCGGCTACTCGAACGGCGCGAACATCGCGGCGGCGGTTCTGCTTTTGCATCCGAAGACTTTGGCGGGCGCAATTCTGTTGCGCGCCATGCCGCCATTGGCTGAGCCACCGAGACCCGACCTTTCTGGCGCGCCTGTGCTGATCCTGTCCGGATTGAACGATCCCATCGCACCGCGGTCGAGCGCTGAGAAATTCGCGGCGGCGCTCGCGGCGGCCGGAGCGCGCGTCGAACGCGATGAGTTGCCTGCGGGCCATGGGTTGACGCAGGCGGACGTAATGAGGGCCAAGGCGTTTTACGTGCGGGAAGCGGGGCAATTCTCCCGCTCCGGAGCTTGAGGGCCGCGAGAGAGGTCCCCGCGGATGGCCAGCGTTAGAGCTTCTTGGCGACGAAGGCCACGATCTCGCTCATCACAGTCGACGCCGCCTGATCCATCGCCGCCGCGACATTTGCGGGGTCCGTCGAGGTGACCGGGGTTCGCAGAGTGAAAATCTGGTCGGCCACGATCCGCCCGCTGCCGAGCGAAACGATCCATGCCGCGATGTCGATATTGACTTCCTTCGACTGGGCGTCGAGTTCGAAGGCGCGGATGTCGAGATCGACCTCATAATTCGCATTCGCCGCAGGGCCGTCGATCCAACGCGCGAGCCCGGCGTTTTGAAAACTTTCTGCTAGCCGCGCGCGGAAAAGCGCGGGCAGCGGCTCCGGCCAGCGCGCGCCGGCAAGCGTCGCCAGCGTCTGCGACTCGCGCACAAGGAAGTGATCGCTGTCGAGGTCGGCGGTCGCGGTCGCCTGGCCGACGCGAAATTGCCCTCGGACCGCATGGGCCGGAGGAGGCCTTGCCGCAGAGAGATCGTACAGGTTCCCCGTGGGCCCGCTCGCACATGCGGAAAGCGCAAGCGCAAGCGCGCTCGCAATAGCGAGCGCTGATTGACCCCGAAATCCACCCGCCCAACGCCCCATCATTGCCCGCCGTGATACTCAGGCAGCGCGGGCCTCGACCCGAATATGACCTGACTTGGATTCCGTCCGAGTGATCGCACCAGGGCGTCCACATCTTGGATCGCCCGCCTGCCCTCAATAGCGAGCGCCTCGTATTCGCGCAGGCCCGTATTGGTGAACCGGCTCAGCCCAGCCGCAATGTCCTTTACCCGCGAGTCGACATCGTCCGCGAGCTTCTTGATTGAGATCGCAGCCTCGCTGATGCGGTCAACCGCCCCCTTTGTCCCAGGCGAGCCAAGAAAGCTTTGTGCGGCCGTCAGGACGCCATCGACCTTGTCGGCGGATTGATTGAGCTTTGCTGACATCTGGGAGAAGTTCTGGAGCGTCGTGTCGATGTTGCCACGATTTTGATGCACCGTCTGCACGACCTCATTGGCCGAATTGACGATACCGGCGATCTTCTGTGAATCTACCGCCTTGAGCAGCGAGTCGGCGTCGATGAGCGCGGTGTCCAGACAATTCGCGGTATCATTGAGATGACCGGCGAGCACAGCCCCGTCCCGCGTCAAAGCCTTGATATTGTCCGAACTCTCCGCGAGCGCCTGGCTGAAGGTCTGTGCGTTGTCGACAAGAGCGTGGATTTTGTCCGGTTCGACCGCCTTAACGATACGGTCGGCGTCCTGCGTCATGCTCTGCAGTTGCGCGACGACCGGCTGCACCGTCTTGCTGAGCTCGGCCAGGTTCTTCAGCGTCACGTCGACGTTGGGAGCGTTTTCGGCGAGCACCTTCGCGAATGTGTCGGCGCTCTGAAACGTCGAATGAATTGTCGCCGAATTGTCGGCAAGAAGCTGGTCCGCGCGATCAACCACCGAATTGCTCTTCGCTGACAGCGTCTGGACGTTGTCCACGATCGAGCGGACCTTGTCGGGGTCGACCGCCTTGAGCACGCGATCCGCGCTTTGCGTCATGCCCTGGAGTTGGGCCACGACCGGTTGCACTGTCTTGCTGATCTCGGCCAGGTTCTTCAGCGTCACGTCGACGTTGGGAGCGTTCGCCGCCAATGTTTTCGCGAATGTGTCGGCGCTCTGAAACGTCGAATGAATTGTCGCCGAATTGTCCGCAAGAAGCTGGTCCGCGCGATCAACCACCGAATTGCTCTTCGCTGACAGCGTTTGGACGTTGTCCACGATCGAGCGGACCTTGTCCGGGTCGACCGCCTTGAGCACGCGATCCGCGCTTTGCGTCATGCCCTGGAGTTGGGCCACGACCGGTTGCACTGTCTTGCTGATCTCAGCCAGGTTCTTCAACGTCGTATCGATATTGGGCGCGTTGTCGGCCAAGGCCTTGGAGAAGACATCGGCGTTATGAAGCGTCGACTGAATGGAATCGGAATTGTTGGAAAGAAGCTTGTCGGCTTGATCGATGACCGAGACCCCCTTCGCGGACATCGCCTGGACGTTGCCGACGATCGTGCGAATCTGGTCGGTGTCAATTGCTTGAACAAGCCGATCGGCGTCGTCCGACAAGGTCTGCAGGCGCGCGGCCAACGGTCCGATCTGCTTGCCGAGTTCGCCCACGCTCTTCAGCGCTGCATCGACGCCAGCCGAATTGTCAGCAAGCGCCTTCGAAAACTGATCGAGGTTTCCGATCGCCGAATGGATCGGCGCCGAATTGTCGGCAAGGATCTTGTCGGCGTCGTCCAAAATCGACGTAGCTTTGATCGAGAGAGAGGAAACGCTGTCGAGAATGTCCTGCAACTGCACCGACTGCCCAGCGTAGATGACCGGCGGCGGTTTGCCCTTTTCGGGAACCAGCGGCCGTCCGGCAGTGACGCCGCCCAGGAGGGCGACGACTGCCCCTCCCGTCAGGCCTTGGGTCTCGAGACGCGCCTTGGTGTTCGTGTCGATCGGCGCATCCGAGTTGACGTCAATGTCGGCGACGACCTGGTGCGGGTCGCTTCTCGAGAAGGTGAGATGCGTGACCTCGCCGACCTTGATGCCGTTGAACGAGACGTTGGCGCCGGCCGAGAGCCCCGCGACCGAACCGCTGAAAACAACCTGATAGCTGCGGTGGCCGCCCGCCGCTCCGTAGCCCGCAATCCACATGATGAATAGAAACGCCCCGACGACCGTCGCCAGGGTGAAGGCGCCGATCAGGACGTAGTTGGCGCGCGTCTCCATTTTCGCTCAGCGCCTCGCATTCTGTGGCCGGTCCTCCGCGGCAAGCGCGGCGGGCCGGTCTGCGCCGGCCGAAAGACGGATCACACCCCTCTTACCGTGGAAATAGGACTTGAGCCAAGGATCGTCGGAAAGCAAGAGCTCGCTGATCGGACCGGCGGCGATAACCTTCTTATGCCCAAGCACCGCCACCCGGTCGCAGATCGCAAACAGGCTGTCGAGATCGTGCGTGACCATGAAGACGGTCAGCCCCAGGGTCTTCTGCAGCGTGCCGATGAGGTCGTCGAAATCGCCGGCGGAAATCGGGTCGAGCCCGGAGGTCGGTTCGTCGAGGAATACGATCTCCGGGTCAAGCGCGAGCGCCCTCGCGAGCGAAACCCGCTTCGTCATGCCGCCGGAAAGCTCGGAAGGCAACTTGTCGGCGGTTTCCGGGGGCAGGCCGACGAGCGCAAGCTTCTGCAACGCGAGACCGTCGAGGGTCGGCTGGGACAAGCCCAGGTGCTCGCGCATCGGCGCCTGAATGTTCTGCCTCACCGTCAGGCTCGAAAACAGGGCCCCTTCCTGAAACAGCACGCCCCATCGCTCGCCGACCATGAGGCGGTCGTGCGGCGTCATCTTATCGACGTCGTAGCCGAGAACTTCGATTGTCCCCGCCTGCTTGTGCAACAGGCCTAAGATCGTTCGTGTCAGCACCGACTTGCCTGCGCCCGAGGCGCCGACGAAGCCGAGAACTTCCCCGCGATAAAGATCGAGATCGAGCCCGTCCATCACGAGATGATCCCCGAAGCCGACCTTAAGGCCGCGCACGCGAATGACGACTTCGCGCTCAGACGCTTGAGGGGGTGAGGCGTTCGCGTTCAATAGTCCACCGCGGCGAAGAACATCGCGAACAAACCGTCCATGACGATGACCATGAAAATCGACTTGACAACCGATGATGTCACGCATCGGCCCAGGGACTCCGCCGACCCGCGGACTTCCATGCCCTCTGTAGCAGCGATGAGACCGATCACTATCGCCATGAACGGCGCCTTGATGAGGCCGACAACAAACGTCTGAACCCAAATGGCGCTCTGAAGGCGAGCGAGAAAGATAGCGGGCGTTATGCCAGCGTAAATCCAGCTGACGAAGAGACCCCCGCCCATTTGAGCGATATCCGCAAGGAACGTCAGAACGGGAAGAGCAATCACGAGCGCGACCAATCGCGGGATGATGAGCACTTCCAGCGGGTCAAGCGCCATCACCTTCAAGGCGTCGATCTCCTCGCGCATCTTCATCGAGCCGATCTCGGCGGTGATCGCCGAGCCGGTGCGCCCCGCAATCATGATCGAAGTCATCAGCACCCCGAGTTCGCGCAAACCGAGGACGCCAACCAGGCTGACGGCGTAGTCCGCGGCGCCGAATTTGGCGAGCTGGAAGATGCCCTGCTGGGTGACGATCGCGCCGACCAAAAAATTGATCAGTAAGATGATCGGGACGCTGCGCAGCCCGTACATCTCGAGGTGATACACCATCGGAGTCCAGCGCCAGCGCCACGGCTGCGGGGCAAGTCGTAGAAGCATCACAACGACTTCGCCGAGGTAGTCGACAATGTCGAAAAAATCGACGGCCGAATCGTAGACGGTCTCGCCGACCGCCGCGAGCAGCGCGATGGTATGTGCAGGGTGGACCCGCGCGGACTTCTCGCCCGGGTGATAGCCCGCCTCCTTGAGCAGGAGGTCATGCTCAGGCCGCTCGCCGCGATAGGAAACGCTTGCTCCGCCAGCCGCCAGTTCAACCTTCGCGCGATCGATGAACCACGCGCCGGCAGTGTCCATGCGTTGAAGACCAGCGAGATCGAAGATCACGCGTTTCGCGTCTTTGGCCAGTGAGATGAGCGAAGCCCCGGCCGCCTCGAGCTGGTGTCCCGCGCCGACGATCCATTCTCCCGCCAGTGACAGCACAACTCCGTCCTGGCTGTCTTGACGAGCTACGGAAGGCGTTGCGGTCACCAAGCGCTCCGGCAAGCACAAACGGCGCTCATATCTTGCCGCTTCGAGACTGTCGAGGGAACTAGGACTGGGTCGCCAGAAGGATAGGATCAGGGGAAAAACAAACCAAGTACGAATCGGCGACTCGCAACACGGACTCGGAATCGCGGAGAAAGCGAGTTGAATCTTCGTCCTCGACGCGACGGCCGCGAAGATCATGGCCGAATCGTCAGGCTGCAGCGCCCCCCGATGCCTCAAACGGGGACTGGCGGATCATCCGTCGGACAAACAGTGAAGGAATCGCGGATGGCGGAATTGCCACGGCTGGCGCTTCAAAAGCAAGCCGCAATCGCCTTCGGCGCGGCGGCCCCGATGAGTCTTGGTTAACGACAGGAGAGAGCCGCAGCCGAGCAGATTGTCAGGCCGCTCCGTCTACGGGGATGCCTCAAAGAGAGACTCGGGGATTATCCGTCGGACAAACCATGAAGGAATCGGCGATCGGCAATTCGCTTCGCGCGCCGCGCTCAAAAACAAGCCGCAATCGCCTTCGGCGGACCCACCCGTAGAGAATTGGTTAATGCGGCTAGAGCGGCGGCCCCTGCTTGGCCAAAGCGTTGCATTGGGGACAAACATGTTGGCTATGGCGGCGGAAACGGCGTCTCCCAGCTCTCGACATGCCGGTCGATGCGATTGGGAACGTGCACTGCGATGGCTCCATCGACGCGACACGGCCAGCCGTCAATCCATCACCGCCGCCTTGAGAATGCACACCATCGTCGCGTGCGCCGGCTCGCCACTGAGATTGCGGATCCGATGAGGCATGTCGCAACGGTAGCGCAGCGTCTCGCCGGCGCCCGCGGCCGCTGTCGTCTCGCCAACCTCGACCTCGAGCTCGCCGTTCAAGACCGACAGGCACTCGACCGAACCGCGCAGATGGGCGGCCGAATTCGAGAACTCCCCCCGGATCGGCCTGAAAATCGTACCATTGCAGCCAGTCGACGGTCTTCAGCCAGCCGATGACCGCAAGGCGGCACAATCCGTCGTCGGAGACGAAGATCGGCGTGGTCCCTCGGCCCAGATGCTCGATAAACGGGCCCTCGTCAGCGCCACGCAGCATCGATTCGATCGACACGTCGAGCGCGTGGGCAAGGCGCCAGATCGTCGTCAGCGTCGGATTGGTCTCGTTGCGCTCGATCTGCGAGATGATCGATTTGGCGACGCCCGAATGTTGCGACAGATCGGCCAGCGACAGTCCGTAGCCCTTGCGCAACTTGAGCACCGCCTGTCCGAGCTGGCCCGACAGCGAAGCCGCCCCGGCTTCCAAGACTTTGGCTCTGTCCTTGCCTTCAACGCCCATCGCGCTGCTCCTCCTTCGACGCGCAGTGTAGAGGCTTTCGTTCGGAATATCGAACGGCGTCGCTCGTCCCAGATAGATCGTACTGATCGAGCGATCGTCGGGGAATCGAATTGACAGGCGCGGGTCGCAATGCACTTCTACATCCTGCACGCTGGCGGCTCGCTGATCGCGATTGACAGTGTTCAACACGCCAACATAACCTGCCGCCGCGATCGTCGAACTGTTTTAGGAGCTCACGTCGTCGCTGGGGCATCTAGGCCCAGGAAGGCGGCGGATTTTTCTGCGCCATCCATTCAAACAGAGCCAACTTTCGCGGAGGAAACAGGAGGGAAACATGAAACTTTGGGTTGCTTCCGCCGCCGCAATCGCCGCGGCGCTTATCGGGTCCGGCGTCGCCAGGGCCCAGGACAACGATCTCCAGACTCTGGAGGGTATGCATATGACGGCGCCGATCGATTGGCCGACCGTTCCGCAGGAGGGGCCGAAGGCGGACGCCGTCAGGCAGATTCTGAAGGACAAGATCAAACTGCCGCCGGGATTCCATATCGAGCTCTATGCGCTCGTCCCCGACGCGCGCCATATGGCTGTGGGCCCGCAGGGCGTCGTGACCTTCGTCGGCACGCGCAAGAGCAAGATCTGGGCGGTGACCGATCGCTCGCGCGCGGGCGCCGAGGGCGGCGTCGAGGTCAAGGAATTTGCGCCGAGTCTGCCAAAGAGGCTGCCGAACGGCCCGTGCTTCTCGAAGGACGGATTTCTTTATCGTCGTCGAGCAGAATCGAGTGCTGCAATATGCGGCCGCTGAGTTCTTCTACGAGGGCCAGGATGTCGCGGTCGACGCCGTGACCGTTCCGGAGGGCGAGCTGATCCCGAAGTCGGAAGAGAGCTTCAACCACACCGCGCGCGAATGCCGCGTCGGACCTGACAACAAGCTCTACATCCAGCTCGGCCAGCCCTACAATGTGCCGCCAAAGGAGAAGGTCGGACCTCTATCAAGAAGATCGGCATGGGCGGCATCATCCGCATGGACCAGGACGGCAAGAACCGCGAGGTCTATGCGACCGGCCTGCGCAATCCGGTCGGCTTCGACTTCAACCCGAAGGACAAGACGCTCTGGAGCAACGACAATCAGGTCGACGGCATGGGCGACGACATCCCGCCCGGCGAGATGAACCGCGTCGACAAGATCGGCGAGGAGTTCGGCTTCCCGTGGTACGGCGGCGGGCACATCCGCACCAACGAGTACAAGAACGAGACGCCGCCGGCCGACGTCGTGTTCCCTGAAGTCGAGCAGGTCGCGCATGCGGCCGACCTCGGCCTCTCCTTCTACACCGGCGACATGTTCCCGGCGAAGTACAAGAATGCGATCTTCTCGACCCAGCACGGCTCGTGGAACCGCACCGTGCCGGTCGGCGCGCGCGTCATGGTCACCTTCCTCAAGGACGATGGTCATGTCGCCGGGCCTTCGATCCCGTTCGCTGAAGGCTGGAACGACAACGGCCACTATCTCGGCCGCCCCGTCGACGTCCAGCAATATTGGGACGGGTCGCTGCTCGTGTCCGACGATCTCGTCGGCGCGGTCTATCGCATCTGGTACGACGGCAAATAGGCTGAACCTGCCTTAAGCGAGGGCAGCTCCTTCACCGGGAGCTGTCCTTTTCTTGTCGCCCAAGGTGGAGGACATATGCGGTCTGATCTGCGGCCTTCAGCGAGAGCTGTCGCCTTTGGCGTCTGTTTGGCCATTGGCTTCGCAGCCCAAAACCGGGCTGAGGCGGGCGACGCAAAGGCGGGACGGGAAAAGGCGGAATCCGTATGCGCCGTCTGCCACGGCGTCGACGGACTGGCGAAAATCCCGGAGGCGCCAAACCTTGCTGGGCAGAACGAGAACTACCTGATCGAGCAGATAACCGCGTTCAAGTCCGGAGAACGGAAGAATGAAATGATGTCGGTGGTGGTGCAGGATCTCTCGGACGCGGACATCGAAAATCTTGCGGCGTATTATTCAGCGATCCAGATCTCGGTGGGCAAAACGCCAGGTCAATAGAGGCGCCCGAGCGTGGTCAGTTTACCGTCCCCGTGCAAATTGCTCCCGCTTTAGCGCGTGGTTTGCCAAGCGCTCAATCAGCCGAGAAGATAGGCAAAGCCGCCGCCTGCGTTTGGGGGCAGACGGCGGCGATATCACATTTCCGCGGACAGGTAGCTCGTCACTTCCATGCCCACGCAGACCTCGCGAATTTCAGGTGTCGACCATGCCATGGCGTCGTTCCTTCTGCGGGATTGCGAGCTCCGTTCTCCCAGAGCCCTGAGCAATAGATAGGGTACCATGGCGCCTGAACAACCGTCAAACCTGCCTCTTTCCGACACTTTCCGACCGCCGCAATGTGCCCATCGACGCCGTTGATCGGGCGCGGTTCAGGCCCTTCAGGAAGGTTAAACAAATTTACCTTCTAATTAAGTTGATTTGGCTCCTTCGTCGTGGCGGGAGGCGACATTGGGTCGGGTCGACCCATTTGGGTTTCCTTGGCGCGTAGCCGTTTCGCTGCGAAAACCCACGATTATGAGGGTTGGAAAAGCTTGGATTTCCTTGGATTCCTTCGTCCGAAATCGAGGTTTTCAATGGGTTACGCTGGATTTTCCGCAAAGAAAATTTCTCGCGCCCTTCTCCGCGGCATGAGGGAACGGTGACCAGGGTTCGAGCCACGGGGAGGGTAGACTTGTTCATGAGGCAAGCTTACGCTGTTTTCTGATTATCTGCAAGGGATTGCTTCGAGCCATTCCTTTTCGGCCGCGTCAACAATCCCAACTCGCCTAGCGGCGCGCCGCGGCGGCGCAGGTTCCGCGGACCAGGCTTGCTGAAGATGCGGCGAACAGAACGAACGCCCGCGTCTTCCCTTGTGGTCCTTGCTCGATCGTGAGCGCGAGCACGTCGCCGTCGCTCATAATCGCCTCGCCCAGGAGCGCGCCGTCGACGCCGGACGTTCGCGTCCAGACGATCGTCGTCTCTTCGCCGTCGCTGAAACGCAGATGTCCGACGGTCGTTTCGGCGTCATAAAGGGGCTCAAGGACCGCGCTCGTCTCCGGATCGACCAACGCGACGGTCGCGCCCTCGCCGAAGGTCGCCGAGACGGTGAACTTCGCCTCGCCGCCGCTCGCGAACGACGGAGGCCCCCTTCCCTCGGATGTTCGACCCGAGCAATCGAAGGTGATGCTGGAGGCTTGCACGACGTCCGCAGCAGAGGATCCGTCGGCTGACGCAAGCAGCTGCGCCGGAAGGGAGCCGCAGACTACAAGCAACACAGATAGAACGCGGATCGGCATCCGGCGCCGGCGGGCCGCGCGCGCACGCCGGCTCAAAAAGCCCCCGCGAACGCTCCGCCATCGATGAGGATGTTCTGCCCGGTGATAAATCCCGCGTGGGCGCTTGAGAGAAAGGCGCAAAGCGCGCCGAATTCCGCCGGATCGCCAAATCGCCCGACGGGGATTCGCGCCTTCAAATCAGCGCGCGCCGTGTCGACACTGACGTTCCGCTGAGCCGCGGCGCGCGCAAGGCCGGCTTTCTGCCGGTCGGTTTCAAACGATCCGGGTTGGATCGAGTTGATCGTGACGTTGTCGCGCGCGAACAGCCGCGCGGCAGAGGCAAGGAAAGCGGTCAGGCCGGCGCGCGCGCCCGACGAGACGTCGAGGCCGGCGACTGGCGTCCGGACCGAACTCGAGGTGATGTTGATGATGCGCCCGAACTTGCGCTCAGCCATCCCCGGCGCCAGCGCCTGAACCAGCGCGATCGGGGTCAGCATGTTGAACTCGATCCCCTTGAGGATATTCTCGCGCGTGATCTCGGAGAAAGCCTGGTACGGCGGCCCGCCGTTGTTGTTGACCAGGATATCGGCGTCCCCGGCCGCTGCGAGCAGTTCCTCGCGCGTCGCGGGATTGTCGAGGTCGCCAGGAACTTCGCGAATCTCGACGCCCGTCGCCTGTCGCAATTCGCTTGCGGTCTGCGCGAGGGCCTCCTTGTCCCGCCCGTTGAGCACGATCATGCACCCGGCTTCCGCGAGCGCCCGCGCGCAGGCGCGCCCGAGGCCTTTGCTCGACGCGCAAACGATCGCTTTCCGGCCCGCGATTCCTAGTTCCACTGTGGCGCCCCTGCTCTCGACACCCTGTAGGCCGGCAATTATAACCCCTTCGAGTGCGTCGCGTCATCCAAGCGACATGAGAATCTGCGCAGTCATTTCTCGTTGTTCGCCCCCTCGCGAGGAGGCCCCACGGTGCCCAAGTCCCATCAGACCCATCGATACAGGACGCTGTTCCTGTCCGATTTGCACTTGGGCACGCGCGGTTGCCAGGCCCATCTCATCTTGGATATGCTGCGCCACGTCGAGGCCGACACCATCTACCTTGTCGGCGACATCATCGATGGTTGGCGGCTCCGCTCCGGCTGGTACTGGCCGCAGGCGCATAACGACGTCATCCAGAAATTGTTGCGCAAAGTCAGGCGCGGCGCCCGGATGGTCTTCGTTCCCGGCAACCACGACGAGTTCGCCCGGCAGTTCTTCGGCCTGACCTTTGGCGGCATCGAGATCAAGCGGCAGGCGATCCATACCGCGGCTGACGGCAAGCGCTATCTCATCATTCATGGCGACGAATTCGACGTCGTCGTGCGCCATTCCAAGTGGCTCGCGTTCTTCGGCGACTGGGCCTACGATTTCGCCTTGTTCGTCAACACCCATTTCAATGCGGCGCGTCGCGCGTTGGGCTTACCTTATTGGTCGTTTTCGGCATGGGCGAAGCTCAAGGTCAAGAACGCGGTCAATTTCATCGGCTCGTTCGAGCGGGAGCTGGCCGGGGAGGCCAAGAAACGGGGCGTCGACGGGGTGGTCTGCGGCCACATCCACCATCCCGTGATCCGCGATATGGAGGGCGTGATCTACGTCAATACAGGGGACTTCGTCGAATCGTGCTCGCTGGTTGTCGAGCACTACGACGGCCACTTCGAAGTCTTGCACTGGAAAGATCCGTTGTCATTCCCCGCGCGGGTTGAGGAGGACACACCCTCCGAAGATACTGCGCCGGATCGGGAAGCCGAAGAGGCGCAAGCGGAAGCTGCTTGATGCGCATCCTGATCGCCACCGACGCCTGGCGCCCCCAAGTCAACGGCGTGGTGTCGACACTGGAGCGTATGACTCACGCGGCCGCCGAATTGGGCGCGGCGTTCGAGTTCATCACCCCTCAGGGCATGTGGAGCGCTCCCCTGCCCTCCTATCCTGAAATTCGTTTGGCGTTTCCGGCCCTGGGCCGAATCGGCCAGCGGATCGAGGAGGTCAAGCCCGACCACATCCACATCGCCACAGAAGGTCCCATCGGCTGGCTCACTCGGCGCTATTGCCTCAAGCACAAACGGATCTTCACCACCAGCTATC
The DNA here is from genome assembly GCA_963820095.1 of uncultured Alphaproteobacteria bacterium. Lineage (GTDB taxonomy): Bacteria > Pseudomonadota > Alphaproteobacteria > Rhizobiales > Beijerinckiaceae > Roseiarcus. Next base: position 49,429 of record CAWFZA010000037.1, read on the forward strand.
ACACGCGCTTTCCCGAATACGTGTCGGCGCGGGTCCGTGTGCCCGAATGGCTGACTTACGCGGGCTTGCGCTACTTTCACGCACCCTCGGCGGCGGTGATGGCGCCCACGCCTACGATCAGCGCCGACCTCACACGCCGCGGCTTCGCCAGGGTCAGGCTCTGGACGCGCGGGGTCAATCACGCCGTTTACCGGCCGCGGTCAAAGCGCGTGCTGGACCTGCCGCGGCCGATATTCTTGTCCGTCGGACGGGTGTCGGTGGAAAAGAATCTCGAGGCGCTGCTCAGCCTGGATCTCCCGGGCTCGACCGTCATCGTCGGCGATGGGCCGGCCCGCCGGCAGCTCGAGCGCCGCTATCCGCATGCTTATTTCCTCGGTTCCAAGCAGGGCGAAAAACTGGCCGACATTTATGCGAGCGCGGACGTGTTTGTCTTCCCATCGCGCACCGACACGTTCGGGATTGTCATGATCGAGGCGATGGCCAGCGGCTTGCCGGTTGCGGCCTATCCCGTACCCGGGCCGATCGATGTCGTCGCGCCCGGCGCGGGCGTGCTCGACGAGGATCTGCGAGCGGCGTGCCTCAAGGCGTTGACGCTCTCGCGCGATCAGGCGCGCGAACATTCGATGCATTTCACCTGGAGAAAGAGCGCGCGCCAGTTCCTCGACAATATCGAAGCGAGCCGGTCGGACGTTAAACTGGCGACGCTATCGTCGCCGAAGACCGTCGCAATCGCGCGGCCAGTCAAGAACGGCTAGCGGCGGAGGCTGGCGGATACAACTTGACGCGCGAACCTCGCCAAGGAAATGCAAGGAAAACCAAATAAATCCAAGCAAATAAGCTTGGATTTCGTTGTTTTTCCTTGGTGGAATCAAGTATTTTCAATACATTACGGGGAAAAAATAAAAAAAATCCACCGCCCTCCTCAAGACCCGCTCTGGTTGCAAAAAGCGGCGGAGCGCGCTCTCAAGGCCGCCCCAAAGCAGGGTTGGAAAGTCACGCTGACCGCGTTTCTCATCAGAGGCTGATCCTACCCGATTTTTCGGCTTTACGCAAACAAATGTCGAGGGCTTGTCGCCAGCCGCACGCCAACCTTCCGGGCCTAGCCTGCGAGGCTTAGGGCGACCGCCGCGGCGGCGGTCGCAACGACGACGAGGAGCGGGGGCGCCCGCCAGACCGTTAAGGCGATAAAGCCAGCCGCCGCGACGGTGAAATCTGGCAGCCCGCGGACGGCGCTCGTCCAAACGGGGTTATAGAGCGCCGAAGCGAGCAGTCCGACCACGGCCGCGTTGACGCCGGCCATCGCCGCGCGCGCATTGTCGCGGGCGCGCAAGCCGTTCCAGAACGGGAGCGCGGCCATCATGAGCAGGAGTCCGGGCGCGAAGATCGCAACCAGCCCCAGCGCCGCCCCGGCGATGCCGCCCGGCGGCACGTTGGCGACGGCGCCGAGATAGGCGGCGAAGGTGAATAACGGCCCAGGCACGGCCTGCGCGGCGCCATAGCCCGCAAGGAATGCGCTGTCGGAGACCCAACCTGGATCGACCACCGCAGCGCGAAGCAGCGGCAAGACGACGTGTCCGCCGCCGAACACCAGCGCGCCGGAGCGATAGAACGCGGCGGCGAGCGCCGTCGCGCCCGGGCGCACCGGAACGAACGATAGCGCCAGCATGGCGAAATAGAGGCCGGCGAACGCGATCCCCATGCGCCGACCGACCGGCTGGGCGGCGGCCACCGTTACCTCCGCCCTCTGCCGGCAAACAAGGAATCCAGCAACGGCGCCCAGAAGGATGACCGCGATCTGAGCCCGCCCCGCCGGCGCAAACGCGGTCAGGATCAGCGCGAGGGCGGCGATCGTCGCCCGGGGCCGGTCCGGACACAGGGTCTGAGCCATTCCCAGGACGGCCTGGGCGACAATGGCGACCGCGACCAGTTTGAGGCCGTGCATGAGCCCATCGCCGACAGGGCCTTTGAGCGCGCCCTCGCCATAAGCGAAGAGCGCCATCGCCGCCGCCGAAGGCAGGGTGAAGCCTGCCCATGCAGCAAGGCCCCCAAGGTATCCGGCGCGCATGAGCCCAATGGCGAAGCCGGTCTGGCTCGAGGCCGGCCCCGGCAGAAACTGGGAGAGCGCAACCACATCGGCATAGGCGCGCTCGTCGAGCCAGCCCCGCCGCACGACGAACTCGCGGCGAAAGTAACCGAGATGCGCAATCGGCCCGCCGAAACTCGTCAGGCCGAGCTTGAGAAAGACACGCAGGACCTCGAGCGGAGAGCCCAAGCCACTCTGGCCAAGCGAGGTTCCTTGATCGCCTGGGTCATCGGCCGAGACTGCCGTGACTTGGGCCGTCGCGCGTGTACGCCGCAAGCCTCGCTGCTTAGCCCCCTAGGCCGCTTTCGCCAGCCGTTGCTGAACCATCGTCCTCAGCTTGTTCAGATCGTGCGCGAACAGGCGGATGCCGTCGGACAATTTCTCCGTCGCCATCTGGTCCTCGTTGAGCATCCAGCGGAAGGTCTTTTCGTCCATTGCGATCTTAGCTGGCGCTGGACCGGGGTGCGCCGGATCGAGGCGCCGCTTAAGCTCGCCCTCGTCCTTCGACAGCGCCTCGAGCAGCTGAGGCGAAATGGTGAGCCGGTCGCAGCCCGCGAGCGCTTCGATCTCGCCGGTGTTGCGGAACGAGGCGCCCATCACCACCGTCTTGACGCCGTAAGTCTTGTAGTAGGCGTAGATCGTGCGGACCGACTGCACGCCCGGATCGGTTTCGGGGGTGTACGGCCCGCCGCCGTTTTTCACGTGCCAGTCAAGGATGCGGCCAACGAAGGGCGAGAGCAGAAACGCGTTCGCGTCTCCCGCGGCGACCGCCTGGGCCAGCGAGAAGGCGAGCGTCATATTGCAATCGATGCCCTCGGCCTGCAGGCGCCGCGCGGCTTGCACGCCTTCCCAGGTCGAAGCGAGCTTGATCAGGATATGCTCGTGGCCAACGCCCCGCTCCTTGTAGGCGGCGATGAAAGACTTCGCCTTGGCGACCATGCCGTCGGTATCGAATGAAAGATCGGCGTCGACTTCGGTCGATACGCGGCCGGGAACGATCTTCGTCAATTCAGCGCCGAAGTTCACCGCGATGCGGTCGGTGACTTCGCCGACGGAAGCCTTCTGTTTGCCCCCCCAGGCGATCGCCTCGTCGACAAGACGCGCGTAAGCCGGCATCTCCGCGGCCTTGAGGATCAAAGACGGATTCGTCGTGGCGTCGGTCGGCTTGTAGACGCGGATCGCCTCCATGTCGCCGGTGTCCGAGACGACGGTGGTCATGGTGCGCAATTGGTCGAGTTTACTGGTCATGGACGAGCCTCCTTCGGCGACTTCCCTTTACCTTACCGGCGATTGTCGCGCCTCGGCGCGTCATACGCAAGCGTGAAACCGAAGCTTTTGCTGGAACCTAACGCATTCGAGTGGGTTGGTTCGCGCTATCACTCTTGGCAGCCAAGGAGAGCGCCATGCCAACTCGCAAGAATAACCTCGAAGACCTGTTTTCCGAGACCCTCAAGGACATCTACTTCGCCGAAAAGCAGATCTTGCGCGCCTTGCCCAAAATGGCCAAGGAAGCCTCGTCCCCCGAACTTAAGCAGGCTTTCGAGACCCATCGCGAGCAGACGGAAGGCCACGTGGAGCGCCTTAACGAGGTGTTCGAGCAAATGGGTCGGCCCGCGCGTGGCAAGACCTGCGAGGCGATCCTCGGCATCATCGACGAGGCCAAGGAGATCATGGAGGATTTCAAGGGCGCGGACGCCCTCGACGCCGGCCTCGCCGCGTCAGCCCAGGCCGTCGAACACTACGAAATCGCCCGCTACGGCACCCTCAAAACATGGGCTCAGGAGCTAGGCTTCAACGACGCGGCGAAGCTGCTGGACCAGACTTTGCAGGAAGAGATCAAGACGGACCAGCTTCTCACCAAGCTGGCAACCTCGACCGTCAACATGAAGGCGGCCTGAGGAGGCTCGCTCATAGGCAAGCCGGCGCCGCAATCGCGGGCCGGCTATTCTTTTCGCGCCGCGACGCCACTCGCGGATAAGTGCATGCGCCTTTTACCCGATCCACTGCCAACCCCCGTTCTCAAATACGATAGCCCTGCCCTGAATGATTGGCGCGCGGACCGCCTTCGCCGGCGGAATCTCCCCGATCAGCGCCATGAGCACTCGCGCGACCCCGCCGTGCGAAATCACAAGAGCGTTTTCGTTCAGACCGCCGAGCCAGGGACTGAGGCGATCCGCGAGCATGGCGTAGCTTTCTCCGTCCCCGGGCACAAAGCTCCACCGGTCCTCGCGCCGCGCTCGTAAACCTTTGGGATCCTTGACTTCAATCTCCGACCAGGTCAGCCCCTCCCAGACGCCGAAGTTGAGCTCTTTCAGGACTGGGTCCAGGCGGTATCGCTCGGGCGTGAGGCCCATTGCGTCGCGCGCGATCTCCATCGTCTCCCGCGCGCGCCCGAGAGGCGAAGCGAAAAACGCCTGAGCTTCATCGAGCCGGTCGATCTCGCGCCCGAGAAAAGTCCGCAGCGTTCCGCCAAGGGCGCGCGCCTGCTCGCGCCCACGCGCATTGAGAGGGATATCGAGCTGTCCCTGCAGCCGGTTTTCGGCGTTGTACGCCGTCTCGCCGTGGCGCACGAAGATCAGGCGATGGGGAAACGGCGTCACCCTGAAACGATCCCCCTCGAACAAGCCAGCCGGCGCAGTCGGCGCCCTCAGCTATCGAGCGCCAGCGGCCGAAATCCCCATTTCTTCGCCAGCGCCAGGCACTCGCTCACCGTCCCGACGCCCGTCGTTGTCGACACCGCACGCATCGACGCCGCGGCGCATGCGTGTCCGAGTTCAAGACACTCCACAATTCGCCATTGCTCATGCTGCCCATAAAGCATGCCGGCGGCGAAGGCGTCGCCCGCGCCGTTTGCACCCACGATGGCGCTCGCCGGCAGGGCGACCGATCCCAGCGCAACCCGTGATCCGTCGCGCCCGCCCACGATGGCGCCCCCAGGAAAGTGAGCCGCAGCCCATTGCATCGAACCGAGCGCCAGCACGTCGTCGATCGCGCGAGCAACTGCGGCCGGGTCAGTCGAGCCATCGGCTCGCCGCGTCTCGCGTCCCGCCAGCGCGCCGATCTCGTAATCGTTGACGATGAGGTAGTCGAGATGTGGAAGACATGGCCTGCCGAGCTCGGCGAGCCGCGCCGCCCCCGTCGTCATCAATTCGAGATTGGTGAAGAGGCCGACAGCGCGGGCTTTGCGCAACACCGCAACCCAGCCGTTAGCCTCGCCGCGCCACGGCCGGTCCATCGCCTTGTGCGCGCCTGGCAATCCAAGATGCAGGATTTTTGCCGTGGTCGAGGAGAAGTCGAAGTCGTCGGGCGTCATCTCGGCCGCCACGCCCTGATGGTAGAAATGGGTGCGCCGACCATTGGCCTCGACATGGAAGGCGTCGACGCTCATCGTCGCGCCGCCCGGCCGCGCATGAAGCGCCGCGCGGGCAATGCGGCGCCCGTCACACTGCTGAAAGAGAAAGCGCCCAAGATCGTCATCGCCGACGACCCCCATCGCCTCGACCGGGAAGTCGGGATCAAGGCGCTTGAGGTCCAACGCCATGTTCGAGCCGGACCCGCCGTTTTGGCGATCGATCGCCAGCACCTCGTTGGAAGTGTCTTCGTCCGGCCAGCGTGCGATCGACTTGTTGAAATCGACGCACCAAGTGCCCGCCGACAGCACGCCGCGCCGTTCGCCCATCGTCACGCCGCCTTGAGAACGGATTCCGTTATTGTGCTATCGATCGCGATCTCACGGGCCGGCTTCAGGCCCTGCTTTTGCAGCGCGCCGTGGTAGTCCTTGACCGCATCGAGCGGCGCGACGGCGCCGTCGGCGACCGCGCGCATGAGACGCACGATGTCGAGCGGGGATTCGGCCAGATTGATCTTGCGGCCGAACAGCGCGACGCGCGCCCCATATTTCTCCGCCTGATGAATGAGTTCGAAGCAATCCCGGGTCGTGCCTGCTCCCCCGCCCAAAACGCCAACGACCAGGGCGGGGTCGAACGACGCCAGCTCCTCTAGCGCTCTCGGTCCGTTATAGGCGATCTTGAGGAACTTCGGCCGCTCCGCCTCGGTCAGTCCGGCGAGGCACCTGACGATCGCATCGTTGACGAACTGAGGCATGGTCTCCGGCGTCAAGCCGCGCTCGACGTTCGGATTGAACACTTCGAGGAAATAAGAGAAGCCGTTTGCTTCCGCATCCGCGCGAAAATCCCTGAACGCCTCGAGCGAGGCGTGGTCGGCGTCGATGTCGTTGGTGAAGGTGATGGAATAAAGCCCGAGGTCCGTAAGCGGCTTGACGTGCTTGAGCGACGCGCTGCGGAAGGGCCGCGACGGCTGGTTATGAAAGGACGCTCCGCGATGACGCCAGACGTCGGTCGTGTCGTTGGCGCGGATGACCGGCTTGACGCCTGTTCCAGCGAAAACGTTGCGCTTGACCAGGCTTTCCAGATTCGAGACCGAGGTCAGCATGATGTCGACGACGTCCTGCTTGACGATCGCCTCGATTAAATCGAGGAACTCGGCGCGCGTCTTGATGCCCGCCCCGCCGGACGCCGGCCCGACCGCATGCAGGCCCGGCCCCATGTCCGGATCCTTGGCGTCGGCGATGATGAAATCCGAAGGCCGATAAGCGCCGCTCCGGATGCGCGCGAGCTTGTCGTCTAGTCTGAACATGAACGCCTCTCCAGTTTGGCGGTCGGTTTACAGGCCGCCCGCCACATATGGCAACCGGCTTGAGCGGGCCGCTGGCGCTCGTCACGGGTTGTCGCTAGTTTGCGCCCGCCCGCCCGACCGGTTTTGCGGGTGGAGTTTCGATGGCCAAAAGCTTATGTAGGCCGCGCGACGCCAGGACCGTTCGCGGCTGTCTGATTGCGGCGGCTGGATTCGCGTCTGCTCTCGCGGGCCTCGTCATGCCTGCGCGGGCCGCGGATGACGATCCCTATGCACGGCCCGAAGCTTGGCTTTGCCGGCCGGGCGCGTCCGATCTCTGCGCCGCGCAGGTGTTCGCAACGGTCGTGCAAGGCGACGGCTCGCGCTCAACCCAAGTCCTGAAAGCGAACCCCGCGGCGCCGATCGATTGCTTCTATGTCTATCCGACTGTTTCGGAAGATCCGGCCGGCAACAGCGCCATGACGGCTGGACCGGGCGAGAAGCGAGCGGTCGCGCAGCAGTTCGCCCCATTCGCCTCGGTCTGCCGGCCGTTCGCGCCGATCTACCGCCAGGTGACGATCGCGGGCGTCGAAGCCGTGCTGCGACACGAGCCGCTTCCGGTGGATTTCAAGCGTCCGTATGAGGATGTGCGGGCCGCGTGGCGACATTACCTCGCTCACGACAACGACGGCCGCGAAGTCGTGCTGATCGGCCATTCGCAGGGCGCGCGAATCCTCGCTCGGCTCATCGCCCATGAAATCGAGGGTAAGCCCGAGCAGCGCCTCCTCGCGGGCGCCCTCATCCTCGGGTTCGACGTGGAGGTTCCGGAAGGCAGGGATGTGGGCGGGACATTCAAAGCGATCCCGCTCTGCCGTGCGGCGGGACAGAGCGGCTGCATCGTCGCCTACGAGACTTTCCCTGCGACCTCGCTCCCGCCGGACGACTCCCGGTTCACCCATCCCGAAACGCCGGGCATGGAGATCGCCTGCACCGATCCCGCTGCGCTTGCCGGCGGCAGGCTCGACCCGATTCTGGCGACGCAGGCGAACCTCATTGGCGAGCCCCCGCTCGATCCGGGCTGGGCGGCGTTCGTCAAGCCGCTCGACGCGCCCTTCGTGTCGATGCCCGGGATCGCCTCCGGCCATTGCGTCGAGGGACCGGGGGCCTCCTATCTTTCGGTCTCGATCAACCCGCCGGCGGCGCCTGGCGCCTGGCCGACGACCCTCCCCGGCGCCCTCGTCGTAGAGGGACGGCTCCTCAAGAGCTGGGGCTGGCACCTCATCGACGTCAATGTCGCGATGGGCAACCTCATCGCCTTCGTCTCGACGCTGCGCAAGCCCGGCCTGTGACCGGACGCATCGCGTGGTCTGATCGCAGCCAATGAACAAAGCTTTATTCGTCTACATCACGCTCGCCGCGCTCGCGCTCGCGGTTTTCGCGATCTGGCCCGAGCTCGACCTCGCGGGCGCGCGTTACTTCTACCATGGCGGCGGCTTCTTCGGCCGCAATGACTTGGAGCGCTTGGGCCGAGACGTTTTCCGGGTGACGCCCTTCGTGGTGCTGGCCGCCTATGCGGGTTTATGGCTCGCGAAGCATCGGGGGGTCAGGCTCCGCTGGGCGCCGAGCGGCCGGGCGATGATCTTTCTCATCGCCACCATGATCGTTGGGCCGGGACTTATCGTGAACCTCGGGCTCAAGGATCATTGGCATCGCCCCCGACCGATCCAGACCCAGGACTTCAACGGGTCGAGCCCTTTTGTTCCCTGGTATGACGACAACGGCGGCTGCAAGAGGAACTGTTCGTTCGTCTCCGGCGAAGCCTCGACCGCCTTCTGGATGGTTGCCCCGGCGAGCGTGCTGCCGCCGCCCTGGCGCGGTCCCGCAGTGGTCGCCGCCTTCGCCTTCGGCTTCGGCGCGAGCCTGCTGAGACTCGCCTTTGGCGGACACTACCTCAGCGATGTGCTGCTCGGCGGACTCATCACGCTCATTGTCATCGAGGTCGTCCGCCGGCTGATCTGGCCGCTTGGCGCTCCAAAGTCGGAATCGCTTCGCAAGCAAGCGTCCCAGCGCTCGCGACGCCGGGACGCGGCCGGGCGCCTCGCCAGGTAGGACTGTTAGCTTACTCTGACTGGCCAACTTGCGAGCCGAGAAATCTGACCGTTCTTAAGGATCTGAAGCGGAGGAGACGCGATGGAGGAGGCGCTTACAGTCGCCCGGACCCGATACGCCCTGGTCGTCATGGGGGTGTCGGGCAGCGGCAAGACGACCGTCGCGAAGCTTCTCTCCGAGAAGCTCGGCTGGCCGTTCATGGAGGGCGACCGGCTGCATCCGCCGGCCAATGTCGAGAAGATGCGGCAGGGAATTCCGCTGAATGACGCCGACCGCGGCCCCTGGCTCGATCGAATTGGCGAGGAACTCAAAAGCTGGGCGGCGGAGGGGCGGTCGGGGGTCTTGACCTGCTCGGCGCTCAAGCGCGCCTATCGCGACCGCATCCGCTCGGCCCGGCCGGACGTTCGCTTCATCTATCTAAAGGGCTCGGAAGCGCTGATCGGGGGGCGCGTCGCCGCACGCCATCACGAGTATATGCCAGCCTCGCTGCTGCGGAGTCAGTTCGACACGCTGGAGGAGCCGGCGCCGGACGAGCCGGGAGTCGTGACTGTCGACGCTGGCGGCTCCGCCGAGGCGGAGGTGGCCGCTGTCGTGGCCGCGCTCGGCCTCTCCCGACCCCAGCGCTAGCCGGTTGCGCGCGGCGGGCGCGTCTTTATAAGTCCCATCGACATCTCGGGGCCGAAACCCCATCCCTGTCATGGCCGGGCTCGACCCGGCCATCCACGCGCCTCCGTCCTCACGGGCCGGCCCGTCGATCAATCCGGGCTGCCGGCGGCATCGAATTCGCGGCCTGCGACTTGAAGGCGGCGTGGCGTGGATGGCCGGGTCGTAGGGCGTTCGGAAGGACGCCCGTCTTTCGACGGGCTATGCCCGGCCATGACGCCCCCTTTTGGAGAGAGCCGCCAGAGCCATGCCGAGCCCCAAGAAGCCGCAAGTCAAGCGCGTCGTCCTCGCCTATTCGGGCGGGCTGGACACTTCCATCATCCTCAAGTGGCTGCAGACCGAATATGGCGCCGAGGTCATCACCTTCACCGCCGACCTGGGCCAGGGCGAGGAGCTTGAGCCGGCGCGCAAGAAGGCGGAGCTGCTCGGCGTCAAGCCGCAGAACATCTTCATCGAGGACGTGCGCGAGGAGTTCGTGCGCGACTACGTCTTCCCGATGTTCCGCGCCAACGCCCTGTACGAGGGCCAATATCTGCTCGGCACCTCGATCGCCCGGCCGCTGATCGCCAAGCGCCTGGTCGAGATCGCCCATGAAATCGGCGCGGACGCGGTCTCCCACGGCTCGACCGGCAAGGGCAACGACCAGGTGCGGTACGAATTGTCGGCCTATGCGCTTGACCCCGACATCAAGATCATCGCGCCGTGGCGCGAATGGGAATTCGCCTCCCGCAATGCGCTTCTCGCCTTCGCCGAACAGCATCAGATCCCCATCGCCAAGGATAAGCGTGGCGATGCGCCCTTCTCAGTCGACGCCAACCTGCTGCACTGCTCCTCGGAAGGCAAAGTGCTCGAAGATCCGGCGCAGGAGACGCCCCACTACGTCTACTCGCGCACCGTCGATCCTGAAGACGCGCCCGACAAGCCGACACTTGTCGAGATTGCGTTCGAGAAGGGCGATCCGGTTGCGATCGACGGCAAGGCGATGAGTCCGGCGACCCTGCTCGCCGCTCTCAACAAGCTCGGCCATGACAATGGAATCGGGCGGCTCGATCTGGTCGAGAACCGATATGTCGGCATGAAGTCGCGCGGCATGTACGAGACGCCGGGCGGCACGATCCTGCTCGCGGCACATCGGGCGATTGAATCGATCACCCTCGACCGCGGCGCGGCCCATCTCAAAGACGAGTTGATGCCCAAATACGCCGAGCTCATCTACAACGGCTTCTGGTTCTCGCCCGAACGCGAGCTGTTGCAGGTCCTGATCGACAAGAGCCAGGAGATGGTCGCAGGGCGCGTGCAACTCAAGCTTTACAAGGGCGGCGTCCATGTGATCGGCCGCGACAGCCCGAATTCGCTCTACGACCAGGATCTGGTGACCTTTGAGGAAGGCGCGGTCGCCTACGATCACAACGACGCCTCCGGCTTCATCAAGCTCAACGCGCTGCGCCTGCGCACGCTGGCCAAGCGGAGGAAGAAGGCAGGGAAGGCATGACGCCGCAGCGCCCGTGCGCGCTTTGGTCTTGCCTATCTGGCCGCCCCGGCGCTTTTCGTTGGCGCCGTCGCACGCCGGCGACAACGCCGCCACAGGCGCCGGTTGACTGGCTAGCCGCTCGTCGCGGCGATAAGCGCCTCGAGCGATTCCGTGAGCCGCCGCGCCCAAACAGGGTCGGCCAGAATATCGTCGGCTGTCAACACCTTTCCGGTGAGCGAGATCGACACGAACGCTTCCGGCGTCAGGCGCGCGGCCATGGTGGACAGGATCTCGCGCAGGGAAGCCTGCGCATGAAACGCGCGCGGCGCGGTATTGATGAGCGCCGTGGGCTTGCCGGCGAAAGTCTCACTCGCCACCAGCCAGTCGAGCGCGTTCTTCAGCACGCCCGGGGTCCCGTGAGCGTACTCGGGGGCGGCGATAACGAGCGCGTCGCTCGCCTCGACGAGCGCCCGAAGCGTCGCGACCGGCTCGGGCTTGGGCCTGTCCTCGATGTCATCGTCGGGGTTGAACGGCGGCAGCGTCGCGAGATCGCGGTAGACCAGCACCTTGACGCCCTCGGGCGCGAGCTTCGCCAGCGCCTCCAACGCCGCCGTGTTGGTTGACGCGCGGCGGAGGCTGCCGGAGATGGCGAGGAGGCGCACGGGCTTGCTGGAGGACGGGAAATCGCTCATCGGTCGCCGCCCTAATTGGTTAGGCTCAGCCGGCGCAGTCGATCTTAGTCTTCGTCGCCGGGCCAGACGATCGAACGCTGTCCATGATCTCCGAATAATCGAAAGGAAGCTTGAGCGGAAAGACCTTCAGCGGCAATCCAGTTTCGCTCGAGACCTCCAAGCGGGCGTCCTCGTAAGCAGCTTCCAGCGCTTCATCGAGTTGCGACTTCAGGCCCGGACTTCTCCGAAGCTGCCGAAGAGCCCGACTTCGATGTTCACGGATCGAAAGAGCCCATGAGCGGCTGCGGCGCTCGCGCTGATGGTCCCATTGCAGAAGATGCAGCATGACGACACGAAGCGCGCTTTCGAGCCTGTAATATTCTTCCCCGCCCACGTCATCGATCTCCTCCGCGATCGCGACGGGGTCGATCTCCGAGAGCCGGCCGGCGCGTAGAAGCTCAGCCTGGCGCACGGCCCATGAATAGAGGTCGTCGCGTTTGGTTGGGGCGTCCGGCTCTTTCCGAAACACGTTCCGGCCCATCGACTGCTTCCCTAAGGCCCTCAGCTGAGCGCGACGTTCAGCGCGCTCTCCGGCAGCTCCTGGCCAAAGCACCGCTGATAGAACTCGGCGACCAGCGTCCGCTCGAGCTCGTCGCACTTGTTGAGAAAGGTCAAACGGAAAGCAAAACCGATATCCTTGAAGATTTCCGCGTTCTCCGCCCAGGTGATGACAGTCCGCGGGCTCATCACCGTCGACAGGTCGCCATTGATGAAGGCGTTGCGGGTCAAATCGGCGACCCGCACCATCTTGTTGATGATGTCGCGTCCGTCCTTGCGCGCCCGGTGCGCGGGCGACTTGGCGAGCACGATATCCACTTCCTTGTCGTGCGGCAGATAGTTGAGCGTGGCGACAATCGACCAGCGGTCCATCTGGCCCTGATTGATCTGCTGCGTCCCGTGATAGAGGCCGGACGTGTCGCCGAGACCGACAGTGTTGGCGGTGGCAAACATACGGAACGCGGGGTGCGGCCGAATGACGCGCCGCTGGTCCAGCAACGTCAGGCGCCCGGACACTTCCAGCACCCGCTGAATGACGAACATGACGTCGGGACGGCCCGCATCATACTCGTCGAAGCACAGCGCGATGTTGTTCTGGATCGCCCAAGGCAGCATTCCGTCGCGGAATTCCGTGACCTGCTTGCCGTCCTTGAGCACGATCGCATCCTTGCCGACGAGATCGATGCGGGAAACGTGGCTATCGAGGTTGATGCGCACGCAAGGCCAGTTGAGCCGCGCGGCGGTCTGCTCGATGTGCGTCGACTTGCCCGTGCCATGGTAGCCCGTGATCATCACCCGCCGGTTGAAAGCGAAACCCGCGAGGATCGCGAGCGTCGTGTCCCGGTCGAACAGATAGTCCGGATCGAAATCCGGCACGTGTTCCTCGGCCCGCGAATAGGCCGGGACCTCCATATCGGAATCGATGCCGAAAACTTTTCGCACCGACACGCGCGTGTCGGGTACACCGGACGCAGATTCGGATCCCACTAAGGCTTGTACTGAATTCATCGGTCCTCCACGCTCTTCCGCGCACGGAAGAGAGCGTCCTTCTTCATACTCGAATTCCGGGGGCGCGCAAAAAGCGGGCCCTTCTGCATCACGTCCTTACAGCTTAAAGGTTCCGTATTCCGCGAAGGCCAAACCGTATTTCGCGAACGCCGACGCAATCAGACGAGCTTATTGGCCCTCAGGTAATTGTAAGCCTGGATGATCTCGCGCAGTCGGTCTTCGGACGAGCGATCTCCGCCATTTGCGTCCGGGTGGTGGCGCTTGACCAGATCCTTGTACCGCGCCTTGATCTTCGCCGGGGTCGCGTCTCCGCCCAATTCGAGCGTCATTAAGGCCTTGATCGCCAAGGCGTTATAACGCGGCGGGGGTTCGTTCTGGAGCGGCTTTCCACGCGCTCCGCGTTTTCGCGCCGCGCGGGCTTCGGCAAAGACAAATTCGTCGATCTGATGGCCGGCTGCGGCGGCTCGAGCGCCCATCTTCCAGGTCGGACGGTGGCCGACAGCATCGGCTTGCCGGAACCGCGCCATCGACGCGTCGTCCATGCCGCGAAAGTAATCGTAGGAAGCGTTGTATTCACGCACGTGATCGCGGCAAAAGGTGAAATACTCGCCCTCGCGCTCGCGGCCCTTAGGCGCGCGGAACACCCCTTCGGCCGCGCAGCCGGGAAAAGAACAAGGGGTCGCCGGCGCCTTTTCCGGCGCCCGCTCGGCCTTCTTGACCCGGATACCGTCAAACAGACGAGAGTTCAAATCCATGCCATGACCTTTATGACCGCCGACGCTCTCGGGCAAGCGCCAAAACATCGGACGCTGATCGGAGCAGCTGGCGGCGCGAGCGGACTAGGATATAGAGCTTCCGTCAGGGGCATAGGATATGTAGGTGGCGATCTGCTTAATGGGAGGCTGTTGAGGGTGAGTATGCAAGAGCAAATCGTCGCCCGTTTGACGTCGGCGCTCAATCCCACTCTTCTCGATGTCGTCGACGAGTCCGAGCGTCACGCGGGACATGCGGGCGCCCGCGAAGGCGGGGGGACGCACTATCGCGTCCGAGTGGTGTCGGCCCAGTTTGAACGCAAGAGCCGGGTCGAGAGACACCGCCTGATCTATGATCTCCTGGGCGCTGAATTCGAAGACGGGCTGCACGCGCTAGCGCTGGTCGCCAAAGCCCCGGGCGAGCCATGAGAGCGGGCGCTGCCAATTCGTTAGGACCCTACGCATTCACGCTTTCGCCCGCCGAAGCTGACGCCGCCGCCGCCCGCCTAGGCCTGCGCAGGGCGCTCAAGGGCGGCCTGCTCGCCAGTCATGTGGCGCCGCTGACCGCCTTTGCGCTGATCATGGCGTTTGCTTCTGTGCTCGCGCTGACCGGTCTCATGAGCCGCCGCGCCGGCGAGGCGACGATCCTTCTGGCTGCCGCGGCGTTCATGATCCAGAGATTGGCAACTCATTGGCGAATTCACCGCGCGCGCAGCGATGGCCAGGCGGCAATCGCGCAACTCCAATCCGCTGTCGCGCTGACAGCGACGTTCGACGACGAAACCCTGTCGCTGGACATCGACGGGCGCACGCTCTCCGTCCGTTACGCCGATTGCGAAGACGCCGAGGAGGTAGGCGGCCTCATTTACGTCTGGCTGCGTGAAGACGGCCCGATCGTCGTCCCGACGCGCGCGCTCGCAGATGTTGACGAGGCGGCGCGCCTCATTTCCCGCCTGTCGGCCCATAGGATTGGGCAGCCCGTAGGGCTTGCAGCTTAACCCAATGCTATTGCGCCGAAACTGGCGCCGCTTTCGACGAATCGGATGGATCGCCCGGATTCTCGGAGAGGTTCGGACGCGTCGGCGGAGTCGGCGCTGCATGCAGCGAAGCGAGATGCACATCGTCGCGGCGCGGCGGCAGAGGAGCAGCCGGAACCGCCTGATCGGCATCGGACCCGGCGGCGTCGACGGCTACGGCCGCAGGCTCCTGGCCACTCAGATGGAGCCATTTCCCGACATTTTTGGCGCCGCCCGTCAACCCGCCCAGCATTCCGCCGGACTGGCTCCCGGACGCCGCGGCGGTGGCCACCGTCGTCGAAGCGGGCTGCGCCGGCGCGGCGTCGGCAGGCGCCGGAGCGACGCTCGCCGCGCGCTTCTTCTCCGCGTCGGCCGCAGCGACCTTCACCGCCGCCGAAGTTGGCCTACGATCGCCTAGGACGATTTCCTGCGGCCCGCTCGCCAGCGCGTCCGGGTCGCTCACGTCCTTGTAGCCGGTGAAAACCGGATTTTGTCCGCCATCCGCATAGACGAGGCGCACCGGCTTGACGCCGGATGCGGCCAATTCGGCGACCTTGGCGTCGTCCTTTTCCGCCTTTTCCGCAACCAGCGCCTCGACCAACTCATCGCGCTTGAGCGCGGGACACGGTTCGCTGCCGGAAACCTCGTCCTTCGCGGTCGCATCGAAGACATAATGTTTGCCGCAAACCAGGACGGAAGGCTCCGTCTTGGTGACTTCGAAATGGTCGGAGCCGGCTTTCAGGTTTTTCCAGAAGTCGATGTTAGGATCGAGCCGGAACTTGGCCATATTCTCGGCCGTCATGTGAAACGGGTAGGACTGGAGCTGGATCTCGCGTTGGCCGCCTGCAAACAAATCGCGGGCGATCGCGTAGATGTCGGCGACCTGCTCGTCGGTCATCGAGAAGCAGCCGGCGGACGAGCACACTCCGTGCACCATGACATTGCCGCCGGTGCGCCCATAGGCCCGGTCGTAGGCGTTCGGATACCCGACATTGAACGCCAGATAATAGTGGGAATTGGGGTTCATCTGCCCCGGCGCGATCGAATAGAAGCCTTCCGGCACCTGCATGTCGCCTTCGCGCTTCTTCGGCCCGAGCTGGCCCGACCAACGGCACATCGGATAGGTCTTGAGCAGCGCATATTCGCCGTTCGACTTCATTTTCCAGATTTCGAGCTCAGCCTCCTTCTTGTAGGTTCGGATGAGCGTCGGCGAGGAGGGCGCGGTGTCAAGCGCCTCCATCTTGGCGAGCGTGGCGCCGGAAATCGGCTGCTGAGATCGCGCAGAACTCTGGTCGAGATAGGAGTCGTCGCAACCGGCGAGCCAGGCGCAAGCCGCGATGGTCAGACTAACGGCGGTCCCGCGCCGGATGATGGAGTTCATCGATCTCCCCGCATTCGACTAAGTCTTAGGCGCGTGGGCGCCAAAAGTCCACCCGGCCAGGAAAGGCAGCTCTGCTTACCCGGCGGTTAACAAACTCTATCCCGCACCGGGATTGTGGCTTGGAATCAAGGCAATAGGTTAAATTGCCGGCGACGCGGCGTCCTGCCCTCAGCCGGGGTCACCAGCGGTCGGACAGCGGAATGGAATCGAAGATCTCGGCAAGCCTTGCTCGCGTGGCCCGGGTCGTTCCTTCCGGCAGCGCCGACCGCGGGAAGAAGCGCGCTTCAAGGATCTCCCAGTCAGGCGCACGTTCGCCGAGGACCCGGAAGCTTCGGACCACGTAGGCGGCCACGTGATCGCGTCGAGAGGTCTGGGTGTTGAAGAAGAGCCCGTGCAGGACCGGGGGCTCCTCGATCGCAATGCGCGCCTCCTCCTCAAGCTCGCGGGTCAGGGACTGGACGCAGGTTTCTCCCACTTCGACGCCTCCGCCGGGAAAATGCCAGCCGGAAACATAACCGTGCCTCACAAGCAGGATTTCGTCGTGCGGGCTGACCACGATCGCTCGCACGCCAAGCGACATCGGTCGCGTCAGGAGAAAGCTCCAATGCAGCAAGCGCAGCCTCAATCTTTCCCCAACCGACGCCGCCATGGCGCTGATGCCCTCCGGACCCCATCTCAGGGTTGTCTTTCCGTTCAAGCAATCTTATTGCCGTCCGGTCAATGGCTCGGGGTCTCTTCGCCTTGGCGGACCGCCGGAAAGAGCGCTTGAGCATGAGCTTCACCATCGCGCATATCACCGATCCGCACTTGAGCCCCGCGCCCATGCCCGGCTTCGCGGATCTCCGGCTCAAGCGCGTCATGGGCTTCATCAACTGGAAGCGGGGACGCGAACGGCTGAACGACATGGCCCTCTTGAAGCGCCTGGTCGAGGATTTGCGCGCCCAGCGCCCTGACCACGTGGCCGTCACCGGGGACCTGGTCAACATTGGCATGGCGGCCGAGTTCCAACGGGCCGCGCTGTGGATCGAAACCTTGGGGGAGCCGTACGACGTCAGCTTCGTGCCCGGCAATCACGACGCCTATGTGCGCGCGTCGATGCCCTTGCTCGGGACCACGTTCGCGCCTTGGGCCACGAGCGACGGCGCGTCGGAGAGCAAGGCGACCTACCCGTACCTTCGCGTCCGCGGAGAGATCGCCATCATCGGGTTGAGCTCGGCAGTCCCGACGGCTCCCCTGATGGCGACAGGCAGGCTCGGCAAAACTCAAGTCGAGGCGTTCGCCGAATTGTTGCGCGACACCGGCGCGAAGGGCTTGGCGCGGGTGGTTCTCATCCATCATCCGCCTCTGGCCGGGGTCACCCCTCCGTTGCGCGGGCTGTCGGACGCCCCTGCGTTCGAGCGCGTCGTGCGCAATTTCGGCGCCGAGGCGATCCTGCACGGCCATATCCACCGGCAGGCTGTTCGCTCCCTGCGGTCGCGCGCCGCGCGCACGATTGGCGGCGCCGTTCCGGTCTTGAGCGCCCCGTCGGCCGCGGCGGCTGCGCGCAACCCGCGTTATCGGGCGGCCTATCACCTGGTGCGCCTTGATCGCGAGGGGGAGCGCTGGCGGGTCAGCGCGCGCGCCCGAGGGCTTGCTCCGGAAAGCCAGGCGATCGGCGAACGCGAGGCGCTCGGGGTTTAAGAAGAGGTCCGAAGCCCGACCTTGCCAGCGCAACGCGGAGCAGGCGAAAACCGCACGAACGATTCGTGGGAGGGCAAGCCCGTGTCTGAAGCCACCGATTCCGCGGTCGAGGCGAAGGAAAAGAGCCGGGCGGTCGCGCTCGTCATCGCCATTCTTGCGCTTCTGCTGGCGCTGGCCGAGGCGGGCGCCAAGAACGCTCAGCACCTGTCGACGGAAAAAAATATCGAATCCTCCGACCTGTTCAATTTCTACCAGGCCAAACGCATTCGCTCGACGGTCGTGGAAACCGCCGCGGCCTCGCTCGAGGCGCAAAAAAGCGCGGTGACCGATCCCAAAGCGCAAGAGGCGTTCGAGAAACAAATCGCCGACTTCAAAGCGACCGCGGCGCGATACGAAAAAGACCCGAAGAAGCCGGAAGACAGCATGGAGGCGATCCAGGATCGCGCCAAGGAGGCCTCGGAAGCTCGGGAATTGGCCAATCGCAAGCTCGGACATTATGAGCTCGGAAGCGGCCTGACCCAGATCGCGATCGTGCTGGCGTCCGCCGCCATCATCACGGAGATCACCGCGCTCGTGTGGCTTAGCGTGGGATTGGGGGCGATCGGCGCTGTGCTCCTCGCCTTCGGCTTTTTCTCGCCGACGGTCCTGAGTTTCATCGGCTGACCGGGCCAAAACCAGAGGGCTGCAGGCGTCTCGATCGCTTGAGACCTCGTCGCCTTGCCGATATCGCGATGGGTCAACTCCGTCTCCAGGACCACCAGGATCACCAGGATCACGCATGACCGATCTCTCCGCCTTTCCCATCGCCAAGCGTTGGCCGGCCAATCATCCGGAACGGCTACAGCTCTATTCCTTGCCGACGCCGAATGGTGTGAAGGTTTCGATCATGCTGGAAGAGATCGGTCTGCCGTACGAGGCGCATCTGATCGACTTCGGCAAGGGCGACCAGCGCACGCCGGAATTCCTGTCGCTCAATCCTTACGGGAAAATTCCCGCGATCATTGACCCCTCCGGCCCGGGCGGCAAACCGTTGGCCCTGTTCGAATCGGGCGCGATCCTCGTTTATCTCGCTGAGAAGACGGGAAAGCTCATGCCCGCCGATCCCGCGGCGCGCTACGAGACGCTCCAATGGCTGTTCTTCCAGATGGGGGCGATGGGCCCGATGTTCGGCCAGGTCGGTTATTTTCACAAGTTCGCCGGCCGCGAGATCGAGGACAAGCGCCCGCTTCATCGCTATCGCGACGAAGCCAAGCGCATTCTCGCCGTTGTCGAGGCGCGACTTTCGGAGCGAACCTGGATCATGGGCGAGGACTACACCATCGCCGACATTTCGATGCTTGGCTGGGTTCGCAATCTCGTCGGCTTTTACGGCGCTGGCGAACTGGTCGGCTTCGCTGAGTTGAAGCACACGTCCGCCTGGCTCGAGCGGGGCCTTGCGCGGCCCGCGGTTCAGCGCGGACTGGAGATGCCAAAGCGAGAGTGAACGCGCCCGAAGACATGACGCAAATCGTGCCAATGCGTCACGTCGCAGCCTGCGATCGACGACGAAGCATGCCCAATAGGGATCGGAGAAGAAGGCGATGGTCGACGAAACCAAGCTGAACGCGTTCATGGAGAAGCTTCTGGGCGACCTCGGCGGCGCCATGAGTGCGCCAATGGTGCGCATGGGCGACAAGCTTGGCCTATACACCGCCCTCAAGGAGCACGGACCGCTGACGCCAGCGGAGCTCGCGGCGAAGACAAACGTCGCCGAGCGCTATGCGCGCGAGTGGCTGTCGCACCAGGCAGCGTCAGGCTATCTCGAATACGAGGCGGCCACCGGCAAGTTCGTGTTGCCGCCGGAACAGGCGATGGTGTTCGCCGAGCCGAACAGCCACGTCTACATGCAGGCCGCCTTCGACATGGTGGCGGTCATGCTGGAAAACCAGCCGAAAGTCGAAGTCGCGTTTCGATCTGGGAAAGGCGTCGGATGGGGCGACCAGTCGGAATGTCTGTTCTGCACGACCGGACGCTTTTTCCGGGTTGGATATCACAACAATCTTGTCGCCTCCTGGCTGCCGGCGCTGGACGGCGTCACGGCGAAGCTCGAGTTCGGGCGCCGCCGTCGCTGACGTCGGCTGCGGGCACGGGTTTTCGACCATCATGATGGCGAAAGCGTTTCCGAAATCGACGTTTGTCGGGTACGATTTTCACTTAGGGTCAATCGAGCAGGCGCGGGTTCACGCCGAGCAGCACGGAGCGACGGCGAACACCAAGTTCGAAGTCGCCCTGGCGAGCGACTTTCCGGGCAAGGATCTGGACCTGGTGACGTTCTTCGATTGCCTGCACGACATGGGCGATCCGGTCGGCGCCGCGCGGCATGTGCGCAAGACGCTCAAGCCCAGCGGAAGCTGGATGATCGTCGAGCCGGCGGCAGGCGACCGATTGGAGGACAACCTCAATCCAGTCGGCCGAATGTACTACGCGGGCTCCACGATGGTCTGCGTGCCGACTTCGCTCGATCAGCCGGTGGGGGCGGCGTTCGGCGCGCAGGCCGGCTTCGCCAAGCTCTCATCGGCGATCACGCAAGGCGGATTTGGCAAGGTGCGCAAGGCGACGGAGACGCGGTTCAACATGGTCTTGGAGGCGCGTCCTTGAGCAGCGACGCGGGCAAGCGAGGTCACGCGCTCGAGGCCGAAGCGCCCGGCAAGGCCACACGCAGGCGAGGCCCGGTTGGAACGAGCTTCTTCACCGCCGAGGAGGCGGCGATCTGGCCGCGATTGACGAAAGCTTCGTGATTGCGCTCGATCTCGTCGAGGTCGTAGAGGTAGTTGACCATGACGCCGAAGGACTCGGCGAGCCCCTTCGGCGATAGGTCGCCCTCCCAGTTGATGCGCTCGAGCCGTGCGCCGTTGCCGAGATGGAAGCGGGCGACCGGGTCGAGGACGCGGCCGTCGGGCCGGCGCGTCTTGAGAAGATAGTAGGCGGCCAGCGGCTCGAGCGCGGCGCGCAATTTCGCCGCGGCGCCCGATGCCGGCCAATTCTCCTCGCCCGCCAATTGCAGCGCGGCGTTCTTCATCGGCGCAATCGCCGGATCTTCCGTCGTCTCGAGCCAGGCGCGCAATCCCGGAACCGGCGACAAGGTGACGAAAGTCTCGATCGAGGGCAACTCGCGGCGGATCTCCTCGACCACCTGCTTGATGAGGAAGTTGCCGAAATTGACTTCTGGCGAGACCCCGTTGGCAGTTGGAGATTGAATAGAAGGCGGCGGTGCGCGCTTTCTCGGGCGCGACATGCGCGCGCCTTTCCGCAAGCAACGGCGCGATCGCCGCCGGAGGACCGACCGTCAGCGCGACCTCGACGAAAATCAGCGGCTCGTCGATCAGCCTCGGGTGAAAGAACGCGTAGCAGCGCCGGTCAGCCGGGTCGATGCGCCGCCTGAGGTCGTCCCAGTCGCCAATTTCGTGCACCGCCTCGTAACGGATGATCTTTTCCAGAAGCGCCGCCGGCGAGGACCAGTCGATGCGCCGCAACACCAGAAAGCCGCGATTGAACCAGGAGCCGAACAGATGCAGAAAGTCGCGATCGACGATGGCGAGCGACGGGTTCTGGTTCACCAGTTGCAGAAGGTCCGCGCGCATCGCGACCAGCGCGGCGGTGCCCCCCGGCGCGTGATTGATCCGCCGGAAGAGCTCGTGACGACGCGGCTCGGAGGCGTAGTGGATCTCGCTCGCCGCCGCTTCGTCGCCATTGGACTCGAATTTGGCGACCGCGTCCCGCACCCGGTCGCGATCGGACCCGAAATTGTCGGCAAGAGCGGTGAAAAACACCGCATGATCGCTCGGATCGAGCGCGCGATAACGTCCGATCACCTCGGCGGCGAGCGCGATCTCCGACGCCTCGCCCCGCCCTTCGACCAGAGCGCGGCAGTCCTCGACCAGTTGCTCGACGCTTTTATCCGCATCCTTCGGCCAAGGCTTGATCTTCAGCATCGAGCGCCCGCGCTCGGCGACGGAGGCCAAGAGATCGTAGAAGAAGGCGTTGCTCATGGTTGTCCGCCGGCCCCGGCCGGGGCAGTGATCCAAGACGTAGGGTCGCGAGGGGCGGTAGGCAAATCAAATTCATGTTCGCGATTTCCGTGCGACGCGCCATCACGCGCGCCCATCTCCTCGCGCGCAGTGTCCCATCTCTCGCAGCTCGTGCAGATGGCGGCCTAGAACGGCGCCGCGCCGATCCAGTGCGCCCAAAGGTCGCGGAGACGCGCGCTCCAGGCCCAAGAGCCGCCGACGCCAAGCAGGAGAGCAAGCGTGATCGACCCGAGAAGCATCAAGAAGATGCCGAACGCATCGCCGAGCCGTCGAACGATTCCGCGCCCACCCCGCGCCTTCGGCTGCTCGGAGACGGCCGCCGGCTCGCTCGCGCCCGCGGGGGAACGGCCAAGGCGCGCGGGCGCGGTCTGGCGATCGGCCAGGCCGCTGGCCCGCTCGCGCCTGCAGCTGGTGGACGCGGCCCCTCAGCGACGCGCGAGTCCGCCGTGAGGGCGCGGTCGCGCTCGACCAGACGGCGCGCGACGTAATCGGCGACAGCAGCGACGATCGTATCGACCGACTGGCTTTCGGCTATCAGCACGCGGCCTTGGCGGGTGTCCTGAAAAAAGCGGTAGGTGCGCTTGTCGCGCGCCATGTCGACGAACGCGATCATGTCGAGGAAGAGGCGCGGATGCTCGCTTTGCGTCAGCACCATGTCGAACAGGTCGATCCCCTGAGGCGCCTGGTCGACGACCAACTCGAGCGCGCTCTCCAGCGCCTTGAGACGGACGATCTCGAGCTCGCGCAGCTCCGCGATCGCATCGGCCCGCTCGGCGTTCTCGACCCGAGCTTGCCGGATCGAGGCTGCGAGGTCCGGCTGGACCGGGACATTCTGAGGCTTGTCGTCCATCGACCTGTATTTTGTCTATTCCGGCGCGAAGGTAGACTGAATTCGCCGGACCGCAAGCCTGATACGAGATGCGGCTTTTTCTTTAGCCGGCATTGATCGGGAAGTGGAGATTGCCGATAAACTCACGCCGGCCGATCGCGGCCGCCTGGGATGAAAGCGACGAGCGATGAACGCCGCGGATCTTATGGATTTTTCGCCCGAGGTCGCCGAGGCGCGATCGGCGAAACGGCCGATCGTCGCGCTCGAGTCGACGATCATCACCCATGGCATGCCCTACCCGCACAACGTGGAGACGGCGCAGTTGGTCGAGGCTGCGGTGCGCGAGATGGGGGCCGTTCCGGCGACGATCGCGGTCATCGACGGCCGCTTCAGGATCGGCCTCGACGGCGCAGAGATCGATCGGCTCGGCCAACTCTCGGGCGGCGTCGTCAAGGCCTCGCGGCGCGACCTCGCGCTGGTCGCGGCGCGCAAAGGCTCGGCGGGCACGACGGTCGCGGCGACGATGTTCATCGCTGAACTCGCGGGCGTCGAAATCTTCGCCACCGGCGGGATCGGCGGGGTGCACCGCGGCGCCGAGGAGACGTTCGACGTCTCCGCCGATCTCATCGAGCTTTCGCGCACCCGCGTCGCGGTCGTCTGCGCCGGCGCCAAGTCGATCCTCGACATCGGGAAGACGCTTGAATTCCTCGAGACCCAGGGAGTGGCGGTGGTTGGCTACCGCACCGACGAGTTCCCAGCCTTCTACGCCCGCTCCTCCGGCTTCAAGCTCGAACATCGCTGCGACGGGCTTCACGATCTCGCCCGGATGATCCGCTTGCAGCGGGAGATCGGCCCCGGCGGCCTTCTCATCGCCAATCCCATTCCACCGGATCACGCGCTCGAAGAAGCCGCAATCGAGGAACGCATCGCTGAAGCGGTGGCGGAAGCCAAGGTGCAGGGCGTGGCTAAGAAAGAGGCGACGCCCTATCTGCTCAGGCGCGTGGTCGAACTTTCCGGCGGGAAAAGCCTCGAGGCCAATATCGCGCTGATCAAGAACAACGCCATGCTCGCGGCGCAAGCGGCGGTGGAGCTGGCGAGGTTGTGATAGCGGTTTGGGCGGTGGGGTAGGTAGCAAAGTGGCCAACTATGCCGTTCACATCGAATCCAAAAATGCGCATCCCGGAACCGAAGTCTTTCGAACGTCGCACCGGTTTGATGCGGGTCAGCGGCGTGGAGGTGGCAGATGGGCGGCTTACCGGTAAGACACGCGTCGGCGACAGGGGTACCTTGCTCCCAGGGCAACGAACCACGGGGCACTCTTCGCGTCGGGCGCGTCGACGCGCTCGACACACAGGTAGATCGGCACCACGACCGTTGGCAACCGGCAGGCCTACGAGGTGGCGACGAATGAACTGTCGTTGATCGACACGTGCAGACCTGCTTGTCTGCAAGTGATCCGTTGAGGTCGGGGTGGCACCAACCGCTAGACCATGCGGAAAGGCGGTTCACCTTACGCGCTTGCCACGGCGCGCGGCTACACGACAATTGCCGCGCTCGAGACTCGGCGCGCTTCGCGGCGAGCACGCAATGGTGTCGGTGAATGGCACGACCGCAACCACCTACGAGCGCGAGACCGCAGCGGCGATATGCGATCTGAGGCTTATCGCCGGTGAACTTCACGCTGGCGTTGTGGGTACGAGAGCCTCACGCCCTACGTCGTTTACGACGGTCGCAGTCGGATCTGCGCTGCTCAGCCATCGAGCGGTCGATCTGGGAGCGGCTCACTGAAGGCGCCGTCGCGTAGCTTTGGCGCGACGCCTGCCGCGATTCGCGCAACGGAACCGTTATCCTTCTACTGCACGGAGCATGACGGCCGGCCATGCCGCATGGATCCCGGGTGCTCGGTCCCAACTCGGCTTTCCATCTCGGCGAAAACGGTGACTGGCCTGTGGAGCTGACACGGACACCGGCGAAGCCGGTCTAACTCGCTCGCGATCTCGGATCCGTCTCGCGAAGGCCTAACTCGCGCTGATCAGGAACAATGCTTAGCTCGCGGCGCAAGCGGCGGCGGAGCTCGCTAGAACAACGCAGGTGCTCAGTCTCGCATCAGTCCGTTGCGGGAACCGAGTGGTGTTCGTGCGCGATCATCCACCGTCCGTCGATTTTCTTGAGGCCCATTGTCAGACGAAAATCGAGCGGTTCGGGCTTTCCATCGGATCCGGGGCCCTCGCAACGCATGCTCGCGAAAGCGAAGGCGACATTGGCGCCGGCCGTCACGTCCATCTCTTGAATGTCAAAACGAACCGGATCGCTCGACCAGGAAAAGAACGTTTCCCAGGTCTTCCTGTAGGCGTCGAGGCCGATGCTCTTGAACGGCGGCGGAACGTCGAACATCACGAAATCGGTGGCATGGCTTCGCGAGAATTCCAGGGATAGTCCTTCCGGCGTACGGCGTCCGCCCACGCTTCGATCAAGTCGCGCACGGCGGCTTCATCGTTTGAAGCTTGCTTGTCGGCCATTGTCTCCTCCCATAAAGCTGAGTTGTTGGCGCATGCGTGAGGCGGACGCGCGATGAAAAGGGACGCCCTCGTCCTGGTGTTTCGTTGTTTCCCTTCTCTCAACGGAGGCTTGGCCCATGCAGAAGGACGAAGGGGTTGTCAAAATTCCGAGCCATCACTCCGTGGAGGAGACGGTCGACAAGCTGAAGGCCATTCTCAAGTCCAAAGGCGTAACGCTGTTCGCCTTGGTCGACCACAGTGGCGAAGCTGAAAAGGTGGGCATGAAGATGCCTCCCACCAAGCTCCTGATCTTCGGCAATCCGAGGGGCGGCACGCCGCTCATGCTTGCGGCTCCAAGCGCCGCCCTCGACCTGCCGTTGAAGATTCTGGTCGCGGAGGATGCGCAAGGCAAGGTCTGGATCTCCTACAACAGTCCGGAATACCTGAAAGAGCGGCACGGGTTTCCGGACAATCTTCTGCCGAATATCGCCGTGGTTCAGGCGCTGGCGACGGCGGGAGGAGAGTAGCGCGGCAAATCGGTCTGGCCTTAAATCGTTCCCCTCGGCCCAGCGCGGGTGCTATCGTCGCGCGACGAATCAGGACGCCGTTCGCCTGTCCGCCGCCCGGCCGGCGCAAGAAGGCGATCGGCGAAAAACGCGCGCTGCAGCATGGCGACTGAAAACCTCCCACGCTTCGACATCGCGGCTTTGAAGCGGCTCGCGGGCGCGGGTTTCGCCCGCGGCGAGGCCTACCATCGAGAGGGGCGCGTCGATATCCTGGCGATCGAGCCCAGGCGCGTTCTGGCGCGGGTCGCCGGAACGGAAGATTATCGCGTCAATCTCCTCGGCGCGGGCGAGACGATCAACGGCGAGTGTGACTGTCCGGCATTCGACGATTATGGCTTCTGCAAGCACATGGTGGCGACCGCGCTCGCCGCGAACGCAATCGATCAGGGCCTCGAACCGGCAGGCGCCGGCGCGCTCGCGCGCATCCGCGCCCATCTCGAAGACAAGCCGAAGCGGGACCTCGTGACGATGATCGTCGAGCTCGCCGAACGCGATCCGGCCCTGTTCCGCAAGCTTGAGATCGCCTCGGCCGCAAACGGCGCCGACGACAAGACGCTGGCCGCGCGCCTCGGCAAGGCGATCGACCAGGCTACGGCGACGCACGGCTACGTCGCGTATGGCGAGGTCGGCGGCTGGGCCGGCGGTGTCGCCGAAGCGCTCGACGCTCTCCAAGCGCTGGACTCCAGGCACGACGGCCTTGTCCTCAAGCTGGCCGAGCGGGCGATCGACCGGATCGAAAGCGCAATTGAATCCATCGATGATTCCAACGGCGAATGCGGCGCCTTGCTCGAGCGCGCTCGGGACATCCATATCCGCGCCGCCCGCGGCGCGCGGCCGGACCCGCTGGCGCTCGCGCGAGACCTCTTCGAACGCGAGACCTCGGCGCGGTTACGAAACGTTCGACGGCGCGGCCTGGCTCTACGCCGAGGTTCTCGGCGAGGCGGGATTGGCCGAATATCGAAGGCTCGCGACCGAAGCATGGGAGAAGCTCCCGCCAGTGAGCGGCGGCGGCCGGCAGAAGGAAGGAGACTATTTCCGCCTGTCGGGAATTCTCGACCGCTTCGCCGAGCGCGACGGGGATGTCGAGGCGCGGATCGCGCTGCGCGCCAAGGACCTGTCGTCGCCCTGGAAATACTACGAGCTCGCCGAGTTCTGCCTCAAGCACAAGGGCGCGAACGAGGCGTTGCGCTGGGCCGAGGAAGGCTTATGGACGTTCGAGGACGGCCCTTCGGACGCGCGCCTCGTCCTCTTCGCCGCCGATCTTCTCATGACGGGAGATCGCCGAGGCGAAGCCGAAGCCGTTCTGAAGCGCGCTTTTGAGCGCGCGCCGGACTTCAACGTCTTCCTGCGCTGGCGCGAGGCGGGCGGCGAGACGGTCCGCGACGAGGCGCTCGCGCTGATCGAACGCCACGCCGCGGCCGAGACCAAGCCCTCGTTCGGCCACCCCGCCGATCTTGGCGTCGCAATCCTGATGCACGAGAAGCGGTTCGATACGGCCTGGGCGATGACGCGAAAGCATCGCGTCTCGCGGGCGGTCAAGGAGCGCCTCGCGCGCGAAAGCGATGGCGACCATCCGCGCGAGGCTTTGGAGGTCTATGCAGAGCGGGTCGACCAGCTCGCGGAGGGAGGCGGCAATCCCGCTTACGAGGAGGCAGCCGGCCTCGTCGTCCGCATGGGCCGCCTGCGCGCGGGCGCTGAGCAAACGGCCTATGTCGCCGCCCTCAAGGAGCGCTTCGGCCGCAGGCGCAATTTCATGAAATTGCTGGGGTGACGCGGCTCCGAGCCCTCCGCCCGCCCGTCGCGCCGCCGTGAGCGCCTCCCCTCGCATCCTCGTCATCGGCGACGTCATGACCGACGTCATCGTTCGCCCCGAAGGACCGCTGGCGCGCGGCTCCGACCGGCGTGCGTCGATTACGGTTCAACCAGGCGGCTCGGCAGCGAACCAGGCCGCGTGGCTCGCCCACTTCGGCGCCAGCGTCGACTTTGTTGCGCGTGTCGGCGCCGCTGACGTCGAACGCGAAACGGCGCGCTTCAAGGCAATCGGCGTCACGCCGCATCTCGCCGGCGATCGAACCCATGAGACCGGGCGGCTCATCGCGCTCATCGACAAGGACGGCGAACGCAGCTTCCTCACCGACCGCGGCGCCAACACGGCGCTTGTGGCCGCTGACATCCCAGACGCGCTGATCGAAGGAGCGGCGTACATCCATCTTTCCGGCTATTCGTTCTTCGCCCCCTCCCCGCGCGCGGCCGCTCTCGATGTGATGCGGCGCGCGGAAGGCAAACCTTTGAGCGTCGATCCGGCTTCGGCGGAATTCCTGCGCGAGGTCGGGGCGGAGAATTTCCTCGCATGGACGCGAGGCGCGGCAATCCTGTTCCCCAACGAAGAGGAAGCCGCGGTTCTCGCGGGCGCGAGCGATCCCGAGAGCCAATGCGCGCGGCTCGCGCCGCACTATCCGTTGGTCGTCGTCAAACGCGGCGCGGCGGGTTCCGAGGCCGTCCAAGGGACGCGACGCCTTCGCGTCAATGCGCCAAAGGTCGAGGCGGTCGACACGACCGGCGCAGGCGACGCCTTCGTCGCCGCCTTTCTCGCGGCGCGGCTTTCTGGCGCGGACATCCTGCCTGCGCTGGAGCGCGCCGCAGCAGCCGGCGCCGCCGCGTCGACAATCATCGGGGGAAGACCGATTGTGCTGCGCCTTCAGCCCGACCGATAGATCCAATCGCTTCTTTTGATAGACTTGCGGCTGACCATCGCCTATACCTATCTTCGCCGCCAACAGGGCTTTCGAACACAGAATCGACCAAATTTTTCCAGTCTCAAGACTGAATGAGCGGCAATGTTTAGGAAGCCAATTCAATCCGGGTTCCATCAGGAGGGCAATCATGTCCATTCGTCCCGTCAAGCGCGTCAGCCAGTCGGTCCCGACCATGGAAGGGGCCGGCGTCAAGCTGCGGCGCGCCTTCGGCTTCGGCGACACGTCCGATTTCGACCCGTTCCTCATGATGGATGATTTCCGCGGCGATCGGCCCGAGGACTATCTGGCCGGCTTCCCCTGGCATCCGCACCGCGGCATCGAGACCATCACCTATGTGCTGGCGGGAGAGGTCGATCACGGCGACAGCCTCGGCAATCGCGGCAAGCTCGGCTCGGGCGACGTCCAGTGGATGACCGCGGGCAGCGGCATCCTGCATCAGGAAATGCCGACCGGCGACGCCAAGGGCCGCATGCACGGTTTCCAGCTCTGGGCAAACCTGCCCGCGCATCTCAAGATGGCGAAGCCGCGCTATCAGGACGTGCCGGCAAACGCGATCCCCGAGGTGATCGACGACGACGGCACGCGCGTGCGCGTCATCTGCGGCGAGTTCTGGGGCAAGGCGGGCCCGGTCGACGGCGTCGCCGCCGAGCCGCGCTATCTCGACGTGACCGTGCCGGCCGGCAAGAAGAAGCGCCTCAAGGTCGAGGATTTCCGGCAGGCCTTCGCTTACATCTTCGAGGGCTCGGCGACCTTCGCCGACTCGTCCGAACCGTTCGGCGTATTGCGCGAAGCGCAGGTCAACGGCGAGGAAGTGATCGTGCGCGACAAGGTCGGCAACCGTTCGCTGGTGGTGTTCGGCGCGGGCGACGAGGTCGTCGTGCAGGCGGGGGACGAGGGCGTGCGCTTCCTTCTCGTCTCCGGCCGCCCCTTGCGCGAGCCGATTGCCTGGCACGGGCCGATCGTGATGAACACGCAGGCTGAGATCCGTCAGGCGCTGAGCGATTTGCGCAGCGGCGCGTTCATCAAGAACTAGGCCAGCAAGCCAACCGCCCGGCGGCGGCGCCAAAGCTACGAAGATCACGAAGAGTCGCGGCTTTCTTCGCGCGCTTGGTGATCTTCGTGGTGAACCGGCTCCCTCGATCCGTTGGCGCAAGGAGAATTTCTGCTCAGCCTCGCCCATGCGGCGGTTCGGAGGCCCGCGCCTTGGGCCTTGCGAAGGCTGTGGACGGGCTTGCCGCCAGAGCTTGCGCCCGTGAGTCGGCGAATTAGGCTCGGAGCTTCCAATTCGCCTGACGAAAGAGATCCGCATGAAAAAGCTCGCCAGCAAACCGCGGAAGCCGGCGCGCCGGAAACGCAGCGCGACGGGGACTGGCTTTTCCTTTCGCGACGTCGACATGGCTGCCCTTCGACGGCTCCTGGCCGAAGAATTGCGGCCCGATGACGACTTGACGGACATGATCGCCGACCTCCTGTCGGCTGATCCGGATCAGCCCGACGACATCCCGGACGCCGAGATGCTGTCCGGACTCAACGAGGCGCTGAACCAGGCGCGGCTCGATGCCGCGGGGGGCGACATCGAGGCGCGCAAAACGCTGAAGACTATCCGCGCGATGATCGACGAGGCGGCGGCGCGCGACGCCATCCATCCAGCCGTGCTGATGATGCTCGGACGATTGTTCGCGAGCGCTCGGATCGAAATCGGCGAGTCCGCGCGCGCCGCGTTGGGCCGGGCGCTGGACTTGGGACTCAAGGGCTCCGCGGCGAACGCCTATGAGAACTCTTCTGCGGCCCGGACTGTCGGAGATCGAGTCTGATCCGTTCGAGTTCTACGAGGAGGTCGAGGCCCTCATCTCGATTTTTCCCATCGCTTACAGGTCGGCGTTCGTCGAGCGGATGGTGGTCGATTCCCATGCGCTCATCGGCCGGAGCGCGGTCGGTTTCCTTCTCCATCGCGACGAGGCCGCCGCGGAAGCGGCCATTCGCGGCCTCGGCGCCGCGCCGGGCGGTCTCGATGACGAGCGCCGCCGCTGGATCGACGCCATTCGCCCCTGGCTCGCGCCAGCGCGGCGGAGCGCGCTAGACGCTGGGCTTCCCGGCGCGCGCCGCGCCGTCCCGCGGCCGGGCGCGAAGATTGTGAAGACGATCGCCTCGGTCTGCGATGGGTCGGGCGTCAGCTTTCTGCTCGCGACGGTGAAAAGCGGCTCCCGCTTCCTTCTCGCCTCGGTGATGATCAAGCCGACGGGCGTGAACGACTGCATGGCCTACAAAGACCTGTCGCCGAACGAGGCGACCATGCTGGAACGCGGGCTCCGCTCGTCGGTCCAATCGTCCGAGATCTCGTTCGCGGCCTGGGAGAAGCTGCTGCGGCTTGCGCTCGGCCGCAATCTCAGCTGCGACGAGCCGCCGCCCTTCGCCCTCGTTGGCGTCGTCGAGGCGCTCGGCCTCAATTCGCTCGCGCCCGATTTCGCGACGCCGGCCGAGATCATCGCGTCTGCGCTCGCCGACGTCGCCGACCGCGATCACCCCGAAACCATCCGCGCGGCGCATGAATTCGCGGCGAAGACCGAATTGACCGACACCTGGTTCGAGGCCGGCGAAGAGGTCGAGGCGGTCATGAGCGCAACGAGGTCTGTGAGCGCAGGCGCGGGCGCGCTGATCGAAAGCTACCTGCCCAGCCGCCGGGAATTCTGGGTGACGCAATGCGCGCGATCGGCGCTCGCGCTCAAGAACGGCGCCCGCCCGCGCGACGAGACCTGGAAACATCTCGCGCTCGTGGGCCGCGACCTTGCCGACGACATGCCGTTGAGCCGCATTCCGTTGATTCACCGCATCGCCCAGATGAGCGCGCACGCTTATTCCCGGCAGAAGGCGCAGAGCTCGGCGGCGGCCTGAACGGCTGGCGGCCACCCGCCCGGGCCGGCGAAGAGGCGTGCGCTTCCTTCTCATCTCCGGCCGCCCCTTGCGCGAGCCGATCGCCTGGCGCGGGCCGATCGTGATGAACACGCAGGCTGAGATCCGCCCGGCGCTGAGCAACTTGCGCAGCGGCGCGTTCATCAAGAACTGAGGGATCCGCTCCGAGCCGCAGGTCTCGCGGCTCGGACCAAACCGGAAACATCGCTCCAAATCGAGGTCGGTTCGGAACCGGGCATTAAGGTTCGCGTTCTAGAGAGCGTGGGCGCGGGCGCGCATGAAGCGGGAGCGAAGCAACCTGGCCAACTCGACGATCTCGACGCAATGCTGCATCGCCGGCGGCGGGCCCGCCGGAATGATGCTTGGATTCTTGCTGGCGCGCGCCGGCGTGGAGGTCATCGTGCTGGAGAAGCACGCCGATTTCTTCCGCGATTTCCGCGGCGACACGGTTCATCCGTCCACGCTCGAACTCATCTACGAACTCGGCCTGATCGACGATTTCCTGAAGCTTCCCCTGCACAAGGTCGAGACGCTCGGCGCGCAGATCGGCGCCGAGCACGTAGAAGTCGTCGATTTTCGCCATCTGCCGACGCACTGCAAATTCATCGCGCTGACGCCGCAATGGAACTTTCTCAACTTCCTCGCCGGGCACGGCAAGCGTTACCCGACATTCGACCTGCGCATGCAGGCTGAGGCGACCGATCTCGTCGAAGAGGGTGGGCGCGTCGCCGGTTTGATCGCCAAGACCCCGGATGGGGAACTCACAATACGGACCGATCTCGTGGTCGGTTGCGACGGGCGCCATTCGATCATCCGCGAAAAAGCAGGCTTCGAGAGCGAGGAATACGGAGCGCCGATGGATGTGCTCTGGTTCCGATTGTCGCACAAAGACGGGGATAGCGCAGACACGTTCGGCCATATCGAGGCCGGCAAGATGATGATCATGCTGGACCGCGGCGACTATTGGCAGTGCGCCTACGTCATTCCGAAAGGTGGAATTGAACGCGTGAAAGCCGAAGGCCTCGAGGCTTTCCGCGCCCGCGTCGTCGAGATGTCGCCATTCGTGTCCGACCGGATCGAGGAGCTGAAAAGCTGGGACGACGTGAAGCTGCTCAGCGTCACGGTCGATCGGCTCAAGAAATGGTGGCGGCCGGGACTGCTTTGCATCGGCGATGCGGCGCATGCGATGTCGCCGATCGGCGGCGTCGGCATCAATATGGCGGTGCAGGATGCAGTGGCCGCGGCGAACCGGCTCGCTGGCCCGCTCCGCGCAGGCAAGCTCACGGACGAGGATCTTCAGGCCGTCGAGGAGCGGCGCACGCCGCCGATGCGATTCACGCAGCGGCTGCAGCTCATGATCCAGAAACGAATCATCAGCCGCGTCCTGGCGAGCCACGAGCGCCCGAAACCGCCGCTCATTTTGAAGCTGTTCGGCGCTTTTCCGATCCTGCGACGCATTCCGGCGCGGCTGATCGGGCTCGGCATCCGTCCCGAACACGTGCAGACGCCCGAAGCGGCGCCGGCGCTCGCGCGATGAGCCCCACGCCGGCCGGTCAGCCCGAGAGCGCCTCGGCATAGACCTCGAGCGTGTCGCGCGTCATGCGCTCGACCGAATACACTTCGACGGTCTTCGCCCTCAACCGGCGACGGACGGTCTCGCGCGCCGACGCGCCAAGCGAGAGCGCGGCGACGATCGCCTCCGCGAGCGCGGCCGGTTCGCGAGGCGGAACGAGCCAGCCTGTGCGGGCCTCGGCGTCCACATGCGGTGGCGCGGAGAGGATTTCGCGGGCCGGTCCGACGTCGGAGATGATTGTGAGCGCCCCCATCGCGGCCGCTTCGATCGAAGTCCGCGTCACACCGTCGGCGTCCGTGGCCGGAAAGACCGCAACCGCAGCCGCGATGAACGCAGCCGGACGATCGGCCACGGCGCCGACGCGCGTGAACATGGACCGGACGCCGCACTTGGTTGCGAGCGCGTCAAGCTCATCCGCGAGCCCCGGCTTCGACGCGTCGCCGGCGAGCACGAAACGGACGTCGTCAAGACCACGGCTCTTGATCAGCGCGGCCGCCTCGATCAGCGTGTGTTGGCCCCGGCCGGGCGCGAGTCGCGCCGGCGTCAGAACGACCCGTTCATGGGCCGCGACGCCCCAGCTCGAGCGAACATCGGACACCCGCCGTCCGCTCACCCGTTCCGGCTGAAGCTTGGAGAGATCCATCCCCGGACGGACGACCCTGAGCCGCCTGGGAGGCGTGGGAAAGAAGGTTTCCGAGCGCCGAGCGACGAATTCGGACGGCGCGATGACAGTGTCGCCCTCGGCGACGGCCGTCTCGAAGCTGCTGCGCGGCCGCACGCGGGCGCCGTCACCCGGCAGCGAGGTGACGAGCGGGCGCTTTGCCTTGCGGCAGGCTTTGACCGCCGCCCAGGCCGCCCAGCGCGAGCGCGCGTGGACAAGGTCGATCCGCTCCGAGGCGATGATGCGCTGCAGGCGGCCGCTGTTGAACACCATTGCGATCGGGTTCTTGGTCGCGGCCGGAAAACGAATGAAGAGCCCGCCGATCGCTTGCAATTCGCCGGCCAGCTCGCGGGAATCCGTCGCCACCAGGGCGCGCGCGCCCATCTCCTTGAGCGCCGCAGTGACCGCGAGCGTCGCGCCTTCGTCACCCCCTGCGACGAGCGGCGGGACAATCTGGAGGATCGTGCGTCCGGCGAGCGGCGCGTTCGCCCCGCGCCCGAAGGGTGAGAGCGCGTCGAGGCTCACGGCGCGCCGGGCCTCGAACGCGAGAGCGTGACCCGCCAATCGTTGACTTGCCGCGAAGGCTCCGCCAAGTCCGCTCCGTCCTGCGTGTCCAGGTTGGGATTGATCCCAACGCCGTCCGCAGGTCGAATGATCAGCAGCGAGCTCAATGTGTCGGACGGACAGCCGCAGGGTTTCATCGTCGGGAAGGCCCCGAATCAACGGCGTATCGCCTTTCGCCGCCGGGCGCCAGTGCACGACGAAACGCCAGGCGTGATTTGGCTCAGCGGTTATCGCTCCGACATGGACTCAACCAAGGCGACTGCGCTCGACGCCGAAGCCGAACGGCGCGGCCTCGGCCTCCTGCGGTTCGATTACTCCGGCCACGGCCGCTCGGATGGAAGACTCGAGGACGGCACGATCTCTCGCTGGCTCGAGGAGACGCTCGCTCTCCTGCGGGCTGAAAGCAACGGACCGCAGATCCTGGTCGGTTCGTCCATGGGCGGATATCTGGCGCTACTTGCCACACGGGCGCTCCACGAGGCCGGGGAGAGGGAGCGCGTCAAGGGCTTGGTTCTTATCGCGCCCGCGGTCGACTTCACCGAAGCGCTCATCTGGGCCAAGGCGCCGGACAAGGCGCGGCGCGCGATCATGGATGAAGGCGTATGGCGAAGGCCCTCCGCGTACTCGAGCGAACCCGACTGCTTCACCCGGGACCTGATCGAGGACGGGCGCAAGCACCTTCTGCTCGGGGGCATGATTCGCACCGGCGCGCCAACTGCGGTGCTGCAAGGCATGCGGGACGAGGATGTGCCGTTCTCGCATTCGCTGGCGCTGATGCAACGCTTCGGCGGCGACCCGGCGACGCTGACGCTCATCAAGGACGGCGATCACCGCCTTTCACGTCCGCAGGATCTAGAACTCATGTTCGCGGCGCTGGAACGGATGCTGTGACCTCGGGGAGCATCACTCCCACGTCGCGCCGAAGCGATGCAGGCTCGCGCCGTGGACCTTGAGCCAGATTTCGGCCCGGTCGGTTCCGGGGTGCAGGCGGCGCGCGAGCTTCCAGAACAGGGGCGAATGATTCATGTGGACAATGTGCGCCACCTCATGCGCGGCGAGATAATCGAGCACGAATGGCGGCGCGAGAATCAGGCGCCACGAAAAATTAAGCCCGCCGGTCGATGAGCACGAGCCCCAGCGGCTCACTGTGTCGCGCAGCACGATGCGGCGAGGCTTGACGCCGAGCTGCTTGGAATGCCTGGCGACCGCGCTCTCGAGGTCCTTGCGCGCCTCGCGCTTGAGGAAATCGGTGACGCGGCGCGCCACATGCGGCCGTTCGCCCGCGACGCAGATCAGCGGCCCGCGCTCGCTCGCCTCGAGCCAGACCGCGCCGCGTTCGCCCGGCCGGTGCACGATGCGATGGTCGACGCCGCGCAACGGCATGACCGCGCGTGGCTCGAACGCAACCGGTTCCGGCAGACGCGCGAGCCGCGTGCCGATCCATGCTGCGTGACGCTCTGCGAATTCGCGCGCAGCTTTGAGCGATGACCGTGTGGGCATCGTCAGCACCACGTCGCGCGTTCCCGTGCGGACCCGTAAGGTGAACCGGCGTGACGTCGCGACACGCTTAAGGGCGACGCGATAGGTCTCGCCGTCATGGGCAATGTCGAAATGGGCAGCCTGCTCCGGCGCCCGGCGTTGGAAGAGACGCAACATCCCGCCAAGTCCCCCGCGAACGTCTTGAAGTGAAGACCGGCGCCCGCGGCCGGCAATCCCCTTCCACGCCACGAATCTAGTCCAGGCCAGCCCTGAGTCGCCAGAGGTTTTATTGAGGAAAATGCGGGGCTTCAGGAGAATTGCATACTTGGGGTTGTAGCGGGCTTCAACTGCAACGGCAGGCCCGCGGCGACAAAGATGACAGCGTCGCAGGCAGCGCCGATTTCACGGTTCGCCCGGCCCTGCCAGTCGCGAAACTCGCGGCCGAGTTTGTTGTCCGGCGCCAACCCCATGCCAACCTCGTTGGATACGAGGACCGCCGGACCGGCGAGCTTATGGACGGCCTCGGCGAGAGCCGTGATCGGAGCGCCCGGGTCCCGGCCCGCCAGCATGAGATTGCTGAGCCAGAGGGTCAGGCAATCGACAACCACCATGCGGCTTGGCCGGGCCTGCGCCGTAAGCAGCGGCGGCCACTTCGAGCGGCTCCTCCAGCGTCGTCCAGCCCAGGCCCCGGTCGCGCCGATGGCGGGCGATGCGCGCCGCCATTTCCTCATCGCCCGCCGTCGCGGTCGCCAGATAGAGCCGCTCGGGACCATGGGCCTCGGCAAGGCCCTGCGCATAGGCGCTTTTTCCAGAGCGCGCGCCTCCGAGAACGAGCGCGGTGCGGACGATCGCGGCAGTCATTCTAGCCCGCCGCCCCGATTGGCCGTTCGACTCTGTGAAGTCCGGCCTGACGGCCGCGCTCGGCCGGCGACTATGAACAAGGCCAGCAAGCTATTCCGTCGATAGGTTCCGGCCACGGCTTGTGCCCGCCCGTGCTTTCCTGTCGGCGTTGTCCCGTCGTTTGGTCCCACAACGGACCGATTTTGGCGCTCCAGCCGGGCCTGGCCTTCACTGTCGTTCATTGCGGCGACCGTTCAAGACATCGCCATTAATGTGTTCTTTATGTTGTTCATCGCCGGCAGCCTCTTCAAGCTCGGGAGCAAGAAGACTTGGATTGGAGCGGGTGAAGGGAATCGAACCCTCGTATTCAGCTTGGAAGGCTGCTGCTCTACCATTGAGCTACACCCGCGATAAAAATATGTAAGCTACCTATCAACATATTTATCGCGTTTTTGCACCGAAATCGGTTGGTCTTCCTAACGGAATGAGGTCAGTTGAACAAGGGCTCGCGCTCTAAGGCGCCAGCAAGGCGTCTCGTACCGACGTCAGATTCGAGGCGCCGTTAGCGGCGCATGTTTCGACCCGCACGTGATGGCGGAGCAAATCCCGGCTTTCGGGGATTTCGGCGTAAATCGCCGTCTCAACGCAACGCATTCGAGAAACCAGCGGTTACGGACGGATCTCGCGTCCGGCGACCCAGGTCCCGACGCAACGAATACGACTGACGTCTCTCGGATCGCTCTGGCGCGGGTCGTCGCTAAGAAGGGCGAAATCGGCGTACTTTCCGACTTCAAGCGAGCCCAGAATGGCGCCCACGCCGCACCGAGTAGCGGCGCCGCGTGTGACGGCCGGCAGCCAATCGTCAACGCGCAGTTTGCCCACGATCGCCGCGGCCGCGGAAAGCATTTGCAACGGTGTGGATAGGCCCGCCATCGTATCGAGACTTACTGAGACAGGGACTCCGCCAGCCTCGCCGAGATCGGCCGCCGCACCGGCCGGAACGACCCCCTCGTCCATGATCAGGCCGGTGGAGAGCCCGAGCCGGCGCAATCGCCCCCAACCTCCAGCCGGCAGCGGACCCCGCCGCTCGATGCCGTCCGCCGCATTGAGGAGCGTTGCGGCGCTCGCGGCGGTCGAGAAGGCGTCCAGCGCTAGATCAATCGCGTCGGAAGCGTCGGCATGAAGGGTGATACGCCAGCCTCGCTTGCGAAGCGCGATCACCGCCCCGGCGAGTTCCCGCGCGTCCGTCTTCGCCCCCTCGATCCAACGCGTTGCCGTGTCAACTCGAAACATGTCGTCGCCTAAGCCGGGCGCGACACGGGACCCGACTGACCGTAGCGCCAGGTCCGCATCGACTGCGCCCCGAAGTCGCAGCGGCGGCAACTCTCCGGCCGCGGAGCGTACGAAGTCCGGAGCGTCGTCTCCCGCGAGCGCGCCAAAGCCGCAGAACCGGATCGCCGTGACGCCGCCGCGAGCCGCCTCCGCGAGCAGAGCGCGCAGCCGAGCGCGGGCGCCATCGCGCGATGCGGCCAAGCGCCGAAAAAGGGCCGGGAGAAGCGTCGAAATATGCGGCCCCGCCCGCGGCGGAGTCTCGCGGAGCCGCGCGAGGTCGAGTTCCCGCGCGAGCGCCCCAGCGGTCGCGCTCGCCGCGAGAACCGATCCCGCTCGATCGACCATGACTGCGGGACGCGACGCGGCTGCTACGATTGTCGCCCACGACTGGTCCTCCGCCGATCCGTCAACCCTCAGCGCCAGCCATTCGCCCGTCCGTTCGGCGAGCGCCGCCTCCGGCGTCTCGCGCGCCTCACGCCAGTCGCACAGGAGACTGAGCGGGGGATGCCAGTCGGCGACGACGAAGCCGGGCAGGACCGCGCGGCCGTCGAGGTCGATTATCCGAGTGAGGCGTCCGCGTAGGGCCAACACCGACTCCTCGTCGCCGAGTTCCTGGATGCGGCCCGCCCGCACGGCGATGGCCTGAGCAACCTCGCCTCGGCTGCGCAGCGTCAAAATCGGCCCGCCGCGCAAGATGACATCCGCTGGACCCCTCAGGCCTTCGAGATCGGCGGGATCGAGCGGCGGGGTGATGGCGGGCGCGATCTCCTCGGCGACGAAGCGCGAGCGGCTGGCGCGCCGACGCGAGACCTGACCGCCCAGCGATCGATTGCAGCACACGGTTTCCGCCCGGTCCGCAGACGATGCACATGGCTCGCGAGCTCCGTTAGCGCCCCTTGAATGCCGCCACGCGGCGTTCGCGGAAGCTCCGTACGCCCTCCGCCGCGTCTTCCGTCTTCAGGAGGCGCGCCTGAACGGGGCCAAGCTCCGCCACCGCCGCTAGGTGACCCTCCCGGATCATGGTCCGCGCGTTGGCGAGCGTGGCTGCAACCGCCAGCGGCGCCTGGGCCGAGATTCGCTCGGCGATTTCGATCGCCCGTTCGAGCTGCCGGCCCGGCTCAACGACCTCCTGCACGAGACGCATGCGGTAGGCCGCCTCGGTCCCGAACTCGTCGCCGGTCAGAAGATAGAGCATCGCATCGCCCCAGCCGGCGCGCTCGACCAAGCGAAGGGTCGCGCCATGATTGGCCATGACGCCACGTTTGACTTCAAGCTGGGCGAACCGACAGTCGGACGCCGCGACGACGATGTCGGCCGCCAACATCAGCTCGCAGGCCAACGTGAAACAAACACCCTGCATCGCAGCCACGCAGGGCTTCGTGCGGAACGGCGGTCGAAGCTGGAACGGATCGACGAGCCCCTCCGTCGACAAGAGACGACCCGAGCGGAGGCGCTCCTCGAAGAGATCGAGCTGGAGCCCGGCGCTGAAATGTGGACCGAAGGCGTGGAGCACCGCGACGCGCGCGTCAGCGTCATCCTCGAAGCGCTGATAGGCCCGCGAGAGCTGATCAAGCATCTGGGGCGTGAAGCCGTTGAGTTTCGCAGGACGGTCTATGCCGATCAGCATCAACGCGCCGCGGCGCTCGACGCGGATGCGGCCCTCCGGCGGCGCGGGCCCGATCCCGGACATCGAAGGCTAGGCTCCGACGACGGCCGGGAGCCGGATGACGGCGACGCCGTCGGCTTCAGAGAACTCGACACCATTCGTCATGAGAGAGCCTCAGTTCTTCAGCGCCTTGCCGGTCGCGAGCCTATGTTCGATCCGCTCGATTTCCTTTTTGCATCCGTTGCGCGGGCGGTTCATGGCGATCCCTGTGCGCTCCGCCTGGGGCTGGTCTTCTTCAACTCGGCCTTGGCGACGGTGCGAAGATGGACCTCGTCCGGCCCGTCGATGAAGCGCAGCGCGCGGCCCCACGTCCAAAGATAGGCAAGCGGCGTGTCGGCGGTCAGCCCGGCGGCGCCGAAAACCTGAATCGCACGATCGAGAACACGCGTCTGTAGGCGCGCTGCGACGATCTTGATCGCCGACACGTCCACTCGCGCGGCTTTGCTCCCCTGGTTGTCCATACGCCAGGCAGCGCGCAACACCAGCAGGCGGGCCTGGTCGATCTCGATGCGCAATTCGGCGATCCAATCCTGGACGTTGGCGAAGTCGGCAAGCGCTGAGCCGAAAGCACGGCGATTCTTCGCCCGCGCGACCATCAACTCCAGGGCGAGCTCGCATTGCCCAATCGTCCGCATGCAGTGATGGATGCGCCCTGGGCCAAGCCGCTGCTGGGCTATGGAGAAGCCGTCGCCTTCCTGCCCCAGCATGTTCTCGGCGGGCACACGAACATCGAAGTCGATCTCGCAATGACCTTCAGGCGAATGGTGATTCATGATCGAGACGTCGCGGACGATCGTCATTCCGGGGGTGTCGAACGGCACAATGATCATCGAATAACGGGTATGCGGGTCACGTTCGCCTGCAAGGTCCGAGCGCCCCATAACGATCGAGAAACGGCAGAGCGGGTGCTTCGCCCCGGTCGAGAACCATTTGCGTCCGCGTACGCGATAATGGTTCCCGTCGCGGGCGATGGTCGTCGCGAGGTTGGTCGGATCGGAAGAAGCGGTCGCGGGCTCCGTCATTGAAAAGCACGAACGAATCGCGCCGTCGAGCAGCGGATTCAGCCACCGCGCCCGTTGTTCATGCGACGCGGAAATCTGTAGGATCTCCATGTTGCCGCTGTCGGGTGAGTTGCAGTTGAACACTTCCGGCGACCAGGGGACACGACCGGTGATTTCCGCGAGCGGCGCATATTCCAGGTTCGTGAGTCGCGTGCCTGGCTGATCCTCTTGCAAACTCGGCAGGAACAGGTTCCACAGTCCCGCCTCGCGCGCGCGTTCTTTCAAGGGCTCGACGACTTCTGAAGGAAATAGGCCAGCCCGCGCGAGCCTCTGCCATTCGTCGTCCCGCGGCGCGACGTGGGCGTCAATGAAGGCGGTTAGCCTTTCGCTCAGTTCGCGGGTCTTGGGCGAGTCGTCGAAATCCATGGCGGCAGTTTTCAAAAATGGGGCTAAAGTTCGCCGGAAAGATATTCGACGGCGCGCCGGGCGAAGACTGGCGACAGCTCACCGACCCTTGCCGCGTTGTCCGCCGCGGCGTTCCCCGAACGGGCGCGGGCGGCGATGCCCTCGAAGATCACCGCCATTCGGAAGAGCGCGAAGGCGGTGTGGAACGGCGCGAGACTCTGCTCTTCCGGCCTGCGCCGGCTGGCGTAGTAGCGTTCGACATAGGCGTCGTGGGCCGGGATGCCGAGCGCCGCCAGATCGAGACCGCGAAAGCCGCCATATTCGTCAGGATAGGTAATCCAAGGAAGCGCGCTGAAGGCGAGGTCGGCGAGCGGGTGGCCGAGGGTGCTCAACTCCCAGTCGAGCACACCCACGACGCGCGGTTCGGTTGAATCGAAAATGAGATTCCCGATGCGAAAGTCGCCGTGGCAGATGCGCGCCCCTTCGTCCGGTGGCAGATGGCATGGCAACCATCTGATCAGCGTCTCGACGTCCACGAGGTCGCGCCAGCGGGCAAGTTCGTATTGCTTGGTCCAGCGCAGGATCTGACGCTTGAAATAGCCTGACTGGCGGCCGAAGTCGCCGAGCCCGACTGCCGTCGGGTCAACGTCGTGTAGCTTCGCCAACGTCTCCGCCATTGCGAAGACAATAGCCGCTCGGTCGGCGGGCGAGACGCCGGGGAGGGACGCATCGTGAAAGACCCGGCCGTCGAGCCGCTCCATGAGGTAGAACGGCGTGCCGACCACGCGGAGGTCTTCGCAATAGAGGATCGGCTTCGGCACCGGTACGCCGGAGCCGAGCAGAGCAGACAGGACGCGATGCTCGCGGTCTACCGCATGCGCCGAGGGCAGCGTCTCGCCGGGCGGCTTCTTCCGCAGCACCATTCGGTGGGAGCCAAGTGTCACGAAGTAGGTCGGGTTCGACTGCCCGCCAGCGACGCTTTCGATCCGAAATTCGCCGTGAGCGCTCCCGAGTTCGCCTCTCGCGAAGCGCTCGAGCGACATGGGATCGAAATCGGTGGTCGGCATCGCGGTTACAGCGCCTGCGATGACCTGTGCCGACGACACCCGTTCCTCCTGGATCAACGCGTCGAGGATTGACAATCCGATTGTCCGACATACCTATTGTCGAATGAGATCGACGGCGAGTCAAGTTTTGCGGGCTAGGATAGGTGGCGAGCCGTCAGCGAATAAGGTCGCCATGAATCGACGAGATAGGCCACGCCCCTGACGGACATGGCCTCTTGAAACGGGCGTCCATTTATCCGACAATCGGATAAATCGGAAATCACCCTGGTGGCCTCACGCCGTGACCGTGCAATTCGACAAGCTCAATGTCCTTTCGGCGTACCAAATCGTCTCGCGCGAGCTGCGTCGACTTATCGACACAGGCGGACTGAAAGCCGGTGACCAGCTCCCGACAGAGGCGAAACTCGCCCAACAGTTCGGCGTCAACCGCTCTACGGTGCGCGAAGGTATCCGACAGCTCGAAAACGAGGGTCTTGTCAGTCGCGAGGGCCGCAAGCGACTGACGATTTCGGTGCCCGGATCGCAAAAGATATCGTCGCAGGCGACGCGCGCGCTGGTGATGAGACAAGTGACGTTTCGGGAGCTCTGGGAGGCCGCGCTGGTGCTCGAACCGGCCTGTGCGGCCCTGAGCGCGAAAAACCGCGATGACGAGCAGATCGCCTCCCTCCAGACGAACGTTGAGCGGACACGCTACGCACTGATCGACACGCGTCGCTGCACCGAGCTCGACACTGAGTTTCATGCGCTCGTTACGGAGGGCGCCCACAACACCGCCCTCTTGATTTCGCGCGAGCCCATCGGCTTGCTCCTTTTTTCGGCGTTTGAAATTCTGAGCCCATTGCTGCCGCAGGCCATCACTCGAATGCTCGCCGCACATGAACAGATCACGAACGCCATCGCGCAGTCCAACGAGAGCGAGGCGGAAAGCTGGTCTCACAAGCACATCGTCGATTTCCGTCGTGGCTGGGAAATGGCGAAGCTCAGCCTCGACCTCCCGATCGATCTCCCTCGGACGCTGGCGGACATCTAACAAGGCTCAGTATCCTTAACTTGGTCGAACGCTCCCCATCTGGGGTGCAATAGGCGGCGCCAACGGAACTTGCGCTTATCCCCAATCTGGAGTGGGATCGCAGGGTTCCGAAAAGGGAATTGACAGCCCGTTCGAGCTTTGGCTAAGGTCCGCTTGTCCGACAAACGGTCAATCGGAAGGTCGGCCTGAGCAGGAAATCTCGAGCAGGCAGAAAACTGCCGCTTTGCGGAAGAATAACCTCGGTCAGCGGGGGTCAGGGAGAGGAGCGCCATGGACAGCTGGTTCGACCGCAGCGTGGTTCCACCCACGCGCTACGAGCTGCACTACGGCGGCAGCCGGATGGTGCGCTGTTTCGTCCATCGCCCGAAGAGCGTCCATGAGATGCTTGCGAACGCCGTTGCTCGGCGGCCGCAGGGGATCGCGCTGGTCTGCGGGGAAGAGTCCGTCACATATGCGGAACTCGATGTTCTTGTGGCGCGAGTGGCCGGAGGCCTCAAGGCGCTCGGCGTCGAAAAAGACGACCGCGTCGCCATGGTGATCGGCAACAGCATCGAATTCGTCGTCGTGATGTTCGCGGTTGCGCGGCTGGGCGCTGTGTCCGTTCCGCTAAATATTCGTCACCAGCTGGCGGAGAACCGGCATATCATCGAGGACTGCGAAGCCAAGGTCGTCGTCTACGAGCAAGATCTTTCCGACAAGGTTCCGTCGCCGAACGCCTTGCCGAGCCTGAAGCAGGCGATCGCGCTCCGACGCGACGGCGTCGCATCTCCGCTTGCGGATCTCATCCATTCCTCGACGGCGCCTCTGGCCGTCGAGGTCGACGAAGAGGATACGGCCACCATCCTCTACACCTCCGGGACGACCGGACGCCCAAAGGGCGCAATGCTGACCCACTTCAGCACGATCCATTCCGTGATCCACTACAAATGGGTGATGGAGTTGACCGAAGAGGATCGCTGCCTCCTCGCGGTTCCGATGAGCCATGTGACCGGCGTGATTGCGCTGATCGACACTATGGTCCATTGCGCAGGCGCACTTGTCATCATGCCGGCCTTCAAGGCGACGGACTTCATCAACCTCGCCGCGCGCCACCGCATCACCTACTCGCTGATCGTGCCGGCGATGTTCAACCTGTGTCTGCTCGCGCCGAATTTCGACAGCGCGGACCTCTCGGCCTGGCGGGTCTCGGGCTACGGCGGCGCGATCATGCCGGAGGTGACAGTCGAGCGGATCGCCGAAAAGCTGCCCCGCCTAAAGCTCATCAATTGTTACGGGTCGACCGAAA
Organism: uncultured Alphaproteobacteria bacterium; assembly: GCA_963820095.1. Classification (GTDB taxonomy): domain Bacteria; phylum Pseudomonadota; class Alphaproteobacteria; order Rhizobiales; family Beijerinckiaceae; genus Roseiarcus. Next base: position 93,982 of record CAWFZA010000037.1, read on the forward strand.
CGACGTCGCCCGCCGTGTTCATGCCGCCGGAGGAGGCGGTCGCCCGGAAGGAATACGTCGGGCTGACGGTGCCGTGCGGGCATATCTCCGTCATGGACGCCGAGGGCGTCGAGGTCCCCTACGGCGCGCCTGGCGAGGTCTATATCGGCGGCGCAATGGTCGTGCACGGTTATTTCAACAATCCGGAAGCGACCGAGCGCGAGTTCAAGGCCGGCTACTGGAAGTCGGGCGACCTCGGCATCATGGACGAGAAGGGTTACCTGCGGATCATCGATCGCATCAAGGACGTGATCAACCGTGGCGGATTCAAGATCTTCGCCTCCGAGGTCGAGAACATCCTGCTCGACCATCCCGCGGTCGTCGAGGCTGCAGTCGTCGCCAAGCCCTGCCCGGTTCTCGGAGAACGTGTGCACGCCTTCGTCGTTCTCCGCCAGACCGTCGAGGACGCAGAACTGACGCGCTACTGCGCCAGCGTGCTCTCCGACTACAAGGTGCCTGAGGCCTTTCACCGGCTCGAGCAGACGTTGCCGCGCAACGCCAACGGCAAGGTTATGAAACGCGATTTGCGCCAAAGCCTCGTCGCCTGACCCGTCACGATAAGAACCGCTTATAACTTGAGGAGTGAAACGCACATGGCTGCCACCGGGCCTTTGAACAAGCGCGAAGAGCTGCGAATGGGTCAACTGCTGGCGGGCTCGCCGTCGAACTGGGGCCGCTGGGGGCCGCACGATCAAGTTGGCTCCCTTAACTTCCTCACGAATGCGGAAGTCCTGCGCGGCGTCCGCGCGGTCAAGCAGGGCAAGGTGTTCACCTGCGGCGAGCAGATCGGCCAGCTTGCAGGCGATCCGATCTGGCCCGGACGCGCGCCGACCTCGCGCGTCAACGTGCGCGACAAGAGCTACTACGATGCGGGTCGCGTCAAGCCGTTCCCTGGCGGCGTCGAGTACGCCGACGACCAGATGACCATGTTTCTACAGGGTTCGACGCAATACGACGCGCTCGGTCACGTCTGGTACGACGACAAGATCTGGAACGGCTATCCGGCTTCGGCGACGATCGGCGGTATGACGCAGGCGTCAGTCCTGCCGATCTCTGAAAGAGGTGTTGTCGGGCGCGGCGTGCTTCTCGACATGGCGGCCTACAAAGGCAAGTTCGCTCTCGATAAGGGCGACCTCCTTGGCCTCGAGGACCTTCTCGCGGCGGCCAAGAAGCAGGGGGTGACGCTCGAGAAGCACGACATCCTCTGCCTGCGCATCGGCTTCCTGCAACTCAGGCTCAAACAATCGAAGGAACAGTTCTACAAGGACTTCAACGAGCCCGGCCTGACCTACAGCCCGGAACTCGTCGACTGGTTCCACAAGATGGAAATTCCCGCCCTCTGCACTGACACGATCAGCAACGAGTGCGAGCTCGATCCGGCGGTCGGCGTCCAGATTCCTCTGCATTGCTCGCTGATGCGCAATCTCGGCATTACATTCAACGAAATCTGCAATTTCGAGGAGTTGGCGCCAGACTGCCACAAGGATGGCCAGTGGGACTTCCTCTATGTCGCAGCGCCGCTGAAGGTGACTGACGCGACTGGCGCGCCCGTCAACGTCGTCGCCATTAAGTGACGGCTTCACCAAATTCGCGGGCCGCTGATCCCCGCCGGTCCGCGGACGCAACCCGGCACTCCAATCTCCAGCGAGCAGCGCGCGTGATTCGCAAAGGACGGCGCGAAGCATGGCGTTCCAAGGAAGCCAGGGGCGGTGAAAGAACGGGGCGAGACACAATGAAACGTCTGGAACGCGCCGGGCCTCAAGGCCCACGCGCAAGGGAGAAGCGCAAATGAAAGCCACAAGCATTCTGAAGACCATGGGCCTCGGGTTGGGCCTCGTCGCCGGCGTTGCGACGGGCGCGGCGCAGGCAGCCGACAAGTACAAGATCTACCTCTCGATGAGCTACATCGGGAACGACTGGCAGGACGAGGCGGCTAAGATGGTCAAGGCCCTCGCCGCATCCAACGAATATAAGGACAAGGTCGACCTCAAGGTTCAGGTCGCCGGTCCCAACGCGCAGAAGCAGATCCAGCAGATCAACGCGATGGTGGCGGCGGGCGCGAAGGCGATCGTGGTCTATCCGATCTCGCCGACCGCGCTTAACGAAGCCGTTAAGGCGGCGTGCGACAAGGGCGTGGTGATCGCCGCCTATGACAGCGTCATCGACGAACCATGCGCCTACAACACGCATGTCGACCAGTACGAGTGGGGCAAGGTCACCGCTGAGTGGCTGGCCAAGAAGCTCAACGGCAAGGGGAACATCGTCATGATCACCGGCGTCAACGGCACCTCCGTCGACACGCTGCGCAACAAGGGCGCGCACGAGGTGTTCGCCAAGTTCCCGGACATCAAGATCGTTGCCGAGGCGAACGGGATGTGGAGCCAGGCGGTCGCCCGCACCGAGCTCTCCAAGATCATCGCCACGCACCCGTGGGACGCGATCGACGGCCTGTGGATGCAGGCGGGGTGCTATACCGCGTTCTCCATGCAGAGCGAAGTCCGGCATTGCGGACGACAAGCTCAAGCCCTGCGCCGGCGAGGGCACCAACGGCCATCGCATTCAGATGTTTCCCGCCGGCACCAAGATTGAAGGCGCGAGCGGAACTTATCGCCCGATGGGCGCGCCAAGCATCTCTGCGAGCTCGCAGGTCTATCCGGGCGCGATTGCCCTCAAGATGGCGGTCGACAAGCTTGAGGGCAAGGACGTGCCGAAGTTGAAGCTCCTCTCTCCGAACCCAGTCACGAACGACACGGTGAAACTCTGCGAGACCGGCTCGTGGCAGGAAATGAAGGCGGGATGCAACACGTTCTCCCCCACCATCGTCACGAACCCCGGCTGGTTCGCCTCGATCTTCACGCCCGACCTGCCGGATGTCGGCCTGCAGGCGGCGCTCGTCGGTCAGCCGGAGGATTGATCGCCTGAACTCATCCGCCGGCGGCTCGCTACGCGTCCGCCGGCGGTTCGCTCCTGCTGAGAGCCGATCGATGCCCGAGCCGCCTCCCGTCGTCGAAGTCAGCGCCATCCGCAAAAACTACGGTGCGACCGTCGCGCTTGACGGAGCCTCGCTCAGCGTCGCGTCCGGAACCGTTCACGCCCTGCTCGGCGAGAACGGCGCTGGAAAGTCGACGATGGTGAAAATTTTAGGCGGCCTCGTACAGCCGAATTCGGGCGAGATTCGCGTTTGCGGCGAGGTCCGGCGCCTCGACAACCCGCGCGTCGCCCAGAACTGCGGACTGCAGACGGCTTTCCAGGAGATGACCCAGGTTCGCGACCTGACGGTGACGCAGAACCTGTTGTTGAATTCGGAGCCCGTGTCCGCACTCGGCTTCGTCCGCAAACGGCGCGCCGAGGAGATCGCTGTCGCACATCTCAAGAAACTGGGTCTTGGCTTCATCGATCCGCGCGCAGAAGTTCGCGACCTCGACCTGCCCGTCCGGCAAAAGCTTGAGATCGCTCGCGCCGTTTTCAAGAAACCGAAGCTGCTGCTCCTCGACGAGCCGACGTCGACGTTGTCGGGGCGCGACATCGATTGGCTCGGCCGCATCATAGCCGAAGTAAAGGCGAGCGGCGCCTCAGTCGTCTTCATTTCGCACCGCCTGCCGGAAGTGCGCGAATTCTGTGAGTTCCTCACTGTCTTCCGCAACGGCAAGGATGTCGGCACGGCCCGAGTCGGCGAGCTGCTCGAGGAAGAAGTCGTTCGCATGATTATTGGCCGCTCGCTGTCGGCGACCTTTCCATCGCGCGGGAATACGGTCCGTGCCGCGGAGACGCCGCGCCTGTCCGCGCGCAACGTGTCAACGTCCGGTCGCCTCGTCAGCGCCAGTTTCGATCTCGCCCCGGGCGAGGTCGTCGGCGTATCCGGTCTCCAGGGCATGGGTATGCAAGAGCTTTTCCTCGGCTGCTTCGGCGCGACGCCGTTGACCGGCGGTCACATCGAAATCAATGGCAAGCCCGTCACGCTGATGTCGCCGCGGGACGCGGTGAGAGAGAACATCGGAGTGAGTCTCGTCCCCGAGGACCGCAAGACAGAAGGCCTGTTCCTCAAACTGGACGGTCTGAAGAACATGTCGCTGCCGGTTCTGGACCGATTCACGCGTTTCGGCCTGATCGACGAGGAGGCGGAGGCGGGAGCGGTGCGCGGCGCGATGCAAGCCGTTCAGGTGCACGACCGCGCCATGTTCACCCGCGTCGGCGCTTTCAGCGGCGGAAACCAGCAAAAGATTGCGATCGGCAAATGGCTTATGACTGGCAGTCGCGTCCTGCTTCTCTACGACCCCACGCGCGGCGTCGATGTCGGCACCAAACATGAAATCTACGTTCTCATTCATGAATTCGCCAAGAGCGGCGGCTCGGTGCTGCTTTTCTCCTCGGAGATCACCGAGCTCGTGAATCTCTGCCACCGGGTTCTGGTCATGTACAAAGGCTTGGTCGTCCTCGAACTCGCTGGCGACGAACTCGACGAGGAAACCATCATCCGGGCGGCGCTGGGCGAGAAAGTCCACGCCCCACCGGCGCGGGCGCAAGGCTGAGCGCAATGACGGTCCAAACGTTGGAAGTCGACCGGCCGCGGACGAGGCTCAATCTGTCGCGGCATCGCGGCCTGATCGCAGCCGTCGCCGTCTTTGCTGGGCTCCTCGCCTTCGTCGCCGCGATTTCGCCGAAGGGCCTCGGCTATTACGATATCGCCTCGCTGGTCACAAGCGGCGCGCCGCTCGCGCTTGCAGCGGTCGGCCAGACCTTCGTGATCGTCGTCGGAGGATTCGATCTCTCGGCTGGCGCGGCCATTTCGCTCGTCAACTCGGTCGTCGCAACGATCCCGCAGGAGACTGTCGCGGGGCAGGTCGGCGCGGTCGCCGCAGGTTTGGCGATCGGCGCCGCGATCGGCGCCTTCAATGGATTCTTTGTCGCCTTTCTGAGGCTGCAGTCGATCGTCGTTACGCTGTCGACAATGTTTCTTGTCCGCGGCCTCACGCTGCTGATCATGCCCGATCCAGGCGGGGCAGTGTCGGAGACGCTGACGAAGCTCTTCACCGGCGCCGCCATTCCGGGCGTGCTTCCCGCCGCGGCGCTCGTGATCGCCGGCGGTCTCGTGCTCTGGTTGCTTGTCCGGCGGACGAAGTTCGGCACAGCAATGTTTGCGGTCGGCAGCGACGCGGAAGCCTCGCACGCGGTCGGCATCTCGGTCGAGTGGACGCGATTCGGCGCCTTTGTTCTTGGCGGGTTGTTTTACGGCGTTGCCGGCGTTTTCATCAGCGCGGAGACCGGCTCAGCCGATCCGCTCGTCGGCGACCCGCTGCTTCTGCAGAGCTTCACGGCAGTCGTTCTCGGCGGCACCATGCTCGGTGGCGGACGGGGCAGCGCGGTCGGGTCGGTCATCGGCGCCTATACGCTGATGCTGATGATCAACATCCTGCTGGCGCTCGACGTCTCCGCGTATTTCTCGACCATTGCAGAGGGCGTCGGTCTTGATCCTCGCCGTCGTCGCTTCGTCGATCCGGTCGGACAGCGTCGCGGTCGAGTCTTTCCGTCGCGCCGGTCTCTGGATGCGCGCGCGCTCCGCGGGATTGCTCGCCGGGCAGGTCGCGACCAGAATTTCGGCGCCGAGCGCAGCGCTTCCAAAGTCAGAGCGGCGGACGGCTGTTCAGCGCGCGTCGTGGCTCGACGCGAACCGCGACCAGCTTCGCTATGTCGTGCCCTCCTATGTCGCCTTCGCCCTCGTGGTGATCGTTACCCAGTTTATCTATCCCGAAAACATCATCTTCTCGCTGAAGTATTACAATTCGCTGGTCGTTCTGGGCGCGTTCCTGGGGATCCTTGCGCTCGGCCAGGGAGCCGTCATCCTGTCGGGCGGACTCGATCTCTCAGTGCCCTGGATTATCGGCTTCTGCGGGATTCTCGCGGCAGGACTAATTCAAGGCTCGAATGTTGCGACGATCTGGGCCGTGCCGCTGGCCCTCGGCATGGGCGCGCTGATCGGCTTCATCAACGGTCTCGGCGTCGCCTCCTTCGGTTTGCCGCCCATTGTCGTGACCCTGGCGATGAACGGTGTCCTGCAGGGTGCGGCGCTTCTCTACAGCAACGGCACGCCCGCCGGCTTCGCCTCACCTGCCCTACGTTGGCTGATGACGGGCGCGGTCGGCGGGATCACGCCGGTCGTCGCGCTGATGGCTGTGTTCATCCTGTTCGGCGTCACGCTTCTTGGTCGCACGGTGTTTGGGCGTTGGATCTACGCTGTCGGAAACAGCCCGCGCGCCTCGCTCTTGTCGGGCGTCGGGGTGAAGACAACGACAATCGGCGTCTATGTTCTCAGCGGCTTCTGCGCGGCGCTGGTCGGTGTGCTCATTACAGGCTTCAGCGGTCAGGCGAGCCTCGGCATGGGAGACGATTTTTTGCTGCCTTCGATCGCAGTCGTGATCGTCGGAGGGACACTGATCACCGGCGGCCGGGGCAACTACCTCGGCATGCTCGGCGGCGTCCTGCTCCTGACCGCGCTGCAGACGCTGCTCGCCGGGACGACGCTGCCGCATGCCGTGCGCGACATCATCTTCGGCGCGGTCGTCCTCGTGTCGGTTCTGGCGCTGCGCGAGAAATGATCGCGAAGGCGGTTGATCCGGGCGGAAGGAGAGAAAGGGAGGAAAAGATGAGAAAGGTTCGGCGCATCGTCACGACCGACGACGCAAACGGCAAGTCGGAGGTGCTGATTGACGGGGTCGCGTCTCGCACGATCACAGTGCTCACGGAACTGTGGATCACCGACGGCAAGGAGCCAAGCCATCGGGACAAACACGACCACGCCGAAAGATCCGACCGGCTGGAGCCTCCGCCGGCGGGCACCCTGTTTCGATACTTCGAGATCGCACCCGAGACCGAGACGGCGCACCTTACCGACGACGAAAAGCGCAAGGCGAGCGCCGAATGGTTCGCCGCCATGAACGGTGCGCACTTGCAGCCCGATACCTCTCGGCACCCGGCCATGCATCGGTCGCCCACGACCGACTACATTATTCTGCTCTCGGGTGAGATCACACTTGTGCTCGACAAGGAAGAGAGGACACTGAAGCCCTTTGACTGCGTGATTCAGAGGGGCACCAATCACGCCTGGGTCAACCGGGGCTCCGAACCCGCCCTGCTGATGGCCGTTCTTGTCGACGACAGGCGCAATGTCGGCTGAGGAACCGGTCAGCTCTACCAGGACTTGGGTCGGACGCGTCTAAGGGAGGCCCTCGCGCAACATCCTGTCGGTCGCCGGAAGGAAGGCCGGCGCTGATGCGCCTCGAGGAATATCGATGGACCTTGCGAACTTCACCGACCCGCAGGCTCAGGCCACCATCGAGGCGGCGCGCATCGGCGCCGCGGCCGCCGTTCACGCCGCATGGATCCAAGTAAGCGCGGCGGCAGGCGCCCTCGCCGCCGGCGTATTGGCCTATATCGGAGCCGTCCGCCAAGTGCGGATTCAGGAGCGTGCGCAGGAAGTCCGGGCCCTGGCCTATCGCTTCCGGTTGCTCCGGGTGGTCGAGGAGTACCACGAGCAGGTCGCTCGCGCCTGCGCCGTCGCCGAGTTGCAATTGGCCGCTTTCCGGAGCGGCGGCGTGTCGGTCGCGATCGCCAGCTTCCAACTGCTGCAGCCGCGAATGCTGCATGACGATAACTGGGAAGCGCATGCCCTGCTCGGCCGCCGCGCGGTGGAGCTGATCCTCGCGATCGATGACCTAAGCCTGCGGCTCGCGCAGTTCGATCAGCAGATCCGCACGGAAGGGACGCGCACCGATTCCAGCTTTGCGAACGCCACAATTCGCCGGTCGGACGTCAGCGAAGCGGGACAGCCGACGCACGTGCAGGAGCACGCGATCGTCCAGGAGCACGCGATCGTCGATTATGTGCAGGTGCTCGACCGGCTTCGCGCGACATTGGCGGCGCTCATCGCGGAGTTGGAGGAGCCCAAGCGGACGCTCCCCTGGCGTAAATCGCCGATCCGTGGCTGGCGGCGTGGAGCGCGCCTGACGACGAACCGGGCGACGCCCACGCATCGCCCGACGCCGCGGGCAGGCTCAGACCGCCAATTCGTCCGTTGGCGGGTCACCCGCGACAACGCAAGGATAGCCTCCCTGGCCTTCGCCCCGCGCGACATGTCGGTCAGTCGCCGATAGAACCGACGACCTGGCGACGCCGATCGCTTCGAGCGAACGCTCACGCGCTCGACGCCACGTCGACGGGCGGCGCAGCCTCCAGTCGCGGCTTGGCGACGGCGACCCGAGCGGCTCGCAACAGGCGATCATGGATCCTGTAGCCGTCCTCGAGAACACTCACGACGCTTCCCGGCGGGCTGGAATCGTCATCCACCTCGGCCATCGCCTCGTGGACGGTGGGATCGAAGGAAGCGCCGAGGGCCTCGATGCGGCTAACACCAAATCGCCCCAACGTCGCCAGGAGCTGCCGCCGGATCGCGCGAACGCCATCGAGGAGCGCGGCGTCGGCGGGCGTTCGATCCGTCCGATCCTCCGCCGAGGCGACCGCCCGCTGCAGATTGTCCAGGACGGGCAGAAGCTCCGCCGCAAAGTCGGAAATCCCATAATCGCGCGCATCCGCCACGCTTCGTTCGGCGCGGCGTCGCGTGTTCTCGACTTCCGCCAGAGCCCGGAGCAGGCGGTCGCGAAGGGAGGCGTTCTCGTTCGCAGCCTCGACTGCGGCGGCCTTCTGGCTGTCGGCCGACAGGCTTTCGCCTGCCTGATGAACTTTGTCATCCTGATCATCATGCGCCATCGGGTTATCTTCCTTGCACAGTCGGCTGCGCAGGCGAACGCGCAGGAGAAGCGCGCCTTCAGCTCGCCTTGCGATGGTCGTCGTCGACTTCCTTGAATTCGGCGTCGATCACGTCGGAATTGTCGCCGGAGCCAGAACCTTGTCCGCCTGAACCTTGTCCGCCTGAACCCTGGCCGGCGCGGTTGAGGGCTTCGCTGATCCGCATCGAAGCCTGCCTCAGCCGCTCGATTCCGTCGCGAATAGGTTGCGCCTGATCGCGTTGCATGACGGCTCTGAGGGCCGAGATCGCCCCATCGACGTCGCTCTTCACATCCGCAGGCAGGCGTCCTTCCGCATCCTTCAGCGCTTTCTCCGCGGCGTAGATCTCGGCGTCCGCCTGATTGCGAACATCGACGAGCTCCCGGCGGCGCCTGTCCTCCTCGGCGTGCGCTTCGGCCTCGCGGATCATGCGTTGCACTTCGGCTTCGTTGAGCCCGCCTGACGCCTGGATGCGGATCGTCTGCTGCTTGCCGCTCGACTTGTCCTTGGCCGAGACGTTGACGATCCCGTTCGCGTCGATATCGAAGGTCACTTCGATCTGCGGCACGCCGCGCGGCGCGGGCGGAATGCCGACAAGGTCGAACTGGCCGAGAAGTTTGTTGTCGGCCGCCATCTCGCGCTCGCCCTGGAAGACCCGGATGGTGACCGCTGTCTGATTGTCTTCAGCAGTGGAGAAGGTTTCGCTCTTTCTTGTCGGGATCGTGGTGTTTCGATCGATCAATTTGGTCATCACGCCGCCCAACGTCTCGATGCCGAGCGACAAAGGCGTCACGTCGAGCAGCAGCACGTCCTTCACGTCGCCCTGCAACACGCCGGCCTGGATGGCGGCGCCAACGGCGACCACTTCGTCGGGGTTGACTCCCTTGTGGGGCTCACGACCGAACAGCGTCTGCACGGTCTCCTGCACCTTCGGCATGCGGGTCTGTCCGCCGACAAGCACGACCTCGTCGATCTGGGCGGCCGTGAGGCCGGCGTCCTTCAACGCCGCCTTGCAAGGTTCAATCGTTCTCTGAATGAGATCGTCGACCAACGCCTCGAGTTTGGCGCGGCTGAGCTTGATGTGCAGATGCTTCGGCCCGTTCTGGTCGGCCGTGATATAGGGCAGATTGATGTCGGTCTCGTTCGCGCTCGAGAGCTCGATCTTCGCTCTCTCCGCCGCGTCCTTGAGGCGCTGCAGGGCAAGACGGTCCTTGCGGAGATCGATGCCCTGGTCCTTGCGGAATTCCTCGGCGAGGTAGTCCATGATCCGCGTGTCGAAGTCCTCGCCGCCAAGGAATGTGTCGCCATTGGTCGACTTGACCTCGAAAACGCCGTCGCCGATCTCCAGGATTGAAATATCGAAAGTGCCGCCGCCCAGGTCGTAGACCGCGATCTTGCCCTTCCCCTTCTTTTCCAATCCATAGGCGAGCGCGGCCGCGGTCGGCTCGTTGATGATTCGGAGCACCTCGAGCCCGGCAATGCGACCGGCGTCCTTCGTCGCCTGCCGCTGGGCGTCGTTGAAATAGGCGGGGACGGTGATGATCGCTTGCGTCACCGAGCCGCCGAGATAGGCCTCCGCGGTCTCCTTCATCTTCTGAAGTATGAACGCGCTGATCTGGCTTGGACTGTATTTCTTGCCGCGAACCTCGACCCAGGCGTCGCCCGTCTCGTTGGGCACGATCTTGTAAGGGACCATGCCTTTGTCTTTCTGCGTGATCGGATCGTCATAACGGCGCCCGATCAGCCTTTTGATGGCGAAAATGGTGTTTTCCGGATTGACGATGCTCTGGCGCTTGGCGGGTTGTCCCACCAGAATCTCGCCACTCTCTGTGAAAGCAACCATCGATGGCGTTGTCCTTGCCCCCTCGGCGTTCTCGATGACCTTCGGGGCGCTGCCCTCCATGACTGCGACACAGGAGTTTGTGGTCCCGAGGTCGATGCCGATTGCCTTGGCCATCACCATTCTCCTATCGCTTGCATGCGCCGCGTCTTGAGGGGGAATGTCGCACTCGAACAGGCGGCGTCCGCTCGTTCATGTCGGAAACGGACGCCTAGACGGCTCCTAGCCGCGCTGCGTGTCACGCGGCCTCTTTGACCTCGATCTTTTTGGCTTCGGCCTGCGGAGGCTTCGGAATTTTGATCTTCAATACGCCATTCGACATTGTCGCCTGAACCGTCGAAGGGTCCACGGCCGTAGGCAGTTCGAGCACACGGTAGAACACGCCGTAGCTTCGCTCGGTCATGTGGACATTCTTGTCCTTCTGCTCGGCCTCGACCTTCTTCTCGGCGCGGATCGTGAGGAGATTTCGGTCCAGGGAAATGTCGACGTCCTTCCGTTCAAGTCCGGGCAGTTCCGCGGAAATCTCGATTTCCTGATCGGATTCGGTAACCTCTATTCGAGGCGCGAGCATATTCGCGTTCGCGCCGTTGGATGGACCGCCCAACGCGCGAGCAAAATCGAAAAAGAGCCCGTCAACTTCCCGCCTTAGGGCGTCGAAGGGAAAGAGGTCCGCCGGCGCGATAGCCGAACGCGGTCGGAATGGAGCAAGCGATTTCAGGTCCATAGCGGTCTCCCAATGCCTCATTGATCGGGCGCGACTTCATGTTCGGCTTAGGGCGATCGCCCGTTTCCCGCTTCAGCCGGCCTTACGGGACTCTAGTCCGCGCCACAGATCAGGCCATGATAACCGTCAATTTCACGAGCCATTTTGCCCGCTGCGCCATTCCTTCGATGACCGATCTCGTCGAGCAACCGGGTCAATTTCAGCTCAGCGATTGTAGAGGAACACAGGCAGCTTCCGCAGCGCCTCGCGACTGGCGCCGGGAAGCACGATGTTGCCCGAGGAATCCTCCAGCTTGAGGCTCTTGAACGGCACGGCGACCAATTCGCCATCGAGGCCATCAAAGGCGCCTACGTTCAAGACGGCGTAGACCGGCCCGTTGTCGCGGCTGAAAACGAAGTCGTCGATCCGGCCGATGATGTCGCCCTTGTCGTTGACGACTGATCTCAGCTTGAGGTCGTCGGCGCGGTAGCCTTTGGCGAGTTCCTTGGCGTCTGGTGCGACCAGGGCGACCTCTTGGGCCGATGCGGAGGTCGGCAACAAGCGCCACGAGCACGCCAACGCGAGGGCCAGGGCCGAAACGCGGTTGAACCGCATGTGTCTCATGACGTGAGCCTCTTCTCTTGGCGACATCGGAACGCCAAGCGTTATGCGCGTCCCGAGACTTCGTCGCCGACGATACTGGCGAGCGGGAGGTCGCTCAGGCGCTTGTCGAGCGCAATCTCGTGGACGCGAACCGCCTCGGCGCCGCCGTCGCGCATGATCTGCTCCGCTCGCCTTTCTTCTTCCTCCGTCCGCACCCGCACCCAAACAACGAGACCGCCCTCCATGATCATGGTCTCGATCAGCTTCGCCCGATCTCTGCCGAGATGCCGCGCGGCGAGGGCGCCCAAACCTCCGCTCGCCGTTCCCGCCGCGGCGGCCGCCGCCAACGCGACCGCCAGGCCCCCACCGGACGCGACGACGCCCATTGCCGCGACGGTCGCTCCGATCGAGAACAGCACGCCGAACGCGGTCGAGCGTCCCGACGAGATATCGTCCCGGTGAACGAAGGCGCGCCGCGGCGCGCCGGGGACATCGGCGAATTCCTCCACGGGGACGAACATTGTTCCAAAGCGTTTGCGAATTGCCTCGACATCCGCCATGACGTCAATGTCCGCGCGATCGAATCCGTCGAGTTCGAGCGCATCGACCACCTTCTCCAGGACGTCAGGCGTCCGGACGACGCCGGCAACTTCCCGAACGACCCTCTGTTCCACGATTTCGTCGGTTTTGGACTCCATGGCGGCCGGCTCCTCGAAAAGGGGCTCCGACGACCGAACCGGCTGCGGCTCACCGCGCTGGAATCGCGAGCAAATGCGCGTCGATCGCCGCGGCGAGTTCCTGGTACGAATAAGAGCCTGCGTGCTTCTCGCCGTTGATGAAGAACGATGGCGTTCCATTGACGCCGCTGCGCACGCCGCCGAGGAAGTCCGCCTGAATCTTGGCTGCGAATCGCCGCTGCGCCAGCGCCTCGCGCAATCCGCGATCGGATAGTCCGAGCGCTCTGCCAAGGCCAAAAATCAGCGTGAGCCCGAGCTGGTCCTGGTTGGCGTAGAGCTCATCGTGCATTTCCCAGAAGCGGCCGTGCGCGCCCGCGTACTCGGCGGCCTCGGCGGCCGTCTCCGCGAAAGGGTGCACCTCGGTCAACGGGAAATGGCGGAAAACGAACCTGAGCTTCTTGCCGAACTGCTTCTGCACGAGCTTGACGTTCGGGAAGGCAAGTCCGCAGAACGGGCACTCGTAGTCGCCATATTCGACCAGCGTGACGGGCGCGTCGTCGGGACCCTGGATGTGGTCAGCGGATGTGACGGGTATTCTCAACATGCTCATGACGTCACCATGGCTGGGAGCTTTTCCAGCGCGTCAAGAATGCCGTCCGCGCCGGGATTGACGGCGATCGGCGAAAGGTAGCTCCAGAAGATCGCGCCCTTCCGATCGATCACGAACAGCGCCCGTTCGCACACCCCTTCGCCGAACCGATAGGCGCCATATCGTTTCGCGACATCCCCCTTCGGCTCAAAGTCGGCCAGCAGCGGGAAATGCAGGTGCCGGTCCTTGGCGAACGCCTCGTGACACCAGGCGCCGTCGACCGAGATGCCGAGCAACTCGGCCTCATGCTTACGAAATTCCGGTAGGACCTGATTGTAAAGCGTCATCTGGTCGCCGCAGACCGGGCTCCAGTCAGCCGGATAGAACGCCATGATGACCGGTTTTCCGGCCAGATCGCGAAGCGACAGATTTTGGTCCGGGGTGACTCGCAATGTGAAGTCCGGCGCCGTCGCGCCGGGAGCCAGAACGCCAGCCATCAATCATCTCCGTCACCGCCGCAGGCCTTTAGGCGAAGATTGCGTCGACCGTTTCGACCGTCCGCGATCCGCCGCCGATCCAGCAATACTTGAGACGCGCAAGTCTTCGCCTTGATGGGGGTCAAGTTTCGCCCGCTATTTTGCCCGCGCCGATGGCGACAGCCAAACCACAGGCGCGCCGACTACGTAATCTTACGGTACGCGAAATTACCAAATGGCCGGGGCCGCGTTCTCGATGGATGATGGGGCGTGGGCCGGACGTACTGGCGGGCTTGGACACAGATTGGGAGAATGTCGATGACCCCAAGCATTCGTAAGGCAATGGCCGCCCGCACGCGGCAATTCGACGCCCTTACGCCCCTCACTTCGATCTTTTGCTGCTCGCGCGGACAACAAATCTGCTGCCAGGGCGAGCCCGCCGATCGCTGGTTCTGGATCATCAACGGAACGGCAAGACGAAGCGTGATCAGGCGCGACGGACGCCGGCAGATCGTCGATCTTCTGCTCCCTGGGGATTGCTTCGGCTTCACCAACGGCGACGAATATGACGACACCGTCGAAGCGATCGCTCGCGAGACCTATGTCGCCCGGTGCGTCCGCCGCGATGCCGAGGCGGTGGCCGAGTCCAATCCGCAACTGGCGCGAGAAATTCGCCGGGCGACGTTCGAGACGTTGTGGCGACTACAATCGCAACTCGTGATCGTCGGACGGGTTACGGCGATCGAGAAGGTCGGGGCGTTCCTGCTCGATATGTCCGCGCGCGTGTCCTCCCGCTCGAGCGATCGCGTCGTGTTGCCCATTTCGCGCTACGATATGGCGGACTATCTCGGGCTATCGGTCGAGACGGTCAGCCGGTCGCTGACTCATCTCAAGCGGCAGGGCGTGATCAAGCTCTTTGGTCCCCGGTCGGTGGGACTCGTCGACCGCGCGGCGCTTGAGTGCGGCGAGCGCTGGCCCCACGACGTCACGACCAGCAAAGAGTGGGCGCGCCCGGCCGCGGCTTAAGCCGTCGCCGGCGCGGTCAATCGGCGGAGCGCGGCCCGGGCGGCGGCGCGAGTGTCGCCAACACCGCCAGCCGGATCGCTTCGGCGAGCTGGTGCGTTCCGAGCCGCTCCATCATTCGCGCCCGGTGCACCTCAACCGTGCGCACGCTCAGTTCAAGATCGAAGGCGATGACCTTGTTCGACGCTCCCGCAACCAGAGCGTCCAGCACTTCCCGCTCGCGCGGACTCAGCCTGGCGATGCGCCGGGCAGCGTCCAGCGCTTGCTGGTCTCGACCGCGCGGCGTGGCCGCGAGCGCCGCCTCGATTGCGGCCAGCAGAACCTCGTCCTCGAAGGGTTTCTCAAGGAAATCGAAGGCGCCGGCCTTCATGGAGAGGACGGCAGTGTGGATGTCGCCCTGCCCCGTGATGACGATGATCGGCAAGACGAATCCGATAGCCTTGAGCCTGGCCTGCACCTCCAGTCCGCCGATGCCGGGCATCTTCACGTCCAGGAGAACGCAGCCGCCTAAAAGATGCGGCGCCTGGACCAGAAAGGCGCCCGGGGTCGCATAGGAAACGGTGACGAATCCCATCGATCCCAGGAGTCGCTCGAGCGAGTGACGCACCGCCGCATCGTCGTCGACCAGATGGATCGTCCGCTCACTTGGCATCGAAATCGCTCTCAGGCAGAAATGCTGGGAGCGTGAAGCGAAAGATGGCTCCGCCTTCGGGGTTCGGTTCGAACTCCAGGCGGCCGCCGTGCGACCTCGATAATCGAGCGGCAGATCGACAGGCCTATGCCCATGCCGCTGCGCTTGGTCGTCACGAACGGCTCGAAAATGTGGTCAGCCACGTCGGGGTCGATGCCGGGTCCGCTGTCGACGACGGCGAATTCGACCAGGTCGGGGCGTCGAAGCGTGGTCCTCAGGTCAAGCTCACGGCGGTCCGCCCCGACCATGGCTTCAAGCGAGTTGCGCATGAGGTTGATCAGGACCTGCTGGATCTCAATTCGATTGCCCACAACATGCGGCGCTTCGGGATCAAGTCGCACGCGCGTCCTCACGCCAGAGGCGATGGGGCCGATCAGCGCGAGCGTGGTCGCCTCGTCGACCATTGTCGCGACATCTTCGACCCGCGTTTCCGTGTCCCCGCGGATCAGGAAATTGCGTAGTCGGCCAACGACCTGCCCAGCGCGCAGGGATTGCTGCACCGCTTCATCCATGACCTCCAGCGCCCGGCCGGCGCCGATGAACGTCCCGTGCTGCAGCAGGCGCTTGGCGGCGCCCAATGAATTCACGATCGCCGTCAGCGGCTGGTTGAGCTCATGCGCAAGAGCTGCAGCCATCTGCCCCGCGGTGCTCAGTCGCGCCGCATGACTGAGTTCGAGGTTCGCCACATGCAGGCGCGACTGGAGACGCTCATGCTCCCGCATTTCGGTCCAGGAGCTTCTGGTTGGCGTCGGCAAGCTCAGCCGTGCGTTGAGCGACCCGGCTCTCAAGCGTCTCGTTGAGGTGACGCAGCTCGAGTTCCGCGCTCTTCTGCGCCCGCAAATCCTTGCCGACCGCGGCGATGTTGATTGCGTCACCGGTGCGCGGATCATCGATGCGAAACCAGTCAAGCAGAATTGGAATCTCGTCGCCGCTGGCAAAATGGCGAAAGGTGAGTTCGCCGACCCAGCGTCCTGATTGCCTGACGATTGGCCAAGCCTCGTCGCGTGCGCGAGCCCGATCCTCCGGCGCGAGGAACTCCAGGATGTGCAGCGGCGGGACTTTTTCGCCGTCGCCAAGCCCCACTAGGCGCATTCCGGCCGGATTGACATATCTCGCCGTACCGTCGAGATCGGCATAACCGACAAAATCGGCCGAGCTTTCGACGAGAGCCACGAACCGCCGCATCTCGGTCTCGCCATGCCAGCGATGAAGGGCCAAAGTCGCCTCGCTCGCGGCCATTCCGATGAGCAGTCGCTGAGTTTCGGTCGGAAAGCCGCCGGCCTCGGCTCCGGCGGCGATCACGCCTTCGCCGTCAGAGCCGATAGGCGCGATCGCCAGCCGAAGCGGTTCGCCCAAAGAAGGATTGGCGATCGATATCGCTTGGCGACCGCCTGCGCGTCCGATTTCGCGCTTCACGGCGGCCGCAATCGAATCGCGCCGTGCCGCGTCGACGGGAGCCGGCGTCTTCACGATGTCAATGGGAGGGCGCTCGCCCGGGAGTCCGACATAGACGAAGTTGGCGCCAATCACCGAGGCCAGTGCGGATGCGGCGCTGTCGGCGATCCGGCTGGGCTCGTAGTCCTTCCACATCGCCGGCAACGCCAACAAGGCGATCAGGTCGCGGACGAGTCGCCTGAGTTCAAGGATCTGCGAGTGCGACTCCGGAGGCGCCGCTGCGGCGTCGTTGATACCCTTGCGCCATTCGGACATCGGGGTCTAGCCTTTGCGGTATCGAACTTCCGCGTGGATTCTTCCGCAGTCCCTCTTGTTCAGCTGTAGCGGGCCTCCCTTATGGAATCGCATTTCGGCGCCGCGAGGGTCGCACAGGCGCGGAACCACAAACCGCAGTGGATGTCACGGCTCGGCGCAGCGTCTTGCTTGTGGTCAGTCACGAGAGCGACCTATCGACCCCATACCAGGCATAGGCGCCAGTCGGCTGCCACGGGCGGGTCTCACCCGCAAGGATGCTAGCTGCAGCGTCCAGAAGCAGGCGCGAGTTTGATTGAACACCCCGGCGGCGCGCTTGGCAAGTCGATGTTGACAGGAGAAACGGTCGTCTGGAAGCCATGCAAGACGGCGATGCTCGCGTCCGATCGCTGAACGCGGCCGTGAACTCCGCGGCGTCGGCGCATCCTCCTTGACCGCCGTCAACAATTGCGTAGGCCAGCCGACTGCTGTGATAGGAAGGCCGTCGGCGCGCTCGATGCGCGCTTGACAATTGTCCGTCGGAACCGTGGACTCCGACACCGCCCGCTCCGGTCATCCCACGTACGGACTCGGCGGCGTCGAGCTTCTCGTCCGGATCTCGCGCAGGAAGTCCTCGGGGCGGGAGAAGAAAGAATTTTCAATCAGAACGCCGCCGATCACCGCGACGGGATGAGTGCGCAGGATGTCGATGGCGAGATTGGCGTCCAACAGGTTGGCGTCATAGGTGCAGATCACCGGATCGTCGTAGTTGGGCAGCACCTCGTTGAGCAGCATCTCATATTCCATGAACTCGTTGGCGCCGCCCCAATCCGCGCAGGTGGTTTCCGCGTGCGCGATCATGCGCGTCAACGGAAAGCCGAGCGAGGTTCCTGTCCTGAGAACCTCCTGGATGAGAGCGAGCATGGCTTCCTTGTTGAACCTGCCGCCGCGCTTGTAGGTGTCCTCCGAGGCTGCGACTTCGAGCTGCCCGCTCTTCTGCGTCGCCGCGACGTCGACGCCCGCGGCGGCCAGCCGGTCCAGATGCCCTCGCCGGTGCTTGGACGGAAGCACGTGAAAGGCGCGGTGTCCGCAACTGATGCCGTCGCAGATGAAGGGCAGCAGCGTGCCATATTCATCCTTCGGCGAGTTGAAGAAGGCGCAGACGTGCCGGTGCTGGCCCAGCATCGAACGCGCGAACGGAATAGGCGCTGGAGATGAACCCATGCAAGGCTCCTGCGGTCACCTACACGCGCGGTGATAGAACCAACGCGCTCGTCAGGAATACGTTCCGCCAACCCCGCATCAAAACGGAAGCGATTGCGCTACGCGCCGACGAAAGGCCGCCAACAGGATTCGAGCGAGGGTTCCAACCTCAGCCCAATTTCGTGCGATTGCAAGAGGTTCGGCGCCAGTTCGTTCCGGCCTCCGGGCGCCGCGTCGCGCGCGAAATGGGGAGGCTCAACGCTGGGGTTCGAAATTCTGAAGCATTCGCCAGGACGCGCAAGACGCGTTCGCGCGAATTGGTATTGCGGACATGCTCGGCTTTTTTGAATAAATTATATTTTAGCGAACGAAAACGCCGACGCCGCTGGTCGAAGGGCGGCGCCGGCAAACGTCGCTGGTCGTGGGAGGCAAACCAGCGATCGGAGACGCGAGAGCAAGCGCCACGGATGTCAGGCGGCCCCGTGGGCCAATCCGGAATGTCGGCCTTCGGCGTGCCTGGCGCGAAGCCGGAACGCCAGGATGAGCAGGAGAACGCCAAAAACGAGCGCGTACGCGCCGAGCCACCAGGTCAGCACCAAGGCGCCGATCAGCGGCGCGATAATCAGGAGGACGCCATAGACGATCGACGCCAGCCCGCCAAAAGCGAGCCACCATCGCCCATGGTCCAGTTGCAGGCGAAACGCCGCGGCGGTCATCAGTCCGCCTGTGACGAGCGCCCAGGCTGCCACCAGCAGCACGAATACGACAATCGTCAGGCCCGGCCACAGGAAGGCGAGCACGCCGGCGGCGATATCCACCACTCCCTCCAGCACCAGAAGACCCCAGCGCTCACGTCGCCTGGCCGATCGTAGCGCCGCGACAATCGCAAGCACCCCGTCCACCAGCGCGTAGGCGGCGAACACGATCACCAGCGACAGCATCGTGACGCCGGGGAGCACCAGCGCTATGACGCCAAAAACGATGGCGAGCAGGCCGCGAAGCGCCGATCGCCCACCAGTTTCTGGCCAGGGCTTCGCTCATTTCCGGATTGGCGCCTGAAGTGAAGGGAAAATCCGACTGCCTGGTGGTATTGCTCATGCTCATGGCGCACTCCCAATCCTCGGCGCATGGAGGTTCATCAAGGCAATTTCCGTCACATCGGAAATCGTCGCCTTGACGTCCGTCAACAATTGCTCGGATAGGGGCTTTCCGCGCGCGAGACGCCACGATGCATCGGGACTACGGCCTGGCGGCGACTCGGGACAGGTCAGGCGACATCGAGGGATCCGATCGGCTGAAAAAGGGCGCACGCTGGCCTCGCGCCGTCTAGTTCAGAACGATCGCGCCGCTCGCGCCAAGCGTCCGCGAAACCGGAAACCATCCTTTAGGGGCTCCTGCTCTGTTCAGAAGCACGGTGAATTGCGCAGGCGTCGTCCCATCTTACGGCTGACGATCGCCATGGTTCAACCGATTCTAGCACAGTGGACACTAATCCTTAGGCCACTCGGGTGAAAAAGAACTTTCTGTAGCGACGCCGCGGCGCCATATAACCCCCGTCGTCGGCAAGTTGGCGTCGACTGCGGGCCGGTCGTCCGAGGGCGCCGGCGCCCGACATGGAAATTCTTGAATGGTCAAGGAAGAGAACTGATGAGCATGCTGCCTCGCGTCACAGATCCGACCAGAGAGCGGATCGCGCGTGAATTCGACAATTTGGGGCCTGATGTCTGCATGGCCGGCATCCGAAGGGATCTTGATCGGCACAATCCACAATTGCTGGACATGGCGATGAAATGGGCGGGGGAAGGCAAAGAAGGCAAAAAGCTCTTTACCGCTTTCGGGATGTTTTATCGATTGCTGGCCGCGGAGGCGTCGGCGCCCCTCGAATCCGACGCGCTCAGTCCGCTGCCTCAGGTTTCTTCCGAAACATGCGACCGGATCATTGCGCGCATCTCCCGGATTGGCGATGAGCAGTTCTGCCGGGAAGCGATCGGCAATCTTGAGGCCGCAAATCCCGAACTCCTGCAAATGGCGCATGGCTTCGCGTCGGTGCGACCCGACTATGCGCGGACGATGCAGGGGTTCGCCTTGCTTCACGAGGCGCTCCTCATCCAGTCGCAGAGCGATCGGCTCAAGCCTCACTAGTGGCCCCTATGCCCGCGCTTGAGCGCGAAAGATCGAGAATCTGACGACTGTCAAGGCGCTTTGGCTCGCCCCTGCCTAGCCTCGGTTCTCAGCGACCGCCCTGTCAGTCGAATGGGTCGGCGCAGCCGAGGCGAAGATCCAAGGGAGTGTCTGATGAAAAACGACAGCGATATCAAGCGGGACGTTGAAGCCGAGCTGAAATGGGATCCCGACATTGACGCGACCGATATTGCCGTCGCGGTCCGGAACGGAGTCGTAACCTTGACCGGCTTCGTGAAGAGCTACCTCGATAAATGGCAAGCGGAGAACGATGCGAAACGGGTAGCCGGCGTGATGGGCGTCGCCAACGATATCGAGGTGCGTCTACCCTCGGGAAGCGAACGCCCGGATCCGGAAATCGCACGCGACGCGGTGGCCGCCCTCAAGAGCGAGCTCCCCTACTCCTCCGAAAACATCAAGGTCCTCGTCAAGAACGGGTGGATCACGCTCGAGGGCACGGCGGAATGGAATTATCAGCGCACCAGGGCCGAAGACGCGGTTCGACGCGTCAAGGGCATCAAGGGCGTGACCAATCTCATCGTCATGAAGCCACGTGCCGAGCCCTCCGAAATCAAGAGCAAGATCGAAGAGGCCTTTCGCCGCAACGCGGAATTGGACGCCAAAAGCATCACGGTCGAGGCGAACGGCGGCGAAGTGATTCTCAAAGGCAGCGTTCGGTCTTGGGCAGAGCGGCAGGAGGCCGAGCAGGTGGCTTGGCGGGCGCCGGGCGTCGTCAAGGTTGAAAATCGAATCACGATCAACCCCTGAACTCGCAGCCCGTGAACTCAGGGATCTCACCCTGATTTCCGACATTCTGCCGACCGGGTTCGATGGCTGCATGGAGGCGAAGGTCCGAGTGGGATCGACCGTCACCATCGCGGGCGCGAGGACACGGTCGGCCGTTGCCAGCGGCCAGCCCACAATTGCTCGGAGGCTCGTGCATCATTGTTGATGGCGATCCTTTGGGACCGGATGCCCTACCTGACCGCCCTGCTGAACACCGAGGTCATTTCGCTGGAGAAGGCGCCGGAAGCGTACAAGGTGTTCCGCGAAGGGTCGCCGAAGAAGTTTGTCATCGATCCCCACAGCACGACAAAACTGGGGGGTTAGGCGCGCGGCTTCCGAGCGCCGATCGGAAGCCGAAGCTTCGCGCGGCACACCCGAGGGCCGTGGCGTCTCGCTGTTCCATGATGAGGGCAGTCCATGTCCACGTTCGAAAGCCGCCGCGAGCAGATGTTCCCGAAGCTGACGCCCGCGGAAATCGACCGACTGCGTCGCTTTGGCGAGGTGCGTCGCTCAGCTCCGGGCGCGTGGCTCATGTCGGCCGGCCGGCCGAGCCCGGGCATGATCGTTTTGATCTCAGGGGCCGCTAGGGTTACGCGGCGCGACAAGCCTGGGCACGTGACGCCGATCGTCGACCAGGGAGCAGGCGAATTCATCGCCGAGGTAGGAGACCTGTCCGGTCGCCCGTCTCTCGTCGACGCTCAAGCGATTGCAGAAGTCGAAGCCCTGGTGATCCCGCCGGAGGGCTTGCGCGCTCTGTTGATCGCCGAAGCCGAGCTTGGCGAACGGATCATGCGCGCCCTGATCTTGCGGCGGGTGGCCTTGATCGAAATGGGGGCCGGCGGCCCGGTGCTCATTGGCGAGGAAATGAGCCCTCACGTCGTGAGGTTGCAAGGGTTCCTCGCGCGTAACGGCTATCCGCAGCAGGTGCTCGATCCGACGCGCGATCCGGAGGCCAACGCCCTCGTTGAACGCTACAAACAGGGGCCCGGCGATCTGCCGCTCGTCGTGTGCGCCGACGGCACGGTGCTCAAGAATCCCAGCGAGGCCGAACTGGCGAAGCGCATCGGAATGATCCGGCTCGATGCGCCGGATAGAACCTTTGACGTCGCCATTGTCGGGGCAGGTCCGGCTGGCCTTGCGACGGCCGTCTACGCCGCGTCCGAAGGCCTGTCCGCGATCGTGTTCGACAAGCTCGCTTTCGGCGGGCAGGCCGGCGCCAGCGCCCGCATCGAGAACTATCTTGGCTTTCCGACCGGGGTCTCCGGACAGGCGCTTACGGGCCGCGCCTTCGTGCAAGCGCAGAAATTCGGGGCCGAGTTCGCGATTCCCATCGAGATCGACCGAATCGATTGCGCGCAGGTTCCGATTGCTCTCTATCCGGCGGACGCGCAAACGGTTCGGGCGCGCGCCGTGGTCGTGGCGGCTGGCGCGCGATATCGTCGGCTAGCCATCTCCAACGCCCAGGATTTTGAGGGACGTGGCGTCTGGTACTGGGCTTCGCCGATCGAGGCGCGAATGTGCCGGAGCGAAGAGGTGGTTCTGGTCGGCGGCGGCAACTCCGCGGGCCAGGCGGTGGTCTACCTTTCGGGCTTCGCCAGGAAAATTTGGATGTTGGTGCGTGGGCCGGGTCTCGCAGAAACGATGTCGCGCTACCTTATCGATCGCATTGCGGCCATCCCGAACATTGAACTTCTGTGCGAGACCGAAGTGACCGCCCTGATCGGCTCGCCCGAAGGCCGGCTCGATCGCGTGCGCTGGAGAAATCGTGCGACGGGCGAGGAAACCGAACGTGAGATCCACAACCTGTTTCTTTTTATCGGCGCCGAACCCGCCACGGATTGGCTCCGCGATTGCGGTGTCGAGTTGGACAGCAAAGGATTTGCGAAAACCGGCGCTGAGGCCTCGGCGTCTGTCGCCCGCTCGAGCCACGACGTCCGCGCGCGCACCGCGCATCAAACGAGCCTTCCCGGGGTGTTCGCGGTTGGCGATGCGCGTTCGGGTTCGGTCAAGCGAGTCGGCGCGGCCATCGGGGAAGGAGCCGCCGTCGTGGCGGAACTGCACGCGTTTCTCGGCCGCGCCTCGAGCCCGTCGCAACGATCGGAGCCTGTTGCCGCATCGCAAAGTCGGAGTGCATAGCGTTTTCTCGGCGGCATTGGTCATTGAGTTCAATCCGCCATGGACCGCTGGCGGTGGGCGAGATTCGACGCGGAATTTCGCTTATGGGGATTTAGGCTTTGCAGCCGCGGCGACGTTTATCGCCTGCGCGTGATCTCGCTCACGCAGCGGTCGAGGTCGCGAAGATCCTGCCGCATTTGGTCGAGGGCGAACCCGAGAGTGAAAATGCGTTCCAGGGCGTCGACCGGCAGACCCTGCGTCAACCCCTCGCTGCCGACCGACGCGATCGTCTCGGCGTAGTGGTCGAGGGCGGCTTCGACCTCCTCCAGCGACGCCGGCTCGCGCCGACCAGCCAGCGCTTCTGCTCTTTGGCGCAGTTGATCGGCTGAGGTCTGTGCGATCCGCGCCAGCAGCGGTCCGAGCCGCGCTCGGAGCGACTCCGGAAGCGGCTCGGCCGCGGCCCGTCCGATCATGACGAGGTCGTGCCGCAGCCGCGTGAGTGTGCGCATGAGCGGTTCATGATCGGGCTCGGCGGCGAGAAAGACTATGCGCTCGTGCTTCGCCTCGGCGGCGCTTGCCCGCGTCCGCGCCACAGCTTCGCCAATGCTGTCCTGGATCCGGGCGATCGCCGCCGCATCGCGCGGCCGGATGAACCCCTCGAACAACTCAGGAAGGGACCCCGCCATCAGATCGAGCGTCCGAGCCGCACCCTCGATCACAAGCGAATGCGCGCGGGCCGGCAACACCAGAAGAGACACCGCCAGCGCGATGACGCCTCCGACCGTGACCTCGAGCACACGATCGAGCGCGGATTCGATCGGGCTCACATGGACGAACCGAGGAACCAAGAGAACCAATACACCCGTGAGCGGCGCCACGCTGAAGCTGGGATAACCCGCTCCCAGAAAGGCCAAAGGCGCCACTGCCAGCGCGAGGACGCCCGCCAGCGAGACATCATTTGAGTGGGGAACCAGTATGGCGACGACCCCTGCATAAACAGCGCCGCCGAGCGTGCCGACCAGATAGTCGACGGTCGCCTTCATGGACCTGCCGAAAGTCGCCTGAGTCAGGACCACCGCGGTCACCACCGTCCACAGCGGAAGCGGGACATTGAGCAAGTGAGAAATGGCGAAGCCCGAGAGGGCGGCGATTGTCACCCTGAGGGAGAGCCCTAGTTGCGCCCTATGTTCCGGAAATTTCGAGCGGAGCGATCTCCATTCGCTTGTGACGCTGCTCATCACGAACTCCCAGTGAAAAAAGCTCGAGCGCAGATTTAACCTCAGTCCGCAGGATCGGCGAGTTGACCGCGGGGTGTCGATGGACACGCCCGTCCCGATGCGGCCTGCGTAGGAGAAAAACCTGACCGGGCGCGCATAGGCCGAAAGGGACTCGACCTAGAAGACCCACACCCGCCCATTTCCTGGGGGCGAAGGCGGCGCTTGGCGCAATCCGGGCCGGCGAAGTCAATTCGCATGGGACAGGGTCGCCGCCTCGCAGGCCCTGATCGACCGGCCGAGCGCGCCGCCCTTGCTGAGGGCCAAGGAAAAATGCGAATATGAGGGTTAATTGGCGCGGCTGCGCCCCTTTCCCACTCATAGGCGCGATCCCCATGCCTCCGTATCGCTCTCGCACTTCGACCCATGGCCGCAACATGGCCGGCGCGCGCGGCCTCTGGCGCGCGACCGGCATGAAGGACGGCGATTTCGGCAAGCCGATCATCGCTATCGCCAATTCCTTCACCCAGTTCGTGCCCGGCCACGTGCATTTGAAGGACCTCGGCCAACTGGTCGCGCGCGAGGTCGAGGCGGCGGGCGGCGTCGCCAAGGAATTCGACACCATCGCCGTGGACGACGGCATCGCCATGGGCCACGACGGCATGCTCTATTCGCTGCCCTCCCGCGAGCTCATCGCCGACAGCGTCGAATACATGGCCAACGCCCATTGCGCCGATGCGCTGGTGTGCATCTCGAACTGCGACAAGATCACGCCCGGCATGCTGATGGCGGCGATGCGCCTCAACATCCCGGCGGTGTTCGTCTCCGGCGGCCCGATGGAAGCGGGCAAGGTCAAGCTCTCCACGGGAACGCGCAGCGTCGACCTCATCGACGCCATGGTGGCTGCCGCCGATTCCAAAGTCTCCGACGCCGACGTCGCAGTGCTCGAGCGTTCCGCCTGCCCCACCTGCGGCTCCTGCTCGGGCATGTTCACCGCCAATTCGATGAACTGCCTCACCGAAGCGCTGGGGCTGTCGCTGCCGGGCAACGGCACAGTGGTCGCGACTCACGCCGACCGCAGGCGCCTGTTCGTCGAGGCTGGCCATCTCGTCGTCGATCTTGCGCGGCGCTATTACGAAGATGGCGATGAAGGCGTCCTGCCGCGCGGGATCGCTACATTCAAGGCGTTCGAGAACGCGATGTCGCTCGACATCGCCATGGGCGGTTCGACCAACACCGTGCTGCACCTGCTCGCCGCCGCGCACGAGGGCGACATCGACTTCACCATGGCCGACATCGACCGGCTGTCGCGGCGCGTGCCATGTCTGTGCAAGGTCGCCCCCTCCGTGGCGGACGTGCATGTCGAGGACGTGCATCGCGCCGGCGGGGTGATGGGCATTCTGGGCGAACTGGATCGGGCGGGCCTCCTCAACCGCGAGGTCCGGATGGTGCATGCGGAGTCGCTCGAGCATGCGCTGTCGCGCAACGACATCATGCGGGCGAGCGGCAACGCGACGCGCGAATTCTTCATGGCCGGCCCGGGCGGGGTGCCGACCCAGGTCGCGTTCAGCCAGTCGGCGCGCTATCCCTCGCTCGACGAGGATCGCGCCAAGGGCGTCATCCGCGATTCCGAGCATGCCTTCTCCAAGGACGGCGGCCTCGCGGTGCTCTACGGCAACATCGCGGTCGACGGCTCGATCGTGAAGACGGCCGGGGTCGACGCGAGCATTCTCAAGTTCAACGGCCCGGCGCGCATCTTCGAGAGCCAGGACGACGCGGTCCAGGGAATCCTCGGCGGCAAGGTCGCGGCGGGCGACGTCGTCGTCATCCGCTACGAGGGGCCGCGCGGCGGCCCGGGCATGCAGGAAATGCTCTATCCGACCAGCTATCTCAAGTCGCGCGGACTTGGGAAGACGTGCGCTCTTGTCACCGACGGACGCTTCTCCGGCGGCACCTCCGGCCTCTGCATCGGGCACGTCTCGCCGGAAGCGGAAGAGGGCGGCGCGATCGGCCTCGTTGAGGAAGGCGATAGGATCGCGATCGACATTCCCGCCCGCTCGATCACCCTCCTGGTCGACGAAGCGGAGCTCGCCCGGCGCCGGGCCGCAATGGAAGCCAAGGGCGCGAGCGCCTGGAAGCCCTTGAAGCCGCGCAAGCGGGCGGTGTCGACGGCCTTGCGCGCCTATGCCGCTTTCGCAACCAGCGCAGCGCGCGGGGCGGTTCGGGAAGTGCCGTAAGGCTTTCATGTTCAAGGCGCTCAGCGCGCGCTCGATCGCTTCGCGCCTTTTTCTCTATGCGGCGTTCTGGAGCATCTTGATCCTGGCGCTCGCGGGGCTGGGCTTGAGCGCGCTCAACAAGCAATGGAGCGAGGCGAATTTCGACGATCAGCTTGGCGTCTATCTCAAGGCGTTGGTCGCCAACGTCGCGGTTCCGGGCGAAGAGGGAAAACCGGTCGCGCAGGCGGCGATCGCGCCGCAATTCGAGCTCGCGTTCTCGGGCTGGTACTGGCAGATCACCCGCACCGACGTAAGTCCGCCGGAAATCCGCGCCTCGAAGTCGCTATTCGCAACACAATTGCCGCAACTGGTCGCGGTTGGGAACGATCACGGCGCCATTCTGAGCGGTTACGCGGTCGGCCCGGGCGGGCATCAACTGAGGATGATCCAACGCCAGATCGACGCGGGTGACGACGGGCGCTTTCTGGTGCAGGTCGCCGCCAACGCCGACGTGATCCAGGGACAGGAGCGCAGCTTCGAATTGGGGCTCGCCGCGACGTTCCTGACGCTGGCTCTGGCGCTGATCGGCTCGACCGCGCTTGCGGTTCGATTCGGCCTGCGCCCGCTGAGGGTCCTGCGTGAGGGCGTGGCCGCGATCCGCCGCGGCGAGGCCGAGCATATCGCGGGCGAATTTCCGCAGGACGTCGCTCCGCTGGCGGCCGAAGTCAATCAGCTGATCGACGCCAACCGAGAGATTGTCGAGCGCGCGCGCACCCAGGTCGGCAATCTCGCCCATGCGCTCAAGACGCCGCTCAGCGTTTTGATGAACGAAGCCGATTCGGAGAGCCCGAGCCTCAAGGACAAGGTGCGCGAACAGACCGAGATCATGCGCCGGCAGGTGAGTTTCTATCTCGACCGGGCCCGCGCCGCCGCCCGAGCCAGGACCTTCGGCGCGGCGACGGAGGTGAAGCCGGTGGTCGAGGGGCTCGTCCGGACCTATGAGAAACTGCATGGCGACCGGGCCCTGGCCTTCGACGTCGAGATGCAGCCGGGCCTCAAGTTCCGGGGCGAGGCTCAGGATCTGACGGACCTGATTGGCAACCTGCTCGACAATGCGGGAAAGTGGGCGCGTGAAAAGGTTTCGATTCACGCCACGCGCGCGGCCGCCGCGATGGAAGACAAGGACTCCGCCCGTTTTCTGGTGGCCGAGATCGACGACGACGGTCCAGGCCTCGACAAGAGCGCGCGCGCGGCTGCGATTGAACGCGGCAAGAGGCTCGACGAGTCGAGGCCGGGCTCCGGTCTCGGCCTGTCGATCGTCGTCGAACTGGCTTCGATCTACGGCGGCTCGCTCGAGCTCGACGAAAGCCCGCTTGGAGGCTTGCGAGCGATCCTCAGGCTGCCATGCGTATGAGGCCTGAAGCGCCGTGAGTGAACGTCAGGCCGCGAACTGGGAGAATTCGATCATGCGGGCGACCGTTCTCATCAGCGCGCTTGCGTCGATTGGCCTCGCCGGCTGTCAGAGCGTCGGCTCGAATAACGCGCCGCCGGTCACCGGCTCGACGACGCCAGCCGGCGCCGCGACATCGACGGTTGCCCCTGCGCTTGCGGGAATGCCGGCCCCGCCAATTCCGACGGGCGCTGCGCTTGGCGGCGTCCTCGGCGGCCCGGTCGGCGCGTCGCTGACGGACGACGACCGGCAGGCGGCGTGGCAGGCGCAGGTGGGAGCGCTCGATTCGGGCCAGAAACGCTCCTGGCGCGGAGACCACGGCGTATTCGGCTTTGTCGCCCCGGGGGCCACGACAGGCGAGGGCTGCCGCGCCTATTCGCAAACTGTCTATGTCGCCGGCCGGCCGAACCGCGGCAAAGGCGTCGGCTGCCGGCAACCGGACGGAAGCTGGAAGATGACGAGCTGAGGCGGGGCCTGACGGCCGACCTCCGCGACGGCAGACCCTGAGCGCCGTGCCCGGCGCGCTTCCATCGAACGAGGGGTGAAGCCGTCGCTCGCGACCCGTCTCGGACCTCAAGAAAATCGACGCCGCCGACCGCCACGACAAGGGATAGCTGCTTTCCTGAAATTGACGATTGACTGAAAAGTGACCCGATGCAATCGTTCTCTGCAAACGTTCCCATCGGCTGAAAAACGCTGGATTCGGAGTGAGACGTGTCAGGAGCGGCCAGCGCGCTTGATGTGCGTTCCGTATCGAAGTCCTATGGCGCGACCGTCGCCCTTCAGGACGTATCGATCGAGTTGCAGCCCGGCGAAGTGCACGCGCTCTTAGGCGAGAACGGCGCCGGCAAGTCGACGCTCGTCAAGATCCTGAGCGGCGTCGTCAAGCCGGATGTCGGGGCCATGCGGATGGGCGGGGAGCCCTACGGACCGCATTCGATCGTCGATGCGCGCCGCCGCGGCGTGGCGACGGCGTTTCAGGAACTCAGCCTCGTTCCCAACCTGACTGTGGCGCAGAACTTATCTTTGCCCCGACAGCCGAAGGGAAGCCTGGGGCTGGTGTCAGGCGCGGCGACGCAGAAACATGGCGCGATGGTTCTCGAGCGCTTCGGCCTGCGGCTTTCGCCAGGCGCAATGGTCGCGGGCCTGACGCTTGCCGAACGCCAGCGGCTCGAAATCACCCGAGCCTTCGCCTGCGACCCAAGGGTGCTCATCCTGGACGAGCCGACCGCGGCCTTGGCCGAGACGAACTGGCTTTTCGGTCTCGTTCGGCAGGCGACCGCCGCCGGCGCGGCTGTCCTTTACATCTCACATCGACTTCACGAGGTGCGCGAACTCTGTCAGCGCGCGACGGTCCTGCGCAATGGCCGCAGCATCGGCACGGTCGGCCTTGAGAACGCCACCGATCACGCCATTTTCGAAATGATGGTCGGCCGCAGCCAGGCGGAGGAGATGCAGCATCGCTCGGCCTCTGCACAGTCGACGCGCCCCGCTGTCCTCGAAGCCGAGGGATTGGCGGGAGGGAGCCTCAAGGATATTTCCTTGAAGCTGCGCGAAGGCGAAATTCTTGGCGTCGCGGGGCTCGAGGGACAGGGACAGCGCGCTTTGTTCCGCACCCTCGTCGGGCTCGCCCCGCTTAGCGCCGGTTCGGTCAAGGTGGATGGCGCATCGGTTCGGCTCTCGGGTCCCGACGTCGCGCTCAAGACCGGCAGGGGCATCGCTTTTCTGCCGGAGGAGCGCAAGACCGAGGGGATCTTCCCGGCTCTCGCGACGGCGTCCAACATCGTTCTTCCCGTCATCGGGCGGATTGGGCGGGCGGGTCTCGTCTCGGAGCGGCTCGAGCGTGAGGCCGCGGCCGGGTCGTCGTCCCAGGTCGACCTCAATTCGCGCTATCTCGATTTCCGGATCGGCGACCTGTCCGGGGGCAACCAGCAGAAGGCCCTGTTGGCTCGTGCGATGCAGACCGGCGCAAAGATTCTCCTGCTCTATGATCCGACCCGCGGCGTCGACGTGGGAACGAAGCAGTCGATCTATGCGGCCATCCGCAGTTTCGCCGAAGTCCGGGGGCGCGGTCCTGCTCTATTCCTCGGAACTGCCCGAGCTGGTCCACCTCGCGGACCGCTGCCTGGTCGTCTATGGCGGACGGATTTTCGCGGAAGTTTCCGGCGCCGACATCAACGAGCGCACGCTTGTCGCTGCGCTCACCGGTCACTCCCTCCAAGATTCCGCGGCATGAGCGCCAGTCTTGACGCGGCGGCCAACGCGCCGGGCTCGAACTTGGGCCTGGCGATCCGGCGCGGTCTGACCGACGGCGCCGGCATCGTCGCCATTCTCTATGTCATTCTCTTCGCCCTCTACGCGCTCTGGGACCGCAGCGCCCTGACCGTGTCGGGGGTGACGAATTTGTCGAACAATGCGGCGCCGCTCGCCATCGCCGCCGCCGGCGAAAGCCTCGTCGTGATTTCGAAGGGCTTCGACCTCTCCGTCGCCGGCGTCGTGTCGCTCTCGAACGTGCTCATGGCGAGTTATCCGGTCGATGGACCAGGGGGCGCTCTGGTCAGTCTCCTGATCTGCCTCGGCGTCGGCGGCGCGATCGGCGTCGTCAATGGCGTGCTCGTCGCGATCCTGCGGTTGCAGTCGATCGCCGCGACCCTCGGCACCATGATCATGGGCCAAGGCCTTGCGCTCGTCATCATGGATGCGCCAGGCGGCACGGTCGCGGATTGGGTGAGCTACACGCTCACCGATGTGCTCTTCGGCGTCATTCCGATTTCCGGCCTCATCGTCCTCGCGGTCGTCGGATTGTGGCTGCTTTTCCGCCGCACCGACGCCTGCACTGGCCTGTTTGCGGTCGGCGCGGATGAAACGGCGGCTTCCTTGTCGGGAATCTCGGTGGTGCGCGCGCGCTTCGTCGCCTTTGTCGGCGCAGGCCTGCTTTATGGCCTCGCGGGATTCATGCTGAGCGTGCAGACCGCGACCGGCAATCCCACCGCTGGCACGCCGTTCCTCATGTTGACGTTCGCGGCGGTGGCGCTCGGCGGCGTCTCGCTGACGGGCGGCAGAGGCAGCCTCGTGGGCGCGATCATCGGCGCGGCGACCCTGATGCTCTTGCAGAAGGTGCTGTTCTCAGGCGGCGTGTCGTCGTTCTACACGGGGATTTTCCAGGGCGTCGTGATGGTGCTCGCGATCGTGTTCGGGTCCCTCATCTCGCGCCTCGCTTCGACTGGAGCGCGCGCATGACGAGCGCGCGACCGTCCGCCGCCGTGCAACCGCCAGCGGATACGCGGCGGACCGCGCGCGTTCGCTCCGAGACGATCAGCACCGCCGCGATTTTCGCCCTCGCGATCATCCTCATCTTCGCCTCGCGCTTCGTGAGTCCCGCGCTCGGGTCGTGGGACCAGGTCGATACGATCATCACTCTGGCCTCGTTCCTGATCGTTGTGGCTTTCGGTCAGGGCCTCGTCATCCTGGTTGGCGGCCTCGACCTCTCGATCGCCTCGCTGATCACGCTGGGCGGCGTCCTCGCGACCACCTGGAACGGGTCGCTCGGATCGGAATGGGTTCTGATACCCGCGGTGCTCGTCATCTGCGCGTGCATTGGCGCGCTCAATGCGGTCGGGGTGATCTGGCTGAACATTCCGCCTTTCATCATGACGATGGCGATGGGCATCATCGTCGCCTCCGCCGCGCTCGGATATACGAGCGGGACGCCGCGCGGCGCTTCGCCTGACGCCTTCCTCGCGCTCATGAAAGGCTTCGTCGGCCCCATATCGGCGGTCCTGATCTTCGTTGTCATCTTCGTCCTCCTCGCCTGGGCGCTGCAGAGCGCGACCGCATTCGGGCGGCGGCTCTATGCGGTCGGCGCCAACCGCGAAGCCGCGCGCATCGCCGGCGTCGCCACGTGGCGTCCAATTATGGCCGCCTACGCGATCAGCGCCGCTTGCGCGGGCTTCGCGGGAATGATGCTGGTCGGCTATGCGAATGGCGCGACGTTAAGGATGGGCAATTCCTACCTTTTGCCGAGCATCGCTTCGGTCGTCATCGGCGGATCGTCGATTCTCGGCGGCCGCGGCAGCTTCGCGGGAACAGTGGGGGGCGCGATCCTTCTCACCACGCTCGGCACGGTCATTTCCGCGCTCGGCATGGATCAGGGTTGGCGGACGGTTATCGAGGGGGCAATCATCGTCGGAGCGCTGCTCCTGCTTCGAGAGGATCTGATCGCGAGATTAAGAAACAGGCCGGCTCGTTAGGCCACGAGCGAGCCGGCCGAAGGCGTTCCTGCAATTGAGTGTGGGAACGTTCTCACGGGCAACACAGTGGCGCGACTATTGGGAGGTTTTACGCATGACGACTTTTAGAAAGATGCTCGCGACGACGTGCGTCGCCGCAGGCGCTCTCGCCGCGGCGTTCGCCGCCGGGATCGGTTCGGCCTCGGCCGACGAACCGAAGAAGTTCAAGATATTCCTCAGCCTCAGCTATAGCGGCAATTCCTGGCAATCCGAGGCCGCCAACATCGTGAAGGCGCTCGCGCTGACGCCTCCCTACGACAAGGAGGTCGAGCTCAAGGAAGTGATCTCCGGCACGGATCCGCAAGCCCAGATCGCCGCTTACGAAAGCATGATCGACGCGGGCGCCGACGGCGTCATCAGTTTCCCGATCTCATCGACCGCGCTCAACCGGACGGTCAAACGCGGCTGCGAGAAGGGCGTCCTGTTCTTCATGTACGACGCGACCGTGACCGAGCCCTGCGCCTATAACGTCAGCTACATCACCGCGGGCTTCGGAGAGAACACGGCGCAGGCGCTGGTGAATGCGTTGAACGGCAAGGGCAAGATCTTCCTGAGCCGCGGCGTTCCCGGAAACTCCGTCGACAAGCGCCACACCGACGGCGCCATGCACATCTTCAAGGAATATCCCGGGATCCAGGTCGTCGCGGAATATTATTCCTTCTGGGACGATCGCACGACACAGCAGGAAACCGCCAAGGCCCTCGCGGCGCATCCCGACGTCGACGGCATCTGGGCGCAAGCCGGCGAATTCGGCGCCATCCAGGCTCTGCGCGACAAGGGGACCCGCCTCGTGCCGATGACCGGCGAAAACTCGAACGGCTTCCGCTTGGCGCTCGCCGATCCCGAGGCCCAGAAGAATGGTCTCAAGGGAGTCTCCGCCGGATCTCCCCCGGCCACGGCCGGCTACGCGTTCAAGTTGATGATGGAGATCCTGACGAAGAAGCGGGAGCTCAAGCCGATGAACATCCAGTATCCGCTGCCTTGGGTTCCCGCCGATCAGGTCAAGCTCTGCAAGGGCGACACGTTCGAAGACGGATGCAACACCTTTCCTGAAGGGAAAGTGCCGAGCTCCTTCGTGACCGAGGTGTTCAGTCCTGAGTTCCTGCCCGAGCTCAGCCTCAAGTCCGCTCTCGACGGCGCGCCGACCCCAGGCAAGACGATCCAGCCGCTGCCGGCGGAGGTGGTGAAAGCCCCCAACGAGCCGGGCATCAACTGTCAGAAGTGCGAGCCGCCGGCCGACTTGTACAAGCTGACCAAAATTCAGCCGACAGTGAAGCCATAACATTAGACGTCCCGGGCGACACGCCGCCCGGGACGTTCTTTTCAAACCAGGAACGAGACAATGGCAAGACACCTGAAGCGGGGCCGGGACGCGAAAGAAGTGGCCGCCAACGACGCGAAAGTGCGCGCAACCGTCGAGGGCATCCTGACCGAAGTCGAGACGCGCGGCGACGCGGCCGTTCGCGAATTGTCGGAGAAATTCGACAAGTGGTCGCCCGCGGCCTTTCGCCTGTCGCCGGGCGACATCGAAGCGGCGATGGGGAAAGTCGCGCCGCGCGACATCGAGGACATCCGCTTCGCGCAAAAGCAGGTCCGCAACTTCGCGCAGAAGCAGCGCGAGTGCATCAAGGACCTCGAAGTCGAGACCTTGCCCGGCGTCATTCTGGGTCACAAGAACATCCCCGTGAATTCCATCGGCTGCTACGTCCCAGGCGGCAAGTATCCGATGGTCGCCTCGGCGCATATGAGCGTGGTGACCGCGAAAGTCGCCGGCGTCGAGCGGGTGATCGCCTGCGCGCCGCCGTTCCACGGCGGACCGCATCCCGCCATCGTGGCCGCCATGCACATGGGAGGCGCGGACGAAATCTATGTGCTCGGCGGCGTGCAGGCTGTCGCCGCGATGGCGCTCGGAACGGAAACGATCGCGCCCGTCGACATGCTGGTCGGGCCCGGCAACGCCTTTGTCGCCGAGGCGAAGCGCCAGCTCTACGGCCGCGTCGGCATCGACCTTTTCGCCGGACCCACTGAAACGCTGATCATCGCCGACGACACCGTCGACGGCGAGATTTGCGCCACCGATCTCCTCGGCCAGGCGGAGCATGGACCCACCTCGCCCGCGATTCTCCTGACCAATTCGGAGAAGCTGGCGCGCGACACGATGAACGAGGTCCAGCGCCAGCTGGCGATCCTGCCGACCGGCGAGACCGCGGGCCAGGCGTGGGAGGCTTACGGCGAGGTCATTGTCTGCGAGGACGAAGCCGAGATGATCCGCGAGGCCGACCGGATCGCGTCCGAGCACGTCCAGGTGATGACGCGCGATCCCGACGTCTTCCTGAAGGGCATGACCAACTACGGCGCATTGTTCCTCGGACCTCGAACCAACGTCGCCTATGGCGACAAGGTGATCGGCACCAACCATACGCTGCCCACCAAGAAGGCGGCGCGCTACACGGGGGGCCTCTGGGTCGGCAAGTTCCTGAAGACCTGCACCTATCAGAAAGTGCTCACCGATGAAGCGAGCGCGATGGTGGGCGAATATTGTTCGCGGCTCTGCATGCTCGAGGGCTTCTACGCTCACGCCGAGCAGGCCAACATCCGGGTGCGCCGATATGGCGGACGCAATGCCTGATCGGGGGCCGCCGTAGGCGAGAGCGCTTTGGGGAGCTCGAGACAGTGAGTGGGGACGACAGGACTCGCGTTCGCAAGGCCCGCGTGACGGTGAAGGACCTCGCGCGCGACCTGAGCCTCTCGACCTCGACCATATCGCGCGCGTTCTATACCGACGCGGTGATCGCGCCGAACACCCGCAAAGCCGTCCTCACGCGGGCCGCCGAGATTGGCTACGCCCCCAATCCGCTGGCGCGCAGCCTGATCACCAAGCGCACCCGGATCGCGGGCGTGGTGACCGCCGACATCACGAACCCCTTCTATCCGGAGGTCCTCACGCGGCTTACGGAAAAGCTGCGCGAGATCGATCTCAATGTGATGCTCTCGGCCGCCGGCTCGAGCGATTCGCTCGACGACGCGGTGAAGCTTCTCCTGTCCTATCAGCCCGACGTGGTCATCGTTCTCGCCGCGACGCTCTCGTCCGAGGCGGCCGAGGCGTGCGGACAGGCGGGCACGCCGGTTCTCTTCTTCAACCGGCGCCCGCTGAATGTCGACGCATTCGGCGTGACCTGCGACAATGTCGGCGGCGGGCGGCTTGTCGCCGACCATTTGATCAAGCTTGGTCATCGGCGGCTCGCGTTCGTCGCCGGCCGGCCGGACGCCTCCACCACTGTCGACCGCTGGGAGGGCTTTCGGCGCGGATGCCTCGACCGGGGTCTCAAGGAACCGGTCCGCGTCGAGGCTGGCGCCTTCGCCTATGAGCTCGGATACAAGGCGGCCTTCCAGCTGTTTGGCTCCGGCAGCGTCCGTCCGGACGGGGTGTTCTGCGCCAATGATATTCTCGCCATCGGCTTCATGGATGCGGCGCGCCGGGAGTTCGGGCTCGACATTCCAGGCGATCTCTCGGTCGTCGGCTTCGACGACATCGCCATGGCGCGCTGGCCCTCCCATGCGCTGACCACCGTGCGCCAGCCGGTGGGCAAGATGATCGACGTGACGATGCAGCTCATTGAAATGCTGTTCGACTCCGCGCAACTGAAGCCCAGGATCGAACGCTTGCCCGGCGAGCTCGTCGAACGCGCCTCGACCCGTGAGGTCCATCATGCCGAATAGCGGGAGGGAGATGCTCGATCGCGCGGCCTTGGTCCATCGCTGGGACTGTCCGGCCGTCGCCGCCGAGCCAGCGCTTCCTGAGCCCGACATCGCGGAAGTCGACGCCGCCGCGGCCGCGGCGTTTCGGCGGCCCTATGACGCGCTGCGCCGGCTCATCGGACAGGCGGCGGGTTTGCTCGTCCTGGCGCAAGCCGGCCAGAGGCGCGAGATCGTCGATCTCCCAGCCGTCGCCGTGGCGCGCGAGCAATGGCGCGAAGTGACCGCGACCCTCGGCGACTTGAGCGCGCCGCGCGGCTGCGAGCGCCGGAAAGAAAGCCTCGTTCGCGCCGCGCGTCCTCGTCGGCGCCTGCCTCGACGCGCTGGAAGCCTCAGCGACGAAGGAAAAGGTAGACGCATCGCTCGCGCTCGAGCGGATCGCGGCCGCCTATCGGCTTGTTCAGAGTTCTTCCAGCGACAAGCTCGGCATGACGATGGTCGATTTCCGCCAGTCCTGCTGCAATTGCGCGCCGCTCATGGCGCGCGGCTCATGAATAACAAAGGAGGGAACGCATGGCCGACTACTCGATTTGGGTTCTGGAGTATTCGTACGTCACCAAGTACCACAAGAGCGGCGTCCTCTACGGCGCGCACAATCAGGGATATGTGAAGCTCCCCTATTGCTACGCGCTGATCAAGGGAAAGAACCACGTCGCGATGGTCGACGTCGGCTTCAACAACAAGGAATACGGCAAGACGCTGGGCGACAAGTTCGGAGTCGAGAACTGGCATTCCCCAAAGGACGTGCTGGCGGGCGTCGGACTGACGCCGGCGGATGTCGACACCGTGTTCGTCAGCCACGCGCATTTCGATCATTTCGGCAATGTCGAGGACTTCCCGAAGGCGACCTTCTACATCCAGGAGCGCGAGATCACGAAATGGGTATGGGCCATGTCGCTGCCCGACCGCCTGCGCTGGATGATGGTCGCCGTCGATCCGGGCGACATCATTCGCGGGGTCGACCTCGCCCGTCAGAAGCGACTCGTTTGCATCGACGGTCCGCTCGAAAATGTGCTTCCCAACATCGACCTGCACGTCGCCTATGACAGCCACACTTACGGCTCGATGTGGGTGCACGTGCGCAACGACGGAAAGTCGCAATCGAGCGACGCCTGGGCGCTCGCCGGCGATCTCGTCTACGTGTTCGAGAATGTCGAGGGGCCCGGAGCGGTCGTGGACGTCGATCAGATGTATGTGCCCGTCGGCCTTGCCGTCGGAAGCCAGGAGAATCTGGTGATGGCGACCGAGGCGATGATGAAGTCCGTGGGTTACGAGGCGCGCCGGGTCATAGCCGTCCATGAAGAGCGTCTGAAGGACCGATTCCCGTCTCGGATCACGCCGGACGGCCTGCGCATCAGCGAGATCTGCCTCGCGGATGGCGAAAAATCGCGGGTGGGTTGATGGCCGCTCCTTCAATACGAACGGTCGGCATCGTCGGCGCGGGCCTTGTCGGCTCAGCCTGGGCGATCGTGTTTGCGCGCGCGGGCGTCAGCGTCCGCGCGTTCGACGCCAGCGAGGACATCCGGCGGACGGCGGCCGCGCGGATTCGCGCGAGCCTCGAGGACATGGCGAAAGCGGGCCTGGTTGACGGCGTGGACGCCATTTGCGCGCGCGTCACGGTGGTCGACGACTTGCGCGCCGCCGTCGCCGACGTCGAGTACGTTCAGGAATCCGTGTTCGAGCGGGTGGAGGAGAAACGCGCCGTCTCGGAGGCGATCGGCGCCTTGATCCGGGATGAGGCGGTCGTCGGAAGTTCGAGCTCCGGCATTCCGGCCTCCGCCTTCACCGAGCACGCGCCGCGGCGGGAGCGGTTTCTCATCGCGCATCCGGTGAACCCGCCCCATCTCGTGCCGATCGTCGAGCTCGTTCCGGCGCCCTGGACCGATCCGGCGATCCTGCCTTGGCTTCGCGGCGTGATGCAGGCGGTCGGCCAGGCGCCGATCGTCGTCAATCGAGAAATCGAGGGGTTCATCCTCAATCGCCTGCAGGGCGCGCTTCTCAAGGAAGCCTGGGCTTTGTTCGAGGAGGGCTATGCGAGCGCCGCCGACATCGACCTCACCGTCTCGCAGGGCTTAGGCTTGCGCTGGTCGTTCATGGGGCCGTTCGAGACGATCGACCTGAACGCGCCGGGCGGCGTCGACGATTACGCCCGCCGGCTTGGGCCGCTTTATCAGTCGATCGCGCAATCACGGTCCAATCCGCGCCCCTGGTCGCCTGAACTGATCGAGCGGGCGAGGTCGGAACGGCGCGCGGCGCTGGCGCAGGACAAACTTGCCGAACGGTCGGCGTGGCGCGACAGGCGGCTGATGGCCCTCGTCGCCCATCGCCGCTCCCAACCCTCGGAATAGCGGGCGCTAGCGTGTCGTCTGAACCTCTCGCGGGCCGCGTGGCTGTCGTAACCGGCGGGGCGGGAGGGATTGGCGCCGCGATCTGCAAGGCGCTGGCGGAAGCGGGCGCGGCCGTCGCCATCGGGTACAATTCATCGGCTGACAAGGCGGAAGCCATGCTGGGCGCGTTGCCCGGCCATGGGCACATCGCCTTGCGCATGCCGGTGACCGACAGCGCAGCGCTCAACGACGCGATCGCGGCGGTCGACAAGCGTCATGCCCGGCTCGACCTCCTGGTCAACTCACACGGAACGACGCGCTTCGTGCCGCATGGCGATCTCGATGCGCTCGACGACGCGCTCATCAGCCGCATCCTCGACGTCAATGTCCGAGGCGTGATCGCAAGCGTCAGGGCGGCTTTGCCGCTCATGCGGCGAAGCGGCGGCGGCGCGATCGTCAATATTTCCTCGATCGCCGGCGTGACCGCGATGGGCAGCAACATCGCCTATTGCGCCTCGAAGGCGGCGGTCGACAATCTGACCAAGTCGCTGGCGCGGGCGCTCGCCCCCGACATAAGGGTCGTTTCCGTCTCGCCCGGCCTTGTCGACACCGAGTTCGTCCGTGGGCTCGACCAAAGCTGGCGCGATGAGCAGGCCGGCAGGACGCCGCTGCGCAGGCTGGCCGACCCCGAGGAGGTCGCTCGCGCGGTGCTCGCGGCGGCGACCACTTTGACCTTCACCACCGGGGCGATCCTGCCGGTGGACGGCGGCAGGCCCCTGGCCTGATCATAGCCAACGCTCGTAGATCGTCCCCCTTGTGCTGTTTGGTTCGCTCTACGGCTTTCACGTGCTCTCTAAGGGCCTCCAAGATCTGTTGGAAGATCGCTTTTCGTTTGCCAGGGCCACCAAAGTGCTGCTCAATATTGCGACCGTCGCGCGGTAAAAATTGGCGTTGGAGCAGCCAATCGAATTGGTTCCAGCTGCAGGCGGAAATAATTACGGGGAATATGATCAATCCACTCTCGCGCGACCGCTTCAAAGAGTTGGCGATCTCTGTATTTTGACAATACTCTGAAGCCAAAAACATTTCGCTCACCAACGCAAGTACTATATCGGCTGCGTCAATCTTCTGCTTAACGACGTCTTCCCAGAGTAAGCCTGCTTGGATTTTCCTGTCATCCCAGAAGGAAGCGCCGTCTCGCTGGAGGCCCTTTAGATGCCCAAGCGAAAAATCATCAAGCAAATACTTATCGTCTCGATGGCTATAACTGACAAAAATTTCGGTTGCCATGTGCCGACTCCCAACGTGCCCGCACTGTGGATCAAAACGTTTTGTTTAGTGACTTCCAGAGCGGTGTCAACGCGCGCCCTATCAGTTGAGTTTCGTACCCTCGGGAAGTCAGGACTGCCGCGGCAGCAACTTTGGATTGGCTGCGTCCGATCGTCGCCAGCGCTGAGATCCTCGAACCGCACTCATTCCATTTTGACAAGACCTAAACTTCGCTTTGCGATAACAGAGCCCGGACTTTTCCCGCTGGCCCCGTCGAAGGGGCCGCGTCGAGGCTCTTGAATGGTGTGGTTTGTCCTGGCGGGAATGGCGGCTCTGGCCGTTCTCGCCGCGCTTTTGCCCCTGCTTCGCCCGTCGCCGCCTGCGAAGGCGGATTCCGCGGCGAACGAAGCGGCGTTCTACAAGGCGCAACTCGAGGAGATCAGGCGCGACGTCGAGCGCGGCCTCCTGCCGCAGGGAGAGGCGGAGAGCGCCCGCGCCGAGGCCGCCCGCCGCCTGATCGCCGCGTCCGACGCCTCCGAGACGCCCTTGCCGGCCCGGCGCACGCGCCTCGCCGCGGCGGCCCTCATCGCCGTGGGTCTGCCGGCGATCGCCTTTCCGCTCTACGCCCGCCTCGGCCAACCCAGGATGCCCGACGAGCCCTTGGCGAGCCGCAAAGCCGCGCCGCAGTCGAATGGCGAGATCGAGGCGGCGATCGCCGCCGTCGAGGCGCACCTCACCGCCAAGCCCGACGACGGCAAGGGCTGGGCGGTGATCGGCCCGGTTTACATGCGGCTCGAGCGCTATTCCGACGCCGCGCACGCCTATGCCGAGGCGCTGCGCCTTCTCGGCGAAGACCCCTTGCGCCGCTCCGCCTACGGCGAGGCCCTCACCGCCGCCGCGGGCGGCGTGGTCACCGATCAAGCGAGGCAAGCGTTCGACCGGGCGCTTGCCGAGCAGCCCGGCCAGCCGCAGGCGCGCTACTATGTCGCGCTCGCCACCGAGCAGGACGGCAAGAAGGCGGACGCCATTCGCGATTACGAGTCGCTCGTCGCCGATTCGCCTCCCGAAGCGCCTTGGGTAAGTTTGGTCAAGGCGCGACTCGCGGCGCTCAAGGGCGAGCCCCCGCCCGCCACGGACGCCGCCATTCCAGAGGCCCAGCGGCCGATGATCGAGGGCATGGTGTCGAAACTGGCGACGCGGCTCGCCAGCAATGGCGGCGGCGTCGACGAGTGGTCGCGCCTTATTCGCGCCTATACCGTGCTGCATGAGGCCGGCAAGGCCAAGGCGGCGCTCATGAGCGCCCGCAAGGCGCTCGCGCCGGACGCCAGCGCGGTCGCGAGCCTCGACGCGCTGGCGCGCGACTTGGGTCTGGACTCGGGCCTCGGAGACGCCAATTGACCCGCCGCGGCCGCCGCCTTTCGCTCATCGCCTTGAGCCTCGCCGTCCTCGGCGCAGCGGCTGGCCTCTCGCTTTACGCGCTAAGCGGCAGCATCGTGTTCTTCCTGAGCCCGTCCGAAGTGGTGCAGAAGGCGGTCGCGCCCGGCGCGCGGCTGCGCATCGGCGGCCTCGTCAAGACCGGCTCGGTCGTCAAGTCCGCCGACCAGAACGTCGCCTTCGTCCTCACCGACGGCGCGCATGATCTTGCAGTGGCCTACCGGGGCCTCTTGCCGGACCTTTTCCGCGAGGGTCAGGGCGTCGTCGCCGAAGGCGTGCTCGAGTCGCCCGGCCGGATGCGGGCCGAGACGATCCTCGCCAAGCACGACGAGCGCTATATGCCGCGCGAGGTCGTCGAGGCGCTCAAGAAACAGGGGCGTTGGCAGGAAGGGGAGGCGGTCGCGCGCCCATGATCGTCGAGATCGGCCATTTCGCCCTTGTCCTCGCGCTCGCCGCCGCGGTCATTCAGAGCATCGCGCCATTCTGGGGCGCACGCATCGGCGACATCGGCCTCATGACTGTCGGGCGCAATGCGGCCCTCCTCCAGCTCGCGCTGATCGCGGTCGCCTTCGCCGCGCTCGTCAACGCGCACCTCACGTCGGACTTCTCCGTCCTCAATGTCGCCGAGAATTCGAACGTGGCGATGCCCGCGATCTACAAGATCTCCGGCGTCTGGGGAAACCACGAAGGCTCGATGCTGCTGTGGGTTCTCATCCTGGCGATCTTCGGCGCGCTCGTCGCCTTGTTCGGCCGGGCGCTGCCGGTTAAGCTTCGCGCCGACGCGCTCGCCGTTCAGGGCCTGATCAGCCTCGCCTTCCTCGCCTTCATTCTCTTGACCTCGAACCCGTTCGAGCGGCTCGCGCCCGCGCCGTTCGAGGGGCGCGACCTCAATCCGATTCTGCAGGATCCCGGCCTCGCGATTCATCCCCCGATGCTCTATCTCGGCTATGTCGGCTTCTCGATCGTCTATTCGTTCGCCGCCGCGGCCTTGATCGAGGGCCGGATCGACGCGGCCTGGGCGCGCTTCGTCCGTCCGTTCACCCTCGTCGCCTGGGGCTTCTTGACCCTCGGCATCGCGGCGGGCTCGTTCTGGGCCTATTACACCCTCGGCTGGGGCGGCTTCTGGTTCTGGGATCCGGTCGAGAACGCCTCCCTCATGCCATGGCTCGCGGGCACCGCCTTTCTCCATTCGGTCGCGGTGATGGAGAAGCGCGACGCGCTGAAAGTCTGGACGATCTTTCTCGCCATCCTCGCCTTCTCCTTTTCGCTGCTCGGCACCTTTCTCGTGCGCTCGGGGGTGCTCACCTCCGTGCACGCCTTCGCCAACGATCCGCGGCGCGGCGTCTTCATCCTGGCGATCCTGGCCATGTTCATTTGCGGCTCGTTCGCCCTCTTCGCCTGGCGCGCCCCGATGCTCAAGCAGGGCGGATTGTTCGCGCCGGTGTCGCGCGAGGGCGCGCTCGTCGTCAACAATCTGCTTCTGACGACCGCCTGCGCGACCGTGCTGTTCGGCACCCTCTATCCGCTCGCGCTCGAGCAATTGACCGGCGAGAAGATCACCGTCGGCGCGCCCTTCTTCAATCTCACCTGCGGGACGCTCCTGCTCATCGCCTGCCTTGTCGCGCCGTTCGGCTTCTCGCTGGCGTGGAAGCGCGGCGATCTCTTGGGCGTTGTCCAGCGTCTGACCTTCGCCATCCTCGTCGGGGCCGTGACGGCGATCGTTGGCGCCGCTTGGCTCAGGGGCGCGCCGATCTTTGCGCCCCTCGCCATGGGGCTTGCGATCTTCGTCATCCTGGGCACGCTGATCGAAGTCGGCATGCGCGTTTGGCGGCCGGGGCTTGGCCCGAGCGCGGCGTTGAGGCGCGCCTTCGGCCTGCCCTTGTCGTTCTTCGGGGCTGCGCTCGCGCATCTGGGCCTCGGCGTGACGCTGCTCGGCTTGTCGGGCCTCGGCTTCGGCGCCGAGACGATTGCGACGCTGCACAAGGGCGTCCCGGCGCAAGTTGGTCCCTACTCCGTCACGCTCGATTCGGTCGGCGAGCGCGTTGGGCCGAACTACAAGGAAACGGTCGCGTCCGTGACCTTGCGCGCCGGCGACCGCGTCGTCGCCGAGATTGCGCCGGCGCGCCGCCAGTTCGCCTCGCGCGAGATGACCACGACCCAGGCGGGCTTGAAGACGCTCGATTTCGGCCAGGTCTATGTCTCGATCGGCGACCCTGCGGGAGACGGCGGCGTGCCTGCGCGCCTTTACTGGAAGCCGCTGGTCACGCTGATCTGGCTCGGCGCCGCCGCCATGGCGTTCGGCGGGGCGCTGTCGCTCGCCGACCGGCGGCTTCGCTTCGGCGCCGCTGTGAGGGCGAAGGCGAATGCGCAGCCCCTCGCGCAGCCGGCGCAGTGATCATGCGCTGGCTCCGCAACCCCTTCTCCCTCGGGGAGAAGGTGGCCGACGCAGTCGGCCGGATGAGGGAGTGGTGGCGCAGCCATGGGCGCGTTTCGCGCGCGAACCCTCACCCCTGCCCCTCTCCCGTAGGAGAGGGGAATCGCGCTTCCTTCCGCGACGACTGGACTGTCCCCTTCGGCAAGCTCAGGGCAGGCTTTCGAGACGCGTCGCCTTCGGCGTCGCTCCTCGGGATGAGGTCGTGGAGGCAAAGGCTCGCAGGCTTGGGAATCGGACTCATCCTGCTTGCCGGCCCTGCCCTCGCCGTGCAGCCCGACGAAATGATGAAGGACCCGGCGCTCGAAGCGCGCGCCCGCGCGCTGTCGGAAGAGTTGCGCTGCATGGTCTGCCAGAACGAGTTGATCGACGATTCCGAGGCGCCGCTGGCGCGCGACATCCGCCTTCTCATTCGCGAGCGGATCGGCAAGGGCGAGAGCAACGACGCGGTGCGCGCCTATCTCGTCTCGCGCTACGGCGATTTCATTCTCCTGAAACCGCCGTTCAAGCCGGAGACGATGCTCTTGTGGCTGAGCCCGGTGATCGTTCTCGGCCTTGGCCTCGGCGCCGCGCTCTTCGCTCACCGCCGCGCGCCCAGCGCAACCCCGGGTTTGAGTCCGGAAGAGGAAGCGCGGCTCGCCGCGCTGACCGCAGAGGACAACCGCTAGACGAGCGTCCTCGCGCAGGCGCGAGCTTCGCGTTAGCCTGGGTTTCATGGTTGGAAAGGTCAGGCATGCGACCGGCCGGCGCGGTCTTTCTGTTGGCGCTCGTCGGCGCGCTGTGTTGCGCCGGCGCCGCGCCCGCGCGCGCCGGTTCCTGCGACAAGGAGGTCGCCGCGCAAATCCGCTTTCCCGCCCATCAGGCCTGCTGGACCTATCGCGGCCCGGCGACTGTGTTCGTCGGCAAATTCGCGAGCGGGCAGAGCATCTCGGCGCACATGACCGGCGAGGCGACCGACTACGATCCGCGCAGCGGCAGCGCCGCCGCCGTTGCGCGGCCGCGCGATCCGAATGTCGAGGGGCCTGGCGGTT
The DNA here is from genome assembly GCA_963820095.1 of uncultured Alphaproteobacteria bacterium. Lineage (GTDB taxonomy): Bacteria > Pseudomonadota > Alphaproteobacteria > Rhizobiales > Beijerinckiaceae > Roseiarcus. The sequence goes on from CAWFZA010000037.1 coordinate 138,789, forward strand.
ACTTTTATGGGGTTCCGGACGCGCCAGGCGTTCTCACCTTCGTCGTTCCCGCGACCGGAACCTATCGCCTCAGCTTCTCGCCTTGCGCGATGTGGGGCGCGCCTGGCGTGGTGAAGATCTGCGCGCGGTGAGGCGCCACCCACTCCCGCTGTGTCATGCCCGCGAAAGCCGGCATCCAGAAAGGCATAGCCGCGGCTCTGGATCCCCGCTTACGCGGGGATGACAAGACGCCCCGTTAGAAGCGTTGCTCACGCATGCATCCGCGCGCCTTTGGTGATCTTGTCGACGATCTTCTTGTCCTCGCGCAAAGCGAGGCCGACGACGTTCATCGCGTCCGGCGCATATTGCTTGACGGTCGCGCGGTTGGCTGCGTCGTGGCCGGTTGAGAACATGTCCTCGATATAGAGCGAGAAGCGCGTGCGGCGCTCCATGGCGCGCCCATAGATCGTCTTCAGCGTCTCGCGGTCGGCGCTGAGAACGATCGTCGGCTGGATCAGAAGCGGATTGTAAAGGTTGCCGGCGGCGTCCTCGTAAGGCTCGCCGAGAACGCCAGGATTCGCGCCGACCACGCCGCTCGTCAGAAAGGCCACAACGTTAAGCTTCTGCCATGTGGCGAGATCTTCGCGCACGACAATCGAGATTTTCGTGTCGAACATGGGCTCGCTCCTATCCTTCACTCGCCGCGCGCGAGCCGCGCTGTTGCACGGGCGACCGTCCGCTCGCGCAACGAATCGTAGATCGGCGGATCCTTGAGCAGAGTTGGCGTCAGCATGGCCATCGCGCAGGCGCCCAGCATCGGCAAGAGCATGGTGACGTCCGCGGTCATCTCGGTCGCAAGCACGATGCCGGTCAGCGGCGCGCGCACGATTCCGGTGAACAGAGCGGCCATTCCCACCACGGCGAAGCCTTCCGGTTGAACTGGCAGATCAGGAAAGGCGAGCTTGGCACGCCAATCCGAAGAACAATCCGAATTGCGCGCCGAGCACCAGCAGCGGAGCAAACAGGCCGCCGGGCGTTCCGGCGGAATAGGACAAGGCGCCAAGCGCGAGCCTTATGAGAAAAACGAGCGGAAGCAGGCCAAGCGTTCCCGCGCCCAGCAGCGTCCGCTGGGTGATCGGATCGCCTCCGCCAATGAGATCGGGAAGGAACCAGGCGATCGCCCCGACCAGGGCGCCGACGAGCGCCGCCCGCGCTTCGACCGGCCAGTGGTCGAGGCCGTCGAACGTCGCCATCGTCCGCAGAAGCACCCGATTGTAGAGAACCGCCATGACGCCGGCGAACGCCCCGAGAACGAAGAAGAGCGGCCGTATCGGCAAGGTCGGCGCGACCAGCGTTCCCAAATGGAAGTCCGGGGCGTCGCCCAGAATCGCCCGGGAGACGGAGATTGCGCTCGCCGACGCGCTGAGAGCCGCGATCGCGATGCGCAATTCGAACCGCCGCACCAATTCCTCGAGCACGAAGATGGCGCCGGCGATCGGCGCGTTGAACGCGGTGGCGAGGCCGGCCCCGGCGCCGGCCGCGAGCAACACCCGGCAATCGGGCCAGTTGCGGCGAAAGATCTTGCCGACGAGATCGCCCAGGTTCGCGGCCATGTGCACGCTCGGCCCCTCGCGGCCAAGCGCAAGTCCGGCGCCGATCGCCAGCGCGCCGCCGATGAACTTCACCGGAATGATGCGAAACCGCGCCTGCGGCAACTGCCCGTTGAGGACAGCTTCGACATGCGGGATGCCGCTTCCGACCGCCTGCGGCGAGATGCGGCGGACGAGCGAAGCTGCAACTCCGGCCGCCGCCGCGCAGCCGAGGATGACCAGCCAGAGGCCCTCGGGCCCTTGCGCCTGCGCAAGGACGATGAGCGTATCGCGCGCTCGATCCGCCTCATCGAGCACGAGGATGAAGAGGGCGACGCCGGCGCCGGAAATCGCGCCGACGATGAGCGCCAGCGCGGTCAGGAGCGAGAGGCTCCCGCCCTCCTCTTCCGGTTCGCCCGCGCCTGTCGATTCCGCAATCATTCGCAGCGCCCGTTTCGACCGCCAGGCGGTGAAAGTCAAAGCTGGGTTGAAACCGCCAGCCCGCGCTCTTGCGGCTTGGGGCGTGGTCCCGTCGCCCGGAGCCGGAGGTTATCCGCAACCCGAGGATTCGGTCCATGTCCCGGATCGAATCTCGAGCGCGATTCGCGCTTGTGGCGTCAGCTTTTGGACGGCGGCGAAGGGAGCCGCATCATGGCCGCCCCGCATCACAGTCCGAGGGGCGGCCATGTCGGCAAAGGTCAGTTTGTCGGGCCAAATCAAGCGATCCAATGGAGACGATAAGAGCGAGCGCGAGAATTTGACAAATCAGAAATTAGCGAGCTATAATGTTCTTATGATCAGGACCACCATGCGCTCGCGCGCGGCCGGCTTGGCGAGTTGAAAGGCGCAGTTCGAGGCTCCGAGCACAACCTGGGACGCGAGTTGAAGGCTCGGCAGAATTTTTTTATTTTTTCCGCTGTAACCCTTTGAAAAGTCCAGATTCGGCCAAACAAATCGAAGGAAAATCAAACAAATCCAAGCGATTGAGCTTGGATTTATTTGGATTCTCTTGGAGGCGACTCGCGTTTAGGTTGTATCGCCCCAGTCACAGCTCGTCGCCCGGCCCCTCGTCCTTGGTCTCATATTTCATGATCAACGGCGCCTGGGCGAGGGCGAACAGGAGGGTGAGCGGCAGGAAGCCGAAGGTCTTGAACTTGACCCAGAGGTCGGTCGTTTGCGTCCGCCAGACGATCTCGTTGAGGACAGCGAGGCCGAGGAAGAAGAACGCCCAGCGCCAGGTGAGCTTGCGCCAGCCTTCCTCGGTGACATGCAAGGCGCCGTCGAACAGGATCTTCAGGAGCGGCTTCTTGAGCCAGAGGCCCACGAACAAGGCGGCCCCGAACAGGATGTAGAGCGCGGTCGGCTTGATCTTGATCAGCGTCTCGTCGTGAAAGAGAAGGGTCAGCGAACCGAAGATGAGGACGACCGCCGCGGTCACGAGCGGCATGATCGGAATGCGCCTCAGCATCGCATAGGAGACGACGAGCGTCACCAACACGCCGGCCATCAAGACGCCGGTCGCGGCAAAGATGCCGAGCCGCGAATAGACGGCGAAGAACAGCGCCAGCGGCCCGAGTTCGAGCGCGAACTTGACCATCGGGTTCAGCGCCTTGCGCGGCGGCGCAGCGACGGTTTCAGTCGCGGGCGTTCTGGTCGTTGGCGCCGTCATGCAGCCTCTCTGTCGATCCCGGCGATCGCATCGGCGAAGTCCCGCGCGGCGAACGGCTCGAGATCCTCGACGCCCTCGCCGACGCCAATGAAATGAACCGGAAGCGCGAACTTGTCGGCGATAGCCACCAGAATGCCGCCGCGCGCGGTGCCGTCGAGCTTGGTCATCACGAGGCCGGTGACGCCCGCGGTGCGGCCGAAAATCTCGACCTGGTTCAGCGCGTTCTGCCCGACGGTGGCGTCGAGCACGAGCAGCACCGCATGAGGCGCGCCGGGGTCGACTTTTCGCATCACCCGGATGATCTTCTCAAGCTCGCTCATGAGCTCGGTGCGGTTCTGCAAGCGCCCGGCCGTGTCCATCAGAACGACGTCGACATTGAGCTCGCGGGCTTTCGTCAGCGCGTCGAAGGCGAGGCCGGCGGCGTCCGCGCCCTGGTCGCGCTCGACAATGGCGGAAAAGGTGCGTCGGGCCCAGATGCGCAATTGCTCGATCGCGGCGGCGCGGAAGGTGTCGCCCGCCGCGAGCAGGACCGCCTTGCCTTCGGCCCGGAACTTGGCGGCGAGCTTGCCGATCGTCGTCGTCTTGCCCGAGCCGTTGACGCCAACGACGAGGATGACAAATGGCCGCTTCCCGGGATCGATCTCAAGCGGGCGCGCCACGGGATCGAGCGCGCGCTCGACCTCGTCGGCGAGGATCTGCTTCACCTCATCCGGACTGACGCCCCGCTCGTATCGCCCGCGGCCGACCGCGTCGCGAATCCGCGACGCCGCGGGAAGGCCGAGATCGGCTTGAATAAGAACGTCCTCCAGATCGTCGAGCGAGGCGGCGTCGAGCTTGCGCTTGGTGAAGATGTCGGTCACCCCGCGGGCGATCGTCGTCGACGAGCGAGAGAGCCCTGCGCGCAGGCGCTGGAGCCAGCTTTGTTTCGGCGTGGGCGCCGCTGGAGCCGCATTTACGAGGGTCGGCGGCTCCAAGGGCTCGGTTTCGTTGCCGCCAAGCGGCAGATCGGCTTCGGCCGCGGGCGGCGACTCCTCGACGGACGTGGCCGCGCCCTCGCCGCCGCCGAACCAGCGGCGCAGCAGGCCCGACTTCGCCTTCTTCTCCTCGTCGTCAGCCAACGCTCAAAACCTCTTAACGTCGCCCTATGCCCGCGCAGCCGATCTTGGCATATCACTTCTCCCCATGACGCCGGAAGAAACGATAGCGCGGCTGCTCTACCGGGACGGGATGATGCTCGTCCTCGACAAACCCGCCGGCGTCGCTGTTCATGCCGGCCCGAAAGGCGGACCGAGCCTCGAGGACGATTTCGACGCGCTCCGCTTCGGCCTGCCGCGCAAGCCGTCGCTCGCCCACCGCCTCGACCGCGACACCGCGGGCTGCCTGGTGCTCGGGCGCCATCACAAGGCCTTAGAGAAGTTGGGGCTGCTATTCAAGCAGGGCAGGATCGCCAAGACCTATTGGGCGATCGTCAGCGGAGCGCCCATCGGCGAAGAGGGAACAATCGACCTGCCGCTCGGTCGGCTTGATGACAAGCGCGGTTGGTGGATGAAGGTGGATCCCAAGGGTCAAAAAGCGCTCACGCTCTGGCGCGTCAGGGGACGCGGAAATCTGGCGCGGCGCGCCGATCGCCTGGGCTGAGCTCGCGCCGCAGACCGGCCGCACGCATCAATTGCGCGTCCATTGCGCTTCGCAGGGCTGGCCGATTTTGGGCGACCCGATCTACGGCGAGCGCGCCGACGTGTCCCTCCAGTTGCTGGCGCGCAAGGTCGTCGTGCCGCTGTCGAATTCGAAGCCGCCGATCGAGGTCGAAGCGCCGGCGCCGGCGCACATGCTGGAGGCGCTGGCTACGTGTGGTTTTGAGGGGGAAGGGTTGTAGGCGTGTTCGCCGCCGTCCTGAGCGGGCGGATGAACCCGCCCAGGCGGCGCGGGCGAGCGCTCCGCCGACGCTGATCCGCTTCGAGGCTCGGGGCTACACGCCCGGCGCTTATGAGCCGCGCCGGAGACGCTGCACCCCGAGTTTCCGCTAATGCTGGACCCAAGACGGCGGCAGGAAATCTGAATCCGGCTGCGCCGCCGTTTAACCGGCGGTCGCTTTGGAACGCGACCGTCGCCAGCCGAGGCCAACGCCGATGCCGCCGAATCCGACAAGCATCAGCGACCACGCCGGGAGTTCGGGCGTGCCGAGGACGCCGGCGATGGGATAATAGCCATCGGTCAGCGTGTTGAGAAACGCCTCGAGATTGGCGATGTCGTCTGCGGACAAGCCCAGGTTGCCCAATTCCTCCATGTTCTCGTTGTCGGGGCCTTCGGGCGCGGGCCAGCATCCCTGCGACTCGGCGTCGGCGGCGGAGGTCATCGCGCTCGCGCAGACCGGTTTGACGTCGCGCGTATTGTAGAAGTCGATGACCTGGTCCAGCGTCGTGAAATAGCCGTTGTGCATGTACGGCCCGGTCTCGTCGATGTCGCGCAGCGTCGGGACCTTGAATGCGCCGTCGTCGCCGGGGTCTCCGGTCGTCCCGCCAAGTCCGATATCGATAAAGTCGGCGCCGTCCGGATTGATACTGCTCGGAAGCGTGTACTGCGGATTGGCCGGATTTTTCGGGACGCCGATATCGTCGTAGGTTCTGTCCGTGAACATGGCCCCGATGCGCGAACCGTTCGGCGTCGTATCCGGATGGCAGGCGGCGCAGTTGCCCTTGCTCGGGTCGTCGTAGACCTTCATTCCCAACATTTCCTGAGGCGTCATCGACGCCAGGCCGTGGGCCCACGCGTCATATTTGGACGTGAACGGCGAGAGCGCGGGGCTGCGCTCGTAGGTCGCGATCGCCTGCGTCAGGAGATTGTAGGCCTGATCGACATTGTCGAGCGAAGTCGCGCCGAACACCTGGCGGAATTGTGTCGCATTCGGGCCGGCCGCGAGCTTCTGGATGACGCTCGCTTTATCGGGCATGGCCATCTCGACCGGGTTGAGGAAAGGCTGCGCGGCCTGCTGCTCGAGCGTGTTGACGCGCCCGTCCAGAAACTGGCCGCCGACCTGGCTGCCCGCGTCGGCGTCGTAATGCAGCGACGGCGTGAAAGCCGAATAGAGCACCGTCGGAGCATTGCGGAACCCAGCGAGCCCGGCGATGGCGCCCGCCGAGGTGGCGGCGTGGCTCGGATCGGTGAAGAAAGCGGACGGCGTGTGGCAAGTTCCGCAGGATTGGGTCCCATTGACCGATAAACTCGCGTCGAAGAACAGGCTCTGCCCCAACGCCCTCTCAGCGCCGAGTGCGTCCGCCAAGGCGGACGCTGGCGAAGCGAGTCCGGCAACGATGACAACGCCGCAGACGATGCGGTTGACGAGCACAGGCGACCCCCCGAGTGATCGCGCCTAGCCCCGCTCGACGCCGATCCGGAAGAGTAATTTAGGCTGCATTGTGGCGCTGAAGTCAAGCGTTCTCACATTTCCGGTGATGGACCCTGACCCTGGGCGAGTCGCGCATGCGAAGGACGCGGTAAAAGCTCTTGTCGGCGCGCCGTTTCGCGCGAGGCTCGTTCTAACGCTCCGCGAAAGCCCCTGTGATGTCGCCCATCGTCGGCAGATCGGCGAAGGCGTCGAACCGGCCATTGTCCGCGATGTCCTTGGCGGCGCGCATGAACCCGCCCCAGGCGGCGCGGGCGAGCGCTCCGCCGACGCTGATCCGCTTGACCCCGAGATCCTCGAGCTCGCGCTTGGTGAAGCCCGGCCAGCCGGCAAGCACATTGACCGGCAGCTTGCCCGCGACCCGCACGACCTCGGCCACTTCCTCCGTCGTCCTCAACAACGGCACGTAGAGCACGTCGGCGCCGGCTTCCGCGTAAAGGGGAAGGCGCCGCAGCGCCTCGGCGAGCCCGCCAGCCTGGCGCAGGATTGCCTCGCTGCGCGCGGTGAGCAGGACCTTTTCGCCGCTGGCGCTGATCGCGGCGCGCGCGGCGCGCAGCCGATCGACCGCTTCGGTCACACTATAGAGGGGAGCGCCGGGGTTGCCGGTGTAGTCTTCGATCGAAAAGCCCGAGACGCCGGCGCCGACGCAAAGCCGCACGCTCTCGTGGACGCCGTCGGCGTCGCGGGCGAAGCCGGCCTCGAAATCGGCGTTGAGCGGCAGATCCGTCGCTTCGGCAAGGTCGCGCAGGTGGCTCAGCGTATAGGCGCGATCGACGGCGCCGTCGCCCTTTCCCGCCGCGAAGGCCATGCCGGCGCTGGTGCTGGCGAGCGCCGGAAAGCCGAGCGACGCGAGATATTTGGCCGAGCCGACGTCGAACGGATTGGGAATGACAAAACAGCCGGGCGCCGCATGCAGCTCCGCGAAGCGGGCGCGCTTCTGTGCGACGGTCAGCATCACCCATTTCCCTTCGGCATGAGATCGGAAAGCTTCAGCTTCTGATGGCCTTTTTCATCGAAATTCTCTGGCTCAAGCCACCGCTCATAGGCCGCCTTGCGCGCCGGCCACTCGCTGTCGAGCATGGCAAACCAGGCGGTGTCGCGGTTGCGGCCCTTGACGATCATGTGCTGGCGGAAGATCCCCTCGAAGGTGAAGCCGAAGCGCTCCGCCGCGCGGCGCGAGGGCGCGTTGAGCGCGTTGCACTTCCACTCGTAGCGGCGATTGCCGAGCGCCTCGAAGACATGCCGCGCGAACAGATATTGCGCTTCCGTCGCGCCCGCCGTCCGCTGCATCGAAGGCGTATAGAGGATATTGCCGACCTCGATCACGCGATTGGCGGCGTCAACGCGCATAAGCGTCTGGTAGCCGACCGCCTGCCCGGAGGAATTGTCGATGATGGCGAAGAACAAGGGGTCCGTCGAGCGAGCCTTGGCCTCGAGATTCACACGAAACTCGTCGAGACTCTTGTAAGGCCCGTCGAACAGATAGGCCCAGACGCTTTCGCGCGCCGCGTCGCCGTTCGAGCCTTCATAGAGCGCCTTGGCGTGCGCCTGCGGGTCGAGGGGGACGAGCGTGATCCACCGCCCTTCGAGCGTGACCCGCTCGGGTCGCCTGGCCGGATGCGAGTTCGACCAACGGGCCGATGGGCAGGGTTGCGGATATGCCGTCATCTCTCGTATGCGTTTCGGCCAGCGACGTCGCGACAAAAAGCTGCTCGGGCCTCAGCGGGCCCTGACGTCAGTTTGCGCAAAATCGTCGCCTTTGAACAGCAACGCCGCGCCGTGAGCTTTCGCGCAGGCGTAAGACAAACAGTCGGCAAAATTGAGCCGAGCAGGATGTCGGCCTTTTCCATACTGCTCGAAGCAGTCCACGGCCGCGGTGCCCACGCGCGGAATCGATAGGCGCTTCCTCGATATCGGCGCTTGAGAAGAAACCTCTCAAACTGTCTCTCCGCTTCACGTGGCGAGAGCTTCGAACCGGGTTCCGAGAACCATGCAAGTTTCCAGACGCACGACGGGCGACGTCAGTCTCGGTGTTCGGCCGCCTCAATCGCTTGTGAGAAGTCGCGCCAATCCGACTCTTTCAACAGGATCGCGACAAAGACCGACGTGTCGACGAACGATCACTGACCCCAAAGCTCGTCGATCTCGTCCTTCGTCATGACGTGTCCGCACTGGCCGACCCGTTGCGAGCGTTTCGTCGCGAGCTCCCCGAGTCGCTCGACCAGCGGCCGTCTTGTGCGCGCTCGCGCTCCAATTCGCTGCGAAGCGCATGAGCGATCGCCTCGGTCATGTTGGTCTTACGCAAGTTGGCGAGCTCGCGCGCGAGCTCGCCAACTTCGGGATCGCGGATGCTGATGCCCATAACGCGCTTCCGTCTATACAATTGAACCAAGACTGTATAGACGAAGCGCCGCCGGTTCGTCAATGATTGTCCCGCGGCACGCCCATCGTCTGCGCCAGGCGCTGGTACTGGACGGCGGGCTTCAGCACCATGCCCTCGTCGAACTGCGCCACCATCTCGCGCTGGATCTGCTGCCAGGGCGTCTGGCTCTTGGGGAAGGGGAAACCGCCATTCTGAGCGAGGGTCGCCCGCCGCTCGTTCAGCTCGGCTTCCGATATCAGGATGTTGGCCGTGCCCTTCCTGAGATCGATGCGCACCTGGTCGCCGGTCTTGACCAGCGCCAATCCCCCGCCCGCCGCCGCTTCAGGCGAAGCATTCAGGATCGAGGGCGAGCCGGAGGTGCCCGATTGCCGGCCATCGCCGATGCACGGCAGCGCATGCACGCCTTTCTTGAGCAGCGCCGCCGGGGGCTGCATGTTGACCACTTCCGCCCCGCCCGGATAGCCGATCGGCCCCGTGCCGCGAATGAACAGAATGCTGTGCTCGTCGATCTTGAGCTTCGGATCGTCGATGCGGTGGTGGTAGTCCTCCGGGCCTTCGAACACGATCGCCCGGCCCTCGAACGCGTCCGGATCCTTCGGGTTGGAGAGGAAGCGGGCGCGGAACTCCTGATCGATGACGCTCGTCTTCATGATCGCGTCGTTGAACAGATTGCCGCTCAGGACGACGAAGCCGGCGTTCTCTTTCAGCGGCTTGTCGATCGGCGTGATGACATCAGGATCGTCCGAATGGATCTTGGCGCAGTTTTCGCCTATCGTCTTGCCGTTCACGGTCAGCGCCTTCTCGTGGATGAGCTTGCGCTTCATGAGTTCGTTGACGACCGCCGGAACGCCGCCGGCACGGTGATATTCTTCGCCAAGATATTTGCCGGCAGGCTGCATGTTCACGAGCAGCGGCACCTTGTGGCCGATCGTCTCCCAATCCTCAATCGAGAGCGGCACGCCGATGTGGCGCGCGATGGCGTTGATGTGGATCGGCGCGTTGGTCGAGCCGCCGATGGCGCTGTTGACCACGATCGTGTTCTCGAACGCCTCACGCGTCAGGATGTCCGACGGCTTCAGGTCCTCCCACACCATTTCGACGATACGCTGACCAGTCCGGTAGGCGATCTGTCCGCGTTCCCGATGGGGGGCCGGAATCGCGGCGCAGCCGGGCAGGCTCATGCCAAGCGCCTCGGCGAGCGAGTTCATGGTCGAGGCCGTGCCCATTGTGTTGCAATGGCCGACCGAGGGCGCCGAGGAGGTGACGAGCTCCATGAACTGCTCGTAGTCGATCTTGCCTTCGGCAAGGTCGGCGCGCGCCTGCCAGACGACAGTGCCCGAGCCGCTGCGCTGACCGTGATGCCAGCCGTTGAGCATCGGTCCGCCGGAGAGGACGATCGCGGGAATGTTGACCGTCGCGGCAGCCATGATGCAAGCCGGAGTCGTCTTGTCGCATCCGGTCGTCAGCACCACGCCATCGATGAAGTAGCCCATCAGGATCTCGACAAGGCCGAGATAAGCGAGATTGCGGTCGAGCGCCGCTGTCGGGCGCTTGCCCGTCTCCTGAATCGGGTGAACCGGAAATTCGAACGCCAGCCCCCCCGCCGCGGTGATGCCGTCGCGTACACGCTTGGCGAGTTCGAGGTGATGGCGATTGCAGGGCGAAAGATCAGAGCCGGTCTGCGCGATGCCGATGATCGGCTTGCCGGAGCGCAGTTCGCCGGGCGTCAGGCCGAAATTGAGGTAGCGCTCGATATAGAGCGCCGTCATGCCAGGGTTGTCAGGGTTGTCGAACCATTGCCGGGATCGCAACGCGCGCTTGGGGTCGCCCTTGGAGCCGCCGTTCGAACTGGTTTTGGATTTATCGGCCATCGGTATCGCTTGCCTCCCTGGCGCATGTTCAAGTTCGTCACGCCGGCGCTGTCACGCCATTATGAACCCAATCGCGGAGCGAATTCAATGTTTCGCTTGCGCGGGCCGGCTATGCGCCTCAGCGCGTCTCGCGTGGATTTCGCCTCACATCGCCAGCGGCGACACGCCGAACAGCCAGAGGTGCAGGCCGCCGATCAGCAGCGCATAGGCGGCCAAGCCAACAACGACGGCGCCGGCCGTGGCGCCGAGTTCAGGCGCTGGGTAGACGACGGCGTTTCGCCGGTCACGGGCGTACGCGCTTACGAGGTCGGCGATCGACCAGATGAGGAAAGCGCCGAACAGCACGACGTCCGCCACCGAGCCGTTGGCGATGAGATGGCCTGCGCTCCACAACAGCACCGACCACACCATTGGATGATGGGTCCAGACCGCCGTGTGGCTGCGCTTGAAGAGAGAGCTCGCGAACAGAATCAGCGCGACCAGCATCAGAAGCATCGTGATGTGCCGGGCCCACGCCGGAGGCATCCAAAGCTGGGGAGCGTCATAGCGCGCTCGCGCAAAACCCCACACGATCAGGACCAAGCCGATCGCTGAAAGAGCCGAATAGATTCCCTTCCAAGGGCCCTCGCCGAAGCGCGCGATCGCTCTTTCGCGCCCGCTCTCGGAGACGATGCGGGTCGAGTGGAGGCCGAGAAAAATGACGAGGCCGAGGATCAAAATCGCCATGGGCAATCCGCCTTAGGACTGGAATCGTTCGCCGCGCGCGAGGTTAGGCGCCCACCGACGACGAAGGCAAGGCCGGCGCGCCCTTGCGCGCTTGCCGAGGGAGTTGCATTACGTCGGCCCCCGACAGGATGTCCGCCAATGACTTGGTCCGCCGCCCAGTACCTGAAATTCGAGCATGAACGGACCCGGCCAGTCCATGATCTCGTAGCGCGAATTCCAAAGCTGAGTACGTCGAGACCGCCGCCGACATCGGCTGCGGTCCGGGCAATTCGACCGAAGTCCTGCGCCAGCGATACCCGTACGCGCGCATCGTCGGCCTCGATTCTTCGCCCGACATGATCGAGGCGGCGCGAAAGCGTCTTCCGGACACCGCTTTCGAGGTCGCCGACATTCGCGAATGGCGTCCCAAGGAGCCGCTCGACGCGATTCTGGCCAATGCGGTGCTGCAGTGGATTCCGGACCACGAGACGCTCTTGCCGGCGCTCATCGGCAGGCTCAAGCCGGGCGGAGCGCTCGCGGTCCAAATACCAGACAACCTCGACGAGCCGTCGCATCGGCTCATGAGCGCGGTCGCGAGCGATGGACCTTGGGCGGCGAAGCTTGAGAACGCCGCGGGGGCCCGCGCCGAGCGGCATCTCGCGGACTGGTATTTTCGCCTTCTGCGCGCCCACGCGCCCTATGTCGACATCTGGCGCACGACTTACTTTCATCCGCTCGCCGGCGCGCGAGCCATTGTCGAATGGCTGAAAGGGACCGGACTTCGGCCGTTCCTCGAGCCGCTCGAGGCGAGCGAGCGCGAGACTTTCCTCGCGCGCTACGAGAGGAAAATCGCCGAAGCCTATCCGGAGGAGCCGGACGGGACCGTTCTTCTGCCGTTTCCCAGGCTGTTTGTTGTCGTCGCGCGCTGAACCTTTGTTTGCGCTGTGGCTACGGGGAAGATAGCGTGAAGGCGCCTCGAAAGGAGGACGCCATGCCCAAATACCTGTTCGAAGCCCGTTACACTGCGGAAGGCGCTGTTGGCCTTGCAAAGGAAGGTGGCGCGAGCCGCAGGGACGCCGTCAAGAAGCACCTCGACGACCTCGGCGGGAAACTGGAATCGATGTATTTCGCCTTCGGCGACGTCGATTGTTTCGTCATCGTCGATCTGCCCGACAATGTGAGCGCGGCGTCTTTGTCGCTCGCCGTCAACGAGAGCGGACTGATCGCGACCAAGGCGATTGTGCTGCTGACGCCTGAGGACATGGACGAGGCGAGCCGGAAGAAGGTCCATTTCCGCGGACCCGGCAAAAAGCATCCGGCCTGACGCGCTTCCAACTGGTCAGCGCTTCATGCTATTGGCTCCCCATTAGCGCCCGTAGCTCAACTGGATAGAGTATCGGTCTTCGAAACCGAGGGTTGGGAGTTCAAGCCTCTCCGGGCGCGCCAATGATTTAGCGCACTATATCCAATTGCTGCCGCATGACGGTCCGACGGCTTCTCGGTGCGCGCCGACCGGGGCGGCCGGACTCGATGGCCCCGCCCTTCACCCACCAACTCGAACGCGAGCGCCAATGATCCGGACGATCGCCAAAGTTGTGCCTAGCCGCGCCGTCGACACGCGCCTGCTCGGATGGCTCTCGGGAGCCCGCGCCGCAACGCGCCCAAATTTTCCGGCAAACTTTCAATATGTCGACTTACGCGGCGTGGCGCTCGCGGTCGTCGATCGTGCGATCGCGGAAGAGCGGGAGGGCTATGCCTACCTCGAAGCGAGCGGTTTCAGCGATGCGGCGGTTGATGAGATCGACCGGCGTCAACGCGAAGGATCGTCGTTGCCCATGCTCGACTTCGGAGTCGGCGCCGCGGTTGCTGCGATCTCGGCGCTCGGCTGCGTCCCGGTGACGAGTTGCCGCGGTCCAACATTGGGTCGTCAGCCGCATGCGCAGCCAGCGCCGATGATCGTCTTTTACGCGCGAAAGCACCATGTCGAGCGCCTTATCGGCGCGGTCATCGAGGCGGACTGCCATATCGTCAACAACGGCGCCAAGCTCGAACTCTATGCGGACGATCTGCGCAAGCTGCATCGGTTTGCGATCGCATTGCGCAGCTCGCTGACGTGAGATACGAGGCCGCCGAGCAAGTTCCCCATCCCACCAATCCTAACTCCGTGAGGCGGCTTGCTGGACGAGCCGCGACGGCGCGGCGAGGCGCCGCCGCGTCTTCGGAGCTCAGTCTTCCGGCACGTCCATGTCGATGGCGCTTGCCTCGAAGCCACCACCGTCGACACGCACCATGTGACCATACATGAACGAAGCCGCGTCGGAGCACAGGAAGAGCACGACCTTCGCCTGTTCGTCGGGATGACAGAGGCGTTTAGCGGGCACGAAGCGGGTGATGATCCGTTTCGCTTCATCCATACCGCCGAACATTTCGCTCAAGAGATGCGTCATGACGGGCCCCGGAGCCAGCGAGTTCACGCGGATGCCTTTGCGCGCCACCTCGAAGGCGACAGACCGGGTCAACGCCGCGAGGCCCGACTTGGTCGCGCAATAGACCGCGGTTCCCGGGAAAGCGAGATCGCTGAATAAGGAAGCCGTGTTGACGATGGCGCCGCCGCCGTGCTCGAGCATATGCGGAATTTGCGCCCGCATCCCGTAGAAGACGCCTTTCAGGTTCACGTCGAGGAGCATGTTGTACTCCTTGTCGGTAAATTCCTGCATGGGCTTATTCGGCCCCGAGACGCCGGCGTTGTTGAAAGCGCAGTGGATGCGGCCAAACGCCTTTACCGCCTTGTCCATCACCATGCGGATGTCGGCGTCTTTGGTGACGTCGGCCTCGATGAATTCGACGTTCTTGTTGCCGGCCGCCCCGATCTCCTGCACCAGCGACTTGCCGTCGTCCTGACCGAGGCCCGAGACGAATACTTTGGCTCCCGCCTTGGCGAAATCCTTAGCCGTCGATCGGCCGATGCCTGTGGTGCCGCCATAGATCAGCACGTTCTTGCCCGTGAAGTCGAAACCGATCTTCCCGACGTAGTCGTCCGTTTTTGCCATTCCTTACCTTCCTCCTCTTCAACTCCGAAATTCGACAGCTCACTTGACGATCAGATTGGCGATCCGATCCTGACTGACGAGCACGGCTCCGATGACGACGAAGCCCTTGATGACGAGCTGCCAGTAGGGACCAACGCCGACCAGATTGAGGCCATTGCTGAGCACCGTGATGATCGCGACGCCGATGAACGTGCGCTGCACGCCGCCAGCGCCGCCGGCGAGCGAGGTTCCTCCCACGACAATTGCGCCAAGCGTGTTGAGCAGCAGGTCGCCGCCAAGGCTGGGCCCGACCGCGCCGAGCCGGGACATCGCGAAGATGCCGGCCAGTCCCGCGGTCAGGCCCGATACGGTAAAGGCGTAGACTTTGTAGCGGTCCACGGGAATTCCGGCCGTGCGCGCGACCTGCTCCCCGCCGCCGATCAGCATGACGAAACGGCCGAAACGAGTGCGCGCGCCAACGAATATGGAGATCAGCCACAAAAGCAGCGCCCACAGGGCGATATTCGGCAGGTGCGGGATCGTCTGGCGCAACGAGAGCACGTCGAAGAAGGGCGAGTCGAACATGATCGTCGCGCCGGCGAGGATGCTGAGCGCTATGCCTGTAAAGACCGATAGACTGCCAAGGGTGACGACAAAGCTCGGAACTCGGCCGAAGACGACGATTGCGCCGTTGAAGGCGCCGAGTGCGGCCCCGAGCAAGGCGCCAAACGGAATGGTCAGCGCGCTGAGATCCGCCCCCTGGAACATCTTTAGACCAGCGACGGTGGTCGTGCCGACAAGCAGCACCACGGCGCCGACCGAGAGGTCAATGCTCCCCATCAGGATGACAAACGTTGCTCCGAGCGAGGCGATCAGCAGCGTCGCCGCTTCGCCGGTCGTGGCGGCGAAATTGCGCCAGGTGAAGAACGCAGGCGAAGCGAAGGAAAATATCACCACCAGCGCGACGAAGACGCCGACCGGCAACCAGGTGCCCCTGTCCGCAAGGCTGCCAATGCGGTCCAAGAGACCGGACCTCGTCGTGTTCCTCGAGCCGGTTGAATTGATCATGCTCTGGTCGTTTCCGTTCATGCGGCGCGAGTGCTCGGAAGCATGTGGGGGATGAGATCGTGTTCGCTCGGCTTGCCGTCTGGCGGCGCCGGGATCTCCACCACCACGGCGCCGCGCTGCATGATCAGGATGCGGTTGGCCAGTCCGATCAATTCTGCAAGCTCATCGGTGATAAGGATAACCCCGACGCCTTGCGCCGTCAGGTTCCGAATCTGCTGATAGATCTCTTCTTTCGCTCCGGCGTCGACGCCGCGGGTCGGATTGTCCAGCACGAGCACACGCAAGTCTCGTTGCAGCCAACGGGCAAGCACGACCTTCTGCTGGTTGCCGCCCGACAGGTTTCGCATGGGAACGGCCGGCGAGCCCGAGCGGATGCCGAACTGCCGAACCGCATCGCGGGCCGCGCTCTTTTCAAGATCGGTTCGCCAAATTCCGTATGGCGCATATTTGTCGGCGCTCGGCAGGGAAAGATTCATCGCCAGACTAAAGCTCGGGACGATTCCCTCGACCAACCGCTCGGCGGGCACATAGCCAAGTCCATCGCGCACCAGTTTGCGAATGTTGGGTCGCCGAGGCGCGCCGCCAGCGAGCGCAACCGTGCCGGACTTCGGCGGCAGGACGCCTGCAACCGCCTTGCCGAGCGCCGACTTGCCCGAGTCCAGAAGACCGCCGACTCCGAGCACTTCGCCGGCGCGCACCTCAAACGATATTTCGGAGAATTCGGCGCTGGACAGGTCGCGAACCTGATATGTCACTGGCTCGCCGCGCACGTCGCGCTGCTGATCGATATGATAATAATCCTCGGCGCGGTCGCGGCCGACCATGAGCCCGTGAAGCGTCTTTTCGTCAGCCTCCTGCGGCGTGAGCAGGCCGGAGATGCGCCCATCCTTCATCACTACGATCGAATCGCAGATCGCGCGCACCTCTGTCAGGCGATGAGAGACAAAGACGAACGAGGCGTGGCGCTTCATCCGCGCCAGCAGGTCGAGGAACGCGGTTTCGTCTTGCTGGTCGAGCGCGGAAGTCGGCTCATCAAGCAGGACGAGCGGATCCTCGATGCCCATCAGGTGCTTCGGCGCCAGGCACGCGCGCGCGATCTCGATCGCCTGCCGGCGGGAAAAATCATAGGCGCCGGCGTTGCGGCGCACGTCGACGTCGAGGCCGGCGTCTTCGACAATGGCCTCGGCCACGCGGATCATCGCACCTTTGTCAACGAATTGCCCAAGGCGCGTGAAGCGGCGCTCCTGGGACAGCGCCATGTTCTCGTAGACGGGGACATTGAGGATCAGCGACTGTTCCTGAAAGACGCGGCTGACCCCTAGCGCGAAAGCCTCGCCATAGGAACGAGGCGCATAAGGCCCGCCACGATAAAGCATCGCGCCGCCGTCCGGGCGTGTGAGCCCGGTGATGATGTTGAACAGCGTCGTCTTGCCGGCGCCGTTCTCGCCGACCAGGCCGACGATCGACCTGGTCGGCACGTTCAGACTGACGTCGTGCAGAATCCGGATGGGTCCGTAACTCTTGGCTAGTCGGGAGACCGCAAGGAGTTCGGAGCCGGAATTCGCGTCCGACGCCACAGGCGTCATGCTTTCTTGTTGGGCGATGGACCGAACATGTCGATTTTGTAGTGAGCCTTGTACTCGGCCGCGACCTTTTCCATCTCGCCGCTTTTCTTCGCCTCCAGATATTCCTTGGGGTACTGGTAGTTGTCCGGCTTCTTGATCCCACCGAACTCGACGTCCAAGTCCAAGGGCGTGATCAGGTTCTGCGGGTCCCAGTCGTCGGGATGCAGCACCTTCGACATGAGCTTGTAGTTGAACGGCGCTACGTCTCCATTGTCGACGTAGCGTTCAAGATACTGGTCGACATTCGCCTTCGTCATGATGCGCGAACCCCAGAGCATCATTCGCTCGGCGGCTCGCGGTTTCCAGCCGTGCATCACGTCGTAGATGCGGGTCGTCATCATGGCGCCCATGAATTGCGGCACGTTGGCCGCCGTGCACAGCAGATAGCCGGCCTTGATCGCCTGCGCGGCTTCCGGATTGCCGTCACCCGCCGATGCGATCAGGACGTCCTCGCCCGGCTGCAGGCTGAGGCTCTTCAACACTGCGATCGCGCCCTGCGCTTCTTCGTCGTTGGCGGCGTAGATGCCGACAGCGTCGGGGTGGCGCGTCATCAGAGCCTGCGCCGCTTTGTGGCCGTCCTCCATGTTGAAATTGCCGGGCAGAGCGTCGGCAAAGGAAAAGTCCGGGAAATTCTTGATGGCCGCTTCTCGACCCTCTATCCGCACGACGTCGATCGAGAAGCCCGGGATGCCGTCGAGCGCGATGATCTTGCCCCCCTTCTTTCCCTTTTTTTGCAACTCGGTCAGGAGCATCGTCGTGATGTCCTTGGCCGCATTGAAGTCGTCGGGACAGGAATAGTAGGTGAAGTACTCGCCGGCGTCGAAAGGCGTATACCAGGGTAAGGTCGCCCAGACGTTGCCCATCCAGATCTTATTCTTCTGACATTCCTCGGCGATGCGCTTGATGTTGCTCGCGTCCGGCGGGTTGAGGATGATGCCGCCGAGGTCGCCGGCGACCTGCAACTGCTGGAACTGGTCGTATTCCTTGTTGCTGTTGAATTCGGCGTCGAGCGACGTGGTCTTGGCGCCGAGGGCGGCGGCGGTGTCCTGCACCGACTTGGAGACCGTGCGGCAGTATTGCAGCGTCGCGGAAAAGTAGAGGTAGGCGATCTTGCCGTTTTCGGCCGCGAAAGCCGTGACCGGCGCGCCGATCCTTTCGGCAGCGAGCCCCGCGGCCAGACCGCCTGCGACGAGCCTCCCGAAGTCGCGCCGCGACACTCCAGTTGAGTCGAGCCGGTCAAGGTGATGATCGATGAACCGTTTGTCTTCGAGATCGACGCCCCGCAATGGCCGCCTAGATGGTGGAACCCTGGCTCCCATCTTAACATCCTCCCTTAAAGTTAAGCCGGCATAGGCCTTTGAGCCATAGCCGATCATCCAATAGGTCTTTTTTATGCGGTCAGATACCGCCCGTGTCGTCGGCACAGGTTATGACAGTTATGACCGCGCTGTTAGATCAGCTACGCCATTCTCGGCTACCGCAGTCAACGCTTTTCGCGGCTGTCAAGGCAACGTGAAGGGGTGAGCGCCGGGGTAACAAGGGTTTCTTACTTCCGAAACTTCTGGATCCGTGCTCGTCGTCCGAAATCGTTGGCGCCAATCCTCCGCCGATTGTTCGAGGCGAGGGCAGTCGATTCGCCCCGCGAATTCTTTCGATTGGGATCGGAAGGGCCCAGGAGCCGGTCAACAGATCGTCCGATGACAGACCACCGCAAACTTCGATCTTCGAAACCGAGAGTTGGGAGTTCAGGCCTCTCCCGGCGGGCCAGTTTTTCGCTCACCGGCATGGAGCGCGGTCCATCTCAACCGAATGCGCGTAGTCATGCGCAGGCGTCTGCGCGCGCCGCGGGACCGCCGCCGGCGGGCAGCACACTGTAGAGCCCGCGCGCTTCGGTCGCCGGGCCCCGCCGTTCGCCGAACGCCTCGACCCTCACCACGACCCATTTCGGCCCCTGCGCGAAGGTCAGCACATCGCCGCAGCGCACGCCGCGACTGGGCTTGTCGACGGAATTGCGCGCGCCGCCGCGCGTGAGACGCACGCCCCCCTGCTCCACGACACGCGAGGCGAGGCTTCTTGTCTTGAAAAAGCGGGCGCGCCACAGCCAGACATCGATCCGGCAAGAGGCGCCCTCCGCGTCGTCTTCCGTCACGGGCCGGCGCGCCCGGCCGCGCGGCGGCGCCGGGCCTTGGCGCGTCTCGCTCGGCGCGCGGCGGCGGCGTTGGGCTTCGCGAGCGTCGCGAGCGCAGCGAACGGGGTCATGACAGAGACGGCTTTCGGCCCAGACTCGTTCGAAATGGGGCGCCGCCGAAACACCGCGCGCTCCGCGCCTTCGTCAGCCACGCGCGCAAACCCGAGCGCACGCAGAATGTGATGCGCGTCCTCGCGCCGCCAGCCTAAGCTCGCGAGCAAGGAATTCGTTAGGTCGATGGCGCCCGCGCCTTCCGGCCACGCGGCCCGCGCGAGCGCGTCGAGCCGCTCAAGTTCCGCGATCGGCGCGGCAAGCTGCCCGACGGCGCGCAAGCCGCGAAGCGCGAGCGCCTGCGGACGCGGCGCAGGACGGGATATCGGGTTCAGCGCCCGCGGGTCGGGCCGCCATCCAGGGCTTGCGAGTTCGGCATAAGTGAAGGCGAGGAGCTGGGCCGCCGGCTCGAGAAGCGACGGCAGATAAAGGCTGAACGCGCCGAAGCGCACGCCGAGCGCCTTGAGTGTCCTCCGCTCGTTGCGGCTGAGGAGTCTGATCCGCTGATCCGCGCCGCGACGATCGAGAACCCCGAACTGCTCGACGAGCTGATAGGCGAGGCCGCGCGCGAGCCCCCTGAGCCGCCCGTCCTCGATCGCCTCCTTGAGATGCTTGAGCGCGTAAAGACGCCGGCTCGCCTCAGCGGCCACGAAAGCTTCAAGACGTCGCGCGGCGCGCTCGCGCTGCGGCTCCGCGCCGAACTCCCCCATCAGCCTTACGCGCGGCGCGAACGGCTCGCCGCCGACGATTTCGCCGGCCGCTTCGCCTCGCCAGCTGACGACGCCGCCGGCTTGCAGCGCGAAGGCTTCGTCATCCTCGCTCGCCAGGGCGCCAAGCCGACGCGCGACTTCCGGGGCGACAAACCGCTCGACCGCGCCGCGCAAGGCCCGATTCTCGAGCGCCGTGGCGCCGCGCTCAGGCTCGAAATTGAAGCCGGCGAGCCGGCCGACCAGATGGCCCTCCACCGTCACCGCCCCATCGTCGTTGATGCCGCCCAGGATCGGACCCGCGTGCTGGTTCAGGCTGCGCAGGATCGCGCTTGTGCGGCGGTCAACGAAGCGCTGCATCAAGGATTGGTGCAACGTGTCGGACAAGCGATCCTCGAGCCCGCGCGCGCGGCCCTGCCAGGTTTGCGGATCGGCGAGCCAATCGGCGCGGTTGGCGACATAGGCCAAGGTGCGCACCCGAGCGAGCCGCGACGACAACGCGTCGATGTCTCCGTCGATCCGGTCGAGGCTGGCGAACTGCCCCTGCATCCAGTCTTCGGGCAGCCGACGGTCGCCCTGGGTGAGATGCTCGAACATTGTCCCGATGAGCCGGGCATGCTCGTCCTGGGTCGTCTTGCGGAAATCCGGCGTCTGACAGATTTCCCATAGACGCATCAGGTTGGATCGGTCGCGTGAGCGCCGGGTGACCATTTCGTCGGCCGACAATTGGCGCAACGTCGTTTCATCTTGGGCCTCAGCCGAGGCCCTTAGGCCCGGGGCCGGCGGCGGCGCGGCCAAGGAACGGATGAGCCCCTGCAGCGACTGAAAATCGAGCCGGTGATTGCGCCACTCGGCAGCCGTGACCGATGGAAAGACATGACCTTCGACGGCGGCGACGACGTCCGCATCGAGATCGGGCGCGTCGCCCGTGACCCCGAAAGCGCCATCCTTGCGAAAGCGACCGGCGCGCCCCGCAATCTGGGCGATCTCCTGGGAATGGAGCCCGCGCAGGCGCCGTCCGTCGAATTTGCGTAAGCCCGCGAAGGCGACATGGTCCACATCCATGTTCAGGCCCATCCCGATGGCGTCAGTTGCAACCAGGAAATCGACCTCGCCGGACTGGAACAGATCGACCTGCGCGTTGCGGGTGCGCGGACTAAGCGAACCCATGACGACGGCCGCCCCGCCTCGCTGGCGGCGGATGAGCTCGGCGATCGCGTAAACCGCGTCGGTGGAGAAGGCGACGATCGCACTCCGCCGAGGCAAGCGGGTCAGTTTCTTGGGCCCGGCATAGGTGAGTTGCGAAAGTCGTTCGCGGAATTGGATCTCGGCTCCCGGACAGAGCTGACGGATCAGCGCGGCGACGGTCGCAGCGCCCATCAGCATCGTCTCGGCCGAGCCCCGCGCGTTCAGGAGCCGATGGGTGAACACGTGCCCGCGTTCGGGATCGGCGCAAAGCTGGATCTCGTCGACCGCGAGAAATTCGACCCTGCGATCGAGCGGCATCGCCTCGACCGTGCAAACGAAATAGCGCGCCCTAAGCGGAACAATCTTTTCTTCGCCGGTGATGAGCGCGACTTCGGCCGCGCCCCGCGACTTGACCACTCGGTCATAGATCTCGCGGGCGAGCAGCCTCAGTGGCAGGCCGATCATGCCTGAGGCATGTCCGAGCATCCGCTCGACCGCCAGGTGCGTCTTGCCCGTATTCGTAGGGCCTAGAACGGCGATGAGCCGCGAGGCGTCGCCCCGCGCCGGCGAGCGATTCATGTGCACTAATGTGGACGATGGGGGTGTGGCCTGCAAGCCTGAGCGCGCGCTTAAATGCGCGCTCTCCCGCGCCAGTCCTCACTTTTCCTTGACAGGACGCAGGCGGCGCCGCTCTTGCCCTTGCGCGCCGAAGGCGCCAACCTTAGCCAAACAGCCGCCACAGCAATTGGGGGGAAGCAGATATGTTTCACGGACAAGTCGAGGGCACGGATCTCGTTGTGCTGGACAAGCGCTTCGGGCAGCTCTTTGCCGGTTATCAGCGGGTGACCCGACATTGGACCGGCTCGATTTGGGCTGAGGGCCCGGCTTGGTTCGCCGCTGGCCGCTATCTCATCTGGTCGGACATTCCCAACAATCGCATGCTGCGCTTCGTTGAGGAATCGGGCCAGGTGTCCGTTTTCCGGCAGGCCTCCAACAATTCGAACGGCAACACGGTCGATAACCAGGGCCGGCTCGTCACCTGCGAGCATCTGACCCGCCGCGTGACCCGGACCGAGTTCGACGGCTCCATTTCGATTGTCGCCGACAAATGGGAAGGCAAGCGTTTCAATTCGCCCAATGACGCGGTCGTGAAATCGGACGACTCGATCTGGTTCACCGACCCGGCCTACGGCATCGACGGCGACAATGAGGGTGAGCCGGCGACGCCCGAGATCGATGGCTGCCACGTCTATCGCATCGACAAGACCGGCGCGATCACCCGGCTCATCGACAATATGGTGCGGCCAAACGGCATCGCCTTCTCGCCTGACGAGAAATTGCTCTACGTCGCCGACACCGGCGCGACGCACAACGAAAAGACGCCGCGCGCGATTCGCCGCTACGCGATCAATGCGGACGGCGAGAGCGTGAAGGGTCCTGGAGAAATATTCTGCGAATTGGCGGCGGAAGACGGATTGTACGATGGTTTCCGGGTCGACCGGTCGGGTCGAATTTGGACGAGCACCGGCAAGGGCGTCTATTGCTATGAACCCGACGGCAAGCTGATCGGCAAGATCCTCGTCCCCGAGATCGTCGCCAACGTGACTTTCGGCGGGCCGAAGCGCAATCGTTTGTACATCTGCGGCACGACCTCGCTCTATTCCGTGCTGCTGATGACCAACGGGTCGAAGCTCGGCTGAGGCGGCCGGGGCGCCGGCTTCGACAGACCGCAAGCCGGGCATCGAGTGCGGGCTTGCCGGGCGCGCCGGTGGCCGCAGGAGTTCCGGCGGCTCGCAACAGCGGAGAAACGAATGGGCGCCGCGATCACTTTCAAACGTCCCGATGGCGCCGACGCCAAGGGCTATCTGACCAATTCCGCGCGCGGCGACGCGCCGGGGGTGGTCGTCATCCAGGAATGGTGGGGGCTTATCGAGCAGATCAAGGCGACGGTCGATCGCTTCGCGCTCGCCGGCTTCGACGCCCTGGCGCCGGACCTCTTCAACGGCGTCGTTGTGCCCTATCACGACGCGGAGCGCGCGGCGAAGGAGATGGGGTCGTTGAACTTCATCGAGGCGACCGAGCAGAATGTCCGCGGCGCGGTCCAGTATCTCAAGCGCAACGGCGCCAAGGTCGGCATCTCCGGTTATTGCATGGGCGGGGCGGTGGCGGTCATTGCCGCGGCGAAGATCCCCGAGCTGACGGCGGCGGTTTCCTTCTACGGGTTGCCGCCCGCGGCCGCCATCAAGCCGGCGGACGTCAAGATCCCGTTACAAGGCCATTTCGCCAACAAGGACGACTACATCACCCCGGAAATGGTCGATGATTTCGAGAAAGGACTGAAAGCCGCCGGCAAGGACGCTGAGTTCTTCCGCTATGACGCCGACCACGCCTTCGTCAACGAACAGCGGATGGCGGTGCATGACCGCCAAGCGGCGGAGCTTGCCTGGAGCCGGGCAACGGCGTTCTTGAAAAATCGACTCGGCTAAGTCCGGCGAATGGAGCTCGGATTCAAACGCAAGGTCGTTCTCATCACCGGCGGCTCGAAGGGCATCGGGCTTGCCTGCGCGTTAAGTTTCGCGGCCGAAGGGGCACGGGTCGCCATTTGCTCGCGCTCCCGCGATAACATCGACAAGGCCAGCGCCAAGATCAAAGAGGCCTTTGGCGTCGTCGCCGATCTCGTGGACGCCGCAGCGGCGGAGAGAGCGATCGAAGAGGTTGAAGACCCGCCTCGGGCCGATCGACATCCTGGTGAATTCGGCCGGCGCTGCGAAGCGCACTCCGCCCGACGAATTGACCCCGGCAATCTGGCGCGAAGCGTTTGACGCCAAGTTCTTCTCTTACATCAACGTCATCGATCCCCTCGTGAAGCGCATGGCGAAGCGCGGGAGCGGAGTCATTGTCAGCATCATCGGAGGAGGAGGCAAGGTCGCCTCGTCAATTCATCTCGCCGGCGGATCGGCCAACGCCGCGCTCATGTTGGCCACAGCCGGGCTTGGCGCGACCTACGCCAGCAAGGGCGTCCGCGTTGTCGGCGTCAGTCCGGGTCTGACGGAGACGGACCGGGTGGCGGAGGGGCTCGCGGCCGACGCCCGGCTCGCCAACATCTCGCTCGACGAAGCGCGCCGCCGCAGCGTCGCGCGAATCCCGCTCGGCCGCATGGCCTCGCCGCAGGAGATCGCCGACGCCGTTCTCTTCCTCGCCTCGGCGAAGGCGAGCTACATCACCGCGGTGACGCTATCGATGGACGGCGGCCAGAATCCGGTCGTGCTCTGAGCGAGCGCGCTTTGGTCGATGCGTCGTCGCGAAAGAGGAGTGATCAGATATGGCTCGGAAGATTCTTATTACCGGAGCAGGCTCCGGCTTTGGCGAAGGATCGGCGATTGGCTTGGCCAAGCTGGGACACACCGTCATCGCCACGGCCGAAGTCCTGGCCGCAGGTTACCGCCCTGCGGGACAAGACGGCATCCATGAACCTGCCCACGCTCACGGTCACGAAGCTCAACGTTCTCGATCCGCACGACGTGGCCCACGCAGCAAGCCTTGATTTCGACGTTCTGGTCAACAACGCTGGCATCGGCGAAGCCGGGCCGATCAGCGAGATCCCGATGGACCTCGTGCGGCGGAATTTCGAGGTGAACGTCTTCGCGCCTCTTGATTTCACCCAGCGGGTAGTGAGGCGTTGGGTGAAATCGAAGACCAAGGGAAAGGTTGTCTTTCTGTCGTCGGCCCTGGGCGTGATCAGTCCGCCAATGGTCGGAGCCTATTCGGCCACAAAACACGCCGTCCAAGCCATCGCCGAGGCGATGCAGGACGAACTGCGACCGTTCGACATCCAGGTGCAGACCATCAATCCGGGGGCCTTCTTCACTGGCTTCAATGAGAGAATGGTCGAGGCCGCCTATCGTTGGCTCGACGATGACGTCAACTTCACATCGCGCGCATCGTTCAAGGCGACAACTGAAGCCCTCCTGGATAAGCCGGAAATGCGGTTGGATCCGAACGACATGATCCGCCGGATGATCGAACTCATTCCCGAGCGGACTGGGCCGTTCCGAAATCTCTACCCGAAAGACACGGCGGACTGGGCCGCATCGGCCGAAAAGGCGATGCTCGAACGCACAATTTGAAAGCTTAGTCATCGCACCGACTGAGGGTGCTCATCGAGGCCCGGGCGGCAGCCCACGAACGACGCTCGAGCAACGTCGAGTCCGCTTCAACCATGAGATTCCGGCGACTGCGGAAGCAAAATCCCGCCCGCGCGGCGGGACTCGCGGTCGTTTAGTGGTCCCCGCCGGCGCCTGATGAGTCATTCTGGCCATGCGGACCGAATCGAGCTTGCCGAGACGGTGAACTCCTCGACCGCCCGCCAAATATGGCCAAAAGAAACGGAGGCAGGCTCGCGGCCTTCTCGCGGTTGGCGCGCCGCTTTGACTGAGAGCTGTGCGAGGCCACGCCGGCATGCGCCCGATGTCGAGTTTCGGCCCGCGATTTCGGTTCCTGGGCCGAAGCGGTCTTCGGAGCGCCGTGAACGGGAGGAGGATTTGAAGACTCGTCTTGTGCAGCGTTGGCGGGAGCCGATGGCGCCGTCTCCAGCCGCTTGGCCAGGAGGAGAAGTTGGGGCCGCAGCTTCTCACAGCGCAACTCGATCAAGAGCCGAATGACTCCGTCGCTTGTCGGGCTACTGGACAATCGCTGCAAACGGTCCTGGTCGCCTGTGCAGATCTCATCGGAGGCAACCGCCAAGGCGTTGGACTCTGGCGCTGGCAAGGAAGGAGGAACGCTCCCGTCCGGAATTGCTGTGTCAGCCACCCCAGCATCCGGCGCCTGCGCAACCGCCGGCGCGGAAGGCGCCGCGGATCCAGCCAGCGTGTCGAGCTCCGCGCGGGCGGATTGCGCGTGGGGCCCGTCCGGATGGGCGGCCAGGAATGAGCGCCATCCTTCTGTCGACTTCGTCCGCTCTGCAATTCGATAGTCCAAGTCCTCGTCGACTTTCGCGGCGGCGATCGGATCGACTGAGGGAACGTCTGCCTCCGGCTTTGCAGTGAGAGACGTGCTGATGGCGAGGCTGACATCAGCCAGCCATCGCGGTTTGGCTATCTCTTCGTGGCTGGCGGCGTAGGCGTAGATCGCAGGAACCGCCAAAGCCAAAAAGAGCATGTATTTCCAAGGATTAAGCATGCCTTGACCTTCGTCCCCCGGCTAATCACGTAGCCAGGGTTTGGTCAATTCACGTCTTTATCCAAAGTTCCCCTGCGTAAAGCTCGCGGAGTTCGCTTTGACTTCACGCTTTATGGGGAATCTCGCCCGTCAGTTCCGGCGCCCCGCGCTGCACGGAATCAGGACGCCTTTCGGCGGACGGCCCACGGCGCCATGCGCCGAATCTGAGCCACGCTTGCCTGCTTGGGGAGCTTTTCGGCGATGCCGTAGACGCGCTCCCTCCGGTCGATCTCGGCCATGACGTCGGCGGGGGAAACGCCACACTCGGCCCAGATGACGGCAAGGTGGTAGAAAACGTCGGCGCTTTCCAGGATCACCGACTCGCGATTCATCTGCACCGCGTCGAGCCCGACCTCGATCGCCTCCTCGACCAATTTCTTGGCCATTTTCTGCACCCCGTCACGAAACAGCTTGGAGGTGCGGGACCCCGAAGGACTTCGGTCCCGGGCCTCCTGGACGGCGGCGAACAGCCTATCGAGCGAATCAGTCATGCTTTCGGCTTATCCTTATTCACGCCAGATAATGCCGAACGCAAGTTCACGCACTATGACAAAAACGCTGAAGCGGAAATTTTTTTGCAAACCCTGGGGATTAGTTCATGGCTACATCAGCGCGAAAAGCCCCAGCCCTTCAAATGATCGTGAATTTTCGCGGCGCACTGCGATCCGCGGCGGGACGTCGGCTTCGGGAGCGCTCAGCGTCATATCGGCGATGGTCATGCTCTGCGGGCCTGAGGCAGCGTCGCAAAAATCTCAAGTGCGCGGCCCGCTACTCCGCCGCCGCTTGATTTGCCCGCGCCTTCATATCGTCCGCCCATCGGCGGCCGGGCTCTCCGCCCCACAAGAGCCAGGCGACATAGCCGGCGGAGGGGTCGGTTTCGTCGCCCCAGTCGTGGCTTTTTGACGCCTTGTCGACCTCGTGACGGGCGAAATAGGCGCTCATCGCAACAATTGTGCGCAACGAGAGCGGCCTCCTTTCGGAGAGTTGCCTCGCGCGATGCGCTCCAACCGAGGTTCCGCCCCGGCGGAATTTCTCGCGCAGCTCGAGACCCCTTTTCGCGGCGGCCGCGACTTCCGCTGGCGGTATCAGGCCTGGGTTCATTTGACCCTCCTCAAGGCCGAGGGCTTGTGCGCCGCGATCTTGCCGGACTTCTCCGATCGCACGAGATATTCCGGATTGTCAGGCGACGCTGCGACTTCGTGCCCCTTGATCTTTCCGGGCGAGGACAGCTTGCGCTCGACCCGGCCGACGCTCCCGCCGCCGCTCGATTCCCAGGCAACCCGATCGCCTACCTTCAACTGTCTCGCCATGCTGTCCTCCGAACGAAGCCCGGTGCTTAATTCTCCGGAGGCCAGAAGGTTGCAGGGAGCGCAGGCGCCGCGACGCGGTGGCGTCGCAGCCTTCGGCTGCGGCGCGGTTGGAGCGTATCCGCGGTTCTTGGCCGCGGCGCCGCCCCAGGCCCGCTCTGGTCGTTGTTGAAGCGTCGGCTCCCGCCGTCGTTTAGCCGATAGGTGACCGGTCCTACGCCGTTGCCGCAGCCAGCGCTGCCGCGCGATTGCTGCAAATTCGGAGGAACAGGGACGGAGACCAAACAAACGATAAGCGGCTTCGGGCGGGAAGCCCAGCTTCGCGCCGTCCGCCCTTCTGAGACGACCCCTATTCTCTCGACCGCCCGCCCATTGCAGCCGGTCTAGAGCGAGCCGTTTTTGGATTCCGGGGCCGAAAGGGGAGAGCGCGGACGACGACCTCCGTCGATAGCGAATGAACTGTCGATAGCGAATGAACTTGTCTCATTCGAGATCTGATGCTACCATTTGGTTGTGGAAGTTAGTCGGGGGTAAACAATGACGGTTCAAGCTATTGTCAGTAAAGAAGGAATTGCCCCCAGGGCAATCATTCATCCGAATGTTCGCCTGGGTCGCAATGTCATCGTCGAGGACTTCTGCATTATCGGATACCCCCCCAAAGGCTTTGCGTCCGGCGAGCTCGAGACCGTCATCGGCGACGATGTGACAATCCGATCGCACAGCATCGTTTACGCGGGAACGACGATCGGCGCGGGTTCGAATCTCGTCCCATCAGGTCATGCTGCGCGAGCATTCGACGTTCGGCGAGCGATGCTCGATCGGCATGAATTCGCTTGTCGAGCATCATTGCAGGGTCGGAAACAACGTTCGGATGCAAGGACAATCCGGACTTGCCGAATATACCACGGTCGAAGACGACGTCTGGATCGGCCCGCGCGTGGTGACAGCCAATGTCTACCATCCGACCTGCGACCGGGCGAAGGAATGCCTGAACGGCCCCACCATCCGCCGCGGCGCGATCATCGGCGCCCAGGTCTTCATCGCTCCCAACATTGAAATCGGCGAGCGCGCTTTCGTGAGCGCCGGCAGCGTCGTGGCGAAATCGGTCGAGGACGGAGCGATCGTATTTGGCGTGCCGGCAAAGAAGATTGGCGTTGTGGAAGGGATGAAATGTCCCTTCGACCTGAAGGACAAGAGTCCCTATGCGCTCAAGGACGCCTCGGAGCCGGCGGAAGCGAAGCTCGACAAGACTTCGCCGCAGCCGCCTGTCGGCAAGATTCCCTTGATGGATCTTAGCGCGCAATATCAGACGATCAAGCAAGACGTCCGTTTCGCAATGGATCGGGTGATCTTCAACAATCGCTTTATCGGAGGCAAGGAGCTCGAGCAGTTCGAGGCGGAATTCGGCCGCTTCTGCGGCGCCAACCATGCCTATGGCGTGAGCAGCGGGACGAGCGCGATCAAACTGGCCCTGCGAGCGCTGGACGTCGGGGACGGGGACGAGGTTATCACGACCCCGCACACGTTCATCGCCACGGCGGAATCGATTGTCGCCGTCGGCGCCAAGCCGGTGTTTGTCGACGTCGATGAAGGCACAGGCAACATCGATCCGGAACTCCTGGAACGCGCCATCACCCCCCGGACGAAAGCCATTGTTCCGGTTCATCTCTACGGCCGGTTGGCGGACATGGATCGCATCATGGCGATTGCCCGCCGGCACAATCTCCGGGTGGTTGAAGACGCGGCGCAGGCGCATGGAGCCAAGCTGCACGGCCGTCAGCCGGGCTCATGGGGCGACGTGGCCTGCTTTTCGTTTTATCCCGGCAAGAATCTCGGCGCCTATGGCGACGCCGGCGGCGTCGTGACCAACGATCCCGCAATCGCCCGGCGAATCGTCTCTCTCCGCGATCACGGACGGTCGGAAAAATATGTCAGCGCGGAGATCGGCTACGACGCGCGGATGGACACGTTGCAAGCGGCGGTGCTCGGGGTCAAGCTGCGACACCTTGGCAAATGGAACGAGGCGCGCCGTCGCCTGGGCGAACTTTACCACAGCCGCCTTGCCGACCTGCCGATCGCGATCCCGAAGCCGGACGCCAATTACGAGGACGTCTACTACGTGTATGCGGTTCGCAGTCCGGTCCGGGAGCAACTCCGCAAGCATTTGAATGACGCGGGGATTGCGACCGGGATCTACTATCCCGTGCCGCTTCACCTTCAGCCCGCGCTCAAATCCTTGGCCCACGGCGTGGGAAGCTTCCCTGTCGCCGAGCGATGGGCGAGCGAGGTCCTTGCGCTGCCGATGTATCCCGAACTGAGCGAGGGCGCGGTGGAACACGTCGCCAATCAGGTGCGCCAATTCTTCGCGAGCTGATCCGCCCGGCGGAACGTGAGGTTAACTCGGACCCGCCGGTCCAACTCACCATCCTGACGGCCGCACGCAACGAGCGCGGAAACGTTCGCCCGTTCTTGAGCGGGGCGCTCGCCGCGCTCAAGGAGCTCGGACTCACGGGCGAAATCGTCCTCGTGGACGACGGCAGCTCCGACGGCACCCGCGAGGTGGTCGAGGAGTTCGTGACAGAAAACCCGAACGCTCCAGTTCGGCTCATTTCGCACATGGAGCCGAGCGGGCTTTCCGCGGCGTTGACCACGGGCCTGTCCGAGGTGAGGGGCGAGTTCGTGTGCCTTTTGCCCGCCGATCTCGAGTCGCTTCCCCAGGACGACATACCGTTGCTGTTCAGAGCGCTCGATGACCAGACAGATATTGTCTGTGGTCGACGCGTCCGGCGAGGCGACGGAAAAGACGCTTCCTCCCGAGTCTACGCGGCGTGGAACCGGCTCCTGTTCGGCGTGCGGGTCTACGACGGCAACTGGATCAAGCTCATCCGGCGCGACAAGCTTGCCGGCCTGCAGATCTATCCGGACTGGCACCGGTTTCTGCTGGCGCTGCTGACCCCGCGCGGATGTCGGATCAAGGAGGTCGACACTCAATGGAACCGCCGCCAGTACGGGCGGTCCAACTACGGCGTCAGCCGCATCCCGGCAGGGGTCGCCGGTTCTCTCGCCGTCAAGGCTTATCTCGGCTTCCGCGGGCGCCCGCTCCTGTTCTTCTTCTGGGTCGCCATCTGGCTTGGGGTGATCGCGGCGGTTCTCGCGCTGATCGGCGTCGCTGGCAGCCACTATTCCAAGATCTGGATTCCCGCCTGGGTCATGTCCGGGTGCTTCCTGACGGTCGGCGGGGTTTCGGTTCTATTCGGTCTGGCGGCTGAATTCGCGCGGTGGGAGCGCGGGCCCCCGACGCTTGCGCCGCGTCGTTCCGCTTCGACCGACGTCTCATGAAGATCTGTCTCGTAACGTCGGTCTACGCTCTTTCGGACGAAGACCGGCACGCGTCGTTTCTGGTGGAGAGCACCCGCCACCTCGTGGCGCGAGGGCACGAAGTCAAGATATTCGCGCCCAGTTACAAAGGCTGCGCAAGCCATACCGTCGATGGCGTAGAGGTCCGGAGATTCCGCTATTTTCCCGCCCGGTGGGAGGACCTGACGCACGGGCAGGGGGCGCCGAACCGGATCCGCAATCCGCTCTATTTGTTCGTCGCGGTCTTCTACATCCTATTCGGACTGATCGGCCTCATTCGATTTGCGCGATCGGAGCGCTTCGACCTCCTGCATGTGCACTGGCCGTTTCCTCATGGGCTGTGGGGACTCGTTCTCGGTCTTCTGGGCACGCCGATGGTGCTGACCTTTCACGGCGCCGAATTGCTCCTGGCGAGGCGCTTCGGCTTCGTTTCCCCCGTCTTGAAGCTGGTGTGCCGCCAGGCGAGCGGGATTGTCTGCAATTCGAGCTTCACGGCAAAACAGGTCGGGCTCCTGACCGACAAGCCCGTGGCTGTCGTCCCGTTCGGAGCGGCCGTGACCGCCCGGCCTGTGCATCGCGACCCGACGAAGCCCGTGAAGGACATCCTCTATGTCGGGCGCCTGATCGAAAGAAAGGGCGTGACCTATCTGCTTGACGCGATGCCGGACGTTTTGACGCGGCTGCCCGCGCGGCTGCACATTGTTGGCGATGGCCCGTTGCGTCCGTCGTTGGAGGCTAAGGCGCGCGGATTGGGGATCGAATCCGCCGTGCTCTTTCACCGCTTTGTTCCCAATGAAGAGCTCGAAGACCTGTATGCCGCCGCCGACCTGTTCGTGTTGCCGGCCATCGTGGATGACCGCGGCGATACCGAGGGCCTCGGGGTTGTGCTGGTCGAAGCGATGAGCTTCGCGACGCCCGTCGTGGCCAGCGATGTCGGCGGCATTTCGGACGTCGTGCAGCCGGGTGTCAGTGGCGTTCTGACACAGGAACGGTCGGCGAAGCTTTTGGCCGAAGCCGTGGTGTCCGTGTTGTCGGACCCGGCGCTCGCCGCGCGCCTCGGCGCCGGCGGTTTGGCGCGGGCCAGAGACTATTTCGATTGGAGTTGGGTCACCGACCTGCTTGAAAGGGTTTACCGGAACGCGCTCAGACGCCCGCCCTTGGAAGCTCAACCCGCCAGAGGCTGAGCGCAACCCGCAATCGAACCCAATCGCGCCTCGATTTTTGCTTGCTCAGGCGAAGGCGCTGAAGATCAGCGACGCATTCGTCCCGCCAAACCCGGCGGAGTTCGACATCGCGGCATGGATCCCCCGCTTGCGAGCGACATTCGGCGCAAGATCGATCCGCGTCTCTATCGAGGGATTGTCGAGGTTCAGCGTCGGCGGCGCGACCTGATCGCGAATCGCCAGAATGGAAAAGATGGCTTCCACGGCGCCCGCGGCGCCAAGAAGGTGACCCAGCGCAGATTTGGTCGACGACAGCGTGACGCCTTCAGCCGACTCGCCGAATACGGCATGAACCGCTCGCAACTCGGCGTCGTCGCCAACCGGAGTCGAAGTGCCGTGGGCATTGATATAGTCGATGTCGGACGCTGTGAGTCCGGCCCGCTTCATCGCAGCGCTCATCGCTCTCGCCAGGCCGCTGCCATCCTCGGGTGGGGATGTGATGTGGAAGGCATCGCTCGACAGGCCGTAGCCGACCAGCTCGCCATAGATGCGAGCGTTGCGCGCCTGGGCGTGCTCGAGCTCCTCTAGGACGACGCAGCCCGCGCCCTCTCCGATGACGAAACCGTCGCGATCCTGATCGAACGGGCGCGACGCGCGTTTGGGCTCGTCGTTGTAGCGGATGGACAAGGCCTTGGCGGCGCAGAAGCCTGCCAGCGACAGCCGATTGACGATCGCCTCCGCGCCGCCCGCGACCATGACATTCGCGTCGCCCAACGCGATCATTCGTCCGGCGTCGCCGATCGCGTGGCTGCCTGTCGCGCAAGCCGTCACCACCGAATGGTTCGGCCCCTTGAGCTTGTTCGCGATGGAAACGTAGCCGGCGACCATGTTGTTGAGCCGTCCCGGCACGAAAAACGGCGATATGGTTCTTGGCCCGGCTTTGTGCAGCTTGACCGAAGCATCGTAAATGCCGCCGAGGCCACCCAGCCCGGAACCTATGAGGACTCCGGTCTCGCATTCCTCTTCGTAGTTCCTGGGCGCCCATCCAGCATCGCGAAGAGCTTGAGTCGCGGCGCTCATTCCGTAGACGATGAAGCTGTCCACGCGACGCTGCTCTTTCGGCTCCATCCATTCGTCGGGATTGAAACCGCCGGGGGCGTCCCGCGCTGGAATCTGCCCCGCGATCTTGCACGGCAGATCCGAGACGTCGAAGCTCTGGATGGCTCCGATTCCGCTTTCTCCCGCAACGAGCCGTCGCCAAACTGGCTCCACGGAGCATCCTAGCGGCGTCACGACGCCGAGCCCCGTTACGACAACGCGCCTCACATTTTCCATCTTGTCCCCAAGCCAATAGACAAAAATCGCTCCCTTGCGCGCTCACCCGTTCCGGATCGTCAAAGGACGCCCGGCTCTGTCGCGGGCGAGATTCAGCCGCGACGGGGGACAAAGCAACCTATTCGAAAGAGCCTTGTCGCCAATCCTGAGCGCGCCGGACGAGCCAGAGCCGCGCACAATGTCCGTCACCCTTGCGGGCTCTCTCAGCACGGTTCAACCTTACCCTTCGGTTGAAGGGCTTGGATAGGGGCTGCTTTCCTTCCAGACGCGGAAGCTCGGAATCCTGCCGGCAAGGAGCATCAGCCCTCCGCTCAGGCTCAGAATTGTGTTCAAGACATGCGCGGTCAGAGAAACCGAGAGAACATCGGCTCCCGAAACTCCGACCGTGCTGAACAGATAAACCATCGTCACTTCACGCACCCCGAGCCCGCCGAGGGAAATCGGCGCCAAGGTGGCGATTGTGACAAGCGGCAGGAAAAGAAAAAAGTAGATCAGCGGGATGGGCGAGGCCAAAGCCTGACTGACCACTCCGAAATAGACCGCGATCATTCCCTGCAGCCCGACCGACAGCAGAAGCGCCCAGACCAGAGTCCAGCCGTCATGCCGGTAGGAATGGACGGTCTCCATGAGTTGGACGGCCCGATCCCGGATACGACGTGGGGCGCAGACGCTCAGAATTCGCCGCAGGATCGAGGCGAGCCGCACCGACCAGACCATCGCTGCAGCGACGCTTATGCCAAGCATGACCGCGAGCATCCAGAGAGCCACGCCCCGCGCTTCCCCGTTGATCAGCATGACGACGCACGCGACGCCGCCGAGAAAGGCCAAAGCGAGAATGCCGCAGAATCTCTCGACAAGAACGGAGGCGACCGACACGTTGACCGTTCCGCTGCTCCGATAGACGCTGTAGGCCTTGACCGCGTCTCCCCCAAGGCCGCCCGGAAGGAAGTTATTTACAAACATCCCAATCATGTAAAAAACGAACAGGCGCATGAGGGACAGGTC
This sequence comes from uncultured Alphaproteobacteria bacterium, assembly GCA_963820095.1. Taxonomy (GTDB): domain Bacteria; phylum Pseudomonadota; class Alphaproteobacteria; order Rhizobiales; family Beijerinckiaceae; genus Roseiarcus. The sequence continues at coordinate 173,628 of CAWFZA010000037.1, forward strand.
GACGCCCTTGACGCTCAGAAGCATCCTCCACCGATACGCGGAGATTAACTGGCATAGAGCGTAGAAAGCCCACGCAAACAGAACGAAGCCGATGGAAAGGTGCTCGATCTTCCTGAAGATTTCGCGCGGATCGTAGATCCACAACATCAGCGCGACCACCGCCGCGCTCAGAGCGGCGCGAAGGGCAAATGTGCGGACAGCGGCAGCCCGCTCTGTCCCCTTGGCCTTGGGGTTCCCCGTCATCGGTCGGAGCCGATCACGCGCTTCGAGACCAAGTGCACACCCCGTCCGCTCGCCGTGTAGATTGTTTATCTGCCGGCCCCTCGCAAATCCAAGGTCCCTCCGGGTTAAGCACAATCTCATGGAGACCGGGCGCTCTGCAAGCGGAATTTGACTTGGCGAAGACGGATTAAGCAGGTTTGGGTTCTCAATCGCGTGCGCCAATCCGCGGGCGTCACGGCCGCCCGGATCGCGGTCAGACTGTGATCCGGGCGGCCAGGACGGCAAGCGCCAAAGGGGCGCAGCCACAGGATCTGAACAACAGCGAGCGCTAAGAGAGCTTCGGGTAGTGGGCCTGGCCCACTACCGAGCTTCGGCGGCAATTGTTTGCGTAAATCCTAAGCCGTGTTAGGGTTTCTGTTGGCCTGATTTCAGGCCGCGGCCCGCCAAAGGCCGTGTCGAAGAAAAGGAGCGTTCGAGGCCGCTTTGCACAACCCGCGACGCGAGTAGCGAGGAGCACCAATTTTTTTAATTTTTTCGCCCGTAACGCATTGAAAAGACCCGAATCGGCCAAGGAAAAACAAGGAAAACCAAGCCTTTTTCCTTGTTTTTATTTGGTTTTTCTTGCATTTGTTTGGCGCTCACTCGCCTTCCGGTTGTGTCGGCGACGGCCCGCTAGCCGGCGCGTTCGGTCAGGCGCTGAGGCCAAAGGGCGCGCAAATTTCCTTTCCACGAAAATCCCGTGTAACGCATGGAAAAGGCTCGAGTTGGAAATTCAAGGAAATCCAAGCTTTTCCAACCCCTAAAACGAGCGCTTCATCGCGGCCGACCGCTTCAGGCGCTCGCCGCCAAGCGCCTTGACAACCTGCTGCAAATACTGGCCGTGGGCGTAGAATCGGTCATCCGGGTTGCGCAGCCCGCCTGCCGCGATTTCCGCGTCTTCCGGCCGATGTTTTGGAACTGCCAGGTTCGGCCCGCATCCGTCGCAAACCCACGATCTCCACCGTGCCCCCTACGCCTCGAGTGCTCATCGAAGCTTCGAGATCCTTGGGCCGCGCTGCGGTCGTCGCTTCAATGATGCCAAGCGCCCCGTTCTTGAAGCGGAGGATTCCCGCGGCGGTGTCTTCGATCTCGACATTCGCGAGCCTGCGCGCGGTGTAGGCGGTGACGTTCTCGACGTCCCCGACCAACCACAGCAGCAGATCGAGATGATGGCTTGCCTGATTCGCAGCACCCCCCCGTCCAACGCCCGTGTGCCGCGCCATGCGTCCTTGTCGTAATAGCTCTGATCGCGCCGCCAACGGACTCGGACTGTCGCCAGGACGATCTTGCCAAAGCGACCCTCCTGGACGGCTTCGCGCAGCTTTTGGATGGGGCGGTTGAACCTGTTCTGCTTCACCACGAAGAGGTGCGTCCCCGCGAGACGGCAGGCTTCGACCATTCGCTGAGAATCCACGGTCGTCAGGGCCATCGGCTTCTCGACGACCGCGTGCTTCTTGTAGCGGGCAATCTGCAGGATGCTGTCGAGATGGTAGCCGGTCGGGGTGAGCGCGCTGACCACATCGACGCGATCCCCCATCGCTGCCATCATCTTATCGAGGGACGAGAACGAGGGACAGCCTGCAAGCGCGGCCATCGCAGAAGCGCGAGCCTCATCGGGATCGCAGACGGCAACGACTTCGGCGTTGGGCACATGGTTTTTCAGCGCACTGATATGTTTCGCGGCGATCTGGCCACACCCCAACAACGCAAAACGGATCATCTTTTCCATTCCTCGATCTGAGCCGGCGGCGCCCGTTTCTTTATGCACGAGAGATCCGCAGCTTCGGTTAAAAGAAGGCGGCGGGTTATCCCGTAACGTGAAACCGCGCGGGACGCACCTGTGGCGGCTCTTGTGGCTTCGCCCAATCCTGAAATAGCAAAAGCCGACTTTCCCTTGACGTCAATCAGCGTGGCCGGCCCCGAGCCTTGCGCCGCTGGCGTCCACCACGGCATTCGCGCGGGTCTCTCCCGCGCGCTGAGGGAGGCGTTCGTTCATCGCCCCGACGATTCCAAGCGCGACAATTCGACCGCCTGCCGGGGCATACCGGGCTTGTCCACGGGCGCCCATCGAGCCAGCTCCAGCCCAGAAGGTCCCCGCGGCCCACAAACCAACCGCCGGTTCGCCCATGTTGGTCCGGTTGCTGGAGAGATATATGGCGTGAAAGGACGATAGGCGCACGGGGCAAAACGTTGGCAGGTCAAGGACCTAAGCCTGAAGGGCCATGAGAACTCCGAGATAGTTTCGTATGGTTAGGACCGCATTAACTCGACGCGACTTAGGGTCAACAAGGGCGCGGCGCGGCCGCCGCTTCGACGGCAAGTAAGCGATGCGGACGACGACATTCTCATTCATCGACCATGTGCCCGCTTCGGTGCGAGAGTTCCCGAAGCGGCGGGCGGCGGAAATCGCTGGCCTCGTCGCGCTCGCCGGCGTCGCGAGCCTCACACTTGCGCTTGCGACCTGGTCGGTCAGCGATCCCAGTCTCAACCATGCGACGAACGAGCGCGTCCATAATCTCTTAGGCGCTCCAGGCGCGATCGCGGCCGACCTTGTGATGCAGTTCATCGGCCTTGCCTCGGTGGCCCTCCTGACGCCGCCCGCATTCTGGGGCTGGAGCCTCGTCACCAACCGGCGGCTTGAGCGGCCGCGCCTGAAGGTCGGCCTCTATTTGGCCGGAGTGATCGCGACGGCGGCGCTTGCCTCCCTGCTTCCTGCGCCCGGCAGCTGGCCGCTGCCAACTGGTCTCGGCGGGGTCCTCGGCGACGCGGTTCTAGCGCTGCCCCATCGCCTCCTTCCGACATCGCCTTGGGCCACCGTCGCGCTGGGCTCTAGCTTCGCCGCAATCGCCATCCTTGGCCTCGCCGCCGCTTCCGGCGTTGGCGGCTCGACCAGTTACCTCGAAGATGACCTCGACAACACAGCCGGAAAGGTCCGAGCCCGAGCGCTCGCGCGTTTCGACGAAGACGAGGAGGATGAGCCAAGTTTTGGCATAGTGTCGATCGGCGCGGTGATTCATGCCCTACTCACGGCGAAGGCGGCGTTGCGCCGGATGGCGGCTCGCGGCTCGAGGACCGCGAGCCACTCCCCGATCCTGGCGCCAGCCGCGCCGGCCTCATGGTCAGCCCTTCGCGACGCCGACGATGTTTCGACCATTGCCGCCGCACTCGCGCCTCGCACTCCGGATTCGGCGCCGTTCCCTGCCATTCCGCCGCCCGTCCTGTCCCCGATTTCGGGCCGACCAGCCGCAGTCCGACCGGCGTTGGACATGGCAGTCCGACCGCGCGGCGAATGGATCATGCCCTCGATCACGATGCTGACGGAGCCGAAGAAATCGGTCGGCGCCAAGATTTCGCAGGACGCGCTCGAGCAGAACGCGCGCTTGCTCGAAGGAGTCCTCGATGATTTCGGCGTGAAGGGGGAGATCGTCAATGTGCGCCCGGGTCCAGTCGTGGCCCTTTACGAACTCGAACCGGCGCCTGGCATCAAGTCCTCGCGTGTCATTGGGCTTGCCGACGACATCGCCCGCTCGATGTCTGCGGTCTCGGCCCGCGTGGCGGTCGTTCAGGGCCGCAACGCCATCGGCATCGAATTGCCGAACCAGCGTCGCGATACCGTCTATCTGCGCGAGCTCCTAGCCAGCGAGGACTTCGGCCAATCGAATCACCGCCTGCCGATCGCCCTTGGCAAAACCATCGGGGGCGAGCCGGTAATCGTGGACTTGACCCGCATGCCCCACCTCCTGGTCGCCGGCACCACCGGCTCGGGCAAGTCGGTCGCGATCAACACCATGATCCTCTCGCTTCTCTACCGGATGAAGCCCGAGCGATGCCGGCTCATCATGGTCGATCCGAAGATGCTCGAGCTCTCCGCTTACGACGGCATCCCCCACCTCCTGACCCCCGTCGTCACCGACCCGAAGAAAGCCGTCATCGCGCTCAAATGGGCGGTGCGGGAGATGGAGGAACGCTACAAGAAGATGTCGAAGGTCGGCGTGCGCAACATCGACGGTTTCAACGCCCGCGTCGCCGACGCTCTCGCCAAGGGCGAGCCGCTGACCCGTACGGTCCAGACCGGTTTCGATCGCGAGACCGGCGAAGCGATCTACGAGTTCGAGGAGATTCCGCTCGACGAACTGCCCTATATCGTCGTCGTCGTCGATGAAATGGCCGATCTCATGATGGTCGCCGGCAAGGACATCGAGGGCGCGATCCAAAGGCTTGCGCAAATGGCGCGCGCAGCCGGCATCCACCTCATCATGGCGACGCAGCGGCCGTCGGTCGACGTCATCACCGGCACCATCAAAGCCAATTTCCCCACCCGCATCTCGTTCCAGGTGACGAGCAAGATCGACAGCCGCACCATCCTCGGCGAGCAGGGCGCGGAGCAATTGCTCGGCCAGGGCGACATGCTCTACATGGCGGGCGGCGGGCGCATCTCACGCGTCCACGGGCCTTTCGTGTCCGACAACGAGGTCGAGAAGGTGGTCGCCCACATCAAGAAACAGGGCGCGCCCGAATACCTGCACGCCATCACCGAGGACAATGACGCAAGCGAGGACGACGACGAGGCCCCCCTGCCCTCCCCCGGCTCGATGGACGCCGAAGAATCGGCCGACTATTACGACCGCGCGGTCAACATCGTGCTGCGCGACCGCAAGGTCTCGACCAGCTATATCCAGCGCCGCCTCTCGGTCGGCTACAACAAGGCGGCTTCCCTGGTCGAGCGGATGGAGAAGGAGGGCGTGGTCAGCGCCCCCAATCATTCGGGCAAGCGCGAGATCCTGATCGGCAACGGCGTCGACAAGGGGGCGTTCGAGGATCTGAGCGAGGATTAGCGCCCAGGGCGCTTCGTGCGGCCGCACGCGAGGAGGCCGGCCGCAGCGGATTGACAGCGCCTTAGCGCGAGGGTTTCTCAAGTGGTGTCCGCTTGCCGAACGGGCTGATCAGGGCAACCGACGGGCGAACCAACCGATGCTTGGTCCCACCGCTCATCTTGATACGTCGCGCGAGACAATCTGCCTCCGCGGGACCAATGGCCGGAGTTTCGTCTCGACGGGCTCGACTAGCCAGACCATGTGAACGCCGCGGTCGAATTGACCGACCGGATGGTCGAGCGCGGCTTCGGCGACCATACCGCGCTCATCGGCCATGGTCGGCGCCGCACCTACAAGGAGCTTGCGGACTGGAGCAACCGGCTGGCCGCGCGCTCATCGAGCCGGCGCCCGGTTCCTGATCCGCTCGGCGAACAATCCCGCGATGATCGCCTGTTGGCTCGCTGCGACGAAGGCAGGCGCGGGCGCGGTCAATACGATGCCAATGCTGCGGGCTGGAGAACTGACGAAGATCGTCGACAAGGCCAGATTGGCCTCGCTTTATGCGACACCCGCATCCTCGATGAACTGGTCGCCTGCGCGCGCGGACGTCAGGAATATTGGCGAGAAGTGTCCGACGGCGACGCGGGTGGCCGGCAGCGATCCGCTGAAAATGACGACGCCCAGTAGGCCGCTGCCCCGTGCCTCGGTTGTTCGTTCCATCCGGCCTCGCTTCCTCGATCCTCACAGTAAAAGTTGAAACCTGGCGGGGACACGGACAGAGCGATACGTTTTTCATATTCTGTACTGGTGAGGCGATGCAAACAGTTGGGTGTCAGGGGGACCCGCGCCCTCACTTGTTGACTTGGGTCTCCGGAGAGAACGGCGGCTTCCAGCGTCGCGGCCCATGCCTCCGCCTTGCCCGCCTCTCGCCGTGGCCTTAGGGATGGGCGACATCCAAACAGGGGAGTTCATGGAATGACCGAGGGCGCCATGGAAAAGGTCCGGCTCGGCCGCACCGACCTTATGGTCACGCCCATCTGCTTTGGCACCTCTGGCCTCGGCGACATGCCTGACACCTATGGCTACGGCGTCGATGAAGCCCGCGCTAGAGCCACGCTACACGCCATTTTCGATGGGCCCGCCAACTTCATCGACACTGCGCGAAACTATGGCATGGGCCGCAGCGAGGAGCGGATCGGCGCTGTCATTCGCGAGCGCGGCGGCCTGCCCCAGGGCTTTGTCATCTCGACCAAGCTCGACCGCGATTTCGAAACGAGCGCGTTCGACGCCTCACGCGCACGCCGCTCGTTCGAGCAAAGCCTGACGGCGCTGGGGCTTGAACGGGTCGATATCCTGCATCTCCACGATCCCGAACACGCCAGGTCGTTCGAGGAGGCGACCGGCAAGGATGGCGCGCTCGGCGAACTCTTCCGCATCAGGGAGGAGGGCCTCGCAAAGGCGATCGGGCTCGCAGCCGGCCCGGCGTCCATGATGATGCCGCTCTTGCGGAACTGGGACTTCGACGCACTGATCACCCACAATCGCTTCACCCTCGCCAATCGGAGCGCCAATGACATGCTCGACCTGGCGAAATCGCGCGGCATCGCCGTCCTCAACGCCGCGCCTTATGCAAGCGGAGTGCTCGCCAAGGGGTCGACCGTCTATCCGCGCTACGCCTATCAGGAAGCTTCGGACGAGATGCTCGATCCGATCCGCAAGATCGAAGCAATCTGCACGCTCCACGGCGTGCCGCCGGGGGCGGCGGCGCTGCAATTCTCGATGCGCGATCCCAGGATCGCCTCGACCATCTGCGGCGTGACCAAGCCCGAACGGGTCAAGCAGACAGTCAACTGGGCGCGCTTTCCAATCCCGGAGGAAGCCCGGGCCGAATTGATGGCGCTCAGCTATTCCTCCGACGACCCCGAGGCGACGCGCGACTACAAACTGGGATAGCTTGACCAGCGGGATCACCGCCAGCGCCAGAGGTCGACCGCCGCGCCCTTGCCATCCTGTCCTTGCTGAACTACAGAAATGGTCGTCGCCTTGAGCTACCGAGGCGTTCAAGCCTATCCTTCGCGCATCGGCGATCGTGGTCAAGCTTCCCTCTCTCGACCAATTCAACCGCATCGTCGTCAAAGTAGGATCCTCGCTCCTGGTTGACCAGGCGTTCGGCGCCGTCCGGCGAGGATGGCTCGAGGCGCTCGCTTCGGACATCGCGGCGCTGCACGAGCGCGGCGCCAGCGTGGTTGTGGTGTCTTCCGGCGCGATCGCTCTTGGCCGCACCATAGCCAAGCTGCCTAAGGGGATCCTCAAACTCGAAGACAGCCAAGCCTCGGCCGCGATCGGGCAGATCGCGCTCGCCAGCGAGTGGTCTCGCGCGCTCAACCGTCACGGCATTGTCGCGGGCCAGGTGCTGCTCACCTTGCAAGACACGGAAGAGCGCCGTCGCTACCTGAACGCGCGCGCCACTCTCGGCCGCCTCTTCGCCATGCGCGCCATCCCGATCATCAACGAGAATGATACGGTTGCGACGAGCGAGATCCGCTATGGCGACAATGATCGCCTCGCCGCGCGCGTCGCCACGATGACGAGCGCCGATCTACTGATCCTGCTCTCCGACGTCGCCGGGCTTTATGATTCGCCCCCCCACCGCAACGCGCACGCGCGATTGCTGCCGGTCGTCGAGCGCATCACGCCCGAGATTGAGGCGATGGCCGGCGGCGCTGCGTCGGAACTCTCGCGCGGCGGCATGCACACTAAGATCGAAGCCGCCCGCATCGCCACCTCGGCGGGCGCTCACATGGTCATCGCTGACGGGCAAATCGTCCACCCAATCGAGCGTATCGCCGAAGGCAAAGATTGCACCTGGTTCCTCACGCCGTCGAACCCGATCGCAGCGCGGAAGGTTTGGATCGGCGGGTCGCTTGAACTCAAAGGCGCAGTGTTCATCGACGCAGGCGCCGTCGCGGCGCTGGGCCGCGGCAAAAGCCTGTTGCCGGCGGGGGTCACGCGCGTTGAAGGCATATTCGAGCGCGGAGACTGTGTCGCGATCCGCGACGAGAGGGGGGTCGAGATCGGGCGGGGGCTCGTCGCCTATGATGCGCTGCGGGCCGAGCGCATTCGCGGCCGCAATTCACGGGATATCGCGCAAATATTGGGGACGGCCGGCCGGGCCGAGATGATTCATCGCGACGACATGGCGTTCTCGGGCCGCTGAGCCGCAATGGCGGCGACGCGCACCCGGCGGGCCTTGGCAGCGCGGGCGCCGCCGCGCATAAGTCCTAGACATGGCCTCCCTCGTCCGGCGCCGCCCCCGGCTGTTCTCGGCGCCGCGGCCGGCGCTGATCGTGCTCGCAGCCGTGCGGGCGCGGTTGCGCGCAAGCGAATTCGGCATGACGGCGCTTGCCATCGGTGTCGGCGTCCTCGCCGGCTTGTGCGTCGCCGTGATGACCAGCATCGTCAACGTTGCGCATGTGCGCATTTTCGGCATTCCCTTCGACGTTCGCCTCAGCGCCGCTGCGCGCGTCGCCCCTCGTGCGGCATTTGGCTCCCTAATGCTGGGCGGCCTTTTGCTTGGCGCGATCGACCTCTGGCTCACTCGGAGGAAGACGCCGCCGGCAGTCGATCCGGTCGAGGCCAACGCCCTGCGCGGCGGGCGCATGTCGCTCCGCCAGAGCATGATGGTGGCGACGCAAACCGTGATCTCGAACGGCTGCGGCGCCTCGGTCGGACTCGAGGCGGGATATGCGCAGCTCGGCGCTGGCGTCGCCTCATACCTCGGAGTGAGATCGCGCTTACGCCGGCAGGACCTTCGGATGCTCGTCGGCTGCGGCGCCGGCGGCGCCATCGCGGCGGCGTTCGGAGCGCCGCTGACCGGCGCATTTTACGCCTTCGAACTCATCATCGGCGCCTATTCGCTGGCCAACGCGATTCCCGTCTTCGCCGCCACCCTCGCCGCGTCGCTGACCACCGAGGCGATCATCGGCGCGCCGTACGACATTACAGCGCCAGCCGTCGCCCCGCTGACCTTCCTCGATTACGCCGCGCTGATCGGCCTCGGTCTCGTCGGGGCTGCGGTCGGCGTCGGCGCGATGCGCATCGCGGCGTTGATCGAGCGGGCGTTTCGCTGGGCGATTCCCTGGCGTCTCATGCGTCCTGTCGTCGGCGGAATGATGGTCGGCGCGATGGCGATCTACAGCCCGCAGGTGCTGGGGGCCGGCCACGGCGCGCTTGGACTCGACTTCTATTCGCCTCTGAGCGCAAGAGAGTTGATAATTCTCATCGCGCTCAAGCTTACCGCCTGTCTTGTTTCGCTGGCCTCCGGTTTCCGCGGCGGGATGTTTTTTGCTTCGCTGTTCGTTGGCTCGCTGCTTGGCAAGCTCTATGCGGTCGGCGCCGACGCCTTGGTCCCGTCGATGGGGCTCGAAACTACGGCCTGCGTGCTGGTCGGCATGGGGACGCTGAGCGCGGCGATCGTCGGCGGGCCGCTGACCATGACCTTTCTGGTGCTCGAGAGCACGGGAAACCTTGGCGTCGCGGGCGGCGTTCTTGCAGCCTCCATCGCGACCACGCTCGCGGTGCGGGCGACCTTCGGTTATTCGTTCACCACTTGGCGCCTGCATCTGCGCGGCGAGACGATCCGCGGCGGTCAGGATGTGGGCTGGCTGCGCGATCTGACGGTTGGACGCATGATGGCGCCGGCGCCGCCGACCTTTCCTGCCGATCACTCGTTGCGCGCTTTCCGCGAAGCTTGTCCGCTCGGCAGCGCCAGTGTGGTTGTCGCGGTAAACAAAGACGGGCGATACCAGGGGCTGATCAGCGTCCCCGAGGCGCATGCGATCCAAATCGAGAACGGCGCCGACGGAGGCCCGATCGCCCGCATCGCGCATCTGCAGGCGACGGTGTTGCATCCGGACGACAATGTCCGCAGGGCGCTCGACGTTTTTGGCGCCTCCCAGGCCGACACCCTGGCCGTCACCGCGCGCTCGACCGACAAGGTGTTAGGGACCCTCGGAGAAGCCTATGCCGCGCGTCGGTACGCGCAGGAGACCAATCTCGCGATGAAGGGTGTGCTTGGCGGGGGATAGTGCGGCCGCGAGCCGAACAGGCGCGCAGCCGAGCGTTTGGGTTCATGCGGGACCCCCGGTCGTGCGCTTGCGCGCCCGCTTCCGGCCGTCTAAAAATCCAGGGGTGAGTGTTGCCGCCTGACGCCCAACAGGCTTAACAAGAGGGAGAGATTCCTGCGAGCTGCATCATGAGCGTCAGCAGATCGAAGTACGTCGCCTGCACCCCTTGGGAAAGTAAACCGTTTGATTTAGACATTCATACATGGCGGGATAAACCGGACGGCTACTTTTTTAATTATTGGGTACGCATTTTCAAAGAATTTGAAAAATGCTCTCCATTGAGCGGACTCACTTTCTATTTGGTGTCAAATCATGATCGGGTGAATGAGCTGCCGTCCTATGGAGATGGGGTTGTCGCCGTCATCAGAAGCGACGAAGAGTGCTGGGTCCCGCCCTATCAGGACAAGGTTCGCTACGTCTTCAAGACTTACGGATTTGAGCCCTGGTGTGGCTCTTCGCTACGCCAGCAATCGCCTGCCTCGGTCCTGAAATGCGTGAGAGACTGGGGCCTCTGGAACTTGCACTACGTCACGTACTTGCGTCAAAGCGGCTTCCGGCCTCAGCGGTCCGACAGAAAAATGGTGATGCCGCTCGGCTATGCGCGGCAGACGGACCTGCCTGGCAAGCCTTTCGAATCGCGCCGCTACCCGGTTGGATTTCTCGGCAGCATCGAAAATAGGGAATATTCCACCTTTTCGCCCAAAAGACTGGTCGCGACCCCAAAATCCATCGCGCGCGCCAGGATGGCCGATTCTTTGCGACGAATGGCGGCCGCCGCGCCGGATGCGGTCTTCTACGGCACAACCGCATCTTTCACCGAAAGCACGATGACCGACGCCGGGGATCGCTACACCGAAATCATGGCCGATACGAAAATCGCCTTGGCGCCGCGCGGGTCCTCTGTCGAGACCTATCGCTTCTTCGAAGCAATGCGCCAGGGCTGCGTCGTCATCTGCGATCGACTTCCGCCACACTGGTTTTACGTGGGTTCCCCCGCGATACAGATTGACGACTGGGGCGACCTGGACGCGGTGGTAAGCACGCTCCTGGCCGACCCGGAGCGTCTCAAGGACCTCCACCGAAGATCGTTGGCGTGGTGGGATGAAAAGCTTTCCGAGCGCGCAGTCGCTCAGGTGATCGCGAAATGCCTCGACTCCTCAAGTGGGAGCCAGAAGTAAGACCGCGCTCATAAGCGCTGAACCTCGTGAGCCCAGTCACGCATTCCGAGTGACGTGATCGTCTCGGGTTTGAGCGATGAGTTTGCGCCAAGCGTCGCATGCGGCCTCGACGATGATCGCCATGAAATCCTTCTCCGTGTCGCTTCGAGCCCTGTTGCGCGCGAAGGATTTCTACGATGCGCGCAAGCGCTGGCGAGACGGCGCTGCGTAAGCCGCGCAAACCCGCTCAATTGTCCCCGCCAGAGCCATGAACTCGACCGGCTTGACGAGGAACGCGTCGAACCCAACTGCGCTGGGGGAGCCTTTCCGCTCATCGAAAGCGTTAGCGGTCAGAGCGACGATGGGAGTGGGCGACCAGCCGCAGGCGGCCTCGAGCCGCCGAAGACGGCGGGTGGCCTCGTATCCATCGAGACCCGGCATCTTGAGATCCATCAGGATCACGTCGAACGGGCGCGACTCGAGGGGAGCGATCGGCGAAGCGAGACGCAACGCCTCCTCGCCGTCGAGCGCGCGGACGACCTCGAAACCCAAGCGATGCAAGGCATTCTGGGTGATGAGGGCGTTGATGTCGTTGTCTTCGGCGACAAGCGCGCGACGGACGGACGGGACCGAGAGACGCGGCGCGAGCGCGGCAGGCTCACAATCCAAGCCCACGCGCTCCAATAGCGAGCGAGCGCGGACGGGCTTGACTAGCCAGCCATCGAAACCCCTAAGCGCCGTCTGCCCGAAGGTGCGTCGCTCGAACGGCGAAAACAGCACGAGCCTGCGCCGCACGCCGGTCTCTTGCGCGGCTTGGGCCAAGCGATTGGTCGCCTCGAGGCCCAGGGCGCAATCGACAATGACCACATCGAGCTTCTGTGGGCTCCGCAATGCTTCAAGGCCGGCATCGAGGCCGTGAGCGCGGTCTACGCGAACTCCCGCTTCGGCAAGGCGCGCTTCCATGGCAGGCGCCTCGAAGGGCGAATCCGCGATAATAAGCGCACGCCTCTCGTCGCGCGCGCACTGCCTCTCCTCGAGGGCGCGGGGCGGGGCGACCGAGCCGCATTCTTGCAGCGGCACGGCGAACGAGAAGATTGACCCTCCTCCGGGGTTGTCAGCGAGCGTCAGCTCGCCGCCCATGAGGCGGACAAGTTCGCGCGAGATCGCGAGCCCGAGGCCCGCGCCCTCGAACCTGCGCGCGCCCGAGCCGTCGCCTTGCTCGAAACTATCGAAGATCGCGGCCCGGCGCTCTTCCGGGACGCCAGGCCCGGTGTCGGTCACCGAGAACCGTGCGACGCCCTCTTTCCTGCGCTCGACCGCAACGCACACGCCGCCGCGGTCGGTGAATTTGACCGCGTTGCCGGCCAGGTTGGTGAGGACCTGGCGCAAGCGTAGGCCATCCGCGCGAACGAAGCGCGGCGCCTCGGCGCTGAACGAGCATGCGATCTCGATGCCTTTGCTTTGCGCCCGCGGCGCGATCAGCTCGACCACGCCCTCGGTGATCCGGCGCAAGTCGACCGTCTCGATGATAAGATCGAAACGGCCAGCCTCGATCTTGGCCAGATCGAGGATCTCGTCGACCAGCGCGATAAGGGCGCCCCCCGAAATACGGATGGCCTCGACGTAGCTTGCGTTTTCGAGATCGAGCGGGGCCTCACGCAACAGGTCGGCCATCCCCAGAATGCCGCTGATTGGGGTTCGGATCTCGTGGCTCATTGTCGTCAAGAATCGCGATTTGGCTTCGTTCGCAGCCTCCGCGCGATCCCGCCCCCCCGCCACTTCCTGGAGCCGCCAGAGTTGGTCCCGCAGGCCCTCGTTCTCGGCGGCGACTCGCCTCGCGCGCGCTTCCGCCTGGCACAGGACGCGGGCGACCGCGGCGGCGAGCGCAAGCCCCAAGGCCATCGCGACGCCGGCCTGAAGCCAAAGCGCATGCGCCTCGATACCCGCCAAGCCGGCGCCCAAATCCATCCGCGATCTCGCTTAGGCCGGCTCCGCGCCGGTCGCCTATGCGATCCATGGTTTCAGCCGGCTGTTGCAGATCCCTTGGGCAATTCGAATCAATTGTAGGCAATCCCGGCGATTTCCCCTTCACGCAGCGGCAATGGCGCGATCGGGCGCGCCCCGGTAGGAGAGCGCTTCGGCCAGATGCGTGCGATGGGTCGGGCCGCCGCCGTCGAGGTCGGCGAGCGTGCGCGCCAGCTTGAGCACGCGATGATAGCCGCGCGCCGAAAGACGCAGCCGCTCGGCGGCTTCGCGCAAGAGCGCCATGCCCCCCGCGTCCGCATTCGCGATCTCCTCGACCAGCCTCGCCGGCGCGCCCGCATTGCACATGACGCCGTCCAGCCCGAGTTTGGCGTACCGCGTGATCTGAATCCTGCGCGCCTCGGCCACCCGAGCCGCGGCCTCCGCCGACCCCTCTTGCGCCGCTGGCGCCATCAGGTCCGCAGCCGAAACCGACGGCACGCCGACCACCAGGTCGAAACGGTCCAGGAGCGGACCGGAAAGGCGGCCGAGATATTGAGCCACGCAGCGCTCGTTTGGCGCGCGCTTGCAGGCATAGCCCGGCTCATCGGCCATGCCGCACCGGCACGGATTCATCGCCGCGACCAGTTGAAAGCGGGCGGGATAGACGATGCGATGATTGGCGCGCGCGATCGCCACTTCGCCCGTCTCGAGCGGCTGGCGCAAACTATCCAGCACTTGGGGCTGAAACTCAGGCAATTCGTCGAGGAACAGGACGCCGTTATGCGCGAGCGAAATCTCGCCGGGCTTGGCGTGCACGCCGCCGCCGACGAGGGCCGGCATGGAAGCGGAATGATGCGGGGAGCGGAACGGGCGCCGATCGGTCAAAACCCCGCCGGCGAGCGCGCCGGCAACCGAATGGATCATCGACACTTCGAGCAACTCGCGAGGGGTCAGAGGCGGCAGGATCGAGGGCAGGCGCTGGGCGAGCATCGACTTTCCCGCGCCCGGCGAGCCGCTCATCAAGAGGTTGTGGCCCCCGGCGGCGGCGACTTCGAGCGCCCGCTTGGCGCTCTCCTGGCCCCTGATGTCGCGCAGGTCCGGCTGCGGTCCTCCCGAGGCGCGCAGCGCCGGCTCCGGACGCGACAGCACCTGCGTGCCCTTGAAGTGGTTGGCAAGCTGGATCAGCGAGCGGGGCGCGAGAATGTCGAGATCGGCCGACGCCCATGCCGCCTCGGGGCCGCAGGGCGCGGGGCAGATCAAGCCCTTGCCAGCGGCGTTGGCGGCGATCGCCGCGGGCAGGACCCCCGCGACGGCGCTGATCGCCCCGTCCAGCGCAAGCTCCCCGATGACCGCGAAGCCGTCGAGCGCGTCGGGAGGAATGGCGCCGATCGCCGCCATCACCGCCAGCGCGATGGGGAGGTCGTAGTGGCTGCCCTCCTTCGGCATATCGGCCGGAGCGAGGTTCACCGTGATGCGCTTGGCCGGCAGCGCGAGGCCCGAGGCGATGAGCGCCGAGCGCACCCGCTCGCGCGACTCGGCCACCGCCTTGTCGCCGAGGCCGACGATGGTGAACGCCACCGTGCCCGCGGCGATCTGCACCTGGACGTCGACCGGCCGAGCTTCGACCCCCTCGAACGCCACAGTCGATACGCGCGCCACCATCTCAGCCCCCGCCCAGGCTTGTCGATTGCCGGAACGTTTGCAGAACAATGGCCTGAGCGCAAGGGGCAAATGAGCGGGTGGCTCGCAGGGTCGCGAGGGCGGCGCGCAAGCCGCCCTTGGCTGCGCTCATCCGTCTCGCGGCGGGCCCGGCGTCAGACGTTAGATCCGATTTGGGTTTTCTTGGCGCGTGGTCGGTTGGCTGCGAAAACCCCCGTTAAAGCCTATTGGATTTCCTTGGATTTCCTTGGATTCTCTCGTCCGAATGTAGACTTATCAATGGGTTACGAGGAATTTTCGTCAAAGTTATTTTCGCGTTGCTCTGGGTCGCGTTGAGAGGCGGGACGATGCGAGGACGCGGGTCGAGGCTATGCAGTCGCGCCGGATTGTTCATGAGAAAAGCTTAGCCAAGCTTCCGATTTTGTGCAACGAATTGTTGCCCAATGATCCGCTTTTCCGATTTTACCGAGGCGGTTCTTCCGATGGGCCGCGATCGAGAGTAGACGAGCAAGGCCTCCAGCCGCGAACGCTTGAGTTCCAAACCGGCGAGCTCAAGGGCAAGGGATCACGCGTGAACGACAAGCTGTTTCCCACGCGTCCGATTCTCACGGTGTCGGCGGCGGTGTTCCGGCAGGGCAAGTCCTCATCATACGCCGGGCGCGAGCCGCTGCTCGCCTTTCAGCCCGCCCGGCGGCGGGTCGAGGCCGGCGAGACTTTCGCCGCCGCTCTCGCCAGAGACCTTGAGGAGACGTCGGAATTGAAGCGAAATCGTCGGCTTTAACCGCCATTCCGAGGCGATTTGCCGCGAAGGGGACCGAATACGGACGCATTTCGCCGTCGCCTCGTTCGTCGCAGGTGGATGAGCGGCGAACCGCGCCTGGGCGACGAAGTCGACGCCGTCGACTGGGTCGATCCGGCTGGCCCGTTGCCCTCGCCGACGACGCCGGAGCTTGGCGAAGTCCTCGCGAGCGGCGCGGATCATAGGTTAGACCACTGACCGCTTTCCAGGGTGGACACCCTCAAGTCCCCAAGCCTAAACTGCCCTCACCTGCCGCGGCTGCTGAGGACGCCGAAATGTCGAGGGAGCGGGTCGAACGTCGACTGGCCGCGATTCTTGCGGCCGACGTCGTTGGATATAGCCGTCTGATGGGCGCCGACGAGGAGGGTACGCTTTCGGCCCTCCTGGCCTGCAGGCGGGAAATTCTCGACCCCATGATCGCCGAGCATCGCGGACGTGTCGTCAAGACGACCGGGGACGGGTTCTTGGCCGAGTTCACAAGCGTCCTGGACGCCACTCTCTGCGCGGTGGACGTTCAGCGAGACGTCAGGGGGCGCAATATCTCTGTCCCGCGGGACAAGCGTCTCGAGTTCCGTATCGGGATCAATGTCGGCGACGTCATCATTGAAGACAGCGACATCTTCGGCGACGGCGTGAATATCGCGAGCCGGCTTGAAGGTATTGCCGAACCGGGCGGCATCGTCGTTTCCACAATCGCTCACGACGCCGTCAACAATCGGTTGAATGCGGAGTTCCGGGACCTTGGCGAACTGTCCCTGAAAAACATTGCGCGTCCCGTGCGTGCGTTTCAGGTTCTGTTCCGATCCGACGATCGTGCAGACGCGCTCGCGCCGTTCAGGAGGCGATCAGCGCCTCCGATCCACACGCGCGTCCGTCAATCGCGGTTCGACCTTTCGCGGTTCTCGCTGAAGATCGAGGACTTGAGTATCTGGCCAATGGGCTCGCAGAAGATGTCACCGCACTGCTCGCGCGGGTCCCAGGTTTTTTCGTGATTTCGAGGGCGTCGTCATTTGTCTTCCGCAATCCTGAGACGCCGACGTCCGTTATCGCCCAGCAACTGGGCGTACGCTACGTGTTGGAGGGAAGCCTACGAGGCGCAGGTGACCGAGTCCGCGTTTCGACGCAGCTTGTCGAAGCCGCGACGGGCCGCATTCTCTGGTCCAGCAAGTTCGAGGCTGCGCGGGCCGAGACTCTGGAGCTGCAGGACGACATTGCCCGCGAAATCATAATCGAACTGGAGCCTGCGCTGACCCGGGCGGAGGTCGCCGTGATTCGGCGCCAGCGTTCGAACAATGTCGACGCCTGGGGATGCTATCATCAGGCTATTGACGCCATGGCGGGCCGTGGGTGGAATGAGCAGGCGATTACGGAAGCGCTGAACTTTCTGCGAAGGGCTCTTGAAATCGACCGCAACTTCGCCCTCGCGCGTGCGGTATTCGCCGTTCTTTCGGCGATTGGACAAACCACTGGCATTCTCTTGCGTTCGGCGGAGCGTATCGAAGAGGCGCTCGCGGCGGCCGAAATGGCGATTGCGGACGATCCCGGCAGCTCCGAGGTCTTGGGTCATGCCGGCTGTGCGCTCTCCGACCTCGGACAGCACGAGCGGGGAGCAGAAATTCTGCGGCAAGCTTGCGAGATCGATCCAAGCAATGCGCAGTCTCAGGTGGCTCTCGGCGCAGCGCTCGCGATGTTGGGGGATTCCGACCAAGCGTTCGCGCGCATGCGCCACGGAATTAAGCTCAGCCCCCGTGACAGGCGGTTGGGATTCTGGGGTTGGGGATTGGGGGCTTTTCTTCTCCGGGCCAACCGAGTGGAAGAGGCGCTCGAAGAGGCGCGTATCGCGGCCCGACGCGATCCGCGCCTACACCTCCCGCTGATCCTCGAAGCGGCGACGCAGGCGACGCTAGGGCGAACCGTCCTTGCTCGCGCGGCCCTCATGTCCGCGAGGCGTATCCGACCCAAACTCAATCTACGAGAAATCGAAATTTCCCACGGCCGGCATGCCGCCAGAATTCTGGCGGATGCCTGGACGTCAATTGAGCAAGCGCCGACATCGCAGGGAGGGAACGCCTCTCCCAAGATCCTCAGCGAAGGAGCGACTTGATGTCGCCTTTTTGGCGCGTTGCAGACCTTCGCCTCCAGAGAGGGCCGACGTCCGCCGCGAGTCGAACCGGGTGAGTAAGTCGACCCGCGCCTACTTCTTCCCCGCCCGCCAGAAACGCCTGAAAGGCCGCGTGCGCCTCGGGTGACTTGAGGGCGGCCGAGAAGGCGTGCCTTTCCGCCGCCATCTGCGCTTTCAACGCCTCCGGATCGCCGCGCATGAGGCGTCGCGTCGCGAGCAGCGCCGCCCGCGGCTTGGCCGCGAGCGCGGCCGCCTTGCGCATGGCGTGCGGCAAAACCTCGCTTTGCGGCAAGATGGCGTTGACGAGGCCGAGCCTCAGCGCCTCCTCGGCGCCGAAGGGCTCGGCGAGCAGAAGAAGTTCGGACGCTTTGGCGCGCCCGAACCGCTGCGGCGCGAGCAACGAGGAGCCGGCCTCGGGCACCAGGCCCAGATCGACGAACGGCGTCTGGAAGCGCGCTTGCGGGCTGGCGTAGACGAGATCGCAATGCAGGCAGAGCGTCGTGCCGACGCCGACCGCCAGGCCGTCGACCGCCGCGATCAATGGCTTTTCGAACTCGGCGACGGTGCTGACGAACCGCCATGCGGGAAAATCGCCCGACTCGCGCAACCCGACGGCGAGAAAATCGCCGATGTCGTTTCCGGCGGTGAACACGCCGCCCTTGCCGCTGATGACGAGAGCGCCGATCTCGGGGTCGCGCGCCGCCGTTTCGAACGCCTCGATCAGCGCTTCATACATTGCGCCGGTGATCGCGTTCTTCTTCTGGGGCCTGGCGAAGGCCGCCGACAGGACCGCGCCCTCGCGGACGACCTCGATGTCTCCGGTTTTTACGCTGTCTTGGCTCATGCGCTCTCCGCCAGGATGGCCTCATAGGGCTTAAGCGCCGCGCCGCCCGAAGCGATGGCGTGGGCGAGCCCGGGCGCCGCGACCGCGACTTTCTCGGCGAAGAAACGGGCGAGGCCCACGCGGCCGAGTTCAGTTTCATTGCCCTGCGCCGCCAGCGCCTGCGCCGCGAGACCGGCCTTGGCCAGGCAGGCGCCGCCCAGCGTCAGCCCGAACAGGCGCAGATATTGCGACGCGCCCGCCAGAGCGGAATTCTGATCGCTGGCGAGCCATTTGAGCATCGTGCGCGTCGAGTCTTCGAGCGCATCGGCGGCCTCGGCGAGCCGCGCGCCGGTCGCGCCGAAGCCCGCCCCTCGTTGGGCGGACACATGGCCCGCGACGGAGCGAATGCCGGCGATTTCATGGGCGACGGTCTCCCCGCCGGCCAATGGCAGCTTGCGCTGGACGAGATCGATCGCATGGATGCCGTTCGCGCCTTCGTAGATCGCCGCGATACGGGAATCGCGCATGTGCTGCGCCGCGCCGGTCTCCTCGACATATCCCATGCCGCCGTGGACCTGGACGCCGATCGACGTCGCCTCGTCGCCGACGTCGGTCGAGAACGCCTTGGCGATGGGAGTGAGCAACGCGGCGCGGTCGGCGGCGGCCGTCCGTTCGGCCTCGGTCGAGGCGTGGTCGGCAAGGTCGAGCGAAACGCCTGTCAAATGGCAGACGCCGCGCGCGGCGTGGACACTGGCCTTCATCGTCATCAGCATGCGCTGGATGTCGGGGCGCTCAATGATGGGGCGCATCCCATCGCCGTCTTTTGACCCGCGACCCTGGCGGCGTTCGCGAGCGTAAGCCAGCGCCTGCTGATAGGCCCGGTCGGCAATGGCCACGCCCTGCGTCCCGACGGCCAGCCGCGCCGCGTTCATCATCACGAACATGGCGTTAAGGCCACGATTCTCCTCTCCCACCAGCCACGCCTTGGCGCCCTCATTGTCGCCATAGATCATCACGCAAGTCGGGGACGCGTGAATGCCGAGCTTGTGCTCGACCCCCGCGCAGCGCAGGTCGTTGCGGGGCCCAAGCGAGCCGTCGGCGTTGACGAGAAATTTCGGCGCCAGGAAAAGAGACAGGCCCCGCGTGCCGGGCGGAGCGCCGGGCAGGCGGGCGAGAACGAGGTGGACGATATTCTCGGCCATGTCGTGCTCGCCGTAGGTGATGAAGATCTTCTGGCCGAACAGGCGATAGGATCCGTCCTCGGCGCGCTCCGCCCGAGTTCTCACGGCGCTGAGGTCGGAGCCTGCCTGGGGCTCGGTGAGGTTCATGGTTCCCGTCCACCGCCCGTTGACCATCGGCGGGAGATAGATGTCCGTGAGCTCGCGCGAGCCGTGCGCCTGCAAGGCCCCGATCGCGCCCTCGGTCAAAAGCGGGCAGAGCGCGAAGGCCATCGAGGCGCCGTTCCAGATTTCCGTGCACCCGACATTGATGAGGTGCGGCAGGCCCATGCCGCCGAACTCGGCCGGGGCGGAGACGCCGTTCCAGCCCGCCTCGGCCCAGCGCCGGTAGACATCGGCGAATCCGGGCGCCGTGGTCACAACTCCGTTTTCATAGGTCGCGCCAGCAAGATCGCCCGGCCGGTTCAAGGGCGCGATTTCTTCCGTGGCGAAGCGCCCCGCTTCCGTGACGACCGACTTGACCGCCTCCCAATCCAGCTCCCCGGCGAGCCCCTGCTCGATCATCCCTGGCAGGTCGGCGACCGCGCTCAGCGAGAAAAGGATGTCGGCGACCGGCGAACGATAAGGCATTCCCGCACTCCTCCGCGTCACGAATCCGCGCCCCTCTCGATGCGGCCGCTTTTGCTTTGCGGCGTTGCTGCGACAGGGGCAAATGAGCTTATGTACAGTCGCGTTGATGCGCAACGCGGACGAGCAAGGAGATATGGCGCTCGACCTCAAGACGACCCGCCATGTGAAGCCGAGCCCGGAGGCGATCGCCGCCGCGGCGGCATGCCTTCGCGCGGGTGGGCTCGTCGCCATGCCGACCGAGACGGTCTATGGTCTCGCGGCGGACGCGACGTCGGATAAGGCGGTTGCGGCGATCTACGGCGCCAAGCAGCGGCCGGCGATCAACCCGCTCATCGCCCATGTCCTGGACATCGAGGCGGCGCGCGAACATGGCCTGTTCGGCCCCGAGGCCGAGACGCTGGCCAACGCGTTCTGGCCTGGGCCTCTCACCCTTGTCCTGCCCGTCGCTCCGACCTCGAGGATCAGCCTGCTTGCGCGCGCCGGCCTCGACAGCGTGGCGATTCGCTCGCCGTCGCATGACACCGCGCGGGCGCTGATCGAAGCCGCCGGCGTCCCGCTTGCCGCCCCATCCGCCAACCGCTCCGGCGCCGTGAGCCCGACGACCGCGGCGCATGTCACGGCCGATCTCGACGGCCGGGTCGACTTCATCCTCGATGCCGGGCCATGTCGCCACGGCCTCGAGTCGACGATCGTCTCCTGTCTCGGCGAGAGGCCTCAATTGCTGCGTCCGGGAGCACTCACGCGGGAAAAGATCGAGTCCGCGCTTCGAGCGCCGGTCGACACGCCGAGCGTGACGCGAACCACTCCCAATGCGCCTGGGCAATTGGCGTCGCATTATGCCCCCGAGGCTGAGCTTCGGCTTGGCGCGGTGAGCGTATCTTCGGAGGAAGCCGCGCTCGATTTCGGCGGGAGGCTCAAGGGCGGGACGCCAAGCTTGCGGCTCGATCTTTCTCCCTCGGGAGACCTCGTCGAGGCCGCATCGCATCTGTTTTCCTACCTGCGCGCGCTCGACGCCGCAGGCGCGGCGCGGATCGCGGTCGCCCCCATCCCCGCCCATGGGCTTGGGGCGGCGATCAACGATCGGCTCCGCCGCGCGGCCGCGCCCCGCGGACGCTGAACGATTGTGGAATTTCGCGCTCGTCTCACGGAGTCTCGGAACATGGTAATGAACTTGCGATTGAGCCTGCCCGTATGGCGTCGGCCAAGATGAGCGGCGACCGATTGTTGGAACCATGAACGCAGGGCTGAGCTGGGACGAATTTCGACTGGTGAAGTCCATCGCGGAAGCCCGTTCGCTGGTCGGGGCGGCCGAGCTTCTCGGCGTCAATCATTCGACGGTGTTTCGGCGCCTGGCGGCGGTGGAGTCCGCGGTCGGCGCGCGTCTCTTCGACCGCTTCCGCGCCGGATACGAACCGACGGCCGCCGGGGAAGAGATGATCGCGCTCGCGAGCACGATGGCCGAGTCGGTGCTCGAATTCGAGCGCCGGGTCGCCGGCCGCGACGTCAAGCCCACTGGCGAGTTGTCCGTGACCACCCCCGAAGCGATCGGCCAGCACTTCATGCCGGAGGTCCTCGCCCAGTTTCAGGCGCAGAATCCGGGCATAGTGGTCGAACTCATTCTGTCCAGCCAGCCGCTCAACCTGTCGAGGCGCGACGCCGACATCGCGATACGCTTGACCAACGACCCCCCGGAGTCGCTGGTTGGAAGGAGAATTTGCACCGTGCGTTGGGGGGTCTACTGCCGGCGCGAGTTGATCGGGGAACTTGGCTCAGCCGCGACCAATTCGATTGGATTCATCGGATTTAGCGACAGTTTCGCAGCCGCTCCGGGGCGCCGCTGGATGGAGGCGAAGGTTGGTCCAGGACGGCTGGTCGCCAAGGCGAACTCAGCCCATTGTAGACTGCAGATGGCGCTTCAGGGTCTGGGAGCGACGTTGCTGCCATGCTTCCTTGGAGATTGCCATCTCGATTTGACGCGCGTCGGCGATCTCCTCCCGGAGCTCGACCTGGGCTTATGGATGTTGACTCATTCGGATCTTCGCCGCTCCGTCCGGGTGCGCGCTTTCATGGATTTCGTCGGCGCGGAGCTCACCAAGCATCGGCGCGCGATCGACGGCAACGAGTCCGAGGAAACAGAATAGCGTCGCTCGGTCTTCCGTCCACGATCCTCCGGTTCACCAGGTCGAGAAACGCGCCTCGACCTTCTTGAGGAACGCCGCGCGCCGCTCCAGCGTCGAGTGGTTCATGTCGTGATGGGCGAGATAGTCGCAACGCGCGCCCGGCGCGCAGATGCGGCGCATGGAGCGGGTCAGAAAACGGCGCGGAGGATCGCCCATCATGAACGTCAACCACCGTGCGCCGCCATAGGTGCACACAACGCCCAGACGTTTGATGTTGTGAAGACAGGGATTGTAGGCGCCGTCCTCGCTGAGAGTGAAGCTGACGCCTGGCAGAAAGACCTTGTCGACGAACCCCTTGAGCATCGCCGGAAATCCCATGTTCCAGACCGGGAAGGAGAACACGAGCGCGTCCGCCGCCAGCAGCCGATCCACGTAGGGAGCGACGTTCCGGCGATTGACGGCGAGATTGTGGTAGTCGATCCGCTCCTGCCGCGACATCACCGGATCGAAGCCCTCGGCGTAAAGATCGCAATCGTCGACCTTATGCCGCTTCGCGCGCAGGACCTCGACGAGCTTCGTATGAAGGGTGGCGGCGAAGCTCGTCTCGACGGGATGGGCGAACAGCACCAGGACGCGCAATGTAAGCTCAGCCCTGCGCCGCGCGCGCCCGCGCCTCGAGGCCTGGGAAGAGGAAGTTCTGGCGCGTGGAGAAATCGAAGTCCGGGTTCTCCCAGGCGATCATCTTGCCCGGATTGAGAAGTCCCTTGGGGTCGGTTTCGCGCTTGAACGCAAGCTGGACAGCATCGGTCTGTTTCATGCCGCCTTCCTCGAGCGTGTAGCGGTGCGGGTTGAAGATCATCGCGCCCATCGCCTCGTGCTCGGCGATGATTTCGTTCAGTCGCGCTTCGCTCGTGAACTTGACCAGCGGAAGCCCGGCAAAACCTATCCGTCCGTTGAAGCGAATGATCTCCAGATGCCCTCGGACCTCATCTCCGTAGCGGTTGTGGATCCGCTTGATCACCTCGAGCGCACCGTCGCTCGGATAGCGCGCCTGCAGGTAGGTGATGCGCGGATCGACCCGCAGCGCGCGAAGGGTCGTGTGATTCCACGTCAGCTCGTAGTTCGGGGGCAGGCCGGCGAGCGCCTCGGGCGAGGCGCGGCTCGAGTTCGAGCAGGATCCGCGCGTCCTTATAGGGCCGGGTGAAAGCCTGGAAGGCGTCGAGCGCATGGGGGGCGATCATCAGGATGACGACGCTGTCGTTCTGAGGGATGAGTGCGCGGTGGCGCAGGAAATAGTCGTGCGGCGCGGGACCCGCGACAACGGTGATGAGCTTCTTCAGGATTCCATCCTGCTCGCCCAGCGCCAAAGCGTAAGCGGTCGCGGCGTCGAAACTGTCGAATCCGACGATCACGTCGGCCCAATCGTAGCGCGCGGCGAGCGGCGCCTCGACTTCGACGATGACGCCGTTGGTTCCATAGGCGTGCACCGCCTTGTGCAGATCCTCGCCAGTCAACTCAAGCGACCGCGGCTCCTCTTCAAGCGTCATGACGCGCAGGCGCAGCACGTTGCCGAAATCGCGCAGGCCGCCCCAGATGATCGAGCCGACGCCGCCGGACCCGCCGGCGATGAAGCCCGCGACCGAGGCGGTCCCGCGGGTGGAGGGGAACATCCGCAATTCCTGGCCAGAAGCCGCGGCCGCCTTATCGACGTCGATGAGGAGCGCGCCGGGCTCGCAGACAACGCGCCCCCACTCGATCGAGCGGATCTTGTTCATCTCGGCGAGATTCATGAGCACGCCGCCCATGAGCGGCATCGCCTGGCCGTAGTTGCCGGTCCCTGCGCCGCGCGGGGTGACCGGGATCCCGAGCTTATAGGCCGTCGCAAGGACGGTTCGCACTTCGGCCTCGCTCTTCGGGGAGACGACTACGTCGGCGGTCACCGTTTCGAGCTCGCGCTTCAGCACCGGGGAATACCAATAGAAGTCGCGGCTCTTCTGTTTGACCAGGATCGGATTGTCTTCCCACTTGATCGGGCCGAGCTCGGCGCACAGCGCCGCGATGTCGTAAGCGCGGCTCATGGCGCGAGGCCCTCGAGCGCGTCGAGCTCCGCATAGTCGGGCGGCTTGGCGTTCGACGCTTCACCGTTTCTGACGACGATGCGATCGGATTGCGGACGGGCCAGAAGCTCCGGAAAGTCGCGCGCTCGCGTGAGAATCATGTCGGCGCGCCCACCGGGGCGCAGAACCCCGGCGTCGAGCCCCATCGCCTGACCCGGGACAGCCGAGACTGCCGGCGCCCAATCGGCGAATGGATAGTCCAGGTGCAGGATGCGCACGCCTTCGCGCCAGGTCTCCATCATGTCGAGATCGCCATAGGCGTAGAACGGATCACGCGTGTTGTCGCTGGCGATCATCACTTTGACGCCGGCTGCCTTGAGCTCATGCAGCGCAGTGACGCCGCGCCAGCGGGGTGTGCGGCCGGCCTCACGATCCTGAAGGAACATGTTGCACATTGGCAAGCTGACGACGCTTAAGCCAGCGCGCGCGACCGCGTCTATGGTCTTTCGCCGTTCGCCGTCCTCCTGAAGCGCGAGCGAGCAGCAGTGGCCGACCAGAATGCGGCGCTGAAAGCGGCGTTCGATCGCCATGTCGGCGATGACCTTGAGCGACCGAGCGGCCGGATCGGCGCTTTCGTCGACGTGGAAGTCGAGCTCCCAGCCCTTGCGCTGCGCGAGGTCAAACAGAACTTCGAGGCCCTCACGCAAGCGCGGGACCATGTAAGTCACCGCGCCGAGGATTCCCGTTCCATGGGCGTCAAGCATCGCCTCGACATCGGCCATGTGAGTCGCGTCCAGCGCAAACTCGATGCTGAAAAGAGGCGAAGCCTGGAGCTCGATCCTGCCGCGCCAGCGTTCGCGCGCTTCCGCGAGAACTGGCCAGCTGATGCGCGTTTGCGCGCCGACGCTGTCGATGTGCGTGCGCAGGGCGGTCGTCCCATACGCATAGGCCGAGCGCAGGCCGAACTCCATGCGTTGGGCGACGTCGGCGGCGGTCCAGTTGGCGGCGCGGTCCTCGATCGTCGCCGTAAGCGCGCTCTTGAAATCGCCGAGCGGATTGCGCTTGCGCCGCCAGATATGCCCTTTGTCGATATGCGTGTGGACGTCGACGAACAGCGGCAGCGCGATACGCCCGGACATCGCGACTTCGGCCATGTCGCCGAAATCGACGGCGCCGGCGGGGGCGATCCTGGCGATCGCGCCTTCATCGACGAGCACGTCGACGATCGCGAAGCCGTCAAAGTCAAGCGGGCCTAGAGGTTCGGGCAACGCACGGCCAAGCACGCGCGCCTGTTTCAACGCGTAGCGGCTGGCGCCGGGCAAGGTGAAAGGCGCGGCCGTCGCCGATTGACTTCCGCTCCGGCGCGGCCAAGCCTCCGCGCGCGTATCCTGCCAGTCGTTCATGGCGAGACTTCAGCGCCCGTCATTTCGGATGCAGATCGAGGCCCACGCCCTTGTTCACGAACTGCAGCGTATAGGCCTTCTTGTAATCGAGACCGGCCTTCTCGACCCCCGCCTTGACCATGGCGTCGTAGAAATTCTTGATCCGCTCGTCGGTCATCGCGCCGATTCCCAGTTTCGCCGTGTCGCCGGAATCGACCAGACCATATTCCTTGATTTTGCCGATCGAGAAGGCGATCTGCTCATCCGTCATGTCCGGATTGTCCTTCTTGATCATCGCGTTCGCTTTGGAATTGTCGCCGTAAAGATAGTTGTACCAGCCGATCGCGGACGCGTCGACGAAGCGCTGGACGACGTCCGGATGGTCCTTGACCAGATCGGCGCGCGTTTCGATCGTCGTGGCGTAGGTCCCCCATCCGTTATCGCCGAGCAGGAAGATGTTGGGCTTGAAGTGACCTTCGCGCTCGACGGCGAGCGGCTCGGAGGTGACATAGCCTTGCTGAATCGAATGGGTGTCGGCGATGAATGGCCCAGGGTTGAATGTGTAGGGCTTGACGATCTCCTCCTTGAATCCATACGCCGACCTCATCCACTGATAGAAGGTGACCAGCCCCTCCTTGCCGACGAAAGCCGTCGTCGCCTTCGGCAGGTCCGCCCATTTGTCGAGTCCGACGCCTGGGTGCGACATGAAAATCTGCGGATCCTTTTGGAAATCCGCGGCCACGACGACGATCGGGACGTCGCGGGCGACCGCATCGAAGGCCAGCAGACAGATTGCCGCCCATGTAGAAGTCTAACCGTCCGGCAGCCAGCAAGAGCTCGTTGTTGGCCTGCGGGCCTCCCTGCACGATCGTGACGTCGAGGCCGTATTTGGCGTAAGTGCCGTCGGCGACCGCCTGGTAATATCCGCCGTGCTCGGCCTCGGCGAGCCAATTGGTGCCGAATGAAACCTTGTCGGCCGCGAGGGCGGCCGGCCCCGCCAGACAAATTCCGAGCGACAGGATCGTGCCAACGAACTTCATTGTTTGCTCCCCTCTCGAATTGCAATATCGACGCTTGCAACTTGCGCGCCAACGGCGAGGCGACGCACGCGTTGACCGGCGGGCCGGAGACCATAGCAGATGCGCAGATTGAACCCGAACGCGATCCATCCGCCTTTTGCAAACTACGCGCATGGGCTGGAAGTCAAGCCCGGGGCCCGCATCGTGTTTTGCTCCGGCCAATTGGGAATTGACCCTGACGGCGCCATTCCCGACGACGTGGAATCTCAGACGCGCCTTTGCTTTCGCGCCATCGACGCAATCCTTGGCGAAGCGTCCATGTCGCTCGCCGATCTGGTCCGCCTCAACGCCTATGTCGCCTCGGCCCAACATTTGGCCGGCTACATGAAGGTGCGTGACGAATTCGTGGGCAATCCGCCGCCGGCGTCGACTTTGATGGTCGTCCAGGGTTTCGCCCGGCCCGAGTTCAAGGTCGAGCTTGAGGCGGTCGCCGCCCGAGAACCTTGAAAGCCGGGAGATCCGCAATGCTGCCAACCAAGTTTTGGGCCGAGATGAGCTGGCGGGATTTCGCCGCCGCCGAGATGAGCAAAGTCGTCGCCGTTCTGCCGGTCGCGGCGATCGAGCAGCACGGGCCGCACCTGCCGGTCGGCGTCGACATGTTCATCAACGAGGGCTATTTCGCAAGAGCGGTTCAGCGCATTCCCGACGAGATGCCGGTCTTGATCCTGCCCATGCAGGCGATCGGCAAGTCCAACGAGCACATTGAATATCCCGGCACGCTCACGTTCTCGAACGAGACGCTCGTCCGGGCGTGGACTGAAATCGGCGAGAGCGTCGCGCGCACCGGGTGCCGCAAGCTCATCTTCATGAATTCGCATGGCGGAAACGTTGCGGTGATCGATTCAGTCGTGAGAGAGCTGCGCGTCCGCTGCCGCATGCTCGCGGTCCATGCCGCCTGGCACCGGCTTGGCTATCCGGCAGACTTGTTCTCGGCGCAAGAGCGCGCGCACGGCATCCATGGAGGCGAGGCGGAGACTTCGCTCATGCTCGCCTTCAGGCCAAACACCGTGCGCATGAAAGAAGCGCAGAACTTCGTCAGCGCGGCGGTCGGAATCGAGCAGGAATTCCGCCAGCTTCGCGTCACCCAGCCGATCGGCTTCGGCTGGATGGCGAGCGATCTGCATCCGCTGGGGACCGCCGGCGATGCTTCCAAGGCGACGCCTGAGAAGGGCGAAGCCTGCGCGGACAATGCGGCGGATGCGTTTCTCGATCTGTTGCGCGACGTGCTGGCTTTCGATCTGACGCGCCTCAAGGCGGGGCCGCTGGCTTGAGAGACGCTCAAGCGGATTGCTTCGCTGCCGCGGGCGCCAGAAGCCTCGGCCCTCAACGCACGGAGGTCTGTCCGTAATACGCCCCGGCCCCATGCTTGCGCTTGAAGTGCTTGTTCAGGAGCTCCTCCTCGATCGGCGCGAGATTCGGCTCGAGTTGGAGGGACATCAGCGCCATCTGCGCGACGCACTCGAGAGCGACCGCGTTCTCCACCGCCTTGGCCACGCTCGACCCCCAGGTGAACGGCGCATGCCGGTTGACGAGAATGCCGGGAAAGTCGGCCGGATCGCGGTTGCGCATCGTCTCCACAATGACGTTGCCCGTCTCCCACTCGTAGTCCGTGGCGATCTCGCTTGGCCTCATCTTGCGGGTGACCGGGACCTCGCCGTTGAAATAGTCGGCATGGGTCGTGCCGAAGATCGGGATCGACCGGCCTGCCTGAGCGAAGGCCGTCGCGTAAGATGAGTGCGTATGCACGACGCCGCCAATGTTCGGAAAGGCCAGGAACAGCCTGCGATGGGTCGGCGTGTCCGATGACGGGTTGAGCCGGCCGTCGATCCTTTGCCCCTCAAGGTCGATGACGACCATGTCGTCAGGCGCAAGCGCAGAATAATCGATCCCGCTCGGCTTGATCGCGAACACGGCTCGCGCGCGGTCGATCGCGCTCGCGTTGCCGAAGGTCAGATTGATGAGGCCGTGCCGCGGCAGGGCGACGTTGGCTTCATAGGCTTCGCGCTTGAGGTCTTTGAACATCGCCTCGTTCCGGCTCAGGCCCGAAACCCGTGCGCGAGGTAATAGTAGACGTCGTTGTTGCGCAGGTCCTGCTTGAAATTTGTCAGATTGGTTTCCGGGCCGATCGCCGCCATCTCAATTCCGGCGATGGTGGCGAAGTCCTCGAGCATCTCGCGGGTCACACTGTAGCTGTAGCCGGTATGATGCGCGCCGCCGGCCAGAATCCAGGCCGCGCACGCTGTCTTGAAGTCCGGTTTGCACTCCCACACCGCGCGGGCGACCGGCAGTTTCGGCAAAGCGGGGTGGTCCACCGCGGTCACTTCGTTCACGATGAGGCGGAAGCGGGAACCAAGGTCGATGAGGCTCGCGTTGAGCGCCGGGCCCTTCGCCGCATCGAACACCAGGCGGACTGGGTCCTCCTTGCCGCCGATCGAAAGCGGATGAATCTCGAGCGAGGGCTTGCCCGCTGCAATCGTCGGGCAGATTTCCAGCATATGCGCGCCGAGAACCTGATGGCCGCCCGGCGCCAGATGATAAGTATAGTCCTCCATGAACGAAGTTCCGCCCTCAAGGCCCTCGCCCATGACCTTCATCGCGCGCACCAGCGCGGCGGTCTTCCAGTCGCCCTCTCCCGCAAAGCCATAGCCATCGGCCATCAGCCGCTGTGGGGCGAGGCCAGGCAACTGCCTCAGCCCATGCAAGTCCTCGAACGTGGTCGTAAAGCCCTTGAAGCCGCCTTCCTCGAGGAAGGCGCGCAGGCCGAGTTCAAGCCGCGCGCCGTAGAGGAGCGAGTCGTGCCGGGCGCCGGACTTGCGCAGTTCCGGCGCGACCGCGTACCGTTCCTCATACTCGCCGGCCAGCGCCTTCGCCTTGGCGTCGGAAACCGCATCCACCTTGGCGACGAGATCGCCGACCCCATAGCCGTTGGTCGCGAAGCCGAACTTCATTTCCGTCGCGACCTTGTCGCCCTCGGTGACCGCGACCTGGCGCATGTTGTCGCCGAAGCGGCAGAATTTCGCGCCCTGCCAGTCGTGCCAGGCCCGCGCCGCGCGCATCCAGGCGCCGATGCGGTCCTGCACCTCCGGATCGGACCAATGGCCGACGACGACCTTGCGCGCGAGACGCATGCGCGTGTGGATGAAGCCGGCCTCCCTGTCGCCGTGCGCCGACTGGTTCAGGTTCATGAAGTCCATGTCAATCGCGTCCCAGGGCAGGTCGCGATTGAACTGGGTATGGAGATGCACGAACGGCTTTCGAAGCGCGTTCAGCCCACGCACCCACATTTTCGAGGGCGAGAAGGTGTGCATCCAAAGGATGAGGCCGGCGCAGTCCGGATCGGAGTTCGCCTCAAGGCAAAGCTTGGCGATCTCGTCCGGCGCCGTCAGCAGCGCCTTGAATTTGGTCTTGAGCGGAAGCTTGGAGGAATCCGCGAGCGCGCCTGCGATTTCCCGCGCGTGAGCCGCGACCTGTTCAAGCGGACCGGGACCATAAAGATGTTGAGAGCCGCAAACGAGCCAGATGTCAGGCGCAGCGAGATCGGTCATGGGTCGCCTCAATTCATGCTCGCTGTGCATATTTGATGTCCAGGAGTTTCTTCATGACCTGCGACAGGTCGGCCGATTTGGTCAGTCCGCCGAAGCTGTCGTGCAGCTCGCGGTAGAGCGCGTAGAGCTCGTCATAGACCGCGCGATGCTCGGCGTTCGGCTTGAATGATTCCGGCTTCAGCGACGTCATCGCCGCTTCGGCGCTCGCGAAGTCGGAATGCGCGCCGGCCAGCACGGATGCGGCGATCGCAGAACCGAGGGCGCAGGTCTGACTCGAACCGGCGACCTCCATCACGCACCCGGTCACATCGGCATAGATCTGCATAAGGAGGTGATTCTTCTCGGCAATGCCGCCGGTACAAACAACCTGGTCCGTTCGCACGCCATATTGCTGGAGACGCTCGATGATCGCGCGCGCGCCAAACGCCGTCGCCTCGATCAAGGCGCGATAGACATCCGCCCGCGTCGTAAAGAGGTCCTGACCGAGCAAGAGACCTGTGAGCCGCTGGTCGACGAGAATGGTCCTATTGCCGTTGTTCCAGTCGAGCGCGAGAAGACCGGCTTGACCGGGACGCTGCTTCGCGGCCTCCGCGGTGAGCTCGGCATGCAGCGCCGCGTCGCCGCCAAGGACACCCTCGACCCACCATTTGAAGATGTCGCCGACCGCCGATTGGCCGGCCTCGATGCCGAAGAAGCCGGGCAGAATCGCGCCCTTGACGATGCCGCAGATGCCGGGAATGTCGGCAACCGCGCTCTCGGCCGAAACGACCGCGCAGTCGCAGGTCGAGGTGCCGATGACCTTGACCAGCGTTCCCTCGCGCACGCCGCAGCCGATCGCGCCATAGTGGACGTCGAATTCTCCGATCGCGATCGGAATGCCTGCGCGCAGCCCGAGCCTCGCCGCCCAGTCGGCGCAAAGCGACCCCGCGGGCTCGCTCGCGTCATAAGCCTTTTCGTAGAGCCGATCACGAAGTCCGGCGAGGCGCGGGTCGAGCGCGGTCAGAAATTCCTTGTCCGGCAGGCCGCCCCACTCGTCGGAATATAGGGCCTTGTGGCCGGCAGCGCAGACGCCACGCTTGACCAACCTCGGATCGGCGATTCCGGCGAGAACGGAGGGAATCCAGTCGGCAAGCTCAACCCAGGAGAAGGCCGCCTCGAAGGTCCCCGGAGCGACATTCAGGCAATGCCAGAGCTTGGCCCAGAACCATTCCGAGGAATAGA
This sequence comes from uncultured Alphaproteobacteria bacterium, assembly GCA_963820095.1. GTDB lineage: Bacteria > Pseudomonadota > Alphaproteobacteria > Rhizobiales > Beijerinckiaceae > Roseiarcus. The sequence goes on from CAWFZA010000037.1 coordinate 205,566, forward strand.
TTCCGCCGCACTTGGCGATGTACTGCGGCCGGATTGCCGCGCTGAGCTCGGTGATCTTGCCGGCCTCGCGCCAGCTGGTGTGATCCTTCCACAGCCAGCATTGCGCGTTGAGGTCGTCTTTCCATTTGGCGCTCGACGCCAGCGGCTGGTTCTTGTCGTCGACCGGAATCGGGCTTGACCCCGTCGAGTCCACGCCGATCCCGACCACCTTCGACCTGTCGAAATCCGGCTTGCTCCCGGCCGCGGCGAGCGCCCCAGCGATGCTCTTCTCGAGACCGAACAGATAGTCGCCGGGATGCTGGCGGGCCAGCAGGCCGTCTTTCGGATCGAGCAGAACGCCCTGCGCGCCGGAAGGATAATCGACCACCCGACTGCCGTATTCGGCGCCGTCAGAACAGCGGACGACCAGCGCGCGCACCGAGTTGGTGCCGAAATCGACGCCTAGGCTAAACATGAGCGCTTGCGTGCTCCGGTTTCTGGATGAACACGTGGCGACGCGCTCGCGGCGCGTTCGTCTCGCGGCGAGACGACCCTCGCTGGGGTCGCGGATGCCTACGGGCGTCCGCGACCCGGTTTTCGGGATTGTCAGGCACGAATTCGCGTCAGCGGATTCCGGCGTCGATCAGCTTGGTCAGGGAGTTGATCGTCTTCGGCGTGACGACGCCCGCGCCGGTGTTGAGATTGAGGCCTGGCATCTTGTATTTCGCGCTCATCACGCATTGCACGACGGGCATGAAGCCCTGCATGTAGAGCAACTGGTCGAGCGTCGCGCTGACGGCGCCTGACTTGAGGCCGCCGATCGTCGAAGGCGCGAGATCGATGCCGCCCACGATGATGTCGCCCGGCTTCTTGCCGGCCTTGTTCAGAACTTCGTCCATGATGCCGGTGACGCCGCCATGCTGCGTGCCGATCGCCCTGAGATGCGGGTGGGCCTGGATGTAGGCGACAAGCACGGGCACGCCGAGGGACGTGTCGCTGTTGACTTCCTGGGTGATCTCGAGCCGGTCGACCTTGAGGCCGGCCTTTTCGAGCGTGTCGGCGAGGCCTTTCTCGGACTGTCCGCGCTCGGCCTGGCTGAAGACGCCATAGACCATCGCCTCGTCACCGGCCTTCAGGCCTTGCGCGATCATGGCGTTGGCGGTCAGCGCGCCTCCGGCGTAGAGGTCGACGCCGGCATAGCCGAAACCCTTCGGGCCGAATTCGTTCTGCAGTTGGGTCAGCGGCGAATTGCCGGAGGTGACGACGATGCCTTCATCGACGGCCTGCTTGACGAGGTCATGGAAGGCCGTCGCGCCCGGATGGCCCATGATCTCGATGCAGTTGGGCCTGGCCGCCATCGCTTCCTTGAACTGGTTGATCATCGTTTCGGGCGCCCAGGCGGAGAACTGCGACTTGAGGGTGACGCCCAGCGCTTCGGCCGCCTCTTTCGCGCCGGTCTGCCGGGCGAGCGTCGCGCCGTCGCCGGGGTTGCCGCCCATCTGCATGTACATAACGAGCCCCTTGCCGATCGGATCGGCCGACGCCGGCGCCGCGGCGATCGCTAGCCCAGCCGCAGCGACACCGGTAAGCAGAAAATGAGCCAAACGCATGTTCGTTTTCTCCCTCGCTTGTTCAGGTCGCCTCTATCGGCGACCTCTCCTTCTTTAGAAGTTCCTGTAACGCCACATCTGCCGAACAACGGCAGATTCGCGAACAACGCTCGCCGCCGCCGCGTTTCGTCAGCATACACCTACAAGATGATCGAAACCAGGAGGATGACCGCGGTGCGCCGGTTCTCGCCCAGGCGCAGATGCGCGCCAGAGATCGGCGCGCGCCGCCGAACGCCGACCGCCGGGGTTGAGGACCTAGCCTCCGACCCTGTCACGCGACCGGATTTACAAAAACCGGCTGATCCCTCGGATCCAGTCGCCGGGGCTGACGCCGCGCTGCTGCCAGTTGATCGACATGAGCGAGGCGGCCATCGCGAAATAGAGATTTGCGTAGAGCATGCGGGCCGTCTTCGCGACGATCGGTGGAGGAAAGAAACGCTCGCTCCCCGACCATTGCCTCGCCCATTGCCCGAGATAGAATTCGACGACGACGGCGGCGCCCAGGAGGAACCCCATGAGCCAATATTGCCAGCCGAGGCTGGCGCCGCTGTGCCAGAGGCCGAAAAGGATGAAGACCGTCATCGTCGCAACCGCCGAAGACTGATAGCGCGTCAGCCATGTTGCGCGGCGCATCAGATAAGCAGCCAGTGGGAAGAAGATGATATCCCTCATCCATTCGGACAGGGTCATATGCCAACGCGTATACATTTCGGTGATGCTTTGCGAAAAATACGGGCGGTTGAAATTCTCCTTGACGGCAATTCCCATGAGGCCAGCTGCGCCGATCGAAACATCGTTTAGGCCGGAGAAGTTGGCGTACATGTAAATATAAAAGCCGACTATGGCGATAAAGACCTCATATAACTCGTGAGTTCTGTAATCAACAATAAGGGCATCTGGGCTAAGCTGCAAAAATACACCGGAAATAACGACAATTTTTGCTGCACCCTTCAGGATTCGCAGCAGGCAGTCGGTCGCTTTTTCTTTTTTGTAATCGCTGCCAGCATTAAAAGAGCTCTCGAAGTAACTATACGGAGAAATTGGACCGATGAGGAACGTCGGAGTGAAGAAGCAATGCGCGATATAATCCGCAAACGGCATCATCTTGATTTTTCGTTTGCTTAGCTCCCATTCCACATGGGCGCAACGAAACAGCATGTAAGAGAGCCCAACGAAGAACAGGAGACCGGTCGTCTTGGCAAAGATCAGCCATGCAATCGGGGGCACGAACCCGAGGAGGAAGAGATGCCGGGATCTCGTTTGGGCTACGCGAAGCAGCACCCAAAACACCGACAAGAAAAGAACGTAGAGCAACATCGACCGCGCGCCAGATTGCGTCCCGGTGAAGAATATCAGCCACACGGCCGTGATGTTAATAAGGGCGAAAAGAACGCTGCGTCTTGCGCCGACTTGCATCAGGCGCGCCACGGCCGTCGCCAGCCCAAAATAGCAGAGCGCAACGAGCGCGGTCCTTGAGAAAAGGATATCCGACATGTCAAAACTGCGCGTACAAGAAACCAGCGTCCATATTAAGCGAAGAAATGTGGGCAAACAGGCTGACTGACAAAAACGCCAGGATACAGAACAGAGTCAGGAGGAAAGACCGCATTTGCTAGCCTCGTGTTTGCTGAAGCAACGCTTGGAGCGAGGGGCCAAAGACCTGCGCTGCACGACGCGCTCCATTGGAGTTGAAATGTATGCGGGTGGAGTAATTCTCTTTTATTTGATCAGTCGGGATATCTCCGAACATCGATTTGAGCGATGAGGCCACGATGGGAATTCCGAGCGCAAGGATTTGGCGCGAGACCTCGATCGGCCCCGGGCTGTCGGCGATCGGCAGCATCATGATTGCAAGGGACGCGCCGTGGTCTTCACACAAGCGCTTGATTGCGGGAAGATACGTCAATTCAATCGGCGTCAGCGGCTGATCCGTCAAAACCATTCCCGCCGGAAGCGCCGCGCCTGGGCGCAGGGTCACCGCGGGTTGCGGGCTATCGGGAAAGTCGTAGCGGACAAAGGCGGCCCGAGGGGAGCTTTTGCTCTCCTGGTACCCCTCATCGGGCGCATCCGTTCCTCGTGTTTGCGCAAAGTCAGGAAAATCCTCCATCGTTCGGTAGCCTTTGCGCGTCAGCGATCCCGGATGAATGAGGGAAGCCAGAACGAGCCGCGGTCCTATCAGCGCCATCTCCGCGTAATTCGTGACGGCCAGAGCGAAGTTTTTGACATCGAGCCCCGGATCCGGCTGTCCCAGCCGGCGAATGTATTTCTCCCCCGGATTGTCATCCACTTGAGGAAAATCCGGATAGTTGATCACCACCAATCGCGCGCGACGATGAGCAAAGAAATCCTCCAGGAAAGTATAAGTCAAATCGTAGCCATTAAAATTTGCGCCGATTGTTTCAGACTTCACCGGCGCGTTTCGCATATGCACTTCACCCAAAAGGGTGTGGTGGTCAATCGCGGAGACCATTCTCGAATTGCCAATGAACAGGATATCCAGCGGCTCCGTGTCCTTAAGGATTTGCTTCATGTGCCAGTCTGAGGGTCCAACCCGCTTTGACATCACGAGGTATCGCGTTTCCGGGCTCACGAAGAGCGTAGTCAAGATTGGCGACAGCAAGATCAGGGCCAGCGCCACAATCCAGGCGACCAGATGGCCCGTTCCCGAAAAGGCTGGTTGCATCCGCGGGAGTCGAATCTTCACGAGTTACACTCCAAAGCCTTGTCACTCAATTGTCACGAATTTACACAAATCTTCTCAATATCGAATAAATCTTAAAGCCCCCGAGAGGTTGATGTGGTCGTATGAACAAAATCTCGTTGCATAGTCCGTGCTGATGTTGCTTATTACCTTTTAGGCCCACGGAGCCACATCGGCAAGGGCAACGTAGGGGCGGTGTCAGCTCCGCTGACGATGGTCCATGTTAACAGCCGCCATCTTGGGTTCGCGGAATGAATGAAAGTCATCGCACGATGCGGGATCTGCTAAATCAAAGAGTTCAGCGGCGGGAAAACGACCCCTGTTACACTTTTCTTCTTGGAGCTGACGTTCGCAGCGAGTGGGATTATTCGGACCTTTATCGCGAAGTCGCCAAGGTTGGCGCGCACATCAGGAAGATCGGAGCGACGGGCAAACGAGCCCTGCTGGTCTATCCGCAGGGCCCTGATTTCATGGCCGCCTTTTTGGCCTGTCTGTGCCGGAATGTGGTGGCGATTCCCGTGCCGGCGCCCGAAACCTGGAATCTTCTTCGCACCATGCCCCGATTGAGGGCGGTCGCCAAGGATGCTGACGCCGCTTTCGTCCTGACCAGCCGGAAGATCTTCAATTTGGCGTCGGCCAGCGGCATGAGCCTTTGGGATTTTGAAGGCACGCCATGGATTGTCACCGACGAGCTCGAGGAGGGCGACAGCGACCTGGGCGACGAGCCCATTGACGTCGCCGCGCCAGCCTATTTTCAGTACACGTCCGGGTCCACGAGCGCGCCGTCCGGCGTGGTGATTTCGCATCGGAGCTTGATGCATCATCTGGGCGTCTTGCATACGTCGTGCGGCTACGGCGACGGCGTGACCGTGACGTGGATGCCTCATTTTCACGACTATGGCCTGGTGCAAGGCTTGCTCCAGCCGCTCTTCAGCGGCGATCCCTGTTATTTCATGTCGCCCTTGTCGTTCCTGAAACGCCCCGCACACTGGCTCGGGGCGATCACGAGGTATGGAGGCACGCATTCTCAGGCCCCGAACTTCGCCTATGAGCATTGCATTCGTCGGATAAGCGCCGAGGAGCGGACCCGCTTGAACCTCGCGAGCTGGAAAGCGGCGGGAAACGCCGCCGAGCCGATCAATCCGGAAGTGTTGGAAAAGTTCATCGAGACGTTTGAGCCGTACGGTTTTCGTAGGGCCGCCTCCGCGCCGGCCTATGGGCTTGCCGAGGCGACGTTGCTCGTCTCGTCCGCGCGGCTGAATTCCGGCGCGCGGGTTCTGGAGCTCGATGCGGAGGCGGCCGCCGACGGACGCGTGGCTCCGATCGGAACCGGCGGCGCTGGCCGCAAGGTCGTCAGTTGTGGCGAACTGGTGGTCGACACGAAAGTCGCGATCGTCAATCCGGAGAATCTCACCAGGCGCCGCGCGGACGAGATTGGAGAAATCTGGGTTTCGTCTCCCGGGGTGGCGAGCGGATATTGGAACCAGCCGGACAAGTCTCGGGAGACATTCGGCGCCTATTTGAGCGACACCGGAGAAGGCCCTTGGCTGCGAACGGGGGATCTCGGGTTTTTGAAGGATGGCGGGCTCTTTATCTCAGGCCGGCTCAAGGACATGATTATCATCCGCGGCGCGAACTTTGCGCCTCAGGACATCGAGTGGGTGTCGCAAAAGTGCCACCCGGCGGTTGAGAACGGGGAAAGCGCGGCTTTTCCATTGACCATCGACGGAGAAGAGCGCCTCGGCGTCGTCCAGGAGCTGAACCGAAAAGAGCATCCCTCGAGTTCTCGACTTCGAGGACGTGACGGCCAGAATTCGTGAGCGGATTTCCTTGGAGTTCGATGTTCGCGCGCACGCGGTCGCCCTGGTCAGGCGGGGAACCATTCCAAAGACTTCAAGCGGCAAGATACAGCGCCGGGCGTGCCGCGCCGCACTCGTGGATGGCAGTCTCGAGATCTTGTTCGTGCTGAACGACGGCCCGCTATCGTAATTTTCAAGGTCTCGAACATGCCCGTGCATGCCGCCACTCTTCCGAACACAGGGCTGACCGAGGCCTTGGAGGCCGAGTTGGGCGATCCCAAGAATCCCGGGAATCCCTTGTCGTTTGCTTATTCGCAGGAGATTGACGAGACCGAACGGTTTCCCGAAGAGGCCATTCGCTGGCTGTACGATCACCATGTGGCTCGCCACTATGTTCCGGAGGAACTGGGAGGGTCGTTTCGCTCCTTCTCCGAATTGGGGGAGGTGATCCGCGTGCTTTCGCGCCGGGACGCGTCAAGCGCGGTCGCCTTTTCCACGTTGTTCTGGTCGTTTCTGACCTGGATCGGCGGCACGGATGAGCAAAAGCGATGGCTGGCCAAATATATCCTGGAGCGGCAGGGCGCGATGTGTCTTGCCTATTCGGAAAGGCGCCATGGCGCCGATCTCGCCGCCGGCGACACCGTCGCGCGGCAAGTCTCGGACGGATTTGAAATCACGGGCGAGAAATGGCCCATAAACCGGGCGACGGTCGGCGGCCTCTGTTTCGTGCTGGCGGCCACGGACCCCTCGGCCGGGCCGCGCGGCCTGTCGTTGTTCATGCTGGACAAACAGGAACTCGACCCCAAGCGCTACTCGAATTCGCCGAAGATTCTCACACATGGCATGCGCGGCTCGGACATCAGCGGCATCAACTTTGAAGATTGCCCAGTTCCGGCACGAAGTTTGCTGGGTGGAAAAGGAGAAGGGCTTCAGCTTGCGCTGAGAGGATTCCAGCTCACACGAGCTTTGTGCGCGGCCATCTCGCTCGGCGCCGGGGACACCGCATTGCGAACCACACTAAGTTTTGCGCTGGATCGCAAGCTGTATGGCGAGTTCGTCATTGACCTTCCGCACGCCGCCGCGGTGCTTTCCGATGCGTTTCTCGATCTCCTCATTTGCGACTGCATGACGACCTCCGGACTGAGATCGTTTCACGTTGTGCCGGAACAATCGAGCCTCTGGGCGTCGATCGTCAAATACTTCGTTCCAACCACAATTGAGGCGATGATCCAAAGCCTTTCGGTCGTGCTTGGCGCCCGCTATTACATGCGCGAAGAGCACGAATGGGGGACATTTCAGCGGATTGTGCGCGACGCGGCCGTCGTCAGTCTGTTCGACGGAAGCACTGTGGTGAATTTGCATGCGTTGATGCTTCAGTTCAGGCATCTCGCCCGACGCCGCGCCGCGCGCGGCGATCAGAACGCCCGGCTGGGCCGAATCTTCGAAATGAACACGCCCGTCCCGCCTTGGAACGGCCAAAGACTGAGTCTGGTGAGCACGCAGGCCAACGAGGCTTTGGACGGGGTCGAGCACAGCCTTGAGCAACTGAAGGCCGGGCGAGCGGAGACCATTGCCGATCGGACCGAAATCGATCGGATTTTGGCTCTCGGCGAGACGCTTGTGGACGAGATCGAAGCCCACAAGGCTGACTTCGCTCAATCCGACTTCGAACATGGCCACCTGCAATCCGCCGCGATGTTCAGAGCCGCGCAAAGATATTGCGCGCTGCATGCGGCCGCATCGTGCCTCCACAGCTGGGTCTGGAATCGAACGCGGAGCGCTTCCTTTTTTGCCAAGGGCAGGTGGTTGGTCCCGGCGCTAGCCAGGATTTTTGACAAACACCTCGATATCCGTCAGGATGATGTTATTGACGCCTCTCGGCCTGAGCTTCTGCAAGAGCTGCGGCGCCTCCATCGAGCCAATCGGATGTTTTCGATTAACGCTGAGGCTCTGGGAAAGGGCTGAGGTCAGAATTTTCAACATTGGTGCTGAGCAACGAGATTGGGGTAAGTTATGTCCAACGCCAAAGATATGGACGAGATGCGAGCGTGGCTGATTGAGCGTATTTCGAGCGCGCTCAAGGTGAAGAACGGTATGGATCCAGACGCGCCATTTTCGAAATACGGATTGCAGTCGATCGACGCAGTCATTCTGGCGATGGAAATTGAGGAGCAGGTCGGCGTGGAGCTGCCTCCGACTTTGTTGTGGGAATACAATACGGTCAATGAGTGCGCGTCATATTTGCTGACAGTCGGATCCGAGATCGCGGCTTAATTCGGGCCGCCCCTATGCTCACGGCGCTGGGCCATTAGCACGGCGCTATCTTGGCCTTTGGCGTTTCTATTGCCGCTGCTTAGCGGACGAGGATCGCGTCCTTGCCATCGGCTTCATCCCCATATATTACGTAGCCTCCGGCGCGACCCGTGTGCTGGCTGTCCCGCTCCCATCGTCTAGCGGTCTAGGACGTCGCCCTCTCACGGCGAAAACAGGGGTTCGAGTCCCCTTGGGAGCGCCAATTTTTTCAAAGACTTGTGGTAACTAGCTGCGGCAAGTCTAGAGCACCGGACTTTCATATGAATCCGTAGCCTGCGGCGGTGAAGTAGTTTTGGCATTCTTGTGGACTGAAGAGATCGCAGATTTCGCCGATGGCGCGCCAGAGGGCGTCGATGGTCCTGATCGCCCTGGCGCGCAGCAGGGCCTTGAGCTTGGCGAAAGCCATCTCGATTGGATTGAGGTCGGGGCTATAGGGCGGCAGGAACAAGAGCCAAGCGCCCTTGGCGCGAATGGCCGCCTCGGCGGCGGCGCTTTTATGGGCGGGCAAATTGTCCAGGATGACGAGATCGCCGGCTTGAAGGGTGGGGGCCAGTTGGGTTTCGACATAAGTCTCGAAGATGCGCCGATCCATCGGCGCATCGATGACGAATGGCGCGGTGAGCGCGCCGCAGCGCAAGCCGGCGATGAAGGTTTGCGTCTTCCAATGGCCGAATGGGACCTTGGAAAGAAGCCTTTGGGCTGTGCGGAATGATACGCAAGAGACGTTCCGAACGTGGGGAATTTCGCGTACGCTCTCCCGGCGCGACCGTGGGGTTTCGCCGTGGTGACAAGCACACGCAACATACGGTTCAGCGTCGTTAGCGCGGCTGCAAGTATGGGACATTCTTGCGTCAGGATCTTGCCGAAGCGAACAGATTAGCTGGCGCACCTGATTGACGCCCGCGTTCCCGCGGACCTATTCGCCTCATGGAAACGCACCAGCACATCTGTTGGGGCGAGAAAATCTCGGTTCGCAGCTTCACGCTCGACATCTTCAACGACCGCTTCGCAGTCCACCTGGAGAAGATACGACGCTGGCGGAACCCTAGGCCAGCGACTTATAGGCGCGAAAGAGGCGCCGAGATCAGTCTGATCGTAGCGAAAGCCTGCGCGAACGCGTTGTATTCGGATCGATAAGGCAGATGAGCATGGACTCCGACCTCAATGTGGCGTCGAGCTAGGGAGCATTCGCCGGTGTCAGCCACCGGCGTGCAAACACCAGCAGCGGCGTACGGGAGCTATTCCGCCGCGGCCGCCGAAACGCTCAGGTGGTCATGCTCCATCTCGACACGGCTCGGCCGGTGTGACATGGGCGAATTTGGCGAAGCCGTAGAGCATCGCCGCGACGCCGAGATAGCTTAGCGCCACGACCGGCGACTGTCCGACGCCAAGATCCTCGGCGTGGATCAGGCCGAAGAACGTCAGGATCGAGCCGGCGAACGCGAAGGCCGCGGCCTTCTCGAGTTGGCGCTCGATGATGAACACGGTGACCGCGCCCAGGATGATGCCGGCGAGCGTCGCCCCGCCGCCGAGCGTCTGCAGGCCCTTGTAGAGAATGCCCGTATTGCCCAGCTTGTCGAAGCCGACGGTCGCCGCGTCGGTGCCGGCGGCGCCAAGCGCGCCGTCGATCATGGTTTTGCCCCAGGCGGCGATCTGCGGAATCATCGCCAGGATGATCGCCGGCGCATGACTTCGCGGCGATTCCTGGAAGGCCTGCGAACCGATCAGCATGCCGATGTAGAGAAGGATCGGCAGGATCGCGACGACGGGAATGAGGCTCGAGACGAGCGCCACGATTCCGAGCCACGTCAGCACCAGCACCATCACGCCGGTCGCGGCGGAATAGCCAATCCGTCCGCCCATCGCCTTCCATCCGGGATGGCCGATGTAGACCGCATTGATGAACGGATTGCCGAGCAGACAGCCGATCAGGCTGATGACGCCGTCGGCTGTCAGCACTTGGGTCGTCGGGAACGAGTCGCCGGCCGCGGAGGCGCTTTCGACATTGTCCATTGCCTCGACGAGATCATAGATGCCGAACGGGATTGCAGTCACCAGGATGATCCCGATGAATTTGAAACCCGAAAAGACGTGCCCGACGGCCGGCACCGGGAACGAGAAGCCGAAGTGCGAAAAGGCGTCGCCGACGCTGCTCACGCTCAGGCCGCCGTAGCCGAGACCGAAGAGGTTCGATCCCCAGGCGATCAGCGTGCCGGCCGCGATGGCGATCAGGCCGCCCGGCACATCCTGGAAGTAGCGCACGCCGCCGAACCAGTTCGCGAGGATGATCGCGAGACACACCATGCCGATGAGCGGCGTCTCGAACACGAGCAGACCAGGCCGCATCGAAATGAAGGTGATGGAAATGCCGGCGAGCGAGCCGAGCAGGGCGGCGCGCGGCGTGATCTTGCGGATGATCGGCGCGATGAAGCCGCCGGCCATCAAGACGAAGCTCTGGACGAACACCCAGGTCAGCCCCGCCTCCCACGCCTGGACCGGATCGTTGGTCCTGAGCAGGATCGGCAGCATGACCACGAAGGTCACCACGAACATATGCGGCACGCTGGTGCCCGAGGGCAGAGCGCAGACGTCCGTGCGACCGGTCTTCTGCGCCAGCCGATAGGCGAGCCACGCGTAATAGACCGTGCTTAAGAAGAGCATCAGCCCGAGCGCTGGAAGAATTCTGCCGAACACGATCGAATCCGGCATCTTGAGAACGAAGCGGAGGAGACCCGTGAGGACCAGAACGTTGACCAGGATGTTGGTGCCGAACCCGAAGAAGGCGTTCCAGTCGCCGGGAACCCACCATTTCTCCGGCCCGCTCTTCGCGGTCATTGCATTCGCCATTGTCCCGCTCCTTTGCTTGCTCTTCGCCGACTCAGGCGCTCTTCCGCGCGCCCAATGCCTTGATCACGTGATCGGAGCTCGACACCCAGCCGAAGATGCCGCCTTGCGCCTTGATCATCTTGAGGCCCATGGCGTGGAACTCCGGGAAATAGGAGCCGCAGCAGTCTTCGAGCACGAGGCAGTCGTAGCCGCGGTCGTTCGCCTCCCGGACCGTCGTGTTGACGCAGACCTCAGTCGTGACGCCGGTGACGACGAGCTGCTTGACGTTTCGGTGCTGCAGGATCGCGTGCAGATCGGTGGCGTGAAACGCGCCCTTGCCGGGCTTGTCGATGACCGGCTCGCCGGCCGCGGGATAAAGCTCGGGAATGATGTCGTGACCAGCTTCGCCGCGCACGAGAATGCGCCCCATCGGGCCGGCGTCGCCGATCGACGTGGCGCTGCGACCGCGGATTTTCTTGACCGGAGGCAGGTCGGCGAGGTCAGGCCGGTGGCCTTCCCGCGTATGGAGCACAGACAGGCCCGCGGCGCGCCACGCCTCGAGGAGCTTGCGGTTCGGTTCGATGGCGCCACGCAATTGCGAGACGTCGTTGCCGAGCATTTCGCCAAAGCCGCCGGGCTCAAGAAAATCACGCTGCATATCGATAATGAGCAGCGCGCAATGCTGAGGCGCAAACGGGAACTCGTAAGGTTCGGCTGCGAGGTCGATGATGTCGGTCATCGTTCGACGCGGGAGTACGACTTAGCGCCAGTCTGAGTTGGTGACAGCATCGCCAGATCAGCTTGAGCTCCGCGACCCTTTGCTCGGCCGATTGTCCCCTCGCAAGGAACGTGCCTGTTTCTCCGCTGGACCAGGATTGTCGATCGCCAGCACAAGATGCGGCGCCCTAAGCTTGCCCATCTGCGCGCTTTTGCCCATCGCTGTCCTGCCGACAGACCACGCCGCGATCCGCGCCTCGCAACAAGACCATTTTGCGGGACGACTGGAGACACGCTTCCCGAAGCCGTCGGCCGCCGAGGGAGGTCGCCTCCCTTGGCTGCGCCTTTTTCGTATCGTGAAGACGGGGCGGCGCACGCCGTTTTTGCGCACAACTGCCGCGCTTGTGCACACCGGCGCCCAATATAGCGGCTCTGGATAAGTCAGCCTCCCGGCTGAGCCAACGAAACTCGCCTACTTTCAAATCGATCGGGCGACATCCGTCAGCGCCTGCGTTTGGCACGTCCGTTGCAGACTTGCTCCCAAGACCAACCGTCAATCGTGAGGTGGTGTTGGAGCCGGCCGGCCTCGAACTTGTTCATCTTACCAAGCGCTATGGCGCCGCGACCGCGGTCGATTCGATCGATCTCAAGGTTCCCGCTGGCGCCTACTGCTGCCTGCTCGGGCCATCAGGCTGCGGCAAGACATCGACCCTCAGAATGATCGCGGGCCACGAGAATGCGACCGAGGGGGACATTCTCATCGGCGCGACGAACGTCACGGAACTGCCGCCGGCCAAGCGCGGCACGGCCATGATGTTTCAGAGCTACGCGCTGTTCCCGCACCTTTCCTGCGTCGACAATGTCGCCTTCTCGCTCAGAATGAAGGGGGTCGACAAGGCGACGCGCAGCAAGAAGGCGATGGAATTCCTCGATCTCGTGGCCATGACGCAATATGCCGAGCGCGTGCCGGCGCAATTGTCGGGGGGCCAACAGCAGCGCGTCGCGCTCGCGAGGGCATTGGTCACCGATCCCCAGATCCTGCTCTTGGATGAGCCGTTGTCGGCGCTCGACCCTTTCTTGCGGGTGCGGATGCGAGCCGAGCTTCGGCGCTTCCAAAGAGAACTCAACATCCCCTTCATCCATGTCACGCACGGCCAGGACGAGGCCCTGGCGCTGGCTGATCTTGTGGTGGTGATGAACAAGGGGCGCATCGAACAGGTCGCCTCCCCGCACGATCTGTTTCAGAAACCGGCGACAGAATTCATCGCGCGCTTTCTCGGCGGCCATAATGTGATCCCAACAGCGCTCGGCCCGGTCGCAGTGCGGGCCGACCGAATTCGCTTGCGCCCCAGCAGCAATAGCATTGGGGCGAGCGAGGCTCGACTCGTCGCCGCAGTGCGGGCCGTCGAATATCGAGGCGCCCACTATCAGGTCGCGCTTGACCATCCCGCCCATTCCGAACTGACCGCCCTCGTCAGCGATGAAAGCTTCGCCGAAGCGCCGCTTAACATTGGCGACAGCGTGTCTGTTCTTTGGGCCGACAAGGACGTCCACGCGCTCACCTTGGCGCCGTGAATTCAATGCAAATCCAGGAGGAGAGAACAATGTCGAAGCAAACCAAGACAGGAGATGGCCTGAGCCGCCGCGCGATGCTCAAGGGAGCCGCAGGCCTCGCGGGCGCCGCCGCCGGCTCGGGAGCGATCACCGGTTTTCCTTCGGTTTGGTCTCAAGAAGACAAGGTGCTGCGATACCTCGGCACCGCGGTGAACCAGTCGGACGATATGACCAAGAAGGTCAAGCAAGAGACCGGGATCACCATCCAGAACATCGTCGCGACAACCGACGACGTGACCAAGCGCGTGATCACGCAACCGAACTCGTTCGACATTCTGGATACCGAATATTTCAGCCTGAAGAAGCTCGTGCCGTCTGGCAACATCCTGCCGATGGACGCGAAGAGGATCAAAGAATTCGACAACATCACACCCGTCTTCACCAAGGGTCAGTTGCCGAACGGCAAGGTCATCGGCGATCAGGGCACCGCGCCGAAGAAGGTGATGTTCGTCGAAGGCCCGCATTCAACGAAATTCTCGCTGACGCCGACCGAATGGGTCACCCTCATCCCGACCGTTTACAACGCCGACACACTTGGCATCAGGCCGGACCTCATCAAGCGGCCGATCAATTCCTGGGCCGAGCTTCTGAACCCCGAGTTCAAGGGCAGGGCCGCCATCCTCAACATCCCTTCGATCGGCATCATGGATGCGGCGATGGTGGTCGAGGCGACCGGCAAATACAAATATCCCGACAAGGGAAACATGACGCGGAAAGAAATCGACATGACGATGGCCGCGCTCACCGAGGCCAAGAAGGCCGGCCAGTTCCGCGCCTTCTGGAAGGACTTCAACGAGAGCGTCAACTTGATGTCGTCGGGCGAAACCGTCATCCAGTCGATGTGGTCGCCGGCCGTTACGGCGGTGCGCACCAAGGGTATCCCCTGCACGTTCCAGCCGCTCAAGGAAGGCTACCGCTCGTGGGCGTCCGGTTTCTGCATGTCGAAGGGCGTCACCCAGAAGCAGGCGGACATGATCTACGAATTCGTCAACTGGTACCTGTCCGGGTGGGCGGGCGCATATCTTAACCGCCAGGGCTACTACTCGGCAGTCCTGTCGACGGCCAAAGCCCATATGGAACCCTACGAATGGGCTTACTGGATGGAGGGCAAGCCGGCCGCACAAGACATCAAGGGACCGGACGGCTCGCTTCTCGAGAAGGCTGGCGCGACACGCGACGGCGGCTCCTACGACGACCGCATGGGCAACGTCGCCTGCTGGAACGCGGTCATGGACGAGAACGACTACATGGTCCGCAAATGGAATGAGTTCATCGCCGCCTGACGCAATGCGGATCATCGGGATCAGGGCCGCCCTCGGAGAAGCGGGGGCGGCCAATCGTCGAAACGTCTCGCATCATCGCCTGGGCTGCGTTTCCCTATGACAGCGGCCGTCGAGACAACAACCGTCGCCCCGACGAAGCCGGTCGCGCTCCCCGCCGAGCCAACAGTCGGCGGACGCGGCGTTCCGGCTTGGATTCAGGCGACGCCGTTCGCACTCGTCTTTCTCGTCTTCTTCATTATCCCGCTCATTCTCGTCGTCGTCGTCAGCTTCTGGGACTACAACGACTATGAAATGATCGCGCAGTTCACGACGCGCAGTTACACCGAAAACTTCGAGGGCTGCCTCGCCCAGCTTCCCGACCTCTGCACAATCCTAAAAACCTATGTCTCGACCGCGAAATTCTGCTTCATGGTCTGGCTGACGACGCTCGTCATCGGCTTCACCGTCGCCTATTTCCTTGCCTTCCATATCCGCTCGACGACGACGCAGATGGCGCTGTTCCTCATCTGCACCATCCCTTTCTGGACGTCGAACGTCATCCGCATGATTTCGTGGATACCGCTTCTTGGCCGCAACGGTCTCGTCAACCTAGCCCTGACGCGAGCCCATATCGTGGACAAGCCGGTTGAGTGGCTCCTCTATTCGCCCTTCTCCGTAACGCTCGCCTTCACCCACCTCTTCACCTTCTTCATGGTGGTCCCGATCTTCAATTCTATGATGCGCATCGACAAGCGCCTCATAGAAGCGGCTCGCGATTCGGGCGCTTCCGCGTGGCAGACGCTGTGGCACCTGATCATTCCGCTATCGAAGCCCGGCATCGTCATTGGCTCGATTTTCGTCGTGACGATCGTGATGGGTGATTTCATCACCTTCGACGTGATGGGCGGCGAGCAGATCGCCTCCGCCGGCAAGGTGGTGGAGACACGGCTCAACGCCCTGCAGTTTCCGCCCGCCGCGGCGAACGCGGTCATTCTCCTGGCGGTCACGCTCATGATCATCGCCGCGCTCAACCGGGTCGTCGACGTGCAGAAGGAGCTCTGAAGATGGGCGAAGGCCGCTCTGCCGCCTTTTATTGGCTCGCGGCCTTCTTCGCCGCTTTCGTGCTGTTCCTGTACGGGCCAATGATCGTCATCTTCATATTGTCGTTTCAGGGCCCGACAGGCGGCCTAACCTTTCCGATGGTCGGCGCATCGCTGCACTGGTTCGAGCGGCTGTGGAGCGGCGGCGGCATCGTCGACATCCACGACGCGTTTGCGCGCTCGCTTCAACTTGGCCTCGTGGTGATGATCCTGACCGTGCTCCTGGCGCTCTCGGCGGGCCTTGCGTTCCGCAAGAGGTTTCCGGGAGCCAGGCTCTTGTTCTTTGTCGCGGTCGCGAGCCTCATCGTGCCCTCGATCGTGACTTCGCTAGGCATCGGCCTCGAATTCCGCCTGCTCGATGATTTTCTCAAGAGCCACGGGCCGGCCTGGATATCCCAAGACCTGAAGACGACGATGGGAGTCTTCACCTCCGGCCTCGGCGCTCATCTGACCTGGACACTGCCCTTCGGCCTTCTCGTCATGTTTGCGATCTTCAACCGCTTCGATAATCGTTTTGAAGAGGCGGCGCGCGATCTCGGCGCGACACCGTGGCAGACGCTGCGCTACGTGGTCTTGCCGATCATCCTGCCGTCAGTGATCGGCGTTGGGCTGTTCGGCTTCACGCTCTCATGGGATGAGATTGCCCGTTCGAGCCAGGCGATGGGCGAGCACAATACCCTGCCGATCGAATTGCAGGCTCTCACCACGACTGTGACGACCCCCGAGATCTACGCGCTCGGCACTGCGACGACAGGCGTTTCCTTCGCGGTGATCGCGCTCGCGCTGCTCGCCATTCTCACGATCCGCTCGCGACAAGCGCGATACGGCTCGGACGCAGGTCAGGCATAACTGCTCTAGCGGAGTGTCTCCGTGTGCTTGAACGGCGCTAGACGCGCGTCGACAACGCTGTTTCGCTCGAGCTCGCGCGCGACTTCTCAGCGCAAGATCCTCGCGCCAAGGCGGGGCGATAACTTGCACCCCAATTGGGAGCTTTTCGTCCGGAATCCAGACGGGAACGGCGACGACTGGAAGGCCGATGAAGGAGATTGGCTGGGTGAAAATGCCGATATTGGGGCGGACCAGCATTTCCTTGCCGTCAAGGACAAAGGTCTTCTGCCCGATCTTCGGAGCGCTGCAAGGCGTGGCGGGCGCCAGCAGGATGTCGATGTCGCGAAAAAGCGCCAGCGCCCGTTCGCGGTACAATCTTCGGAACTTCTGCGCCTGCTGGACCCAGACGCTCGGCAGCATCGCGCCGGCGATCAACCGGTCACGCACAGCCGGGTCGAAGTCGGAGGGCCGCGTTTGCAGACGGCGAAGGTGAAGCGCGGCGCCTTCAGCCATAGTGATGAGATACGCGGCTGCGCGCGCCTTGTCCGTCTCTGCAAGTTCAACAACGCGCTCGGCCCTGAGCGCTCGCGCAACGATATCGACCGCGGCGAAGGCGCTCGCGTCCGCCGAGCGGGCGAAATAACCGCCCAACCTTGCGATGCGCAAGCTGGATATCCCCGCTTCGAGGCATGGCGTAGTGGGCTGAACAGGAGCAGCCGCCTGCGCCGGATCGGCTGGGTCGGGGCCCAGCATCGCGTCGTGAGCGAGAGCAAGATCCGTGACCGAGCGTGCGAACGGGCCCAGATGGTCCAGGCTTGCGACGAAGGGGAAGGTCCCGGCGCGCGTCAATCGTCCGTACGTGGGCTTAAGGCCAAACACGCCGCAGAACGAACTCGGCACTCGGATGGATCCATTGGTGTCCGAGCCCAGAGCGACCGGAACGAGACCGCCCGCGACGGCCGCCGCGGAGCCGCCTGATGACCCGCCGCTCATGTGCGCGGTATCGTGCGGGTTGCGAGAGGGCCCGTCGTGAGCATTCTCACCGGTGAAGTCATAGGCGTATTCACCCATATTGAGCGCGCCTATGAGGATCGCGCCGGCGCTTTCAAGCCGCGCGATGAGCGTTGCGTCCTCGCGAGCCGGAGCGCAGTCGCGATTGATTTTGGAGCCTGCACGAGTGGCCAGGCCCGCAATGTCGAACAGGTTCTTGACCGCAAAGGGTACGCCGGCGAGCGGACCAAGAGGCTCGCCGTGAACCCGCGTCGCGTCGATCGCATCCGCCCGAGCGAGCGCGCGCGTCGCCGTCACGTCGGTGAAGGCGCCGAGCGCGGCGTTCCTCGCCTCGATGCGCGCCAGCGCGGCTTCGGTCACTTCGCGCGCGCTGATTCGTCCAGTTGCAACCGCCGAGGCGATCGTCCCGGCCGAGCCTTCCAAGACGCCACTGCTCACGGGGCGAATACCGGCGCCGGCTCTTGATGGTCACTGATTGTAGCGGAGAGGAGCAGCGTCGCCTGCTCGGCCGCAATCTTCAGATGGACAACAGTCTGCGCGCGGGATTCCCGCGTAAGGTTTAGGTGAAGCAGAGGCCCCATCGCATCGATGAGCGCCTCAGGATCAAATGGGGCAGTCGTCATGCAACCCGTATTAGAACGTCGCGAGCGGCGCAGTCCATCCTAACGTTGCGTCCGCGGGGAGTATGAGAAACAGTTTGGGGCCGATTTGGTTTGCGCCGCGCCGTTCGATGGGTCGGCCGGGAGATCAGACAGGCGATCTGCGCGTGCACATTGTCGAGTTGCGAACGCGGGCTGCGCTGAACTGCATCCCTATGCGCGAGGAACTAGCGATAAGCCTGCTTCTTGCATGGACGGAGGACATCGGAAGCATTGTTCACCGCGTCCCGCCTGATAAAGTTGCCGCCCAATGACCGATACGATTGCAATGCTCCTCGACGCTCACGCAAGCGGTAAGCCTATCGTCGCAACGATCGAGGAGACCTACGAACGGATTGGTCGCCATGGCGACCCGGCGCTCTTCATCACTCTGCGATCGAAAGCTGAGGCTCTCTCCGAGGCTGAACGGATCCAGGCGACGGGATCGGCCGGCAGAGCGCTGTTCGGCATTCCGTTCGCGGTGAAGGACAATATCGACGTCGCCGGGCTTCCCACGACGGCCGCCTGTCCAAAATATTCTTACCAACCTGAAAAATCGGCTTTCGTCGTCGAGCGCCTAAAGCGCGCAGGAGCGATCGTGGTCGGCAAGACCAATCTCGACCAGTTCGCCACGGGTCTCGTCGGGGTGCGGTCGCCCTATGGCGTTCCGCGCAACGCGCTCCGCGCGGATCTGATACCCGGCGGATCGAGTTCCGGCTCGGCGGTTGCGGTTGCCGCTGGGCTTGTGCCGTTCTCGCTCGGTACGGACACTGCAGGCTCAGGGCGCGTACCTGCTGCGCTGAACGGGATCGTCGGGCTCAAGCCCTCGCTCGGGGCCTTGTCGGCGTCGGGCGTGGTCCCCGCCTGCCGGACGCTCGATACAATTTCAGTTCTTGCCCTCGACGTTGCGGACGCGTTCAGGGTCTTCGAGGCCGCGCTCGCCTTCGATCCGATGGACGCTTGGTCGCGATCGTTTCCGACCCCGGAACTGTCCGGTTGGCCGGCAGGGATTCGGCTGGGAGTCCCGAGACGCAGCCAGCTCGAGTTCTTCGGCGACAAGGACGCGGAGGCCGCGTTTGCGCGTGATATCGCGGCGGCGGAGGCGCTCGGCGGGCAGATCATCGAATTCGACTTCGAACCTTTCGCGGAGGTCGCGCGCCTTCTCTATGAGGGCCCCTGGGTCGCTGAGCGCTATGCCGCGACGAAAGCGCTGATCGAGAACGATCCGGCCGCGCTGCATCCGGTGACGCGCGGAATTATCGAGCGCGCGCGCAGAATTCGACGCAGTTGCGGCATTCGAGGGGCTCTACAGCCTCGCCAATCTCAGGCGCCGGACCCAGAACGCATGGGCGGCGTTTGATGTGATGGTGGTTCCGACCATCCCCCGCCCCTACCAGATCGCCGAAGTCGAAGCGGACCCGGTCCGCACAAACTCGCGGCTCGGGAGCTATACCAATTTCGTTAACCTGCTCGATCTCGCTGCCTGCGCGGTTCCGTCCGGCCTGCGTGATGACGGGCTGCCGTCGAGCCTGACCCTGATTGGCGCATCGGGTACAGACGGGCTCCTTGCGGGTTTGGCCGGCGCCATCCAGGCGCGTTCTGGCGCCCCCATGGGCGCTACGGGTCTCGCTGTACGGCATCGCGCATCGGCGCCAGCGCCCGTGTCCTCAGACCGCGTCGTGCTCGCTGTCGTCGGCGCGCATCTTTCCGGGCTGCCGCTCAACCCTGAACTCATCACGGTCGGCGCTGCATTTCTTAGCGAAGGCGAGACGACACTCGACTACCGCCTCTACGCGCTATCGGGCTCCAATCCGCCGAAGCCCGGCCTCTTGCGGGTGGCCGATGGAGAGGGCGCGGCGATCCGACTCGAGCTTTGGACACTCGACAAAGCGAGCTTCGGCGCCTTCGTCGCACGGATTCCCGCTCCACTAGGGATCGGGACCGTCCGACTCTCAGACGGATCGAGCGCGAAAGGCTTTCTCGTGGAGGCGGAGGCCGTCAAGAGCTCTGAGGACATCACCAAGTTCGGCGGTTGGCGAGCCTATCTCGGCAGTCGCTGAACCCGGGTCCAGTCCACCCGGCGAGCGGAGACAAGGGCGCCATCCTGGCGACGCTATCCCGTCGGCGCGTCTCAATCGTGGGTTCGCTGAGCGATCGCGCTTAGAGTATGAGGCGGCGCGCGGTTTCGCCGTTGGCCGCAGAATCCCTTTGGCAAGCAAGACCTAACCCGACGCGTGGACCGCGTCGGCGAGGACGCACGCCGCTCCAACCAAGGCGGAGTCCCCGCCTCGCCATCCGATCAATGAGATTCCGACCGGAATGCCGGAAGCGCTTGCAGCCGGAATGTTCACCTGAGGCAGACCGGTTAGTCCGGCAATTCCAGTCAGATCGACGATCTTACGGACAGCGCTCCGCATCGCGGACAAACGGGGGCCGCGCTTGATCGGCAGAATAGGAGATGTGGGGATGCATAGCATTCGTCGTCCGTCCAAAAGCGCATCGATGCGCGCCTTGGCTTCGCTGCGGAAGCGGTTGGCCGAATCGATCGTCTCGGCGACCGCCTGTCCATCGTCGGCCAAAGCGCCAGCGACTTCGAAGGAGAAGCGCGGGTTCACCCGGTCGATCCACTCCCGGAAGGTGGCGCGGAACTCATGCCTTTGCAGCACACGTTGCCACCGAGCCCAATCGAGAAGATCGCCGCCTGCGAGCGATCCTTGCCTGACCTGAGTGATCTTCCGGCATTGCTCGACGACCGGCGACAAGGCGTCGCGCACGACCTCGTCCGCAATCGCAAAGGCGTCGGTTGCGACAATGATCTCTTCGGGCACGGTGGGAAGTATGGGCTCGTCGAGAAGCACAGCGCCGACCTTGGCGAAGGTCGCTGCATCTCGGGCGAAATAACCTACTGTGTCGAATGTCGGAGACTGGACCATCATTCCCCGCGCATCAATCCGGCCGAGAGTCGGACGAAGCCCGAACAGTCCACAGAAACTGGCGGGCACACGCACCGAGCCTCCGGAGTCGGTCCCAAGCGCGATATCGCAAGCTCCGCCGGCGACCGCCGAAGCGGAGCCGCTCGAGGAACCGCCGGGCACCCGGTCCGGCGCCCGTGGATTGACGGGCGTGCCGTAGAAGCGATTGATCCCCAGAAGCCCGAGCGAGATCTCATCGGTGATTGTCTTGCCGACCAGCGAGGCGCCGGCGCTGAGCAAAAGCTCAACGGCGGCGGCCGATCGTTCGGCGACTGCGTGAGTCGCTGCCCAGTCTGGATTGCCGCAGCCAGTGATAAATCCTCGAACGTCGAAGAGATCCTTGGCGGCAAAAGCCAGCCCATCGAGCGGCCCGCCAGGGCGGCCAGACAGGCGAACATCGACGCCGGGCACAAACGCGCCGAGGGAATCGATCATGCGCAGCGACTTCCGTAAACTCAGAGGGCGAAGGGCGCGACAAGCGCGCCCTTCCTCGGCGTCACTCTTTGTACAGCTTGCGAAAGTCTGGGTGGGTGTGGAACCAATATTCGAAGCCCTGCACATCCTTTTGCATCGCGTAGTCAGCGAACCGGGTATAGAGCGGAATCCGCGGCAGTTCGGTCATCACGATGTCGACCATCTTGCCCAATGTTTCGTTGTAGACCGCCGGGTCGCGAGTGAACCGGGCGGTGTCGATCAGCTTGTCGAGCTCCGGATTGACATAGTTGCAGGTGTCGAACACGGAATTGTTCTTCCCGTCATAGGTCCAGAAGAAGAAATAATCCGGATAGTCGAGCCAGCCGTAAAACTCGGCGATGACCATCGGCATCGTCTTGCTCGCCATCTGCGCGAACCAGTTCGACCCCGGGACTTTCTCAAGCTCGATGTCAACGCCGATCTTCTTCAGCGCCTCTTGAATCAGAATGGCGGTCGGCTCGCGGACCGTCGCCTCGCTGAGATCGAAGGAGAGCGTTGTTTTGAACCCGTTCGGGAACCCGGCCTCGGTGAGGAGTTGTTTGGCCTTCTCGAGGTCCTGGCCGTGCCGGATCGGCACCGGCCACACACCTTCGGGATAAGGCTTGTCGGGATCGCCGCCGAACATTGGCTTGGCGCGATTGTAAAGCGCCGAGGAGATGATTTCCTTGTAGGGGATTGCATACGAAATCGCTTCGCGGACTTTCGGGTTGTCGAAGGGTGGCATCTTGACGTTCATGTCGATGAAGACGAGGTCGTTCTGGACCGGCACGCCAATGACCTGGACTTTGCCGTCCTGCGCCAGCTCCGCGTAGTCCTTGGGCGGAAGGCCGACCGACATGTCGACGTCGCCCTTTTCCAGGAGCGCGCGTCGCGTTCCGGCCGACGGGATCTGTTTGTAAATGACTTGCTTGAGCTTCAGCAGCGGCCCCGACTTCCAATTGTCGAAGCGGGTGAAAATGGTCTGCTGCCCAGGTGTCCAGCTTTCGACCTTGAAAGCGCCGCCGCCGCAGTCGTTGTGCGAGACCCAGTCGAAAGCCCACGGATCCTTGTCGGTTGCGTGCTTCTTGGCGAGCTCTGAATTGACGATTGCGGGAACCGGCACGACGAGGTCCGGCATGGTCAGTTTGTTGTACTGATCGAAGGTAGCCTTGAACGTGTGATCGTCGATCACCGAAAACTGCTCCGGTTTCACCAGTGATCCCGCCGCCATCTGGACCGCGGGAAATCCCCCGGCCGCGATCGCGCGGTCGAACGACCATTTGACGTCCTTGGCGGTGACCGGCTCTCCGTCGTGGAACGTTGCGTCCTTGCGCAGATGGAAGACATAGGTCTTGCCGTCGTCGCTGGCTTCCCAGCTCTCCGCCAGCTCCGGAATCATGACTTTGGCGTCGTAGGAAACGGTCCCGTCCGGCAGCTTCTTCTCGCCATGCGAAACGAGCCGGTCGTAGGCCTGCCAGTTGACCATGCGGCTATGATCGTTGGCGGTGGGCACCATCGTGTCGAGGCCGTTGGGCCCCATCTCGGACACGATGACCAAAGTATCCTTTGGACGTTCGGCGCCATACGCCAGATCCGCCGGGATCGCCGCCGAGGTCATCAACAGCCCGGCGGTGAAGGTTCGTCGAGTCAACTCCATGAAAAACACTCCTTGTGGTGAAGGGAAAGGTCAGTCAAAGGCCGAGGTCGGTCACCAGCTTCGGCCAGACGTGAGCCCATGGGCGGGCCTTCTCGAAAGCGCCTGAGGCGGCAAGCACGGTCTGGTCGGCAAGATGCCTGCCGATGATCTGCAACCCGACCGGCAGACCATCCGAAGTAAAGCCCGCGGGAATGCTTGCCGCTGGCTGTCCCGTGAGGTTGCAGATGAAGGTGAAGCAGAGCCAAGCGCCCGAGCTGACCATCTTCCCTTCGATGATTTCGGGGCCTTGCATGTAGAGCGGGAACGGAGCAGCGGCGAGTGTCGGAGTGAGAAGAAGATCGTATTTCTGCATGAACCGCCACATGTGATTGCACACCCGCTGGCGCATCATCTTCGCGTTGGTGAAGTCCTCAGCTGTCCAAGGGTAATTCAGGAGATCGACAAGATGCGGGGACATCTCCTTCTCGCGGCCCTTCATCATCCGGCGCATTCCAGCGAGGTCGCTCTCACCGGCGACCAGCGTCCAGAATTGCGGAAAAGGATCTTCCCAACCCGGATTGACGCGCTCGACCGTGCAACCGAGGTCTGTCTCGAAGACCCGCGCGGCTTCGGACACAACACGGCGCACCTCTCCATCAACCGGGGCATAGCCCCAGTCCTCGCTATAGGCGACGCGCAATCCCTTGATCCCTTCGGTCGGCGCCTTGAGATAATCGACGTCGCCCGCTGGAATCGAATAGCGGTCGCGCGGATCAGGACCGGTGATGACGTTGAGCATCAGGGCGGCGTCGGCGACTGTGCGGCTCATTGGGCCGACGTGCTCGATCAACTCCCAACTCGACACCCCGGGATAACGCTCGTCGCGACAACCCGGGTAGAGCGGCACGCGGCCCATGGAGGCTTTCATGCCGAATAGGCCGCAATGGGCCGAAGGTATGCGGATCGAGCCGCCGCCATCCGAGCCAATGGCGAATGGGGAGATTCCTGTAGCGACCGAAGCGCCTGAGCCCGCGCTAGAGCCGCCGGAGGTCATCGCGAATTCCACGGGTTGCGGGTCGCGGGAAAGACCGGATTGTGACCGACGCCGCTGTAGCCGAACTCGGGGACATTGGTCTTGCCGAGGATGACAGCGCCCGCAGTCTTCAATCGTTGACGCAGATATCGTCCTCGTCCGGAACGAAGTCGCGGTACCAAGGCGAGCCCATCACCGTCAGAATGTCTTTGGTGGCGACGAGATCCTTGATGCCGATCGGAACGCCGGCCAAGGGACCGGGGTCCTCGCCCGCCGCGATCTTGCTGTCCACCGCCGCCGCCGCCGCCAGCGCGACTTCTGGGGTTGGGGTGCAAAAGGAATGGATATGCGGCTCGAGCGTGTCCATGCGGCGAAGCGCGGCCTTGGCGACCTCCGTCGCCGACAGCTTCTTGGACTTCACCCGCGACGCGATCGTGACCGCATCCGCGCGACAGATTTCGTTGTCGGTATTCAAGACAGCTCCCTCAGGCTAGATGACAGGCCACCGCGTGGCCCTGGCCCTGATCACCCACGCGCAGCAGCGGCATCACGCGATTGCAGATTGGGGCGCTCTTCGCGCAGCGGCTGAAAAAGCGGCAGGTGCGCGGATCAGGATCGATGGGGCTCGTCGGGCTGCCGTCTAAGCGCGGCCGGTTCGCGCCGCGGCGGGCGGGATCAGGGATGAACGAGAGCGCCGCCGTATACGGGTGACGCGGATTGGTGAACAGCGCCTCGGTCGGTCCGACCTCGATGATCTTGCCCAGATACATGACCGCAACGCGTGAACAAAGCAGCCGCACGACATTGAGGTCGTGGGACACGAAGAGGTAGCTCATGCCGAGTCGGTCACGGAGTTCGGCGAGCAACTTCAACACAACCGCCTGCACCGAAACGTCGAGCGCCGAGGTCGGTTCATCGAGAATGAGCAGCGACGGCTCAACGACGATGGCGCGCGCTATGCCGACGCGCGCCCGTTGTCCCCCGGACAGCTGGTGCGGATAGCGTTGCAAAAGCTCGGCAGGCAAACCGACCAGCTCCGCCGCTCTCCGAACGCGAGCCTCGATGTCCGCCGCTTTGCGAAGACCAAGCAGACGCTGCAGCGGATCTGCAACTGCGCGAAACACCCGAAAGGACGGATTGAGGCTCTCGGTCGGATCCTGGAACACGACCTGGATGCGCGCGCGGTCGGGGCTGCGGACAAAGCGCGCCTGCGATACGGCGGTGATGTCGCGTCCGCAGAGCGCGATTGTTCCGCTGCTCGGATCGACGAGCCGAGCAAGCAAGCGCACCATTGTCGACTTGCCGCAGCCCGATTCTCCTACCAGGCCGACACTTTCGCCGGGTCCGATGACAAGGTCGACCTCGTCGACGGCATGAAGGCTTGCGCCCCGCTCGCCGCCTTTCACCGGATAGAATTTCGCGAGCTTCGTCGCCTCGAGCAGCGCCGCCGTCATAGCGGGAACCTGCAAAGCACGGTGTGGTGCGGCCCACATTCCCGCCAGGGCAGCGGAGGCTCGTCGCAAATTGGCTGTCGGCGCTCACATCGCGCGCTGAAGCGACAGGGCGGCAACGGACGGCGCAAATCTGGCAGCGAGCCCGGGATGGCGCTTAGATCGTCGAGTTGCGTTTCGGGCGTCGGCGTCGCGGCAAGAAGCTGCCGGGTATAAGGATGCGCGCTGCGCGTCAAAATCACGTCGGTTGTGCCCACCTCGACCACGTGGCCCGCGTGCATCACGGCGATCCGGTCGCAATATTCGCCCGCGAGACCGAGGTCGTGAGTGATCAGAAGCGTGGACATGTCGCCGACGCCCGGCCCATGTCGCGGATGAGATCCATGACCACCGCTTGCGTCGTGACGTCCAGACCCGTCGTCGGCTCGTCGGCGATCAGCAGAGAAGGTGAGCAAGCGAGCGCCATCGCGATCATCACGCGCTGGCACATGCCGCCCGACAGTTCGAAGGGATAGGCTTCGGCCCGACGTTCCGGATCGGGGATGCGGACGCGGGCGAGCGCGGCGATCGCCTCACGCCTGAGCTCGCGGCCTGGGACGTTCCCATGCACCCGCAGGACGTCCTCGATCTGATGGCCCACCTTACGGATCGGATTGAGCGCGGTTCGCGGGCTCTGAAAGACCATTGCCATTTCGCGGCCCCGAAGCGCGTTCATCGCATCGGGCGCGGCGCTCGAAGATTTTCTTCGCCGCCCATGTTGATGCGGCCATTGGTCACTTCGGCCGTGTCATCGAGCAAACCCATGATGGCGTACGCCGTGACGGACTTGCCCGAACCGCTCTCTCCGACGACGCCTACAATTTCCCCTTTGTCCAGCTCAAGCGAGACTTGGTCGAGCGCCTGGACGGTTCCGTAGCGGGTACGGAAGTTGGGAGAGATTTTCGACAACAAGTTGCGCGGTCATACGCGCTTCCGGGGATCAAGGAGATCGCGGAGGCCGTCGCCCAGCATGTTGAACGCGAAAACGGCGGCGACCAGCGCCGCTCCGGGAAACATGAAGGCCCACCACTCGCCCGAGATGATGTAACTCGCACCCTCCGAGACCATGATCCCCCATTCAGGCGTCGGAGGGCGGACACCCAGTCCGATGAAGGAGAGACCGGCGGCGTTGAGGATGGCCCATCCCATGTTCAGTGAGGCCTGCACCATCATCGGAGGCAGGATGTTCGGAACGATGTGGTTGAGGAGCGCTTGCAAGGAGGTGTTTCCACCCATTCGGGCGGCTTCGACATAGCCGAGCTCGCGGCGCACGTTCACTTCCGCGCGCGCGAAACGGCAATAAAAGGGAAGATTGATGATCATCGTCGCGATGATGATGTTGAGGACGCTATTGCCGAGCGCGGCGACGATGCCCATGGCCAGGACGAACAGAGGAAAGGCCATGATGGTATCCATGATCCTGCCGATGATCGCGTCGGACCAACCGCCAAAATACCCGGCCGCGGCGCCAAGCCCGAGGCCGAAGACGAAGGAAAGAACGACAGCCGAGATCGCCATGCCGAGGTCGAGCCTCGCGGCTACGATGACGCAACTCAAGATGTCGCGCCCGAGCGCGTCCGTGCCGAACCAATGGGCCGCGCTTGGGGGCGCTAACTTGGCGGCGCCGTTCGTCATGAGCGGATCGTAAGGTGCGAGGATGGGACCTAGCACAGCGCAGACCGCCATCAGTGCGAGCATCGCGACCGCGATAAGGGTCAGGCGATTCTCGCCGAAGGCGTAACGGGTGTTGCGGGCGACTGAAACTAGCGTCATGCGCGTCTCATGACTCGAAGCGCACCCGCGGATCGATCATTGTCACCGCGATATCGACCGCAAGATTCAGAAGGATGTAGAGGACGGCCATCATGAGGACGAACCCCTGAATGGCCGCGTAGTCCGAGGCGAGGACGGCCGACACGGCGTAGGCGCCGACGCCTTGCCAACCGAATACCTGCTCGATCAGAACGTTCGATCCCATGAGGAACGAAAAGACCATTCCTAAAACGCTGGTGATCGGCAGAAGCGCGTTTCGAAAAGCATAGGCGAACACGATCTGCCCCGTCGGCAGGCCGCTCGCGCGCGCGGTACGCACGAAATCGCTCCCCAACGCTTCAAGCATCGACGCGCGCGTGATGCGCGCAAGCGGAGCGAGCGCAAACAATCCCAACGAGATGGCGGGCAACGTAAGCTGAGCGAGTGCGGCGCGAAAAACGCCCAAGTCACGGGCGAAAAGCGCGTCGATGGTGTATGCGCCGGTTATCGTCGGGGGCGGCGAATAGTTGATCTCGTTCAGTCGACCGACCGGCTCCGGCGCCCAGCCCAAGAGATAGTAAAAGACATAAACGAGCAGCAGGCCGACAAAGAAACTCGGGAAGGCGGCCGAGACGGTGACGATGACTTCAACTGGCATGATCGATCGGGCCGTTAACGCGGGTTGCGGACCAGACGCCTAGCGGGACGGCGACGCCGACAGCGAAAATAAGCGCGAACGCGGAGAGTTCGAGCGAAGCGGGAAGCCGCTGCGCGAGATCGACGAGCACCGGCTGGCCGGTCGTGAGGGAGTTGCCGAGATTCCCGTGAAGGAGGTCGACAATGTAGTGGAGGAACTGCTCAAGCAGCGGCCGGTCGAGTCCCAGCGACGCGCGGACGCTGGCGATCAAATCGGCATTTGCCGCCGGCCCGGCGAAATAGGCAGCCGGATCTCCTGGCAAGGCGTGCGATAGCAGAAACGTGACGATGACGACGCCGAGCAGGCTGGGGAACGTCCCAACGATCCGTCGACCGATGAACATCAAGCGGTTGTCTTCCCCCTTCAAGACGCGATGCGCCAACGTCGGATGCATACGGCGGAGGCCCGCTCGACCCCGTTC
Source organism: uncultured Alphaproteobacteria bacterium (assembly GCA_963820095.1). Taxonomy (GTDB): domain Bacteria; phylum Pseudomonadota; class Alphaproteobacteria; order Rhizobiales; family Beijerinckiaceae; genus Roseiarcus. Next base: position 234,418 of record CAWFZA010000037.1, read on the forward strand.
GAAGCACGATACGTGCCATGCTGCGTCAAAGGCGTCGGAGCGCCTCCCGTGCGGCAGTCGCGAGATTGGGCTAGGAAGGTGCGCGATTCCTCGGCACAAAGGCGCTACGCGGCGCCCAAATATCGAGCGGTTGGCAAAAACATGTTTCCATTCAGCGGCGTCAAATGCAGCCGCTGCTCACTGAAGGCCCGAGATTTGCATCGGAGTTGGATGGGGTGAGAAACCGCAAACCTTGCGGAGATGCTGATGGCCGATATCGGTCGCGCCAGGAAGCGCCTCGGGATCCTGACGCCGTCGTCGAACACGGTGCTTGAGCCAATCTGCTTTTGGCTCACGGCTGGAATGCCTGATGTGTCGCTGCACTTCAGTCGGTTGCAAGTCAAAGAGATCAGCATGTCCGCAACAGGATGCGAGCAGTTTGCCGTGCGCAATATGGTCGAAGCGGGCCGCCTCCTCTCGGACGCCAAAGTTGACGGAATCACTTGGAGCGGCACCTCGGCGGCATGGTTGGGACTCGAGCGCGACCGGACTTTCTGTCGTGCGGTCTTCGAGGAAACCGGAATTCCATCCACTACGGCGACGCTAAGCGCGGTGGAGGCGCTCCATGCGAGAGGCATCCATCGGATCGGTCTTGCCACACCGTATGTGAGCGCCATCCAGCGGAAAATCGTCGAGACGCTGAGAAGGAGGGGATAGAGGTCGTCGTCGAACGCCATCTCGATCTTACCGACAATTTTAGTTTCGCTGAGGTCGCTGTC
>CAWFZA010000038.1:0-47898 GCA_963820095.1 uncultured Alphaproteobacteria bacterium
GCCAAGGCGCTCGCCCGCGACGCCGACATCCAGGACGCCTATTTCGACGGAATTCTGTGGGCGGAGCTCGGCGAGAAGCCCGAGCGACTGATTGCGACGGTGTCCGATCTCGTCACTTCGCTTTCGGGCGAGCGGCCGCAGCTCGAGACGCTTAACGCGGTCGGGGCCAAGCTCGGCGAAGCCTTGGGCGACCGCAGAATTCTTATGGTCATCGACGATGTCTGGCGCGAGCAGGACCTTCGGCCCTTCCTTCAAGGAGGCCGGAATTGCGTCCGGCTGGTCACGACCCGGATCGACAGCGTGCTGCCTCAAAAGGCCGTGCGTCAGAAGGTAGGCGCGATGCAGGCAGGCGAGGCGCTGGTTCAACTGTCCGGCGGGCTGCCCGAAGATCAGGTTGCACGCGAAGGCCCAGCTCTCGCCAGATTGGCGGCTCGGATGGGCGAATGGCCGCTCTTGCTCAGGATCGTCAACGGCTTCCTACGCAACCAGGTCCAGGACAACAAGCCGTTATCCGTCGCGATCGTCGGGGCGAACAAGCGGCTTGACGCCAAGGGCCTCGTCGCATTCGACGCGCAGCGCCCTATTGCGTTCGATCCGCACGAAGAGGCCGACCGCAGCAAGGCGGTCGCGCTAACGATCGGCGTCAGCCTCGACCTTCTCTCCCCGCCCGAGCGGGAGCGCTTCGGTGAGCTCGGAGTCTTCCCCGAAGGCGCCGATATTCCCGTCGGTGTAGTCGCGCGCCTTTGGGCGGCGACGGGCGGCCTTGCCGACTTCGATACAGAAGACCTGCTAAGTCGGCTTTTCGATCTCTCGCTGTTGCTCGAACGCGATCTCTCGGAAGGACAGGGCTTTTTTCGGCTGCACGACATCGTGCGCCAGTTCTTGCGCGAAGCGGCCGGGACGGACCAACTCGTCGCCCAGCACAAGGCGTTGATCGCATCTCTCGACGGAGCCGGTGCGGCCGGGGACGAGAGGACAAGCCGGTATTTTTACCGCAGTTTTCCCCACCACCTTGCCGAGGCTGGCGAACGCGAGAAACTGGACGCGCTGCTGCTCGATCCGAGCTGGCTCAAGGCAAAGCTCGACGCGACCCGAAATCCGGTCGGGCTGTTCCTCGACTACCAGCAATATGGCGCCGGCGAAGCGCAAAGCCTCATCGGTAGGACGCTGCGGCTGATCGGCGGTATTATCGCGCGAGATCCTCGTCAATTGCCGGTTCAGCTCGCGGAACGTCTCGATCGACTTCGAAGCAGACCGCCTACGGACTTTGTTGAAAAAGCGCGTGCGCTCGTCACGGCGTCCAGCGATCGTTCCCGTCGCCCAAGTCTCACTCCGCCCGGCGCCGAGACCGCCCGCCTCGAGGGGCATACCAATTCGGTTCACAGCCCTTTGCCTGCTGCCGGACGGGCGGCTGGCCTCGGGCTCTCGGACAACACGATCCGGCTGTGGGATGTGGCGACGGGCGCCGAGACGGCCCGCCTCGAGGGGCATTCCGAGTTCGGTCACGGCCCTTTGCCTGCTGCCGGACGGGCGGCTGGCCTCGGGCTCATGGGACAACACGATCCGGCTGTGGGATGTGGCGACGGGCGCCGAGACCGCCCGCCTCGAAGGGCATGCGAGTTCGGTTCAGGCCCTTTGCCTGCTGCCGGACGGGCGGCTGGCCTCGGGCTCATGGGACAACACGATCCGGCTGTGGGATGTGGCGACGGGCGCCGAGACCGCCCGCCTCGAGGGGCATACGAGTTCGGTTCAGGCCCTTTGCCTGCTGCCGGACGGGCGGCTGGCCTCGGGCTCGTGGGACAACACGATCCGGCTGTGGGATGTGGCGACGGGCGCCGAGACCGCCCGCCTCGAAGGGCATGCGAATTCGGTTCAAGCGCTTTGCCTGCTGCCGGACGGGCGGCTCGCCTCGGGCTCGGAGGACAACACGATCCGGCTGTGGGATGTGGCGACGGGCGCCGAGACCGCCCGCCTCGAAGGGCATACGAGTTCGGTTCAGGCCCTTTGCCTGCTGCCGGACGGGCGGCTGGCCTCGGGCTCGGGGGACAACACGATCCGGCTGTGGGATGTGGCGACGGGCGCCGAGACCGCCCGCCTCGAAGGGCATACGAATTCGGTTCAGGCCCTTTGCCTGCTGCCGGACGGGCGGCTCGCCTCGGGCTCGTGGGACAACACGATTCGGCTGTGGGATGTGGCGACGGGGCCGAGACCGCCCGCCTCGAAGGGCATACGAGTTCGGTCAGGCCCTTTGCCTGCTGCCGGACGGGCAGCTCGCCTCGGGCTCAGCGCGACAGCACGATCAGGCTGTGGGATGTGACGACGGGCGTCGAGACCGCTCGCCTCGAAGGGCATACGAGGTCGGTTCAGGCGCTTTGCCTGCTGCCGGACGGGCGGCTCGCCTCGGGCTCAGGGACAACACGATCCGGCTGTGGGATGTGGCGACGGGGGCCGAGACCGCCCGCCTCGAAGGGCATACGAATGCGGTTCAGGCCCTCTGCCTGCTGCCGGACGGGCGGCTGGCCTCGGGCTCTCGGACAACACGATCCGGTTGTGGGATGTGGCGACGGGCGCCGAGACCGGCCCGCCTTGAAGGGCATTCGAATTCGGTTCACGCCCTTTGCCTGCTGCCGGACGGGCGGCTGGCCTCGGGCTCATGGGACAACACGATCCGGCTGTGGGATGTGGCGACGGGCACCGAGACCGGCCCGCCTCGAAGGGCATACGGATTCGGTTCAGGCCCTTTGCCTGCTGCCGGACGGGCGGCTGGCCTCGGGCTCGCATGACAAGACGATCCGGCTGTGGGATGTGGCGACGGGAGCCGAGACCGCCCGCCTCGAAGGGCATACGAGCATCGGTGCAGGCCCTTTGCCTGCTGCAGGACGGGCGGCTCGCCTCGGGCTCCGGTGACAACACGATCCGGCTGTGGGATGTGGGCGCTGCGCTGAGGTCACGCGCCTTGAAATCGACGCTCCCGTTAACGCGCTCGTCGCCATCGCGTCCAATCGCCTCGTCGCCGGCGACGCGGGCGGGCGCCTGCACTGGCTGGAAATCTTGGACTGAGGCAGCGCGCTCGCGGCTTTGCCGCTCCTATTCAAATCGACAGTTTCTTGCGCAAAGCCGAAATAGACGCTATGATCGTTGGCGATTGAGAACTCGATCGCCAATCGGGCCGGGTCGAACGAGGAAGCCTGAAATCTGCTGGCTCGATGGGCGCGGGCGCCAGCCCAAACCGGTCAGAATACAACCCAAGGTTGGAGGCGTATTTTTTTTATTTTTTCCGCTGTAACCCTTTGAAAAGACCTATTTCCACCAAGGAAAACCAAACAAAACCAAGCCTTTTTGCTTGTTTTTCCTTGGATTTGTTTGGATTTTTCTTGGTCCGGATCGCGCTCTGGTTGCATTCGGATCTGCTTAAAGCCAATTGGCCCCTCGCCGACCAGACGTCGCAGCGAGCCCCTTTACCTCCCAGTCGCCATGGCGCGCCGGGTCGCCCTGCGCACGGAGCTACTGAAAGAGTTTCATCGCGTTGACCAGGGTTCCGTAGACGCCCCACAGGAGCGGGATGCCGACAAAACCCCAGGCCAGCGCCAATTGCAGCGGGGTCGTGCCGCCGCCGCTATTGTTGTCGAAGCTCATGTCCGCCTCCCTCAAGCCACGCCGACGAGCGTCGTCGACCGTCTCGATCTCCATATGATGCCGGTCGTCCACCGCCTTGATCAGGAAATTGGCGATGAAGCCGACGACCAGAAGCGCGGCCATGATGTACATCGTGACATTATAGGCCTGCGCTTTCGGAACCCCGCTGTCGATCTGATATTGGCGGATGTAGTTGACCAGAACGGGGCCGAGCACGCCCGCCACCGACCATGCGGTGATCAGCCATCCCGTGGATCGCGCCGACGTAGCGCGTGCCGAACATGTCCTTGAGATAGGCCGGCACGGTGGCGAAGCCGCCGCCATACATGCTCGATGATGATGAGGAAGCACAGCATGAACAGCGGCAGATTGCCGTGGCCGCCGAAATACGGCACGAGCGCGTAGAGCACGACCCCAAGCGCGAAGAACACGAAATAGGTGTTCTTGCGGCCGATGTAATCGGACGTCGAGGCCCAGAAGAAGCGGCCGCCCATGTTGAAGAGGCTCAGCAAGCCGACGAAGCCTCCCGCTGCGGCGGCGGTGACGCGGCCCGGGAACATTTCCTGGCTCATCGCCGAAGCCTGGCCGAGCACGCCGATGCCCGCCGTCACGTTCATGCACAGCACGATCCAGATCAGCCAGAACTGCGGCGTCCTCAGCGCCTGATAGACATAGACGTCCCTGGTGGTGACGAGCTTCTTGGGTTGGGCCGGAGGCACGTATCCCTCGGGCTTCCATCCCGGCGCCGGAACGCGCACGATCGCTGATCCGACCAGCATGAAGCACGCATAGACGAGTCCCAAGAACGACAAAGGTCTCGGCGACCCCGACATGCGTCGGCGTCGAGAAACACGCTCATCAGCCAAACCGAAAGCGGGGAGGCGATCATCGCGCCGCCGCCGAAGCCCATGATCGCCATGCCGGTCGCCATGCCCGGCCGGTCGGGAAACCATTTGATCAATGTCGACACCGGCGAAATGTAGCCGAGCCCCAGGCCAATCGCCGCCGAGCACGCCATAGCCGAGATAGACGATCCAGAGTTGATGCACGCTGACACCCCGAAGGCGCTGATGAGGAAACCCGCCGCCAAAGCACAGCGCCGCGGCGAACATCGCTCGGCGCGGTCCGCCCTTCCTCGACCCAGCGGCCGAGCACCGCGGCGGAAAAACCAAGGAAGAAAATGGCGATCGAGAAGATCCAGCCCAACTCGGTCAGCTTCCAGTCGTCCGGCGCCGATTTGGTGATGCCGATCAGCTTGGTCATCGGCAGGTTGAACACGCTGAACGCGTAAACCTGGCCGATGCACAGATGAATGCACAAAGCCGCCGGCGGCACCATCCAGCGGCTGAATCCGGGCTTGGCGATCGTGTGGCTTCGATCCAGAATCGATAAAAAACTCATTTGGCGCCCCACCCTCGTTTTTTGGCCGAGGATTGCCCAATCCCCGTAGTTTGGCAATGGCCGTCGTCCTCTTCGCCTATAGGTATTTTTGTCTAGTTGACGCCATTCTGGTTCGGCGCACGGGTCCGCGACCCGCCCGACGGGCATGTACGGCACCTTCACATTCCTGTCATGGGCGGTGGCGATAGAAGAGCCTCCACGCCCCAAGGAGATCCCATGTCCGCCGCATTCGACGCTCGAACTCGGCCCGCACGCCGAAGCGCCGGTGAAGCCGCACCTCAATACGCCGATTGACCCTCGATTCGCGCTCGGCCTCCTCGCGGTGTTGGCGCTCGGCCTGTTCTACATGGCCTATTCGATCCGCTCTGACATCGAAGTGGCTGGCGGTGGACCGACCACGATTCTGCCGTTCATCCTGCTTGGCGTCGCATTGTTGATCGCGCTCGGCTTCGAATTCGTCAACGGTTTTCACGACACCGCGAACGCGGTCGCCACCGTCATCTACACTCACGCCTTACCGGCCCAGATCGCCGTGGTGTGGTCGGGGTGCTGGAACCTCCTCGGCGTGCTGGCGTCGACCGGCGCGGTGGCGTTCGGCATCGTCTCGCTGCTGCCCGTCGAGCTCATCCTTCAGGTCGGCTCCGCTGCCGGGTACGCTATGGTGTTCGCATTGCTCATTTCCGCGATCATCTGGAACCTGGGCACCTGGTGGATGGGCATTCCCGCTTCGAGCTCGCACACCCTGATCGGGTCGATCGTCGGCGTCGGCGTCGCGAACGCGCTCATTCGCGGCCAGAATGGCACCTCCGGCGTGGATTGGGATCAGGTCACCAAGGTCGGCGAGGCGCTGTTGTTCTCGCCGCTGTTCGGCTTTGCCCTCTCGGCGCTGCTGCTGCTCGCGATGAAGGCCGTCATCCGTGTCCCTGAGCTTTACACCGCCCCGAAGACGAACAAGCCGCCGTCGATTTGGATCCGCGGGTTGCTGATCCTCACCTGCACGCTGGTCTCGTTCTTCCACGGCTCGAATGACGGCCAGAAGGGCATGGGCCTCATCATGTTGATCCTGATCGGCGTCGCGCCGACCGCCTATGCGCTCAACCGCGCGCCGGCCGAAGGTCACGCCGCTGCGTTCGTCACCGCGGCGCACGCTGCTTCGAAAATCGTCGAAGCCCATGGCGCCGGATATAATATCACGGGCGACCCGCGCCCGGCGGTGACGGAGTACATTCACTCCCACACGATCACGGAGGGAACCTATCCGTCGCTCGCGGTGCTGACCAAGCAGATCAGCAACTCGGTCGAGCAATATGGCTCCATCGCCAAGACGCCGCTCGACAAGGTCCAGAACCTTCGCAACGATATGTATCTGGCCTCAGAGGGTTTCCGGGTCCTGGCCAAGGACAAGGCGAACGAGCTTTCGGCCGAGGACAAGGCGCAGATCGGCGCCTTCAAGAAGGAGCTCGACGGCGCGACCAAGTTCATCCCAATTTGGGTCAAGATCTGCGTCGCGATCGCGCTGGGTCTCGGCACGATGGTCGGATGGAAGCGGATCGTCGTTACCGTCGGCGAGAAGATCGGCAAGACCCACCTGACCTATGGCCAGGGCGCGGCGGCTGAAATCGTCGCGGCGGCGACGATCGGCGCGGCGGATGGCTTCGGCCTGCCGGTGTCGACGACGCACGTTCTGTCGTCGGGCGTGGCCGGGACGATGGTCGCCAACGGGTCGGGCATGCAGTGGTCGACGGTCCGTAGCATCGCCCTCGCCTGGGTGCTGACGCTGCCGGCGGCGATGATCATGTCCGGGCTGCTGTACGTGATCTTCCGCCAGATCTTCTGACAGCTCAGGCGCTCGCGGTTTCAATGCTCAACGCCGCCGATTTCGGCGGCGTTGTTGTGTGCGACAGTCTCTCCTATCCCGTCGACCCTCGGTCGTTTGCCCGCTCCGCATTGAGGAAGGGGAAGTAGCACGACAAATCTTGGGCGCTGTGGTAGGAGAAGCGATCCGATCACGGGCGACGGCGGGCGACAAGAGGCGCGGATGGCCACGATTGACGACATTCTTTCCGCCATCGACGCTGGCCAAAGAGCCGCGCTCGATCGGCTGTTCGCTTTCTTGTCGATCCCGTCGATTTCGGCCGTTCCCGCGCATTTCCCCGACTGCGAGCGGGCCGCGGACTGGCTGGTCACGGAGCTAGGCGACCTCGGATTCGAGGCGACGAAGCGTCCGACGACGGGCCGTCCGATGGTCGTCGGCCACATCAAGGCCGCTCGCCGCGAGGCGCCGCATGTTCTCTTCTACGGCCACTATGACGTGCAACCGGTCGACCCGCTCAACCTCTGGCGCAATCCGCCGTTCGAGCCCAAGCTCGAGTCCGGGCCGAATGGCGAAGAGATCGTGGCCCGGGGCGCTTGCGACGACAAGGGCCAGCTCATGACCTTTCTCGAGGCCTGCCGCGCCTTCAGGCCATTCGGCGGGCCGCCCTGCCATATCACCGCGCTGTTCGAAGGCGAGGAGGAAACAGGATCGCCCTCCCTACCGTCGTACCTCGCCGACAACGCGAAGGAGCTGAGGGCCGATATTGCTCTGGTCTGTGACACGGGGATGTGGGATCGGTCCACGCCCGCGATCACGATCGCGCTGCGCGGCATCGTCGGCATGGAGGTCGTCCTCACGGGCGCCAACCGGGATCTGCACTCCGGCCTCTATGGCGGCTTGGCCGTCAACCCGATCCATGTGCTGGCGAAAATCCTTGGCGAATTGCATGACGACACCGGCGCCGTCGCGATCCCCGGTTTTTACGACGGGGTCGAAGAGGTTCCGCGTGAAATCGCGGACCAGTGGCGCGAACTCAATTTCGACGGCGCGGCGTTCCTGCGCGACGTCGGGCTGACGACACCGGCTGGCGAACGCGACCGCTCGCCGCTCGAGGTTCTTTGGTCGCGGCCGACTTGCGAGGTGAACGGGATCGTGGGGGGCTATACCGGCGAGGGCACGAAGACCGTCCTGCCGGCCAAGGCCAGCGCGAAGATCACCTGCCGGCTTGTGGCCAAGCAAAACCCCGAGCGGATCGCCGAGGCCTTCCGCGCTTTCGTGACGTTGCGGCTGCCTCCGGACGTGAAGGCAGAATTCATCAGTCACCAGGGCAGCACGGCGATTTCGTTGCCCATCAAGAACCAGGCGCTGAGGATGGCCCGCCGTGCGCTGGAGACCGAATGGGAGAAGCCGGCGGCGCTGGTGGGCAGCGGCGGGTCGATTCCGGTGGTCGGTTTGTTCAAGCGCGAACTGAATATGGATAGCCTGCTCGTCGGCTTTGCTCTCGACGACGACCGCGTCCACTCGCCGAACGAGAAATACGACCGCACTTCGTTCCATAAAGGGGCGCGCTCCTGGGCCCGCATTTTGGCGGCCATCGGCGCGTGACGATCGCGGGCGGCGCCACACATCGAATGGGCTGTGCTTGAACGGACATGGGAAGCGCGGCGCGTTCGCCTAGCCGATTTTACTGCCGCGCCCAATGTTTTCAGTGGGGTAAGACCCCGTTTAGTTCCGTGATCTAAACCCACGTTCGGCGGCTGGCTGGTGGCGCGTTTGTGATGGATGAACTACAAGCGTGATCTACGGTCTAGGACGCAATATCAGTCGGCTGGTGCGAAGTATCGATACCCGGTGCTTGGCGGCGACGTAGGGGTCCGCAGTTCGAATTCTCGCGAGCGCGTCGGCCGCATGAATGGCGTGGACGCGGGGTCGATAATCGCGACCATGTCCACATCCTGATGTCGATCCCCCGAGAATCGTGTCACACGCTATCAGCACTTGAAGGGCCGCGTTCGACAAGCTGCTGATCGAGTTCGGCGTGTTGCGCAAGCGTTACTGGGGCCAGCATCGGCCAAGAGCTATCGAATGGAAACAGTGGCAACGTGGTGAATGCGGCGAATCCCAAGAAAGACTCCCGCGAGCCGAGCAATTCAAGCACTTCTGCGGTCCAAACCTCCGATTGCGGCTCCCGCCTTTGAGCCTAACCAAGCTACCGCTAACTCGCTGAGCTGACGCTCGCGATGAACGCAAGGTCGGTTTGGCAGACCGAGACATTACCGGGATTCGGGAGGCGGTTGCGGAAGCCGCAAAGAGGCGGTAGCCGACGCTCATGGGGCTCGACCGCCGCGCACGCCATCGCGACACCTTCTTGAACGCGCTGAGGACGTCGCCCCAGCTCATGGGCATTCTGAACGTGACGCCGGATTCGTTCTCCGACGGCGGGCGCCATTCCGGCCTCACGGCAGCCGTCGTCCGGGCGAAAACGATGGTCACCGAGGGCGCGGCGATCGTCGACATCGGCGGTAAGTCCACTAGGCCCGGTCATCTCCCGGTTCCCGAGGACGAGGAGCTCCGGCGGGTGGCTCCCCCACTCGAAGCGCTGGCTGCCGACGACTTTGACGCGCCGATCTCCATCGACACGAGCAAGGCAGCGGTCGCGCGCGAGGCGGCGCGGCTAGGCGCCTGCGTCATCAACGATGTCTGGGGCCTGCAGCGCGATCCGGGCATGGCGGACGCTGTCGCCGAGACCGGCTCGGCGGTCGTCGCGATGCACAACCGGGAGCAGGCGGATCCGGCGATCGACATCCTCGACGACGTCGAGCGCTTCTTCGAGCGCTCGCTCAAGCTCGCTGCGGGCGCTGGCGTGCCCTTTAGCCGGATCCTGCTCGATCCCGGAATCGGGTTTGGCAAGACGCGGCAGCAGAACCATTCCTGCATCTGGAACCTCGATCGCTTCCGCCGCTTGGGAGCGCCTATCCTGGTCGGGCTCTCCCGCAAGTCGTTCATCGGCGGGATCATCGACGCCGAGATCGATCGGCGTCTTCCCGGCACGCTCGCCGCCGACACGATTGCGCTCATGCGAGGGGCGTCGGTGTTGCGCGTGCATGACGTCACGGAAAACCGCGCGGCGCTTGCGGTCTTCATGGCGCTCCAGGGCGCGGCCGCGCCGCCGCTCGCCGGAACGCCCAAGGGCGATGGAAAAAAGCGTCTCGTCCTCGCGCTCGGCGGTAATGTTGGCGACAAGGTTCAGAGCCTGCGCCGGGCTCTGCGCGCGATTGCGGCGGAGCAAGGCATCGAACTGACAGCGGTCTCCCGCCTTTACCGCACACCGCCCTGGGGCAAGACCGACCAGGACTGGTTCGTCAACGCCTGCGCTCTCGGCCGGACAACGCTCGAGCCGGAGGCGCTGCTCGAACGCGTCAAGGCTCTGGAGATCGCGCTCGGCCGCGAGCTCACCATGCGATGGGGGCCGCGCGTCATCGACATCGACCTCCTCGCCTACGATGACGTTACCCTCGAGACCGAACGGCTGACCCTGCCGCATCCCGAACTGTTCAATCGCGCCTTCGTTCTGGTTCCGCTCGCCGAAATCGCCCCGGATCTGGTGATCGCGGGCGTTCGGGTCGGCGACGCGGCGGCGCGCCTCGGAGCCGAGGTTGCGGAGATCATACCGCTCGATTGACCGAGCGCGGGGTCAATTCGGGCTGGCTCCAGCGTCCCAAACCCAATTAGACTGGCGCCGAACGCTCCGTCCCCGGCCGATTCTCCTCCGCTGATGAACCAAGAACCAATGCCCGCCTGGTCACAAACCTTCACCTTCCTCGACGGCGAATGGCTCGAAGGCAATCACCCGATCGCCGGGCCTCGCACGCACGCCTTCTGGCTGGGGACGAGCGTGTTCGACGGGGCGCGCGCCTTCGAAGGGGTGACGCCCGATCTCGACAAGCATTGCGCGCGGCTCAACCGGTCGGCCAAAGCCATGTGTCTCAATCCGACGATGAGCATCGAGGCGATGCTCGAGCTCGCGCGCGAGGGCGTGAAGAAATTCAAGTCTGGCGCTGAACTCTATATCCGCCCGATGTACTGGGCCGAGCACGGCTCTCTGACCTCGTCCGTCCCGCCAGACCCGGCCTCGACCCGCTTCTGCCTGTGCCTCTATGAGGCGCCCCTACCTCAGCCGACCGGCGTATCGATTACCCGCTCGCCTTACGCCAAGCCGCTCGCCGTCACCATTCCGATCGAGGCAAAGGCTGGCTGCCTCTATCCCAACAACGCTCGGGCGATCATCGAGGCTCGCGCGCGGGGTTTCGACAATTGTCTCATGTGCGATATGTTGGGCAATGTCGCGGAGCTTGCGACAGCGAACGTGTTCATGGCCAAGGACGGCCAGGTGCTGACGCCCATGGCGAACGGTACATTCCTCAATGGCGTCACCCGGCAGCGGGTGCTGGCTCTCCTGCGCGCAGACGGCGTGGACGCGCGGGAGGCGACACTCGGCTTTGCCGACTTCGATGGCGCGGACGAGATCTTTGTCGTCGGCAACTACGGCAAGGTGACGCCGGTCAACCGCATTGACGGGCGCGATCTGCAGCCAGGACCGTTTTTCCGCCGCGCGCGGAAGCTCTATTGGGAATACGCCCACGCGGGCTAGAAAGCCGCGCGAAAAAACGCGGGCATGAGGAGCGATGGCCACTCGTCTGACGATCCGGCTTGATTTCGAGCTCGGCCGGCGCTTAGGCGCGGGCAAGGTCGCGCTTTTGGAATCGATCGACAAGACCGGTTCGATCTCGGCCGCCGGCCGCGCCCACCAGATGTCCTACCGTCGCGCCTGGCTCCTGGTCGACGAACTGAACCAGCTGTTCACAGAGCCTGTCGTTTCGGCGCATCACGGCGGGGCAAAAGGCGGCGGCGCCGCGCTGACCGATCAAGGGCGGCGGATCGTCGCGCTTTACCGCGACGCGGAAGTCAAGATGCGGGTGGCGGCGCAGGGCGAAATCGAGGCGCTCGAACAGAGCCTCGGCGCGGTGAAGCCGGAGCACAATGAGGCGCCTGGCTCTTGAGCCAGGGCTCCGCTTCCCTTTGACAGCGCAGGCGCTTTGACCGAAAGAAGCGCCCGATGACGCCCACGGTCAAAATTTGCGGCCTCTCCACGGCCGCCACGCTGGACGCCGCGCTCGAAGCGGGCGCGGACATGGTCGGGTTCGTGTTTTTCTCCAAGAGCCCGCGCCATATCGACTGGGCGACCGCGCGCGACGCTCGGACGACAGGTCGCGGGGACGGGCGAAGATCGTCGCGCTGAGCGTCGACGCCGCCGACGACACGCTGAAGCGCATCGTCGAGGCTTTGTCGCCCGACCTCATCCAATTGCACGGGGCCGAAACGCCCGAGCGGGTGAAAGAGATCGGCGAGCTTTTCGCCCGTCCGACAATGAAGGCGATCGGCGTCGCATCGCGCGGCGACCTCGCCGTCGCGGAGGCTTACGATAGCGCCGCCGACGCCCTTCTGATCGACGCCAAGCCGCCGAAAGACGCCGTGCTGCCGGGCGGCAATGGCCGTCCGTTCGACTGGCGCCTCACCCAGGATTTCCGCGCGCCCCTTCCGTGGCTCCTGTCCGGCGGGCTCGACCCCGCCACCGTCGAAACGGCGATTGCGCTGAGCGGCGCGCGCGGCGTCGACGTCTCCTCCGGCGTTGAGAGCGCGCCCGGCGTCAAGGACCCGGCCAGGATCAGGACGTTTGTCGCCGCGGCAAGGCGCGCGTTCGCGCGAGCGCCGTGCGGAGTGAGTGACATGAGCAAGCTCGAAAAGCCCAATTCCTATCGCGACGGCCCGAACGAGCGCGGCCGCTTCGGCATCTACGGCGGACGCTTCGTCCCCGAGACGCTGATGCCGCTCATTCTCTCGCTCGAGAAGGCCTACGAGGAGGCGAAGGCCGATCCTGCTTTCAAGGCCGAGCTCAACCACCTGCTCAAGCACTATGTCGGGCGCCCGAGCCCGCTCTATTTCGCCGAGCGGCTGACCGAGCACCTCGGCGGCGCCAAGATCTACTTCAAGCGCGAGGAGCTCAACCACACCGGCGCGCACAAGATCAACAACGTGATCGGGCAGATCCTGCTCGCCCGGCGCATGGGAAAGAAGCGCATCATCGCGGAGACCGGCGCAGGCCAGCATGGCGTCGCGACCGCGACCGCCTGCGCGCGCTTCGGCCTCGAGTGCATTGTCTTCATGGGCGCGGTCGACGTCGAGCGGCAGAAGCCGAACGTCTTCCGCATGAAGATGCTGGGCGCCGAGGTGAGGGCCGTGGAGCAGGGCGCGAAGACCCTCAAGGACGCGATGAACGAGGCGTTGCGCGATTGGGTGACCAACGTCCACGACACCTATTATTGCATCGGCACCGTCGCCGGCCCGCATCCCTATCCGGCCATGGTGCGCGACTTCCAATGCGTGATCGGCGAGGAGACGCGCGACGCAGATGCTGGAGGCCGAGGGCCGCCTGCCCGACAGCCTCGTCGCCTGCATCGGCGGCGGCTCAAACGCCATCGGCCTCTTTCATCCGTTCCTCGACGAGCCGCAGATCGAGATGTTCGGGGTCGAAGCGGCCGGGCATGGGCTCGACGTTCCCGATGGCCACGCAGCTTCGATCAACGGCGGCAAGCCCGGCGTTCTGCACGGCAACCGCACTTATCTTCTGCAAACCGACGACGGTCAGATCCTCGAAGGCCATTCGATCTCCGCCGGGCTCGACTATCCGGGCGTCGGGCCCTGAGCACTCCTGGCTCAACGACGTCGGCCGGGTGACCTATCTCGCGGCGACCGACAAGGAGGCGCTCGAACGCCTTCCAGCTCTGCTCGAAGCTCGAAGGCATCATCCCGGCGCTCGAGCCCGCGCACGCCCTGGCCAAGATCATCGAGCTCGCGCCCAAGCGCCCGAAAGACCATTTGATGGTGCTGAACCTGTCGGGCCGCGGCGACAAGGACATCTACTCCGTCGCCGAGCATCTGGGCGGCATGTGAAGCGTCTTATTGCGGCGCGGGCACGAGCCCGTGCCGCAGCATGATCTCCTTCATTTTTGCCGGGTCCGGCGCGCCGCGCGCCACGAGGGCCGCCACCTCTCGAAAATAGCCCGGCCCGAGCACGCCGGGCGTCAGGATGCAGAGGCAGCTCGCCGCCCCCTGCGAATCGTTGCGGAACGCGTGGACGATCCCGCGCCTGATGAAGATCGATTGTCCGGGCTCGAGCACGATGTCCTGGCCGTCGACGCGCCAGGTCGACACGCCCATCAACCCGACAATCGTTTCGTCCCAGCTCTCGTGATAGTGCGCGACCGGCATGCGCGCATTCGGCTGGACGCGTCATTTCGAACGCGTCGAGGCTGCCGCCGGTGCTCATCCTTGGTCTGAAGAAATCGGAGCTAGATGCCGCCGATGCTTATCGTCTCTGCGCCACGTGACCCTTCTCCAGAAGGCTCGGTCCGATCCCCCATCCGAATGCAGACTGCCCGATTCGGGGACGCCGGCTAGGCGCGTCTCTCAGGTCGCAGATGAGCGTGCGCTGATGCGTCTGGCCCTCGCGTTGCTCGGACTCGCCGCAGCTGGCCCTCGGCTGGTATGCTTGCGCGCCGCTCCGCCTCGACCTGCCGCACGCTGGTCGGGTGTCGCTTCCCGAGCTTCACGTGCTTCAGAATGACATCCAGCGCATCGCCGATGCGGCCAAGCTGCCGCCCGTAGCTCCCGACCTTATCGAGGATCTTTCGCTCGAGATCGGATTCCGCCGTATCGCCGAGGTCGATATTGATCAAGCCGAATTGAGCGCCCTGCTGATAAGCGGTTATCGGATTGATCGCCTGCCAAAGCTGATCCGGCGCGAGAGAAATCTGAAAGGGGGTCGACATGATGCCTCCTGAATGATCGCGGCTCCCATGCTTATTCGTGTAGGCGAAGGGTGCTCAACAGGAGATTTCGGCCGGCGCCGACGCGCTCTGCTCGGATACGCCTACGCGCCTCAGCGCAGTCGAGGATAGGCTCGAGCGCGGTCCGTGAAGAACAGCAAGGCCGGGGGCCGCATCGTCGCGAAGCGCGGCGCGTCGCGCTCGGGAACCCGCCAGCGCGCCAGCGCCGCCCCGGCTGGGCTTGAGATCGCCTTCAAGGTCGAGCCTGGCCGATCGATGACGGCGATCGGCGCGAGATCGGCAATCGCGCGCCAGTGGCGCCATAGATGGAACTGGCGAAGGTTGTCCGCGCCCATGACCCAGACGAAATGGACGCCAGGCGCTCGGCGCTTGAGCCACAGCAATGTGTCATAGGTGAACTGTAAATCGATTTGCGCTTCGATATCGGTGACCACGACGCGAGGCCCAACGTCGAGGCGGCGCGCGGCCTCCATGCGCGCTTTGAGCGCCGCGAGTCCGGTCAGCGACTTCAGCGGATTTCCGGGCGTCACCAGCCACCAGACGCGGTCGAGCTTAAGGCGGCGCAGCGCAAGCCGTGTGATCAGCGCGTGCCCTTCGTGTGGCGGATTGAACGAGCCACCGAGGAGACCGATGCGCATGCCCGGGGCGAAGGGCGGCAGCCGAGGAACAGGCGTCACGACGCCGCCTGCGCCGCGAGCAGTTCCGCCTGACGTTCGGCCGTGAGCGCATCGATGATCTCGTCGAGACCCTCCCCCTCGATGATCCGATCGAGCGAATAAAGGGTCAGGTTGATGCGATGGTCGGTCACCCGTCCTTGCGGAAAATTATAGGTGCGGATGCGTTGCGACCGGTCGCCGGATCCGACCTGGGAGCGCCGGGCCTCAGCGCGGTCGGCGTCGAGCTTCTGATTCTTCGCGTCGAGGATGCGCGATCGCAAGAGGGCCATCGCCTTGGTGCGATTGCGATGCTGGGACCGCTCCTCCTGCATGGCGACCACCACGCCGGTCGGTAGATGCGTGATGCGGATCGCCAATTCGGTCTTGTTGACATGCTGGCCACCGGCGCCAGAGGAGCGATAGGTGTCGATTTTGAGGTCGGCCTCGTTGATGACAAAGTCGGCTTCCTCGGCGATCGGAAGCACGGCGACGGTCGCAGCCGAGGTGTGGATGCGCCCTTGCGTCTCGGTCGCCGGCACGCGTTGCACCCGATGGACGCCGCTCTCGAATTTGAGCCGAGCGAAAACGCCGCGGCCGGAAATCTCGGCGACGATTTCCTTGAATCCCCCCGCCGTCCCCTCGCTCGCCGAGAGCACTTCGACCTTCCAACGCCTCTGCTCGGCGTATTTGGCGTACATGCGGAAGAGATCGCCGGCGAACAGCGCCGCTTCGTCCCCTCCTGTGCCGGCCCGAACTTCGAGGATTGCGCCCCCCTCGTCCGCGGCGTCCTTGGGCAAAAGCGCGATTTGGATCGCGTTGGACATCGCTTCCGCTTCGGCCTCGACGGCGGCGAGTTCATCGCTCGCCATCGCACGCATGACCGGGTCGAGACCAGGCTCCCGCAGCATCGCGGCGAGGTCGGCGCGCTCCTTCTCTTTGGCCATGAACGCCTGGATCGCCGCGACGACCGGCTCAAGCTCGCTAAGCTCGCGGGACAACGCGGAATATTGCGCTCCGGACGCGCCCTCAGCCAGCCGGGAGGAGATTTCCTGGTGGCGGCGGAGGATGAGATCGAGATTATCGTTGGCGGCCATTAGGTGAGCTCAAGAAGCGGAAGCGGCGAGGCTAAGGACGCTCGCGTCGCTAGAGGCGCACTTGGAGGCGGTCCGCGAGCCGCCGGAGCTGTTCGCGCAAGGATGCGTCCTCGCGCCCTTTGGCCAGCATCGCCTCGACCTCGCGCGCAACCTCGCCGATATTGAGCGTGAGCGTCATCGCCTTGACCGGTCCAATCGAGGTCGCGGACATCGACAATTCGCGGTAGCCGATCGCCATCAGCGCCATCGCTTCGAGGGTCTCGCCCCCCATTTCCCCACACAGGGTCACCGGCGTTCCATGTCTGGCGCCCGCTTCGGCGATCGAGCGGAGCGCGCGCAAGAAGCCGACGCTTAAGGGATCGAAACGGCTGGAGACCCGGCGGTTGTCACGGTCGACGGCGTATAGATATTGCATGAGATCGTTCGAGCCGACCGATAGAAAGTCCACGGCGGCGGCGATTTCGTCGAGCTGCCACAAGAGCGACGGCACTTCGACCATCACGCCGAGACTGACGGCGCGAGGCGGTTCATAGCCGCGGCTGACGCTCCAATCAAGCTCACGGTCGAACATCCCCCGCGCGGCTCGGAACTCATCGACCGTCGAAACCATGGGCGCCATGACCCTGAGGTCCCGCCCTGCGGCGGCGCGGATGAACGCACGGAACTGCATCTTGAGTAGCACCGGGCGGTCGAGCCCGATGCGCAGCGCACGCCAGCCGAGCGCCGGGTTTTGCTCCTCGAGGCCCTTCATATAGGGCAGGAGTTTGTCGCCGCCGATGTCGAGCGTGCGGAAGGTGACTGGCCGCTCACCTGCCGCATCGAGGATGGCGCTGTAGAGCTGTTGCTGCGCGCCTGGCCGGGGGAAGCGGGCGGCCAGCATGAACTGCAATTCGGTGCGGAAGAGGCCGATCGACTTCGCCCCGGTTTCCGCCAGATGCGGCATGTCGACGAGGAGGCCTGCGTTCATGCTGAGGCCGATCGAGACGCCATCGACGCTGACTGTCGGCATCTCGCGGAGAGCCCGATATTGCGCCTGGCGCCGAGCGCGCATGCGAACCTTTTCGGCATAGGCAGCCTCGACGTCGGGCGGCGGCCGCAGATGGATCTCGCCCGCGTCGCCGTCGACGATGATCGCGTCGCCGTGCTCGACGATTTCGGAGATGTTCGCGATATCGCTCACGGCGGGAATGGCGAGCGCACGGGCGACGATGGCGATATGGCTCGAGGCGCCAGCCTCCTCCAGAACCAGACCCCGCAGCCGGACGCGGTCGTAATCGAGCAGCGCCGCCGGGCTCATCGAACGGGCGACGAGGATGGCGTTTTCCGGCAGTTCCTCCGGCAGCAGAACCAGGCTTTGCCCCGCGAGCTGATGCAGCAGGCGATTGGCGATGTCGGTCAGGTCGTGGAGCCGGTCGCGCAGATAGGGATCAGTCTGACGCTGCAGCTTGGCGCGGGCGTCGTTGTGGACGCGCTCGACTGCGGCCTCAGCGGTCAGGCCCGAGCTCACGGCTTCACGCAGCCGGCGCAGCCAGCCGCGATCGTGCGCGATCATGCGGAAGGCCTCGAGCACGTCGCGGTGCTCGCCCCCGGCGCCGTCGTCGCTGCGGTCGATCAGAGCGTCGACCGAGGCGCGCATGGCGCTGATCGCCGTCTCAAGGCGAGCGAGCTCCAATTCGACGTCGTCGGCGACGATCGTGGACACCATCACGCGCGGCTGGTGCATCACGACATGCCCAAGCCCGAGCCCGTCGGCGATGCCGACGCCCTTTAGCGACATTTGCCGGCGCACGGCGATCTGCGCGTCCTGGGCGGCTATCCCCTGCAGTTCGCCCGATGCGATCATCTCGGCGAGGAGCATGGCGGTGGTCTGCAGCGCCTCGAGCTCTTCCTCCGAGTAGGCGCGCCGCGCGCGGTTTTGCACCACCAAGACCCCGATTGTAGCCCCGCCGCGCAGTACCGGCACACCGAGGAAGGACTGGTAGATTTCTTCGCCCGTCTCGGGCCTGTAGGAAAAAGCAGGATGATGCTGAGCGTCCGACAGCGCGAGGGGTTCGGCGCTGGACACGATCAGGCCAACAAGACCCTCGCCTGGCCGCATCGTGGTCAGATGGACCGCCTCGCGGTTGAGGCCTTCGGTGGCGAACAACTCCATCGTTCCGTCCGCGCGGACGACATAGAGCGAGCACACCTCGGCCACCATGTTGGAGGCGATGAGCACAACGATCCGGTCCAGGCGCGCCTGGGCGGTGACAGGCTCCGCCATCACCTCGCGGAGCCGCCGCAACAACAGACGCGGTCCGCCCGGCGCGCGCATCAAACAACGTCCTATCGGTCGCCGGCCGAAGGGTCGGCCGATTGAGCCATGCAATGATCACGCCGGAGGAAAGCGGCTCCCCGGAATGCGCTTCCCACCCGTGTCCTCAATTCGCTTTGTCGGCGGTATAGAAACGAAATGCGGGCGCGGCAAGGCCGGACTGGCCGCCCTTCCTGGGGAGCCGTTCAGGGCGCCCGGAGCAGAGCGGAAGTCCTCGCGGCGCCGGTCGCACGCGTTGCAAGAACCTCGTCGAGCCAGTCCGGCCGCATTTCAGGCACCGAGGACAGAAGCAATTCCGTATAGGGATGAAAAGGCGGCGAGAACACCGTGGCCGTATCGCCGCTCGCCACCATCTTGCCCTTCAGCATCACGGCAACCTTGTTGGCGATTCGTTTCACCGTTCCCAAGTCGTGGGTAATGAACAGATAGGCGACCCCCAGATCGTCCTGCAGTTTCTTCAGCAAGCGGAGAATCTCTTCCCCAACCAGCTGATCGAGGGCGGAGGT
This sequence comes from uncultured Alphaproteobacteria bacterium, assembly GCA_963820095.1. GTDB lineage: Bacteria > Pseudomonadota > Alphaproteobacteria > Rhizobiales > Beijerinckiaceae > Roseiarcus. The sequence continues at coordinate 19,331 of CAWFZA010000038.1, forward strand.
CACCTCGTCGCAGATGATCAAATCCGGTTCGGCCGCGAGCGCTCGGGCGATCGACACGCGCTGCTTCTGCCCGCCAGACAATTCGCTGGTCTTGCGGGTGATGAAGGATTCCGGCAAATCCATCTGGCTCAACAGCTCCGCCACGCGCGCGCGCACTTCCCGTCGAGATCGATTGAAATAGAACGCGACCGGCCTTCCGATCGTCTCGAGCAGGGTGTGCTGCGGATTGAGCGCGACGTCCGGCATCTGGTAGATCATCTGCACCCGGCGCAATTGGTCCTTGGTGCGGTCCTTGAGTCGCGGCGACAGGCTTATGCCGTTGAAGCGGACATCGCCAGCGATACGCGGCAAGAGGCCGGTGATGACGCGCGCCAAGGTCGATTTGCCCGAACCCAATTCGCCGACGACCGCCACCGTGTCGCCCTTGCGGACTTCGAGGCTGACATCATCGATGACTTTGGGCTTGCCCGGATAGTCGGCGCTGAGATGATCGATGGCGAGGATTGGGACCTCGGCGTCGACGTTGGCGTCCACAAAATTATGCCCCGCGACGCGCTCCCTCACCAGGCGGCGCGTATAGTCCTCTTTCGGCTGAAGCAGGATCTGCCTCGAATCGCCAAATTCGACCATTTTGCCGCGTCTCAGCACCATGATGCGGTCGGCGATCTGGGCGACGACGGCGAGGTCGTGGGTGATGTAGAGCGCCGCCGTTCCGTGCTCGCGGATGAGCTTGCGGAAAGCGGCGAGGCATTCGACCTGAGTGGTCACGTCAAGCGCGGTGGTCGGCTCATCGAAGATGAGAATGTCTGGCTTGGCGACCATCGCCATCGCCGCCATGACGCGCTGGAGCTGTCCGCCGGAAACCTGATGGGGATAGCGGGACCCGATCGTCTCCGGGCTCGGCAGATCGAGCTGCTTGAACAGGCTGACCGCTTCCGCACGCGCCTGAGCCGGCGACAATACGCTGTGCCGCACCGCAGCTTCGCAGACCTGTTCCATCAGCGTGTGCGCGGGATTGAATGAGGCCGCCGCACTTTGGGCGATATAGGCGATCTTCGGACCGCGCAGCTCGCGGCGCTCGTTCGGGCTAATGGCGCGGATGTCAGTGTCGCCGAAGATGATATTGCCGCCAACGATATGGCAATCGCGGCGGGTGTAGCCCATCGAGGCGAGGCCGATGGTCGACTTACCGGCGCCGGATTCGCCGATGAGACCGATCACCTCCCCGCGCCGCAATTGCAGCGACACGTCATCGACCAGAACCGGCCCCGCGCCAGCATCGGTGCGCACCGCAACTCGCATGTCGCGGATGTCCAGGACGATGGGATTGTCCTTCGTTTCGAGCGCGTCCCGAGTCTGATCGTTCATGCGCCTTCCCCCTGGCCCCGGGAATGAATCGAAAGCATCCAGTCGACGACGAAATTGACGCCGATGGTCAGAATAGCGATCGCGGCTGCAGGATAGAGCGGCGCCGCGGAGCCGAAATTGATCATATCGCGGTAATCCCTCACCATGCTGCCCCAGTCGGCGTCGGGGGGCTGTACGCCGAGCCCAAGAAAACTCAAGGCCGCGATGAAGAGGAAAGTGAAGCAGAAACGCAAGCCGAACTCGGCCGTCAGGGGCGGAATTGCGTTGGGCAAGACCTCGCGCTGGACAATCCACCATAACCCCTCGCCCCGGAGGCGAGCCGCTTCGACAAACTCCAGGCTCACGATATTCACCGCCACCGACCTTGCCAGCCGAAACACCTTGGTCGAATCGAGGATGGCGATTGTGATGATGAGCACGGGCAACGCCGTGCCAAGCACCGAGAGGATGACGAAGGCGAAGATGAGCGTCGGCATGGACAGTAAAAGATCGACGAGGCGTGACAGCGCCTGATCGATCCAACCGCCCGCAACCGCAGCGGCGAAGCCGGTGATGACGCCAATGAGGAAGGAAAGGGCGGTTATGATCAGCGCCAGTCCGATCGACATGCGCGCGCCATAGATCAGGCGGCTTACGATGTCGCGGCCGAGGTTGTCGAGCCCAAGCCAATGGTGCGCGTCTGGGTCCGCCCAGGCGTCTCCGAGCGGCGTCGCCTGGTCGAAGGGCGCAATGAGCGGCGCCAGCAAAGCGACAAGCAGATTGATGACGACAATTGCGATGCCGATCTGCGCGGTGACGCTTACCTTGTAGCCGCGGATACGCATTAAGGCCTTTCTTTTCTCGCGCCCAACAGGTCTTGATCAGCGCGGCCGGCGGAGCCGGGGATTGGACAGAATGGCGAGGATGTCGGCGATCATGTTGAGCAGAATGAACGTCGCGGCGAAGATGAGCCCGCAGGCCTGGACGACAGGCACGTCATGCTTGGACACTTCGTCGACCATCAGTTGGCCAAGGCCGGGATAGACGAACACGGTCTCGACCACGACGACGCCGACGATCAGATAGGCGAGATTGAGCGCGACGACGGAAATGATCGGAGCCAGCGCGTTCGGCAAAGCGTGACGCACGACGATGCGGGACTTGGTCAAGCCCTTCAGGATCGCCATCTCGATATACGGGCTCGCCATGACCGACAGCACGGAGGCCCGCGTCATCCTCATCATATGCGCCACAATGACGAGAACGAGCGTCACCATCGGCAGGAATGCGATATAGAGCCGATCGAGGAAGGAAGTGTCGGACGAGACGCTCGCCAACGAAGGAAACCAGCCGAGCTCAACTGCCACATATTTAATGAGGAGATAGGCGAGGAAATATTCTGGCACGGAGATCGTCATCAACGTCACGACGTTCACAAGCCGATCGAAGACGCCGCCCTGCCAGATCGCCGCCAAAAGGCCAAGGCCGATCGCCAGAGGCACGGCGACGATCGCCGCATAGGCCGCCAGGAACATCGTGTTGGCGAAGCGCGGCGCGATCTCCTGCAAAACGTCGCGGCCATTGGCGAGGGACTTGCCAAAGTCGCCGTGCAATGCGCCAAACAGCCACTGGAAGAACCGAACATAAGCCGGCTGGTCGAGCCCGAGATCGAGCCGCATCTTGGCCAGGGTCTCGGGAGTGGCGGTATTTTGCAGAATGGCGGAGGCGAGGTCGCCAGGCAGAAATCTCCGTCCCGATGAAGATCAGCACCGACGCGGCGAACAGGGTGAGGACGCCGAGGCCGAGACGGCTGAGGACGAGGTTCAGCAAGGGCGTCCCTCTCGACCCGATCCGAATTACGACGTCAAGGGCGTGGCGCGGGAAGGCGCAAGAGCGCCCGCGCCATCCCTCATCGCGCTGCCGATCACGACTTCAGCCAGGCATCCTCCATGATCCAGCCGTTGTTCATGTCATAGCCGCCGTGCGGCGTGTGGCCGCCGACCTTCTGGTTGTGCGCGTCGAGCCAATCGCGGAACACGGGTATGAGCGCCCCACCCCGCTCGTTGAGAATGGCCTGCATCTCCCAGATATACGGCTTGCGCTTCGCCTCATCGGTTTCCGCCTTGGCGTCTGCGAGCAGCTTCTCGAATTGCGGGTCGTTCCAGTGCGTCTCGTTCCAGGGCGCGCTCGCCTGGAAGGCGACGGAGAGCATCTGCGTCGCCGCCGGCCGTCCGCCCCAGTAGCTGCTAACGAAGGGCGCTTTCAGCCAGACGTTGTCGAAGTACCCGTCGGCCGGCTCCTTCTTCACGTCGACTTTGATCCCAGCTTTCGACGCGCTCGCCTGCAACAGCGCCGCCTGATCGACCGCGCCGTTAAATGCGGCGTCTGACGCCTGCAGGATGATCTTCGGATCGGCGACGCCCGCCTTCTTGAAATGGAAGGCGGCTTTTTCGGGATCGTATTTGCGTTGCGGCAGGTCCTTGTTGAAATAGGGGTCGGTTGGCGGGATCGGATGGTCGTTGCCGGCTGTGCCGTAGCCGCTGAACAAGGCTTTAAGCATCTGCTCGCGATCGGCGGCGAGCATCAACGCCATGCGGATGTCGGGATTGTTGAAAGGCGGCTTATCCACCTCCATCGCGAGCACCGAGAACCAGCCGCCCGGCGCGCGCACCACCTCGATCTTCGGCGTCTTGGACAATAGCGCGACAGCCTTGTGATCGACGCGGTTGATCGCGTCGATCTGACTTGAGATCAGCGCGTTGAGCCGTGCGGAGCCGTCGTTTATGACGGTGACGTCCACGCCATCGAGAAGACCTTTGCCCTCCTTCCAGTACGGGCGGACCTTCTTCACCCGGATCCGCACGCCCGGGTCGAAGCTCTCGAGCACAAACGCGCCCGTGCCGACCGGCTTCGCCCAGTCCTTAAAGCCGTCTGGAACCATCATGAGATGATAGTCGGTGAGGCCATAGGGGAAATCGGCGTCGGGAGCGGAAAGCGAAATCTGGATCTGATGGTCGTTGAGCTTCTTGATGTCTGTGACGCCCTTCACCGAAGTCGCGCCGCCGGATTTCGTGTCGCCGCGGTGGAGGTTGAGTGAGTAGACCGCGTCGTCGGCGTTGAATTCCTTGCCGTTCGAGAAGGTTACGCCCTTACGCAGGTTCAGGACCCAGTCCTTGGCGCCGTTGCTCGCCTCCCAGCTCTCCGCCAGCTCCGGATGGGGTTTGCCGTCCTGTCCCCATTCGGCGAGGCAGTTCCAGATGCCATGGTTGGCGTCGATCATCACCGAGTCGGTCGTCGTGCGGAAGTCGAGGCTGTCGGTGGTGCTGCCCCCCGCGAGACCGAGCTTGAGCACGCCGCCGCTCTTGGGCGCGTCCGCGGCGATCGCGTCCGCGCTCGCGAGCATGGTTGAAATTGCGAGACTCGAAGCGCCGAGCGCGACGGCGCGGCCCATGAACTCGCGGCGCGAAACGGCTCCCTTGACTCGACGCCCGTTCCAATAATCCAGTTCGCTCATTTGAGTTGGATCCTCTCCAAGCTGCGCCCGTTCCCCAGATCTTCGACCGGCAGTCACTCTTTGGTTTCTGTCCTCGACTTGGCGTCAGAATTTCGGTTCTGTCAATTGTGCGTGACCATAAGAGAAGGCTCCAGGCCCGATCGTCGACGACCCGTCGCTTCGTCGCAGCGCTTCTGATAATCTCAACGTCCCTCGAGCGCCGCCGGGGCGATTTCTCGCTCGAGGATTCTTGGCCCGCTGGCGGCCTCGATATGGCCCTTCACTCGCGTTGACTCGCGTTCGAGCCACGATTAGGGGTTCCGCCCTCGAATTGCTTGGCCGAGCGCCTATTTGGCGAGCGTTCAATTCGAGAGGAGTTCTGCGACCGATGAAGATCCTCGTGCCCGTCAAACGGGTGGTCGACTACAACATCAAGATCCGGATCAAGACCGACGGCTCGGGAGTCGAACTCGCCAACGTCAAGATGTCGATGAATCCGTTTGACGAGATCGCGGTCGAGGAAGCGCTGCGGCAGAAGGAAGCCGGCAAGGCAAGCGAGATTGTGATCGTCTCGATTGGCCCGGCGCAGGCCGCCGAGACCATCCGCACCGCGCTCGCCATGGGCGCTGATCGCGGCATTCTCATCAAGGTCGACGCGCTCGTCGAACCGCTGGCCGTCGCCAAGCTGCTCAAGGGCGTCGTCACCGCGGAACAGCCGGGCCTCGTCATCATGGGCAAGCAGGCGATCGACGACAACTCGAACCAGACCGGGCAGATGCTGGCGGCGCTGACCGGCTGGGGCCAGGGCACCTTCGCCTCCAAGGTTGTCATCGGCGACGGCTCGGTCGAAGTCACGCGCGAAGTCGACGGCGGCATGCAGACCGTGTCTTTGCGGATGCCCGCGATCGTGACCACGGATTTGCGCTTGAACGAGCCGCGTTACGCTTCGCTCCCCAACATCATGAAGGCGAAGAAGAAGCCGATCGACGAGAAGACACCAGCGGACTACGGGGTTGACGTTTCGCCCAGGCTCAAGGTGCTGAAGACCGTCGAGCCCGCCGGTCGCAAGTCCGAAGTCAAAGTCAAATCGGTGGCCGAGCTGGTCGCCAAGTTGCATGACGAAGCGGGGGTGATCTGACGATGGCGACCCTTCTCCTCGCGGAAGTCGCCGGTGGGCAACTCAACGACGCGACCGCGCGCGCGCTCACCGCGGCGCTCGAGCTCGGAGCTCCGGTCGACGTGCTCGTCGCCGGCCAAAACGTCGCCGCCGCCGCCGAGGCGGCGGCCAAGCTTGAGCGCCTGGCCAAAGTGCTGGTCGCGGACGATCCTCTCTACCAGCACAGCCTGGCGGAGCCGCTGGCGGCTTTGATCGTTGCGCTCGCCCCAGGCTATGACGCCATCGTCGCGCCCTCGACCGCCAGCGCCAAGAACGTTGCGCCGCGCGCGGCGGCGCTCCTCGACGTCATGCAGATTTCCGACATCACTAAAGTCCTCGGCCCCAAGACTTTCGAGCGGCCGATCTATGCCGGCAATGCGATCCAGATCGTTAAATCGACCGATCAGAAGATTGTCGTGACCGTGCGCACCGCCTCTTTCACCGCGACCGGCCAGGGCGGCTCGGCGCCGATCGAGACCGTCGCCGCCGCTCCCGACCCCGCCGTCTCGTCGTTCGTCGGCGAGGCTCTCGCCAAGTCCGACCGGCCGGAACTGGCCTCCGCGAGAATCATTATTTCCGGCGGCCGGGCGATGCAGAAAGCGGAGAATTTCAAGACCTATATCGAGCCGGTGGCCGACAAGCTCGGCGCGGCGATGGGCGCGTCCCGCGCTGCGGTCGATGCGGGCTACGCGCCCAACGACTGGCAGGTCGGTCAAACCGGCAAGGTCGTCGCGCCTGAGCTCTATATCGCGGTCGGAATCTCGGGCGCGATCCAGCACCTGGCGGGGATGAAGGATTCGAAGATCATCGTCGCCATCAACAAGGATGAAGAGGCGCCGATCTTCCAGGTCGCCGACTATGGCCTCGTCGCCGATCTCTACACCGCGCTGCCCGAACTTGCGGCGGAGCTGGCGAAGATCGGCCGTTGAGACCCGCCTAAATCGATGAGAAAATCCCGCGGTCCGACTGGACGCTTGCCGTCGCTCGTCTATGATCGTGGCGCGGCGCATTTCTTCTGGACAAGAATATGACTTTCAATATCGAGACGGTCGGCGTCATCGGCGCCGGCCAGATGGGCGCCGGCATAGCCGAGGTCGCGGCTCAGGCGGGGCTGACCGTCTTCCTCAATGATGTCGCCGAGGAGCGGGTCAACGGGGCTCTCGCAACCATCAATGGACACCTATCCCGCCAGGTCGCCAAGGGTCAGCTCGACGAGGCGCAGCGCAGGGCGATCCTCGATCGGATTCAGATGGCCCGCACGCTCGACAAGCTTGGCGAGTGTGATCTCGTGGTCGAGGCGGCTTCCGAGAATGAAGAGGTCAAGCGCAAGGTCTTCACCGCGCTCCGCTCCTTTCTCAAGCCGGACGCAATCGTCGCCTCCAACACATCCTCGATTTCGATCACCCGTCTCGCGTCGGTCACCGCAAATCCCGAACGTTTCATCGGCATCCATTTCATGAACCCGGTGCCGCGCATGCAGCTGGTCGAATTGATCCGCGGCATCGCTACGAAGGACGAGACGTTCGAGGCCGCCAAGGCGTTCGTCACCCGTCTCGGCAAGACGGCGACGATGTCCGAGGATTTCCCTGCCTTCATCGTCAACCGCATCCTGTTGCCGATGATCAACGAGGCGGTCTACACGCTCTACGAGGGCGTAGGCTCGGTCGAGGCGATCGACACCGCGATGCGGCTCGGCGCCAATCATCCGATGGGGCCGCTGCAGCTTGCCGACTTCATCGGCCTCGACACTTGCCTCTCGGTCATGCAGGTGCTGCACGAGGGGCTGGCGGATTCCAAATATCGCCCCTGCCCGCTGCTGGTGAAGTATGTCGAGGCCGGCTGGCTAGGCCGGAAGACCCAGCGCGGCTTCTACGACTACCGCGGCGAGCAACCGGTGCCGACGCGCTGACGGACGGCCATTGTCGCGCTCGGAGCGGCTGCTCACGCTCCTGCAGGCGCTGAGGCGCCGGCGCCGGCCGGTCAGCGGACGCGTCCTCGCCGACGAGCTCGGCGTCTCCTTGAGAACGCTCTATCGCGACATCGCCAGCCTGCAAGGCCAAGGGGCCGAGATCGAAGGCGAAGCGGGGCTGGGCTATGTCCTCAGGCCGGGCTTCTGGCTTCCCCCGCTGATGCTGAGCGGAGAGGAGATCGAGGCGCTCGTCCTTGGCGCGCGCTGGGTCGGGGCGAGGACCGACGAACAGCTTGCGCTCGCCGCGCGCGACGCAATCGCCAAGATCACCGCCGTCCTGCCTCCGGGCCTGCGCGACGACGTCGAGGCCTCGACCCTGATTGTCGCGCCCGGCAAAGCGCCGAGCGGAGCCTCGCTGGACCTCGCCGCAATTCGCGCCGCGATCCGATCCGAGCGCAAGCTTGCCCTCGAGTACGAAGACGCCCAGGGCGCGAAGACTGGACGCACGATCTGGCCGTTCGGCGTCGGCTATTTCGACGAGGCGCGCGTCGTCATGGCCTGGTGCGAACTGAGGCAAGGATTCCGCCATTTCCGCGCCGATCGCATCGCTTCGTGCCGCGCGCTCGAAGAGCGCTATCCCACGAGCCGCCAGCGCTTGCTCAAGGACTGGCGCCTGACCGAAGGCGTTGCGGCCGCCGGAGTGACGCGGAATTCGCCTCATCCATTCTCCTCTAGAGACCGGAGAGCCAGCAGCCCGCGCTAACGAGTCCGTTTTGAGCGTTTTCAATACCTTGTGGCGCAATTAGCGAGTCGTTCTCCGTTCCTAACGCTGTTCGTCCGTCGTCCATGGAGAGTGTCATGACGGGCTCATTCCTCGTTCATGGAGAGCGCCATTACGAGCTCATCGGTATTCTGGAAAACAGTATCATGGCGCCGCCGCCGCGACAAGAAATTGTCGATTTTTCTTCAAGCGTCTCGGCCCTCGACCACGTACTGCCGCCCCTGCAAGACGGGGATTACCCGCATAACCTAAATCAGACTGCTGACAGAATTTGACGCATCGACGCGCGAGGCTGGCGGTTCCTTCAACAAGGAGCGATTCCAATGGCCATGCCGCACTTCGTTCTGCTCTATGTCGATGAGCCTCGGACAAGCGCTGATTTTTACACGCGCTTGCTCGACCGCCAGCCGCTCGATTCCGCGCCGAACTTCGTCATGTTCGAACTCGCGCCCGGCCTCAGGCTCGGACTCTGGGCGCGCCGCGACGTCCAGCCCGCGCCACGCGGCGGAGCCGACACCGGCGAATTGGCGATGGCGGTCGGAAGCACCGAAGAGGTCGAAGCTCTCTGCGCCGATTGGAAGCGCAAAGGCGCGGCCATCCTGCAGGAGCCGGCGACGATGGACTTCGGCCGGACTTTCCTCGCCGCCGATCCGGACGGACATCGCCTTCGCGTGTTCTGCCCCGCGCCTTGAGGGCAAACCGCATTCGCCCCAAAGCGAGATCGTCACTGCGAGCCATGGGGCGTCGAGAGACGCCCGTCCTTCCGGACGGGCTATGGCGACGCAATCCAGAGGGAACGTCGGGCGCCGGCGACACCTGGATCGCCGCGGAGCCGGAGCCCGTCGAGAGACGGCGTTCGATGGAACGCCCTATGGCTCGCGATGACGAGCCCTGCCGAAGGTCCCGCCTTAAAGGCTTGCCTCGGCGGCGCTTCCGAACAGATAGATCGGGATATGCTGCGCGGTCTCGCTGTCTTTCGAAATCAGCACGCCCGCTCCCTCCAGGTACCGCCCTGCGCCGACATAATGATCGTCGACGAGCGACGGATCCTCTTCCTCGAAGCGGTATCCGTAGCGTCGGGCGTCGTCGACGAATTGCTGCGACAGGAGAATGTCTCCGGGTTTGGCGAGCGGCTCGATGCGCGCCGCGACGACAACGATGTCGGAAATCTCGGGGTGCTGTGCGCCCTCGAGCGCCGGGCTGAGCTTCCAGAAGCCACTATGCGCGCCCACTCGCATCTGAAGGTTGTACCCCGAGGCCGAAAGCTGGCCGCTCAAGCCCCGCGCCGCGCGCAGCAATCTTCCAGGGCTGCGATCGGCCAGAACAAGATGGTCGCCGGCGGACGTATTCGCATAATCCAGATCGCGGGTGAACTGCCGGAACAGATCGCGCCAATATTTGTCGAAGGTCTGAGACCTGCCGGCGACCTGCACGACGTTCTCCCGGTAGCCGCGGATGTCGCCGACAGCGACGAACCGGATGCTCTCCTCCGGCCGCCATTCGAGCTCGTCGCCGATGACATTGTGCTTGTTCAGCTCTTTGAGAAACCCGACGTTGCGCCGCGTGATGAAGTCGCTGAGCGACGGATGGATGAGATAGGTCTCGGCGTTTGGCAAGACATGGATCTTGCCAAAAGCGATCTCGCCGACGGGAGCGAACTTCTGCACGAGCCGAGCCGGATCGTCGCGGCTCTGCTGGACAGTTCCAACCAGTCCCAACGCATAGAGGGCGCAAAATGGATGCCTCGCGGCCTCGGTTTCGATCTCGTATTGCCTCGCTGCGATGTCTGCGTAAGCGACGGACGCCTCCACCACCTCGTCATAGCTCAACACATTGGATTTGATGACCTGGGGAAAGATCTCCGGATACAATCCGCTGAAGAAGGGCGCGACCTCATTGAACAGCGTCTCCACCCGCTCGGCGGCGGCCGAGTTGATGGCGTTGCGGATTTCCTGCTGACTCCGTCGCTTGACGCCGATCAGGCTGATCTCCTTGCCGATCACGATGGCGTCGCGCGGCCTCAGCGAGCAGTGACGAGTTCAATAGTCGATCGCGCGCTCTTGTCGCGCGGTCCCCGCGTTCGAAACGAATTCATTCTTCACCCCAAGAAAACGCAACAAGGGATCTTCGGCGCCCTTGTCGACCAAGTCGCTCTTTGAAGCGATCGCGATGTTGTTTTCCACGATCTGTCTTATGTCCTCGACCCGGTAGCGCAGCTCTCGTCGGAACGACCTCAGGTTGGAGAATTGCGGCTCGTTCTGCGCGGCGTGCTGATAGGCCTCCTTTCTGATCGAGACGAATATGCGCACATGGGGATTGATCCCGTGCAGGCGTCTCAAGGCGAGCCAGGCGCCGATCTGGCCCGCATGCCAGATGCGGACAAATCGCTCGTGGACCTCGTTGCGGCGCAGGTAAGAGAAATTGATGTAATGGATGAGATATTCGTCGATGTTGTCGACGAATATTCCCGCCTGCTTGTGAATCGTTGCGAAGATGCGCGTCACCTGCTGCGCCGCCCGCATGATGAGAAAGATCTCGTTGCGCTGCGCCGCCAGGCAATCGTGCAAAATGTCGAACGGCCGGGTGATATGCGGATGCGTCAGGATGTTCAGGAGCGTCGGCGGTAAATCCTCGGACTTCAGCAAGTCGGCGAGCTGTTGGTGAATGTCCCGATCGTCCTGGAATCCCTTGATGAGGCATATCGAAAAAGCGATGTTCCACAATGTCTCCCAGTTGTCGCTGCTCTCGAGGACGTTGATGATTTCATTCGGCAGGATCGGCGGCTTGTTGCTCGGGCGATCGACGATTGGCGAGAACGGAAAGCAGCGATAATCACTTTCCTGCAAGGAAATGCGCTTAAGCTTGAGGACAAGCGTCTTCCCAAAACCCTTCGGCGCGACCAAGGCGTGGGACGACAGGTTGAGGTTGGACAGGAACTCTTCGACTTCCGTCGTTCGAAGCAGAACCGAGCCTTGCGAGCTGGTTAAATCCCTGGGCTCGGTCAGTTGTTGTGCGTCTTCAACCCATGCCGGCATTCCGGCCTCCACGAATTATTTTTGATCGCCGGCTGGTCGTCGCCGGGAGGATCCCATGAGTGGCGGGAACAAAACCACAACCGAGGGCGAATTGGGGCGCCCTTAGGGCTCCGTCAAGTCCGGGCGTCTCTCGCGCGTGATGCGCTCGGCCTGTGCGCGGCGCCAGGCGGCGATCTTGGCGTGGTCGCCCGAGAGCAGCACTTCGGGTATCGTTCGGCCCTCCCATTCGCGCGGGCGAGTGTAATGCGGGTATTCGAGCAGGCCGTTTTCGAAGCTTTCCTCCGCGCTTGACGCTTCCTTCCCCATCACGCCGGGGATGAGCCGAACGCAAGCGTCGAGCACGGCGAGCGCGGCGATTTCGCCGCCGGAGAGCACATAGTCGCCGACCGACACTTCGACGAGGGAGCGCGCCTCGATCACCCGCTCGTCGACCCCCTCGAAGCGCGGACAGACGACAACGAGACCGGGCCCCTCCGCCCATTGCCGCGCCTGTGCTTCATGGAACGGCCGCCCGCGCGGGCTCATGATGAGACGCGGTCGCCGATCACCAGGGCCGAGCGCCGCGTCGAGGCTCGCGGCAAGGACGTCGGCGCGCATCACCATGCCCGGGCCACCGCCGGCCGGCGTGTCGTCGACCGCGCGATGGCGGCCAAGTCCATGCTCGCGAATGTCGCGCGCCTCCATCGACCACACGCCGCGCGCCAGCGCCTCGCCCGCCAGCGATTGGCCAAGCGGACCGGGGAACATAGAGGGAAAGAGGGTGAGGATCGTGCAGGCGAACATCGAGGCGACGCTTAGCGCGCTCGCCCGATCGCTGTCACGAACTGATCTTCGAGGTTAGACTTGGAGAATCGAGTTGAAATCGAACGTCGCGCCCGGCGGATTCTGGCCGACGCGCACCGTCTTGTCGTCGGGGAAATGATAGGGCGGAACCGGCAGGTTGTAGGGCGCCGGAACGCCCTGGAAGACGCGGCCGGCGAGATCGTATTTCGAGCCATGGCAGGGGCAAAAGAAGCCGCCGGGCCAGTCGGGCGCCGGATCGGTCGCGCTCGGCTGCGGGTCGAACAGCGGAATGCAGCCGAGATGAGTGCACACCCCCACGAGCACCAAAATCTCAGGCTTGATGGAACGGCTCCAGTTGGCGGCATAGGGCGGCTGTTGCCAATTCTGGGAGTTCGGATCGCGCAGCTGAGACAATAGCTTTGGATTTTTCAGCTCATCGAGCGCCGGCTGAGCCCGTTTGACGACGAACACAGGCCGCGACGCCCACAGCGTGACCACCCGCTGGCCCGGCTGGAGCTGGCTGATATCAATGTCGACCGGGCCGGCGGCGGCGATGGTGGCGGCGTCCGGATTCATCTGGTCGATGAACGGCCAGAGCGTCGTCGCCACGCCGACTGTGGCCAACGACCCCGTCGCCAGAAAAAGGAAATCCCGCTTCGTTACCGAGGGGCCCCCATGGCCTGTTGAGGCCGTCTCGGAACTCATCGTCATGCAGCGCGTCTCCAAACGAACAAAAGGGCCTGGGAGCCCAATCATGGCGCCGGACGGAGCGTGCGCCGCAAGCTGTGTATCCGCGCCCCGCGACCTTAGCAACCATCCCGGTGGCTTTGGAAGCTAATCCTCATCGACTTCCTGCGGGGGTTCGATAACGATTTGGCCTGTGTCGAAATCGATGCGCCGCGCGACGCCTTTGGTGAACGGCAGAAGCAGAGGCTCACCCCCGCCGACCGGCGCAATCTCGAGAACGTCGCCGGCGCCGTAGTTCAGTATGGACAGGATGCGCCCAAGCTCAGCTCCGGCCGCGTCGACGGCTTCGAGTCCAATGAGGTCGTCGTGGTAGAACTCGTCATGCGCCGGCGGCGGCAATTGGTCGCGGCGGGCGAAGATCTCCACACCCCTCAGCGCCTCGGCGGCGTCGCGGGTCGCAACGCCGGCGACCCGCGCGACCAGCATGTCGTCCTTGAGCGGACGCAAGGAAGCAAACACGAACGCCCGGGCGCGAGTCTTGTCGGTGAGCGGCCCATAGGCGCCGATGGCGCTCGCGTCTCCGGTCAGCGATTTGACGCGAACCTCGCCGCGCACGCCCTGAGGCGCGCCGAAAACGCCCATCAGAATCAGGCGATCGGGCGCGCGCAAACCGGGTCCGACGTCAGGCCGCAGGCGCCTCGGCGGCCTTGGCTGCGACGGCCGCCGCGGCGGCGGCGCGCTCCTGGGCCTTCTTCTTCGGCTGGGCCTTTTGCGGATTGTTGCGCGCCTCGCGCTTGGCGATGCCGAGGCCGTCGAGCAGGCGAAGCACGCGGTCGGTCGGCTGCGCGCCCTTGGCGAGCCAGCTCTTCGCCTTCTCCTGATCGAGCACGAGGCGGCTCGCGTCGTCCTTGGCCTTCAAGGGATCAAAGGTGCCGATCTTTTCGACAAAGCGGCCGTCGCGCGGCATGCGCGCATCGGCGATAACGATGCGATAAAACGCGCGCTTCTTTGTGCCGCCGCGCGACAAACGGATTTTCAGGGACATGCTGCTTCTTCCTTTTGGTCGGATGGGGTTGCGTTGGAGCTGAGACTTCGCGCGGACGGATGGCGATAGACGGCGAACTCAAGGTTTTCGTGCTGCGCCATGCGCTCGAAGGTTGCGCCAAGGCGCACGGCCACGCGGAGGGAGGGGGCGTTGTCCTGGGCGATGAGACTGATCGCCGTCTCCCACCCGAGCGCTTCATAGGCGAAGGCGCGGGCGCGCAAGGCCGCTTCGGTGGCGTAGCCTCGACCGCGCTTCGCGGGCATCAGGCCCCAGCCGACCTCGCGCGCGGGAAAGCCTTCCGGAAACCAAAGTCCGGACCACCCGACATAGTCGCCCGTCGCCTTTTCCTCCAGCGCCCAGTTGCCGAAGCCGCGCAGCGCCCAGTGGCCTTGATTGAACGCTACGCGTCCCCATGCCTCCGCGCGGGTGAGCGGGCCGCCAACGAACTCCGAGGCCCGCTCGTCGGCGTAGAACGCCGCGAGGACCTCGAAATCGCTCTCTCGTCCTTCACGAAGAAGCAAGCGTTCGGTTTCCAGGACGGGGATCACTTCTTCTTGCCCCCGAACGGGAAGCCGCCGCCGAGTCCGGGCAGCTTCCCGCCGCCGCCGAGGCCGGGGAATTGCGGCGGCAGGTTGAAGGCGCCGGGCGGCGGGGCGACAGGAATGCCTGGGGGGCCGGGCGGCAGGCCAGGGGGAAGCCCGCCGCCAAGCTGCTTCTGCATCGCTTCGATCTGCTCGGGGCTCGGCATCGGCATGCCGCCGCCCAAGCCCATCATCTGCCCGAGCTTGCCCATCATGCCGCGTTTAGCCCCGGCGCCGCCCATCGCCTTCATCATGTCGGCCATCTGCCGGTGCTGCTTCAAGAGCCGGTTCACGTACTCGACCGTGGCCCCCGAGCCCGCCGCGATGCGCTTCTTGCGCGAAGCTTTGAGGATGTCGGGATTGCGCCGCTCCTGCGGCGTCATCGACGAGATGATCGCCCGCTGGCGCTTGACGAATTTGTCGTCGAGATTGGCGCCGGCGAGTTGGTCTTTCATTTTTGCGACGCCGGGCAGCATGCCCATGATGCCGCCCATGCCGCCGAGCTTCTCGATTTGCGCCAACTGCTCCGAAAGGTCGTTGAGGTCGAACACCCCCTTGCGCAGCTTCTCGGCCATCTTGGCCGCTTGCGCCATGTCGATATTTTGCGCCGCCTTCTCGACCAGGCTCACGATGTCGCCCATGCCGAGGATTCGGTCGGCGAGACGCGCGGGATGGAAATCCTCGATCGCGTCCATCTTCTCACCGACGCCGAGAAGCTTGATCGGCTTGCCGGTGACCGAGCGCATCGACAGCGCCGCGCCGCCGCGGCTGTCGCCGTCCATGCGGGTCAGCACGATGCCGGTGAGGCCGACCTGATCGTTGAAATTCTTCGCGAGATTGACGGCGTCCTGGCCGGTGAGCGCGTCGGCGACGAGCAGGATCTCGTGCGGCCGGGCGGCGTCGCGGATATCCGCCATCTCGGCCATGAGAGGCTCGTCGATATGCGTGCGCCCGGCCGTGTCGAGCATGACGACGTCATAACCCTGGAGCCGTGCGGCGCTCTCGGCGCGCTTGGCGATGGCGATCGGATCCTCGCCGAAAACGATCGGCAGCGTCGCGACTCCGACCTGTTCGCCCAGCACCGCGAGTTGCTCCTGCGCCGCCGGACGCTTCACGTCGAGCGAAGCCATCAGCACTTTGCGCTTGTCGCGCTCGGTGAGACGCTTGGCGATCTTGGCGGCGGTCGTCGTCTTGCCCGCGCCTTGCAGGCCGACCAGCATGATCGCGACGGGCGCCGGGGCGTTCAAATCGATCGCCTGCGATTCGCCGCCGAGCGTTTCGACCAGCGAATCGTGGACGATCTTGACCACCATCTGGCCGGGCTTGACCGACTTGATGACGGCCGCGCCGACCGCCTTGGTGCGAGTCCGGTCGACGAACGAGCGCACGACCTCGAGGGCGACGTCCGCTTCGAGCAGCGCACGGCGCACCTCCCGCATGGCGAGGTTGACGTCCTCCTCGGAGAGCGCGCCGCGGCCGGTGAGTTTATCCAATATGCCGGAGAGCTTTTCGGACAGGCTCTCGAACATGCGTCATGCTCCTTTGATCAGGCGACGAGTGGGTAACAGCGAATAGATAGGACGGCGCAGCCGTTTCCCCAATCCGCGCAACCACATTCGCGTTTGAGCCCAACGCCAATCGCGCCCGGGGGCGCGACGCGCTGCCGGACGGGGACCGCTGGCCTCAGAGGGACAGTCGGCTTGATCGACGAGGCCAAAACCTGACGGCGGGTTTAGTAGGCGGGCGCAGCGGCGATGTCAAACTTGCGGGTCGGACCGTGCTCGGGCCGGCGGCGGGCCCGATGCTTAGCCGGCCGATTTGGATTGTCTTGGCGCCCTGCTGTTTTGCTGCAAAAGCCCCGCTTAAGGGCTATTGGATTTCCTTGGATTTCCTTGGATTCTCTCGTCCGAAACTAGACTTATCAATGGCTTACGAGGAAAAGGCGACAAAGGTTTTTTCTTGGGCCCTCTTCCGTTCAGCGAGCGTGGAATAGCGCTGATCGAGGCGATGTTGCGCGGGATTGCTCATGGGGCGACTATAGCGGATATTCTGGTTTTCCGCAATCAATTGTCGGCTCTTATGGCGTTCGCTGGTGGTCGCGGAATTCAGCCCTGGATCGTCAAGAGCCCAGGGGACGACCGCTGGTCTCAGAGGGACAGCCGGCTTGATCGATGAGGCCAAACCCTGACGAAGGCGGGTTTGGCAGGCTGCGGCGCGGCGATGTCAAACCCGCGGGTTGAATCAACTCAAACGGCGGCCCGCACGATCGAGACCGAGATCCTTCGACGCATTGACCGTCGGCGTCGCGCTCCCGATAGTTCTCCTTAAGCGTTCGAGGCCGCCGTATGCCCAACGACCCCTTGCTGCAACCCTTTCAGCTTCGCAGTTTGACGCTGCGCAATCGGTTGATGTCGACCGCGCACGAACCGGCCTACACCGACGAGGGCATGCCCAAAAAACGCTACCGCCTCTACCACGCCGAAAAGGCGAAAGGCGGTATCGCGCTGACCATGATCGGTGGCTCGTCGGTGGTGGCGCCGGACAGCCCCCAGGCGTTCGGCAATATCCTTCTCTACAAGGATGAATGCGTGCCTTGGCTGAAGGAACTGGCCGACGACGTCCACGCAAAGGGCGCGGCGGTGATGATCCAGATCACGCATCTCGGCCGCCGCACCACTTGGAGCAAGGACGATTGGCTGCCGGTCATCGCGCCCTCCCATATCCGCGAGCCCGCGCATCGCGCCTTCCCCAAGGCGATGGAGGACTGGGATTTCGCTCGTGTGATCGGGGCTTATGCCGACGCCGCCGAACGGGTGAAAGCCGGTGGGCTCGATGGCTTCGAGATCGAATGCTACGGCCATCTCATCGATCAGTTCTGGTCGCCGGCGACCAACAAGCGCGAGGACGAATATGGCGGCTCGATCGACAATCGCCTGCAGGTTCGGAATGGCCGTGTTCGAGGCGGTGCGCCGGCGCGTCGGTCCCGATTTCTTGATCGGCGCCCGGCTGGTCTGCGACGAGGACTGGGAGCGGGGCTTGAGCCGGGACGAAGGCCTGGCCATCGCCCGCCGCCTGACCCGGTCGGGACTGATCGATTTCCTCAACGTGATCCGTGGCCATATCGACAGCGAAGAAGCGCTGAGCCGCGTGATTCCGGGCATGGGCGAGCGCTCGGCGCCGCATCTCGACTTCGCGGGCGAAGTGCGCGCCGAGACGCGCCTGCCGACCTTTCACGCCGCCCGCATCCAGGACGTCGCGACCGCGCGCCATGCGATCGAGAGCGGCAAGCTCGACATGGTTGGCATGACGCGCGCGCATTTGGCCGATCCGCATATCGGGCTGAAAGTGGCGGAGGGGCGCGAAGCCGAGATCCGGCCCTGCGTCGGCATGGGCTACTGCATCAATTCGATCTATTCCGGCCAGGCCGTCTGCATTCATAACGCCGCGACGGGCCGGGAGGAGACGATCCCGCAGGTTGTCCCGCGCTCTACCGGACCGAAACGAAAAGTGGTCGTGGTCGGGGCGGGTCCCGGAGGCCTCGAGGCCGCGCGGGTCGCGGGTGAACGCGGCCACGAGGTCGTGGTGTTGGAGGCTGCATCCAAGCCGGGCGGGCAGATCGTGCTCGCCGCCGCGCTCAAGCGCAGGCGCGAGATCCTGGGGATCGTCGACTGGCGGATAAGCGAATGCGAACGGCTCGGCGTCGCCTTCTCCTACAACGCGTTCGCGGAGGCGGACGACGTGCTGAAGCATGCGCCCGACGTGGTCGTGATCGCGACCGGAGGCGCGCCGAATGTCGAGTTCCTCGATTCTGGCGGAGAGCTTGCGACCACAAGCTGGGACCTCCTTTCCGGCGCGGCGCGGCCGAGCGGCGAGGTGATCGTCTACGACGACAATGGCGCCCATCCGGGTCTGACCGCGGCCGAATTCGTGGCCGAATCGGGAGCGAAGCTCGAAATCGTTACGCCGGAACGCATGCTCGCGCCCGACGTGGGCGGCACGAGTTTTCCACCCTACTTCCGCGCCTTCAGCCGCGCCGACGCCAAAGTGACGCTGAATCTCAGGCTTGAATCGATCGCGCGCCGGGGCAATCGCGTCGCTGGCGTCTTCTACGACGAATACGGCCGGCGGCGGGTCGAGAAAGAGGCGGACATGATCGTCGTCGAACACGGCGCGATCCCGGTCGACGATCTCTATTTCGAGCTCAAGGCGGGTTCGGTCAATCTTGGAGAGATCGACTATTCCGCACTGCTTGCGGGGCGGCCGCAAACCCTTGTCAACAATCCCGACGGCGGCTATCGGCTGTTCCGGATCGGCGACGCGGTGGCGAGCCGCAACATTCATGCGGCCGTCTATGACGCGATCCGGCTCATGAAGGATACATAGTGGCGTCGCTCCGATCGCTCGGCGTCAAGGGCGTGCGGATCGGACGGGATTGAGGCGCTGACCCCGGTCGTTCATTGGCCAACGCTTCGGTCGGAGCGCTCATTTTGCCGCCGACTCGAATTGGACGCCCTGTGAGATAGCAAGGCCTACCAGACCTTGGTCACCGTATAGCCGTCAGCGCGGAACCGCTCGACGAGACCGGTTTTGCCGGCGAGATGGAGCGCGCCGACGGCGATGAACGCTCCGCCCCCGGCAATCAGCGGCGCGGCCCGCTCGGCCATGGTTGCATTTCGACCTTGCAGCAGATCCCGCATGAATTCGTCCTGCGCCGCGCGCTCAGAGTCGCTCAATCCCCCCAGCGCGTCGGAAATGGCGAGGATCTCGGCCGGCCGGCTTTCGCGATAGAGCGCAAGCATCGTTGCATACAGATCGTCGTTCAGGCCCGGGTTCCTTGCAGCGAGCGTCAGCAGCGTTGTAGCGACATCGGCGCGCAAGTTGGCGATTGCCGCGAGCTGTTCTTCCACCGTTTCCAGCCCAACGACCTTCACCCCAAGGTCTTTGGCCGTCTGGGCGAGAAACTGATCGACTTCGGGCAGTTCCTGCCCCTCGCGCTCCGCTTCACAGGCGGGAATCGCAGTCAAAATCGCGAGAAACCACGGCTTCAGGTGGTGTGCGAACGCCTTCGGGTAACCGAGCCCGGCAACCAGCTTCTCGATTTGCGCGCGGTCCTCGACGGCGGCGACGGCCTCGAATGTGTCATGGTCGCGATCGAGCGCCTTGGCCAGCGTCGCCGCCGTGATGTTGGCCCTTTCAATCGTGTCGATGGGTCCGCCGAGTTCCGTCGCTACGATCTTGGCGCCATGGATCGATTGCGCCGCACGATGCGCGACTTCGAGCGCGGACTCGTCGGTCGAATGAATCGTGCCAAAGAGAAAAGAGGACGCAAGACCGGACTTGTCGATGCGCCAGAGCAGTCCGTCGCCATTGACGAGGTCTTCCGCTCGCGCCGCCTCGGCGGCGGCGCGCCCCTCGACTTGGCTCAGATCTGAGCCGTGGCAAGCTTTGGGCGGCTCGGCCTCGGCGCCGGAAAATATCAACAGGCCGAAAAGGCCGAGAAGGCGCCCGCAGGCGCCCGGCGCGAATCGTCGCATAAGGCTCACAGCTTTCTCAGCGCCACTTCTTCAATGCGGTGGCTGGCGCCCTTCGTCAGAAGCAGATCGGCGCGCGGCCGAGTGGGGAGAATATTCTCGTGCAGGTTAACAAGGTTGATGCGCTGCCAGATCGAGCGCGCCGTCGCTTCCGCTTCCGCATCGTTGAGGTCTGCGTATTGACGAAAATAGCTGCGCGGGTCACGGAACGCCGTATTCCGTAGCCCCATGAAGCGCTCGATGTACCATTGTTCAAGCAGCGCCTCGTCGGCGTCCAG
The DNA here is from genome assembly GCA_963820095.1 of uncultured Alphaproteobacteria bacterium. GTDB lineage: Bacteria > Pseudomonadota > Alphaproteobacteria > Rhizobiales > Beijerinckiaceae > Roseiarcus. The sequence goes on from CAWFZA010000038.1 coordinate 39,957, forward strand.
AAAGATGGAAAAGTCAAAAAAATCGGAGACGAACGGGATCTCTTTGCCGTCTCGCGGCAACCGGTTCGGCAGCAAGACGTTGATCCCCTCAAAGATCAGGATGTCCGGCCGGTCAACCGCGATCGATTCGCCTTTCACGATGTCGTAGGTGATGTGCGAATAAACAGGAGCCGCGACATTGTGCTGGCCCGCCTTGACCGCGGAGAGGAAGCGCAGCACCGCCGTTCCATCGTAGCTCTCCGGGAAGCCCTTGCGGTCCATGATCCCAAGCCGGATCAATTCGGCGTTTGGGCGCAAGAAGCCGTCGGTGGTGACCAGCTGCACCTTCGGCGTATTTGGCCATCGAGTCAGGAGGGCCTGCAGAACCCGGGCGGTCGTCGACTTTCCCGCCGCGACCGATCCTGCGATGCCGATGATGTAGGGAACCTTCCCGTCGTCTGCTCCCAGAAAACGTTGGGTCGCCTTGAACAAGCCCTGCGTCGCCGCGACGTAGAGCGCGAGCAGCCGCGACAACGGAAGATAGATGGCGGCGACGTCGTCGAGCGAGATCGGATCGTGGGTCGACTGCAGTTTGCGCAAGTCGTCGATGGTCAGCGTCAGTTGCGTGTCCGCACGCAGTTGGGCCCATTCGTCGCGGGTGAAGCGGCGGAACGGGGACTCGAGCGATTGAAGCCCAAGGCGATTCATCAGAACTTTCTCACTCGATCCGGCCAGCTCGCTCGGGTCTATTTTCCGGCGCTTTTCGTTCGCGACGCCTTTTCCTCAAGCCCGCTTTGCGCGGATCTTTTGCCCAATTCGTCCATGACCGACGACAACGGCACCCCGCGCGCGCGCAGGACGACAAGAAGGTGGTAAAGGACGTCGGCGGCCTCGGCGCAAACGGCGCTTTGGTCCGACGCTGCGGCGGCGATCGCCAATTCGATTGCTTCCTCGCCGAATTTGCGGGCGCAATGGGCTGCTCCCTTATCGAGCAATGTGCGGGTGTAGGAGGTCTCCGCGCTCGCACCGGCGCGCCGGTCGATCGTTTGCGCGAGCTCATCAAGCGTGAACATCGCCTCTATCCTGTCCTTCTCGCCCATCGCGCCCTTATCTCCCGCTGCGCCAGCCGCCGCAACAGGAGGCGCGCGGTTGTGCCCGCGGCCAACGCTTCTTGACTCGGCTTCACACGGGGACCCTAAAGCATGGCTCCGCCTTGAGGCAGGGGCGATTAGCTCAGCGGTAGAGCACTCCCTTCACACGGGAGGGGTCGCAGGTTCGATCCCTGCATCGCCCACCATCCAGTCCTGACAAACCGCGGTGGTTTCCGGGTTCGAGGAAAACGCCGCCAGTTCAGTGGCTTGGGCGGACTAAATGCGGTCTGCGCTCGAGATTTCGTTCGATTTGCGCGCGTTCAGCGGCTGGAAACGCCCGCCAGTCTCTGGCGGCAAAATTCCGTTTCCCAAAGTCGACGGATGCTCTCTTTCGAAAGGCAGCGGGATCCGTCAAGCGGCATTCCGATATCGCGATTTGGTAGAGGCGGCGGTCGTGACCGCTCGACTGTCGATCAGATCTAAGCCGGAACCTTGAGGCCGAGCGCGGTCCATTGGTGGGACCAGACCATCGGTAAATCCATCAGTCGCTTGGCTCCGAATCCGCGCGGCAGACGTCCTTCGATCGCCGCGACGACGATGGGCGGGGCGACAAAGGCCAGCGACAATGTCATGCGGATTGAGCGTTCGCTCTTGCGCTCTCTTGCGGCGATCAACTCGATGGTCTGATTGGGATCCATAACCAGTTCGTCCAGCCAGCGATGAGCGTTGCGCAAGGATTCGGCGAAGACCGCACGCGCCCGAACGCGCATCGGGCGGATCGGAGAGCGCGGCTCGCCTTCGCCTTGGATGATCTCGCGGCGCTGGTAAGGAGATGGCGGTATCCAGGGAATGGTCAATGTTCGATCTTGGCCGATCGACGGCAACGGACTCGCTGAGCCGGATCTCGATCTTCTTCGCGCCGATCGTGACTCGCTCGATCGCGTCGAGCACCTCCTCATGACTGGATAGCGCTTGGCATGGCTTACCCGCCGGGAGTGCGAGCCGATCGTCCTCCCGGAAAGACCGACGAGAGACAGCGCGCCAAGTCCCTCGTTCGAACGTTTGGATGCGATGACGCTTTGGATCGCGTCGAACACCTGCTTCTCGATCTGGGCCGCAGGGACGCGCGTGATCGATCCGGCGTCTGACTTGCGACCTTTGAGGATCGCCCGCGAAATATAGTAGCGCCAACGCCGTCCGCCTTTGGCGGCATGGCTTGGGCCCATCCGGTTGCCCCGATCGTCGTAGAGCTTGCCTGCGAGAAAGGATTCAGCATTGCGATGGGGACCCGCCCTCGTTTGCGTTTGCTCCGCAAGCCGACGTTGGACGCGATCCCACGTCTCAAGGTCGATGATCGCGGTGTGCAAGCCGTCGTGGATCTGCCCCTTGTGGCGAAGCCGTCCGACATAGATCGGGTTCGAGAGGATCCAGTAGATGTGGCCTCGAGAGATCAGGCCGCCGCCCGTCGCTCTGCCCGTTCCAGCAATTCGAACCGGCAAGCGAACGTTTTCGGCATCGAGAACGGTCTTCAGTCGCACCACGCTGCCAAGCTTAAGGTAGCGCCTGAAGAGGTCGCGAACGAATTCGGCGTGCTCCTCAACGATGTGAAGCGCGCGGTTTTCGACCCGATAACCGAATGGAACCGCGCCGCCCATCCAGATGCCTCTCTTCTTCGAGGCGGCGACTTTGTCGCGGATGCGCTCGCCGGTGATCTCGCGCTCGAACTGCGCGAACGAGAGCAGCATGTTGAGGGTGAGCCGTCCCATGCTGGTGGTGGTGTTGAAGGCCTGGGTCACCGAGATGAACGAGACGTCGTGTTCGTCGAACAACTCGACGAGCTTGGCGAAGTCGGCCAGCGACCTTGTCAGCCGGTCGACCTTATAGACGACGATCACGTCGACCCTTCGAGCGCGAACGTCATCCAGCAGCTTCGCCAAGGCTGGCCTGTCCATTGAGCCGCCAGAAAAGCCGCCGTCGTCATAGCGATCCCGGATCAGTTTCCAGCCTTCGTGGGCCTGGCTCCTGATATAGGCCTCCGACGCTTCTCGTTGGTTGTCGAGCGAGTTGAACTCCTGCTCCAATCCATTCTCGGTCGAGACGCGGGTGTAGATCGCGCAGCGCAAGCTCGCCTTGCGGCCCTCCCGCTTCACGGACAGACCTCCACGCTGTCCCGGCGGGGCTCGCCGTCGACGAGGACATGAGATTCCGGTTCTGGGGCGTTGACGCGACGCCTGGTGAGGCGAGCCCCAGGGTGTTTCGCCTCGGCGACGGGCCGCTCAGTTTGGCCGCGTCTGATGCCCTTGTATCCCCCGCGTCTGCTGTCCATGGATTTCGCGCGACCGAGGTCCTTAGATCGATCAACCTCACGCCGCCTGTGTTCTCCGGCGCTAGGACGCGCTTCACCTCTTTTCGAACCCTGGTCCTTCGCTGATCGCAAGCCGAAAAAGCGGTGACCGTTCCAACTCGCGCCGGTGATCGCCTTAGCGACTTGGGAAAGGCTGCCAAAGGTCTTTCCGTTCCAGGCAAAGCCCTTATCGAGCACCATCACCCTTTCCAGTTTGCCTCTCCACTCGCGCACGAGCAGCGCTCCCGAGTTGAGGCCAATCCCGTCCCGCGTCGTTGGCTTGCGGTTGTTGAAAGGACGAGCGGCGAAATCAATCGCTCCGCCTTGCGAAGCGCGAATAGAACGCACAGACGCCTTGTCGAGATCGCCTAGCGCAGCCGCCTGAAGCCGATAAGCCAGAACCCTCAGGAGCAGCCAGCGCGGCAGATGGGCGGGAGCCGTCCCGCCCAAATGATTGCGCCATTGAAGACGAAGCTGATCGGCGTCGAGGGCGGCAAGGCCCGCGACAGTCGCGTCGAGCGTTTCAGCCTCTCTCGGCGACGACGCCTGGAGAGAAAGACTCTCTCCGACGTCGCCCGATCGCCGTCCTCGCGACATCACGCTGCCTGTTGCGCTCGCGGCTTCTCCGCGCGTCGAGCGTTCTTCGATTTCGGGGTAGCGGATATTGTCGGCGGATGCGTCGCTTTGAGCCGTTGCACCTCCAATGTCGATGGTCTCGCCCAATCGGGCGCGGTACGTCGATCCTCGCTCCTTGTCGGATCGGTCGATCGTCACCGCGTAGCCGCGCTTGCGCAGTCCCGTAAGCGCAGCGCGCGTGGTATGCGGAAGCCAATCCGTCGCCGCAATCAGTTCTTCTAGCGTTGCGCCACAATCGCGCTGAAGCAATTCGAGGACCCGCGCCAGCTTCGTGCCGCCTCGGGGCGCGGACAGGCTTGGGGCGCCGCTGCAGGAACTTCGGCAGTAGTCTCCGGATGATTCGGAACTAGCCGCGGTGACCTGCACGCGTTCGCGACTGTCGTCCCTCGTGTCGTCCGAAGCCGAGCGGTGGTCGATGGCGATCGCCCTGAGCGCCCGCCGCCGTGAGCTTCAGCGCATAGGATTGGCCGACTTGCTCGTCGCGCCTCCACACCGGCGCTCCCGGCTTCGCCTTGATCTCCTTGGCGAGGCCAGCGCCAATCAGTTTCGTCGCGACCTTTTGCGCTGCGCCGCCCTTAAGATTTCGAGGAGCGACAAGGCATCGGTCGTCGCGCTGCGCGGCGGCGCTCAGCATGACGATCTGCGTATCGGTAAGCTTGATGGACATGAACGTAACCCTTCGTGTCGTCATCGGAGCCCGGACAATCCAGGCGCCTCACTGACACGAGCCCCGGATCAAGCGGCGATCGGGGCGGAGGGTAGTCCGCCGGTCAATCTCGACCCCGCGGACGTGCACACACATGCTCGATTTCGAACCAAACGCCAGTCGTTTCTTCGCTTTCGAGCGGCTGCGTTAATGGGCCTAGCCGGCGGTGGAGGATGGTCATGGAGCGGTCAATCGAGATTTAGCCAATGCAGTGGTCGGTCCGGCCGATCTGTCGGACACGCCGTTGCTCGACGTTACGGACCTTGCTTGCATGGATGACCTCCGCGCGGTGCTGGCGCGGCATGGCAAGCTCAGCCGCTTTGTGGAGCCTTCGCGCCGAAGCTGCGCCACCGCGCTGAAGATGGCATCGGCAGGTGGTGGATCGCCCTCCACCTTGGCACCCACCCTTTCGAGCCTACGTTGGGCTGCGGCAGCGAAACCCATTATTCCAGCTATGACCTCAATCAGCACGCCCGAGCTTTCCCTCAGAAACCCCATGTGCGGCCGCGGAGGCGTGCCAGGCTCTTGACCCGTCATGAACGCCGACACGCCGATCAACCACAAGCCCCCTCCGGTCGAAGCGCACGTAACACTACAGCTCGAGGGTGACCAGGAGACGGTCGACGTCGAAGCAGGCGAGTGTCGCAACCAGAAACCCGACCTGATCGCCCGCCCGCCGCGGCCCTTCCGGCGGGCCTCGTGCGAACCGCGAGAAATGATCTACAGGGGAGCCATCGCGCTCATTTGCAATGGGGTAACAGCGAGCAGAAAGCTTGTTTTGCCGACTAAATCTGAGATGGTGGAATGTACTCCGGGGTTGCCAGAGTTTGCTATCGTCAGTCTCGCTCCAAACTAGCGGTCGGAGAAGACTATGGCCAAAATGAAGGCGGTGGACGCGGCGGTGCTGGTTCTAGAGCGGGAGGGCGTGTCTGTTGCTTTCGGCGTGCCGGGCGCCGCCATCAATCCCCTCTACGCGGCGCTGCGTAAACGGGGCTCGATCCGCCACGTCCTGGCGCGGCACGTCGAGGGCGCTTCTCACATGGCCGACGGCTACACGCGCGCGGAGCCGGCGAATATTGGCGTTTGCGTCGGCACGTCCGGGCCGGCTGGCACCGACATGATCACCGGGCTCTACGCGGCCTCGGCGGATTTGGTTCCGATTCTCTGCATCACCGGCCAGGCGCCGCGGGCGAGGCTTTACAAGGAAGACTTCCAGGCTGTCGATATCGAGTTGATCGCCAGGCCGGTGACGAAATGGGCCGTCACCGTCCGCGAGCCGGCGCTCGTGCCGATGGTCTTTCAGCAGGCCTTCCACGTGATGCGCTCGGGTCGCCCGGGCCCGGTGCTGATCGACCTGCCGATCGACGTGCAGACCGCCGAGATCGAATACGACATCGAGACCTACCACCCGCTGGCTGTCTACAAGCCGGCGGCGACGAAGGCGCAGGCGAAACGTGCGCTCGAAATGATGAACGAGTTCGATCGACCGCTGATCGTAGCGGGCGGAGGCGTCATCAGCGCTGACGCCAGCCACCTCCTCGTCGAATTTGCGGAACTCACTTCGGTTCCCGTCATTCCGACGCTAATGGGTTGGGGCTCAATTCCTGACGATCATGATCTGATGGCTGGAATGGTTGGACTGCAAACCAGCCATCGCTACGGCAACGCTACGTTTCTCGAATTGGATTTCGTCTTTGGCGTCGGGAACCGATGGGCCAACCGCCATACGGGCTCAATCGACCTCTACACCAAGGGGCGCAAATTCATTCACGTCGACATTGAGCCGACTCAGATCGGCCGCGTGTTCGGTCCGGACTTCGGCATTGTCTCGGACGCTCGAGCGGCGCTCGAGCTCTTTGTCGAAGCCGCGCGCGCGCTGAAGGCGGAAGGGAGACTTAAGGATCGATCCGAGTGGGCGGCTCAATGCTTGCATCGCAAAAAGAACATGCTCCGCCGGTCGCACTTCGATCAGATCCCGCTCAAGCCGCAGCGCGTCTATCAGGAGATGAACGAATGTCTCGATCGCGACACCTGCTATGTCACGACGATTGGGCTTTCGCAGATCGCTGGTGTGCAGTTCCTCCACGTCTATAAACCGCGCAACTGGATCAACTGTGGCCAGGCCGGACCTCTCGGCTGGACGCTTCCTGCCGCACTCGGCGTGCGCGCGGCGGACCCGACAAGAAAGATCGTGGCCCTTTCGGGCGACTATGACTTTCAATTCATGATCGAGGAGCTCGCGGTCGGCGCGCAGCACAAATTGCCCTATCTCCACGTGGTGGTGAACAACTCGTACCTCGGGCTCATCCGCCAATCGCAACGCGGCTTTGAGATGGATTTTGAGGTCAGCCTCGCGTTCGAGAACATCAATGCACCGCCCGAGGGCGACGCCGTGGCTGGCTACGGAGTCGACCATGTGGCGGTTGCCGAGGGCCTCGGTTGTAAGGCCATCCGGGTCAAGAGCCCGAACGAGTTCAAGGACGCCTTCGCTCGCGCCCACGAGCTCATGGAGGAATATCAAGTTCCGGTGGTGCTCGAGTTCATCCTCGAGCGAGTCACCAACATCTCGATGGGTACGGAGATCGAGGGCGTGAATGAGTTCGAGGAAATTCTTTGTCTCGATCCCAAGCTGTCGATCAAGAAGAGCCAGGATATGCGCACCACAGAGAAAAAGCCGGTCGAAACGCGCTCCCCGACCAGCGCTGATTCTCGACGCCAGTTGGGACGCAGGTCGTTTTCACTTTAAGAGCCAGCGTGAAGACCCTTCGCTTGAGGGAAGAAGTTGTGGCACGACAATGGCGCAGCTTCTTCGCTATAAAGTGGGCGGCCTTGCCATGACCACGTTGCGCAGCAATCGGATGCGTCCGCGTCGATGGGTGAGGCCATCTCCAGTAGACCTGACCCGCCTTGCCGCTCTCACCGACGAGGGCGGCGCGCTGACCAGGCTCTACCCTAGCCCCGCTCACCGTAAGGTGGCGGAGCTTATCATCAGATGGCTCCGCGAGGCGGGCATGTCGGCTGAAATTGACTCGGCCGGCAACGTCGTCGGCCGCTACGAGGCGGATCGCTCGCGGGCCAGGACGCTGATCCTCGGATCGCACATCGACACGGTGCGGCAAGCCGGTTCCTACGACGGCAATCTGGGCGTCGTGACGGCGATCGAGATCGTTGATCGCCTTCGCAGGC
>CAWFZA010000039.1:0-184658 GCA_963820095.1 uncultured Alphaproteobacteria bacterium
TTCAATCGCTTTCAGCCCTTCCCCAGCATTCGCTCTTTGAAAAAATCGAGGTGCTTCGCTTGAGCGCGGATCATCCGCTCCCGGTACTGCCCGTAGATGAGGTCAGTGTCGTGCAGGGTCACGCCGGCGATCGTCGGCGAGGCGAACACGGGCAACTCCACGTTCTTCTGGCTGAGCTTCTCGGCGGTTCGCGCCAGCAATTCGTGCATCATCATCATGGCGAGCACGGTCGAGGATCCCGCGACGGGACGCGACCAGCCTTCGATCGGAACAATGGCGTCCTCGATCGGCGCGCCGGTATCGATGACGATGTCGGCCGCGTCCGCCAGCCGTTTGCCCGAGGAATGGGTTGCGGGCTTGTCGAGATTGGCCTTGGCGGTGATGGCGACGACAGTCAGCCCGCGCTTCTTCGCATAGATCGCGGTGTCGATGCCGGAGGCGTTGCGGCCGCTATGGCCGAAGATGACGATGCTGTCGCCCGGATTGAGCGGCTGATGATCGAGAAACTTCTCGGCGTAGCCCTCTGTCCTTTCCAGCCACAGCAACTCCCGCACGCCGCCCGGCCCGAGGACGTTGTGCCACATGACCCGCGGGTCCGTGAGCGGATTGAAGCCGACATAGCTGCCGTAGCGCGGATATGTCTCCTGCGTCGGCAACACCGAGTGTCCCGATCCGAACAGATGGATGAGGCCGTCTCCGGTCAGCGTCGCCGCGAGCGCGGAAGACGCCGCCTCGAAGGCGCTCGCGTTCGCTTCGGCCGCCTGTTCGGCGATCTTAATGAGCCGGCTGATGTAGAGGGTCGTCGTTGTCATCGGGCCTTCTCTTTTTTCAGAAGCGGAGTTTGGATCGGATCTCGTAGCGATCGCCGCGCATCGTCGAGACGGTGAACTCATAGGGTCCGCGCGCGTCGGAGGTGATGCGCTGAACGATGAAGGCCGGGCTTCCCACGGCGACTTCGAGGAGTTCGGCGTCCGGCTTGGCGACGGCGCCGACACGATAGATTTCGAGCGCCGATTGCGGGACGAGGCCGAAGCGGTCGCGCAGCGTATCGTACAGCGAAGGCGGCAGTTCGCCGACGTCGAGCAGGCCCGGCACGCGCTTCGCCGGCAGATAGGCGGTCTGGATGCCGATGGGCTGGCCTCCGCCGGATCGCAGGCGGCGGATCTTGCACACCGCGGCGCCCTCTCGGATTTCAAGCGCCGAAGCGATTGCGTTATCGGCCCGCGCGGCTCTCAGTTCGAGAACCCGCGAGGCTGCGGCCAACCCTCGATCCGCCATTTCTTGCGTGAAGCTCGTGGGGCCTCGAACGCCGGCGATGACGGTCGAGCTGCTGACGAAGGTGCCGCGCCCCTGCTCGCGACGCAGCAGCCCCCATTCTTCCAGGTTGCGCAGGGCGTGGCGCATGGTGATCCGGCTGACGCCAAGCATCTCGCCGAGCCGGGCTTCGTTCGGGAGCTGAGCGCCGTCGACCCAGGTTCCGTCGGCAATCAGCGCCCTGAGCGCGAGCTCCGTCTGGCGCCATAGCGGCTCCGGCCGGTTTCGATCGGGACGCACTGCGCGGATCGTGAGCGTCATGAGGCGCGCCCCGCCCAGAGCGGATGGCCATGCGCGGCGAGCCCCGCGCCGATGAGACTCGCGCGCGAGCCGAACTGCGCCGGCGCTAGCGTCACATCGCTGAGGTGCGGCGGCAGATGGCGCTTGAGAACAGGCAGGATCATCGGCGCAAGCACATTGATCCCTTCCGCGACGCCTCCGGACACGATCACCGACTGGCTGCCCAGCAAGGCGACCGCGCCCGCGATCGCCGCGCCAAGCGCCGCGCAAGGCTTGCCCAGCGCCTCCAGGGCCACCCGGTCGCCTGCGCGCGCCGCTGCGATCAGCGCTCGCCCGTCCGCCCAGCCGGCGCGCGTTGCGATGGCGTCGAGCGCTGTCCCCGAGGCGTTGCGTTCGAGCCAGCCGAGGCTAGGGTCGCCGGGATCTGACGGGTCGGCGCAGGCCCAACCGAAGGAAGCCGCGGCGCCGGCTCGCCCATGCACGATCCGCCCATCCGCAAGAACGGCCGAACCGATGCCGGTGCCGATCGCAAGAAGGATGACGTCCGAGGCGTCGCGCGCCGCTCCGAGCGCCGCCTCGGCGAGGAGGGCAAGCCTTGCGTCGTTGCCGAGCGCGACCGTCACGCCGGAAAACATGCGAGCCAGGTCGAGTCCGTTGAGGTAAGGCAGATTCGGCGCCCAGCCGCAGACGGAGCCCGACGCCAGCCCGGGAACCGCGACGCCAATCCTCGAGGCGCCATGCGCGTCGATGAGGCCCCCGACCCGGCGCCGGAACGCTTCCGATATCCGCCGGCGCCGGCCAATCGCCCAAAGGCTCGGCTTCGCAGGCCGCGCTGAGAAGCGCCGCGCGCAATCGCGTGCCTCCGAGGTCGACGCAGAGGGTGGTCATCCTCGGATCCCCGTGCTGACAATGCTGTCGACGAAGAACCGCTGCAGGAAAGCGAACAGGATCAGCGGCGGAAGCACAGCCAATGTGGCGCCCGCCATGACAAGGTTTGTGTTCATGGCGCCGCGGTTGTAGCTGAGCAGGCGGCTCAGGCTGATGACGATCGGATAGCTGTCGGTGTGTCCCTCGAGCACCGTCAGCGGCCACAGATAGCTGTTCCAGTGGTAGACGAAGGCGAACAACGCCAGCGCGGCGATTGCCGGCGTCACGCTCGGCGCGACGATCGAAAAGACGATTCTGAGCTCCGAGGCCCCGTCCATTCGCCCGGCGTCGATGAGATCGTCGGGCACGCCGGAGATGAACTGGCGCATCAGGAAGATGCCGAAGGCGTTGGCGAGGTTCGGCGCAATGACACCCATGAGGCCGCCGTCGATGTGCAGGTATCCGACGAGCCGGTAGAGCGGGATGAGGGTCACGATCGGCGGCAGGAACATCGTGGCGATGACGAGCGCGAAGAGGATGTCCCTGCCGCGGAATGCATATTTTGCGAAGGCGAAGCCAGCGAGGAGGCTCGTCAGCAGGATGCCGGCGGTCGTCACCATGGCGATGATCGCCGAGTTGAGGAAGGATCGTCCCGCCTGCACCACGTCCGAAACCTTTGCGTAGGCGTCGAGCGACGGCGTGGCGGGAATCCAGACCGGTGGAATCTGCATCGTCTCAGCCGGCGTCTTGAGGCTGGTCAGCGCCATCCAGGCGAGGGGGAAAGCGGCCGCGACGGCGATGACGACGATCGCGGTCAGGATCAGCCAGTCGACGAATTCGGGCGCGCGAGCGAAGGGGCTGAGACGCGAGCGCGGAGCGGCGGCGCTCATGGTCCCTCATCCTCCACCCGCCGCGCCAGCCGCGAACAAGGCGACGATCATCACGATCAGCGCGAGCATCAGCATCACCGCCATCGACGATCCAAGCCCGCCCTGCGAACGTTCGATCCCGACGCGACGGATGTGATAGGTGAGCACGTTGGTCGAGCCGACCGGACCGCCCTGAGTGATCAGCGCGACCGGCTCGAACACCTGAACCGCGTTGATCACCGCGATCACCGCCGAGAAGAGCAGCGTGCGCCTCAGCAGCGGCAGGGTCACGAAGACGAAGCGCTGAAGCGCGCCCGCGCCGTCGAGCTCCGCCGCCTCATGGAGCGAGGCCGGAATCTGGGTCAAGCCTGCGACCGCGAGCACGGTGAAATAGCCAACCTGCTGCCACACGTTGAGGATGACGATCGAACCTAGCGCGGTGTCCGGCGAGGACAGCCATCGTCCAGGCGGGAGGCCGACCCAGCCCAGCATCTGGTTGATCGGCCCCTCGTTTGGCGAATAGAGCTTCGACCAGACGAGCGCGACCGCGATCATCGGCGCCATATAGGTCGAGAACAGGATGGTCCGTAGGGTGACGCCCCCCTTGACGCGCCGCTGATAGACGAGGAGTCCGAGCGCGACCGACAGCGGCAAGATCAGCGCGACCGAGCCCAGCGTATAGAGGCTCGTATTGAGGAAAGCGTCAGTGAAATCGCGCCCGACCGAGGTCGGCCCGAAGATCGCCCTGAAATTGTCGAGCCCGACGAAGCGCGCTTCGCCGAACCCGGTTTCGGTCGACCACTCCTGAAAGGAAAGCCAGATCGTCAGCGCCATCGGCGCCGCGATGAACACGCCGAGCAGCGTAAGCGCCGGCGACAGCATGACAAACAGCGGCCGCCTTGCGACGAGCGCGCTCATCGCCGCTCGCGCGCCGCCCGCGGCTCCCTAAGCCCGCTCTATTTCGCGGCCTTGGCGAGGATCGAGATCGCGTCGGCCTGGGCCGCGGCCGCGGCGTCCGCCGCGCTCGCCTTGCCGAACTGCACCGCCTCGACATGCTGCTGCAGCGACTCCGAGAATTCCTGCCCGCCGAGGACCACCGGGAACGGAACCGCATTCGGCGCCGCGGCGATATAGGCCTTAAGGAAGGGGTCGCTGAGTTTTTCCGCGAACGCCGTCGCATCGGACGTCCGCGACGGCAGGATTCCCATCGACACCAGGATCTCGCCCATGGCCGAGCCGCCGTTCGGCCCCGATTTCGGGCCGTTCAGCCACGAGAGGAATTCCCACGCGGCCTTCTGCTCGGCGGGGCTCGCCTTGGCGTTCACCACGGTCATCCACGAATAGGAGATGGAATGCGGCTTGTCGCCGTGCGGCCCGACGGGAATGGCAGCCGTGCCGATATCCGCGAACTTGTCCCCCATGCCCGATTTGAGCGCGCTCTCCCACCAGTTCGCCATGATGATCATGGCGGTCTTGCCCGACACGAAATTGTCGAGGAATGGCCCGGTCGTGTTGGCGTCGGACGTTCCCATCGCCGGATCGGTGAGGCCCTCTTTCACAAGCCTCTCATAGAGGGCGAAGGTTTCCTTCGCCGCCTCGCTGTCGAGCTGAGGCTTGCCGTCGGCGATCAATTGGCCGCCGTTGGAGGCGAGGAGCGAAGCGAAGGGATGGATGACGCCCGCCGTCCACGAATTGATCATGCCGAAGCCCTGCTGGCCCTTGGACTTGTCCGAGAGCTTTTTGGCGTCAGCTACGAGGTCGTCCCAGTTGGCCGGCGGCGCGGCGATCCCGGCGGCCTCGAAGAGCTTCTTGTTGTAGTTGAGAGCGTAGAGGTCGATTTCGTTCGGAAAGCCGTAGAGCGCCCCGCCGGTGGACGAAGCGCCGACGACGCCGGAAGGCCAATCCGCCTTGACTTCCGTTCCCATGGCCTCGGGAATTTGGGCGATGAGCTTGTCTTTCGCGAGGTCGGGGAGCCAGGCGTTGTAGATGCTGGCCATCGTCGGGCCTGCGGACCCGCCGCCGGACGCGCGCAATGTCGTCAGCAGGTCGCCGAAGGGAACGGCGCGGATGGTCACCGCGACATCGGCGTGCTCCTTGGCGTAGGCGCCCGCCGCCTTCTCCAGCATGGCGACGCTCTCCGGCGACCAATGGGTGAGAAAGGTGAGGTCGACCTTCTCCGCATGGGCCGCGAAAGGCGACAACGCGACTGCGGCCAGAGCCGCCAAAACCATCTTGGGCATTGCGTTCATGCTTGAACTCCCGAGCGAGCGCCTCGCAGTGCGGTTGGAAATCGCTCGCGGGAATAGGTTATAACAACCTAATCGTCTGGCAAGGGCCATTCGATGTTTAGTCCCCGTCTTTTCTGGAGCGGGCTTGGGCTTGGGCTTGGTCAGCTGGTGATCGCGCCTGCGGTCCGCCGCGGGGAGCCGAGCAGAATTCAAAATTAGCCCGCTCCGGCAAATGCCGGGACCAAACGTCTAATGGATTTCCGGGTCCGGCGTCGGGGCGGCGCGCTCGAGAAAATCGAAGTCGCACCCCTCGTTCGCCTGGCTCACATGCTCGGAGAACAGGCGCCCGTAACCGCGGCCGTAGCGCGGCGGCGGCTTCCGCCACGCGGCGCGACGGCGATCGAGCTCCTCGTCGCTCACTTGCACGCTCAGGCGGCGGCCGGGGATGTCCAGTTCGATGACGTCGCCATCGCGCACCAGCGCAAGCGGGCCGCCGACAAAGGATTCCGGCGAGACATGCAGCACGCAGGCGCCGTAGCTCGTGCCGCTCATGCGTGCGTCGGAAACGCGCACCATGTCGCGCACGCCCTTGGCCAGCACTTTCTTCGGGATCGGCAATTGGCCCCATTCCGGCATGCCCGGCGCGCCGATCGGCCCGGCGTGCTTGAGCACCAGGACCGAGTTCTCGTCGACGTCGAGGTCAGGATCGTCAATGCGCGCGGCCATGTCGTTATAGTCTTCGAACACGACTGCCTTGCCCGCGTGTTTGTGCAGGTGGGATTCGGCCGCGGGCGGCTTGATGATCGCGCCGTCGGGCGCGAGATTGCCGCGCAGCACCGCAAGGCTGTCGGATGAGACCAGCGGATTGTTCAAAGGCCGAATGACCTCCTCATTGTAGATTGTCGCATGCTCGACATTCTCGCCGATCGTCGCTCCGTTCACCGTGCGCGCGCCGGTCTTCAGCCTGCCTCCTACGGCCAATTGCTTGAGCACCGCAGGCAAGCCGCCGGCGTAGAAGAAATCCTCCATGAGATAAGCGCCGGAGGGACGGATGTTGGCGATGAGCGGCGTCTCGCGCGCTTGTCTGTCGAACGCCTCCATGTCGAGCTTGAGGCCCGCGCGGCGCGCGAGCGCGATCAGATGGACGACGGCGTTCGTCGAACCCCCGATCGCCAGCACGGCGGAGACGGCGTTGTGGATCAACTCCTGCGTGATCAGGTCGGAGGGCTTGAGATCCTCCCAGACCATCTCGACGATGCGTTTTCCGGTCCGCGTCGCCATCACGGCATGTCGCGAGTCGGCTGCCGGGATCGAGGCTGCGCCCGGCAAGGTCATGCCGAGCGCCTCGGCGGCGCTGGTCATGGTCGAGGCGGTGCCCATCGTCATGCAATGGCCGGGAGAACGGGCGATGCCGTGCTCGATCTCCTCCCAGTCCTTGTCGGTGATCGCGCCGGCGCGCAGTTCCGCCCAGTATTTCCAGACGTCGCTGCCCGAGCCCAATGCCGCGCCGCGCCAATTGCCGCGCAGCATCGGGCCCGCCGGCATGAAGATCGCCGGAAGGTTCATCGAGATCGCGCCCATGATGAGCGCCGGCGTGGTCTTGTCGCAGCCGCCCATCAGCACCGCGCCGTCGGCCGGATAGGAGCGCAAAGCCTCCTCCGTCTCCATCGCGAGGAAATTGCGATACATCATCGTGGTCGGCTTCTGGAACGGCTCGGATAGCGTCATCGCCGGCAATTCGACCGGGAAACCGCCCGCCTCCCACACGCCGCGCTTCACCTCCTCGACCCGTTGCTTGAAGTGCGTATGGCAGGCGTTGATGTCGCTCCAGGTGTTGATGATCCCGATCACCGGCTTGCCTGCATAGTCGGAGCGGTCGTAGCCCATCTGCGCCGTGCGCGATCGATGGCCGAAAGCGCGCAGATCGTTGACGCCGTACCAGCGATGAGAGCGTAAATCTTCCGGGCGCTTACGGACCATTGTCGGATTGTTCCTTGTCTGGGACGGCTTGGTCTGGGACGGCTTGCAGGGGCTTGAGCGTCGTCGCCTCCCGCGCGCTCATTCCTTTTATGAAGTTGCCGAACCATCTCGCAGGCGCGGATGCGAACCGTCAAGCGTCACGCCGGACAGGGCGCTTCTCGACCTCGTTCAGATCTTTCTGTTCTTCGCGTCCCAGTTGCGCTCGAGATTGGCGATCAGCGCCGGGCTGAAGTGACAATAGGCCTGCTCTCGCGCGTAGACGGAGGCGTAGCGCCGAAAGAGATCGAGCGACTCCTGGCCGACCCGGATGGCGCGACGGTTGCCGATGGCGCTGACCGCGCCGGCGCTCGTCAGCCCTTCGACGACGCGATCGACCGCGGCGTCCATCTCGGCGGCTGGCGCGATCTCGTCGCAGATGAGGCGGCCTTCCGGACTGTCGCACTTGAGCTTGCGCTCATAGAGGATGGCCTGTCGCGTCATCCGATCGCCGACGAAGCGCGGCAGGCGCAAGTTCGCGAAGCCTGGAATGATTCCTTCCTTGCGCGCCGGCAAGCTCAGGAACGCGTCAGATGCAGCCAGAACATAGTCCATGCACAGCAAAGCCTGGCAATGGCCCCCGATAGCGAACGTGTCCACCGCCGCGATCCATAGTTTTTCCACGCCCCGGCCATTGACGTCGTCAGGAACGCTTTCCGGCGTGGCGACGCCGCGCATGAGCTTGTGGACGTAGCCGAGGTCGCGGATCAGAAACCAGAGATAGGGGATCTTGCCCAGATAAAGGTGGGTCAGATTGATGCCGGCGCCGAAAATGCGCCTGCCCCGGTATTTCTCGTTGTTCACCTCAGCGCCGCGCATGACGGCGATCTCCGTCGTCGGGTCGAGCGTCGCGACGTCGACGGCGAGCTCGGTCTCAGTGAGGGTCGTATCGTCCTCCGCGTTGAGGAAGCGCGGGTTGACCATGTCGAGATGGACGGCCTTGCCCTTTCGCGTGAGACGCGCCGCGCCGAGATCGAGCGAACCCCGCGCGGCGAATTCGGCGAGGAGCGCGGCGATCTCCGGCCGCGGCAGCAGCATCGCATGGCAAAGATGCTCGCCGATGCGCGGGTGGGCAAGAACATGCGCAAGGAACAGACCCTGGTCGATCTCGACGCCGTCCTTGTCGCGCTGCGGATGAGCCGCCGTGGCGCGGACCTCCTTCTGTGTCGGGACCAAACCTGGAACGAGCGGCGCCGCGGCGTAGACGAGCTCGTCGATGCGGCGGAAAGTCGAACAGCGCTGGGTCAGGAGGTCGTAAACCTGCTCGACATGGGCGGCGAGGAACGATTCGCGAGACGCGCGCGCGTCCGACAACAGCGCGTCGGCAGCCGCCTGTTCCGCCTCGTTCCGCCGCGGCTTTGGCGGCAGCTTGCCAAGGAGAGCCGCCGAAAGGCGCCAAAACGCGCTGCAGTCGCGAGCGTCGGGTCCGTACTCGCCGGTCGTGACCGGAAAGGACTCGGACCATTCGCGCGCCTCTTGCTCGGGCAGGCCAGCGGCGCGCAACGGTCCCAGGGCGACGTCAGGGGGCGGCGTCATGCTCTCGGCCTCTTGTCGATGACGCGCTTCGCCTTGCCGAGCGACCGCTCGATCTGACCCGGCGCGAGCACGCTCACTTTCGCGGAAATGCCAATGCGCCCTTTCATCGCGTGCGCAAGCTTGTGAGCCGCCTGATCGCCCGCCTCGCCGAAGTCAACCGAGGTTCGAGCTTCGACCTGAACCTCGAGATCGTCCAGCCGGCCGTCCCGGCTCAGAACGAGCTGATAGTGCGGCGACAGACCTGGAACGCTCAGGATCAGCTCCTCGATCTGGGTTGGAAACACATTGACGCCGCGCACGATCATCATGTCGTCGGTGCGGCCCGAGACTTTTTCCATCCGCCGCATCGACCGCGCCGTGCCAGGCAAGAGGCGCGTGAGATCGCCAGTCCGATAGCGGACGACTGGCATCGCTTCCTTGGTGAGAGAGGTGAAAACGATCTCGCCGAAGGCGCCGTCGGGCAACACGGCGCCGGTGACGGGATCGATGATCTCAGGGTAGAAATGATCCTCCCAGATGTGGAGGCCGTCCTTGGTCTCCACGCACTCGCCGGCGACGCCGGGTCCGATCACTTCGGAGAGGCCGTAGCTGTCGAGCGCGTCCATATCGAACGCGTCCTCGAGCTCAGCGCGCATGGCGTTGGTCCAGGGCTCCGCGCCGAAACTGCCGAGCTTCAGCGAGGAGCGCCGCGGGTCGAGCCCCTGAGCGCGGAACTCGTCGACGAGGCACAAGGCGTAGGACGGCGTCGCGAAAAGGATATCGGGGGCGAAATCATTGATCAGCTGAACCTGCCTTTCCGTCATGCCCCCGGAAATGGGCACGAGCGCGCAGCCGAGCCGCTCGGCGCCATAGTGGTAGCCAAGCCCGCCGGTGAAGAGGCCATAGCCATAGGCGTTGTGCGCCAGCATGCCTTTGCGTCCGCCGGCGGCGCGGATCGTCCGCGCCATCACTTCGCCCCACATCGCAAGATCTTTCAGCGTATAGCCGACCACCGTGGGCTTGCCGGTCGTGCCGGATGAGGCGTGAACGCGCGCAAGCTGATCTTTCGGCACGGCGAAGAGACCGAAAGGGTAGTTCGCTCTGAGATCCGCCTTGGCGGTGAAAGGGAAGCGCTTGAGATCCTCAAGGGCGCCAAAATCGCCGGGATGAACGCCATGCTGCTCGAACTTGGCGCGGATCGCGGGGACATCATAGGCGCCGCGAAGCGTCGCCGCCAGCCGGCGCGTCTGGAGGGCGACGATCTCGTCACGGGACGCCGTCTCGAAAGGGTCGAGCAAGCTTCTGTCTGGCGCTTGGCCCAGCCTCATGACGATGGCCCGACATGAGCCCAGGGAGCGTCCATACGACGCTCTGCCGACGCCGGCATTTTTCCTCCCCATGCGCGCGAATTTATCGAGCGCGAGCCTATCTCACAGGGCCCGGCCATCGCAGTCAAGCCAAAGCAGCGCGTCGTCGCGACCGGCGTGCGGCGGCCCGCTTCGAGCCGGCTATTGGGCGAGAAAGCTCAGGAGGGTGGCATTGAATGGCTGTGTCGCCTCGAGATGGCCGAGGTGGCCGACGCCTTCGAAAACCCTGACGCTCGCGTTCGGCATGCGCGCCGCCAGCGCCTGGGCGAGCGCCGCGTTCTGCCCCATCTTGGGGCGCAATTCGGGCGGCGCGAACGGACGCCCCGGCGCGTTGTGGTCGTTGGCGCCCATGATGAACAGGGTCGGCCGATCGATGAGCGGGATCTCGTGCGCGACCGGCTGGGTATAGATCATCTGGTAGGAAGCGATGAACGACTTGAGCCAGCGCGGGTATTCGCCGCTTTGCCTGATCCCTTCGCGCAACTGCACGAAGGGCTCGATCGCGCTTGCCGGCAGGCTCAGCGCATAGTTGGTCATCAATTGCTTGCGATAGCCGTCGGCGCTCAGCTCGCGCTCGCGTTTCGCAAGCTCTTCGTCCGTCACCGGCGGAACATAAAAGCGATAGTCCTCAAGCCCAATGGGCGAATAGAGGACGAGATGATCGATGCGGGCGCCATAGGCGCGCGCGAGGCGCACCGCCAGCATGCCTCCCATCGAATGCCCGACCAGGTCGAAGCGGTCCACATGAAGGCTATCGATGAGCGCGATGGTGGCGCGCGCCATATCGTCAAAGTTATATGCGAAAGTCGGCTTGGACGACTTGCCGAAACCGATCTGGTCCGGGGCGATGACCCGATAGCCGGCCTCGGTCAGCGCCTTGATGGCCGGTTCCCAATAGCTCGAAGGGAAATTCCTCCCGTGCAGCAGGACGACGGTCCGGCCGTTGGACGCGCCGACCGGCGACGCATCCATATAGGCAAGACGTAAGTCCTCGCCTTGAAGCGTGAGCGGCATGAAATGGACCGGATAGGGATAAGGGAACCCTTCCAGCGCGATGCCCATCGCCTCGGCCCGCGCCGCCGAGGCAGCGAGCAGGATCAAGGCAATGCTCAGACAGCAGGCGAGGGCGCGGCGGAGCGTCATCAAGAGTCCCCGAGGATGAGGCGACGTCATCGCTTCACGATCGACTACGGCCTGAATGACGACAACATCAAGGCGATCGACGAAGCGTCGGCTCATCGGCCGCCGTCAACCGCAACTCCTTGGCGCCCAGTCGCGGCCCGGTGTAGGCTTGATCAAAAGAGGCAACCGTGCGGCGTCATAAGCTGCGGCGCCAAGGGAGAACGATATGGTCGACATCACCAGGCGGAGGATCCTGCAATCTGGCGGCGCGGCCGGCTTGCTGCTCATGCCGGGCGTCGCGCGCGCCGAGCCTGCCTGGAACGGTCCCGCGCCCGAATCCGGCGCCTCGATCCGAGTTTTGCGCTGGAAGCAATTCATCCAGGCGGAGTTCGACAGCTTCATCGCCAATAGCAAAAAATTCAGCGAGAAGACCGGCGTCAAAGTGCGGGTGGACGCGGAGAGCTGGGACGATATCCGGCCGAAATCGGCGGTTGCGGCCAATGTCGGCGCGGGCCCTGACATCATCATGGGCACGCTCGACGACCCGTTCAAGTTCAAGGAAAAGCTGCTCGATCTCACCGATCTCGCCGAGTATATCGGGGCCACGTCCGGCGGCTGGTACCCGGTCGCGCGCAAGTACGGGATGGACGGAAAGCGTTGGATCGCGTTGCCGCAGGGCGCGAGCGGCGGCTGCATGAACTATCGCATCGGCGCCATGCGCGCAGCCGGCTTCGACGAATTCCCCAAGGACATGCCCGGCTTTCTCAAATTGTGCCAGGGGCTCAAAAAGGCCGGCAAGCCGCCTGGCTTCGCTCTCGGCCACGCCACCGGCGACGCCAACGGTTGGGCCCTATGGTGTTTATGGGCCTTCGGCGGCAAGACGGTCGACGACAAGAACAATGTCGCGATCGATTCGCCCGAGACGATCGCCGCGCTGGAATACGCCAAGCAGCTCTATGCAACCTATATCGACGGCGTGTTGTCCTGGCTCGATCCGAGCAACAACAAGGCGTTCCTCGCCGACCAGATCGGCCTGACATTGAATGGGGTATCGATCTACACCGTCGCCAAGAACTCGCCCGATCCCGCCCTGAAAGCAATCGCCGCCGATATGGACCACGCCAACATGCCGATCGGCCCGGTCGGGAAGCCGACCGAACAGCAGAACATCCTCAACACCTACGCTTATGCCTACACCAAGTACCCGAATGCGGTCCGCGAATATCTCCGCTTCATGTGGGACAAGCCGCAGGTCGACGCTTGGGAGGCCCAGTCGAACGGGTATATCGCGCCGCCCCTGTCCGCCTGGAACGACAATCCGGTCTGGACGGCGGATCCAAAGGTCACGCCTTTCCGCGACGTTCTGAAGTATGCGCTCGATGACGGCTATTCGGGCGACCTCGGGAACGCCTCGGCTTCCGTCATGGGCGATTTCGTGGTGGTCGACATGTTCGCCGAGGCATGCACCGGAAACAAGTCGCCGAAGGCGGCGGCGCACGATGCGGCCGAGCGGGTGAAGCGGTACTACAGCGCGTAAGCGAGACGCGCGCTTCGCAGCTTCGAGTGCAAGCGCTCCAGCCGACCGACGATGGCGACTGCGCCAAGCGCAAGCAGGCTGATTGGGACAAGGGAGGCCAGCATTCGCCGAGTTGACTTGCCCCCAGGCGACGGCCGAGACGGGCGCCAGTGGCGTCGTTGACGCCGGCGCAACGAACGGCGCAAGCGATCCGGGCGCGGCGCGGGTTCGCGTCTCGCCTGCTCGACGACCGCAACCTTCTCGGCCTCCTCATGATCGCGCCGGCAGCCGTGTTTTTGCTGGTGTTTCTCGCCTATCCGCTTGGGCTTGGCTTCTGGCTTGGGCTGACCGACGCCACCATCGGTCAGGCGGGCCGCTTTGTCGGCTTCGCCAACTTCGTCTCCCTGGCCCACGATCAGATCTTCTGGCTCTCGATCTTCAACACGACGCTCTATACGGTCGTCGCCAGCGTGCTCAAGTTTGGCTTGGGGCTCTACCTGGCGCTCTTGCTCAACCGCCGGATGCCGCTCAAGTCGATTATCCGCGCCGTCGTGCTGTTGCCGTTCGTCACCCCGACGGTGCTGTCGGCGATCGCCTTCTGGTGGATCTATGACCCGCAGTTCTCGATCATCTCCTGGTCGCTGATCAAGCTCGGCCTCATCCACCAGTACATTGATTTTCTTGGGTCACCGTGGAACGCGCGCTGGTCGGTGATCGCCGCCAATGTCTGGCGCGGCATCCCGTTCGTGGCGATTACCCTGCTTGCTGGCTTGCAGACCATCTCGCCGTCGCTCTACGAAGCCGCGACGATCGACGGCGCCGGTCCGTGGCAGAAATTTTGGCACGTCACCTTGCCGATGATGTCGCCAATCATCGCCGTCGTCATGACCTTCTCGGTGCTGCTCACGTTCACCGACTTCCAGCTCATCTATGCGATCACGCGAGGAGGGCCGATCAACGCCACTCAACTGATGGCGACGCTGTCATTTCAGCGCGCCATCACGGAAGGGCGACTGGGCGAAGGCGCGGCGATCGCCGACGCCATGGTTCCGTTTCTGCTGGGGGCCATCCTGTTCAGCTATTTCGGACTGCAGCGGCGACGCTGGCAGCAAGGCTCGCGAGACTGACGATGGCGGCGAGCAGCGACGCGTCGGATGGCATGGACTATCTCGAGCGGCTGCCGCGCCGGCTCTTTACCCTCTATCTCCCTCTCGGCGTCTTCCTCTTCGTCCTCTTGTTTCCATTCTACTGGATGACGACGACGACCTTTAAGCCCGACGACGAGCTTTACGACTACAAGCGCTTCAATCCTTTCTGGGTGCATTCCCCGACGCTCGACCATATCCACAAGCTGTTTTTCGAGACGAGCTACCCCTCCTGGCTCATCAACACGATGATCATCTCGGTGGCCTCGACGGTCATTTCGTTGTTTTGCAGCGTCTGCGCGGCTTACGCGATCGAACGCCTGCGGTTCTCCGGCGCGCGCTATGTCGGGCTCGCCATCTTTCTCGCTTATCTCGTGCCGCCGAGCATCCTGTTCATCCCCCTCGCCGCGATCATCTTCAAGCTCGGACTATTCGACAGCGACTTGGCGCTGATCCTGACCTATCCAACCTTCCTCATTCCATTTTGCACCTGGCTCTTGATGGGATATTTCCGCACGATCCCCTACGAGCTTGAGGAATGCGCGCTGATCGACGGCGCGACCCGGCTGCAAACCCTATGGAAGATCACGCTGCCGCTGGCGATCCCGGGCCTGATTTCGGCCGGCATTTTCGCCTTCACGCTGTCCTGGAACGAGTTCATTTACGCGCTGACCTTCATCTCGTCGTCCGAGAACAAGACCGTTCCGGTCGGCGCCATCACCGAACTGGTCGAAGGCGACGTCTACCACTGGGGCTCGCTGATGGCGGCGGCGCTGTTCGGTTCGCTCCCCGTGGTGATCGTGTATTCGTTTTTCGTCGAGTACTACGTCTCCAGCCTGACGGGAGCGGTGAAAGAGTAATCGCCCGCTAAAGCAGATTGCTCTTGACTTTACGCGCGGATCGGCTCGGCGCGTCTCCTCCCCCTCTGGTGGGGGAGGAACAAGGAGGGGGGTCGCGCCAACCTAGGGGACAAGCAAGCAGTGGCGCATTCGATAGTCTCCTCGGTCCGCGCGACCCCCACCCAACCCGCCCCCACAAGAGGGGGCGGGTGCGCTGACGACCGGGATCGGCGCCGGTCGTGCGCGAAGCCTACATCGCCATCGCGTCTTTCGTGCACTTCTTGACGAAAGACGTCATCGCGGCGCCGTGCAGGCTCTTGTCCTTGGCCTGTCCCTCACACGATGTCTTTTCGCACTTCGTCATGAAGCTGGTCTTGGCGGCGCCGGCGAGCTTCTTGTCCGTGGCCTGCGTCATGCAGGCGTCATCGGCGTAAGCGAGCGCGGGAACTCCGGCCAGGCTCAGCGAGAGCGCGACCAGCGCGAGCGTCTTGGTCATTGATAAATCTCCCGAATCAGGCCGCCCCTTTGCGGCCATGAATTCAAGCATAACCACAGCCGCGCACGGTGGCGAGGGGTGGGCCCGCGCCGCGAAGCGCAAAATTTGGCTCTACTCGTATCGATTTTGAACGAAATGTTGCAAAAGGCCCAGCTTCGAGACCCTGCCCGAATTGGAAATGGAGTGATGCGGCGCCTGACGAACCGGCTCTTGGTCTTGCTCGCCCTGGCGCTGCTGGCGCTCGGGGCGGCGGCGCAGTTTGCGCTCATTCACCTTCCCATCCCCCCGCTCGCGTTGCTAGCGGCGGGCGCCGTACTGGCGTTGCTGCTCATCATCGCGAGGCTCCCGCTCGGCGCGCGCCGGCCGGTCGTGTTCCTGGTTACGCTCCTCGTGCTGGCGGCTTTGACCGGCGGCCTCGCCTATTTCCAGTTCTTCATCAAGCCGAACATCGTGAAGGGCTTCATCGCGGCCGCGTTCGCGCCGAAGCCGACCGCCGTGGCGGCCGAAGCGGTGAAAGTCGAGAAATGGCCTCCCGAACTGACGGCGATCGGCACATTGCGCGCAACCCAGGGCGTCGCCATCGCGCCGCAGGCGGCCGGCGACGTCACGGGGATCCATTTCGAGTTCGGGCGATGACGTCAGCGCTGGCGCGCCGCTGATCAATATCGACGATTCGGTCGAGCAGGCCGATCTCGCCAACGGTCTTGCGCAACTGAAGAACGCCGAGGCTACGCTGACGCGCCAAAAGACGCTTGCCGTGCAAGGCAATACCCCGCAATCGACCGTGGACACCGCGCTTGCGACCCGCGATTCGGCCGCGGCGACCGTCGAGCGCACCCGCGCGGTCATCGCCCAGAAGGCGATCAAGGCGCCCTTCGCCGGCCGGCTCGGCCTGCGCAATGTCGATCTGGGGCAATATGTCGCGGTGGGAACGAGCCTCGTGACCTTGCAGCAGCTCGATCCGATCTACGCCGACTTTCCCGCGCCCGAGGAAGCTTTGCGGGCGCTCGCCGTCGGTCAGCAGGTCCGAATGACTGTCGACGCCATCCCTGGCCGCAGTTTCGAGGGCAAGATCGAGGCGATCGACGCGCGCGTCAGCGCTGAATCCCGCAACGTCACCGCACGCGCCGTGTTCGCCAATCCTGGACGCAAGCTTCTGCCCGGCATGTTCGCCAATCTCACGGTCACGACGGGAGAGCCCGCTTCCGTGTTGACCGTGCCTCGAACAGCGATCGTTTACAGCCTCTACGGGGACAACGTGTTTGTGGTGAGGGCGGCCCCGCATGCGCGCGAGCAAGGCGGCGTGAGCGACAAGGGTGGCGCGAGCGGCCTGATCGTCGAGCGGCGTTTCGTCAAGGCCGGTCAGGCGCGCGGCGAGAGGATTGCGATCACCGAGGGCTTAAGGCCGGGCGAGCGGGTGGTGACCGCGGGCCAGATCAAGCTGCAGGCCTATATGCCAGTCACAATCGACGAAACGGCGGCGCTTCCTGCCCCGGCCGAAACGCAGCGACCGTGACGGATCGCCGATGAACGCCTTCACCGATCTCTTCATCCGGCGCCCGGTGCTGGCGAGCGTGGTCAGCCTGCTCATTCTGCTGATCGGCGGAATGGCCGCCCTGCGCCTGCAGGTGCGGCAATTTCCCGAGACGTCGAACACCACGATCACCATCACCACCACCTACCCCGGCGCATCGGCCGACGTCATCAAGGGATTCATCACGACCCCAATCGAGCAGGCGGTGGCGAGCGCCGAGGGAATCGACACGCTGGTCTCGACTTCCCAGCAGAACACCTCGACCATCACCATCAATCTGCGTCTGGACGCCAATCCGGATCGAGCGATGGCCGACACGCTGTCCAAGGTCAATCAGGTGCGCGGCCTTTTGCCGCGCGACGCGAACGACCCGGTCGTGGTCAAGCAGACGGGGCAAGGCTTCGCGCTCATGTACCTGTCGTTCAACTCGAACGTCATGAGCGCGTCCCAGATCACTGACTACCTGACCCGGGTCGTCCAGCCGCGTCTACAGACCGTCGAGGGGGTGGCCAATGCTCAGAATTCTCGGCGGCCAGACCTTCGCCATGCGCATCTGGCTCGATCCGACGCGCATGGCGTCGCTCGGCGTGACCGCGAATGACGTGCGGGCGGCGCTCGCCGCCAACAACTTCACCACCGCGGCCGGCGAGGTCAAAGGCGACTACACCCAGATCAGCGTCAACGCGCTGACCTCGCTCGATAGCGCCAAGGCGTTCGGGCAGCTGGTGATCACGGCCCACGGCGACGCGCTAGTGCGGCTCGGCGACGTCTCGAAAATCGAGCTCGGGCCCCAGAGCGTCAATTCCTCGTCGGTGTTCGACGGCCTCAAGGCCGTGTTCGTCGGCATCTACGGCACGCCGGAGGCCAATCCGCTGACCGTGATCAACGGCGTGCGCGCGATCCTGCCGAACATCCAGAGCCAGTTGCCGACTGGTCTTAGAGCCACCATCGCCTACGATTCGACGACCTTCATCCGCGCCTCGATTTACGAGGTGGCCAAGACGCTCGCCGAAGCGGCGGCGATCGTGATCGTGGTGATTTTCCTGTTCCTCGGCAATCTGCGCTCGACCTTCATTCCGATCGTCACCATCCCGCTGTCGCTGATCGGCGTGATGATCGCGCTGATGGCGCTCGGCTATTCGATCAATCTGCTGACGCTGCTGGCGCTCGTGCTCGGCATCGGCCTCGTGGTCGACGACGCGATCGTGGTGGTGGAGAACATCCACCGCCACATCGAGGAGGGCATGACGCCGTTCGATGCGGCGATCCGTGGCGCCCACGAGATCGCGCTGCCGATCATCGCCATGACGATCACGCTCGCCGCCGTTTACGCGCCGATTGGCTTTGTCTCCGGCGTCACCGGCGTTCTCTTTCGCGAATTCGCGTTCACTTTGGCGGGGGCCGTCATCGTCTCGGGCTTCATTGCGCTGACGCTGTCGCCAATGATGTGCTCGAAGCTGCTCAGCCGTGAGAAGAGCGAAACCTGGCTCGCCCGAAAACTCGATCACGCCTTCCTCAGTCTTCGCCGCGCCTACAAGCGCCGGCTCCACAGCTCGCTCAACTTCCGCGCGCTGACCCTCCTCATCCTGGTCGGCGTGCTGGCCCTGACCGCCGTCATGTACGCATCGACCCCGCGCGAGCTCGCTCCCGAAGAGGACCAGGGCATTCTGCTCACGCTGGTCAAGACGCCGCAGATCGGCAACCTCGACTATACCGAGCAGGCGACGAAAACCCTGTTCGACGGCGTGCGTGGGATTCCCGAAATCGCGCACATCTTCAACATCAACGGCTCCGCCGGCGTCCGCAACGCCTTCGCCGGCTTTCTCCTGAAACCCTGGGACGAGCGGACGAAGAACCAGAAGCAGGTTCTCGCCGAGCTCAGACCGAAATTTCTCAGCGTTCCGCAGGCCCAGGTGCAGGCGTTTTCGCCCCCCGCGCTGCCCGGCTCGACTGGCGGCGCGCCGATGCAATTCGTCATCCGCACCACCGGCGATTATACGACGCTCGCGGATGTCGCGCTCAAGATGCAGCAGGCGGCCCAGGAAAGCGGCCTCTTCCTGTTCACCGACGTCGACCTCAAGTTCGACACGCCGCAGCTCGAGTTCAAGGTCGACGCCGACAAGGCCAACCGCATCGGCGTCAACATGTCCGATGTCGGCACGGCGCTGTCGACGATGCTGGGCGGAAACTACGTCAATCTGTTCAGCCTCTACGGCCGCAGCTATCAGGTCATTCCGCAGGCGCCACGGGAGTTCCGCTTCGACCCCGCCTGGCTGACCCGCTATCAGGTGCGCACCAGAAACGGCGAGCTCGTGCCCCTGTCGGCGGTGGCGACGGTCTCGGAAAACGTTCAGCCCAATGCGCTGACCAGCTTCCAGCAGCTCAACTCCGCCACCCTGTCGGGTGTGCCTTTCCCTGGCCACACGCTTGGCGAAGCGCTCGATTTCCTGACTGCGAAATCGAAAGAGATCTTTCCGGAAGGCTACAGCTATGACTTCCAGGGCGATTCTCGCCAATACGAGCAGGAGGGCAATGCGCTCGTCTATGTGTTCGTGTTCGCGCTCATCGTCATCTATCTCGTGCTCGCCGCGCAGTATGAGAGTTTCCGCGATCCGCTCATCATTCTGATCGCTTTGCCGACGGCGCTGTTCGGCGCTCTTTTGCCGCTCAACATCGGCGGTGTCCTTGGCTTCGCCAGCATCAACATCTATTCGCAGATCGGCCTCGTCACCCTGATCGGCCTCATCTCCAAGCACGGCATTCTCATGGTCGATTTCGCCAATCGGCTGCAGGAGACGCGCGGCCATTCGCGGCGCAGCGCAATCGAAGAAGCGGCCGCGGTGCGGCTCAGGCCCATTCTCATGACCACGGCGGCGATGGTGGTCGGCATGGCGCCGCTCATCTTCGCCCACGGCGCGGGCGCGGTCTCCCGCTTCAATATCGGCGTCACCATCTTCTTCGGCATGGCGATCGGCACGCTGTTCACGCTGTTCGTCACGCCCGCGGTCTACACATTCCTCGCCCGCGACCACGCAGCTTTGGTGGCGAAAGAGAAAGCGCTCGGGCATCTCAAGAAGGAAGAGGTCGAGGTCGGTTGAGGCAGACGGCTATCCGGCCGCCCTGGGGAGTCGGGCGCCCGACTGTCCCCTTGATTGCTTCGCCCTGGCCCGCCGGGGGGCGGCGTCTTTTCGACGCTCCACTGCTCGCGATGACGGTCTGGCCGGACGACAATCTCTTGCTGAAAACCAGAAACCGCACTAGGCTCGAGCCCATGAACGATCCTCTGCACGGCCAAGGCCGCTGGCGCCCCATTCCGGCGCCTCCGCCTTGGCCAAGGGGCGTGGGAAAATTCTTTCGCCGGTTATCCAGCGTAACCCATGGATAAGTCACGATTAGGACGAGAGAATCCAAGGAAATCCAAGCTTTTCCAACCCCCTGAAACGAGGGCTTTCGCGGCGGAGTGCGTCGTTCCAAGAAAACCCAAAAGCGGAGCGACCCGGACCCCCAATCGCGGCCCGCCGACGGAGGAGCCAGCCGACTGCATCCAAATCTAAAAGCGCTCACGCCGGCCCGGAGATCGGAGGCCTCGGCAATCTGATCTTGGTCAGGATCTGCTCCGCCTGGTCGGTTGCGCCGGCCACCGGAAAGTAGCCATCGACGATCAGGTGCGCGAGCCCGTGCACGAGGCCCCACGCCGCCATCGCCGCCTGATTGTCGTTCAGCGGCCGGGGGTCGATGTCGGTGACGCCCCGCAGCAGCAGAGCTTCCACGCCCGCGCTGGCGGCCTGGAGCGCCGGATATTTCGTTCGCTCGGCGAGAACGGGCCCAAACATCAGGCGAAAAAGGCCGCGGTTCTGGTTGGCGAATTCGATATAGGCAAGGCCCGCCCGGATGAGGAGATTGGGTCCCCGGGTCGCGCACTGCATCGCCGCGGCAAGCTCACGGAACCCCTCGGCGGCGACCGAAGCGAGCAAATCTTCCTTGTTGGTGAAATGGCGATAGGCGGCCGTCGCCGACACCCCAACTCGCCGGGCGGTCTCGCGCAGTCCGACCGCCTGCAACCCGTTCTCATCGAGGATCTGACGGGCCGCGGACAACAGCGCCGACGGCAGGTTCCCATGGCGATAGGGCCGGGTGGAATGCATTCAGAGTCTGCCTGTCCGTGTTCACGCTGTAAACGAACGGCTTTGGCCAAGGTTCCTATTGCCATTCCAGACTTGCGTTTATTTGTTCGAGCCCTCCCCTGTGGCGCAAGAAGGCGATAATCGCTCCCAGGCCTTCTCCTCTTTTCAGGTT
Organism: uncultured Alphaproteobacteria bacterium; assembly: GCA_963820095.1. Taxonomy (GTDB): domain Bacteria; phylum Pseudomonadota; class Alphaproteobacteria; order Rhizobiales; family Beijerinckiaceae; genus Roseiarcus. Next base: position 21,365 of record CAWFZA010000039.1, read on the forward strand.
TGCGAGCACGAAGGGACGACCCTTGCGCATCCTGATCGCGTCCGTCGTCATCACGTCAAGCGAGGCGCCGACGTAAGGAGCAAGGTCGATTTTGTTGATCACCAGCAGGTCCGAACGGGTCACGCCCGGGCCGCCTTTGCGCGGGATTTTCTCGCCGCCAGAGACGTCGATGACATAGATCGTGAGATCGGCGAGCTCAGATGAGAAACTCGCGGCAAGGTTGTCCCCTCCCGAACTCGATGAGGATGAGATCGAGATCGTCGAACCGCTTGCGCATCTCCGCCACCGCCGCGAGGTTGATCGACGCGTCCTCATGGATCGCCGTGTGCGGGCAGTCGCTGGTCTCGACGCCGATGATCCTCTCGGCCGGAAGCGCGCCCGCCTCGACCAGCATGCAGGCATCCTCCTTGGTGTAGATGTCGTTGGTGATGGCGGCGATACTGAGGTTACCGCGCAGGCGCTTGCAAAGCTGCTCGACGAGCGCCGTCTTGCCGGAGCCGACAGGCCCGCCGATCCCGACACGAAGAGGTTTTGGACTTGCGCTCATGATCGAAGCAGCCTCGAAGGGAAGCAAAACGCCAGCCGGCCTGTAAGCCGGGTTCTGTATGGCCGGGGCTTGTCGCCCCGACGTGGCGGCCATTCCTCTGGGACGCCCGTCGCCGGGCGCCTCGAGCAACCAACCCGAGCGGCATGGCCAACGGATAAGGCCTTGCGGCGCTTGACGCGCCGCGTGTCGCTCCTATTCGGTTTTGCTCCCGGCGGGGCTTGCCATGCCGCGGACGTTGCCGCCCGCGCGGTGCGCTCTTACCGCACCCTTTCACCCTTGCCCTCTCGTTGACGACCTTGCGGCCGACGATCGGGCGGTTTGCTTTCTGTGGCGCTTTCCCTGGGGTCACCCCCGCCGGACGTTATCCGGCGCCGTATCCGCATGGAGCCCGGACTTTCCTCCGTCTTGAAACGGTGGCCGCCCGGCCGACTGGCGAAGGACGCATATGAGGCGGAACCGAGGCGCGTCAAGAGAAATGAGAGTTTTCAAGCCGCTGGCCGGGAACCAAAAGTCATGCTTGTTCATTGAAGCCTCGCCGGAAGTATGGGATTGTGGCGTCTTAAGCGGGCGTCGCCGCTTCCGCCGCCTTGTTTTTGATCTTAAGAACGTCGAGACGTGACGAGAGGTTTGGGCCTTCGGGGATGCGACGGACGGGAGATTGCATAGTGAAAAGAATTCTCGCTCTTTCGGCTGCCGTCGCGGCCGCGCTGTCCGTCTCGGCCTGCGAAACGCCGCAGCAGCAAAACGCGCTCGTAGGCGGCGCGCTGGGCGCGGGCACCGGGGCTCTGATCGGCTCGGCGGTGTCGGGCGGCAGCGCCGGCGGCGCGCTGGCTGGCGCCGCGATTGGGGCCGGCTCGGGCGCGCTGATCGGTTCGGCGGCCACGCCTCCCGGTCCCGGTTACTACGGCGGGCCGCCGCCGCGTCGTTGCGCCCAGTGGGCGTATGATTACAACGGCAATCGGGTTTGTACTGCTTTCTATTGAGCTAATAGGGGAAACATGAAGAAGACCTTCGTTCTTGCGCTGGCGATGGCTGGCGCCCTGTCCGTTTCGGGCTGCTACACGCCCCAACAGCAGACAGGCACGCTGGCCGGCGGCGCGATCGGCGCCGGCACCGGGGCGCTCATCGGTTCGGCCGTGTCGGGCGGCAGCGCAGGCGGCGCCATTGCTGGCGGCTTGATCGGAGCGGGCACCGGCGCCCTCGTCGGCAACGCCGTCACGGCGCCGCAGCCGAGCGGTCGTTGCGCCCAGTGGGGCTATGATTACAACGGAAATCGCGTTTGCACTGCTTTCTACTGAGCCGAAGGGGAGGAAACATGAAAAAGAGCTTCACTCTTGCGCTGGCGCTCGCTGGCGCACTGTCCGTGTCGGGCTGCTACACGCCCCAACAACAACAGGGCACGCTGGTCGGCGGCGCGCTCGGCGCCGGCGGGGGCGCCCTGATCGGCTCGGCGCTTACCGGCGGCAGCGCCGGCGGCGCGATTGCCGGCGGCCTTATCGGGGCAGGCACGGGCGCGCTGATCGGCAATTCCGTCACGGCGCCGCGCCATCACTGCGCGCGGTGGGGCTGGAACTCCTACGGCCAGCGCGTCTGCCGCGCCTGGTACTGATCGCTCCGCTGTTCACGCGCCATGGCTATGGTTCTCGCCATGGCGCGCTCCCTTCAAGCGCCGCGCGCGGCTCCCGCCGCGTGACATGGTAGCGCGTCGGTCGCCCGACAGCCCGCTCGTTGCGCGCTTTGTGGCCTCGCCTAACCACGGCGAGCGGCGGGGGTATAGCAACGCTAACTGTCTTATCCTGCACTATACGGGCATGCCGACCGGTGACGCCGCGCTGAAGGCGCTGACCGATCCCGCCTCGGAAGTGTCCGCGCATTATCTCATTTGGGAAGACGGCTCGATCGACCAATTGGTCGCCGAGAGCGACCGCGCCTGGCACGCGGGCCGGGGCTCATGGAAAGGCGAAACCGATCTGAACTCGGCCTCGATCGGGATCGAGATGGTCAATCCTGGCCACGACGGCGGTTCGCCTCCGTTTCCACGATCTCAGATCGAGGCGACAATTGCGCTTGCGCGAGAGATTTGCGCGCGCTGGGCGATCGCGCCCGAGCGGGTCCTCGCCCATTCCGACACCGCGCCCTCGCGCAAGCGCGATCCCGGGGAAGCTTTTCCTTGGGAGACGCTCTGGAGGAGCGGCGTCGGCCATTGGACCGAGCCCGACCCGATCGCCGGCTCGCCGCTGTTTGCCCACGAGGAGGAAGGCCCGCCGGTGCGGGCGCTGCAGGCGATGCTGGCGCTCTACGGCTATGGAGTCGAGATCAGCGGAATCTACGACCGTCAGACCCGGCAGGTCGTCACCGCGTTCCAGCGCCACTTCCGGCCCGAGCGGGTCGACGGCGAGGCGGACGCCTCGACCGCAGCGACCCTGAAAGCCCTGATCGACGAATTGCAGCGTGACTGAGGACAGCCGGACGGTACCCCGTTTATTTGATAGCGCTCGGGATTGATGTAGAAAAGTGTGCCACAGAGCTCGCTGGAGCTTCGTCTTAGGGCAACCATGGGATTGGAAACGCCACCACCGCCTGAGGGGCGTCCCACAACGGACGTCGGCGAGGCCGCGCCCCTTGACGACTGGCCTGCACCCCCACCCGCGCAGCCCGCGCCCGAGCTGCCACCGATCGCGGCCAAGGCCGATGATCTCGAGGCGATCAAGAAAGCGGTCGACGACGCGGCTTCGGTCGGCGGCGGCTTATGGCTTTCCTATCTGTTCGTGCTGTTCTATCTCGCGGTCGCGGCTGGCGCAGTGACGGTGACGTAAGAGATTCTGTGTCAGAGGTGTGAAGGGGTACTCCCTGCGGTCGACCAAGACCCAGCCAAGGAGCACCCCATGCCACAGCGCGCTGCGACGATTGAGAGTTTACCGGCTGCTTTCGCGATGGTGAAGGCCATGCAGGCTCAAGGGCTGGATTGGGGCGAGGGCTATCGCCCGCTCGGCCGTCAGGCTCTGGCCGAGATCGTCGAAACCGAGATGGCGGGGGCGGTGGACCGCTGGCTTGAGAGCCTCGAGGCGGAGGACGAGGCCGATCGCCGCAACGGCTATTACCGGCGCTCGCTTCTGACCGAACTCGGCGACATCGAGCTTTCCGTACCCCGCACTCGCCGCTACTGCCCGACCGAGGTTTTGCGCGCCTACGCCCGGCGCTCGCCCGAGATCGACCGGACGATCCTGGCCGGTTTCGTGCTGGGGCTTTCGACCCGCAAGCTTGGCGAGGTCCTGCTGGCCCTGCTCGGCCGCCCCATCAGCCCGAGCACGGTGAGCCGGGTGGCGCAGTCCCTGGACGCAGCTGTGGCGGCCTTCCACGCCCGCCCTCTTTCCGGCCGCTACAAGGCGCTGATGCTCGACGGGGTCGTGCTCGCCCGCAAGACCGGGGCCGGAGCCCTGCGCCGCCCGGTTCTGGTGGCTCTGGGCCTCAGGCATGATGGAAAGAAGGAGGTGATCGACTTTCGCCTGGCGCGCGGCGAGAGCGCAATCGAGTGGGAGCGCTTCCTCGACGATCTCTACAAACGCGGCCTGACCGGCCAAGGCCTCGAGCTGATTTGCGTCGACGGCGGCAAGGGGCTCATCGCCGCGCTCCCCACGGTCTACGACAAAATCCCCGTCCAGCGTTGCTGGGCGCACAAGATCCGCAACATCCTCAACAAGGTCCGCAAGGCCGATCAACCCGCCGTCAAAGCCGGGTGACCCACGCCGATCTTTTTCTCGAAAATCCGGTCAAACTGCCGTTCCTCAACATTGAACTGCCGCTCCTCGCCTTCTTCTTCCTCGCGCCGATCCTGTTCCTCATCGTGCACGCCTATACGCTCGTGCATCTCGTCAGCTGCCTTCAATCCGGCGGCGCTTTCCGTTACGCTCCAGTTCATGTGGGCGGTTGCTCGGCGCGTGGCTACGCCGCTACCGCAATCCTACGATCCTTTGATACTCTCCGTCTGAGTCTAGCGAGTGATTTCCTCGCGCCGGCGCTGGCCGTCTTTCGCCTTGCGTTCCGCTTCCACTCATGAAACATGCCACCGTGCGTATTTTGGGCCGCCGGGACGAACGGACTTTCTGGAGGTGACATGGAAACGCGACGCATCAAGGCTCGGAACGGCGAGGGGTTGAGGTTCTCCGTCGTCGGCGAGGGGACCGGGCCGCTCGGCGACTTCTACGAGCTGCTTGACGAAAAAACGTCGATCGCGACGATCGAGGAGGCGCTCGCGAGCGGCATTAAGGTGTTCGACACTTCGCCGCACTACGGCAACGGGCTCGCGGAGGCCCGGCTTGGGGCAGGCTTGCGGCGCGCCAAGCGCGACGAGATCCTGGTCTCGACCAAGATCGGCCGCATCATGGACCCCTTCACCAAGCCGCCGAAGCCCCGCAGCGACGTCGTGTCGCCGGGCTTCGCGGGCGGGCACCCGCACGCGCCGCGCTTCGATTATTCTTACGACGGCGCCATGCGCTCAATCGAGCATTCCTTGCTCCGCACCGGGCTCGATCGGCTCGACATCGTTCTCATTCACGATTGCGACCCTTGGACGCATGGCGATGCGGAGGCGCCCGCGCGCTTCAAGGAGGCGATGGACGGTTGCTATCGGGCGCTCGACAAGCTGCGTAGCGAAAAGGTCGTCAAGGCTATCGGTTTCGGCATCAACGACGCGGACACCTGCGTCAAATTCGCCAAGGCCGGCGATTTCGACGTGGCGATGATGGCCGGACGTTACACGCTTATCGACCAGACCGGGCTGCCGGGATTTCTGCCGCTCGCGCTGGAAAAGAAGATGGGCGTGATGCTCGCCGGCGTGTTCAATTCCGGTATTTTGGCGACCGGGTCGGGACCGAACGCGAAGTTCGACTATGTGGACGCTCCGAAGGCGGTCATGGACAAGGTGAAGGCGATCGAAGAGATCTGCAAAAAGCACAAGGTCACCTTGCGCCAGGCGGCGATCCAGTTTGCGCTTGGCCATCCCGCTGTCGTCACCGTCGTGCTCGGCGCGGTGAAGCCTGAGGAAGTCAAGTCGAACGTCCACGATGCGTCGGTCGAGATCCCCGCCAGCTTTTGGTCGGACCTCAAGGCGGCCAAGCTTGTTGAAGCGGCGGCGCCGATGAAGGGATAAGGGGCGGCGAGGGCGGTGGTGTCCGGTCGCTCCAATCCTTTCCCCTCCTGTCGGCATATTCTCCTATTTGACAAGGATATCCAATGCCGCTCAACATCAAGGATCCACGGATAGCGGAGATGGCCGAGCAGCTGCGGGCGCTCACCAATGCGGCTTCGAAGACGGAGGCGGTGTCGAAGGCGCTCGAGACGCGGAAGCGCAACGCGAACGCCTGGCGCCGCGAATCGAGGGGGCGGTCGCCATCGCCCGGCAGATTGGCCGCAGTGATGGTCAGTTCGATCAGAAGGCCTTCAGCGACGAGATGTGGGGCCTTAGTGGTCGTCGACGCCTCCGCCATCATCACGCGCAAGCCCGAGGCGAGGCGCTTCTGTTCGTGGGCGACGACTTCACCCATACCGACGTTTCGAGCGCCCTTATGGACCCGCGGCCGCTTCGCTGAGCGCTCGTCGCCCTTGTGAAAGCGGGGGACAACGCGCGCCCCGCCTTGCCAAAGCCATAACGCAGGCCAATCTGGCTCCCCATGAAGTTCCCGCCCGAATTTCTTGATGAGATTCGCGCCCGGCTGCCGGTCTCGGAGGTGGCGGGAACACGCGTCAAATTGCGCAGGGAAGGGCGCGAGTGGCGGGGCCTCTCGCCCTTCACCACGGAGAAGACGCCGTCCTTTTTCGTCAACGACCAGAAGGGCTTTTTTCACGACTTTTCGTCCGGCAAGCACGGCGACGTGTTCGCTTTCTTGATGGAGACCGAGGGCCTTACTTTCCCGGAGGCGGTCGAGCGACTCGCCGGCATGGCCGGCCTGCAAATCCCGCGACCGAGCAGCCTCGAGGCGGCGCAAGACAAAAAGCGTGCGAGCCTGATCGATGTTGTGGCGATGGCGGCGCGCCTGTTCGAAGCGAACCTCCAGCAGCCGATCGGCGCGAAAGCACGCGGCTATCTCGCCGATCGAGGCCTTGGGCCTCCCGTGCAGCAGCGCTTTGGCCTCGGCTACGCCTCGAGCGAGCGCTTCGCGCTCCGTGATGCGCTCGCGGCCCAAGGCGTCGGCGTCGAGGCGATGATTGAAGCGGGCCTGCTGGTCCACGGCGAAGGCATAGCCGTTCCCTATGATCAATTCCGCGACCGGGTGATCTTTCCGATCCATGACCGCTCGGGCCGCGTCATCGCCTTCGGCGGCAGGGCGATGGAGGCGGGCGCCAAGGCGAAGTACCTCAATTCCCCGGAGACCGCCCTCTTCCACAAGGGCGCCTTGCTGTTCAATCATCATCGCGCCCGTAAGGCCGCGCACGAAGCCGGCGCGATCATCGTGGTCGAGGGTTATATCGACGCGATCGCGACAAGCGAGGCCGGCTTCCCCAACGTGGTCGCGCCGCTCGGCACCGCGCTCACTCCTGACCAATGCGCTCTCCTGTGGGCGATGGCGAGCGAGCCGACCCTGTGCTTCGACGGCGACGGCGCCGGACGGCGGGCTGCGTTCCGAGCCATCGAGACGGCGCTGCCGCTGATCGGCGCGGGCAAGAGCCTGCATTTCGCGCTTCTGCCTGAGGGGCAGGATCCGGACGATCTCATCCGGCTCAACGGCGCGGAGGCGATGGCGGACCACCTGAGCGCTGCGCGGCCGCTCGCCGACATGCTGTTTGCGCGCGAGACCGACGGCGAGCGTTTCGACACCCCGGAACAGCGCGCGGCGCTTGAGCGCCGCCTCGGCGAGGCTGTAGGAAAAATCGCCGACGAGACCCTACGCCGGCACTACCAGGCGGACATGAGGCGGCGTCTTTCGGCGTTCTTCGGCGACGAGCCGGGTCGGCCGGCGCGCGGCGACGCTGGCCGACGGTCGGTTTTCGGCCAGCGGCGCACGTTTCAGCCGCAAGGCCCGCGCGTTGGCCTCAAGGAAGCGCCGTTGGCCCCGCAAACGAAGCTCGCCCGCAAGGCCCGCCTGCCAGCGCGCGAGATCATGATCCTTGCGATTGTGCTGAGCCACCCGGCGCTGGTCGAGAGCTATTGCGAAGAACTGGCGGCGACCGAGTTTATCGGCGCCGGCGTGAGCGCCTTGCGCGACGCGCTGATCGCCGCGCCAGCGGCTGCCCTGACCTCGTCCGCCGCGCTCGCTGAGTGGCTCAAGGACGCCGGCCGCGGGCCGGACCGCGAGCGCATTTCGGGCTTGGCCGCAAAGATGCCGAATTGGTGGTGCATGCGGCCGGAGGCTTCGCCTGCGGACGCCGACCTGGTGCTGCGGCAAAGCTTAGCCTTGCATCGGCGGGCAGGCGCGTTAAATAGGGACCTGAAGCTCGCGGAGCGGTTGCTCGCAACGGAGCCGAACGAGCTTAATCTTGCCCGACTGCTTGATATCAAGGCCAATCTGGCTGACCTTGCGGATGCGGACGCAGCCATCGATGGCTTTGGCGGCGGGTCCGGACACGTGTCGTCTGCGATCTAACCCGAACGGCCCGGCGCGAGAGAACGGGGTTTTTCTCGAAGGCGCCGTGAAGAGCGAACGCTTGGCTCTGCCCGAGTAGACTTGAGGGGACCTCCCGCCGGCGGGACGGTCGAAGGCATTGGACGCCCGGCGCCCTTGGCCGCGGAATGACGGAGACGCCGCGATGGCAAAAAAGGAAGAGACGAAGGGCGAAGGCGAGGCGGCGGTTGTCGAGACCCCCGATAGCCCGCTGCTCGATCTCAGCGACGCCGCCGTCAAGCGGATGCTCAAGATCGCTAAGAAGCGCGGCTGGGTGACGCAGGAAGAACTGAACGCGGTTCTGCCGTCGGAGGAGATTTCATCCGATCAGATCGAGGATATGAACGCGATGCTCAGCGAGATGGGCATCAATGTCGTCGAAAGCGAGGACGCGGAGGAAGCGGAAAAGGAGAGCGCTGACGGCGCCGACGAGGAGGAGGCCGAAGGCGGCGAGCTCGTCGAGACCGCCCGCCCGACGGCGGTCGCCACCCGCAGTTCCGAGCCCGCGGAGCGCACCGACGATCCGGTTCGGATGTACCTGCGCGAGATGGGCTCGGTCGAGCTCCTGTCGCGCGAGGGCGAGATCGCCATCGCCAAGCGGATCGAGGCCGGCCGCGAGGCGATGATCGCGGGCCTGTGCGAAAGCCCGCTGACTTTCCAAGCCATCATCATCTGGCGCGACGAACTCAACGACGCCAAGATCCTTTTGCGCGACATCATCGACCTCGAGGCGACCTACGCCGGCCCGGACGGCAAGAAGGCGCCGAAAACCGATTACTCCGCCCCCGGCGCGCCGCCGCCGCCCAATCCGGCGCGCGATCGCATGGCGCCCGCGACCGCGCCTCAGGCCCCGCCGGAAGGGTTCGAGGGCGAAATGCCGCCGCCGTCCGACGGCTTCGACGACGAGGACGATCTTGAGAATTCGGTGTCGCTCTCGGCAATGGAGGCGGATCTCAAGCCGCGCGTGCTCGAGACCTTCGACCGCATCGCCGACGCCTACAAGAAGCTCCGCCGCCTGCAGGATCAGAACGTCGAAAACAAGCTGAGGAGCGAATCGCTTTCTCCGGCCCAGGAGCGTAAATACAAGGCGCTCAAGAAGGACATCGTCGGCGACGTCAAGTCGTTGTCGCTCAACCAGAACCGGATCGACGCGCTGGTCGAGCAGCTCTACGACATCAATAAACGCCTGATCGGCCTCGACGTGCGCCTCATGCGCATGGCGGAGGGCCATCGCGTCGGGCGCGAGGATTTCCTCAAGAACTACCAGAATTCGGAATTGGACCCGAAATGGCTGCTCAGGGTCTCGAAGCTGACCACGCGCGGCTGGAAGGAGTTCATCGCCGTCGACAAGGTCGGGATCAAGGAAATCCGCACAGAGATCCAGTCCCTGGCGACCGAGACCGGGCTTGAAATCCAGGAATTCCGTCGGCTCGTCCAGATGGTGCAGAAGGGTGAGCGGGAGGCGCGTCAGGCCAAGAAGGAAATGGTCGAGGCCAACTTACGCCTCGTCATTTCGATCGCCAAGAAATACACCAATCGTGGTCTGCAGTTCCTGGACCTCATCCAGGAAGGCAACATCGGGCTCATGAAGGCCGTCGACAAGTTCGAGTACCGCCGCGGCTACAAGTTCTCGACCTACGCCACTTGGTGGATCAGGCAGGCGATCACCCGCAGCATTGCGGATCAGGCGAGGACCATCCGCATCCCGGTGCATATGATCGAGACGATCAACAAGATCGTGCGCACCTCGCGCCAGATGCTGCATGAGATCGGCCGCGAGCCGACGCCGGAGGAGCTATCGGAAAAGCTCGCCATGCCGCTGGAAAAGGTGCGCAAGGTGCTCAAGATCGCCAAGGAGCCGATCAGCCTCGAGACGCCGATCGGCGACGAGGAGGACAGTCACCTCGGCGACTTCATCGAGGACAAAAACGCGGTGTTGCCGATCGACGCGGCGATCCAGTCGAACCTCCGGGAGACGACCACGCGCGTGCTCGCCTCCCTTACGCCGCGGGAGGAGCGGGTCTTACGCATGCGCTTCGGTATTGGGATGAATACCGATCATACGCTGGAGGAAGTCGGCCAGCAGTTCTCGGTCACACGCGAGCGCATCCGCCAGATCGAGGCCAAAGCGCTACGTAAGCTCAAGCACCCGAGCCGAAGCCGCAAGTTGCGGAGTTTTCTCGACAATTGAGCGATGGCGGCGGTCGCGGCGAGTACGGTTTTTACCCTCCAGCGGACAGTTATTGCGGCTGTAGAATTTTTCCCAAGGAGCGTTTACAAAGCTGCGCGGAGTGTGCAACATTGCCGCGGTGCGGCACCGATCGTGCGGCGCTCCAGCACCCTACAGGGGGAACTGACACATGAAGACTTCTTTGATTGCGGCGCTCGGCGCCGCAGTAATTGCGACGCTTGCCGGTTCCGCTGCGAATGCGGCGGTGAAGACCATCGACTTTGGCGTGTCCGCGCTCGGCGGGAGCCCAGGGGTTAGCTTCTCTGGCGGCGCGACCTTGGATCTGTCGACCGCGTTCGATCTCGACGGCGCTCTCCTCATCGTTTCGAGCGTCGGCGCCAATGATTCTTCGGGGTTGATTGTCTTTGACCCTTCGAACCCTCCGGGAAGCCCCGACACGGTGGACATTCTTCCCCGGAATATCCAGTATGGGGCCACCGCGGGACCGCTTGGCACCGATATTATGAAGTGTGGTCGGCTAACGGCGACACTTACACGGAAACGCTGACCGCCGTGCTGTCCATCAATCGGGCGACGCCAGATGCGATCACCGTGGTCCTCCAGGGGACGATCACCGATACGGCGGGCGACTTCAACGCTTCGCCGGCCTACCTCATTATGCAAGCGAACCAGGCTGCGAATGGCGGCGCAATCAGCGTGGCAATTACCGATACGTCGACCCTTGCCGGCACGCCCGAGCCCTCTACCTGGGTCATGATGGTGCTCGGCTTCGGCGCTCTCGGCTATGCCGCCACCCGCAAGAGCAAGACGAAAATTGCGGCGCTGTCTGCTTAGCCGCTTTAACTCTTACGGAGATCGAAAGGCCGCCCTTCGGGCGGCCTTTTGTTTTGCGCCGAGGAAGGCGATCCGGAGCGCAAGGATTTTACCAGGATTGTTCGACGAACGAGGCTTGTGGCTCACACGACCGGCAATCCCGCCGCGCTACTGTCGAATGGGTGCGTATCGAGATGCGCCGGGGACAATTATGCGGCGCCGCAACATTAATGTGATCGGATCTCGCCGCAACCCTTCGGGCGAACGCCCGCACTGACAGAAGTCAGTCAGCCCTCGCCTCTACAAGCTGATCCCCGGCGCGGGCGAAGACTCCTCCTGACGTGTAACGCACGGATCTAACCGAGGTTTTTGCGTTCAGTCAGCCGTTCATGGCGGCGGTGAGCAGCAGGCTTAGCCTTCCAATTCGGCCCGCACATTACTTCAGCCCGGTTGCGGCCCGTCCGCCAAGCGTTAACATTCTCCAAGGCTTCTCGCGAAAATTCGCGTAAAAATGCTTGACCAATCCTTTCGCACCTGCTTAGGTATCGGCTGCGGTCCTGGTCATTTCATTTTAGGGGGAACCATGCGGTACATCATCCCGGCACTCGTAGCTGCCGCCATCGGGACGACCGGGGCGAGTTCGGCTGCGCAGGCGGCACTGGTTGACTTCGGCGTCGCTGCTCTCGGCGGAACGATCACGTTTAGTGGAGGGTCCAGGCTGGATCAATCCTCCGCGCTCGACCTCGATGGCGCGCTGCTGATTGTTACGAATCTTGGAGCGGGCGACAGCTCCGGACTGAGCGTGTTTCCCGGTGGCGCCGACAATACCGTTACGCTGACCCATCCCATCAACTACGGGTCTGGGACGGGTACTATAAACATGCCCTCTGGGTAGCGACATCTTCAAGACCTGGACTGGCTTGGTCAATGGCATGTCGGACTCGTTCACCGAAACGCTCAGCACAGTCTGGGAGATTAACCGGAGCACAGGCGATGCGATTACGGTGACCTTGCTTGGAACGCTCACCGACTCGTTGGGCCTCTTTACGAATACGCCGGCCAAGCTTATTCTGCAAGCCAACGAAGTCGGCGGACCTGGCGCCGCGATCAGCGCGGCCATCACGAACACGGCGGCGTCGACCGTTCCGGAACCGTCGACTTGGCTGATGATGGCCCTCGGCTTTGTCGGCCTGGGTTATGCGGCTGTCCGCCGGAGCTCAAAGGATCGGTCCGCGCTCGCCGTCTGAGCCGCCGATTTTTCATCGGATCGATCAAAGGGTCGCCTCTCGGCGGCCCTTTTCTTATGCCTACCACTCGTGGCCCTATTCCGGCGTAGGCGCTGGGTCAGCCAGACGATGCAGCCGGTCGGCGGCCGCGGCGGCGAAGCGCAACAACAACGCGCGTCGGCTCGCTGGCGCCATGCGCTTGAGTTCCGCTTCGCGCAGGATCTCCGCGCCATAGGGGTCAGCCACGATGAGACCCGCCTCGAGAGGCATTAGCTCGGCGGGAGTGTGCTCCGAGATGGCGAAGTAGAGCCGATCGCAACAGGCGACATAGTCGCGCCACTTACGGTCGGCGCGAAAGTCCGCGGCGCACGACTTGACCTCGACGATCAGCACCTCGCCCTCCTGATTGACCGCGATGATGTCGGCGCGGCGTCCATCGGCTAGCGAAAGCTCCGTCAGACTCGAGAAGCCGCGCGCACGCAGCAGCCGCCGAACGCCGCGTGCGATCATCACCGCCGTTTCCGACTGGCGCCCGTCCACGGGAAGGACCTGCGTCCCCTTCCACATCAGGCGGCTCGGGCATCGGCGAGGATCATCTCGGCTGCCTTCTCGGCGATCATCATAGTGGGTGACCCTGTGTTGCCGGAGGTGATGCGCGGCATCACCGATGCGTCGGCGACGCGCAGGGCGTCGAGACCGTGAACCTTGAGCCGCTCATCGACCACCGCGAACGCATCCTGCGCCAATCCCATCTTCGCGGTCCCCACGGGGTGAAAGATTGTGGTCCCGATCTCGCCCGCCGCCTGCACAAGCTCATCGTCCGATTGCAAGTTTGCGCCGGGCTTGAGCTCCTGGGGCGCGTAACGGGCGAGCGCGTGCGCAGCCGCAAGTCGGCGCGTAAGACGAATGGAGTCCACCGCAACCCGCTGATCGGTGAAAGCCGACAGATAGTTCGGCCGGATGACCGGCGCGCCCCGCGGGTCGGCGCTCGCGGCATGGCTCGAGCCTCGGCTCTCCGGCCGCAGGTTGCAGACGCTGATCGTTATCGCCGGATAGGGGTGCATGGGCTCGCCGAAGCGGTCGAGCGACAGCGGCTGGACATGAAATTCGATATTGGCGGTGGAATAGTCGGGCGATGACCTGGCGAACAGGCCGAGCTGCGAGGGCGCCATGGTCAGCGGCCCGCGCCTGCGCACCGCATAGTCGAGCCCCATCATTCCGCGCCTGAACAGGGACTGGTAGTCGACATTGAGCGTTCGCGCGCCTGTGACGCCAAAAATCGCCCGGAGTTGCAGATGGTCCTGCAGATTCTCGCCGACTCCAGGCAGAGCGAGGACGACCGCGGCGCCGATCGCTTTGAGGCGATCCGGCGCGCCGACGCCTGACACCTCCAGGAGCTGCGGCGAGCCGATCGCGCCGGCCGCCAGTACGATCTCTCCCCTCGCCCTCGCCTCGCGGCTCCCGCCGTCGTGGGCATAGCGCAAGCCGGTGGCGCGGCGGCCGTCGAATAGGACGCGCTCCACATGCGCGCCCGTGACAAGCCGTAGGTTGGGCCGAGCGAGGATCGGCTTCAGAAACGCCGTCGCCGCGCTCCAGCGGCGTCCGCGGCGCTGGTTGACCTCGAAATAGCCCGACCCCTCGTTGTCGCCCTGGTTGAAGTCGTTGATCTTGGGAATGCCGATTTCGACGCCAGCCTCGCGCACCGCATCCAGGATCGGCCAGGATACGCGCGGACGCTCGACCCGCCATTCCCCGCCCAACCCGTGCAGTTCGGTCCTGCCGCCGTGATGGTCCTCGTGGCGGATGAAATAGGGCAACACGTCGTCCCAGCCCCAGCCCGTGAGGCCGAGCTGGCGCCAGCCGTCATAGTCGGCCGCCTGGCCACGCATGTAGATCATCGCGTTGATGGCGGATGAGCCGCCCATGACCCGCCCGCGCGGATAAGCGATCGCACGACCGCCCAAATTCGCCTCCGGCGCCGTCTTGAACATCCAGTCCGCGCGCGGATTGCCGATCGCGTGGAGATAGCCGACGGGAATATGGAACCAGATCCAATTGTCGCGGCCGCCGGCCTCGATGACGAGCACCCGGTTGCGAGGATCGCGGCTCAGCCGATTGGCGAGCACGCAGCCGGCGGAGCCGGCGCCGACGACAATGAAGTCGTAGACTTCCTCGCTCATGCCGCAACCGCCCAGCAGGCGACGTCGCGCCCCAGCTTGCGTTCCAGCGGCGGATTCTCGGCCCGGCATCGATCGAACGCCAACCGGCAACGCGGATTGAACGGGCATCCCGCCGGCGGCGCAAACGGCGACGGCGGCTCGCCGGCAAGCAGGATTCGCTCGCGCCTGGCGGTCGGGTCGGCGACCGGCGTCGCAGACAGGAGCGCCTGCGTGTAGGGATGCTGCGGGTGGTCGAAGATCGCATCGCGCTCGCCGAGCTCGACGGCGTTTCCGAGATAGATCACCATCACCTCGTCGGCGATATGGCGCACGACCGACAGGTCGTGCGAGACGAAAACATAAGCGAGCGCGAATTCCTCCTGCAAGCTCGCGAGCAGATTGAGCGCCTGGGCGCGGATCGAAACGTCCAGCGCCGACACGGGTTCGTCGAGCACCAGGATCTTCGGCTTCAGCATCAGCGCGCGGGCGATGGCGATACGCTGGCGCTGGCCGCCGGAGAACATATGCGGATAGCGGTGATAAGTTTCGGGCCTCAAACCGACCTTCGCCATGATCGACAGAGCCTCGGCCTTGCGCTCGGCAGCGCTCGAGGCCCGTGTTGACGAGCAACGGCTCCTCCAGCGCCTTGCCGATCGTCTGGCGCGGGTTGAGCGAGCCGTAGGGGTTCTGGAAGACGATCTGGATTTCCCGCCTGAGTCGCTTGCGCGTCTCCACGCTCGCGTGCGCGACATCCTCGCCATCGATCAGGAGCGCGCCGGCGGTCGGATTTTCGATCAAGGTCAGGAGCCGCGCCAGCGTCGATTTGCCCGAGCCGGATTCGCCCACCACCGCAAGCGTCCTCCCCGCTCGCAGCGAAAATGAAACGTTGTTGAGCGCCTTGATCGTTGCGTGCGAATGGAACGCGCCGCGCGAAACCGAATAGTCCCGCGTCAGGCCCCTCGCCTCTAGCACGGCGTTCATCGATCCTCGCCTTGCCATTCGAGCGGGCTCGGAACTCCACGAACAAGGGGAGTCAGACACCGCGCGCGGCCAAAGGCGGGCTCAGCCGGCGGCGGCTCGGAATCATGGCAAGCGTCGAAAACAAAGGCGCAGCGCGGCGAGAACACGCAGCCGTGCGGGCGGTCGAACGGCCCGGGCACGACGCCCGGAATGGCCGGCAGCCGCCGTCCGTTCGCCCGCTCCGGCAACGCCGCCAGGAGCGCGGCGGTATAGGGATGATGCGGATCGGCAAAGAGGTCCCGCGTGCCGTTCGTCTCCATCTCTCGGCCGGCATATTGGACAATGACCCGGTCAGCGGTTTCGGCGACCACCCCCATGTCGTGAGTGATGAGGACGAGCCCCATTCCGCTGTCGCGGCGCTCGCGCATCAGAAGATCGAGAATTTGCGCCTGAATGGTGACGTCGAGAGCCGTGGTCGGCTCGTCCGCGATCAGGAGTTTAGGCCGGCAGGCAAGCGCCATCGCGATCATCACCCGCTGGCTCATGCCGCCCGAAAGCTGATGGGGATAGGCGCGGGCGCGGTGCTTCGCATCGGGAATGCCGACCTCGGCCAGCAGCTCGATGATGCGTTCATCGCGCTCGGCGCGCTTGAGATCGAGGTGCGTCTTCAGCGTCTCGCCGATCTGAAATCCGACGGTGAAGCAGGGGTTGAGCGACGACATCGGCTCCTGAAAGATCATTGCCATGTCTTTGCCGGCGATCCGTCGCCGTGCGCTCGCGGTCATCGACAAGAGATCCGCGCCGTCGAAGGCCATGCGGTCGGCGGTTACCGTCGCGGTCGCAGGCAAGAGGCCCATCGCCGCCAGCATCGCGACCGACTTGCCGGAGCCCAACTCGCCGACGATCGCCAGCACTTCGTCGCGCTCGAGCGTCAGGTCGAACCCATCCACCGCCGCAAACGCGCCGTGCCGCGTCGCAAACGAGACGGAAAGATTGCGGATCTCGAGGAGGGACATGAAAAGAGCGTGAAGAGAGCGATCAAGCGGATCTCGTAGGCTTATTGCGCCCGAGATCGAATGTCCAAGGCTTGTGCTCGGCGACCCTCACGCCGTCAGCCGCCGCCGGCTGCAGGCGGTTCAGGTGGCTTCGTTGATTTCGCGTTGATTCGCCCGCCGCCTAAGCGGCCTTGTCCGCCGCATGCCTCTTGGTTCTGATCACGCCGAGAATCTCGGATTCCTTTACGATCAGCCGCTCTTGGCCTTCGATGATGACATCCGTCCCAGTCCACTTCCCGAACAACACGCGGTCGCCGACCTTGACATCGAGGGGGACGATCCTGCCCAACTCATCCCGAGCGCCCGGACCAACGGCCATGACCTCGGCTTCGACCGGCTTTTCCTTGGCGGTATCGGGAATGATAATCCCGCCTGGTGTTTTCTCCTCGGCTTCGATGCGTCGTAGCATCACCCGGTCGTGCAGAGGCGCAAAGCCTTCCATGATTTGGTCTCCTTTCCGGTTTCCGCGCTCTAGCGATTAAGCACCCAAAGCACGAGGCTGAAGGCGACGCTCACCAGCAGACAGGTGACGATCGGGAAGTAGAAGATCCCATCGCCCCGCCGGATGATGATGTCCCCAGGCAAGCGGCCGAGGCCAAGACGGCCGAGATAGGGCCAAAAGAAGCCTATCAGCGCGATCGCGAGGCCAATTTGGATCAGGAAGCGCGCCATCTCGGGAAGCCTGGGCTACAGCAACAGGTTGAAAATCCGGCTCGCCCGATCCCAATGCTCGGAGTGCGGATGCTTGAGCTCCGGATCGAGAATCTTGAACGCCCGCGCCAGCGCGACGGTCAAGCCGCCGCCGATTTCCGGAAGCATCCCCTCGGTGTCGTCGCTGTAGACGAGTCCGAGCGGCGGCCGCTTCTCGAGCCGGTCAAGGATCGGCTGCAGCTCGATCGTCTCGTCCATCTTGTCGAAAACGTGGATGCATTCCTGGAGGCCCGCGGTGATCGGCACGTTCCAGGGCTCTATGATCAGATCCCCGCTCCACTTCGCGTTGGCTTCGCCTCGCAGCAGCAGGGAGTAAACCCGCTCATCGAGAAACGCCTCGTAGCGCTCGAGGTCGGCCTTACCCAGTTCAAGCTCCGCCGCGACGCGAAACAAGCGCTGAAACCGCGTGATCGCCGTGGGGCGCGGCGGCGGCATCTTGTCGGGAGGCAGCACAGCGACCATCAGCGCTCACGCTTGGCTACGAGAGAACCGCAATGTGACGAGAGAAGGCTCGCCGTTCCATGACGGGCGTCAAGTTTTCCTCACGCGGTCGAACGAGCGAGCCGTGAAGGGGCGCGCCGTCAGCCTTTCCGCATCTTCGGATCGAGGGCGTCGCGCAGACCATCGCCAGTCAGATTGATGGCGAGGACGGTGATGAGAATGGCGAGGCCTGGGAGAGCGACGATCCAGGGATCGGAGCGGATGAATTCGCGCGAGTCGGCCAGCATCGAGCCCCATTCCGGCGTCGGCGGCTGGGCGCCAAGGCCGAGAAAGCCGAGAGCCGCCGCTTCGAGAATGGCGCTCGACACGCCAAGCGCCGCCTGCACGATGAGGGGAGCGAGGCAGTTTGGCAGCACGGTCGAAGCAGCGAGCCTGAGCGGCCCGACGCCGACCACGCGCGCGGCGGTGACATAGTCCTTGTTCAGTTCACCGAGCGCGGAGGCGCGCGCAAGACGTACGTAGCTCGGAAGATAGACGATCGTCACTGCGATGATGGTGTTGGCGAGGCTTGGCCCCAGGACCGCAACGACAAGCACCGCCAGCACCAGGCTCGGCACGGCCATGATCAGATCCATGAGCCGGGTAATCGCGACGTCAGCAATCGGGCCGGTCATTGCCGCGGCCAGCCCGAGCGCCACGCCGACAAGGAACGACACGCACATCACGGAGAGGCCGATGAACAGCGACACCCGGGCGCCGAAGATGAGGCGCGACAGCATATCGTGGCCGTCGCCATCCGTTCCGAGCACGAAGCGCCAGGAGCCGCCGGCTTCCCACACTGGCGGCGCCCGCACCGCGTCGCGGAATTGCTCGATCGGCGAGTGGGGGGCAACGACATTGGCCGTGAGCGCGAGCAGAACGATGATGGCGAAGACGGCGAGGCCGAACAATGCGCCACGATTTTCCCGGAACGCAAACCAGAACGACGCGATAGGCGAGGGCTGCGCGAGGACGGCCGCCGCCTCGTCGCCAATCGGCCTTGTCACCGCGACGTCAGCGGCCATGGCTGATCCTGGGATCGATGATTCCATAGATGAGGTCGACGATCAGATTGACCAACACGACGACAGCGGAGATGAGCAGAACGCCGCCCTGCAGCGCCGGATAATCGCGCCGGCCGATTGAATCGATGAGCCAATGGCCGACTCCAGGCCAGGAGAAGATCGTCTCCGTCAGCACCGCCCCGGCCATCAGGCTGGAAATTGACAGGCCGATCACCGTCACCACCGGCAGGAGCGCGTTACGCAAGGCGTGAACGCCGATCACCCGAGCCGGGGACAGCCCCTTGGCGCGCGCCGTGCGGACGTAATCCTCGCTCAGGACTTCGAGCATCGAGGAGCGAGTCATACGGGCGATGACGGCGAGCGGCACGGTGCCGAGCACGATCGCCGGTAGGATCAAGGTGGCGCAAGCGCGTCGAGAAAAGCGCCAGGCTGATCGGACAATAGCGCGTCGATGGTCATGAATCCGGTCGGCTGATCGAACGAATAGTTGATGAGGTCGATCCGGCCCGAGACAGGAAGTAAGCCCAGTCGCACGGAAACGAACATGATGAGCAAGCAGGCCCCACCAGAAGATCGGCATCGAATAACCGAACAGCGACACCGTCATCAGCGCCTGGTCGTAGAAGCCGCCACGCTTGACGGCGGCGAGCGCGCCGGCAGGAACGCCGATCGCAATCGCAAACAGCATGGCGAAGAACGACAGCTCCAGCGTCGCCGGAAACAGGGTCAGAAACTCGGTCACCACCTTCTGCTGCGACGACAGCGACACGCCGAAGTCGCCGTGCAGGAGCTTCCAGACATAGTCGAGGAACTGCTTCCACACCGGCTGGTCGAGGCCGAGCTCATGGCGAAAATACGCAAGCCGTTCCGGCGACATGCCATGCTCGCCGGTCCTGACCTCTACGGGATCGCCCGGCACAAGACGAATCGCGACGAAGGTCAGGAACATCAGCGCAAGAAAAGTTGGAATGGTCAGCGCGATGCGGCGAAGGAAGTAGGCGACCATGGCCGATCCGAAAATAACGGGCCCCGCCTTGCCTCGTAGCTGGCGGAGCCCGGAACGGCCTTACTTGAGGTCGACGCCTTCGAACGCGTGCGTGCCGAGCGGGCTCTGCTTATAGCCGGTCACATTCGAACGCATGGCTTCGAACACGATGGAATGCGCGAGCAGAAGCTCCGGCGCCTCGTCGTGCTCGATCTCCTGCATGCGCCGATAGAGTTTCGCGCGATCGGCCTGATTTGTCAGGGTGCGGGCCTTCGCCAGGAGCTGGTCGAACTCGGCGTTGCACCATTTGGTCGGGTTGCTGTCGCCGGGCTTGCCGCCGGGGCAACCTCTTAAGAAGAAGAAATTGTCCGGATCGCCGTTGTCCCCGGTCCACCCGTACTGGCCGGTGATCTCCTCGCCAGCCGCGAGGCGCTTGCGATACTCGCCCCACTCATAGGTGACGAGCTTGGCGTTGACGCCGACCTTGGCGAGATCGGCCTGCATCATTTCGCCGATGCGTTTGCCGTTGGGATTGTAGGGTCGCGACACGGGCATGTACCAGAGATCGATGTCGAGCGGCGTCTTGACGCCCGCCGCGGCCAGCATCGCCTTTGCTTTCTCCGGGTCGAAGGGCACGTCCGGAATCTTGTCGTTGAAGGACCACATGGTGGGCGGGATGAGCGTCGTCGCCTTCGATCCCGCCCCGAGATAGACGTCCTTGATGATTGCGTCGCGATCGATCGCCATCGACAACGCTTGGCGAACCTCCTTCTTGTCGAAGGGTGGCTTCGTCGCGTTGAAGGCCCAATAGGCGACGTTGAGACCCGGCATATTGATCACCTTGAGCGTCGGATCCTTTTCCATCTCCTCGAGGTCGGCGGGGCGCGGATAGGCGTTGACGTGGCACTCGCCGGCCTTGAGCTTGGCGTAGCGCGCGGTCGGGTCTGGCGTGATGGCGAAGACGAGATCGTCGACGAGCGCCTTCTCGCCGTAATAGTCCTTGTTCGCCTTGTAGCGGATGACGGAATCCTTCTGGTAGGAGACGAACGAGAACGGGCCGGTGCCGACAGGCGCCTGATCGAACTGCTCGGGCGTCCCCTTCTTCAGGAGAAAATCTGCGTATTCCTTCGATCCGATCGCCATGAAGTCCATCGCCAGGTTGGCGAGAATGGCGACATTCGGCTCCCTCAGTTTCACGACGACGGTATAGTCATCCTTTTTATCCACCGAATTGAGCAGCTTCGGCATATCCATGTCGTCGAAATAGTCATACTTGCCGCCCGAGACCTTGTAATACGGATTGTCCGGTTTCCACTGCCGGTCGAACGAGAACAAGACGTCGTCTGCATCAAAGTCGCGGGTCGGCTTGAAGTCCTTCAATGAATGGAACTTGACGCCCTTGCGTAAGTGAAAGGTGATCGTCTTGCCGCCGTCCGTGACGTCCCAACTCTCTGCAAGGCCGGGGACGACCTCGGTCGTGCCGCGCTTGAATTCGGTCAGGCGATTATAGACGGGCCGCGCGGCGTCGAAGCTGGTGCCGGTGGTGTTGATTGCGGGCGTGAAATTCTCCGGACTGCCTTCCGAGCAATAAACGAGAGTCTTCGCCGAAGCCAGGCTCACGCTCGCGAGCAAGGCCGCGAGTCCGAGGCCGGCGACGTTGAGCGCTTTCATGGCATCTTCTCCTTAAGCGTCTTGCTCGCGACCACGAGCGTTGCGTCATCGAAGCCCTTTTTCGCTTTTGGCGCAATGGCGTCCCGGAATTCGTTCCGCATCCTTGCGGCGGTGGCTTCGACGTCTGGTCTTGCGATCACAGTTGCGTGATCGACGTCGTCATTCGCTCGCGGTTTCGTCGTTCATGGGATGGAGATCGCGCACCATCGCCTTGGCGCGCTCGTCGAGCACATGGGTATAGATCTGTGTCGTTGCGATATCGGCGTGGCCGAGCAGGTCCTGAACGACGCGCAGGTCCGCCCCGTTCTGCAAGAGGTGACTGGCGAAGGCGTGGCGAAGCACGTGCGGGCTCAAGCGCTTGGATGCGATTCCCGCCGCCGCGGCGACGCGCTTGAGATCGCGCCCGAACGCCTGGCGGGTCATATGGCCGCTCGCGCTCGCGGCGGGAAAGAGCCACGGGCTCGTCGCCAGGCCTGGCGAGACTTGATCGAGCACGGCGCGAAACACGCTGATCGCGGCGCGGGCGGGCGTGGAGAGCGGAGCCATCCGCTCCTTGTCGCCCTTGCCGCGCACGGCGATGAGCGGGGATTTCGCGATTGCGATCGACTTCTTGAGACTCAAGGCTTCCGACACGCGCAAGCCCGAGCCGTAGATGAGCTCGATGAGACAAGCGATGCGGGCGGCGTCCAGTCGCTCGCGCAACGGGCGCTCCTTGACGTCAAGCCCTTCGCGCGCGGTCTCAATCAGGCGTTCGACCTCGGCCATGCTGATGAGCTTAGGGAGCGGGCGCGACCGGCGCGGCCCCTCGACCGCCAGCGTCGGATCGTCGCGCCGCCAGCCCTCGGAATAGAGAAACTTGTGAAACTGACGGATCGCCGACAGACGGCGCGCCAGTGAAGCGGCGCCGAGCTTCTGCGCGCCGCGGGCGGCGAGAAATCCGCGCACATGAGTGGCGTCCGCCTTCAGGACGTCGATTGCCTTGGCCTTGAGATAGGCTTCGTAGTCGGTCAGATCGCGCCGATAGGCTTCGATCGTATTCACGCTCGCGCCGCGCTCGGCGGCGAGCGCCTCGAGGAAGCTCACGATGTGAGAAACCGTCCGTGTCTTCATGTGGCCAACTCAGAGGGCGCTGCGGTTGGAACAATCGTCATCGCGAGGAGCCATAGGGCGTCGAGCGACGCCCGTCTTTCGACGGGCTATGACGACGCCGGTTCGACCCAAATGCAATTGGCTACTCCTCCTCGAACAGGGTCGGGTGCGATCCCTCGCGCCGCGGCTCGGCGAGGCCGAGATGGCGGAACGCGTGCGATGTCAGGAGTCGACCCCGTGGCGTGCGCTGCACGAAACCGAGCTGGATAAGGTAGGGCTCGATAATGTCCTCGATCGCGTCGCGCGGCTCGGAGAGCGCGGCGGCGATGGTTTCGACGCCGACCGGGCCGCCGCCAAACTTGACCGCGATCACGTCCAGATAGCGTCGATCCATCTCGTCGAGCCCGATCGCATCGACATCGAGGAGCTTGAGCGCGCCGTCGGCGAGCGCCCGCGTCACGCTCTTTGCGCCTTCGACCACGGCGAAATCGCGCACGCGTCTCAGCAGGCGCCCGGCGATGCGCGGCGTGCCGCGCGAGCGCTTGGCGATCTCGTTCGCGCCGTCATCGGCGAGCGCCAGGCCGATCACTTTGGCGCCGCGCGCCACGATGCCCTGCAGCTCATCGGTCGTGTAAAAATTGAGCCGCATCGGAATGCCGAAACGATCGCGCAACGGGGTGGTGAGCAGTCCGGCGCGGGTCGTCGCGCCAATCAGGGTGAAGCGGGCAAGATCGATCTTGACCGAGCGCGCCGCAGGCCCGGCGCCGATGATGAGATCGAGCTGGAAATCCTCCATCGCCGGATAGAGGATCTCCTCGATCGCGGGATTGAGGCGGTGTATCTCGTCGATGAACAGGACGTCCCGCGGCTCGAGATTGGTGAGCTGTCCCGCAAGATCGCCCGCCTTGCCGATCACCGGGCCTGAGGTCGAATGGAAGTTGACGCCAAGCTCCCGCGCCACGATCTGCGCGAGCGTCGTCTTGCCGAGGCCGGGCGGACCGACGAACAGCACGTGATCGAGCGCCTCGCCGCGCGATTTGGCGGATTGGATGAAGATTCCGAGATTCTTGCGCGCCGCTTCCTGACCGGCGAAATCAGCCAGGAACTGCGGGCGAACCGCCGTTTCGTCCTCGGGACGCTTGTCCGCCGAGATCAGCCGGCGAGGCGCTTCGGCCACCTCAGGCGCCTTCGCCCGGGGGATGAAGGCGTTCCGCCAAGGTCAATTCCGGCCGCATGGTGAGCCCGATGAGGTTTGCCACGAAGGCGCAGACCAGACCCGCGATCGCCCCGCAAGCGATCAAAGCATGACCGAGCGTGAGGCCGATCCGGCTTGGCGCCCCCCAATGGGCCGGAGATCCGAAATTGGTCTCAATGGTCATCTCGAGCGATGCGCCGACGGGGTTCAGGCGCGACAGCAAACCATAGACGATCAATCCGCCGATGAGAGCGGCGACGAGAGCGCGGGGCGCGCGCTCCGGCGCGGCCGCGTCCCACAAAGCATAGAGAAAACCGGTCGCCGCGGCTGGCGCGAGGCCGACAATATAGGCCGCGATCAGCCCGAAGGCGTGGCCAAACAGCGTGCTGATCAAAACCATAAGTCCGATCGCCTCGAGGTCGGTCGGCGCCTTGAAGACGATCGAAAGGGGAATGAACAACGCCCCACCGATCGCCGGGCCCAGCGCCGCGAATAGGAGCACAATCGCGATCATCGGGACAAAGAAGGGACGCCCGCTCACTGCGAATCCTTGGCGACATAGACGACGTGCGGCAATTTGGCGAAATGCGCGTCGCAGGTGAGGAGGTCCGCGCGCGCGTCGGCAGCCGTGGCGAAGATGATCGCGTCCGCCGTCGCGAGGCGGTGGGCTTTCGCATAGTCCGCCGCTGTCGTGGCGATGTCCGTTGTCAGCGGCGCCACGACCAACTCCTTTGAAAAAGCAATCGCCCGCGCGGCGGCGGCGTCTGACATCTCGCGGGCCAGCCAGCGCGAGAGCTCATATTGAACAATGGTCGGAACAATCCACTTGTCGTTTGCCGGCAGCTCGAGCGCCAGCGTCTCACCCAACGTGGAACCGACTATCCATTCGATCCAGACAGACGTGTCGACCACGCGCATCAGTAGCGATCGTTTCGGTCGCGATAGCCTTCTGTATTGGCGCCGCGGGCTATCCCCGCCAAGTCCTCGCGCTTCGGCACCGGAACGATCAGGAAACCTTCGGGCTTCGCGATAAAGGCGATCTTCTGGCCTGGCAGCAGCCCGAGATGGTCGCGGACTTCCTTGGGAATTGAAATTTGAAACTTCGAGGAAACGGTTGCGATCGCTGACATTGGCTTTACCTTCTAGCGATCGATAAGCATATCGTAAGACGGCTCATTGCGCCAGTTCCTTCAACCCCGCGCGGATCAGCGCGGCAGTCTCGGCCTCGGGTCCCAGATGAGCTGAAATCCTGGCGACGGCGGCGGCGACCTGCGGCTGAGCATAGCCGAGGCCAACGAGGGCGAGGACCGCGTCCTCGGCAGCCTTGGCGAGCTTGGGCGCGCGCTCGAGGCCGGCCTCGGCATGGGCGAAATCGGCGACGCTAGCCGCCGGCGCCTTGTCCTTGAGTTCGAGGACGAGGCGGGCGGCGAGTTTCGGACCGACCCCCGGCGCGCGCGCCATCATCGCCTTGTCCTGACGCGCGACCGCCGCGCTCAGAGCTTCCCCCGTCAGCGCGCCGAGAATCCCGAGCGCAACCTTCGCGCCGACCCCCTGCACGCTTTGCAGCAAGCGAAACCAGTCGCGTTCGCCCGCCGTGAGAAAGCCATACAGCCTGATCGCGTCCTCGCGCACGTGCGTTTCGATGAGCAGCTCCGCCGGCTCGCCGACGGCGGGCAGCCCACGCAGGGTGCGAGCCGAAGCGGAGACGAGATAGCCGACGCCATTGACGTCGAGGATCAACGCCTCTTCCTCGATACCGTCGACCACGCCCTTGAGCTTCCCGATCATGCCGCGCCCCTAAAGTCCGCCGCGATTTCGACCGAATCGCAGCGGACTTTAGGTTCCTTTGATTTCGCGCGCCTTCTTGCGAAAAACCGGCTTCCATTTTTTCGCCGCGCACCTTTGCGCGCGCCGCGTGGTGCTGGGCGTGGCAGATGGCGACGGCGAGCGCATCGGCCGCGTCCGCCGTCGCTGCGGTCGAGGCCGGCAAGAGCATCCTGACCATCATCGCCACCTGTCGCTTCTCGGCGTGCCCGACGCCGACCACCGTCTTCTTGATGAGATTGGCGGCATATTCGGCGACCGGCAGGCCGCTCAGAGCCAATGTCGCGAGCGCGACGCCGCGCGCCTGCCCGAGCTTCAGCGCGGATTGCGGATCGCGGTTGATGAAAGTCTCCTCGACCGCCGCCTCATGCGGCCCTTCGCGCTCAACGAGCCCGGTCAGCAAGCGGTGGATCGCCGCCAGTCGCTCGGCGAGCGACGTCGCGGCGTCGGTCTCGATCGACCCGCAACCGATAAAGATCAACCGCGGCCCGGCAGCCTCGATTACGCCCCAGCCAGTTGCGCGCAGGCCGGGATCGACGCCGAGAATGCAAATCGCGCCGATGGTCATAGGTAAAGCTGATATACGAATTTCGGCGCCGACGCATGGTGCTGGGCGCGATTTTAACGAGCGGCCTCGACCAAACCCTCAAGCTCACGCTGGATCGACCCGAGCTTCGTGAGCGCTCTATCGAATGCGCGAAGACCAATGGCTTGCCACACGTCGCCCACCCGCTGGGCCAAATCATCGACGGTCAGCGGCAGCCTCGCAGCTGCGGCGAGCGCGCCCTTTTCGTTGATGAGATAACGTCGGTTGATCGCGAAGAGCATCTGCGCGGCGCAGGCGAGCGAGCGGAACGCGCATCCGGCGAGGTAGGTCTGATCCCCACGTGGGATAGCCGTCTCAGCGTTCTCGATACTGAACAGGATTTCCCACTGGAAGCGGCGAATGAGCGCCCCTCGCAATGCTTCGGGGTAGGGCGTCGTCATGGCTTTCAATCGAGCGAGGGCGCCCTCAGAATCGCTGAGCGGCCGGCAAAGCGCGATTTCGCCCATCCAGATCGCCGAGCAGAAGCCATGCGGATGGCCCGGCTGATAGTCCATGCTGACGCTGCCCTCGTGGCAGTCGCGAATGACCTTCGCGACCGACTCGATTGGCCGATAGAGGAGGTCAACCTTCTTGCCGGCGATCGTCAGCCAACCGCCGCCAACGATCCACGGCCCCCAGCCGCCGACCTCGGTCACCTCTGCAGCGGTAGGATCATCGACCAAACCCTTCGCGGCCTCAAGCAGCCGCAGAACATCGAGCTTGGCGCGCTCATGGAAGTAAAGGCCGATATCATAATCCGAAGACGGATGTGCCGCGCCCGTCGCCCTCGAACCGCCAAGCGCGACGGCGACAACGCCGGGGACTTCAGCGAGAGCAGGTGAGATGCGTTCCAGCAGAGGGTCATGCAGTTCCATTCGCCCAGGATAACCGATCCGGCGCTCGCGCGGACGCGCGAGCCGGAGTTGTCTTTCCACCGGCAATTCCGCTTTCCTATCTTGGCTCGCCCGCCGCGGCCGCGATAACTTGCCGACCGGCGCAGGGCATCGTGGCGGACGGCGTGAAGGCCATAAAGAAGACGTCCGCTCCTCCGCCACGCCCGGTCGTGACCACGCCCCATTTCGATTTCGAACGCGAGGCTTTCGCCAGCGCGCATCGATGGGTCGCCGTGCCCCTATCATCGGCGCTCATTCCGACTCGAGCCGGAAGAATGATCGGCGGCCCAAAAAGGTTTCAAAAAGGTTGAAGTCGAATCTCCTTTAGAACGACTTAAGCCGTACGAAAACGACACAGCGGCATGGCTGGCGGCATAACCAGACCTTTACTTTAAACCGAGCATAAACGACGCGCTGGTTCGAATGATCTAGCTCAGGCGTCGAGTGATTTGCGTTGATGCGTATCGAGCGTGCCGGAGCGTTCCGCCTCCCCGCCCAGCTTCAGGTTTCGCGTACTGGGGCCGCCGAGGCGAAACGCCCGGCCGCAATCGTTGAGTCGCCCGGCAAGGAGAGCTCCGCCCCTCGCGACGTGATCCTCACCGGCGACTGCGTCACGGAAATGATGAGGCTGCCTCCAGCCTCCGTTGATCTCGTCTTCGCCGATCCTCCCTATAATCTCCAGCTCGAGGGCGCGCTGTCGCGCCCGGACCAGAGCGTGGTCGACGGGGTGGACGACGCCTGGGACAAGTTCGCCGACTTCGCCGAATATGACGCGTTCACCCGCGGTTGGCTGACCGCCGTCCGGCGGCTGATGAAGCCCGCCGCCACGATCGTGGTCATCGGCTCCTACCACAACATCTTCCGCGTGGGCGCGATCCTGCAGGATCTCGGGTTCTGGATTCTCAACGACATCGTCTGGCGCAAGGCCAATCCAATGCCGAACTTCCGCGGCCGCCGCTTCACCAACGCCCACGAGACCATGATCTGGGCGGCGCGCGGCCCCGAGGCGAAGGCCTATACGTTCAACTACGAGACCCTGAAGGCCGGCAACGAGGATGTGCAGGTCCGTTCCGATTGGTTTCTGCCGATCTGCACCGGAGCGGAGCGGCTGAAGGACGAGAGGGGGCGAAAGGCTCACCCAACGCAAAAGCCTGAAGCACTGCTTGCGCGGGTGTTGCTGGCCGCCTCCAACGCAGGCGACCTGGTGCTCGACCCGTTTTTTGGCTCCGGGACCACCGGCGTCGCGGCTCGCCGGCTCGGGCGGTCGTTCATTGGCATCGAACGGGATCTCGCTTACGCCGAAGCGGCGCGCCAGCGGATCGACGCGGTCGAGCCGTTGCCCGAAGCGGCGCTGGCGATCGCGCCGACGCGCCGCAGCGAGCCCCGCGTCGCTTTCTCTAGCGTGGTCGAAGCCGGGCTTGCTCGCCCGGGCGAACGATTGGTCGACGCCGGGCGGCGCCATAGCGCTCTGGTGCGGGCGGATGGCGCGCTCGCCGCCGGGCCCGCGGTCGGCTCGATCCACAAGATCGGCGCGCTGGTGCAAGGCCTGCCCGCCTGCAACGGCTGGACCTTCTGGCATGTCGAGCGCGGCGGCCGGCTGACCTCGATCGATGAACTGCGCGCCGTCATGCGCGAGGCGATGCGAGACGCCGCGGAATAACGTTCGACCATTCCTCAGTTCGATGACGCGGATCCCGAAGCGGGAGCGGGGACTTCATTCTCGAACGCGTCAAGCAGCGAACCGAGCCGCGAGACGACGGCTGCATAGGTCGACAACGACTGAAACTGGGTGACGACAAGCGAGAAAGCGGCGACCAGCGTCGTGAACACCATCGCGGATTGAGTGATCACGCCGAACTCGATCTCGCCGCGCATGAAGGCGGGCGCGATGATCAGGATCGGGATCAGTTGGATGAGCCAATTGTAGCCGGTCGAGAAGAAGCCGACGTTGCGGTTGACCGAAGTGATGCGTCGGAAATTCTCAGCGAGTTGATCGAGCCGGTCCCCAATCCCGGCGGCTTCCCGCCCACCTTCACCTCGAAGGCGAATGGTCTCGGCGTTGTCACGAACATGAATAAGAGCAGAACGAAAACTGGCCTCGCGATCGAGCTGGTCGCTGTTCAGCTTCACAAGCGGCCGAGCGAGCTTGATCGTCAAATACGACCCCAGCGCAGCATAAGCCACCGAGATCGCGTAGAGCAGGGGACTGATCGACCAGAGGACGCCGGAAAAGGCGAGAATCGTGAAGGCGCTGTTGATCGCCATGAGCGCGAAGGAAAGCGTGGTCGCCGTAAACGCGCGCACATCCTCGGCGATCCGTTGATCCGGGTTTGCAAGCTCGTCCGATATCGCCAGGCGATGGTAGGTTTCGTTCGTCATGTAGGTGGCGACGGCGCGCTTGGTCATGAACTCGCGCCACAACAGCCCCAGCCGTTCCTCGGCGAAACGCGCCAGAACCGCGACGATGGTGGACGCCGCAAAGACCGCGAGCGTGAACTCAGCCTGCCGGACGAAGTCCCCGAAATGCCGCTCGGCGATGGCGGACATCAGGTTCCTGTTGACGTAGCTGTTCGCGACATTGAGGCCGTTCGCGCCAAGCAGCAGCACGAGGATCCCAGCGAACGTCAGTTTCGCTCTCAAGCCCACCTCTGAACGCGCGAAGATTCTGATGGCCGCGACCAGCCGCGTTGCGACCGCCTTGCGGGGCGTTTCCTGAGCTTGCATGCTTTGCCTCGGCGAATTGGCGCCCGAATTGACGCCAGTCTAGCCGATCCGGAGAAAAGCTGGACGGCTTGTCGGCCAGGGCGACGCATCGGACCGGGGGCGCGGTTACATTCAGGGTTCTATCGCCTGCCCTTTGCCACACGGAAATCGGCGGCGCCCAAAAGGAACACTTCGCCCGACGTGTCCTCGGTGTCGAGCCATGAGAACGGCAGGCGCGGGAACTCTCGCTCCAGCGCCAAGCGCGCGCCCCCCACCTCACAAACGAGCATCCCGTCGGCGGTCAAATGCTTGGGCGCCTCGCGCAGGATCCGCCGCACGATGTCGAGCCCGTCTTTACCCCCAGCGTGCGCAATCGTCGGCTCTGCCGCATATTCGGGGGGAAAGCGTGCGATCGCCGTCGCGTCGACGTAGGGCGGGTTGGTCAGGATCAGGTCGAACCGCGCCCCCTCGACCGGGGCGAACAGATCGCCCTGCTTGAGCGCGATTCGATCCTGAAGGCCGTGCTCGTCGATGTTGCGCGCGGCCACTTCCAGCGCGCCGGGCGAGACGTCCACCGCCTCGATGCGTGCATTTGGGAAGACGCGCGCTGCGAGAATCGCCAGCGAACCGCCCCCGGTGCAGAGGTCTAGCGCTGAGGTCACGCCTTCAGGATCGCCGACGAGCCCATTATCCTCGGCGAAGGCCGTCATCAGCAATTCGCCGATCAGGCTGCGCGGGACGATGACCCGCTCATCGACATAGAAGGGCACGCCCTTGATGTAGGCGCGGTTGACAAGGTACGCGGCTGGCTTGCGCGTCGTCACGCGCGCCTCGATCAGCTCGAGAAGCCGCGCGCGCTCGTGACGAAGGAGCCTCGAGTCGAGAAACGGATCGAGCGTGTCGATCGGCAGATTGAGCCCCTCGAGGATGAGAAAGGCGGCCTCGTCCAGCGCCGTCGTCGCGCCGTGGCCAAACGCGAGGCCCGCGGAGAGAAAGCGACTGATCGCGTAGCGGAGCCAGTCTCGGAGTGTGAGGAACGTTTCAATCCGCTCGTCGGCCGGCGCCTCAGACAAGGACGGCAGCCTCGGGCGCGGCGCTCATGGGCCGCGCCTGCACTCGCGCAGGAAGTGTTTTCTCGTCTTGCCCTGCAACCCCTGAGCGTCGGCCTTTTGTGCGCATTCGATTGCCCTTGCGGACCGCTCGGCGGGGTCGGGATTGGTTGCGGCGAGGGATTCGGAGATCCGGATCATCGGAGCGCCGGAGCGGTCGACCAGGGCCGACGCGGCGCCCGTGCCCGTGTTGGTCTGCGCGGCGGCGCTGACGGTCAGGGCTTCTGGGGCAATAAGGGACAGAACGGCGGCGCAGGCCGGGGACAGGACTCGTATATTCAACGTTGTTCCTGCTTACGTCGCTGGCTTCTTTGATCCCTAGCGCCGGTTATAAGAGCCGCGCCTGGAATTTCAAGCCAAGTCCCTCGCGCTCTGCGGACGTAACTCCTGAGAGCTCCGAACGAAGCGACCGTCATGACGAGCGCCGATGGCCGTGCTCGTCAGCCCGATGGCTGGTCTCGCGCGTCCGCGTGTCCGGCCTCTCTTCGGTTTCATTGAGCCGATCGCTACGCTGCAATGCAAAAAAAGGTTTTGGGCCGAGCAAAAAAACGCTTATCTTGTGTTGGCCCTCGAGTCAGCGTCGCACTGGACCGGCATCAACGTCATGGCTAATTCCACCCGCATTACAATCAAAAAGTACGCCAATCGCCGGCTGTATAACACGGCCTCCAGCGCCTATGTGACTCTCGCTGATTTGGCGAAAATGGTGAAGGCGGGCGAAGACTTCGTCGTCTACGACGCCAAAACCAATGAAGACATCACCCGCTCCGTCCTCACCCAGATCATCTTCGAGCAGGAGGGAATTGAAGGCCAGTCGCTCTTGCCGACGACTTTCTTGCGCCAGCTGATCGGCTTTTACGGCGACAGCATGCAGGCGATCCTGCCGAGCTATCTGGAGTTCTCGATCGACCGCTTTTCCGGCGAGCAGCAGGCGATGCGCGAAGCCGCAAGCCGGATGTTTGGTCCGGAGGCGTTCTCCGCCGGCTCGTTCGCCGCTTTGCAGGAACTGACGAAAAAGAATTTCGCCGCGTTCAATCAGGCGCTGGCGATGTTCTCGCCCTTCGCCGGCGCGACCCCAGCGACGGAATCGGCCGTCAAGAAGGCGAATTCCGAGGACGACATCGACCAATTGCGCGATCAGCTGTCCGACATGCAAAAGCGCCTAGAGTCGTTGGCCAAAAAGACCGAGACGCCCTAAAACCGATCTTTGCGCGTGCGAAGCTCGGCGAACACCGCCGAGGGCTCCGCGCCCGCCATCCCGACCGCAGCCTGAATCGCCGGCTCTTCCACCCGCAGAAACGGATTGGCGGCAAGCTCGGCCGCGATGGTTGTCGGCAATGTCGGGCGCCGCTCGGCGCGCAGCCTTGCGACCTCGTCGATTCGAGCCTTCAGAACCGGATTGTCGGGTTCTATGGTGGCGGCGAACCGCCCGTTGGCCTGGGTGTATTCGTGGCCGCAATAGATTTGCGTCTCGCCGGGAAGGGCCGCGAGCTTCATGAGTGAGCTCCACATGACCGCGTGGGGCGTCTCGAACACTCGGCCGCATCCGAGGGAGAACAGCGTGTCGCCGCAGAAGCCGACTCCCTCTCCATCGAAATGGTAGGCGATATGGCCCACCGTATGCCCAGGGGTTTCGATGACCTTCGCTCCGAGCGATCCGACGCGGGCCGTGTCGCCTTCCTTCAGCTGGCGATCGAGGAAGGGAATGCGCGACGCATCCTTGGCCGGACCCCATATCTTCGCGTTTGGATATTTCGCCCTGACGTCCGGGACGCCCTGGATATGATCGGCGTGATGATGGGTGATCAAGATGTCGGTCAGATTCCAGCCTCGCTCCGCCAAGGCCGCGAGAGTGGGTCCTGCTTCCGGGACATCGACGCATGCGGTCGCCCCGGTCGCAGCATCGTGCACGAGAGCGCCATAATTGTCCGTGAGACACAAATACTGATGAACGTTCATCGTCATTGGGACAGGCTCGGCGATTTTGAGTCTTCGGTTGTCAGCGCTTTCCGGGACGCATAAGCCCGACGTGCGCCCTGACCTTTCGGTCCACTATAGCGGCGCGGCCGACCCCTGTCTCTCCTGCGCCGTTTTCTCCCACGCGCGTTAAGCTCGCCGACGCATTGCGAAAGGACGGGCGCTCGTTCAAAGTCGAGGCTCCGTCCGGCCAATCTCGATGCCCCTCGATGTCCTCAACTTGCAGAGCTTCTACGGCTCGCCCCTCGGCGGCGTCGCCCGCAGGCTGATCGGGCGCGTCATCCGGGAGCGTTGGAGCAGCAGCGTCGGCCTCTCGGTCGCGGCGGTGGGTTACGGCGCGCCCTATCTCGAACGATTCCGCGATGGCGCTCACCGATGCCTCGCCTTGATGCCTGCCGAGCAGGGCGCCGCGATATGGCCCGAAGCCGGACGGTGCTCCACAGCGCTCGTCGACGCGCAAATGTTGCCGCTGCCGGACGGCTCCATTGACCGGCTGTTGCTCGCGCATGCCTTGGAGGCGGCCGACCGGCCGGATGCGCTCATGGAAGAGCTCTGGCGCATTACCGCGCCCGAGGGGCGAATGATCGTGATCGTTCCCTCCCGGCGGGGCGTTTGGGCGCGCGCGGACAGCACTCCATATGGGCAGGGCTTGCCCTATTCGAAATCCCAGCTTCGCGACTTGCTGCAGCGAGCGGAATTCTCGCCGATCTTCTGGGGCGAGGCGCTCTATGCGCCTCCAGTTGGCCGGCGTTTCATGATCCGGTCGGCGACCACGATCGAGCGGGTCGGAGGCGCGCTTGGATTGCCCTTCGCGGGCGTCCTCATTGTCGAGGCGATCAAGCAGGTTCCTCGCCGTGTCGGCGTCCGCGCGGTCGCCCGCGCGCGGCTTGCTCCCCTCCAACCGGCGCTGGCGCCGAGCGCCCGGCGGCAATGCCACTCGGAATGATCGGGGTCTCGGTTTTCGAGTTGGCGCCGGCGGCAAGCCATGCTTGGTAAGCCGCTCATCGACCCTCCAAACAAGGCGAATCCTCATGCCCGCCGATCGTCTCCTCGTCCTGTTGCGTCATGGTCAGAGCGAGTGGAACCTGAAGAACCTGTTCACCGGATGGCGAGACGTCGATCTGAGCCCGGCCGGAGTCGAGGAAGCCAAAACAGCCGGGCGCCGAATGAAAGCGCAGGGACTCGGCTTCGACCTCGTCTTCACCTCGGCCCTCATCCGCGCCCAGCGCACGCTCGCTCTGGCGCTTGAAGAAATGGGGCAGACCGGCCTGCCGGAAAAGCGGGACCAGGCCCTCAACGAACGCGACTATGGCGATCTCGTCGGACTGAACAAGGACGATGCGCGCCAGAAATGGGGCGAGGAACAGGTCCACAAATGGCGGCGCAGCTATGACATCCAGCCTCCGGGCGGCGAGAGCCTGAAGGACACGGTGGCGCGCGCGCTTCCCTATTATTGCCAGAACATCCTTCCCCCGGTTCTCGGCGGCAAGCGGGTGCTGGTCGCGGCGCACGGCAACTCTCTGCGCGCGCTGGTCATGGTGCTCGACCGGCTGACGCCCGAGACGATTCCAACGATGGAGCTCGCGACCGGCGTTCCGCTCGTCTACCGGCTCAACCCCGACTCGACGGTCGCCAGCAAGGAGATCCTGACGGGGTGACGACAATTCGCCGTTAGCCTTAACGATTTGTGAAGACGCTCGGCTCCATGTTGACCTCACGTGATTTGCGGCTCGCGGAGGTCAGCAATGTTGCCGAAGGCTTTCCTATTCGGATTCGCGGCGATCGCCGCCTGCGCGGCTGCGCCTTGCGCGGAGGCGGGCCAATTCGAGTTTCTGGCCGCGCCGCAGATCAACCTGTCGCTGGTCTACCGCCTCGACAAATTGTCGGGCGACGTCATTGCCTGCCAGTTCGCTCACAATCCGGGGCGAACCGATGTCGGCCCCGGCGCGTTCGGCGTCACCAACTGCTATCGCAGCGGCGACGGCGCCACGAAGCAGGACCCCAGCGACTACGGGCTGATCGCCACGCGCCACGAGCAGGAAGGCGGGGTGTTTCGGGTCGATTACCGCACCGGCGCGCTGAGCATTTGCTATCTCTATTTCCAGCGCGAAAAGCAGGGCGATCACGAAGCGATAGCGGACCAGTATGTCGTGTGCACGCCGCAATGGAAACAGCCCGCCTCCGCCCATTCCGGCGGCGCGGTCAGCGAGGCGCCCGCGACCGGGCCCGCTCGAGACTGAGGCGGTTTCCGTTCGGGCGGCATGGGCCTAGCTCCGTCTCGGCGGCGCCCCCGAGGTCGTCAGGCTCTCGTTTGGGTTTGCTTGGCGCGAGCCGTTTTGCTGCGAAACCCCCGCCTCGACCGAACGCCCCGGCCAGCGGGCCGTCGCCGACACAACCTGAAGGCGAGTGAGCGCCAAACAAATGCAAGAAAAACCAAATAAAAACAAGGAAAAAGGCTTGGTTTTCCTTGTTTTTCTTTGGCCGATTCGGGTCTTTTCAATGCGTTACGGGCGAAAAAATTAAAAAAACTGGTGCTCCTCGCTACTCGCGTCGCGGGTTGTGCAAAGCGGCCTCGAACGCTCCTTCTCTCCGACACGGCCTTTGGCGGGCCCGAGGCCTGGAATCAGGCCAACAGAAACCCTAACACAGACTTAGGATTTACGCAAACAATTGCGAAGCTCTCTTAGCGCTAGCTGTTGTTCAGATCCTGCGGCTGCGCCCCTTTGGCGCTTGCCGTCATGGCCGCCCCCCGATCCCCGTCAGACTGTGATTCGGGGGCGGTCATGACTGCCTGGGAACTGGCGTAGGGCATAAACAAACCCGCAGGGATCGCTTAGAGCCAAAAACCGCGCCGGCCCCTCGGACTCCGGCCGGCCGGAACCCCTCCCTGGGCGAGCACGTTGATTGACGCCGCCGCCTCTTCCCCGACGGTCTCATTCAGGCTCTTTTGGCGGAGATTGATGTGGACCGAATCATAGCAATCGGCGGGTCGGCGGGAGCGATTGGCGCGATCAAGTCGTTGTGCAACTCCCTCCCGGCTGACATTCCAGCGGCGGTCTGCATTGTCGTGCACGTCGGCGCTCGCGGGCACAATCAAATTGCTCAGATTTTCGGCCAACGATGCCCAATTCCCGTCGAGACGGCGGCCGACGGGCAGAGACTTGAACGTGGCCGGGCCTATGTCGCCGCGGCTGACCATCATCTGATCGTCTTGGACGGTATAATAAGACTTGGGCGCGGCCCGCGAGAGAACCTGGCGCGGCCCGCAATTGATCCCCTGTTTCGATCTGTCGGCGTCAGCCATGGCTCAGGAGCGATCGGCGTTGTCCTGACCGGGATGCTCAATGATGGCGCCGCCGGTCTTGCGGATTTGAAACGCTGCGGCGGCATCACCGTCGTGCAAAGCCCTATCGAAGCGACGGAGCGCGAAATGCCGTTGTCGGCGCTCGCGGCGACCGACGTCGATTACCAGACGCCGATCGGGGAGCTAGGGCGCGCTTCTCAAGCTGCTCGCAACCGAACCGCGCCGCCAGTCCCCGCCTCCCCCGGAGGATATCCGGCTGGAGGTCGAGATCGCGCTCGGACGCCCGACAGGAACCGAGGAGATAACTCGGCTCGCAAATCCGGTTGCGCTGTCGTGTCCCGCCTGCGGCGGCGTCCTGTCGCAAATGCAGAGTGCGCCGCCGCTCAGATTCCGCTGCCAGGTTGGTCACGGCTACACGGGGGAGGCGCTCGCCTCCGAGCAGGAGGGTTCGGTCGACGAGGCGCTGCGTGTGGCTCTCCGCATCGCGGAGGAGCGCGCCGTCCTCACGCAGAAGATGGCGGAGGAAGCACGTCGCGGCGGCTTGCGTCATTCCGCCGCTTCTTATGAGCGGACGTCAGCCGAAAGCCGGCGTCATGTCGAAACATTGCGGGACGCTTTGCGAAGTGAGCAATGGGACCAAAAGGGTTCGGACCTCCAAGACCAAAAGACTGAGGGCGAGGCTCTCGTCCAAGACGAGCCTTGAGCACGCGCCCGCGCTGGGAACTCAATCCGCAATCAAGCGTTTCTTCATCAGGCGGAATGCTGCCCAACAGCATCTCGTGCTGTTCGCGTACCGCCGATCGCGTTTTGAGCGAAGCTCGAACGCGAGGTGTCGGTTAGGTTGGAGCTTGGCTGTGCAAGTCGAAGACAGGAGGATCGGATCCCTTTCAAGAACTGGTAGGAACCACCGAATAACTGAGGGCAAAGTGAGTTTGAAGGGGAACCCAGCGCTGATTGTAGCCGTCATCCCAGCGGAATAGGGTGGCTCCAGCAATGAAAAGACGAACTGGAGAGCGCAGATGACTTTGACAGCGAAGCGGCCATCACTGCGCGGGCAGGCTCAGTTCCACCTCTGCGACGTCTGATGAACGAGGCGACTGACAGAGCCGCCGCCACGCGATTTCCGATCGTCGGCATCGGAACATCGGCAGGAGGGGTCCGTGCGCTGCAGACGTTTTTCGAGAGCCTGCCGGACGATGTCGACGCTGCTTTCGTCGTCGTCGTGCACCTCGATCCCGAGCACCAAAGTGAGCTTTCCAACATTCTCGCTGCGCGGACTCGAATGCCGGTGGCGCAGGTGACTGGTCGTATTCGCCTCGAACCTCGCCATGTCTATGTCATTCCGCCCAACCGCCAGCTCCTCGCGAGCGATTATCATTTGGCGACCGCCGAGTTCGAGCAGCCGCGCTGGCAGCGTGCGCCAATCGATCTTTTTTTTCGCTCGCTCGCGGCTCAGCATGGCGAGGACTTCGCCATCGTGCTTTCGGGCGCCGGCTCGGATGGGGCTGTCGGCATCAAGGCTGTCAAGGAAGCCGGCGGCATTATCCTGGTCCAGG
Organism: uncultured Alphaproteobacteria bacterium; assembly: GCA_963820095.1. GTDB lineage: Bacteria > Pseudomonadota > Alphaproteobacteria > Rhizobiales > Beijerinckiaceae > Roseiarcus. The sequence continues at coordinate 59,022 of CAWFZA010000039.1, forward strand.
ATCCGGACGAGGCTGAATATGGATCGATGCCGCGCAGCGCCGTCGCGACGGGGTTCGCTGATTTCGTCCTGCCGGTGCGAGAGATCGCCGCCCGTCTTCCCGAGCTGATCCGCAACCGGCGAGATCCGCCGTCAGACGACCTGACGGAGACGGACGAGCAGGCGATGCAGCGCATTTTGTCCCATTTGCGCGTCCGCTCCGGACACGACTTCTCGAGTTACAAGAAGTCGACGGTTCGCCGACGCATCGCGCGCAGAATGCAGGTGCAGCGGGCGGCCACGATGCCCGAGTACCTGGCCATCTTGCGCGAAAGTCAGCAGGAGGCGCAGGCGTTGTTCGCCGACCTTCTCATCTCGGTGACGACGTTCTTTCGCGACACGAACGCCTTCGACAAGCTTGCGGCGTTGGTCATCCCCCGCCTGTTCGATGACAAGGGCGTTTCCGATGTGATTCGTGTCTGGGTTCCCGGCTGCGCCACTGGGGAAGAGGCCTATTCGATTGCGATCCTCTTGCTCGAAGAGGCGAGTCGGCATGAGATCCGCTGCGGGCTGCAGGTGTTTGCTTCCGATCTCGATGAAGGCGCCTTGCTGGTTGCCAGAGAGGGTCGTTATCCGGTCGCCATCGCAGCCGACATGACGGAAGAGCGGTTGCGGCGCTTTTTTACCCGAGACGGCGATCATTACCGCGTGACGCGCGAACTGCGCGACACGGTGCTGATCGCCAGGCACAGCCTTCTGAAGGATCCGCCATTTTCGCGCGTCGACCTCGTCTCCTGTCGCAACGTCCTCATCTATCTCGACCGAGAGGTGCAGAGCCAAGTTTGCGCCACGTTCCACTTCGCGCTGCAACGGTCCGGCTACCTCTTCCTCGGCTCATCGGAAAACGCCGACACTCCTGTCGGAGCGTTCCGCACCATCGACCGGGAAGCGCGAATCTATCAGCGCACGTCGATTCCGTCCGAAATGCGCGTCACGCCCCGGATGGGCGGCCTCACATTTGGGCTGGACCCGATGCCGCCACGAATCCCGGCGCCATTTCGCGCGCCCGTCGAGGCGGGGATTCATCGCGAAGCCTTGGAACGCCTTGCGCCGCCGAGCGTGATTGTCGACGAGTCCTACCGGGTGGTGCATCTGTCCGAACACGCCGGGCGCTACCTGCAGCCCTCCGGCGGGATGCTCACCAACGACATCAGCGAACTTGCGCGCGAGGAATTGCGGTTCGACATCCGCTCCGCGCTGCACCGCGTCTTCGCGCACAACGAGGGGAGTCTCCACGGGCCGATTGGTGTCCGCTTCAACGGTACGGCGCGGCGGGTTTATTTGCAGATAAGACCGCTACCCTCCGAACCCAGCGCCAGCCGTTCCGCCATCGTCTTTTTCTTCGAGGGCGAGGCGCTTGCCGAGGCGTCACCGGCTTCCACGAAAATTGATGAGCAGCCGACCGGCGAGCAACTCCAGCAACTTCTGCAGGAATTGCAGTTCAGCCAATCGCAGCTTCGGTCCTCGCGGGAGGAATTTGAGGGCGCGAACGAGGAGCTGCGGGCGGCCAACGAAGAACTGCAGTCGGTCAATGAGGAATATCGCTCGACCGCCGAAGAACTGGAGACCAGCAAGGAGGAACTGCAATCCATCAATGAGGAGCTGCAAACCGTCAACAGCGAGCTCAAGACGAAGCTCGAGAGCGTCTCACGCGCCCACAGCGACATTCAGAATCTGATGGCGGCGACCGACGTCGGCATCCTGTTCCTCGACGCAAAGTTGCTCATCAATCGGTTCACCCCGCCCATCTCCAGGCTCTTCAATATCGTGGACGGCGATGAGGGCCGCTCGATCACCGATTTCACCCATCATCTCGACTACGACAACCTCGCCGCAGATGCGCGCAAGGTTCTGCGCGATCTCGCTTCCATCGAGCGGGAGGTGCATGCCAAGGACGGCGGCTGGTATCTCACGCGCCTCAAACCGTACCGCACCGTCGGGGACAAGATAGATGGCGTCGTCGTGACCTTCGTCGACATCGGCGAGCGGCGGCGCGCCGAGGATGCGCTGCGGGAAAGCGAATCCAGGATGCGGATCATGATTGGCGAACTTCAGCACCGCACCCGCAATCTCGTCGGCGTGGTGATGGCGATGATGGACAGGACCTCCGTTTCGGGCCAGTCGCTCGAGGAATTCAAGGCGAGCTTTGGCGATCGCCTGGTGGCGCTCGCGCGCGTGCAGGGCCTGTTGTCACGCGCCGCCCCCGGCGACAGCGTCACTTTTGACTCTCTTCTTCAATCTGAACTCGCCGCTCAATCGGAGGACGGCGGAACCGTTACGCTCGACGGACCGCCGAATGTCGTGCTTCGATCCAACTGCGTGCAAGCGTTGGCGATGGCCTTGCACGAGCTTACGACCAACGCGGTGAAGTACGGGGCTTTGGCCGGGCCAAGCGGCCGTCTTGACGTTCGCTGGCGGGTCGAGCGCGAGAGCGGATCTCCCTGGATTCTTATCGACTGGAAGGAAAGCGGCGTCGAGACCGCTGAACTCGTAGGGCAAAGGGGGGCTGGCAATGGCAGGCGGCTGATCGAGGACGCTCTGCCCTATCAGTTCGGAGCTCGGACAAGTTTCGCGATCGAGCCGGACGGCGTCCGCTGCACGATCGCGCTTCCGCTCTCCGGACCTCAGAACGAGGAGATGCAAGATGGCGGATTCGGCGCTTCGTGATCGCCGCATTCTCGTGGTCGAGGACGAGTACCTGATCGCAGTGAGCCTGCAGGACGCGTTGGAGAACGCCGGCGCGGTCGTCGTTGGACCGGCGCCGTCCGTCGACAAGGCGATCAAGCAGATCGAGTCCGACCCGCACATTGACGCCGCAATTCTCGATGTCAATCTGGGCGGCATGCTTGCCTATCCAGTCGCCGACATGCTCGTCGCCAAGAACATTCCGTTCGTCTTTACTTCGGGTTATGAAGACAACCTGCTTAAGAGCCGATATTCCCAGGTGAAGAATTGCCCCAAGCCCTATCAATTCCGGGCGATGGAGGAAGCGCTGGTCGAAGCCATGGCGCGTTCGTGACGGGCGCCATAGACCGCGCCCCCGGAAGCCTGCCCGCTGAGAGACCTTATGCCGCTTCGAATTGAGGATTACGCGATCATCGGCAACTGCGAGACGGCGGCCTTGGTTGGCCGCGACGGCTCGATCGATTGGCTGTGCCTGCCCCGCTTCGACAGCGGCGCTTGTTTCGCCGCGCTGCTCGGCGGCCCGGAGCACGGACGGTGGCTGGTTGCGCCGGCGGAAGAGAGGGATGTCCGGATCACGCGACGATATCTGGACAACACGCTCGTTCTCGAAACTGTGTTCACGACGCCAAGCGGGTCGGTTTCGCTCACCGATTTCATGCACCGCCGCAATGGCGGTTCCGACCTTGTGCGCATCGTCAAGGCCGTTCAGGGCGAGGTTCCCATGCGGACCGAGCTCGTCGTGCGGTTCGACTATGGGGCCATCGTGCCGTGGGTCAGTCAGCAGGACGACGGCCGGCTCCAGTTCATCGCGGGCCCCGACAGGTTGCTGCTCCAGACGGCGGTTCCGACGCGCGGAGAGGATATGCGCACCGTCGGCGATTTCACGCTCCGCGAGGGCGAGGAGGCGAGCTTCGTCCTCGAATGGTCGGCGTCGTTTCGCACGCCGCCCTCGCCGGTTTCAGCGGAGGATGTCGAGGAAGCGCGCAAGCAAGTCCATTCGTTCTGGACCGGCTGGGCCGCTGCTTTCAAGTCAACGGACCAGTGGGGCGACGCCGTCGTTCGCTCGCTTCTCACGTTGAAGGCGCTCGCGCACTGGGAGACCGGCGGCATCGTCGCGGCCCCGACGACTTCCTTGCCGGAACAGTTGGGCGGACCGCGCAACTGGGACTATCGCTTTTGCTGGCTCCGCGACGCGACCTTCACCCTCTATGCGCTGATCGGAGCGGGCATCCTCGACGAGGCGAAGGCGTGGCACGAGTGGCTCCTGCGCGCGGTCGCCGGCTCTCCGGACGACCTGCAGATCGTTTACGGCGTCGCGGGCGACCGGCGGCTCGAGGAATACGAAATTCCCTGGCTGCCCGGTTACGAAGGGGCGGGGCCGGTCCGCATCGGCAACGGAGCGGTCAAGCAGCTTCAGCTCGACGTGTATGGCGAAGTGCTCGACGCCTTCTATGTCGCGCGCCACGCCGGGCTCGCCACGAGCGACGCGACCTGGGCGTTGGAGCGCGCCCTCCTCTCGCATCTCGAGACGATCTGGCGCGAGCCTGACGAGGGCATCTGGGAAGTGCGAGGCGGCGCCCGCCACTTCACCCACTCGAAGGTGATGGCGTGGGTCGCGTTCGATCGGGCGGTGCGCTCGATCGAGGAATTCGGCCTCGACGGACCGCTCGAACGCTGGCGAGACGTGCGATCTCAAATTCATGCCGAAGTGTGCGAGCGTGGCTACGACGCCAAGCAAAACGCCTTCGTCCAATCCTTTGACGCTTCGACGCTGGACGCGAGTCTGTTGCTCGTCCCCATCGTCGGCTTTCTTCCGCCTGACGATGCCCGAGTCCAAGGCACAGTCGCCGCCATCGAGAAGAAGCTCCTCCACGACGGATTTGTGCTGCGCTATGACACCGGGACCGAAGTGGACGGCTTGCCGCCAGGGGAAGGCGCCTTCCTCGCCTGCAGCTTCTGGCTTGTCGACAATTATGTGCTGCTGGGGCGGTATGAGGAGGCGCATGCGCTGTTCGAGCGCCTATTGAGCTTGCGCAACGACGTGGGCCTGCTCGCGGAGGAATACGATCCTCATGAGCGCCGCCAGCTTGGCAACTTCCCTCAGGCCTTTTCGCATCTCGCGCTTATCAACGCGGCGCATAGTCTCAGCACCTGGGAGGGAGCCGCTCGCCTGCGCTCGCAGAAATCCGAGTCCGCTCAGGCGGACGAAACAACGAGCGCGCCTGGTTGACGTCGCTGACAATCGACGGGCGAACCCTCGCCGTCGCCGAGAAATCACGTGCGCGGCGCCGCCCTTCGTTCTAGTCTTATCTCCAGACAGCGAGCCGGTCGGGGCAGTCGACGGAACTCGCGAGGGAGGGTCTCATGGACGACCTTAAGTTTGGCGCACGGAACAAGCGAGGAGACTGGACGCCGAGCGCCACTCTCGCCATTGCTCCCGTCTTTGTGCTGCCGCCGCGCCCTCTCGCCTTCCTGAAATGGCTCCCCAGCTATTTTCTCCCTTGGAACCTCATCTTCGCCGCGTCGGCGGTCGCGTATGCGATGTTCGTGCTCCCGGATGTCGAGGTCATGAAGACCTTGGCCTGGGGCTGGGTCCTCAGGCTTTTCATCGTCAACTGCATTGCGGTCGCCCTGTTCTATAGCGCCTTCGAGTACCGCCTCTATATGTCGCGGGCGCAAGGGAACCGCTTCAAGTACCACGCCAAATATCCGAACGACCAGAAGAACAACGCCTTCCTGTTCAAGAGCCAGAACATCGAGGGGATCATCCGCGGATTCGGAACGGGCGTGCCGATCTGGACGGCTTATGAGGTCGGCGTCCTCTACGCTTTCGCCAACGGTTACGCGCCCTGGCTCTCCTTCGCCGAGCATCCCCTCTATCTCGGATTGCTTGGCTCTGCTCGTGCCGATCTTCCACGAGTTCCACTTCTTCTGCATCCACCGCCTGATCCACTGGCCGCCGCTTTACCGCACGGTGCACAGCGTTCATCATCACTCGGTCAATCCATCGCCCTGGTCGTCGCTGTCGATGCATCCGGTCGAGCAGCTTCTCTATTTCTCATCGTCGCTGATCCATGTGATCATCCCTTCGAACCCGGTGCTCGCGATCTATCAGCTGCATTACGCGGGGCTCGGCGCGGTTGTCGGCCACATCGGCTTCGACAAGATCGAGACGGGGCGCGGCGAGGCCGCCTTCGACAGCCACGCCTATGCCCACTACCTCCACCATAAACATTTTGAGGTGAACTACGGCGACGGGCTTGTGCCTTTGGACAAGCTGTTCGGCACCTGGCACGACGGCTCGCCCGAGGCCGAGGCGCGGATGAACGCGCGCTACGAGAAGCGCAAGGCGCGGCTCAACGCGATCAAGGCGGCCGGCTGAAAGACCACCATCGTCATTGCGACCCCTGATCACGCCCCGGGGAGTCCAGAGGAACGTAAGGCGCGCGCAGGGATCGGCGTCCGCCGGACCCAAGCCGGGCGCGACGACGAGCCTTGTCGACTCGCGGCCGCGATCCGGGGCCGAGACTCATCCCTTGACCGCGCCAAACGAAAGCCCCCTCGCGAGATAGCGCTGCACGAACAGATAAAAGATCACCGGCGGGATGATGCCGATCAACGTGTTGACGGCGGCCGTGTTGAAGTCCACGCCGCGCGTTGAACGCGAAGCGAGCACGAGCGCGGAGAACGGGGTCGCCGCCTGCGAGGTCAGCGCCGACGCGAACAAGGCTTCGTTCCAAGAGAATGCGAACACCAGAACCGAAGACACAACCAGTCCATCAAGGGACAGCGGGAGCGCAATCATCCAGAAGATCTGCCAGGGGGTCGCGCCCTCGACCTTCGCCGCGTCCTCGATTTCCGTGCTCACGTCCCGGAAGATGTCCCGCATGATCACGACCACGAACGCGAGGTTGAAGGTCGAGTAGCAGAGGATGAGGCCGGTCCAGGTGTCGATGAGCCGCAGATAGACCAGCAACACGTAGAAGGGTATGAGCACCACGGCTGGCGGCAGCACGCGCTGCGACAGGAACCAAAGGGTGATGTCGCTCGAGCCGATCGGAAACTCGTATCGGGCCAAGGCGTAGGCGGCCGGCACGCCGAGGATCAGCGAGAACAACGTCGTGCCGGTGCTGATCACGCAGCTGTTGATGAACGCCGTCGAGGTCTGCGGATCGGCTAGCACCTCGCGCCAGGAATCGAGCGTGGGCTGGAACTGAAGGAACGGAATGAAGGCGCCGATTTGGAAGGTCTCGGACAGCGTTTTTACGGAATTGATAATGGACCAAACGAAAGGAATGGCGGTGAAAATGGCCGCCGCGACCAACAGAACGTAGACGAGAAGGCGCGACCTGAAGCTGGCGCGGGTCCAGAGGATGTTGATCATGGGATCGCTCGCCTCAACTCAGGCGCTTACGCATCTGTTGAAAAAACACCGCGATGACCGCCGAAACCAGTATGAGGTACACGATTCCCATCGCCGATCCCTTGCCGAAATCGAAGAACTGGATGGTTGTCAGATAGTCCATCGCGCTGAAGGTTTGCGTGCTCGTTCCGGGGCCGCCGGAAGTCAGCGCGAACGGAATGGCGAAAGCCTTCAGGCACTCGACGGTCCTCAGCAATAGCGCGATCGTAATCACCGGCCATGCGAGCGGCACCGCAAGATGCCACATCACTTGCCAATGGTCTTTCGCGTCAAGGACCGCGGCGTCATAGAGTTCGCTCGGGATGCCTGCGAGCCCAGCGAGCACAATGATGAAAACGAACGAGGTCCATCGCCAGACATCGAGAAGGATGGCGCCCGCGATGCCGCCGTAAGCCGTCGACATCCAGGGCACGTGGATGCCGAGCGCCGAGAGGGGTGCGGCGATCAGTCCGCCTTGATCCGTGAAGAACGTCACCCCGAGGTAGCCGATCGCCACCTCGAGCGTGAACAGAGGCGAGCCGATGATGGTGCGGAAGGTCTTGGAGCCGGGCGCACCCAACGTGACCAGCCACGCCGCGAGAAAGCCGAGGACGAGTTCGATCGGCACCGCGACGACGGTATACACGATCGTGACCAGGATACTCTGCCAAAACTGACCGGAGGTCAGAACGTCGACGTAATTCTGGAAGCCGACAAATCCGGTGATCCCCTCCCCCATCACATAGGAAGAGAAGCTGAAGCGGATCACCGAGAGCAGGGGCACAAACGTGAAGGCGATGACCCAGATTACAGCGGGGAGAAGCAGTGCGTATTTGAAGTAGCCTCCGTACTCGAGGCGTTCGACTTGCGGCGCCGCCAACCAGACCTCCCCCAAATTCACGCCAGCAGGAGGGCCGCCCGGATCACTGGGCGGCCCTGCGGGCCCATTTTATGCAAACGACGCCTTGTACAGCGCCTTCTGCTTCTCGCGACCGTACCGCTCGGTAACCTTCTCCCAAGCCGCCGCGGTGGCGTCGAGAGCCGCTTTCGGCTGGACCTGGCCCGCGAGCACAGCGGAAACGTTGATGTCGAGCTCGTGCCAGTACTCGGCCGCCCCGGGTATTCGGAGGTATTCCTGCTGCAGGGGCGCGGCCAAAACCGCATAGTAAGCCTTGAGGTACTCGACGACGTCGTTTTCGTTCCACGGCGGATTGGCGCCGGTCCAGTCGCTGACTTTGCCCGTTCCCATGGGGGCGATGTACTCGAACTTCATCCCGGGCTGCACGCCGGTCCAGCCGGTCGTGCAGTTGAACAAGGCGTTCTTCTTGTTCGCCATGAAGGACGAGGAAATCGTAGGTCGCCTCTTGCTTCTTCGACAGGCGCGAGATCACGCAGTGCCACGAGCCGCCGTTGGTGTTGCCGACCTGGTTGAGGTCGTACTTCTTCCACTGACCGGTGATCGGGTTGAACGCTTCGGTGGTGCCGGGCAAGGGCGCTGCTCCTATCTTGCCCTGGACTTTCGAAGTCTTCGGATCCTGGGCAAGCGTCGGCAGGTCGCCCCAGGTCGGCTCTGTCGCCGAGTGGCCGTCGAGGAACAGGTTCCAGCCCTGGCCAAGCGTCCAGGCGATTTCCTCCTTCGGTCCGTTGGCCAGGAACTTCACGTAGTCCTCAAGCGCCTTAACGTGGCCCTCGGAATTGATCAGCGGCTTCATCGTCTCTGGATTGAAGAAGTAGTACTTGTTGTCCGGCGACACCACGAAGGGCGCCGACAGCGTCAGGAAGTGGAAGAAGCCCTGCTCATTGACCTTGGCGTGCAGCGAAATGCCCCAGTCGTTCTGCCCGTCGCCGTTCCAGTCCCAGCCGGTGAAGAAATCCGCGACGTCATGATATTGCTGGGTCGTCTTGGGCGGCGCCGGCAGGTCGTAGTTGTACTTCGCCTTGAATTTGTCCTGAACCTCCTTCTTCGCAAATATGTCCTTGCGATAGTAGAGCGCCTGCGCGTCCCCGTCGAACAGGACGCCGTACACCTTCTCGTCCCATGAGTAGAGCTTGCGCATCGCCGGGAGCCATTGATCGGGCTCCCAATAGGCGTGTTTGGGATCGGAGACGAATTTCTCGACCGGAACGATGTAGGGCTCCTTGGGCACGAAGAAGTCGCCATAGAACCAGGCGCCGGTCATGTAGGCGTCGTACTTGCCAAGGCCGCTTGAGAGATCGGAGAAGATCTGGGTGTGCAGCGTCTCGATCGGCACTTCGGCGACATTCACCTTGCCGCCGGTCGCCTCTTCCCAATGCGGAACGTGATACTTCAGCCCGTCGCCGACCGTGGCTTTCAGAACCATCACGTTGATTGTCGTGCCCTTGTAGGGCTTGGTCTTGAGAAACGCGACGCGCTCGGACGTGATCGGCGATTCAAACGGCGACGCGGGATCGGAATCCATGAGATTCGCCGCGGCGCGCGAGGGTTGCGTCAGCTTAGCAAGCGCCGCCGCCGACAGGCCAAGTTGCGCGCCGCGGACGATGAACTGGCGCCGGCTGATCCGGCCGCGCACATATTCGCGAACGACAGAGCCGAACTTTTCGTCGTCGTAACGATTTGTCATTGCTTCCTCCGTGCATGTGAAGCGGCTTCGACTGCGGCCGCAAACACTTTTCTTTAGCGCGCTATTCCTCTTTTGACGTAGAGGACTCTCGACCGATTTTCTGCCCGGTCGCCGGACAGCCAATCTGAGAAGATCCCGCAGACCCGTTCCTGCAGATCCAGCGGGAATGTTAGCGTATACACGCGCATCCGGGCGGTCAACGCGCGCACCAACGCGCGGGGTGTTGTCTGCTGCGTGGACAGGGCGCCGCTTCCCGTGCATCAATCAGAAGGACAAGGGTCTGGGGGAGGATACTGACAGCGAGCGCCAGTGACAACAAGGAGCTAAGTCGAGGCCGCGGTCGCCGACAACTTGGCTGTCTCGCTGTACGCTTCCGGGAGAGAGGGTCGAAATGGCACGAGTCGAGTTGCGTCAAGTGTGGAAGCGCTTCGGCGATATAGTCGCCGTCGAAAATTTTTCGCTCTCCGCAAATGACGGTGAGTTCATTGTCTTCGTGGGCCCCTCGGGCTGCGGCAAGACGACGACGATGCGCATCATCGCCGGGCTCGAAGTCGCGAGTGAGGGGCAGGTGTTGTTCGACGGCAAGGACGTCAGCGACGAACTGCCCCACAACCGCGATATCGCGATGGTTTTTCAAAACTACGCGCTTTTTCCGCACCTCGACGTTTACTCCAACATGGCCTTCGGCATGCGGCTGCGAAAAGTCCCGAAAGACGAGATCGAACAACGAGTGCGCAAGACTGCCGAGCTCCTGGGCATTGATGGAGCTCTCCAGCGGAGGCCAAAGGAGCTTTCTGGCGGCCAGCGTCAGCGCGTCGCGCTCGGAAGGGCGATCGTGCGCGAGCCCCGCGTGTTCCTGATGGACGAGCCTCTGTCCAATCTCGATGCGGCGCTGCGCATGGAGATGAGGGCCGAGATCATCAAGCTTCAGGAACGGCTGGGCGTGACGACGTTCTACGTCACCCACGATCAAATCGAGGCGCTGAGCATGGGAGACCGGATCGTCGTGATGCGCGCCGGACGGATCCAGCAGGTTGGAAGCCCGACCGAACTTTACGAGGAGCCTACGAATATCTACGTCGCGAGCTTCATCGGCAGTCCCCCCATGAACTTTCTCAAGGGGCGTGTCGAGGGCGACCGCATAATCCTTCCCGCCGAGCAGACAACGCTAACGATGGGGGGCCTCGCACGGCAGGCGGTCGCCGGAGCTTCTTCGCCCGAGGTCATCTTAGGCGTCCGGCCGGAGCACATCGTCTTTTCCGACCAGCCTGCAACGACCGGCGCATTCAGCGTCGCGGGTGTGGTCGACACCGTGGAGCCGCTCGGGCACACGACGCTTGTGCGGGCGAAGACCGGCGCCGACGAGCGGCTGAATGTCCTCTTGGCCGGCAAGGTGCGTCTTCACGAAGGTCAGGCGGTTCACGCCACCTTCACTCCCGATCGGGTTTATCTGTTCGATCGCAAAAGCGAGCGCTCCCTTCTCGGCATTCGAGAATCGGAGCCGGGTTAGCCATGATGCGACGCGCCGGCCGCTCAAGCAGCCTCGCGTGATGGCGATCTCGATTCATCCCCATCTCACCGGCGCGCCCCACCGAATCAAATATCTGGAGATGCTTGACGACCACATTCTTGCGCGAGATGGCGTCGTGATGTTGACCAGGTCAGAGATCCTGGACGACGCGAAGGCGCGGAGGGAGAGGGATCGCGGATGTGCCGCCGGGCGGCAGCGGGCGCTGGTCTCACTCAGGAAGGTCTGACCATTGCCGAGAACTGAGGCAGACCCACGTATGAGTCGGATCGTCCTGGTCACCACCGGCGGCACCGTCGCTTCGCGTCACGATCGCAAAAGTGGACACAGCGCGGCGAGCGTTGACGGCGAGCGCCTACGCGAAAGCCTCCATGATCCCTTGGATGGAGTCGATCTCGTGGTCGACGAGTTTTGCAATGTAAATTCGTTTGCCATCGACCTGCCGCTTGCCTTTGGTCTGGCGGAGCGCATCGGAGGCCACCTCGCCGATCCGGCCACGACCGGCGTCGTCGTTACCCATGGTACGGATACAATGGAGGAGAGCGCGTATTTGGCCGACCTCTTGGTCGCCTCCGACAAGCCGGTGGTGTTTACCGGCGCTCAGCGCGCCGCCGACGCGCACGACCCGGATGGACCGCGGAACATCGCCGACGCGGTGCGCATTGCCGCCGCCCCGGCGGCGGTCGGCCTCGGCGTGATGATCGCCTTCGAACAGGAGTTCCACGCCGCGCGCGACGTCACCAAGACCCACACGTCGCGGGTCGACACCTTCGCTTCAGGCGAGCACGGCAAGCTCGGCGAGATCGATGGAGGACGGGTGTCGATCCACCGCCGCCCGATGCTGCGCAAGACCTTCGAGGCGGAGCGTGTAGAAAGCCGCGTCGACCTAATCAAACTTGTCATGGGCTCGGATGGCCGCTTTCTCCGGTTTGCGGCCGACAGCGGCGCCAAGGAAATCGTGATCGAGGGATTCGGGCGTGGCAATGCTACGCCGGCGGTCACCAAGGCGGTCGCCGAGGTCATCGGGGCGAACATACCGGTGATCATCACCTCTCGGTGCCCGCGGGGACGCGTTCGTCCGATCTATGGCAACGGGGGCGCCCGCGACCTGGAGCGCGCCGGTGCGATCTTCGCGGGCGATCTCAGCGGGCCGAAGGCGCGGGTGCTCGCCGCGGTCCTGCTCGGCGCTGGATTGTCGGGCGAAGCGATGCGGGCGGAATTCGACTTTCTCGGCGGTTAGGGCGCGCAGCGCTTGGACTGGTTGCCACCTGACGTGGGCGTCGCGACTTCGAGATCGTCAGTCACCGCTTGGGATCATGGTTCGTGTTCACCACCGGGGCACGGAGCGTGACGGGTCGATTCGCAACAGCAGGTCCCGATTCAACGCTGCGGCCGCCATCGGCGGCCGAGGCGGCCCAGAAGGACTCGGCGAGATCGCACAGCCTGGCGGCCGGCCGGAACAGCCGGATGTCGAGCGCGATCGTCCCTGGCGCGGCCTCGCTCACCGATACCAGATCGCCGCGATCGAGTTCGGCGAGGATGAGGGACCGCGGCAGCCAGGCCACGCCCTGGCCGCCGACCGCCATGGCTTTTAGCACCCCCGCGTGATGCGAGGTGAAGAGCGGCTCGAGACGGGTCGCCGCCGGGGACGTCATGAGGTGTTGGGCGAGAATGCGGCCGAGCCCCGACTCCTCGCTATAAGTGATGAAGGGGTAGGCAGACGCTTCTCCACCCATCCGATTGATGGCGGCGGCGATCCTCGGCGCGGCGACTGGCGTCAGGGCGTCGGTTCCGACCAATACCGAGCGAAACGTCGCGGGGGCGAGTCGAACGGGGGCTGCCGGATGGCTGTGGGCGAGCAAGAATTGAGCTCGACCGTCACTCATCAGGCGCTCGCAACCGGCGAGGCTCTCGGACGCGAGCTGGACCGGCCGAAGGCTGAACGAACCCCCGATCGCCTCAATCCAGTCGGAGAAGAAGGTCAGGGACAGCGAATGGGTCGCGGCAATGCGTATCGGCTCAACTGGGACTCGCAAACCGGCCCGCACGTCGGTGCGCGCTTCGTCGATCTGGCGGCGAAGCGTCTCTGCCCAGGGCAACAAGCGCCGTCCCGCCGCGGTCAGCGTCACAGCGCGCGGGCCGCGTTCGAAGAGCGCGGCTCCGGTCCATTGTTCCAGCGCCTGGATGCGTCGGCTGAAAGCGGGCTGGGTAATGTGGCGTCGAGCGGCGGCGCGGGAAAAGCTGCCGCTTTCTGTCAAGGCCACGAAATCCGCAAGCCAGCTCAGGTCCATGTCATTTTCTGCATAGGTCGATAACGGAACGGCATTGGATCGCAATTGGCGAATGGGATCAAGTGAGGCGCTTGGTGCTTCCGCAAGCGCCCGAAGCCGGTTCGCGACGAACCGGAACGTGGAGGATTGTGGCGATGCGAATCGTTGGCGTCCGTGAGCGGACCGTCTCGATCGCTTCCCCGATCGCCAACGCCTACATCGACTTCTCGAAGATGACCTGCTCGGTCGTCGCGGTCCTGACCGACGTGTTTCGCGATGGCGCGCCGGTGGTCGGCTACGGTTTCAATTCCAACGGGCGATACGGCCAGGGCGCGCTGATGCGCGAGCGGCTGCTGCCGCGACTCGCTGAGGCTGACCCGGCGGACCTGCTGGACGACGCCGGCGCCAACTTCGATCCGTTCCGCATCTGGGCCACCGTGATGCGCAACGAAAAACCGGGCGGCCATGGCGAACGTTCGGTCGCCGTCGGCACGCTTGACATGGCGATTTGGGACGCTGTGTCCAAGATCGCGGAAAAGCCGCTCTATCGCCTCCTCGCGGAACGATTCGACGGCGGCGCTCCGGACGATAACGTCTGGGTCTACGCCGCCGGCGGCTACTATTATCCTGGCAAAGGTCTCTCCGCTTTGCAGGACGAGATGCGCGGCTACCTCGATCGCGGCTACACCACCGTCAAGATGAAGATCGGCGGCGCGCCGCTTGCCGAAGACCTGAAGCGGATAGAGGCGGTGCTTACCGTCGTGGGGGCTGGCGGCAACCTCGCAGTCGACGCGAACGGGCGGTTCGCCCTCGACACGGCTCTCGCTTACGCCGCCGCGCTCGAGCCCTATGGCCTCCTCTGGTATGAGGAGGCGGGGGATCCGCTGGACTTCGCCTTGCAGGCCGAGTTGAGCGCTCGCTACGGCGGCGCCATCGCCACCGGCGAGAACCTCTTCTCTCATCAGGACGCTCAAAACCTGCTGCGCTATGGCGGCATGGACCCGAAGCGAGACTGGCTGCAGTTCGATTGCGCGCTGTCCTATGGCCTTGTCGAATATCTGCGCACGCTCGACGTCCTCAAGCGGCACGGCTGGTCGAATCGTAGAGTTGTCCCCCATGGCGGCCATCAGATGTCGCTCAACATCGCGGCAGGGCTGCGCCTCGGCGGCAACGAGTCCTATCCCGACGTGTTCCATCCGTTCGGCGGCTTTGCCGACGACACCGACGTCGTCGAAGGTCATGTCCGTCTCCCTGACGCTCCAGGCGTCGGGTTCGAGGCTAAGAGAGAGCTGTTCGCCTTGCTCCGCAAAGAGCTCGATACATGACCCGCCGCACAAAGTTTGATCGCAAAGGTCTGACCAGATACGCAACCTCCGCCACGGTCGCGCGACCTTCGCGACGTAGACGGACGCTCGTCCTTGACCATGCGAAAATGCGGATGCTACCTTTGATAAAGGTCGGACCAAAGGCGCTTTCTACGCTGCGGCGACAGGGAAAATGCACGCGGTGAACCCTCAGGTTCTCCAGGTAGAGGGTCTCGCCAAACGTTACGGGGCCACCGCCGCGCTTGACGACGTCTCATTCGCCTTGAACGGCGGTGAGGTCTGCGGGTTGCTGGGGGAGAATGGCGCCGGCAAGTCGACCCTGGTCAAGGCTCTGAGCGGCGTCGTGACGCCCGATCGCGGCGAGATGCGCCTTAGGGGCGATCACTTCCGGCCGACTTCGATCTTGGACGCTAACGGGCGCGGCGTTTCGACGGCTTTCCAAGAGCTAAGCTTGGTGCCGAGTCTATCGGTCGCCACCAATCTGGCGTTGCCTCGACCCGATCGGAACGTCATCGGGCTCGTATCGGCGCGCGAAATGCAGCGTCAGGCGGAAGCGACGTTGGCGCATTGGGGAGTGACCGACATTCGGCCGAGCGATGCCGTTGGCGCATTGCCGCTCGGCGTGCGGCAGCGGGTCGAGATCGTTCGCGCGCTGGCCCGCAATCCCTCGGTGCTGCTGCTCGACGAGCCCACCTCCGCGCTGTCGGATCGAGAATGGCTGTTCGGGCTCATCGAACGCGTGTTGAAGGAGGGCGTCTCGATCCTCTACATCACGCACAAGCTCAACGAGATTCGTCGTCTCTGCCGACGCTGCATTATCCTGCGCAACGGCCGCAAGGTGCTTGACCGCGACCTCGCGACCATGAGCGACGACGACATCTTCACCAATATGGCGGGTCGCTCGGTGGTGGAGACATTCACGCGGCGCGCCTCTTCGATCCATGAGGCCCGCGCGCCTCGCCTGCGGGTCGACGAGCTCTCCGGCCAGGGCCTGAACCCGGTTACCTTTGCGCTGGCGCCGGGTGAATGTCTCGGCGTGGCGGGGCTCGAAGGCCAAGGACAGTCCGCCCTGTTCCGCACCCTGGTCGGGCTCTCGCCCGCGAAGGCCGGCACGATGGAGATTGACGGCGTCGTCACGCGGATCCGTTCGGCTCGCGACGCCCGCGACAAAGGCGTCGTGCTGGTGCCGGAGGACCGAAAGGCGGAAGGGCTATTCGGCGATATGTCGACCCTTGCCAACATCTCGCTGCCGGTGATCGGCGACGTGAGCCGTCTGGGCCTCATCGACCAGGGCGCGGAGCGCAAGGCGGTCGCACGGGTGACGCCGGCCGTGGATCTGCCCGAACGCTATCTCGGTCGCAACATCGACGCGCTGTCCGGCGGCAATCAGCAGAAGGCCATTCTGGCTCGTGCGCTCGTCACCCAAGCCAAATGTCTTCTGATGTTCGATCCGAACTCGCGGCGTCGATGTCGGCGCCAAGCAGAGCATCTACGCCATGATGGCCGATTTTGTCGCCGGCGGCGGGTCGATTCTGTTCTACTCGACCGAGCTCGACGAGCTCGTCCACCTGTGCGACCGGGTGCTGGTGGTCTATCGCCGTCGCATCGCAGGCGAGGTGCGGGGCGCCGAACTGACCCAGGCGGCGATCCTGTCGCTTGCCTCCGGCGCCGCCCGATCCGCGGGAGGATCGACCGCATCCGTGTCCGAGGCGGCGCACTGATGCGCGGCGACCTAGGCTGGATCCGGGCGCTCGGCGCGAGCGCGGTGGCGCCAGCCTTCGTGCTGCTGGTCCTTATGTTCGCCGTCTACGCCAGCCGCGATCCTTCGGCGCTGACCACCTTCGGATTCGGCAATCTCGTCAACAACGCCATCGTGCTCATGGTGGCGGCATCGGGCCTGACCCTGGTGGTGCTGTCAGGCGAGTTTGACCTCTCGGGCTCAGGCGTCGTGGCGATCGCCAATGTGGTGGTGGCGACGACCAGCACCGGGATGCTCGGCAGCCTGGGCAGCCTCATGGCGGTGCTCGCGATCGGACTGATCGTCGGTTGCGTGAATGGTTTCCTCGTCACCGTGTTCGGCCTGCAGTCGCTGGCGGTGACGATCGGCTCGCTCATCGCCTGCCAGGGGATCGCGTTGATGATCCTCGGCGCGCCGGGCGGCGAGGTCTCGGATGCGATCGCCTCTCGGGTCACCGGGGACGTCGGCGGTTTTCCAGTCGCGGCAATGGTGGCGCTGGGGGTGGCGGCGGCCTGGCTGGCGCTCAAAAACACGCGCCGAGGGATCGCGCTCTATGCGGTTGGCGACGACGAGGGCGCGGCGCGGCTCTCAGGTCTCGACGTGCGGCGGACTCGCTTTTTCGCCTTTGCGGCGGCCGGCGTTCTCTACGCCCTCGCCGGGTACCTGTTCAGCGCCGAGATCGGCTCAGGCGATCCGCGGGTCAGCGATTCTTTCCTGCTCTACATGTTCGCTTCGGTGGCGATCGGCGGAACGTCGCTGATGGGCGGCCGCGGCGGGGTGCTCGGCTCGCTGGTCGGCGCAGGCATCCTGACGGTCATGCAGAAGATGTTGTTCGCGCTCGGCGTCGCCGAGTTCTATACGAACATTTTCAACGGGTTGATCATGATCGCGGCCATCTTCTTCGGCCAGATTGGCGCTCTCCTGTCCCGGCTTGGGCGATGGAGATCCGCCTGATGGCCGAGGTCGATCGCCCGCTGTGGAGCGCACCGCCGTCACCGGCCGCGACGCGCGGGGATCGCGCGGGCCTTCTGCGCCCGGACGTGCTGCCGGTGGCGCTGGTTCTGGTCGCGACCGTGGCTCTGATCATCGCGTTGAAGCTGACGGTGGCGGGATTTGGCTCAATCGGGCAATTGACCGCCATCCTCGTCACCGCCGTCTTCCTCGTCGTCGCCTCGTTCGGACAGGGTCTGGTGATCCTCACCGGCGGCATCGACCTGTCGATCGGCGTCGTCATGGGAATCGGCGGGATGATCGTCGCCAATCTGACCCGCGGAGACGACGGCGCCCTCATCTACGCGCTCCCGATCGCGTTGCTGTGCTGCGCCGGGATCGGAGTGATCAACGGCTTCGGCGTCGCGATTGGCCGATTGCCGCCCTTCATCATGACTTTGTCGTCCTCGATCGCCTTCTTCGGCGTGGCGTTGGGCATGACGGCAGGCAGTTCGCAGCAGAGCGTCGCGCCGGCGCTGCAGCGCTTCATGGCGGGCGGCTGGTTCGGCGTGCCGCTGCCGATCCTTTTCATCGTCCTGTTCGCGGTGGCGGCGGCGCTGTTCCAGAACCGCAGCGCGGTCGGGCGCCAGATCTACGCGCTCGGCGGCAGTCCGCGCGCCGCCGCCCTGCTTGGCTTGCCGGTGGCGGCGCTGACGATCACGGTCTACGCGCTGAGCGGCCTGTGCGCGGGCATTGCGGGCGTGCTGCTCGCCGGCTACTCGTCGAGCGCCACGCTCGACATGGGCAATCCGCTGTTGATGCCGACGATTGCGGCCGTGGTGATCGGCGGCGCGCGGGTCACCGGCGGGACGGGCCTCTATGCCGGCACGCTTGCCGGCGCGTTGTTCCTCAGCACGCTGTCGACCGCTATCACGGTTCTAAGCCTGTCGCAGGGACTGCGCAGCCTGATAGAGGGCTGCGTCATCTTCTTGGCGCTGCTGCTGCAAGGCAGGCTGGGAGGCCGACGTACAAACTAACGGAGCGATCCGCTCCATCAACCTCAAGGGAGTGAAGCAGATGAGGATGCAGGGCCGTCTTAAACTCGCCGCGGCGATCGCGGCTGCGACTGGCGCGCTGCTGATCGGCGGCGCGGCGCCGGGCTATGCCGAGGATCACTACAAGGTGTTCCTCGACATGAGCTATTCCGGCAATTCCTGGCAGGCCTCGGCCGCCAACGGCATCAAGGCTCTGGCCGGCACGCCGCCCTACGACAAGACGGTCGAGTTCAAGACCGTGATCTCGGGCACCGACGTCCAACACCAGATCTCCGATCTGCAGAGCATGATCGCAGCCGGCGCCAACGCCATCATTGTCTATCCCCTATCGCCCACCGCTCTGAACCGTGTCATCAAGCAGGCGTGCGCGAAGAACGTCCTGGTGTTCGCCTACGATTCCACCGTCACCGAGCCTTGCGCCTACAACGTCAGCAACATCACCGCCCGCTATGGAGCGAACACGGCGCAATGGATGGTCAACCAGATGGACGGCAAGGGCGAGATGGTCATCAACCATGGCGTCGCCGGCACCACGGTCACCAAGGTCTATGACGAGCAGGCGCTCGGCGTGTTCAAGCGCTACCCCGGCATCAAGATCGTCGGCGACTTCTATGGCAACTGGAACGACAGCATCTCGCAAGAGGAAGTGGCCAAGATCCTGGCCGCGCATCCCAACATCGACGGCATCTGGAACGTCGACGGAAGCTATGGCGCGCTGCAGGCGGTGATCAATGGCCGCCCGAACCGGCTCGTCACCATCGTTGGCCAGTCCAACAACGGCTACCGGCTGATGATCGCCGACCCCGCTATGCAGGCGAAGGGCCTGAAGGGCCTGTCGTCGAGCGCCGGTCCCTCGGTCGGTCCTTATGCCTTCAAGGTCATGATGGAGGCGCTGACGGGCAAGATGAAGCTTGAGAAACATAACGTCGAATTTCCGCTGCCCTGGGTCGAGCCGAAGGACGTCAAGGTCTGCAAAGGCGATATGTTCGCGGACGGATGCAACACCTTCCCCGCCGACAAGGTGGCTCCGCTGTTCCTTGACACCGCGCTGAACGGCGACCTCGTGCCCGAACTCAGCATCAATGCGGTGCAAAACGGCGATCCGACGCCAGGCGCCACGATCAAGCCGCTGCCTCCGGTGGCCTACGCGGATGACCTCCCGGGCGTGAACTGCACGGACTGCACGGCTCCGGCCGACTGGCTCGAGCCCAACCGCGTGAAGCCCATCCCGGTTCCGAAGTAAGCGGCGTCACAAACTGATGGGCGGCGGTCGAGGCAGGGACCGAGGCCGCCATCCATACGCCGGATCTTGACCGCGCGCCCGCCGGACGGAAAAAGAGGCCGGCGCTTCGTGCGGGCAGTCGCGGCGGCGGCGCGATGAGGGGCTGATCGGCCGGCCTGACAGGTCCGATAGACAAATGAGGGAGAAGTAGAGATGGCCAAAGAGATCATTTGTGCATTCGGCACCGACATCGATTCCGTGGCGGGCTGGATTGGCTCTTACGGCGGCGGCAATTCGCCGTCCGATATTCAGCGGGGCGTCTTCGCAAGCGAGGTCGGCATCATCCGACTCCTGCGCCTGTTCAAGAAGTACAATTTGAAGACCACCTTCTTCATCCCCGGTCACTCCATCGAGACCTTCCCTAACGAGTGCCGTAAGATCGCCGAGGAGGGTCATGAGATCGGCGCGCACGGCTATTCTCATGAGAATCCGGTCGCGATGACGCCCAAGCAGGAAGAGGCGGTTCTGGTGAAGTCGGTCGACGTCATTGAGAAACTCAGCGGCAAGAAGCCGCGAGGCTATGTCGCGCCCTGGTGGGAGATGTCGGCCTCGACCGCGGCTCTTCTGCAGAAATACGGATTCAAATATGATCACAGCCAGGGCTATCGCGACTTCCAGCCCTTCTATGCGCGAGTCGGCGACAGCTGGACCTTGATCGACTATTCCAAGCAGGCGGAAGAGTGGATGAAGCCGCTTCAGCACGGCAAGGAGATCGATCTCGTCGAGATCGGCGCCAACTGGTACGTCGACGATCTGCCGCCGATGATGTTCATCAAAAAATCTCCGAACAGTCACGGATTTGTCAATCCTCGTGACATCGAGGACCTGTGGCGTCAGCAGTTCGACTGGGTCTATCGCGAGATGGACTATGCTGCATTCTGCTTCACCATCCATCCGGACGTGAGCGGGCGCCCGCAGGTCATCATGATGCTCGAACGGCTGATCGAATACGTCAACGGCCATAAGGGCGTTCGCTGGGCGACCTTCGAGGAGATCGCGGAAGATTTTCGGAAACGCTATCCTTTCGGCGGCAAGGAACGGCCCCCGGTCATCTGAAGGACCTAGAGAAAGGACCGACGGCAGGATGTGCGCCAATTGCGGGTTCCCGGCCGCACAAGGCCATTGGACGGATGCGGGGGCCGGCAGCGCTTTCGATCGCATCCGCGGCCGACTGCAGCGGGCTCGCATCCTCTCTCCAGTGCTCGCCTCCTACGGTCTGACCGTGCATGACGACGGCTCGGGTTCCGGTTTCACGCTGGCCAACCGGACCGGCCATCAGGAGGTCGTCAACACTCTGAGCGAGCTTTGGGAGGCGGCCGAGCGCATTGCCGGCCGTCCTGTCGATCCGCTCGACTCCCGTTTCGTGGACGAGGCGCCAGCCCCTTGACGAGCGATCCGCGCGAAGGCCGGATGCGGCTCACCATTCTCGGCGGCTTTCTGGGCGCAGGCAAAAGCACCTGGCTGCGCCATCATCTCCACCATGGCCAGTTGCGGGACGCCATTGTGGTGGTCAACGAAGCCGCCGACGCGCCGGTGGATGGCGTCCTGCTGGCTGGCTCGATGCGGCTGCGTGTTCTTGCTGGCGGCTGCGCCTGCTGCGAGAAGCGTCCGGATCTCGTGGCGCTGCTCCGCGAGATCTGCGACGATCGGGTGGGAGGGGACTCTTCGGCGCCGAGAGTTGACCGCATCGTGCTTGAAACCAGCGGGCTTGCCGACCCGGGCCGTATCGTTGATACGATAGCCACAGACCCGGTCCTGCAGCACCACATCGTGGTGGGTGAGATCATCGTAACGGTCGACGCCCTCAACGGCCTCGCGCAACTTCGAGACGAAAGTCTTGGCCGCCGGCAGATCGAGGCGGCTGACAGGCTCGTCGTCACCAAGGTGGACGCCGCGGAGCCGGAGCGTCTGCGCCGCCTCATCGCGACCCTTCGGGTCCTCAATCCGGGAGCGGCGCTGTCGGGCTCCGTCATGGGCTCGCCTGCCGAACTGCCAGAGGCATCAGGAGCCGATCCCGAGAGCCTGCCGATCGCAGGCGCCGAAGCAGCGGCGCCCATCCGAGCCGCAACGCTGGACCTCGGCGAGCCACTCGATTGGCCGGCGCTCACGGTATGGCTCAGCGCGCTGATTCACGCACGCGGCGATGACATCCTGCGGATTAAGGGAGTCGTGCGCACTCCACGCGGCCGCTTGCTCCTGCAGAGCGTCCGCAAGGTCGTCCAATCTCCGGAGATCCTGCCCGACGAACCCGCGGCCGCCGGCAGCGGAGATGGCTCGCTGGTCTTGATCGGACGTCGGTTTACCGTCCGCGCACTGATCCGATCCTTGAACGCTTTTGGCGTCGCGCACGCCATGGCGTTCGAAGCCGGAGCGCAAGGGCCTGGAACCACGCTCCGACCCAGCCGACGAGGGTTGTCGCCGTAGCGGCCGGTGGACCAGCCGAACGGCGGCGCGCCGCATATTTCTCGGATGCGGCGACAGTCATGCGGATGCGCTCGCGCTCCTCGGCCTCCGCATGCCGCGATAGTCGATCCAGCGCCAAGCGTGTGCGCTTCAGCGCGAGCCCTCAGCCGGCGCACTCAGTCACCAAGCTCGGCTACCCACACTTGCATTGAACCGGGCGCGCGATTGGCCCAGAGATGATAAGGAAGGGCGACGAGCGGAGCGTCGCGGACCTCGGGGGGACTCGTCGAATAGAGGGCGCCGCTCTCATCGCCGGGAACGAGCCGGTTCGCCCGCGCTTTTAGCGTCATGACGCCGCCAAACAGGTCGGTCCTCCATTCGGCCTCGATCGGCGCTGTCCGCGGCAGCTCCAGAACTCTGGACCGGTCCGCCGGGGTTGTCGGCTTCCTCGACGCAGTAGATGAATGGTCCGCGCCTCAGCGCCGCGCGCCCGACATCCATGCGCACGTTCGGATGGGCGTAGAGCCGCTCGGCAGGCATCTCGAGATCCAGCGTCACAGCGTCGCCCTTTCGCCACACGCGGTGGATGGTCGCATAGCCGTTCGTCGGCCTCAGTGCGATCGGTTCGCCATTCACTGCTGCGCTCGCGCCCTTCGCCCAGCCTGGAATGCGCAGCTTGAGATCGAAAGCGGCCGGCGCCTCGGGGTCGATCTCGATTCGGACCTTGCCTCCCCAGGGATAGTCGCTCAACTCGCGGAACGAAACTTTCATCCCGGCGAGCGCCGCTGTCGTTTCGAAGCCGCCGTAAACATGGAAGGCGACGCCGTCGTTACGCGCGGAGATGGCATAGCCAGCCACCGAAGCGACCAGGCGCGACACATTCATCGTGCAACAGGGGCAGAGGTGCCATTCCCACCGCTGATGCTGGCCACGGCTCTCGAGCGGGTTCGAATAGAAGTAGTGCGTCCCATCGCGCGCCAGCCCGGTCAGCGCTCCGTTGAACAGCGCGAGCTCCATTACGTCGGCATAGCGTCCATCGAGATCGAGATGGAGCATGCGGTGCGCCCAGAAAATCAGCGCCACCGAGGCGCAGGTCTCGGCATAGGCCGTTTCGTTCGGTAGATCGTACGGCTCCGTGAAGCCTTCGTTCGTCTCCTTCGGTCCGAGACCGGCGGTCACATACATCTGCGCCGTCGTGACGTCGCGCCACAGCGCTTCGCAGGCGCGCTTGAGCCCGTCGTCGTCGAGCTCCGAAGCGAGGTCGGCCATCGCGGAGGCCATATACATGGCGCGCACCGCATGTCCCACGACTCGGGTCTGCTCGCGGACGGGGATGTGCGACTGGTTGTACTCATAGGTTCCCGCCCAAAAGCTCGCCGGATCCTCGCCGCGCGCCAGCGCTTCTTGAGTGAAATAGTGCGGCTCGGCGCCTCGCTCGTCGATGAAATAGGCCGCAAGATCGAGACGGCGACGATCGCCGGTCAGCCGATAGAGCTTGACCAGCGCAAGCTCGATTTCCTGATGCCCGCAATAGCCGCGCTTCTGTCCGGGACCACGGCCGAAGGTTGCGGCGACGTGATCCACATATCGTTCCATGACGCCGAGGAACTTGCGTCGACCGGTGGCGCGAAAGTAGGCGATTGCGCCTTCGAGCAGATGCCCGGCGTTATAGAGCTCGTGGTTGTCGCGCAGATTGGTCCAGCGTTTGTCCGGCTCGCGCCCATTGTACCAGCAATTCAGATAGCCGTCGGGCGACTGGGCGCGCGCAAGGTCGTCGACGATGGCGTCGA
Source organism: uncultured Alphaproteobacteria bacterium (assembly GCA_963820095.1). Lineage (GTDB taxonomy): Bacteria > Pseudomonadota > Alphaproteobacteria > Rhizobiales > Beijerinckiaceae > Roseiarcus. The sequence continues at coordinate 83,071 of CAWFZA010000039.1, forward strand.
TTTTCGCCTCGATGTCCGAATCGCGCCGGTGCGCGAGCGCGTAAGCAGCCGCCTCGATCCATTTGCCAACATCCGAATCCCAAAACACCTGCATGGTGAAGTTGTGACTGTTGCGCGGGATGGTGAGCGGGGGAATTGGCTTCGGCAGCTTGAGCGAATCGAGAATGCCCACCTCTTTGAGCTTCGCGTGCTGGCTCGGAATCGTGTGTTTGAGCACGGTCTCGAGTCGCTCGCGCCAAAATGGGCTCGTGATGCGGACATCCGCGAACGGGATCGCGGAATAGGCGCGTTCCTTCATGATTGTTTTCCCCCTTCGGCGAGCTCGCGCCCCCCACATGAATCGCGAATCACGAGAGAGCACGGCAAGCGGCGCACGCCATTCAGCGCGCGGCCTCCCATCATCTCCAGAAGCGAGGCGCCGGCCTCGCGACCCAAAACCTCAAGGTTCATGTCGATGCTCGTGAGCGCGGGCCGGGCCGCCTCCGTCATCACGCCCCAATTGTCGAAGCCGACCACGGCGACGTCAGTCGGCACGTCGAGTCCCAGCTCGCGCAACGCGTCCAGGGCGCCGCGCGCGATCTGATCGTTGCCGCAAAACAGCGCGTCCGGCGCGCCGCGCCGGCGCGACATGAGATCTTGCGTGGCCTCGCGTCCCCAAGCTTCGGACCAATGGCCGGCGCGACAATCACCCGCCTGCGCCTTCAACCCTGCCTCGGCAAGCGCCTTGCGCCAGCCCATTTCGCGCAGCCGAACCGCCTCGAACCGTTCCGGTCCGGTGATGTGGGCTATCCGTCTTCGGCCGAGCGCGGCGAGATGGCCGGCCGCAAGTCGCGCGCCCCCCTCATCGTCCGGCAGGAGGCAGAGCGCGTCCGGGTTCTCGATCTGCGAGAACACGTAGACCACCGGCAAGCCGCGCGCGGCGGGTTCGATCGGCGCGCGCCGATCGGCCCGTCTCGCCGTGACGACAAGGCCGTCGACCCGCTTGCCCAAGAGCTGATCGATATGGCGGCGCTCGCGCGCGGGATCGTCGGTGGCGTTGCACATGAAGACGGCGATGCCATGCTCGAAGAGGCGCCGCTCGAGCGCCTCGACGATCGGGAACGCAAACCGCCCGAAGCTGTCGTTGGAGAGAATGCCGACCGTCATTGAGCGCGCCCGGTGCAAGCTTTGGGCGAGATCGTTGGGGCGATATCCGATGGCTTCCGCAGCGAGGACAATTCGTTCGCGAGTCTCCTGACGCAAGCTGCCAGCGTTGTTTAGAGCTTTGGAGACGGTGCCAATACTGACGTTGGACGCGCGGGCCACATCGTGGATCGTCGGGTTCGTGCGCGCAGGTCTATCATTGGGTCGACTCGCGCCGATGGCGGGTCTGGTCGTCTCCTCAGTCATGCCGTGAGAATCCAGCGTTCATTTCACGGCGCCGCTCGTGAACCCGGAGACGTAGTATCTTTGCAAGAGCAGATAAAAGAGCACGCAGGGAATGATCGAAATGGTGATTCCCGCCTGCAGTAAGCCCCAATCCGTACCCCCGATGCTGGTTTCCTGACGCGCATTCGCGAGAACCAGCGGTAGGGTAAAGGTGACGCCACGGTTCATGATGACGAGTGCGCCAAGGAATTCGTTCCACGAGGTGATGAAAGCGAACAGCGCTACAGTCACAATGGCTGGTCGAATCGCCGGCAGACAAATGTAAGCGAGAACCTGGAAGAGCGAGGCGCCGTCGATCACTGCGGCCTCCTCGATCTCCCGCGGCACCGCCTCGAAGCTGTTGCGAACAATGTAAAGGCTGAACGGGATTTGAATCGTGGTGTGAACAATCGCAAGGCCGACCAGCGTGTTCGTCAGATGCCACTGAGCGAACATGAAAAAGATGGGGGTCAATAGCGATTGGTAAGGAATGATCAGCGCAAGCAGCAGGTAGACGAAGATGAATTCCTTGCCGGGCACAGGGAAGCGCGCCAGCGCGTAACCGGCCGGAATCGTCAAGAGAAGACAAAAAGTGATTGTGAGGAACGCGGCGCCGCCGCTGTTTGCGAGGTAGGTCGGCAACCCGGCCTGATAACGCCAGAGTCTCTGATAGCTCTCGAAACTGAAGTGATGGGTAAAATAGGTTGGCGGGATCGAAGCGGCCTCCGACGCCGTTTTCAGCGACGCCGAAATCGACAGGACGAGCGGCGCCAACATGACGGCGCAGATCGCCATGCAAACGGCGCCGAGGAGGAATTGACGGCCGTTATACTGACCGGTCACAAAGGATTGCCTCGTTCTTGGCCGGGAATACGCAAAGGTCGGGCTACTATCGTTCACACGAGAGCCTCGATTTTGGCGACGCGAGTTGTCACGTACGGCTGCGTTGCGTCATGATCACCTGAACGACTGTGAAGAGAAGCGCCATGGCCGCGAGCAACAGGGATAGCGCGGCGCCGTAGCCTAGCTTCAAGTAGGGGAATGAATTTAGATAGATCCAAAACATCAACGACGCCGTGCGATTGAAGGGTTGTCCGGCAGTCATGAGAAAGAACTGGTCAAATGCAAGTAACGAGCCAATCACGCTCACCAGCGTGACCAAAAGGATCGTTTTGTAGGTCAGCGGGAGTGTGATCCTGACAACGCGCTGCCAATAGGACGCGCCGTCAACCATCGCGGCTTCCGTGAGCTCGTCAGGGATCGCCTGAATCGCCGCCACGAAAAGCAGCATGCCGAAACCCACGACCTTCCACACGATCGAAGCGATGACGGCCCAAAGCGCTCGATTGGCGTCCTCGCCGAACCAGATGATTGGGGCGCGCGCAATGCCGAGATCGACGAGCAGGCGATTGACCAGGCCAAAATTGTAGCTGAACAGCCAATACCAGAGCAGGCTCGAAACTCCGAGGCCGATGACAACCGGGATGAATACGACGGCCCGGGTCAGTCGACGCAGCGGCGTATTGCTCGCGACAAGAAGTGCGATCAGATAGCCTGATATCATCAGAATAGGTGTGATATACATAGTATACTTTAGCGTGAACCATAACGACTGCCAGAATTGGGGGTCGTTGTACGCTCTTGTGAAATTTGCCAGGCCGACCCATCTCTTTGTCTCTAGCAAAGACCAATTGTGAAGCGACATCCATACCATCTGAACAAACGGGTATGCAGTGAACACCGATACGAACGAAACAAGCGGGAGCAAATATAACGCGCCCAGTAAGACGTTCGCTCGCGTGTTGTACACCAACTAAGCTTTCGTAGTACCCAAGGTATAATCTCGTAATACCTGACGACCGGCGCGGGACTGTCTCGAAGCGATTCCCAGGTGTTGGCGAGCGGAGCCGCCGCGCTCTTTCGAGTGCGGCGAACGTCAGCGTCTTTCACTGAGCAGCGATCGCTTTCATCTGTGTTTTGGCGTCCTTGATGATCTGATCGATCGGCTCGTCGGTGTAGTAGGCTCGTTGCAGCATTTGCAGCCACGGACCCTGAGGCGAGTTGATCTGCTCGAAGAAGGTCAGCGTATACGGCGTGCGCCCAACCGTCAGCGCCTTGGCGACATCCTGGACCAGCGGCTCCGCCTTGAAGTACTTGTTATCGACCATGTCAGCGCGCGTGGTCAGGTTCAGGAGCTTGGCGTAGCCCTCAACTTGAACTTCATCCGACAAGATGAATTTCATGAAGTCGACAGCGTCATTGACGCGTTTCGAGCCTTTCGGCACGACCACCAAATCACCGCCAATGAAGGATGCTGACGACCCTGGCTCCATTCCCGGAAGCAGGGAGATGCCGAATTTCATGTTCGGATTCTGGTCTCGGGCGAGTTTGATATTGAAGTTGCCCGTTCCCATCATTCCAACTTTGCCCGACCCGAATTGCAGATGGAAAGTCTCTCCATTTTCCGCCCGGTCGCTTGCGTGCACATTGCCGGATTTCACCATGTCGCGTTCGAATTGAAGCACCTTCGCAACGCCGTCCCCGACGAGAGGTTCATCCCCTGCGTCCTTGGCTTCGATCTTGGCGCCTGACGCCCACATGAGCGGACCGACGGTGAAGATGTTGCAGCCGGCGCAGGAGCCCGGAAGGTAGTAACCCTTGATGTCGCCGCCGAGCGCGGTGATCTTGTCGGCGTCCTGGCGGAGTTCCGGCAAACTCCTTGGCGGCTTGTTCGGATCGAGGCCGGCTTTTTCGAACAAGTCCTTGTTATAGAAGAGCGCTGAGACGTCGGCGTAGAGCGGCACTCCGTAGATGCGATTGTCGAACGTGGCCACCATCATATGGCCCGGGCTCGCCGTTTTCAGCTCGGGAAGATTTCCGATCAGGTCAGTCAGGTCGACGAGTTGCCCCGCCTTTTCGAATTGCGGGGCGTAGATGAGGTCCATCCCCATCAAATCGGGAACGTCGCCGGACGCAATCGCTTGCGCGAGTTTGGCGACCATCTCCGCGTGCGGGATATAAGTGAGATTGATATGCCGGTCAGGGAATTTCGCGTTCCACATGTCGACCAGCTTGTCGACCATGTCCTTGTTGCCGCCGCTGCGTTCCCACATGACGAGGTCGGCGGCGTAAGCCGGCGAGGCGGCGGCAAGCAAGCCAAACGCCGCCAAGGTGAGCGCCGAGTTCTTCAGAATCTTGCGAAGAGTTCATCAAGTCCTCCCACTTTGTCGCTTTCCCTTTGCAGCCGCTCGCCGTTCGTGCGGTCAGCGGCCGGAAAAGCTTTTCCCAAACCTATATCGCGACCATTACCCGCCCGCAAGCCCATAGGCTTGCACGGCGGCGCAATTGCTGCGGAGGAAAAGTCAGCTCTCGGCCAGCGCCTTCAGAAGATGCGGCGCCAGCGGGTTTTCATGCGCCCGAGGCGAGGTTAGATCGAAGGTCGACGCCGTGAGCCAGCCCTTTCCGAGAAAGCTGCGCTTCACAAACGCGGCGGCGTGGTGCAGCCAGCCGACCGTCACGCCAGCGTCGACCAATCCCCCGAAGGCGGTCGAGGGAAAGCCGGTCAACACGTAATTGGGCAAAAGCCCGCTCCAATGTTCGTCGAGCATGGGGCCGCCGGGCAGACCTGTCCACGCGCCCTCCGTGCGCCGCCAGGTGAATGCGCCCATCCATTGCCCGTCCCAGGGCGTTCCGGCGCGCTCGCGCAGCAGCATCGAGGGGAAATTGTGCCGGTCGTTGAACGGCAATGTCCGTTCTGGGTCGACCAGGGCGTCGGCGGAATTGGCGATGAGCAAAACCTTGCGGCCCGCGATGAGGGCTGCGCGGATCGCCGTTGTAAGGCGCGTCGCGATGAGAACGTCGGCTCCCTCGGCCGTTGCGGTGCGGTTTGGCCAGCCGATGGCGGCGAGCGCGCTCGAGGCCGCGGCGTCGAGAGGGAACAGCGAGAGCGCAGCGCCGTCGAGCGATGGGACGACACAAAGTTCGAGCGTGTTGCGGGAGAGCATGCGTCCCTTGCCGTCGCGGGCCTCGAGTTCGAGAGGAACGATAGCGATCACGTCGGCCGCGCCCGCGGAGATCGCGATCGTGCTCGGATCGGATCCAAGCGCTGCCTTGCCACACTCACTGGCGAAACGCCACGCGAGCTGCGCGCCATCCGGCGGTTCTGCGGCGCCGGCGAGCCGCACCGACACTTCAAACCGCTCGCCAGCGTGGACGGCCGTACGCGGGGTCTGCGCGATGACAAGCCATGGTCGTTGCAGTTCGGCCAACCTTCCGGCAAAAGCGCGCGGGCGGTTGCGAACGTCCATGAGACCATTCGACTCCCACTGGGTGTCATTGAGCTCTGTGATGACGTAGCCGGAGATTTGCCGTTCCCAACGCAGGGTCTCGATCTGGCGCTTGAGCGCGCGAAACTGAAGCTCCTGCGCGGCGCTGACAAAGCCGTCGAGGTCGCCAAAGACTCGCGCAAGATCAGCGTCGCGAAAGCGCGTTTCGATCCCGTGGGGATAGGCGGCGCCCTGATTCCAGTCGTGCCCGCTCTCGAACCACCACGGTTCGCTTCCGTCCGGCTCCAGGATCTCACGAGGATGAGGCAATCCCCATACGCCGAACTCCGAGCAGATCAGCGGCTCGTCGCCGCGGCGCGCCGCATCGCCATGCGGGGAGAAGGTCCACCCCGCGCGACCCGCGAAGGCGCGGGTCGTCGCCGCGAAAGCCTCGTTCTGATGGGGGAAGCCGTTGTACCAATGGAAATCCTCGATGTCGGTTTTGAGGTGGTAGTTGCGCGGGAAGCAGGGGGAGTTGTCGATAAGCAGGCTGTCGGGGACGAGGGGCTTCGCCCAGTCGAAGGTCTCGATCAGCCAGCGCCGGTCATCCGGATTGTCGTCCAGATCGATGCCCCAACCCTCGTTGAACAGGGTCCAGATTGCGATCGAGGGATGATGCGCGTGGGTCGCGACCGACGTTTGGAACACGCGGCGCAATTCCTCGCGTGTCGAAGGCGCAAGGAATTGCGAGTAGGGCATGTCGAGCCAGACGATCATGCCGAGGCGATCAGCGAGATCGAAATAGAGCCGGTCAGGAATCTTGACATGGCAGCGTAGGGTGTTGAGGCCCATCGCCTTGGCGTTGGCGAAGCGCTCCTCCAGAAACTCGGCGGTGGGCGGACGGCATTCCTCCTCGGGATGCCAGTCCTGATCGAGGGCGCCAACCATCATGAACGGTTGGCCATTGAGAAACAGCTTGCCGTCTTGCGCTTCGAGTTGTCGAAATCCCACAGCTCTTTCGATCGCATCGACGGTTACGCCGCCAACGATGAGTTCGATCAGGAGATGATAAAGATTGGGCGTGTCCGGCGACCATGGCTCAGCGTCGGGAAGGGCCAGCACGGCGTCAAATCGGCCCGTTTGAAAAGGGTGGATCACGCGTGTGGCGAATTCGCCGCCGCGCGAAAGCGTGGCCTGCAGGGTCGTCTCGGCGGCGTCGCGTGATAGCGCGCCGCTCATCGACACAACGCCCGCCTTGAGATCGAACGACGTTCGCACGGAGGCTTTGGCGAAGTGGATTGGGCGCCGCGCCTCGAGCCGCGCCGGCTTCCAGATTCCGCCTTGAACCCCGTACCAGTCCTGCTTGGCGGCAAGCGATTGGCTGAAGCGGCCGCCATTGCGGTCGTCGGGGACCCGAGCATCGACGCCGAGCACGAACGATGTTCTGCCGCCGAGCGCCTCCGTCAGATCAACGTCGATCGTCGTCCAGCCGTCGCCATGAACGGCAACCGCCGTCTCGTCGACCAGGATCACCGACTCGTGGAAGACCCCTTCCAGGACAAGATGAATGCTGTTTCCCGCCCAGTCCGCTGGGATCTGCACGCCGCGGCGATAGCGTCCGGTCCCCTGCGCGTTGCGCAAGGCCGGAAACTGGGTCTGCCAGATTCCGGGGCTGCGGATTGTGTGGCCTTCGCCTGGGAAACAGACGGTCGGCCCCTCGAACTCGAAATCCCAAAGGCCGTCGAGCGGGAGGGTCTCGCGGCGGCCTGGCAGGTTAGTGTCCATGAAGGGGCTCCGAGGGAATGAAGAGCGGGACCCAACGCCGACCCCTCATATCAAACCATCCGAAAAGCTGATACAAAGCTGCAAATATGAGCTGGGCGGAGAATGTCGCGCAACTTCCTCGTGATTGATCCAACGGAACGTCCGGACGTGCTGCGCGGATTGGCTTCCCCGGCGCGGGCGCGAGTGCTGCGTCTGCTGCATCGCCGGCCAGGCGTCAACGTCAACGACATTGCCGAAGCCTTGAACCTGCCGCAATCGACGGTCTCGTCCAACCTGCGAATCCTCGAGGACGCCGGCCTCATTCGGACGGAAACGCGGAAAGGTCGGAAGGGTCATCAGAAGCTCTGCTTCTCCGCCTTTGACGAGGTGCTGGTGATGCTTCGCGACGATGTGAGCGGCGTTAGCGCCAACGCAATCGAAGTCGCGATGCCGATCGGGCTTTACACAAGCTGCGAGGTGAGCGCGCCTTGCGGCCTTTGCTCGCCAAAGGGAGTGATCGGCCTCCTCGACGTGCCGGGGACGTTCCTTGATCCCGATCGAATGAATGCCGGCCTCATGTGGTTCACGCGCGGCTTCGTCGAGTACCAGTTTCCCAACAACGCTCGTCACGTCGAGAAGGCCATCACCGCGCTCGAGGTCTCGCTCGAACTGTCATCCGAGGTTCCCGGGACCGCTTCCGACTGGCCCTCCGACATCACCGTCGCGGTCAATGGGCGCGAGCTCGGCGTCTGGACCAGTCCGGGAGATTTCGGCGATCAGCGCGGTCTCTATACGCCGGACTGGTGGAAGCTGAAGGGCAGTCAGTACGGGATGCTGAAGAGCTGGAGAGCGACGTCCGACGGCGCCTTTGTCGACGGCGTCAGGATCTCGTCGCTGACCTCGAAAGATCTCGACTTGTCCGCCCACCATTCGATCCGGGTTCGGATCGAGGTCAAACCGGACGCGCGCCATCCGGGCGGCGTCAACATCTTCGGTCGCGGGTTCGGCAACTACGATCAAGACATCGTGCTGAGAACTCACGACCGAGTCGTAGGCGCAAGGGCGTCGACGCGCCTGCGCCAATCAGAGCGCCACCCCCGTTTTGCCGAATAGACGCGCGTGGTTCTCGTTGAGCCTAAGGCCGACGGTTTCACCCGATGTCGCCTCGAGATTGCCTTCGCCTTCGACGATCAGTTGACCCGCTGGCGTATCGACGTAGAGGATTGTCGAATTGCCGAGACGCTCGATGATCGAGATGGCGCCTGCGAAGGCGACATGAGCGTCGTTGCGGTCGACGATGACGAGATGCTCCGGCCGGACGCCGAGCTCGACCGAGCCGGGCGCCGGCGCTTGCACTGACGCCGATCTCGGCTGTGCGACCGCCAGGCAGGACGACGCTCGCCGTTCGGTCGTTCATCGCGGCAACGTCGACGCTAAAAAAATTCATGCCCGGCGAGCCAATGAAGGCGGCGACAAACTTGTTTGCTGGCGCATTGTAGAGCTCGAGCGGCGAGCCGGTCTGCGAGATGACGCCCTTGTCGAGAACGACGATCTTGTCGGCGAGAGTCATCGCCTCCGTCTGGTCATGCGTCACATAGATCATCGTCGTGCCGAGCTCGGCATGGAGTTTCGCCAGTTCAAGGCGCATCTGCACACGCAGTTTCGCGTCGAGGTTGGAAAGCGGCTCGTCGAACAGGAAAACCTCGGGCTTGCGCACGAGCGCCCGGCCGATCGCCACCCGCTGGCGTTGGCCGCCCGACAGCTCGGCCGGACGACGATCGAGATAGGGTTCGAGCTCTAGGATGCGAGCGACCTCGAGCGCCCGCTCGTTTTGAATCCTTTTCGGCTGGCCGGCGACGGAGAGCGAGAAGGCGATGTTTTGCCTCACCGTCATATGCGGGTAGAGGGCGTAGGACTGGAACACCATGGCGATGCGCCGCTTCGCCGGCGGCACGTCGGTTACGTCTGTATTGTCGATGAAGCACTGGCCGGCGGTGATCTCTTCCAGTCCGGCGATCATCCTCAGCAGCGTCGACTTGCCGCAGCCGGACGGGCCGAGCAGCGCGGTGAACGAGCCTTTGTCGACGACGAGGCTGAGATCGGAGATGGCGGTGACCGCGCCGTAGCGCTTCGTCACCCGCCTTAATTCGACATGGGGCGCGCCGGTGGCGGCCTCGCTCCCGTTCGTTGCGCCGCCTGCGCTCATCCCTTGATTCCGGCCGACAGCATGATGGCCTGTGTGACCCGTCGCTGGAAAATGAGATAGACGACCGCGACCGGCAGAGCCGCCATCATCGCGACCGCAAGTTCGCGCGCATATTGGACGCCGAAGGCGTCATGAACCTGGGTAATGCCGACGGTGATGTTCATCATATTCTGCTCCGTCACCGCGAGGAACGGCCAGAGAAACAGATTCCACGCCGCGATGAAAGTGATGATGGCGAGAGCGGTCGTGATGCCCCAGTTCATCGGCAGGAAGACGCGAAACAGAATCTGGAACTCGTTCGCGCCGTCCATCGCCGCCGCCTCGCGGAAATCCTTCGGCACCGAATCGAAGAACTGCTTGTAGATGATGACCGTGACCGGCGCGATGAGCTGCGGCGCGATCACGGCGGCCCAGGTGTTGATCCAGCGGAACTGGCTCATGATGACGAAGTGGTTGATGATGAGCGCCGGGATAGGAACCATGAAGCTCGCCAGAATCATCCACCAGAACAGGCGCCTGCCCGGAAAGTCGAGTTGCGAGATCGCATAGCCGGCGCCCGCCGCCATGATGATGACAATGACGGTGACCGCGCCCGAGGTCACGAGGGAATTGAGATACCAGACGCCGAGCTTGGTCTGCAGGATGACATGCAGGTAGTTCTCGAAGGTGAAGTGCTCGGGCCACAGATTGACGCCTTCTCGGACCACTTCCGGTTCCGGCTTGAAGGTGGTGACGAGGCCCCAATAGAGCGGAAACGCCCACAGGATCGCGAGGAGGAGCGTGGCGACCGTAATGATGAGACCCGCGAGGTCGAGCTTGCGCAGTCGCGCGAGGCGCCGCGAGGCGGCGGGAGGGGAGAGAGCGGATGCAAGTTCGACGGAATCGGTCATCGCCGACCGCGCACCCTGAGCAGTTGGAACTGCAGAACCGAAACCGCCACAATGACGACGAAGAGGATCATCGAAGCAGCCGCGCCGAGCCCGCCTTTGTTGAGCTGGAACGCCTGTTTGTAGATGAACTGAACCATCCCCATGTTGATTTCTTCTCTCGCGCCGTTCCCCAGCAAATAGGCCTGGTCGAAGAGCTTGAGCTGCAGGATGAGCTGGATGGTGAAAACGAGCACAGTCACCGGCCAGATCAAAGGCCAGGTGATCCGACGGAAGATGAGCCAGCGTCCGGCGCCGTCAAGCTCGGCGGCCTCGTAGATTTCGCTCGATATGTTGCGCAGTCCCGCGATGAAGAGCAGCACGCTGAATCCGACTAGCCACCACACGGTGATGAAGGCGACCGCCGGCATGAAATATGCCGCTGTGCGGAAGATCGAGAGACGCTGCCCGTGATTGAGCGGCATGATCGCGTATTGGGCGATGCCGAAATCCTTGTCGAGCATCCAGCTCCAGATCTGGGTGACGACGGAGACCGGCAGTATGTAGGGCAGGAAGAAGGCGGCTAGCACGACGCTCTGCGTCCAGCCCTTGAGGCGGTTGACTCCGAGAGCGATTAGGAGCGCCAGGATTGTCGTCGGGATCGTTGTTAGAACGACAAAATAGAACGTGTTCCAGATCCCGACCCAGAAAAACCGTTCCGACCACAGGCGAACGTAATTTCTGAAACCCACCCATTGGCCCGAGCCGATCAACGGGGCGTCGGTGAACGAGTAAACGACCGTCCGCAGCGTCGGATAGACGAACAGGACGCCGTAGATGACGACGAACGGCGCCATCAGGACTGCGGCTGTCAGATATTCGCTGCGCCGGCTGCTTAGCATCCCAAGGGCGGTCTCGCGTTTCGCGCCTTCCTCCAGCCGAGCCGCGCGCGACCCGACTGGAAGGATGGCTCGTTGCCCTTTTACTTCACCAGGGCCTGCAGTTCATCGCGGATCTTCTTGGCCGCCTCGTCGGGCGCGATGTCGCCCATCATCGCCGGAATCATATAATTGCCCGACGCGTCATAGACGGGCGAGGCGACGCCGGCGAGCACCGAGACCGGATCGAACACCGCCGTCTTGGCGAGCGATGCGTAGTCGGAGTTCGGCTTCATCGCCTTGTATTCCGCGCTCTCCTGCACCGGCAGGTAGGCGGGGATGTGGCCGCCGCCGGCCCACTCAAGCGAGTGCGCGTTGAACCAGTGGATCGCGTCGAGCACGAGCTTCCGCTTCTCCGGGCTCACGGGATTGCCCTTGCGGTCGGGGATTGCGAAGGAGTGCGAATCCGCCCAGGTCGCTGGCTGGGCGAAGAAGACCGGAATCTGGATCGCGCCCCAGTCGAAGAGCTGCCCTTTCTTGGCGAGGTCGACCATCGTCGGAACTTCCCAAACGCCGTTGATGTGCATCGCCGCCTTGCCGGATGTGAAGAGCGCAATCGAGGCCGGATATTCGGTGTTCGCCGGGGCCGAGCCGCTCTTCGTCCAAGACTGCATCTCGGCGAGCGCCTTGGTCGCCTTAGCGAGGTTGTCGCCGTCGAGGAACTTGCCGTCCTTGAAGAACTCGCCGCCCTGCTGGTTCAGCAGCGTGTAGAAGATGCGCCAGCCAGTGCCCCCGTCGTTGGGGATCGAAAGACCGGAGACGCCGTTCGCGGTCAGCTTCTTGATTGCCGCGTTGAAATTCTCGGCGCCGTCCAGACCCTTGGGCTTGCCGTCGTCGCCGAGCAGCCCGGCCTTCTTCAAAAGATCCTTGTTGTAGTAAAGGATGATCGAGTGAATATCGAGCGGCACGCCGTATTGCTTGCCGTCGGGGCCCTGTCCGGCCTTCCAGTTGGCGGGCCCAAAGTCGCTCGCCTTAATGCCGGCGGCGGCGAGCTCGTCGGGCTTGAGTTCGCTCAAGACGCCCGTCGAGACGCCGAGCGGCATGCGCGATTCATGATAGGTCATGACGTCGGGGCCCTGGCCGACCGCAGTCGAGGTCTGCACCTTGGTGTAAAACGGCACGCCCCATTCGAGCGTGGTCGCGTCGATCTTGACCTTGCCGGCGTGCTCCTTGTTGAACTCGTCGAGCATCGTCTTCATGCGAACGCCGTCGCCGCCGCTGAGAAAATCCCACCACACGATGGTGTCTTCGGCGCGCGCCGCGCCGACAGTCAGCGCCAAGCGTCGCCAGTGTCGCGTACAGGACTTTGCGGATCATTTCGACTTCCTCCCAAAAAATGGCCCGGCGGCTTCCTGTCGCAGACCCTCGGGTCGCATCCGCGCCTCCGGAAGCCTTGAGCGGAATGGTAGCGGGGAAAGCGCGAGGCGCCAAGGATTTTTCAATCCGCGAATTTGATATAGAGGAATCGAACGGCCCGGGAAAATTCGATTGGATGCGGGCTTATCGGTGGGCTGTCCTCCAGCATTCTTCTGGCAAAAGCCCCGCTTCTTGGTTTTGACGCTGCGCTTGACAGAGCGCGCGCCAGAGGCCCCAATGAATCGTATTTCTTGATATTGAGTGAGAGGAACGATGCGCGCGTCCGTTATCGCCAATCGGGACTACAAGATCGCGGCAATCGACGATCGCTTGTACGGCGCCTTTCTCGAGCATCTGGGAAGGGCGATCTACACGGGGATCTACGAGCCGGACCATAAGAGCGCCGACGCGAACGGGATGCGCAAGGACGTCATCGACCTCGTTCGCGAGCTCAAGGTCCCAATCGTTCGCTATCCCGGCGGCAATTTTGTCTCGGCCTACAATTGGGAAGATGGGGTTGGCCCGCGCGAGAGGCGGCCGACGCGCCTCGACCTCGCGTGGCATACGTCGGAGTCCAATCAGGTTGGCGTGCACGAGTTTGCCCAGTGGTGCCAATCGGCGGGAACCGAGATGATGCTGGCCATCAATCTCGGCTCGCGCGGCCTCGATCAGGCGCGCAATTTCGTTGAATACGTGAACGGTCCAACGGGCAGCGCATGGGGCGACCTGCGCAAATCGCATGGCCGCGCCGAACCGTTTGGCGTCAAGCACTGGTGTCTCGGCAACGAGATGGACGGGCCTTGGCAGGTCGGCCACAAGACTGCCGATGAATATGGCCGCCTCGCCAACGAGGTGGCGAAGACGCTGCGGGCTTTCGACCGTTCGCTCGAGCTCATCGTCTGCGGCTCGTCGAATGCCGATATGAAAACCTATCCCGAGTGGGAGCGCATCGTCCTCGAGCACACCTATGATGCGATCGACCACATCTCCTTGCACATGTATTTCGCCAATCGAGCCAAGAATCCCGCCGAATATCTCGCGCTTAACGCCAAGCTCGACGCCTATATCAACACCATTGCCTCGACGATCGAAGTTGTCCGCGCCAACAAACGCAGCCGGAAGCGGGTGACGATTTCCTTCGACGAATGGAACGTCTGGTATCATTCCAACGTGCAGGATCGAGAGATCCTCGGCGGCGCCAAAGGCTGGCCGCATGCGCCGCGGTTACTCGAGGACATCTACAATTTCGAGGATGCGCTCCAGGTCGGCTGTATCCTCAACACCTTCATCCGCCGTTCGGATGTGGTGAAAATCGCCTGCATCGCGCAATTGGTGAACGTCATCGCCCCGATCATGACCGAGCCCGGCGGCGCCGCTTGGCGCCAGACAACCTATTATCCCTATCTCTTCGCCTCCGTTTACGGGCGAGGCGAAGCGCTTCAGCTCAGCGTCCAGTCGCCGGGTTATGATTCGCAGGTCGCCGACAACGTCCCGTATCTCGACATCGCCGGCGTTCACGACGAAGCGGGCCGCACCCTGACGTTTTTCGCCGTCAACCGGCATGCCTCCGAAAAGCTCGACCTCGAACTCGACCTGCAAGGATTCGGCAAGGCGAAGATCACAGACCACCAGGTGATGACCAACGCCGACCTCGAAGCCGTGAACACGTTGGCCGCGCCCTTCGCGGTTACGCCAAAGAAGGGGGCGGGCGCCGAGGTCAGGGACGACCGGCTGACCGCCGGACTGCCGCCCTACTCCTATCAAATGCTGCGGCTGGCCCTCGCTTGACCGGCCGAGACCGGCAACACCGGGCGTCCTCGCGACCCAGCCCTAAGCCGCGGATACAACCGAAGCGGGAGTTTATTCCCGCTAAGCGCTAGCAAACCGAAGCTTATATATTACAATTCCGAGACGGGCGCGCAGGCGTCACGCCAAGCGACCCGGCCGGATGGCGCAAAAGGCCGCCGCGACCGGGGTCGGGGAGCGAGAGGTCAGAACTTGATGCGGAGACCGGCAGTCGGCGCGATGTTCTGGGTCGCTTGGAACCCGTTCGCGAACCCGGCATAAACATTTGACACCATCAGGCCGGCGTAAAGGTCGACGCGCTTGACGGGGCGATAGTCGATGAGGGCGGAAAACGCGTCCTGCGTGCCAGCGCATTTGCTGCTGCTGATTCGGTTCACCACCAGCTTGTTGCCATCAGGTCGGACAAAGGTGGTGTTACCGTAGGTGCAGGGCGCAGTGTTGAAGTCGGTCTGCTGTTGATAGTAATAGGCGCCGGTCACGTCGAGCTGTGGCGTGATGGCGTATTTAGCCCCGAGCCAGAAGTAGGGGGCGATCCTGTTGACAGTGAAGTTGGTGTAATTGGTCCATGCGGTTGGAAACAGCTTTTTGATGGCGGGGTTTGTCGACACTATCGTAGCAGGAACATCCCAGCCGCCGATCGTCCTGAAACCATTCAGGTAGTCGTCGCTTGGGTTGGCTTGCTTATACCATCCGTAGCCGCCGAATACGGTCAGAGCCTGCACCTTGTACTTTGCGGTGAACAAGAAACCGGTGTTGTTTGACAGCGTCGCTTGCAAGTCATTGTTGCCGTAAAACATCGGAATGCCAGACGTACAGGCGGTTTGACCGGCGAACGCTCCCTTGGTCAGCGTAGCGCAGCTTCCAGTGAAGGTGCCCATGTTCGCGACGTCTTTGGCCCAGCTGCCGATGAAGTCCATCGACAGGACGCCGCCGTACGGGGACCCCTTGAACAAGTTGAAGTCAGCGCCGAGCCTGGCCTTGGTAGAGGCCGTTGGTGCCGTTGCCCTGGTCGAAACCGCCCCATTGCACCAAGCCGCCGAGGCGGAAATTCGCCCCGTAGAACGAGGGTTCAGGAATGTCGACCCGATATTTGACCGCCGTATTGGCGCGCGCCGCTTCGGTGTCGCCGAACCCGGCGTATGAGCCCGAGAAACCGAGCGGCGAGAAGGCGTAGGAGCCGCCCATCGGATCGTAGGAATTGATCGCGTCCAGCGACAAGCGTGTTGACGCGGCCCACGGTCAGCGTGCCGTACGTCTTGTTGCTGAGGCCGACGAAGGCTTGTGAGTTGTCCCACTGCCCGGTGCGGCTCGAATCGGCGTTGGCGCCCTGCAGCGTCAGCGCCTTGCCGTTGTTCTGCACCTGCGACCGCTGAGCGTCAGCAAGATAGCCGTAATAGGGATTGAACCCAAGCTCCACGGTGCCGATGAGCGACCAACCCCAGCCGAGCGCTTGGCTCATCTTGATGCCGACGACCGACTGGCTGAGGCCGTTCGGCGTCCACAGCCACTTGGCGCCATAGCTCTGCTTGGTGACAAAGCTGTTCACGCCGTTATTCCACGCTGCGGTGTAGGGGGCGCCGTTGCTTTCGTAGCCGATGCCAACGTCATAGGTCCCGTATACGGTGAACGGCCCCCAGCTCAGGGGACAATCAGCGGCGGTCGAGTTTAGCCACGTCCAGACGCTTGCGAAGCAGTTGACTGGCGCCGGGGCGATTCCCTTTTTGGTCGGGAGATCGGCGGCGCGAGCCGCGCCAACGGAGGCGACCGCGATCGCCAAGACCAAACCGAGCTTTTTCATTTGCATCCCCATCCCATGGTCGGACCGAAATCGACGCCGGTCCGCGCTGCTCAATTCCACCGACCCGTCCCCGCCTGAGCGGATCGCGTTCCTCCGTTGCGACTGACTCGCCCAGGCTGCCCCCTCAAGGTGCATCCGAAGCCGCAGCGCGAGTTCGAACGTATTTCTGTCGCCGCGACCTTGTTTGGCGCAGCCAGATTCCGATATGTCGGTAAAGCTAACGACGGAAATCGTCACAGACAAACTATAAGTTTGCCGCTTTCTCGTCTTTTTCAGGGTTGTTGCAAATTAATCACAGCCGATGCTGATGGCAGACTATAGCAAACGGGATTCCTGGAGGTGCTATAGCCTAGCAGGCGCGCGAACGACTTGCGGTCAGCTAAGGACGCGCCGGTCAACATGATTTGCGACAATCGACGGGTAGCGCGGCAATGTTACAACTTGGCGACAAACGGTCGCGAACGGTCAAAAAAAGTTTATTCGAGCGCCAAGACGCGCCCGTGCTATTGGGCGGAGGCTGCGGTTGAAAATCGCGCTCAAACGATCGGAACCGCGGCAGGCTGGTGTACGAGCAATTTTGACCGTTGGAACGGCGCGCTGGGCGGTTGGGAACAGCAGTCCCACGAGCGCCGCTCAACCCTTTTCGCGCCCTCTTGCAGGTGAAACGTCTTCCAGAGGTGGCGTTTGAAAACAAAGCAATGACCATTTCGCCTTCCGAGAAGAAGATGGGGCAGACCAATCGGCCGGCGGAGGGCATGGTCGGCGCCTCGGTGCTGGTCGTCGAAGATGAGCCTGATCTCGCCGAGGAGATACGGCTCGAACTCCAGGCGGGCGGTCACGCGGTCCAGCTTTCGGAAACGGTTGACGATGGATTGCGACAAGCGCGTTCGGGCGTGGCGGTTCTGATCCTCGACCGCATGCTGCAAGGCGAGGACGGGCTTTCGATCATCGAATCGCTGCGCGCCGAAGGCAACACCACGCCTGCCCTTGTGATCAGCGCCCTCTCTTCGGTCGACGAGCGGATCAATGGCCTGAAGGCAGGCGGCGACGATTATCTGGTGAAGCCGTTTGACATCCGGGAATTGACGGCGCGGGTCGAAGCGCTTCTGCGGCGCGGCGGCGACGCCAGATTGTCGCGACTGCAGGTCGGCGCGATCGAGATGGATCTCATTGAGCGCACCGTGCAGTGCGACGGCGAACCGGTCGATCTCCTGCCGCGGGAATTCGCCTTACTGGAATATTTCATGCGCCGCCCGGGCCAGATCGTCACGCGGGCGATGCTGCTCGAGGACGTATGGAATTTCAACTTCATGGCGCAGACCAATGTGGTCGACGTCCAGATCGGCAACTTGCGGCGCAAGCTCGACCCCGCCGACGCGCGACGCTTCATCACCAATATCCGCGCGGTCGGCTTCAAACTGAATGTGGACCGCTGAAGTCTTCAACGCCCGCGCGTTTCGCCTTGCGCTGGGCTTCTCTCTGGCGATCTCGATAGCGACGGCCGCCGTCTTCGCATTCATCTACGTGCAAGTGTCCCGAGCCAACATGGCTCAGGTCGGCGCAATTCTTGTCGACGAGGCGGCCAAGAGCGTCGGCGACAGCGAGGCCGATCTGCGCAGGGCGTTGGAGCTGCGCCTGACGCGGGATATCCGCCGTCTGGATTTTGTCGCGCTGCTCGATCCCAAGGGCAAGGTGATCTTCGGAAACGTGCGGATCATGCCGCGAATTCCGACCGACGCCAAAGCGCATTTTGTTGCAGAAGATTTTCTGCCGGATCCATTCGGTGACAAAGACCCGACTATTTTTGTTGCGACCCGCCGCGCGGATGGAGGTGTTCTTCTGCTGGGGCGCAGCCTGCGGGAGGACTACGACCTGCAGGAGACTCTGCTGCATGCGCTGACGATCGCACTCCTTCCCACGATCTTGCTGAGCTTAACGATCGGCGCGTTTTTCGCGCGGCGAGCATCGCGGCGCCTGGAGCGCGTTCACCATGCCATTGCCAGGATCATGAACGGCGAACTCGATTCGCGTTTGCCGGTCGCCGGCGAAGACGACGAGATCGACAAGATAGCGCGCGCGGTCAACCTCATGCTCGACGAAATCGCGCGCCTGCTCGACCGGCTCAAGAGCGTAGGCGACAACATCGCCCACGATCTGCGCACTCCGCTTGCCGTCGCCCGCGCCAGGATCGAACGCGCGCTCAACAATGACGCCGGGATTGAAGAAATGCGCGTGGCGATGGAGGCCGCCCTGGCGCAAATCGAGAAGGTGTCCACGGCAATCTCGGCCATCCTGCGCATCTCCGCGGTCGAAAATCATGCGCGAGAGTCGCACCTCAAGGACTTCGATCTTGGCGCGATCTGCGCCGAGGTGTTCGATTTCTATGAGCCGCTGGCCGAGTCGAAGGGCGTGACGATGGTCGTCGACGCCACGAAGCCGGTCTCGATTCGCGGCGACCAGGATCTCATGCGCGAGGCCGTATCGAACCTTGTCGACAATGCGATCAAGTTTACCCCCCAGGGCGGCGCAATCCGGATCGAAGCGCGGACGGTCAACGAGCGTCCCTTCCTGTGCGTGAGCGACACGGGCGTCGGCGTGCCGCCGCAGGAACGTACGAGGATTTTCGAGCGATTCTATCGCGGCGAACGGAGCGGCGAGTCGGCGGGGCATGGGCTCGGTCTCAGCATCGCCGAGACGATCGCCATCCTTCACGGCCTTAAACTGACGGTCGAAGACAATAACCCCGGCGCGCGTTTCGAACTGCGGGCGACCCGTCCCGCGACAGGGAGACTGGCGCAGCATCGTCGTGGGGCGCGCTTGCCGACAAGCGCCGGAGAACAAAAAATTATATTTTAATGTAAGCGAGGGCGCCCAGCGGGTATAGGTCTCGGTCATTGCCGCGGCCGACCGACTACGTTTGCCGCGGCGATTTTGTGCGCGTTCATCCAACGTCGCTGCGCCTCCCCTGGGACCCATGCTCGCCATCGTTCGAGTAGCGCTGAACAAGCCCTACACCTTCGTCGTCATGGCGATGCTGATCGTCATCTTCGGCGTCGGAGCGGCGATCAAGACTCCAGTCGACATCTTCCCGCACATCGGCATTCCGGTCGTCGCAGTGGTTTGGACCTACGACGGATTGCCTGCCGACGACATGTCGAAACGGGTCATTTACTACTACGAACGGACCCTCAGTTCGCAAGTCAACGACATCGAGCATATCGAGTCCCAGTCGCTGCCCCGATATGGCGTGGTCAAAGTCTTCTTCCAGCGCGGCGTCAACATCAACGCCGCGCTCGCCGAGACGACGGCCGCCTCGCAGACCGTTCTGAAATATCTGCCGCAGGGAATCACTCCTCCGTATGTGCTCAGCTTCGACGCCTCGAGCGTCCCCGTCATTCAATTGGCGTTG
Source organism: uncultured Alphaproteobacteria bacterium (assembly GCA_963820095.1). Classification (GTDB taxonomy): domain Bacteria; phylum Pseudomonadota; class Alphaproteobacteria; order Rhizobiales; family Beijerinckiaceae; genus Roseiarcus. Next base: position 102,886 of record CAWFZA010000039.1, read on the forward strand.
TCGAGCGACAGGCTTTCGCAAGAACAATTGCAGGATGCAGGGCAGAATTTCATCCGCCCTCAATTGGCTCAGGTCGCGGGCACGGCGATACCCTCGCCCTACGGCGGCAAGATTCTTCAGGTCCAGGTCGACATCAATCAGGAGAAGCTGGAAGCCTACGGACTCTCGGCCGAAGATGTGGTGGACGCGATCGGTCGTCAGAACATCGTCACACCGGTAGGCACGGAGAAGGTGGGCGACTTCGAATATGTCGTCAACCTCAACGGCTCACCGACCGAGCTCTCCAAGCTCAATGACCTGCCGATCCGAGTCGTCAACGGAACGATGGTGTTCGTTCGCGACGTCGCCTACGCGCATTTCGGCTCGCCGCCGCAAATCAATATGGTGCGCGTCGACGGCAAGAACGCCGTCCTGATGACCATCCTGAAGACCGGGACGGTCTCGACGCTCGACGTCATCAATGGCGTCAAGGCGTTGCTTCCAAGGCTCAAGGAAACCCTGCCGGCGAGCCTGAAACTGAACACGATCAATGATCAGGCGCCGTTCGTCAACGCAGCCATCAATTCGGTGATTTTCGAGGGCGTCCTCGCCGCGGCGCTGACCGGGCTCATGATCCTCGTCTTCCTCGGCAGCTGGCGATCGACGCTCATGGTGACGATTTCAATTCCGCTGGCGATCCTGACGTCGATCGCCGCGCTCGCGGCGATCGGGCAGACGTTCAACGTCATGACGCTCGGCGGGCTTGCGCTGGCGGTCGGTATCCTCGTCGACGATGCGACGGTGACCACCGAAAATATCAACTGGCATTTGGAGCAGGGCAAGGACATCGAGTCGGCGATCATGGACGGCGCGGGCCAGATCGTGCTTCCGGCGACCGTGTCGCTCTTGTGCATCTGCATTGTCTTTGTGCCGATGTTCGGCCTGAGCGAAGTCGCCGGCTATCTTTTCCGCCCGATGGCGGAAGCGGTGATTTTCGCGCTCTTCGGCTCGTACATCATTTCGCGCACCCTCTTGAACACCATGGCGCGCTTTTTTCTCGCCAACCACGCGGCCGGCGGACATGAAACGCCGGCGGCGGCAACTCGCAATCCGTTCGTTCGCTTTCAGCGGGCGTTCGAACTCCGGTTCGCCGCGATGCGCGAGTACTACCGGCGGCTGCTTGTGACCGCGCTTGGGGCTCGCCGCAAGTTCATCGTCGGCTTCTTCGCGGCGGTGGCGTGTTCGTTCGCGCTCTCCCCGTCTCTCGGGCAAAACTTCTTCCCCGCCACGAACAACACGCAGCTCAAGCTTCACGTTCGCGCGCCGACCGGAACGCGAATCGAGCAGACGGCGATCCTCTGCGACAAGGTCGAGGCGGCGATCCGCCGGGTGATTCCCCCAGAGGCGCTCGGTCCTCTCGTCGACAACATTGGACTGCCGGTCAGCGGAATCAATTCGACCTACAACAATTCGGGAACAGTCGGTCCGGGCGACGCCGATATTTCGATCACGGTCAAGCCGGGCTTCGAACGTGAGACGGAGGGTTACGTACGGGAGCTGCGCGAGACCTTGCCGAGCTCGTTCCCGGGGGCGACATTCGCCTTTCTGCCGGCGGACATCGTATCGCAAATTCTCAATTTCGGGCTTCCGGCGCCGGTCGATGTGCAGATTTTCGGCTCCAATTTTGCCGCCAACCATGCTTACGCGAGCCGGCTCTTGGCCAAAATCTCACGCGTCCCCGGCGTTGCCGACGCCCAAATCCAGCAGGCGTTCAACAATCCGACGCTCGGTGTCGAGGTCGACCGAATGCGCGCGGCGCAAGTCGGCCTGAAAGAGGGCGACATCGCAAGGAGCTTGCAGGAAAGCCTGTCCGGCAGCTTCAAGGTCGCTCCAACCTTCTGGATCAATCCGAAGAACGGCGTCGCCTATCCGATCGTCGCGCAGACCCCGCAATATTGGCTCGATTCGCTATCATCGCTGGAGAACATCCCCGCTTCGGCCAAAGACGCCTCGCAGATCATCGGCGGCCTGGCCACGATCAAGCGTGGCGTTGGCCCATCGGTGGTGTCGCATTACGCGGTCCAGCCGGTCCTCGACATTTACGCGACCAACAATGGGCGCGATCTCGGCGCGGTGTCGGCCGACATCCAGAAAGTTCTGGACGAAACCGCCAAGGACGTTCCGCGCGGTTCGTCGGTCGCGATGCGCGGCCAGATCGCCACGATGACCTATGCCTATCAGCAGTTGTTTGTCGGCATCGCTCTCGCCGTCGTGCTGATCTATCTATTGATCGTCGTGAATTTTCAGTCATGGCTGGATCCGCTCGTCATTGTCAGCGCATTGCCGAGCGCGCTCGCCGGAATCGTTTGGGTGCTGTTCGTCACCCGCACCACCTTGTCGGTTCCCGCGCTCACCGGAGCGATCATGTGCATGGGCGTCGCCACGGCCAACAGCATTCTCGTGGTGACCTTCGCCCGCGAGCGGATGGCGGACGGGGCTGACGCCGCGACCGCCGCGATTGATGCAGGCTTCACCCGTTTCAGGCCGGTTCTCATGACCGCGCTCGCCATGATCATTGGGATGGCGCCGATGGCGCTGAGCGACGACCTGAACGCGCCGCTCGGCCGCGCGGTTATCGGTGGGCTTATCTGCGCGACGGTGGCGACGCTGCTGTTCGTCCCGGCGGTGTTCCGTCTCGTCCACGAACGCAAACCGAGGGCGGCGAGCGAACCCGCGCCCAACTTTCCCGCTGAGGCCTCGCCCATATGAGCCAGGAGGATAACCCCGAAGCGCGCGCCCGCGGCGCCGAGGAGCATCCTGCGGCGCCGGCGCCAAGCCGTTCGGCTCAAGCCGAGCGACCTGCGGCCAGTCTGGACGAAAGCCGGCCGGTCAAGGCCGGGCGCGCGATCCTGCTGCTCATCGTCGGCGCGATCGCCGCCGCCTATACCGGAATATCCGGACGCGGCCATGATGAAGAGAAACTCAAACAATGGACCAATGCGCAGGCGGTCCCGTCGGTCGCGCTCGTCTCCCCGCAAAAGGGAAGCAAGGCTCGCGAACTCGTTCTTCCCGGCAACGTCGACGCGTTTGAAACCGCTTCGATTCATGGCCAGGTGAGCGGCTATGTCCGCGAATGGCGCACCGACATCGGCGCCCAGGTGCATCGCGGCGATGTCCTGGCCGTTGTCGATACGCCTGAACTCGACCAGCGCATCGCCGTCGCGCAAAGCGAATTCGCCAAGGCTAAAGCCAATCTCTCGCTCGCCAAAGTGACGGCGTCGCGATGGAATTCGTTGCGCGCCTCGTCGGCGGTGTCTCAGCAGGCGGCGGACGAAAAGGACGCGAACTCTAGCGCCAGGGCCGCCGAAGTCGAAGCAGCTCAGTCGAGCCTTGACCGCCTGAAGGCGCTCAAGGGGTTCGCCAATATCGTCGCGCCGTTCGACGGCGTGGTCACCGCGCGCAACATCGACGTGGGATCGCTGGTCAGGGCGGACTCGAATGGTGGCGACGCTTTGTTCACGGTGGCCGACATTCATCAGATGCGGGTCTACGTTCCCGTGCCGCAATCCTACGCGGCCGCGATGAAGGAGGGCATGAAGGCGACCCTCGAACTGCCGGAGTATCCAGACCGCACGTTCGAGGCGACCATCCTCGCCACCGCGCACGCCATCGACCCGAAATCGCGCTCCCTCTTGGTCGAACTCATCGCTGACAACAAGGATGGCGCGCTTGCTCCGGGCGCCTTCGCCCTGGTCCATTTCCAGATTCCGCCAGATCGGAACGCGATGACGCTGCCCGCAGACGCGCTGATGTTCCGCGACAACGCGCCGGAGGTCGCGACCCTCGGGCTTGACGACCGGATCGTGCTCAAGAAAGTGCGGATCGCGCGCGACCTTGGATCCGAGGTGGAAGTGACTGGGGGATTGAGCCAGGATGAGCGCATTGTCGCCAATCCGCCGGACTCGATCAACGAGGGCGAGGAGGTCCGGGTCATGGAAGCGGCTGGGGAGAAGGCGCAAGGGCCGGCCGGACAACAGCGGGCGGAGATGCCAAAGGATCGCCCGCGGAGCGTCGAGACGATGGCGCAAACAGGGCGGGATCAGGAGGAATGAACTGGCGGGCGTGGCTCGCGGCGCCGATCGCGCTTGCGCTCGGCGGGTGCGACTTTGCGCCGCGATACGCTCCGCCCTCCGTCGCGACGCCGTCGAAGTTCAAGGATGAGGCGGCGGGCGGAACGCTTCCGGCGAGCGGCGACTGGTGGCTCGCCTTCCACGACCGCACGCTCAACGAGCTGCAAGGACAGGTGGATGCAGCCAACCCGGACCTCGCGGCCGCCGTCGCGGCCAATGACGTAGCGGTTGCCCGCGCGAACGCAGCGCTAAGCGCCGCTTACCCACAGGTCGACGCGGTCCCTCACTTTCTTGCCAACAAGCAGTCGGCCAATCGGCCGCTTCGGTCGGCGAACCAGCCGACCTACTACGGAGACAATGTCATCGGAGCGCAAACAGCCTATGAAGTCGACATCTGGGGTCGCGTGCGTGATTTGGTCGCGTCGGCCAACGCGAACGCTGAGGCGAGTGCGGACGCTCTTGCCGACGCCAGGCTCGAACTGCATGCGGAGCTTGCCCGCGACTACGTCAATCTACGTGGTTTCGACGATCAGGCGAAGCTTCTTTCCGATACGATCGCCATCTATCGCTCGGCGCTGAAGCTCACTGAGGACCGGCTCGCGGCGAATATTGTCTCTCCCGTCGACGTCGACCGGGCGCAAGCCCAGCTGAGCTCGGCCGAGGCGCAATTGTCCGACCTTCTGCTGAATCGGGCGACCCTCGAAAACTCCATCGCCGCGCTAATCGGCAAGTCCGCGGCCTCCTTTTCGGTCGCCCGATCCTCAAGCAGGCTGCCGTTGCCGAAGCCGCCGGGCGCCGTGCCCGCCGACGTGCTGCGGCGCCGCCCGGACGTCGCGCAAGCCGAACGGTTGACCGCCGGCGCCAGCCAACAGATCGGCGCGGCGCGCGCCAATTTCTTTCCCAAGTTCACATTCATCGCGCTTGGCGGAACGCAGGACACGAACTTCAGGCTCTTCAATCCGCACAATCTGTTCGGAAGCATCGGGCCGTCGATCGACATTCCGCTGTTCGACGCGGGTCTCCGCCAGGCGGAGCTGGCGATCGCCAAGGCGCAATTCACCGAGGCGGCGGAGAACTATCGATCCACGGTTTTGCGCGCCATGAAGGAGGTCCAGGACGAGCTATCCTCCTTGCGGTGGCTGGCGGAAGAATACAATCAGACAACCACGGCGGCGATAGCGGCGCGCAAGGCGGCCGACCTGTCCTTGACCCTCTACCGGGACGGCGCCTCCTCCTATCTCGACGTGGTGACGGCGCAAAGCGCGGCGCTGGAGGCGGAAAGGCTCGCGATCGTGCTGCACACGCGCCAGATGGCAGCCGATATCGGGCTCATGCTTGCGCTCGGCGGCGGTTGGGTCGTGCCTCCCGAACCGCGCGCCAAGCCGCCGGGCTTTGCGCCATATCTGGCGGAATGAGGCGCGTCAGGCAGGTCAGATGTTCCGGCATTCAAGACTTGGCGCTGATCGCGATCCCTTAGGAGAAATACCATCGCAGGTTCATGCGTCGATCGATAAAATCTTTTATATAAATACTTATTTACTTAGCTGACACGAGATTGCCAGGTTCATCGGCTACTAACGCCCAAGTAAGTCGTTGAACGCACGCGAGGATATTCCTCTCGGCCCGCCCCCCAGCCCCACCCCCATTATTGCCGTGAATCGGATGGGTTAGCCGGAAGCCCATCGACTGTGTGACCTGCATCGACAGCAACTGAACGCGGGCGCACGCAATTCTTTGCGGGCCTCTCAGGAACAGCGCGCTGACAGAGCCGAGCGATGAAGCGACGTGCGGAGAAATGTTTAGATCATGGAGAACATCGATCCAGGCGGCCCGGTCGACTATCGTCTAGGGACGTTCTACGCGATTGCGACGGCGGTTCTTGTGTCCTTCCAGGAGCCGTTCTCGGCGCTCGCTGCAAGGTCGCTTGGGTCCCTTGACTTTATGGCCTTCACCCAAGTCGCTCTGCTGTTTTCCATTCCCCTTTTGATCTTGCGAGGAGACAGTCGACGTGACTTCGCCGCGATCCTTTTTCGCATAAAAAACTGGCCTAGGCTTGCGGCCATCTTTCTCGTCGGGGCGACCGGACTCACCCTGTATGATGTCGGACTTAGCAGCACTCACCCGATCATCACGGCGGCCGTCTTGAACCTCTCACCATTTTGGGCGGCGCTGATCGCGTTCGTTGTCTCGAGGAGATCGATTTCGACGCCGCCGTTCGCGTTCTGCGCTTGCTTTCTGGTTGGCTTTTGCGGCGCCATGGCCATCGCGTGGAGTCAGATCGACGGCGACAGCAAGGTTCTGGCGCACGACGTTCTCTACAGCTTCATTCACAGCAAATGGATTTACGCCCTGCCAATGCCGGCATTCTTCGCGCTGAGTGGAACGCTCGTCTACCAGTGGTTCTCTGATTTTGATGAGACCGCCGCCATCGCGGCTAATTTTATTGTGTCGTCCGCGGTTCTGATCCCGCTCGCCGCTGTGACATCGGACTTTGGCCAAGCACGGCGCCTTGGCGAGGACTTGACGCTGGCAATATTGCTATTGCTTGTGGGTACGCTGGCCTCGTCCGCCGCGGGGCGTGTCTCATATCAAATGGCCTTGACCGCGACAAAAGACGACAACGGCTACGTCACAATGTTCTTCCTGCTAATACCGGCGCTCTCCGCAATCATCTCCCTGATGCTGTCGCGCTGGATTCCGGGTCTGCGGTTTATCCCCGGGCCCCTGTTCTTCTTCGGCATGGCGCTCGTGACGATCCCGCTCCTTCTGTTGTCGCTGACGACTTGGTGGACCAGCCGGGCCCCAAGGTTCGCGTTGAGCATTCATCATAGCGACGCTTGAAACGATCGCGTTGCCAACTCGCCGCCGACTGGATCCGCGGACAATGGGGCCAGCTGACACGCTCTCCCAATTCACCATCACGTGTAAGAATCGAACGGGTTCGGTTTAATCTACTGCAACCCACGCACAGCGGGGACGGTGCAGCGAAGCTTCGTTCCTGGTCGGCGGTTCGCCGTTGTTCGGCGCCCGGCGAGCCGAACCTTTGCCAGTCGTTCGAAAGAGTGCAGCAATCTTTTGAGAGCAGCTATTCTCGTGAATTGTTTACACGATCATAAATATAATTGGGTTTCGTCACGGTGGATTGTGAAAGAGATCGACGCTAAATTATGCGTCCAGGCGCTGTGTTCGAGATCGAGGAAGTCGAAGTGAAGTCAATCGCTGTGCCGTTTGTCGTGCTCGTAGCTTGCGCGTCAGTCCCGGCGATGGCCGCGGCGCAGGAGCCCGTCGCGGGGGCCACCAGTGGCTATCACCACTCAGTCCATCACCATGTTCATAACCGCCAGCACGATCGCGGGCGCCGCTTCGAGGCGCACAATCCGGCTCCCGCGTCCGCGACTTCAGCCGCTGCTGCCGCAGGCCCTCAGGCTGCGCCGTTTGGCTTGGCCTTGCCCCATATCGCACCCTATCCCAACGGAAAGGGCGACGCAGACGGACTGAGCGAGGATCAAGACGACTGCAACAAGGGCTGCATCGACGGCAACACGCCGAATTGATCGTCATCCGGCGCGGCGGTCCGTCCTGATTAAAAGCGGATACGGATGCCGACCGTCGGATCGTAGTTCTGCGTATGCGCAGTGTTGACGTTCACAACCGTCGCCGTTCCAGGGATCACGAAGCTCGATGTCGAGAAGAAGCCGTTGGCGAGGCCACCATAGACATTGCTCACCAGGACGCCGCCGTAGATGTCGACGCGCTTGACCGGCTTCCAGTCAAGGAGGAACGACAGTCCGGTCTGGCTTCCGCGCGCACCGGCTGCTGCTGATGAACGCGCCCGAGCCCGTGCAGGCGACCGAGTTGAAGTTGTTCTGCCCCTGATAATAGAAGCCGCCCATCGCCTCGAGATCGCTGCGGATCTTCCACCTGGCGCCGAACCAGACTGTGTTCAGGACCCGCTGGATGTCGAAGTTGTTGGCTGTGATTGCGCTGTTGGTGTAGACGCCGCTCTTGTTGAAGGAGCCCGGCGGAATGAAGATGCCCTGAGCAATCGTCGGGAACCCCGTTAAAAAGTCGTCGGAGGGGTTCATCTGCCGCGCATAGATCCAGCCGCCATAGAAAGTCAGCGGATCCATTTTGTACCGAACCACCAACTCGCCGCCGAGATTGTTGGAGAGCGTCGCCCTGACGACCGTGTTGGGGTCGAAATACTGGTTGTTCACATTGATGAAGCAATTGGCCGGCGTGAGGCAGGCGATGTTCGATCCAGAGAAACTCGACAAGGAGACCGCGTCATTCGCCCAGCTCAGAACGCCATCGAGCGACAGCGACCCGAAGTCGAAGCCGAGCTGCCCCTGGTACATGCCGTTTGTTGAATTGCCGATGCCGTAGCTTCCGACCTGCGCCTGAACGGCCGCCCGGAAGTTCTGGTACGTCAGACGATAGGTGACGGCGGTGTTCGGCCGGACCGACGGGCTGGACCCGAAGCCGGAGAACGCGGCCGAAAAGCCAAGCGTGGAGAAGGCGGTCGAGGCAACGGGATCGTAGGCCGACGTCACGTCGAGCGCGAGCGAATTGGTGCGGCCGAAGGTGAGCGTCCCGTAGACGGGATTGCTGATTCCGAGATAGCCTTGCGAGTTGTCCCACTGGCCGGCGCGGCTGCCGTCGAAGTTCGCGTTCTGAAACGGAAAAGCGTTGGCGGGACGTGGGTTGTTATAGGCGAGCGAACGCGGGCTATTGAGGAACATGCCCGAATAAGGATTGACGCCCGCTTCCAAAACGCCAATCAGCGACCAGCCCGGCAGGCCCACGCGCGCCAGGTCCTCCTTCATCTTGAGGCCGATCACCGAGGCGCTGAGGCCGTTGTAGCCGGCGAGGAACTTGCTCTCGTAAGCGTTCCTCTGGATCGAGTAATTGACCTTGTCGGCGGCGGGGCTCTTGTTGACGCCCTCGTTCAAATAGGCGGCGTTGAGGTCGAGCGTCCCATAGAGCGTGATTCCGTAGGCGCCGATCGGACAATCGACTGCGGACGTATTGAGCCAATCCCAGACGCTCGCCCAGCAATTCGGCTTGGCCTTTTCGGCGGGCGCTTTCGTCGTGGTCAGGTCGGCGGCATGAGCAAAGCTCGCGAGTCCGGCCGCCAGTAAAGCGATCGCTAGTCTTTTCAGGGATTCCCCACCCAAGCTCAATAGCCTGCACGCAGACCTTTCGCATCGTCGCCCAGAGTGGCTCATAACGCATGTCGCCGCTGTCGACACGCAGCGCCGATCCGGGCGCACCCCGTGTGTTCGCAACCACCGGGGCCTCAGACTCTGACCGGTTGTATACTATTGAATATATCGTGCCGACGGAAGCCGCAAAAGGCAAATCCGCCGCCCGTCGTGTGTAAAGGCCGCCGCACGGCCCGAGCTCGAGAGACAAGCCCGGATCGCCAGGCGCTTCCGGCCTTTCGCGATCGCGGTGAGGGGTGTATGGCGGAATGGGCCCGTGCCGGCCGCTGAGCAGTCCTGGAAAATCTCGACGACAGGCAGCGACAGCGTCGATGGACGATCGCGTGGAAGCCAATCGAACTGCGCCAAGGGAGAGACAAGCTGTTCCTCCCTCGCGCTCGACATTGCTGCTGGCGGCCTCAAAATCGGCGGCTACAATCCCCGCCGTCATGAACAACTCCCTTGGGCGCGATTGATCAGGGCAGCCAGCAGCGCCATCGCCACATTCGCGTCTGTCGCTCTTTGGGCATGGGGCGCGAGCGCGGCCGATTTGCCGCTCCAGCAGCCAGCGCCGGTCCAGCCGCCGGCGCCTCCCGCGGCGTCGTGCTTCGCGAGCCTCTACGACTTCCTGATCGCGGACCCGGATGATTGCCCGCTCGCTTGGCATGGCGTCACGCTTTACGGCAGGCTCGACTATGGCGCGGGCTACGAGTCCCATGGCGCCCCGTTCAACGGAAATTACCCCAACGGGGTCAATACGCTCATCAAGAAGAATGGCGACCGATCCCACTACACGATCGCGCCGAACGGGCTCGGACAATCGTATCTCGGCGTCAAGGGCAAGGAGCCGATCGCCTCGGACTGGTCGCTCGTCTTCAACCTTCAGAACGGCTTTGATCCCTATACCCTGCAGCGGGCCAACGGACCGAAGTCGCTCGTTCAAAACAACACCACGCCGCTCGATCAGCAGACCGCGAACGGCGATTCCAGTCGCGCCGGGCAATTGTTCAACACCGAGGCCTATGCCGGGCTCAGCCATCCGACCTATGGCGCCCTGACCGCCGGCCGGCAGGATTCCCTCATTCTAGACGGTCTCGGCGCATATGACGCCATGAACTCGGCGCCGGCGTTTTCGGTGATCGGCATATCGAGCACGGTCGCGGGCGGGGGAGACACCGAGAACGCCCGCTACAACACGTCGGTGAAATATCAGGTCGACGCAGGCCCGCTCCGCCTGTCCGCGCTCTATCAGTTCGGCGGCTTCGACCAGGGCAACGGCTCGAACGGCGCGTTCTCGGCCGAGGTGGAAGGCCATTTCGGGCCGCTCACGTTGGATCTCGTTGGCCAGAAGGTCAAGGACGCCGTCTCACTCTCCAACTTCGGGCAATATCCCCTGCCTCCCGGCGTGCCGTTGAACGGTCTCAAGGCGACCCTTTCCAACAAAGCCAGCGGGATGGCTGCGGCGCGATACGAGTTCGAGAAGGCGGCCATTTACGCCGGCTGGGAATACATTCTGTTCGCCAATCCGAGCGACGCTTATCCCGACGGATTTACGGCGATCGGCAACTATCCCGTCCCGGCGGGTTTCGTGAACGCGACGGCTTACACCGAGCACAAGATCCTGAGGGTCTTCTGGACCGGCGTGAAATACGCCATTCGCGACGACGTCGACATCGCCGCGGCTTACTATCATTACTACCAGAACGACTATAACACGGCGCCTTGCACGGATGGCGGCCTTTCCGCGTCGAGCTGCCGCGGCGCGCTCAACGCCTTCTCCGCGATGATCAGCTATCGTCCTGCAAAGCGCGTTGAAGCTTATGGCGGCTTCATGTGGTCGCAAGTCACGGGAGGGCTGGCGAGCGGCTATCTGTATCGCACGAACTTCGCGCCTACGATCGGCGTCCGGGTGGAGTTCTGACCGGCTGCCGAAACCCGGCGGAAGCGGCGGTTAGAACTTGATCCGCACGCCCACGGTCGGATCGATGTTCTGAGTTGCCTGGAAGCCATTCGCCAAGCCCGCGTAGACATTCGACAGAGCCACGCCCGCATAGACGTCGATCCGCCTGACCGGTCGATAGTCGACCATGAGCGAGAAGGTGTCCAACGTCCCAGCGCAGGCGGAGCTCGAGATGTGGATGCCCTGACCCTTGCACGGCGCGGCCGAGAAGTTGTTCTGCCAAGCGTAGTAGACCGCTCCCATCACGTCGAGCCGGTTGTTGACCGCATATTTGAAGCCTGTCCAGATGGTGTTGTAGACGCGTTGAATACTGAACGCGTCGGTGTTGACCCAGACGGTTGGAAAGGCCTTGTTGTTCAGGATGTTTCCCGGCACGTTGTAGTTGGCGATGGTCTTGAATCCGTTCGGAAAGTCGTCGGTCGGATTGCCCTGACGGAAATATTCCCAGCCAGCGAACAATTGCGCGGGACCCCAGGTGTACTTGGCCAGCCCGAGGTAGCCGACGTTGTTGGAGAGCGTCGCCTTCAGGTCGTCAGCCGAATAGAATTTCGGGATCGGCGTCGTGAAATTGGACGTGAGCGCGCCGTCGACGGCGTAGCTCCCGACGAAGTCGAGCGAGAGCGTGCCGCCGTAGAGGTTGTGAATGTCCCCGCCGACCTGGCCCTGCCACATCTGCGTGGAGCCGTTGCCCTGGTTGTATCCGCCGACTTGAGCCAGTCCCGCGACGCGGAAATTTCCGAACTGTCCCCGATATTTGATCGCGGTGTTGGAGCGCGCGAGCTCGGTGTCGCTGAAGCCGGCGTACATGCCGGTGAAGCCGAATGGCGAGAAGGCGTAGGCGCTGCCCATCGGATCGTAGGCGATCAGACCGTCGAGCGAGAGGGCGTTGACACGGCCCCCGGTAAGCGTGCCGTAGGTCTTATTGCTCAAGCCGAGAAAGAATTGCGAATTGTCCCATTGGCCGGCGCGGCTTGAGTCGCCGCTCGCGCTCTGAAGCGCTAGCGGTTTGCCATTGTTCATCACCTGCGCACGCTGCGAGTTGGACAGATAGCCGGAAATGGGGTCGAAACCTGCCTCGAGGGTGCCGACAAGCGACCAACCATTCGCGATCGGCTGGGACATCTTGATGCCGATGACCGACTGATTGATGTTGTTAGGCGACCATAGCCACCTGACGCCGTGGCTCTGCTTGCTGATGAGACCCTGGGCGCCGTTGACGAAGGCAGGGCTCCAGGGCGCGCCGTTCGTATTGTACATGAGGCCGGCGTCGAGCGTCGCGTAGACGGTGAACGGTCCATAGCTCAGCGGACAGTCGGCGGCGGTGGAATTGAGATAGGCCCAAATGCTGGCGAAGCAATTTTCCGGGGCCGCAGGCGCCGACTTCGTGGTCGGCAACATGTCGGCGGCGTGAGCGAAACCGGCGAAACCAAGAGTTGCCAGTGCGGCGAGACAAAGCGTTTTCATGATTCTGCCCCAACCCCCGTGTAGGCCTCGCCTTGTCGAACCAATCTGCGAGTTGTCTGTCAGGGGATCGTGAACAGGACTTCGTTATATGTCAATGGATATATCGATGACGTTCGCTCATGTGCATTGTTTGACGACAGGCGAGCGAGACGCGCGCTATGCGAATGCTGATGGCAGCGAGGCTTCGGCAGCTGTACGCGCGTCACTTGTTTCCGCCGGTGTCGATGCAGCCCCAGCGGATGCAATCATCTGGATTGCGGCTCAGCCCGTCCGTCTCGTGGACGTTATAGGGGTAGCCGTACGGATTGCTGGGGTCTCTGAAGATCCTCGGCACCTGGCTTGCAGGAAGCTGGTTCGCCTGTTGCATCGTCATGATCGGAATGTTTCGGCTCTCGGTTTGGCAGCCGGCGACGGAACCGGCCAGCGCGGCGCCAAGCACAATCCGCAAACCGATGGATCTTTTCATTGGCGCCTCCTATAGGCTTCGCATAAGGCCGAATAGCGACTCGTTCCAATCAATGCTAGTATATGTTGGTATAGCCCAAGGCGCCTAGAGCATAACTTTAAATTGATATTGGCGCGGGTCGAACGTCGCGGTCCTGACTTTGCCTTTCAATCCTGAGCTTTACGCCGCCACCCCGCGGAGGATGATCTCGATCGCCTCTGTCTTCGCGCGTTCGAAAGCGCGATCATCGAGCGGACGGCCCTTGTTGAGGGTCGCCATTTCGTGCGCCGCATTGGCGTATTGCTGCGTCGTCGCCCAGATCATGTAGAACAGGAACTTGGGCTCGATCGGCTTGAGCTTCCCGGCGGCGATCCAGCGCCTGACCACGCGTTCCCGCGAGGCGACCCATTCGGTCAGTGTCGTTTCGAGGAAGTCCTGAATCATCGGCGCGCCGCGCATGACTTCCGCCGACCAGATGCGGGTCGCGAGCGGCATCTCGCGCGCGAGATCCATTTTGGTCCCGATATAGGCCGAAAGCGCGAGCCGCGGATCGTCGCTCGTGTCGAAGGACGAAGCCGCGGCTAGCCATGCCGTCAGCACCCGCTCGATCACCGAACGATAGAGCGTCTCCTTGGTCGGGAAATAATAGTGCAGGTTGGCCTTTGGCAGCCCGGCGCGCTGGGCGATCGCCGCCGTGGTCGCGCCCCTGAACCCCTGCTCGGCGAATACCCATTCGGCCGCCTCGAGGAGCGCGCGTTCGTTGTCCTCCCGGACGGTCGGTCTCGGTTTGCGGCGCGCCATAGGGTCCCCCAAAATCGGTCGCGTTTCTCCCCATGTCGCCGGTCGACGTCAAGGCGCTGGAACCCCGGCGCCGCTCGCGCGATGGGACGCGCAGGGGCGCCCAATTTAGGAGCGTCGCGCCCAAAGGTACGGCGTTTGACCATTTGGTCAAAGCTATAATAAGCACTAACGGAAATGTCGGGAGCGCCAAGGAATGGCTGACTTGTCGAATGTGCGGGTCGACGGGACAAGGCTATGGGATTCGCTCATGGAAATGGCGAAAATCGGCGCCACGCCAAAGGGCGGCGTCAAGCGCCTGACGCTGACCGATCTCGACCGTCAGTCGCGCGAGCTGTTCCGAAAATGGTGCGAGGCCGCCGGCTGCCCGGTCACGGTCGACGAGATGGGCAATATGTTCGCGCGCCGCCCCGGCGAGGACAATTCGCTCGCCCCTGTCATGATGGGGAGCCACCTCGACACCCAGCCGACCGGCGGCAAGTTCGACGGCGCGCTCGGCGTGCTCGGCGCGCTCGAAGTGGTGCGCTCCCTCAACGACCTCAACATCCGGACGCGGCGGCCGATCGAAGTCGCCAACTGGACCAACGAGGAAGGCTCGCGCTACGCGCCCGCGATGATCGCCTCGGGCGTGTTCGCCGGCGCCTATGACAAGGAATTCGCCTATTCGGTTGCGGACGGCGAGGGCAAAAAGCTCGGCGACGAGCTCAAGCGGATCGGCTTCAAGGGCGACGAACCCGTCGGCGCCCATCCGGTGCACGCCTTCTTCGAGCTGCACATCGAGCAGGGGCCGATCCTGGAGGACGAGTTCGATCGATGTCGGCGTCGTCACCCACGGACAGGGCCAGCGCTGGTATGAAATTCGCTTGACTGGATTCGAGAGCCACGCCGGCTCGACGCCCATGCCTCGCCGCAAGGACGCTCTGCTCGGCGCCGCCCGGATCGTGGAGCTTGTGAATGCGATCGGCCTCAAGAAGGCGCCCCTGGCCGTGTCGACGGTCGGCATGCTCAATCCTTATCCGAACTCCCGCAACGTGATCCCGGGCGAAGTCTTCATGACCTGCGAGTTCCGGCACCCGGTCGACGCGACGCTGAGCGAGATGGACGCCGCCTTACGCGAGGGCGTGAAATCGATCGCCGACACGATCGGCCTCAGCTACGACTTGAAGCAGGTCTTCTACTACGCTCCGGTCCCCTTCGATCCCGGTTGTGTCGAGGCCGTGCGTCGGGCGGCCACGCATTTCGGCTATTCGCATCGCGACATCGTGTCAGGGGCCGGCCATGACGCCTGCTATCTGGCGCGGGTCGCGCCGACGTCAATGGTGTTCACGCCATGCGTCGATGGCGTCAGCCACAATGAAAGCGAGGACATCAAGCCGGATTGGGCGACCGCCGGCGCCAATGTGCTGATGCATGCCGTCTTGGAGAAGGCGGAGATCGTGTCGTAATGCCTTCTCCGCGAAGCGGGGAAGGTGGACGCGCGCAGCGCGGCCGGATGGGGTGTGGAAAGCAGGTATGGCTCTATGCAAGTTCGCGGTGTCGACCGTGCAATCCGGCCTCCGTCGTAGCGGTGGCCCATACCCCATCCGGCGCTGCGCGCCACCTTCCCCAGCCAAGCTGGAGAAGGGGAACCGCCCAGCCGTTTGAGAGGATTCATAGCGGATCAGGAGATTGGAAAAATGTCGCTCGTCATCGAAGGCGGAACGATTGTCGCCGCGGACCGCACCTATAAGGCCGACGTGCTGGTCGAGGGTGAAAGCATCAAGGCGATTGGCGAGGGTCTGAGGGGCGACAGCACGCTCGACGCCAAGGACTGCTTCATCCTTCCCGGTGGGATCGATCCGCACACTCATCTCGACATGCCTTTCATGGGGACGAATACGGCCGACAATTACGAAAGCGGCACCAAGGCCGCGTTGTCCGGCGGCACAACGATGGTCGTCGACTTCTGCATCCCCAACCGCAACCAGCCGCTGATGGAGGCGTTCGCCGATTGGCAGAAGCGTTCGAAGGATGCCGTCTCCGACTATGCCTACCACATGTGCATCACCTACTGGGACGATTCGGTGCGCGAGGACATGGCCAAGGTGGTCAAGGCCGGGGTGACCACGTTCAAGCATTTCATGGCCTATAAGGGCGCCTTGATGGTCGACGACGAGCAGATGTTCGCTTCGTTCACCCGCTGCGCCGAACTGGGCGCGATGCCGCTCGTCCACGCCGAGAACGGCGAAGTGGTCGCCGCGCTGCAAAAGCATTATCTGGCGAAAGGCATAACCGGGCCGGAGGGCCACGCGCTTTCGCGCCCGCCGCAGGTCGAGGGTGAAGCCGCCAATCGCGCGATCATGCTGGCCGATCAGGCGGGCGTCCCGCTCTACGTCGTGCACACCTCTTCGATCGAGGCGCATGAGGCGATCCGGCGCGCGCGCTCGTTGGGCCAGCGCGTCTATGGCGAGCCCTTGATCCAGCATCTGGTGCTCGACGAGAGCGAATATTACCACAAGGACTGGAAGCACGCGGCGCGGCGCGTCATGTCGCCGCCGTTCCGCGACAAGGTCCACCAGGACGACCTCTGGAACGGCTTGCGCGCCGGCTCGCTGCAGGTGGTGGCGACCGACCATTGCGCCTTCACCACCAAGCAAAAGGAGCTGGGCCTCGGCGATTTCACCAAAATTCCGAACGGCACCGGCGGACTCGAGGACCGCATGTCCGTCTTGTGGACCTATGGCGTCGAGACTGGGCGGCTGACGCCGAACGAGTTCGTCGCCGCGACCTCGACCAATATCGCGCGCATCTTGAACCTCTACCCGCGCAAGGGCGCGATCCTGCCGGGCGCGGATGCCGACGTCACGGTCTGGGATCCGAAGGCCAACAAGACCATTTCGGCGAGATCCCAGGTCTCCGTTATCGACTACAATGTGTTCGAGGGAATCAAGGTGACCGGTCTCCCGCGTTACACCCTGTCGCGCGGCGAAGTCGTTTTCCGCGACGGCGTGGTGCAGGCCGAGCTTGGGCGCGGCCGCTTCGTCAAGCGCGAGCCTTTCCACCGCAGACGCCCGCGCGCTCAAGCGCTATAAGGAGTTTACCGCGGCGGCGGGCGTTGCGCGCTGAGAGAGCGGACCCACGATGGACGTAGCGGCGGCTCCGAAACTGAAGCCGGACGACCGGGGGACGACGACGGCCCCGGAGGCCGTGATTGAGATCAACGACTTGTCGTTGCGTTTCGACACCGACGACGGGGCGGTGCAGGCGCTCAGCAACGTCAATTTGAGGATCGCGCGCGGCGACTTCGTCTCCTTTATCGGACCGTCGGGTTGCGGCAAAACAACGCTGCTGCGGGCGGTCGCCGATCTCGAGACGCCGAGCGGCGGCTCAATCCGCGTCAACGGCATGAGCCCGCGCGAAGCGCGCGCCAATCGCGCCTATGGCTATGTGTTCCAGGCGCCGGCGCTTTATCCGTGGCGTAGCGTAGCGCGCAACATCGCGCTGCCGCTTGAGATCATGGGCTTCAGCAGGGCCGAACGCGACTCGCGCGTCGCGAAGGGACTCGAGCTCGTCAACCTTTCCGGCTTCGGCGCCAAATATCCCTGGCAATTGTCCGGCGGCATGCAGCAGCGCGCCTCGATCGCGCGGGCGCTGTCGTTCGACCCCGATCTTCTTCTCATGGACGAGCCGTTCGGCGCGCTCGACGAGATCGTGCGCGACATGCTGAACCAGCAATTGCTGCGCCTCTGGGACGTGACCGGCAAGACGGTGCTGTTCGTCACCCACTCGATTCCGGAAGCGGTTTTCCTGTCGACCCGCATCGTCGTCATGTCGCCCCGTCCGGGCCGCATCTACGACGTCATAGAATGCAATTTCCCCCGCGACCGCACGTTGGATATCCGTGAGACGCCCGAATTCATGGGCGTCGCGAACCGGGTCAGGCAGGGCTTACGCGAGGGGCACTCTTATGAGGGGTAGTCCGCGCCGCGCTTTCCTTCCGCCGCGTTGCTGGGGCACCTTCCGCGCGGAGCCGGGAAAGGGGAACGCCCGAGTCGGGCGAGGGCGAGATGAAATCCGCGCTCCCCATCGTCACGGTCGTTCTCGCCATCCTCGCGGTCTGGTATCTCGCCGCCGCGCTCATGAACGCGTCCCTCCAGCGCGACCAGTTCGTCAACGCCGGCCGGACGGATTACTCCACCCAGGACCTCGTCGGCGCGTCACTCAACATGGAGCGGCCGAAATTGCCGGCGCCGCATCAGGTCGCGAGCGAACTTTACAAGCTCGTCTTCGCGACTTCGCCGACGTCCAAGCGCAGCCTCGTTTATCATGGGGCGATCACGCTCGAAGAGACGCTGATCGGCTTTGCTGCCGGCTCGGCGTTGGGCATCGCTCTTGCGGTGCTGATCGTCTCCATGCGCTGGCTCGAGCGATCGATGATGCCCTGGATTGTCGCGTCGCAAACCGTGCCGATCATCGCGCTCGCGCCCATGATCGTGGTCATCCTCAACCAGTTCAACATCACCGGAATCGCGCCGAAGGCGGCGATCGCGGCCTATCTTTCGTTCTTTCCGGTGACGGTCGGCATGGTGAAAGGCTTCCGCTCGCCTGATCCGCTGCAACTCGATCTCATGCGCACCTATTCGGCGACGCGGGCGCAAACCTTCCTCAAGCTGCGAGCCCCCGCGAGCGCGCCCTTTTTCTTCGCCAGCATGAAGATCGGAGCGGCGGCCGCGCTCGTCGGCGCGGTGGTCGCCGAAGTGACCAAGAGCGAGGACGGGGGCTTGGGCGCGCGCCTGCTGGCCGGCTCCTACTATGGCCAGACCGTGCAGATTTGGGCTGCTTTGTTCGCAGCCGCTGCGCTCTCTGCAACACTCGTCGCCGCAATCGGCGGCGCGGAGCGCATCGCGCAACGACGAATGGCGTTCAGATCGTGAGCCTCCGTCGCTTTACGGACCTTTTGCCGCCGCTCGTCTTCGGCCTCGGGGTGCTGGCGATCTGGGAGGCGGGGGTCAGGCTCCTCCATGTTCCCGCGATCATCCTGCCTCCGCCCTCGGCGATCGCGATGCGGTTCGCCACATCCATACCCACCCTCGCCGCCGATTTCCGGCAAACGATTCAGGGCGTGCTGGCTGGCTACGTCATCGGCTCGCTGGCGGGTTTCGTGGTCGCGATCCTGATCGACCGGTCGCAATTTCTGCAACGCGGCCTCCTACCGATCGGCAACCTCGTTTCCGCGCTGCCGATCGTCGGCGTCGCGCCGATCATGGTGATGTGGTTCGGCTTCGACTGGCAATCGAAAGCGGCGGTCGTGGTCGTGATGACCTTTTTCCCGATGCTGGTCAACACGATCGCCGGGCTCTCGAGCGCGGGCGCGATGGAGCGGGATCTGATGAAGACGTACGGGGCGAATTACTGGCAGACCCTGCTCGCTTTGCGCCTGCCCGTCGCCATGCCGTTCATCTTCAATGCGCTCAAGATCAACACGACGCTGGCCATGATCGGCGCCATCGTCGCCGAGTTCTTCGGGACGCCGATCGTCGGCATGGGCTTTCGCATTTCGACCGAGGTCGGCAGGCTGCAGATCGACATGGTGTGGGCGACGATCGTCGTCGCCGCGCTCACAGGGTCGCTGTTTTACGCGCTTGTCGCCGGCGTCGAGCGCCGGGTGACGTTCTGGCACGCCTCGTATCGGGCGAAAGAGGCTTGAGCTTTTCACTGCATGCGATAGTCCTTGGGCGCGGCGACGGGAGAATGGGTTCAACTGGAGGGAGTTCAAAATGAAATCGATCATGTTCGCAGTCGCCGGCGTCGCGGCGATGCTGTCCGCCGGCGCGGCGCGGGCCGACGACAAGGTCACGCTGCAGCTCAAATGGGTCACTCAGGCGCAATTCGCCGGCTATTACGTCGCCAAGGACAAGGGCTTCTACAAGGAAGACGGCCTCGACGTGACGATCAAGCCCGGCGGGCCGGATGTCGCGCCGGAGCAGGTGCTGGCGGGGGGCGGCGCCGACGTCGTGGTCGACTGGATGCCGGCGGCGCTTGCCGCGCGCGAAAAGGGCGCGCCGATGGTCAACATCGCCCAACCGTTCAAGCATTCGGGGCTTGAGCTCACCTGCCGGGCCGACACCGGCATCAAGAAGCCCGAGGACCTCAAGGGCCGCACGCTCGGGGTGTGGTTCTACGGCAACGAATATCCGTTCCTCAACTGGATGGGCAAACTGCACTTCAAGACCGACGGCTCGCCCGATGGCGTCAAGGTGGTGAAGCAGGGCTTCAACGTCGACCCGCTGTTGCAGAAGCAGGCCGACTGCATCTCGACCATGACCTATAATGAATATTGGCAGGTGATCGACGCCGGCTACAAGCCGGAGCAACTCGTCGTGTTCAAGTACGAGGATCAGGGCGTCGCAACCCTTGAGGACGGCCTCTATGTGATGGAGGACAAGCTCAAGGACCCGGCCTTCGTCGACAAGATGGCCCGCTTCGTCAAGGCGTCGATGAAGGGGTGGGACTATGCGCGCGCCCACCCCGAGGAAGCGGTCAAGATCGTGCTCGAGAACGACGCGACCGGCGCTCAGACCGAGCACCACCAGACGCAGATGTTGAGCGAGGTCAACAAGCTCACCGAGGGTTCTGACGGCAGGCTCGACAAGGCCGACTATGAGCGCACGGTGAAGACGCTTTTGACGGGCGGTTCCGATCCCGTGATCTCGAAGGAGCCGACCGGCGCCTACACGACCGTGGTCACCGACAAGGCGCTCGGCAAGTAAGGCGCACGGACGTCGCTCAAGCCTCTCGCCCTCCGCGCCTGGCGGAGGGCGATCCTTGCGCTTCAGCTGCTCGCGGGGCGTTTAGGAGCTGACTCGCCGTTTGTCCGGACAAAAAAACTCGCTTGGAGGGCGTGCCGTCTACTGCGAAAAGGGAACCGAGGCCTTGTCGGAGTTGAGCAATGCGGGTGAAGCTGTTTTCCGTGGCCGCGGCCACGCCGATCAAGTCGCTGGAGGACGACATCAATGAGTTCCTGGAATTGCAGCAGCCGCATGTCACTTTTGTCAGCGTGAGCGCTAGCGACATCGAGCGGGTCGCGTCCGTCTGGTACGAAGAGCCGCATCATCGGACCGTCGAACAAACCATGGCGGAATTGGAGGAGCTGGTGGAAGAGCCCGGAGCCGAGGGCAACTTGGCGTGAGGCTCGCTGCGCGCCCGCGGGATCGACGGCTACTGATTTTGTCCTTGCCGCGAACGCCAAAATCAGATCTTGCGATTCACCAAGCAGCATAGGTGGGGCCGGTCTCGCTTGCTCGGCGCGGATGATTATTCGTCGTACCGCCACGAACTATCGTCGTCGTCACGCAATGGGCTATCCGGATAAGGAAGCTGAGAATTTATCGACCACAAAAAATCTCTGAAAGCTAAAATGTCTGCTTTCAGTTCCTCCTGGGTTCCGATGTCCGCGATCTTTAAAATGGTGAACTGCATTGCCGCGCGTTTTAACGCGCGTAAGATATGAACCGAATTTAGTGTCTCCTTTTTTCAAGTAAAACGTAACTAACGGATCAAAAAAAGCGTCTTCCGGTTCAACTGTTGTCTCGACAGATTTTCGCTTCGACTTAATTACATCATTGTCGGAGAGATAATCGTTATAATAAACAGTGATGAATAATTAAATCGCGCCTTCGCACAGGCTGCGCAGGGTCGCGTAACCCAGAATTTGCTGGGCATCGGCGCACCCCTTGGGAAATGGCGCGAAGTAATTTTGAAGGGTATGCGCAAAGGAAAGGCTCCGGTCGAGCCGCGCGCGTTCAAGCCTAATAATAGCGTTTGACGGGGCCCAGCCCTGCGAGTTCGGCCAAAAATCATGCTGGCTTTCTAGGGCCTGTGTTCATTTGAGGCGAGAACGGATCGGAATCGGACGCGGAACAGTTTGTGTTTGGATCGGCGAGGAATTGCCAAATCAGCAAATGTCTAACTCATGAGCGGTCGGCCTTGGAGGGGCTGACCGATGCGACGTTATGCCTTGCGCGACGACCAGTGGGATCGGATCAAAGACGTCCTGCCCGGCCGCGAAGGCCATGTGGGCGGCACGGCGAGGGACAATCGCCTGTTCGTCGAAGCCGTTCTGTTCAGGTTTCGCGCCGGCGTCCCCTGGCGCGATCTTCCTGAGCGCTTTGGCGATTGGAAGATCGTCTATCAACGCTTCAACCGATGGGCCAAGAGCGGCGTTTTCGCGCGGGTTTTGCAAGCTGCCTGGCCAGCGATCACGACAATGAAAGTCAGCGTCGGCTGCCTATGGTCGCGGTCCGCCATCTCGGGCGACGCTCATCAGCAAAGTCGCAGCGCGCCGCAAAGCAGGATCGTGCCGACGTGCGGAAGCTCGTCGAGCAATGGCGGGCGCAGCAGGGCGACGGTGACCGGACTCTGGTGATTGTCGACGAAACCGGCGCGTCGACCAAAATGACCCGGCTCTACGGCCGATGCCTGCGCGGCGAGCGCCTGATCGCGTCGGTTCCGTGGGGCCATTGGAAGATCACGACCTGAATCGGCGCGCTGCGGCGAGACGGTCTGGTCGAAGCCGTGCGCGTTCGACGGCGCTCTGATCGACGACGAGGCGTTCCGACGCCGAGTCGAGCAGTTCATCGCTTCCGCTCAGCTCGACGACATCGTCATCCTCGACGATCTGCCCGAGTCATCAAAGTGGAGGACGTCAGAACGGCGATCGAAAACGCCCGCGCCCGGCTGCTCAACTTCGCCCTCCTACAGCCCCGATCGCAACCTCGATCGAGCAGTTGTTTGTCAAACTCAAGGCCTGCTGCGCAAGCATTTCCGAACCATCGCGCCCGAGCAGGCTATCGACAAGCTCGCTCGAAACCTTCACCCTCGACGAGCGCGCAAACTCGCCTGCGCCGCTCAGGATATCTCCGTCAATAATGAACACACGCTCTAGGATGGACGACTAATCTCATTGATCGCGTTCGCGAACCCCATCGACGTCTCGCGGGCCACCGTCTCCCGCATGGGGAAAGGGTCACCGGAGCCCGTGGAACGATCGCGGGATCGGCTGAGTTCTGAGAATCGACCATTTTCTTGCCAAACGGCTGTCTAATGTTCTATATTTGTTCTCATGACAACGAGCAAAACCCCGAAGTCCCGAAACGACCGCCCGCGCCACCGCTCGCCGGGGCGGGTCCTCGGGGATACGAAGAGCCACGCGGCGCGAAAAGGTCCAGCGTGAAGAGCGGATCGTCGCTCTCCTCAATCGCGGCGCTTCGGTGCCGGAGATCGCGGCCAGCGAGGGCCTCACGCTCAAGCGGATGCGCAATGTCGTTCGCGAGATCCTCTCCGAGCGTATGCCGCAGCCGCCAGCCGAATTCCTCGCCCTTCAGGTCAGCCGTCTCAACGAAGCGTTGCTCGTGTCTTTCAGCGCGATGCACGACCGCCGCAGAAGGAACGAACTTCGAGGCCGTCGATCGCGTGGTCAAAATCGTCCGCGAGCTCGACCGCTATCACGGATTTGCCGCCGTTCCGCGGCCGCGCGAGGAACCTGAGGCGCGCCGGCTCCCGCCGCCCGTCGAGCGTCCGCTCGCGCTCGAAGGCCCGGGCCCGAAGTGACTCGCTAATCATGCCGCAAGCCCTTGAAAAAGCTCGATCCGGACTCGCTAACTCGAGCGCTAGCACCCTTCCCTCGGGAGAAGTGGCCGATAGGGCCGGATGAGGGCCTTCCGTCTTTCGATGGGCTATGGCGGATGAGCTCGAACCGTGTTGCTGCCTGCAAGCGCGCGGCAAACCCTCATCCGGCGGGCTTCGCCGGCCACCTTCTCCCAAAGGGAGAAGGGTTCACCGCGGCGCGGCGCGCTTGACGATCGCCTTCGCGTCGACCCCCGTCAGCGCGCCATAATTGTGCGCGCCCGTGATCTCGAGGCGCGAGCGGCAGAACGCCTCGGCGACCGGCGAGGCGGCGCGGAGCAGCGCCGCCGCCTGCAGCCCAACCGCGAGCCGGTCGCAAAGATCGCGCGCATGGGCCTCGAAATCGGAGAGGTCGCGCAGGTCATCCTTGAGCGCGGCGACATGGGCGTCGAGCGCCGCGCTCTCGCCCTTCACCGCCGAGACTTCCGCCAGATAGGCGTCCAGCGTCTGCGGTGAACGCTGGATCGCGCGCGCGATGTCGAGGCACTGAACGTTGCCGCTCCCCTCCCAGATCGCGTTGACCGGCGCCTCGCGATAGAGGCGCGGCATCGGGCTGTCCTCCATCACCCCCGAGCCGCCGAGGCATTCGAGGGCCTCGTAGGCGTGGCCGGGCGTCCGCTTGCAGATCCAGTATTTGCCGATGGCGGAGCCCAGGCGCACCAGCGCGTCCTCGTGGGCGTCGTCGCGATGATCGAGCGCGCGGGCGATGCGCATGGTGAGGGTCAAAGCGGCCTCCGCCTCGATCGCAAGGTCGGCGAGCACCGCCGTCATGATCGGCTGGTCGATCAGGAGCGCGCCGAAGGCCTTGCGCTGGCGGCAATGGTCGATCGCCTGCGAAACGGCCATCCGCATGCCGGCGGACGAACCGATCATGCAGTCGAAGCGGGTCATGGCGACCATCTCGATGATCGTCGCCACGCCGCGGCCCTCCGGGCCGACCATCCAGCCCAGCGCGCCGCGCAGCTCCGTCTCGCTCGAGGCGTTGGAGACATTGCCCATCTTGCGCTTCAGGCGAATGATCTGCAGCGGGTTCTTGGTTCCGTCGGGACGCCAGCGCGGAACGAGAAAGCACGACAGGCCGCCCGGCGCCTGCGCGAGCACGAGGAACGCGTCGCACATCGGCGCCGAGACGAAGAACTTGTGGCCGACGAGTTCGTAAGCGCTGGCCCCCGGCCTCGGCGCCGACCGGGAATCGCCCGCGTCGTATTGGCGCGCACGTCCGAGCCGCCCTGCTTCTCGGTCATCGCCATGCCGATGGTCAGGCCCTGCTTCTGACCGGCGGGAACGTTGCGCGGGTCGTAGACTCGCGCCTGGATCTTCGGCAGCCATTCGGCGGCGAGGTCGCCCTGCAATTTGAGACAAGGGCTGGCGGCGAAGGTCATGGTGATCGGGCAGCCGTGACCGGCCTCGACCTCGGTCTGCATGTAGTAGCGCGCGGCGCGCGCCACATGCGCGCCCTCGCGCGGATCGGTCCACGGCGACGAATGGAGCCCGTCCTCGATCGAGGCTTTCATCAGCGCGTGATAGGACGGATGGAAGCGGATGAGGTCGACCCGCCGGCCGTAGCGGTCGTGGGTGTCGAGCTCGGGCGGGTTCTTGTTCGCGAGGGTTCCCAGCTCCAGAAATTCAGCCGACCCGGCGCGCGCGCCGAAGGCGCCGAGCGCATTGACGGCCCAGCCCGCGCCTTCGCGCTGAACCGCTTCCTTCAGCGCCGCATCGGAATCGTAGAGGTTCGTGTCGACGAGCTCGACCGGCTGATTGAACACCTCGTGCGTCACGGCGCCATAGGGGTCGAGCGGTGCGCGAAAATTGTCCTGTCGGTCGGCAAGGGCGTTCATGGGATGCAATCTCCCTTTTCCACGAGGGTACTCCTCGCGGCCAAGATGGGCAAAGACGCGCCTGTCCCTGTCGCGCTCGCTCCCGCGCCGTGTTAACCGTCGGCAATGTGCGCCGCTCCGTTCGATCGCCGATTGACCGCCGCCCGCGCCGACCTCGCGGCGGAGCATCTGCGCGGTCTCGTCGATGCGCCGCGCTTTGCGGAGGGGAGGGCAATGCGGATCATCGCCGCAAGCGCGCCGCTAAGGCGTTCTCCGCAAGCCGACGCGCCGCTCGAGACCGAGGCGCTCTTCGGCGAGACGCGTCACTTTTTATGACGAGCAGCGACGGGTGGGCCTGGGCGCAGCTCGAGCGCGACCATTATGTCGGTTATCTGCCGAGCGCGGCGCTCGGCGCGCCGTCCGCGCCGACGCATCGCGTCGCGATGCTGCGCACGCACGCCTATCCGGGGCCCTCGATCAAGCTTCCGCCGCGCATGGCGCTCTCGCTCGGCGCGCAGCTCAAGATCGTGGCCCGTGAGGGCGATTTCGCGGTCGCGGAGGACGGGGCTCTATCTCTGGTCGCGCCATTTGGCGGAACCCAGCGCCCGCGAGTCGGACTTTGTCGCGGTCGCCGAGCGCTTTCTCGAGACGCCCTATCTCTGGGGTGGCCGCACGTCGGAGGGCATCGACTGCTCGGGCCTGGTCCAGACGGCGCTGACAGCCGCCGGCGTCGCTGCGCCCCGCGACAGCGACATGCAGGAGAAGGCGTTAGGCGAGCCTCTCGCGGTCGACGACCCCGAGCTCCCCGCTTGCGCGCGGCGATCTCGTGTTCTGGAAAGGGCACGTCGGGATCATGCGCGATCCTCTGACCCTGCTTCACGCCAACGGCTGGCATATGAAGACGGCGAGCGAGCCGCTAGCGCAAGCCCGCGAGCGAATTGCCGCCAATGGCGGCGGCGAGGTCACGAGCGTTCGTAGATTGTCGGTGCGGAATTAGAGCGCGGACGCGCGCTACTTCTTGCCGCCGATGCCAAGACCGCCGAAGCGGGTGTTGAAGCGCGACAATCGCCCGCCGCGATCGACAAGCTGCTGCGATCCGCCGGTCCAGGCCGGATGCGTGTTCGGATCAATGTCGAGGTTCAGCGTCGCGCCCTCTTCGCCATACGTCGAGCGGGTCATGAACTCGACGCCATTGGTCATGACGACTTTGATCATGTGGTAGTTGGGGTGAATGTCAGACTTCATCGTCCAGATCTCGGGCAAAACGAGGAAGAGCCGTCCGGAGGTCCGGCGGCTCTTCGAGAGGCGCCCCTATAGCGCCCGCCGCCGGCTGACGCAAGAGAGACGACTCCCTCAGCCCGATAACTCTCTCCCGGCAAAGTCCGCCGAAAGACGGGCATCTCCGGGCGCCCTATGCGGGGATAGGGCAGGGGAGAGGCCTGGCGCACCCCCGGCCTTGATTTGAGCGAAAAACCGGTCCCTAAAGCGCCCGTACCCCAGGGAGCCGACCGCGCAATGTCCAACGCCGACTCCGGCATCAAGAGGTCTCGCGGCTCGCTGGGCGCGTTGAAGGCGCTCGCTCCTTACGCCTTCGTCCATCGGACGCGAATTGCGCTGGCGCTGATTGCGCTCGCCATCGCTTCCGGCGCGACACTCGTCGTGCCGATCGCTGTCCGGCGGATGATCGACTTCGGCTTTTCCGCCGACAACGCCGGCCTCATTCGGGCTTATTTTCTCGCCATGATCGGCGTCGTCGCGGTGCTCGCGCTCGCCTCCGGCGCGCGATATTACTTAGTCATGACGCTGGGCGAGCGGGTGGTCGCCGACCTTCGCGCCGATCTGTTCACCCATCTCACCCGGCTCGATCCGAGCTTCTTCGATGCGGAGAAGACCGGCGACATCGCCTCGCGCCTATCCGCCGACACGACTCAGCTCAAGGCGACCTTCGGCGCCTCGGCGTCGCTGGCTTTGCGCAACCTGTTCCTGTTCGTCGGCGCGATCGCGATGATGGTGGTCACAAGCCCTAAACTATCGGCCTTCGTGCTGGCGGCGATTCCCATCATCGTCCTGCCGCTCTACGCCGCCGGGCGCTCGGTGCGCCAGCGCTCGCGCCGCGCCCAGGACAGGCTCGCGAACGCGACCGCCTTCGCAACCGAAAGCCTGTCGGCCGTTCGCGTCATGCAATCGTTCCTGGCGGAGCGATTCACCGCCGCCCGCTATCGCGAAGCTGCTTTCGGCGCCTATGAGGCGGCGCGGGCGATGGCCCGAGCGCGCGCTCTCGTCACCGCAGCGGCTCTGTTCCTTGCCTTCGGTAGCGTCGTCGTCGTGCTTTGGCTCGGCGCGCAGGAAGTGATCGCTCATCGGATGACAGGAGGCGCGCTGTCGCAGTTCGTGCTGTTCGCCGTGTTTGGCGCGGGCGCGCTTGGTCAATTGTCGGAAGTCTGGAACGAGGTCTCGCAAGCGGCGGGGGCAGCGGGCCGCATCGGCGAGATCATGGCGGTCAAGCCGCGTATCGTCGCACCTGCTCAGCCGCTGAAACTCACGAAGCCCGTCCGCGGCGAGCTTGCTTTCGTCGACGTCTCGTTCGCCTATCCTGGGCGTGAGGACGATGCAGCCTTGCGCGGCGTGAGCTTCCGTGTCGCGCCCGGCGAGACTGTCGCCATCGTCGGCCCGTCAGGCGCCGGCAAGTCGACACTATTCCAGCTGGCGCTCAGGTTCTACGATCCCTTGAGCGGCGCGGTCACGCTCGATGGGGTCGACATCTCGCGGCTCGATCCCGCCGACCTTCGAGGCGAGGTCGCGCTCGTACCGCAGGACGCCTTCATCTTCGGCGCCAGCGTCGCCGACAATATCGCCTATGGCGCGGTGGGCGCGACCCGCGACGCAGTCATCGGCGCGGCGAAACAGGCGGCGGCGGACAGCTTCATCTCTGCTTTGCCGAAGGGCTACGACAGTCTCTTGGGCGAGCGCGGGGTCACACTATCCGGCGGCGAGCGCCAGCGCATCGCCATTGCCCGCGCCCTCCTGAAAGACGCGCCGTTGCTGCTTCTCGACGAGGCGACCTCGGCGCTCGACGCGGAGAGCGAAACCTTGGTCCAGGGGGCCCTCGAAACGCTGATGAACGGCCGCTCCACCCTGGTGATCGCGCACCGGCTGGCGACGATCGTCAACGCCGACCGCATCCTTGTCATTGAAGCGGGTCGTCTGGTCGAGGAGGGCACGCACGCCACACTTATGGCCGCGAACGGCCTCTACGCGCGGCTGGCGCGCCTTCAGTTTGAGACCGGAGCAGCCGCGCTGACGGCGGAGGCGGCGCAGTAGGACCGGCGCGCCGCCGCAGGCTCACTTTAACAGAACATAAATATTGACCTGCAGCGTCGGATCGTCCGGATCCTTCACGTCGTTCGCATATTCCTCGATGAAGGTGTCCTGCGCGTCGATCCCCTTGTCATCTAGATACGCTGTGATGGCGTCGTAGGTCGCGTCAATATCGCCATACGCGCCCTGGTGCTCGAAGCGCATCGCTTTGCCGCTCGGGGTTTGCCCGATCTTCACCGTGTCCGAGAGGCTCGACTTGCCTTCAGGCGCCGCTGAGAGCGGGTATCCCGCGTGATATTTGAAACCGGTCTCGTCGGACTCCAGGAAAACGGCGAGCGGCCGGCCCGCGGGCGCGAGATTTGCCTTGTCCATCTCCCGCTTGACAGCGCTCAGCGAAGCTGAGAATGGCGCTATAGATCTCGTCCTTGTCGGCCTTGCCTTCGACATAGGCGAATGGCCGCGCCGGGAGATCGACGGTTTCGCCCGTTGACCCTTCGCCTGATTGCGCCGGTCCGCCGGGCGCAGGATTTGTCGCAGAGGGTGCTTCGGCGGGCTTGACGGGGGTTGACGACGGAGCCGATGGCGCCTGAGCAGCCGGCGGAGTTGCGGGCGCCGCGGCTGCTGGTGCGGGCGATGGAGCGGCAGGCGCCGGAGTCGCGGGCGTGGCTGGCGTCTGTTGGGCAAAGCTGGCGCCAACAGCCATAGCGGCCGCTAAAGTGAGAAAACCCGCGATAGCGAAACGGATCAGACCGGATGACATAGCGGCTCAGTCCTTTGGCGCGAGCGGAGCGATCGTCCTCGTCAGTCTAGAGCCATATCCGCGTCGTAGGGAAGATCAAGCCGTCTGCGGTCTCGTCCAGCGCAGCACCGGCTGCCGGGCGGCGCGCGTCTCGTCCAGCCGCCGGCGCGGCGTATGGACCGGCGCGGCCAAGAACCGCTCGCGCTTGTCCGACTTCGCGGCGATAGCGAGATCGCGCAACGTCATGATGAACAGGTCAAGGCTCGCCTTGGATTCTGACTCGGTTGGCTCGATCAGCATCGCCCCGTGCACAATGAGTGGGAAATAGACCGTCATCGGGTGGTAGCCCTCGTCGATCATCGCCTTGGCGAAGTCGAGCGTCGTGAGCCCCGTGTCCTTGAGCCACCGGTCGTCGAACAGTGCCTCGTGCATGCACGGCCGGTGGCCGAACGGCGCGCTCATCACATCGTTAAGGGAAGCACGAATATAGTTGGCCGACAGCACCGCATCCTCCGAAGCCTGCCTCAGCCCGTCGGCGCCATGCGACAGAATGAAAGCAAGCGCGCGCACGAACATGCCCATCTGCCCCTGGAACGCGCACATGCGCCCGAAGGATTCGCTTCCCTCCGCACGCTCCACCAGCCGAAGCGACTCGCCCTCGCGCCTAACGAATGGAACCGGCGCGTAGGGGGCAAGACGGGCCGACAGCGCGACCGGGCCTGCGCCGGGACCGCCGCCGCCGTGCGGGGTCGAGAACGTCTTGTGCAGGTTGATGTGCATGGCGTCGACGCCGAGATCGCCTGGGCGGGTTTTGCCGACGATCGCATTGAAATTCGCGCCGTCGCAGTAGAAATACGCCCCCGCCTCGTGAACGGCATCGGCGATTTCGACGATCTCGCGCTCGAACAATCCGCAGGTGTTGGGATTGGTCAGCATAATCGCCGCGACGTCGGGCGCGAGCGCGGCCCGCACCGCTTCGGCGCTGACGATCCCGTCCTCGCCCGCCGGTATGGACCGCACCGAGTAGCCGATTAGCGCCGCCGTCGCGGGATTGGTGCCATGGGCGGAATCGGGAACCAGCACAACCCGCCGGGTCTCTCCCTCGCCTCGCCCCTCGATCGCCGCCTTGATCGACATCATGCCGCACAGCTCGCCGTGCGCGCCGGCCTTCGGCGGCATCGCAATCGTGTCCATGCCGGTCATGATGAGCAAGGCATTGGACAACGCCTCGATAAGCTCGAGTGCCCCTTGCGCGGTCGATACCGGCTGCAGCGGATGCACGTCGGCGAATCCGGGCAGGCGCGCCATTTTCTCGTTGAGGCGGGGATTGTGCTTCATCGTGCACGAGCCCAGCGGATAAAGTCCCGCATCGATGGAGTAGTTGTTGCGCGACAAACGCACATAATGCCGGATCGCCTCCGGCTCGGTGAGCCCAGGCAATTCAATCACGCCTTGGCGGGCCTGCGTCCCTAACTTCGACTCAAATGGCGGCGGTCCCTCGATGTCAACGCCGGTCGCGTCAAAGCGCCCGCTCTCGAAGATGAGCGCCTCCTCCATGTTGAGCCCGCGGTTGCCGGTAAAGGTTTCCCGGCTCACAGCGGCGGCGGTCTCCGGTCGGGTCGGTCGGCCTTGGACGTTCATCGGGAGGCGCTCTCTCTTAGGGCTTCACTGCAAGCATTGAGCAAGCGCCTGGGCGTAGGCGGCGCGGTCGCCGTCAGTATTGGTTTCTGTGCTGGCGACGATGATGCAATCATCGAGCCCGGCCTCCGGCAGAAGCCGCGAAATCGGCAATCCGCCGATCACTCCGCGCTTCGCCAGCGCTTCGATCAGTTCGGCGGCGGGCCGGGGCGTGCGAAGAACGAATTCGTTGAAGAAATGCGTATTGATGACCTCAACCGATGGAATCGCCGAGAGCCGCTCGGCGAGCGCAACTGCATTGGCGTGATTGACTTTCGCCAGACGCTCCAGCCCGACACCGCCGAGCAAAGTCAGGTGGATCGAGAAAGCGAGGGCGCACAGGCCGGAGTTGGTGCAGATGTTGCTCGTCGCCTTCTCGCGCCGGATGTGCTGCTCGCGAGTAGAGAGTGTGAGCACGAAGCTTCGCCGTCCTTCGGCATCCACCGTCTCGCCGGCAAGACGACCCGGCATCTGGCGCACATTTTTGGCCCGCGTCGCGAAGAGGCCAACGTAAGGGCCGCCGAAGTTGAGCGCGTTGCCGATCCCCTGGCCTTCGCCGACGGCGATATCGGCGTTCATTTCACCAGGCGAGCGCACCGCGGCGAGGGCGACCGGATCGGTGAAGACCGCAATCAACAGGGCGCCATGCGCATGCGCGGCTTCGGCGATTGGCGTAAGGTCGCGCGGATTGCCGAAGAAGTCGGGCGACTGAACGATCACGCAGCTCGTCTCGGCGTCGATCGCCGCGGCTACGTCCTCACTCGCCTTCAGGTCCGGGGCTAAGCGGACGATCCTGTCGCCCGCCATATGCGCCAACGTCGCACAAACGTCGGCGTATTGCGGATGCAGCCCGCCGGAAATCACCGATTGGTTGCGACGCGTCAAGCGGTGAGCCATCAGCATCGCCTCGCCGCACGCGGTCGACCCGTCATACATCGAGGCGTTGGCGACCTCCATGCCCGTAAGCGCCGCCACCTGGGTCTGGAACTCGAACAGGACTTGCAACGTCCCTTGCGCGATTTCAGGCTGATAGGGCGTGTAGCTGGTGAGAAACTCGGAACGCTGAATCAGATGATCGACGGTCGCGGGGATGTGCCGCCGATAGGCCCCGGAGCCGAGAAAAAACGGAACCGATCCGGCGGCGACGCTGCGGCCCGCGATGGCCGACATCGCACGCTCAACCGCCAGCTCGCTCTTCGCCAGCGGCATGTCGAGAAGGCCTTGGATCCGCTTTTGAGCGGGAATGTCGGCGAACAGCGCGTCGATGTCCTGCGCGCCAATGCGCGTCAGCATCGCTTCGCGTTCGCTGGCGTCGAGCGGCAGGTAGCGCATGGGGTCAGCCCAAAGCCTTGACGAATTCGACGTAAGCGCTTTCGTCCATCAAGCCGCTCAATTCATTCGGGTCGGCGAGCTTGATGCGAAACAACCAGCCCCGCCCGAGCGCGTCCTCGTTAACGAGGCCGGGCGTCGAACTCGACCTCGGAATTAACGGCGACAACCTCGCCCGAAGCCGGTGCGAAAACATCGCTCGCCGCCTTGACGCTTTCGACGACGGCGGCCGGATCGCCCTGCTTAAGCTTCCTACCGATCGCCGGCGTCTCGGCAAACACGACGTCGCCGAGCTGCTGCTGCGCATGGTCGCTGATGCCGACCACAGCCTCAGCGCCCTCGACGCGCAGGTATTCGTGGTCCTTGGTGTAGAGAATGTGCGCCACCATGCGTCTCCTCGGTCAACCGCGATAATAGGCGTGGGGATGAAAAGGCAGCGCGACAACACGCGCGCTCAAGGGTTTGCCGCGCACCATGAGATTGAGCGGCGTCCCGACCGCAGCGTGGGCGCGCGCGACAGTGCCCATCGCGATCGGCCCATTGACGCTTGGTCCAAACCCGCCGGACGTCACCGCGCCGCTCGGGACCCCGTCGGCGGACAGGATTTCCGTCCCTTCGCGCGCCGGCGCACGGCCGTCCGGCTTTAAGCCCACGCGCTGACGCGTCGGCCCCTCCGCCAGCGCCGCCTGAATCCGCTTGGCGCCGGGAAAGCCGCCCTCGATGCGCCGGCGCTTTTGAATGGACCAATTGAGCCCGGCTTCGATCGGGTCCACCGTGTCGTCGAGCTCGTGCCCGTAAAGGCAGAGGCCAGCCTCGAGCCTCAGCGAATCGCGCGCGCCGAGGCCGATCGGCGCAACGTCCGGCTGGCTCAAAAGCAGGCGCGCAAACCTTTCCGCCTCGCTAGAAGCAAGCGAGATCTCATATCCGTCCTCGCCCGTGTAGCCCGAGCGTGAGACGAAGGTCTCGAAGCCCGCGATCCGCGCCGGCCGCGCGCTCATGAAGGCCATGGTCTCGAGCCCTTCTCCGGGAGCGAGACGCGCCAAACTCGCGGCCGCCAGAGGGCCTTGAAGCGCGATCAGCGCCGCCTCGGGAAGCGGGTTCAGCTGAATCCCCGAGGGCAATTGCTCGTGCAAGAGGGCGAAGTCGACCTCCTTGCGCGAGGCGTTGACCACGAGCCTCAACGCTCCTTCCCCGCCCGGCGGGCGGGTGACCATGAGGTCGTCGACGATTCCGCCGCTTTCGTTGAGCAATTGGCTATAGCGCTGACGGCCTGGCGCGAGGTTGAGAAAGTCCGCGGGACAGAGCGATTCGAGAAAGGCCGCGACGGCGGCATGGTCGGCGCCCTCGATCAGGGCCTGGCCCATATGCGAGACGTCAAACAGCCCGGCGGCCCTGCGCGTGTGAAGGTGTTCTGCGAGCACGCCAGCCGTGTAGTTGATGGGCATGTCATAGCCCGCGAACGGCGCCATGCGGGCGCCAAGCTCGATGTGCAGGGCGTGGAGCGGCGTCTTCAAGTTCGTGGCTTCGGTCATGGGCTCAGCCGCAGTGGACAAGGGTCCGCCCAGTCGCCACGCCGCAGCATTGCGGCGTAGCGCTCGCAGACGCCCCCTCTGTCCCATGACCTGAGAGATTTCCCGCTTTTTACGCGGTTACCCCATCGGTGGGCGCACGCCTGACCGGCGAGCGCCGCTTTCCAGAGCGTCATCACTTGCGCGGTCCTGAATGCCTGAGCGTTTCCGGGGCGGTTGCGCCTTCGGCGCCGGCTAGGAGAGCCGGACTCTTCCGCGAAGTGTCTTCGACTGACGCCTGTGAGCTAGCCCGATGCGCGTCAAGTTGTCAACGCGGGACCCGGTTGGCCTGGCGGCGCCGTTCCGCGCCGAAAGGGCCGAATGTCTCGGCCGAGCGGCATTGTGGTTCCTCGCGAACTCAATGGCTCTAGCTGTGATCTTTCAGGAGGTTGTCCATTCGGTTTGAGCCGCGAACGCTGATGTCGCCAAACCTCAGGGATTCGCGGAGAAGCCGAATGGATGCGCACAAGAATGTGTCGCTTGCGCCGAAAGGTCGAGAGGCGATGGCGCGCAGGGTGACCGGCCTGTCGAAGGCGTCGGCGGCGCGGGAGTTTCGCACCACGCCCAAGAACTCGCCATAGTCCGCGGACTCAACCAGAGCGGGAATTTCCTACAAATAAAAGCCAGCAAACGAGCCTAAACGGTAGTAAACGCGCTTAAACGGCAGTAAAAAGGCTGACGTTTACTGCCGTTTATTTCTCCGAATCTAGCCTTTTCAAGGAGTTGCGAGCGGAGGAAATAAAAAAAGCCGCCTTTCGCCTCGTCTCGCGCATCGGGTTGTGGGACCCCCATTGCAAACAGCCACGGCTTCTCGTCTCCCGCCCGTTGCCGGCAAGCGGGAACGTAGATTCCGATAGACGGAATGCGTAGCTAATGTTTCTGGTTTTGTCAAGCACAATTCGCTCTCGACAGTCAATGTCGCATCGACAGTATCTTCGCAGAGATTTCATGGTTCGGCGGCTTTGGCTGAGCCCTGTCGCGGCGCAGAAGCCCCCGTCGTTGGAGGCGCGCCTTAACAGCCATGAGGCTTGCGTCCTGAGCCCCAAGAGGGCCTGGAAGGATGGGTCCAAGCTGCGGAAGCAGGGCGGTGAGCGTGATCTGGACGGCCCTTCGAGCCCGGGGACTCTCCTCCGGCTAAGGGCGGCTCCGGATGAGGTCCGTTGCGTCCGTAGCAAAAGATTGGAGCTAACGATTAAGAATCGTGCACTGAAACTCGTTCGGTCCTCCGACGGCGTTGCATTCGAACGCAGGCCTCCCGATCATGGATGGCTTGCCGCCTCTGAGGCCGCCCTGCGCGGGGTCCGAACCCGCCAGGCCAGTCTGCCGTCGCGCGCCGACGGCTCGCGGGCGTCGCCCACTCCCATTCATCGAGCGCGAACAGCCCGGACTACGGTTGAATCTTTGCCATTTGTTAAAGCCTGCAGCCCGTCTGCCGGAGTTGGGGGCATTGGACCCCGCCCTCATCGCAACACGCCCCGACCCGGGGGTCTGGAGTGCGCGATCGCTTGCATAAGAGATTGATAAACAGCGACAAAAGGGATTGCGGCGCGTTTGGGGCGAAATCGAGTGACAATTATGCAACATCGTCCGGGAAACGGTGCGTGAAGCTCGGTTTATGAAGAAAATTTATTGTGTCGAAATTTAGAGAAGCTATGGTGTTGCAGGTGAGCGGGAGATTCCCGATCGCGGAGGGTCGGCGGCTTTTGCAGGGGCAAGCGCCACGATCAGGAAGTCAACCGGGACAAGGGGGCTGACCGCCTTCGGTGAATTCGGTCCTGAAGCGGGCCGCGGAAACCGAAGGTGAGAAGAGAACCGACGCCCAACACGTAACTGGAGGTCCATAAATGACGCTCATGAAGAGCCTTCTGCTCGGTTCGGCGGCCGGCATTGTCGCCGTCGCCACCGCCCAGGCGGCCGATCTTCCGACCAGGAAGGCGGCGCCGGTTGAATATGTTCGAGTTTGTAACGTCGGCGGCATCACCGGTTGGACTTTGCCAGGCTCCGACACCTGCGTGAAGTTGTCGGGCTACATCACCGCGCAGTTCGAGGGCGGCAACCTCAACACCCAGTACAACTGGGGCTCGAGCGACGCCGCGGCATTTGCCGCGACCAATCCTTTGGTCCCCCAGAGTGCTGCTGTCGCGGCTGCTTTGACCGCCATTACCGCCGGGACTCCTACCGGAGTGGCTTATGACACCCGCAGCACTCAGCGGGTCCTGATCGCGGCCAGCCAGGCTCAAATGAACACGAAATTCTTTCGGCCCCAGACCGGCTGGACGACCCGCGCCAATTTCGGGTTTGATTTCGCCTCCAACACCGCCTGGGGTCCCCTGATCGGGCACTTCGACATCAATTCCGAAAACGGCAACGGCTTCGACAACACCGGCGGCTACACCTATCTCAACACGGGCTACCTGACCTGGGCGGGCATCACCGCCGGTAAGGCGCAGTCGTTTTACTCGTTCGTCGGCGGCGGCGACAACTGGGCGAACTTTGCCTCGCCCGACCAGAAGGGGTTCAACGAGCCTGATCTCATCGCCTATACCGCCTCGTTCGGCGGCGGCTTCACGGCGACGATCGCGGCGCAGAGCCCGGGTTGCAACGGCGGCGGACCCAACACCGTCCTGGGCAGCAATTGCACGCTCCCCGGCGGCTCCGGCGGCGGCACCGACATGACGCAGGGCAGCCTCCACTACGGCGGCCAGAAGTGGCCGGACATTGTCGGCGCCCTGCACGTCAAGCAGGGCTGGGGCGAAGCGCAGGTCTCGGGCGTCATCCATAACGTCAACGTGAACGAGAACGCCTACAACGCGGCTCCCTTTAACACTTCTACCGGGGCCGTGGGCTGCGGACTCAGCCAAGCGGTGCCCTGCAACGCTGAACACAACCAGATCGGCTGGGGCATCGACGCGGGCGTGAAGGTCAACCTGCCGTCGTTCGGCGCAGGTGATGACGCGCTCATCACCGGCTCCTACACCAAGAGTGCGGTCTGGTACTCAGGTCTGCCGGACATGATGTGGGGCGAGAACGGCCAGGTGAACGGCAACGGCCAGTCGATGTATATGTCGGACGCCTTCTTCAACCCGTTAACCAACCAATGGGCGACCCCGACCGCGTGGTCGGTCTCCGCCCTGTTCGAGCATCACTTCACTCCGACCTTCTATCTCGATCTCGAAGGATCGGTTGGCCAGCTGAAGTGGAGCAACCAGGGCGGCGGCTGCACCTTCGTCGGCTTGGCCGGGTGCACCATCGGGTCGTTCGCGACCGGCGCGTTGTCGCCTAGCGCGACGACTTGGCTGGTTGGCGCGGACCTTGGCTGGAACCCGGTCACCAACCTCAACTTCGACCTCGAGTTGATGTATCAGAGCACGAACCAGAGCGCGCCGGCTGGCTTCCTCGGGACGGTCTACAACTCGGGCCAGACGAACGAGTTCTTCGTGCCTGGCGACTGGCATGGGGTCAGCGACGGTTTCGCCGGCCGCTTGCGCATCACCCGTTACTTCTGATCGCCATCCGATCAGTTGAATTTGAACCCCGGAGCGAAAGCTCCGGGGTTTTCTGTTTGGGACTGATCGCCTGGCTCAGATCCTGAACGCGGCCACATTAAAGCTTGCGCGTCCGCTCGTCGGGGCGGATGATTGAGTTGAAGCCCGCGCTTATGGGTGAGAGCGGGAGCCGGCGAAGCGTGAACGCAACGCCGACTCGTCCTCATTCATTCACGTCAATCCGTCCTGGTTGAACCGCATCGGCGTCGCCACGGCAAAATTGGCGGCGGCGCGCGCGGATCGGAATCGGCTTCCGGCGATGATGCGGCAATACGAATTGGTGGAGCGGGTCCGCCGCTACAATCCTTCCGCCAACGAGGATTTGCTGAACCGCGCCTACGTGTTCGCAATGAAGGCGCACGGCAGCCAGAAGCGCGCCTCCGGCGACCCCTATTTCTCCCACCCTCTCGAGGTGGCGGCCATTCTGACCGAGTTCAAGGTCGATGACGCCACCATCGCGACGGCGATGCTGCACGACACGATCGAAGACACGGCGGTCACCCGCGAACAAGTCGATAAGGCGTTCGGCGAGGAGATTGGGGGGCTGGTCGATGGCCTGACCAAGCTCGGCAGGCTCGACTTCGTCACCAAGCACGCCGAGCAGGCGGAGAATTTCCGCAAGCTCCTGCTCGCAATCGCCGATGACGCGCGCGTGCTCCTGATCAAGCTCGCCGACCGCCTTCACAACATGCGCACCCTCCAGTTCATGCCGGACGCCAAGCGCGCCCGCATCGCCGAGGACACGCTCGACATCTATGCCCCGCTTGCCGGCCGCATGGGCATGCAGAGCATGCGCAACGAGCTCGAGGACCTTGCCTTCCGCTGCCTGATGCCGGACGCCTACAAGCTCATCGTGACGCGTCTTGAGTTGATGAAGACGAAGAATGGCGCGATCATCGCCCGCATCGCGGCGGAACTCACCGACCAGTTCGCCCGTCGTGGCATAAAGGTCGAGGTGAAGGGCCGCCAGAAGCAGCCCTATTCGATCTGGCGCAAGATGGAGCGCCGCTCAATCGCCTTCGAGCAATTGTCCGATATCTACGGCTTCCGCATTCTGGTCGACACGGTCGCCGAGTGTTACGCCGCCGTCGGTGTCGCGCATACGACCTGGCCAAGCGTTCCTGGTCGCTTCAAGGACTATATCTCGACGCCGAAGCAGAACGACTATCGCTCCATTCACACCACGGTGATCGGGCCTGGCAGTCAGCGGGTCGAACTGCAGATCCGCACACACGAGATGCACGAAGTTGCCGAGTACGGCATTGCCGCGCATGGCGTCTACAAAGACTTGGGGCTGAGCGCCGATGCGCTCGCGGTGAGCGAGAGCCGAGCCTATCGCGGACTGAGGCAAACGATCGAGGCGCTGGCGAGCGATGATTCGGAGAAATTCCTCGAGCACACCAAGCTCGAGCTGTTTCATGATCAGGTGTTCTGCTTCACCCCCAAGGGGCGGCTGATCGCTCTGCCTCGCGGCGCGACCGCGATTGACTTCGCCTACGCGGTCCACACGGATGTCGGCAATTCCGCCGTCGGCGCGAAGATCAATGGCCGCATGGCGCCTCTCATTTCCGAACTGCACAACGGCGACGAAGTGCTGATCTCGCGGGCCGAAGGCGGCGCCCCGCCCGCCGCCTGGGACAGCGTGGTGGTGACGGGGCGCGCGCGCGCCGCCATTCGCCGGGCGACGCGCGAGGCGGCGAAGGCGCAGTTCGGCGGGCTTGGGCGCCAGATCGTCGAGCGGGCGTTCGAGCGAGCCGGCAAGAAGTTCACGGAAGCGAAACTCAAGCCGGCGCTGTCGCGTTTGGCGCGCGCCTCGACCGACGACGTGTTCATCGGCGTGGGGCGCGGCGAGATTTTCTCCACCGACGTTGTGCGGGCCGTGTTTCCGAACTTCAAGGACGAGCGCAAGGCGGGCCCCGCCGTTTCCCAGAACGAGAGCGGCTGGTTCGGGCTGCCGAAAGCCGCTGATCTCGTGTTCCGGGTGCCAGGCGAATCGGACGCGGGCGGCGCGCTGCCGCTGCGCGGCATCGATCTCGATACGCCGGTCAGGTTCGCGCCCAAGGGGGGAGCGGTGCCTGGCGAGCGGATCGTCGGCGTTCGCGAGCAAGACGGCATCGTCATCTATCCGATCCACTCGCCCGCGCTCACCGAATTCGACGATCGGCCGGAGCTGTGGCTCGACGTGCGGTGGGACCTGGAGAATGCCCCGATCGCGCTCTACTCGACCCAGATCGTGCTCACGCTCCTGAACGAGCCAGGCGCGCTCGGCGTGATCGCCACGACCATTGGGGAATATGGCGCGAATATCGATTCCGTCGCGACCTCGCCGAGCGGCGCCGACTTCCGGCGCTTCGTTATCGATCTTCAGGTGCGCGACATCCAGCACCTGAACGCGGTCCTGTCGCAGTTGAGGGGCAAGAGCGTGGTCCACAAGGTCGAGCGGCTGAGCGGGTAGGACGACCGGCGCTGCTCTATTTCGCCTATGGCTCCAATATGGACATCGACGCGATGGCCCGCCGCTGCCCGCGCGCGAAGGCGGTCGGTCTCGCCCGGCTCGAGCGGCATAGGCTCACCGTCATGCGCGAGGGCTGGCTGACCGCGGTTCGCGATCCCTCTTCCGCCGTGCATGGCGTGCTTTGGAACCTGGCCTTGTCCGACGTCGCGACGCTCGATCGCTACGAGGCTCTTTCGCAGGGCCTTTACGCCAAGTCGACGCAGGCCGTCATCGCCGAGCGAGGGCCGAAGCGGGCGATCGTCTATTTCGGCGCCAATGCCGGGCCTGGCGCTGCCCGCCCGGCCTATATCGCCGAGGTCCTGGCCGCCGCGCGCTCCTGGCCGCTTCCGGCGGAGGGGGTGGCGGCGCTGGAGAGACTGGCGGGACGAATCTGACAAATGGCGACAGCGGGGGTTCGGAACTTTGGCTCGGGGCGGATAGCCGGCGACGCCCAAGTCTGCGGCAGGGTTCAGTCACGCCGTTAAGTTGCCATTCTGTTGAAGCGGCGTCGCGCCAGGGCCTGTCGATCGGCAACGAACACACAGGACGAATTTCAAAGGCACATGAGTGCATATTCTCCGAGCCTTACTTTGGCGGCATTAGACGCGCTTATAGTTTTCTAGAGCAGCGGTCCTCGCTTACCGCGCCCGAATATTCGCGACCCAAAGCCTGGGTTCGCGCGAACGCCAGCAAGTAGAACTTTTGCCCCAAGAACCCATGCCGAGGCGCGCCCACAGCGACGCCGGAAGGACTTTCGACCATGGAAACTCTCGTGGATCGAGCCGAGGCTCTTAAGTCCAAGGCACCCTTGAAGCCTGTCGGCAAAGACGATCTGCAAACCCTGCCGTTAGTGGAGGTGGAGAAAGCACTGGGTTCGTCCCCAGAAGGCTTGACCCAGGTCGAGGCGCAAAAGAGGCTGACCCAATATGGGCCGAACGAGATCGCCGAGAAGAAAACCAACGAGATCCTGAAGTTCCTCTCCTATTTCTGGGGTCCGATCCCCTGGATGATCGAAGCGGCGGTGATTCTGTCGGCGGCGGCCGGGCATTGGCCGGACTTCGGAATCATCCTGCTTCTGCTTCTTGCCAACGCAATGGTCGGATTCTGGGAAGAGCATCAGGCGGGCAACGCCATCGCCGCTCTGAAGGCGACCTTGGCCATCAAGGCCAGGGTGAAACGCGACGGGAAATGGGTCAATCCGGCGGCGCGCGAGCTTGTGCCCGGCGACGCCATCCGCTTGCGCCTGGGCGACATCGTGCCGGCCGACGCGCGCTTGCTGGACGGCGACGAGATATCTGTCGACCAGTCGGCGCTGACCGGGGAATCCTTACCCGCCTCGCGCAAACCCGGCGACGCCGTCTTCTCCGGGTCGATCGTGCGTCGCGGCGAAATCGACGCGCTGGTCTACGCGACCGGCGGTAAAACCTATTTTGGCAAGACGGCGGAACTGGTGGAGACGGCGGTGACCGTCAGCCATTTCCAGAAAGCCGTGCTGAAAATCGGCAACTACCTGATTATCCTCGCGCTAATCCTCGTGGCCGTGATCATCGGCCTTGGAGTCTACCGCGGCGAGCCGATCCTCACTGTGTTGCAGTTCGCGCTCGTGCTGACTGTGGCGGCCATCCCTGTGGCGATGCCGACGGTCCTGTCGGTGACGATGGCGGTGGGCGCGCGCCTGCTCGCCAGGAAACAGGCGATCGTGAGCAAGCTGGTCGCGATCGAGGAATTGGCGGGCGTGGATGTGCTCTGCGCCGACAAGACCGGGACCTTGACCCAGAACAAACTCACGCTTGGCGATCCGTTCTGTCTGGACGCGATCAGCGCCGATGACCTCATCCTCGCAGGCGCACTCGCGTCGCAGGCGGCGAACAACGATACGATCGATCTGGCCGTTCTCGGCGGCCTGAAGGACAAGCAGGCGCTGAAACCCTATCAGGTCACGCATTTCACGCCGTTCGATCCCGTGCACAAGCGCACCGAGGCCACGGTCACGGGCGCGGACGGAAAGACCTTCAAGGTGTCCAAGGGCGCGCCGCAAGTCATCCTGGCGCTGTCGGCAAACGCGGGCGCGGTGAAGTCCGCGGTGGACAAGGCCGTCGACGACTTCGCCGCACGCGGCTTTCGCGCTCTCGGAGTTGCGCGCGCCGATGGCGACGGCAAATGGCGGCTCCTCGGCGTCCTGCCGCTGTTCGACCCGCCGCGCGAAGACGCCAAAGCCACCGTCGCTACGGCGGCCGAGATGGGCGTGAAGATCAAGATGGTGACGGGCGACGCTCTGGCGATCGCCCGCGAGATGGCCAAGACGTTGGGAATGGGGGCGAACATCCTCGACGCGAACACGCTCGGCGACGCCAAAACCGAGGAAACAGCGGTGGTGGCGAAGACCATCGAAGATGCGGACGGCTTCGCTCAGGTGTTCCCCGAACATAAGTTTCACATCGTCGACGTTCTGCAGAAGCACGGCCACATCGTCGGCATGACCGGTGATGGCGTGAATGACGCCCCCGCGTTGAAAAAGGCCGACTGCGGGATCGCCGTCTCCGGCGCCACCGACGCGGCGCGGGCTGCAGCTTCCATCGTGCTGCTGACCCCGGGTCTCTCAGTGATCATCGAAGCGATCAAGGAAAGCCGCCGCATCTTTCAGCGGATGAACAGCTACGCCATCTATCGGATCGCCGAGACGCTGCGCGTTCTCCTGTTCATGACGCTGGCGATCGTCGTCTTCAAATTCTATCCCCTGACCGCGATCATGATCGTCATGCTGGCGCTACTCAACGACGGCGCGATCCTGTCGATCGCCTATGACAACGTCATCTACAGGAACAAGCCCGAAGCCTGGGACATGCGCACGGTTCTGGGCATATCGACCGTTCTTGGCGTTGTCGGCGTCATCTCCGCATTTGGCCTCTTCTACCTCGGCGAGCGCGTCTTCCATCTCGACCGCGCCCATATCCAAACCCTGATGTATCTCAAGCTGTCGGTAGCCGGTCACCTCACGATTTTCCTGACGCGCACGCGCGGTCCTTTCTGGTCGATACGTCCCGCCAGAATCTTGCTGGTCGCGGTGGTCGGCACGCAAATATTGGCAACGCTGATCGCGGTCTATGGGCTGTTCATGACGCCGCTCGGCTGGGGCTGGGCGTTGTTCGTCTGGGGCTACGCCCTGGTGTGGTTCCTAGTGAATGATCGCGTGAAGCTGATCGCCTACTGGGCGCTCGATCGGATAGGAGGCCAGATCCTCGCCGAATGCGCGATCCGAGACGCTGCCGGAAACGAAAGCCGCACTAAAGCCCGACGCCGGCCCGCAGACGCCTGTCGCTCCCCTCGGAGCAACAGGCTAAGGCCGGCTCAATTCGACGCCGCCGTTCCCGGCTCGGAACCCGTGGCGCCGCCGAGGCTGAGCCACACGTTCGGGTCGTCCTGGGCCTGGCGCTTGTAGAACTGATAGCCGGTGGCGGTCCAAGGCCGGATCTCATCCGAAAGATTGTCGAGGATGAAGTCGCCGCGGTCGGTCTTGACGGTCAGCACCGCGTGGCCCTCGCCATTGAGGTCGCGAACGATGGTCATCAACAGGGCCTGGCGGGGAAAGCCGCGATCGATGAGCAGCTTGCGCTTGAACAAAGCATAGATCTTGCAGTCGCCCTTGCCGTCCACCGGATAGTCCCAGTGGTCGAGGGTCGTTCCCCAATGGTCGAAGTTGCTGATCGGCTCGATCGCGTTGTTCACCTTGTTGTTGATCTCGCTGAGGACCTTCCAGCTTTGCTTGGTGAGGCGCACATCCATGGGCTTGAGCTTGCCGAGCGTGCACTCTTCGCTGTGGCGATTGCAGAAGTCGACCCAGCCGTAGGGAATCGAAGCTTCGCCGCCGACCGGCGCGTGCGTGGCCTGGGGAAGACCCTGCTCCGAGGCTTCGACGAAAGTATTCCAGGCGAGGCCGAAGATCGCCGCCGCGGTCAGGAAACGAAAGAGCCGAGAGAGCATTGGGTTGTCCGCCAGGTTGGTGGGGACACTATCGCCACCGGCGCTTGGCGGGCGCGAAACAAAATAGGTTGAATTTTATCGATCGGCGCGCGCGCCCCACGCAAAATTCATTAAGGTTTACCGTGGGTAATCGGAGCCGGGCGGAGCAGGGGGGCGCCATGCGCCACGGGAGCAGCGATGGGGTGGACCGCAGCGCGGCGCGGGCGGCGCTCTCGGCGACTTGACGAACTGATCGTCCGAACGGAGATCACAATCGAGCCTGTCACCCGCGAGCAAGCCGAGATCGCCCGCGCCGCCTGTCGCGACTTCGGCAAGGGCGGCGGGCCTCCGGCGGGGCTCAATTTCGGCGATTGTTTCGCCTATGCCCTGGCCAAGTCGATGCGGGAGCCGCTCCTGTTCAAGGGCGAGGATTTTTCTGAGACGGACGTCGCGGTCGCCCTCGATCGGGAGCGCTAACTCGCTTCGCCAGCCCGCGCCTTCGCCTCCATCTGCTCGGCATGTTCGGCCGCGACATTGGCGTAGTGGTCGGGCACGTATATCTCTTTTGGAACCGGGTGGCGGTGGTACTCCGGATTGTGCACGCGGGCCGGCAAGACTGGCTTCATGTGCGGCACTTCCTTGTACGGCACCCGGGTCAAAAGGTGGGCCATGCAATTGAGGCGGGCGCGCTTCTTGTCGACCGCTTCCACCACCCACCACGGCGCCTCAGGGATGTGCG
This sequence comes from uncultured Alphaproteobacteria bacterium, assembly GCA_963820095.1. Classification (GTDB taxonomy): domain Bacteria; phylum Pseudomonadota; class Alphaproteobacteria; order Rhizobiales; family Beijerinckiaceae; genus Roseiarcus. Next base: position 147,715 of record CAWFZA010000039.1, read on the forward strand.
TGCGCTCGAGCATGATCTCCTTCGCCTTGGTGTAGGCCTCCCAGCGGCTCCGCAATTCGAGATCCATCGGCGAGAGCTTCCACTGCTTGAGCGGATCGTTGATGCGCATCAGGAACCGCAGGTGCTGCTCCTCGTCGGTGATCGAGAACCAGTATTTGACCAGGACGATCCCTGAGCGCACCAGCAGGCGCTCGAACTCGGGCGCGGACTGGAAGAAGTCCTCATATTCCTCGTCGGTGCAAAAGCCCATCACCCGTTCGACGCCGGCGCGATTGTACCAGCTGCGATCAAGCAGAACGATCTCGCCGCCGGCCGGCAGATGAGAAACGTACCGCTGGAAGTACCACTGGCTGCGCTCGCGCTCGGTCGGCGCGGGCAGCGCCACCGTGCGGACGACGCGCGGATTGAGGCGCTGCATGACCCGCTTGATCGCCCCGCCCTTGCCTGCCGAGTCTCGCCCCTCGAAAATGACGACCAGCTTGAGCTTCTTGGCCTGGACCCAGTCCTGGAGCTTGATGAGCTCGCGCTGCAGGCGCAACAGCTCCTTGAAATAGAGGCGCCGCGGCAAGGAATCGTGCGTTTCAAGATGGGCGGTTTCCGACAGGAGGCTGGCGAGCTCTTCATCCTCGAGCTCAAGCTCGATGTCCTCGTCGAGGTTGTCCTGAATCTCTGTGTTGATGCGTTTCTGGAGCTCGCTCGCCGGACCTTGTTTCGCGCTCGACTTATCCGCGCTCATTGTCGGTTTCCCTTGATTTGGCGCTGGCGCCACGACGGACCGCGGCGTCCCAAGGGAAATGTTCGACCATGGCTGCGACAGTTTTGCGACAGATCTCAGCGAGGCTTTGGGCGCTTCACTTCAACAAGTAGACGTCATAGCTTTCGCTGCTGGTCGCTTTGGGGAATTGCGCCAGCAGCGTCGTCGCCTCCCGAAATCGCTCGATCTGATCGCCTGGGGCGGAGAAACTCCAGGCATAGCTTTCCCGGTAGACCCGGGCGGGATCCATCTCGCCGAGACGCCAGGCGAGCAGAATCGCAACCGGCCGGCCAGTGGAAGCGTGGATCGCGCGCGCCCCCTCAAGGAGGTCGCCGAGGGTCAGTGCTAGCTTGGCCTTGCGGGTGAAGCGGACATATTCGCCATAGCGCTGCTCGCGGACGAAATACGTCCGGTTCGGAAGGTAGTAATGCATCGGCTCAAGCATGTAGTCGGGATCGCCGATCAGGATCGCGTCCTTGAGCTCCGGCCGCAGGGACACAAGATCGGCGAAGTCGCGCGAGCGGCTCTCCGGCGTTCGATCGACCGCGGCGAAGGCGAGATCGGCGAGACCCAGCGCGGCCTGAACCGCCATGAGGGCGAGGAAGCAAGCGAGGCCCATCCCGCGGACGAGTGCGAGGTTGCGCCCGTTCACGTGGGGCGCGGCTCCTTTGGGCTCAGGGCGCCGCGGCTTCCATGAGATCCAGTACATCGCGATGACGAAGGCGAGCCAAGTCGCCTGATGGCGATAGTCGCCCGGATAGACGATGAGGAAGAACGCCGAAAGACCGGCCAGCGATGCAAGGCAGGCCAGAAGCGCGCCCTTGCGGTCGATGAGCCCGAACGTCGAGCCGATCAGCAGCGGCCCGCCCAAGGCGACGACAACCGGCGTCCAGGGCGCGACGAGATAGGTCGGCGCGACCTGCCATCCGAGCAGTTGGGCGAAAGCCGGCGCGGGATTGGCGATCGCGCCCAGGATCTCGCGCGGCCCAAGGCCTGCGGGATGCGCCGCCACCGCAGCGTCGTTGAAGGTCGGGTAAACGGTCGCGAAGCAGACCGCCGCGCCCGCGGTTGCGATCGCCGCATTCAGGGCGAAATTGGCCAAAGCCGGGGACCAGCGGGGGCCGGTTTCCTCCAGAATCTCGACAAACCAGAACATGAGGAAAGCGCCGGCCAGTATCGTGGCGATCACATTGCAGTTCGCCAGCAGAAACAGGAGCGCGCCCAGCGTGACCCCACGTCGACGACACCTCGGGTAGGCGATCGCAAGCGCGAACAAGATCAGCATGCCGATCCCATAGTTTCGCGCCATCACCGAGAATTCGTAGATGAGGAAATGAGATGCGAGAATGAGTCCGATCAGCGGTCGGGGAAACGGCGAGCGCCAGACAATCAGCCATGCCGCGGCGGTCCCGACCGCGAGCGCCAGGATGGGAAGAACTTCCGGGCGCCCCGCAATCGCGTGGAGCGCGCGCAAGAGCAGGTACCAAAGCGCCGGATGCCCCTCGCCATGCAACCCGCGGAGCATGGCGGTCCAATCTTCGCCCTGGATTGCGATCGACAGCGCCCGAGCCTCGTCCCGCCATATGACGTGACGCCAGGCGAGCGCGCCGGACGGCGGCGAGCCATAGCCCAAAGAGCAGAAGCCGGATCCAGTCGATCGATTCGACGTCTGCGCGCGACGCGCCGTCTCGAGCGAGATGCGCTCGGATGGAACCGTCATCGCGAGGAGCGAAGCGACGTGGCGATCCAGGAGTCGCAGGGCGCCCGACGTTCCCTCTGGATTGCTTCGGCTCACGCTCGCAATGACGGGCTTGGTTCGAGCGCACCGCGTCATGCTCTAGCGCTTGAGCGCCGTGATCGGCCAAGTTCTGGGAGGCCTCATACGCTGTTGTCACGCAGTTACGCACGTAACTCGGCGCGAGAATACGCTGCAATCCCATCGATATCTCTAATGTTGAAAGCTTTAATCATTGTCTATGCAATGCTACAGCAAATCTAGAATATGGTTCGTTAACATGCCCGGTGGAGTATGGGCCGCACACTGAGTGTCGGACTCTTATCGATATGCTGGACAACCAGAGAATTGCTGTCGTTCTCCCGGCGTACAACGCCGGGCTGACTTTGAAGCAAACGTACGATGACATCCCGAAGCAGATTGTCGACGACATCATTCTGACCGATGACGCGAGCGCCGACGAAACCCTTTCCCTCGCCAGGTCGCTGGGCATTCACACGCTGCTCCACGACGCCAACCGCGGCTACGGCGCCAATCAGAAGACCTGCTATCACGCGGCGCTCGAACGCGGCGCCGACATCGTTGTCATGTTGCACCCGGACTACCAATATTCGCCGCGCCTCGTGCCGGCGATGGCGTCGATGGTGGCCTCGGGGGAATATGACGTGGTGCTGGGCTCGCGCATCCTGGGCAGGGGCGCGCTCAATGGCGGCATGCCCGTCTACAAATACATCGCCAATCGTGCGCTGACTCTGGTCGAAAACATCCTGCTCGGGCGTAAGCTTTCCGAATATCACACAGGGTATCGCGCTTGGAGCCGCCGCGCCTTGCAGACGCTGCCGATGGACCGTTGCTCGGACGATTTCGTCTTCGACAATCAGGTCCTCGTTCAGGCCGTCCATTGGGGATTTCGTCTCGGCGAGATCTCGTGCCCAACCCGCTATTTCCCGGAGGCGTCGTCGATCGGGCCGCTTCGCAGCGTCGTCTACGGCCTCGGCGTTCTGGAAACCGCGGCGCGCTACCGCTTGCACCGTCTTGGGCTCTTCAACTGCAGTCTTATTGCGCCCGATGAGTCCCTGCCATGCGCCCGAGTTTACGAATCCTCGTTGTCCTGATCGCGGCCTTCTTGCTCGCTTGGCTCGTGACGAGCCATATGAGCTCAGGCGGATTGACTTCCTTCGCTAGGCAAAATGACGCGGCGCTCGGGCTCGCGCGCAGATTTGAGGCCGCAAGCTGGCTCAGTCTTGCGGGCTTGCAGTTCATCGCCGCGACGGCGGGGATCGTGCCCGCTTCGTTGGTCGGCATGGCGGCCGGCGCGCTGTTCGGCGTCGCCGGCGGCCTTGCGGTCTCGACCGCTGGCCTTTTTCTCGGCGCGCTTGCTGCATTCTGGCTCAGCCGGTCCGCGTTCCGCGCACGAATTGAGCGGGCGATGAGCGGCAAGAGCCAGTTGCGCAATCTCGACGCGGCGCTTGGCCGAGATGGCTGGCGACTTGTCTGCCTGCTGCGGGCGTCGCCCCTGACGCCCTTCGTCGCCACCAGCTATTTACTGGGCCTGTCGGCCGTCAGCCTGCGCGACTACATGTTGGGAACGCTGGCTGCGCTTCCCGCGTTGCTCGGCTATGTGTCGCTAGGGGCCTTGGCCCGGGCCGGCCTTCTGGCGTCGACGGGCGTGGCTCGGCCGTTTCAATGGGCCTTGCTGGCGGCGGGGTTCGCTGCGACAGCCCTGGCGGTTGCGCATGTGGTGATGGTCGTCGCCAAAGTTGCGGACGGAGCGCGAGCGCCGCCGGCCTGAGGCGAGGCGCGCCGTCGCGGCTCGAGCGACGAGGAGAGGTCAGACTTGGCGCGCGACCGATGAGTTTTGACCGCCCCGACGCTCCCGAGGAACCGCAGGAGGCCGTGTTCCGGTTTCTTGCCGATCCCAAGACGCATGGCTTGAGCGAGCCCGTCGAACGAATCGATACGGCGGGCGCCGTTGTCTTTCTCGCCGCCGCTGACGTCTACAAGGTCAAACGGGCGGTCAAATTCCCGTTCATGGACCTGTCGACGCTCGATAAGCGCCGCGAGGCCTGCAAGGCGGAGATCGAGGTCAATCGGGAGTTCGCGCCGCAAATCTACCTTTCGGCGCTGCCGATCACGCGACGGGGACGGGCGCTCGCGTTCGGGGGCGATGGTGAAATCGTCGAATGGGTCGTCCATATGCGGCGGTTCGACGAGAACGCCACGCTCGATCGGCTCGTTGACCGGGGCGGCGTTTCGGACGCGGCCATCGACAAGCTGGCGCTCGCCATCCGCCAAATGCACGCGCGCGCCCCGCTCAGGGATGCGGCGCGCGCCGCGCATATGCTCGAGACCTATATCGAGCAGAACGACGTTGCTTTCGTCCAATGGCCGGATCTCTTCAATCCGCCGACGGCGCGCAAGCTCACCCACGATTCGCGGCTCGCATTCGCGATTGTGCGCCCGGTCCTGCTCAAGCGCGGCGAACTTGGCTTCGTTCGCCGATGTCACGGCGATCTGCACCTTCGCAACATCGCTCTCATCGAAGGCGAGCCAACGCTGTTCGACGCCGTGGAATTTTCGGACGAGATCGCGACTGGCGACGTTCTCTACGATTTGGCCTTCCTTTTGATGGATCTCGAGGAGCGCGGCTTGCGGGCCGCCGCCAACCGCGTGTTCAACCGCTATCTGGCTCCGGAGCCGCCAGACGCTCTGACCGGTCTCGTTGCACTGCCGCTATTCTTGAGTTTGCGCGCCGCCATCCGAGCCAAGGTCGAAGCGGCCGGCGCGGAGCGGCTCGAGGGCGAAAGGCGCGAGGGGGCGCGCTCGCTCGCGCGGCGCTATTTCGATCGCGCGGTTCAGTTTCTCGCCCACGCCCCGCCCCGCCTCGTCGCGATCGGGGGCCTTTCCGGCGTCGGCAAAAGCGCGCTTAGCCTCGCGCTCGCCCCGGAAATCGGCCGCGCCCCTGGCGCGCTGTGGCTGCGCAGCGACGTGGAGCGCAAGGCGATGTTCGGGGTCGAGGAGACGGATCGTTTGCCGGCCTCGGCTTATGCCAGCGATGTCACGCGCGACATCTATCGGCGGCTGATCGACAAGGCCCGGATCGCGCTCCGGGCAGGGCAGGCGGTTCTCATCGACGCGACCTTCGCGACCGCCGGCGAGCGCGGCGCCGCGGCAAGCGTGGCGGCGGAAGGCGGCGTTCCGTTCACGGGACTGTTTCTCGAAGCGCCGCTTGCGACCCGGCTTGAGCGCGTCGGCTCGCGGCGCGCCGACGCATCGGACGCCGACGTCGATGTGGCGCGCCGGCAGACCGCGGATCCTCTCCGCGAGAAAGGATGGGCGGCGCTCGCGGCCTCGGGAAGCTTGAGCGATACGACGGCGCTCGCCCGGGCGCGGCTCCGCGCCGCGTGACGAAAGCGAGGCTGCCGGGTTGGGCCTTGACCATGCGCCCGGATCGTCTTCATGAAATGTTCATGTCGCGTTCAGTGGAACGGCGGCATGAGGAATGAGCTCGGCGACTCGCTGGGCTGAGGGAGGGCTGGCGAAGTCGCCCTGGCGCCCGCATCGGAGGGAATAACGATGATCAGGAAGTCTTTCGGGGTCGCGCTTTCGGCCCTTTTGTTCGCCGGCGTCCTGGGTCTGGGGTCGACCGGCCCTGTGCAGGCGCAAAGCATCATGAAGCAGTGCGGCGATGAGTGGAAGGCCGCCAAGGAGAACAACACCACCAACGGCCTGACGTGGCCGAAGTTCCTGAAGCAGTGTCGCGACCAGAAGGAAGGCGCCGCGACGCCCGCGGCTGCGCCTGCCGCGGCTCCCGCCCCAGCGCCGGCTCCCGCTCCGATCGCGCCCGCTCCCGCCTATCAGCCGAAGCCGAAGCCCATGCAGGCCGCTCTGCCGACCGGCGCCGGGCAATTCGCCTCGGAGGCCGAAGCCAAGGCGCGCTGCCCCCGCGACACGGTGGTCTGGGTCAACACCAAGGGCAAGTCGCACACCTATCACTACTCGGGTTCGCGTTGGTTCGGCACGACCAAGCAGGGCGCCTACATGTGCGAGGCCGACGCCGGCGCCGCGGGCTATCACGCGTCGAAGAGCAAGACGGAACAGCAGAAGCAGATGTAGTCGGAGAAGCCGGCGGACCGCGCCGAGTTAGCGCGGCCGCCGTTCTGCTCGCGTCGATCGTCATTGCGACCCCCGGACTTTGGGACCCGGGGGGAAGCAATCCAGGGGAACGTCGAGCGCCCTACGGCCTTCTGGATCACCACGTCGCCATGAGGGCGTCGAAAGACGGGCGTCGTTCGACGCCCTCATGGCTTCTCGCGATGACGATTGCATCCAAACGCGGGGCGGACGCCGAACGCTGGCGCCTATTTCTCGTCGAGCGCGATCAGCGGCCGCCAATCGGCGTCCTGCACGCTCTCCGCCAATTGGCTGAAACGGCGCAGGTTATACGAATAGAGGCCGCGAACCGCCGTCGGCGCCCGGGCCGCAGCTTCCTTCGCCTTGGAGATGGCGCCGGCGAAGTCTCGATTCCGGTAGGCCGAGAGCATTGCGGCATGCAGCCGGGTGAGGTCGGCGAATTCTTCGCTTCGCGCGACGGTGGAATCTCCCGCGAGCGCGTAGAGACCGACCGGGCGCGTCTTGCCCTTGACCAGTACGGAATCGATCTCGAGCCAAGCGAAGTCGGGCGCTTCGGAATGGACCGTCTCGCTGCCGATGATGTCAACCTCGAAAATCTTGCAGGCGCCTTCGAGACGCGAAGCGACGTTCACTTCGTCGCCGATCGCGGAATAGTCGAACCGACGGAGCGAACCCAGATTGCCGACGCAGCATTCGCCCGAATTGAGCCCAATGCCGAAACGCACCGGCTTGAACGGGCGCTCTTCGGCCTCAGCGCGCTCACGCCAGCCCTCGTTCAGCGCGACCAGCGTCTCGCGCATCGTGAGCGCCGATTCGACCGCGTGCGCCGCATGATCGGGATCGTCGAGCGGCGCGTTCCAGAACGCCATGATCGCGTCGCCCATATATTTGTCGACCGTGCCTTCCCGGTCGAGAATGGCGTCGGTCATCGGGGTCAGGTATTCATTGAGGAAACGGGTGAGCTCCGAGGCGTTGAACCCCTCCGAGATCGTCGTAAACGAGCGGATGTCGCAGAAGAGCAGCGTCAACTCGCGCTGCAAGCCGCCGAGCTCGAGGGCGCCGGGCATTTCCGCAAGCCGCGCGACCACCGCGGGCGAGACAAATCGGCCGAACGCGGAACGGATCGCGCGCTCCTGATGGCGCTTCACCGCGTAGAGCGTCGAGACTCCGGTAAAATAGACGGCGGCGGCGGAAAACGCCGGATAAGTCGGCTCGATGAGCAATCCGTGACGCGAAAAGGCGAACCAGCTCACCGCGACAATCGCGCCAAGCACGGCCGCGTAGGCGAGCGCGGCGAGGTAGGGCCCCAGGAACCATGTCGTCGCGACGAGCGCCGCGCAGATCACCGCCGTCGCCATCCATTCCGCGCTCGGCGCCCAATCCGGCCTGGTGAGCGTCTGGCCGCTCAGGAGCTGCTCGACGATCTGCGCATGGGCTTCAACGCCCGGCATATCGCGGGACAGTGGGGTGGCGACGATGTCCGAGAGCAGCGGCGCGGAGGCGCCGAAGAACACGATCTTGCCGCGGAGGTCGCTGAGGTCCGCTTTCGGGTCGAGAGCCTTCCAGGCCGGGATCGACCGGCGCGGGTCGGCCCGCGCGAAATAGACCCTGACGTCTCCGTCGGCGTCAGTCGGGATCGTCAGGTCCCCGTTGCGGATCGCCACCACGCCGTACGATTGTCCGAAAGCGGTTTCGCCGCTGGCGTTCAGCGACTTGACGATATAGGTCGAAGCGCCCTGCCCGACGCGCAACGCTTCCATGGCGAGACTCGGCTGCAAGGCGCCGTTCACATTGAGGATGAGCGGCACGCGTCGCACGACCCTGTCGACGTCCGGCCGCCAGTTGAGGAAGCCGATGCCCGCCGCATGCTGCGCGAGCTCGGGCAGAGGCATGAGAATCCCAGGCGCTGGGGTCAGGAACTTCGCGGCGTCGTCGCCGGCTGTGACAAATCCCGCCTTGGTCGAACCGCTCGCGCCATTGGGCACATCCGAGACGAAGCTGCCGAGGACAACGGCCCCGTCATCCATCGACCGGGCAAAGGCGGAGTCGGGAGTGTTATCCGCCGAGGCCGTCGAGTCGCCGCGGTCCTTTTCCGAGAACAGGAAATCGAATGCGATCGAGGCGGCCCCGGCGCGTTTCAACGCGTCGACAAGGGCGGCGAGGCGGTCGCGCGGCCACGGCCATTGCCCGAGCCGCTTGAGCAATTCGTCATCGACCGCGACGATGCGCACGGGTTGGTCGAATTCGTAAGGGCGCGGCTTCCAGCGCTGATATTGGTCGAAGACCAAATTCTGCAGCATGACTCGCGTCGGCGCGCCGACGATGCCCGCGAGCAGCGCCAGTCCGCAGGCGGTCGCCGTGGTCAATGCGTAAAGTCTGGCCTCGTGCGCCCTTCGCATGTCGTTCTTGTCGCTCGTGAAGCCGCCAAGATCGAGGATACGCCACGCTTGTCAAGTGGATGATGCCGCGCCTCGGAGACGGAGCCTCGATCCGCGAAACCTTGTCAAACTCATTCGCCGATCTTTGACCGACGGTCTTTTGCATATCAGGCCGTTTCAGGCTTGAGTGGCGCTCGGCAAGTTTCGCCCTCTTCGCCCGGTTCGAGCCGCCGCAAAAAGCGTTCGACGCCGAAGTCGACCGCGATCCGGTTGGCCTCGTGCCCCGGATCAATTCCGTAGCGACTGAGAAAGGCGTAAAATGCGCCGGCTCTGAGGTCGACTGGCGCCGCGTGCCGGACGGCGACCGAGCCGATGGCGCCAACGCTCTTCGGTCCGAAGGCTGAGCGCACCGCCGGCCCTAGCAGCAGGTCGCTGCCCCAGCCGCTGACCAACTCTGCGAATGCCCATTTCGCGCATTCGAGCGCGCGACGCGTCAGCGCCGGCGCCATGATCTCGACTGAAGACAGCTCGCGTCACGCCGGCGCCGGCGGAAGGTCTTTTCAGGAACGGATAGGCGGTAGCCGAGTCCGCACTGAGCGCCGGCTGCGCAAGATCGAGTTTTTCGGCCGCCATTGCGCGGAACAAATCTTCGATGCCTTCGGCGCCAATTTCGACATCGTCGTCGAGAAACAGGACTGCCTGGTAGCGCAGGAGCAGATCCGGCCTCAGCTCCATGAGGCGTCGAATGGAGGTTGTCTTGGTCCCAGCTTGAAAAGCCGCAATGTCGGCTTTCGGATGGACGGTTCCCTCCTGATAATAGTTGAGGAGAACGTCATGAGCACGGGGCTCCTCAAGGTAGCCCGCGTCAAACCCTTGACCGCACTGGACGAAGACAAGCACGTTGCGTTCTGGGTGAGGCGCTTCGCGCTCCACCCGCAGTCGCCCGTCGGCGTAGAAACGGTCCTGGCGCGCCCTTAAATCCTGCCGACTGAGCGGCGGCCCCATCTCGCCCGCAGGCAGCGTGCGGTCGAAGACGCGAAAGGACGCTTCTTCAAGCGAACGCGGCTTCACCCCGCGCGTGATGTCGCGGAGGAACTCGACATCGATGTCCGGTCGCGGACGCCTGCCAGCGCGCAATCCGCGCTCAAGAAAGTGCAGGAACGGATGGGGATGGCTCTGTGCCCAGTCCGGATTCTGCGACACGTACCAGCCATGGTCGAATTCGGCGGAAGGGGAAGGGGCGTTCGATTCGGGGCGGGCAAGATAGGTCTCGAGCAAGCTTCGGTTCGCGTCCTTCGCGATGTTCGCATGGGCGCGAAAGGCGCTCGGATCGAAGAAGGCGTTCGGACGGTAGCCCAGCCTCTCGCCGATCAGCGCGTAATGCATGGGCGCGAACGGCGCCGCAAGGTCGCTCAGCAGGCGCCGCCGCGCGTAGAGACGCGCCCAGAAGGCTCGCCTGCTTCTCTCGGCAAGCCCAATGGCAAGACCCATGGCAGGCCTATAGTTTCGGTTCGCTCCGCGGGCAACTGGAGGCGAGTCCATGGCTAGCTGGACACTGTCGGGCCAAACACGGCCTCGAACGCCGCGCGCAGCGCCCCGTCCGCCTGCGCCATGGTCGCGGGGCGCCCGAGGTCGGCGAGACTGGTGACCCCGTGGTGGGCCTCGGCGATTCCGCACGGGACGATGCCGGAAAAATGCGTAAGATCGGGATCGACGTTGAGCGCGATGCCGTGGAACGTCGCCCAACGGCGGACGCGCACCCCGATGGCGGCGATCTTGTCCTCTGCGGTTTCGCCTAGCGGCGACGCCGGCTTATCGGGTCGCGCGACCCAGACGCCGACCCGATCCTCCCGCGTCTCGCCCTCGACGTCGAAGGCTTTCAGCGTCTCGACCAGCCACCGCTCGAGCGAAGCGACATACGCTCGCACGTCGGGCCGGCGGCGCTTGAGGTCGAGCATGACGTAAGCGACCCGCTGACCCGGTCCGTGATAGGTGAATTGGCCGCCGCGTCCGGCGCAATGCACCGGAAAACGGGCTTCGACGAGGTCGCTCTCCTTAGCGCTCGTGCCTGCAGTGTAAAGCGCCGGATGCTCGATGAGCCAGACGCGCTCGGGCGCGTCTGCGCGCGCGATCGCCTCGGCGCGCGACTCCATCTCCGCCAAGGCGTCGACATATTGCGTCAGTCCGGCGGTGACGACCCATTGGACGGGGGGCGCATTGTGGGGGGCAAGCAACGATGCGCGGGAGGCAAGGCGCGAATTGGCCACGGCGCTGTCTATCAGAAGGAGCGCTCAGGCGCGAGCAGGGACGAAGCCCAACCGCCGGTTCAGTTGAGTCGACCGGATTTCCCTAGACAGGTCGGTCGCGGGCCTCGCAGCCGAGTTGTCCGAGCGCCCGGATCGCACGCAACCCGTTGCGTGCATTGAGGTTTTTGTAGCGGCGATGGCAATTTACGCTTGACGTAACGGAAAAGGGGCGGTTTCTGTTCTGTGGTTGTTCGAGTCCTTGTCGGACTGCGTAGCTCGCGTTGGGGGGCATGGTCTTGGCCCGCGCTGGCCCGAACCGTTGGTGGGCTGCCGCAGGTGCGCTCGCGTTCATCGCCGGCGCGCCGGTGGGCGCCTTTGCCGGCGCCTGGACCCTGCCGCAGGGGACCGGCCAGCTGATTGAGACCTTATACGGCTGGACCGGATTTGGCCCGCCTTGGGGCGGCAATCCTCCGGCCAACCAAAGCCGTTTCGACGCCCAGACCTATGTTCAGTTCGGCCTCACGGACTCGTTGACCGCTTTCGGCGAGACGGCGTTCGAACATTATGCGATCGGCGAGCCGACGCCCAACACCTATAACGGCCTCGACTATTCTGGCTTGGGCCTGAGACAGAAGCTGTGGTCGACCGGCGAATGGATCTTCTCGGGCGAAGCGACCGTGTTCATCCCCGGCGCCCATGATTCGAAGGCCCCCGCTCAAGAGGGAAATACGGGCTGGGCGGGGGAAGCGCGCCTCAACGCGGGCCGCAACTTTACCTTTATCGGGGTTCCCGGCTTCCTCGATGCGGAAGTCGCCTACCGCCTGCGCACCGAAGGCCCGCCGGACGAATGGCATGGGGACGTGACAGTCGGCTTCAAGTTCACGCCCAAGATCATGCTGATGCTCCAGGACTTTACCACGATCTCCATGTCGACGAAGAACCCGACGTTCCCCGCCTGGCGCCAGTCGGTGGTGGAGGCGAGCGTGGTCTACGCGCTCACCGACAAGTGGTCGCTCCAGGCCGGCGTGTTCTCGACGGTATGGACGGTGAAGACCAACACCGAGCACGGCGTCACAGTCGCCGTGTGGCGAAGTTTTTGAGCGCCTTGGCGGGCGGCGAGGGAGACCGTTGGGCGAGGCCGGCTTCGACCCGCAGCAGAGCATCAAGATCGTTTCGTGACGGCGTCGGAATCGCAGACAAGCGGGACCTTGGACTGAAGACAAGAACTTGGTCGCGCCCCGATCTCTGGCCTCGCGATGAGCCTGCGTGGCTCCGCGGCGCTTGCCTCCTCATCCTTCACCACCGTATCTCTCCGGCGGCTCGCAATCACCAAGCTTCCTAAGGCGATCGGTCAGACCAATGAAAATAGACAAAGTGAGGAACGGCATTGTCGGGCTGGGGCTCGTTTGTGATTCCCATATCAAAGCCTATCAATCAGATCCAAGAGCCGAGGTCATCGCAGTCTGCGATCTGGATGGGGAGCGAGCTCAGGCGGTGGCTCATGAGTTCGGGATAAAGAATGCCTACACCTCCTATGAGGAAATGCTGAAGAACGAAGACATCAACACGATCGACATTACAACTCCGACATTCTTGCACGCGCCGATGTCGATCGCCGCAATAAGAGCGGGAAAGAACGTTCTTTGCGAAAAGCCGTTCTGCCTCACCCTCGCGGAGGGACAGGCCGTGTGCAAAGAAGCGGAGGAACATGGCGTCAGCCTGATGGTGGGCGAGTCCTACATCTTCATGAGTTCAATCATGAAGGCGCGACAACTCATCGACGCCGGCGAAATTGGAAAGCCTCAGCAGATCCGCCAGCGATTTGGCGCCTGGGTCGAGCGGCCGGGCGTGTTCGACGACAGCCGCGCGGTCACTGACCAGCACCGTGGCTGGCGAATGGATTCCAAAAGAGCAGGCGGCGCCGGTTTCCCCTGGATGTTCGACCATTGCGTGCACTTTTTCGCGACCGCTAGATATCTGATGAACGAGTCCCCGATCAAAGAGGTCCATGCTCTAAAGTCTGACATATCCTGGATGAGCGACGAGACGAAGCATGCTTTGGATCGCGCCGAGATGAACATCTATCGGCCGGAGCGGGTGGGCGACATTCCGATCATGACGTGGACCTACGAAGACCCCGCCTGCCAAGGGGTCTGGATGAGGGCGGAGTTGCTCAACGGGAAATATGACCCGATGTATGGCTTCTCGGTCAGCGTGATCGGCGACAAGGGCATGATCGAGGTGCTTGGCGAGGGCGGCAAGGGACTTCAATGGAAGGGCGCCAACGTCCATCTGATCCTCCATCGCAAGAACAAGGAAACGCTTACGTTTCGCTTCGACGAAGGGGGCGATGACATTTGGCAGTCTGAAGTTTCATACTACAGCCGCGCGCATAAGAATCAGATTCACGAGTTCATCGACGCGCTCGTGAGCGGCAACGCTCCCCGATACACCGGCCGGGATGGCTTGAGAGAAATTCAGACGACGATGGCCGCCATCTGCTCGGCGAAGGAAGGCGCGCCCATCAAAGTCGATGAGATCACCGACGAGCGGTTCAGTGGCTGACGACTCGGTCTGGGATTCGGGCAGCGCGTCGTCTTCTTAGTAGGCGCGCGCGCCATCGGCTCGAAGCCCTCGCCGCTCGAGGCGATCGGGTTCAATGCAAGCGGCTGTCACGCGCTCTTTTCGAACAGCTCGCGCCCGATCAGCATGCGCCGAATCTCGCTCGTGCCGGCGCCGATCTCGTAGAGCTTGGCGTCGCGCAAAAGGCGCCCGAGCGGATAGTCGTTGGTGTAGCCGTTTCCGCCCAGGACCTGGATCGCGTCGAGCGCGACCGCTGTCGCGCGCTCGGCCGCGTAGAGGATCACGCCCGCCGCATCCTCGCGCGTGGTCTCGCCGCGATCGCAGGCCTTGGCCACGGCGTAGACATAGGCCTTGGCCGCGTTCATCGTCACATACATGTCGGCGAGCTTGCCCTGCACCAATTCGAAAGTTCCGATTGGCTGGCCGAACTGCTTGCGTTCGCGGACGTATGGCAGGACGACGTCGAGCGCCGCCTGCATGAGGCCGAGCGGACCCGCGGCCAGCACGACGCGCTCATAGTCGAGGCCGCTCATCAGCACGTTGACGCCCTTGCCGATCTTGCCCAGCACATTCTCCGCCGGAACTTCGCAGTCGGCGAAAATGAGTTCGGCGGTGTCGGAGCCGCGCATGCCGAGCTTGTCGAGCTTCGTTCCTTGCGAGAAGCCCCTCATGCCGCGCTCGACAAGGAAGGCGGTGATGCCGCGCGCGCCCGCGGCGGGATCCGTCTTGGCGTAGACGACAAAAGTCTCGGCGATCGGGCCGTTGGTGATCCACATTTTCGAGCCATTGAGCACGAAGCGGTCGCCCTTGCGTTCGGCGCGGGTGGTCATCGAGACGACGTCGGAGCCTGCGTTCGGCTCCGACATCGCGAGCGCGCCGACGTCCTCGCCAGAGATGAGCTTTGGCAGATAGCGCGCCTTCTGCTGATCATTGCCGTTGCGCACGATCTGGTTGACGCAGAGGTTCGAATGCGCCCCGTAGGACAGCCCGACTGATCCTGAGGCGCGCGAGACTTCCTCCATCGCCACGCAATGCTCGAGGTAGCCGAGACCGAGTTCGCCGTACTCCTCGGGCGCAGTGATCCCATGCAGGCCGAGTTGTCCCATCTTGGGCCAGAGGTCGCGGGGAAATGCGTTGTTTCGGTCGATCTCCGCCGCACGGGGTGCGATTTCTCCTTCGGCGAAGGCCCGGGCGCTGTCACGGATCATGTCCGCGCTCTCGCCGAGGGCGAAGTCGAAGGGGCGGGGCGCGTTGGGGATCATGGCGAGGCGCTAGGCAAGGGAAGCGGGGAAACGACCTTGGCGCGATCGGCGGCGTTGTCCAGCCTTTCGCGCAAAGCCGGGCGCGGGCGGGGAGCGCGACGCCGCTAACGAGTCGGAATCGAGACCTTTCAGAGGGATACGCCGCAATTAGCGATCCAACCGCCGGCGGGCGCCCTTCGCTGTCCTCGACAGGCTTTCGGCTCCATGATAACCAAATACATTCTGTATAAGAACTGTTTATCTCATAGAGATCGAGGGATGAGGCACGGCGTTCAGGCGGTTGCGCCGGTCTCCGAGCGGGGCAATCGCGCCCGGGCGGAAAGCGCCTGGACTGCGCCGGGAGAGCCAACGGCCGCGTTGGCAAGCGCGACCCCTCGCGGGGGCGCTCGCGACCTCAAGACAGGCCTGTCCTCGCCTCGGGCGAGGCTAAGCCGATCGCAAGCGCCGACGGCTTACCGGCAGGCGTCCCAGAAGCCCTGCTGCCGGCTCGGGTCGGTGTAGTACCAGCACAGGCCCGGCCCAGGCGCCGGTCCGGCCCACGCGGCCGCGGTCGCCGCGCTGACAAAGCCGAGAGCCGCGCCGGCCGCGATCGCGCCGCCGGGTCGCCAGCCGTAGCCGGGACGGGTCCAACCGCCATAACGGTACGCGCCGCCGCGATACACGCCCCCGTGACCGACGTTCACGTTCCGGTTCACATTGCGGTTCACATTGCGGTTGACGTTACGGTTCACATTGCGGTTGACGTTGCGGTGCGCCCCGCCATAAGCGCCGCCCCGATGGGCCCCGCCGTAAGCGCCGCCCCTATGCATTCCGCCGTGATGCCCCCCGCCGCGATGCATTCCGCCGCCGCCGCGATGCATTCCGCCACCCCCGCGATGCATTCCGCCGCCGCCCGCGGCCCCCTCTCACCTGGGTGATCAGGCCGTCGTCCGATATGGGTTGCGACGCCAGTCGGGGCGTAGATCTCGAGGGCCTCGGCCTCCGGCAAAGCGAGACAGAGAAACGAAACGCCGAGCAGCGCATTTCTGGCCAGACGTGTCCAACCCATGGCTTCCTCCCTTGTCTTCCCCGCGGGCGCACCCGGTCGAGGATTGGATATTCCAGGATTCGCGGGACGCGGTCGCTCAAGCTCTTGATGATACCCTAAGTCATCCGCGATGGCTTTCCAATGGTACGCACCGCCGGGGCGTAAAGTCGGATTTACCGGCAATCGGCGTCGAGAACACGGAAGTAGGCCGCTTCCCGACGAAGGCGTCTGCAAACGGCCAGGCCGCCGGCAGCAAGGAACCCGGTCAGCAAAAGCGACCAGGTGGATGCTTCGGGCGCGGGGGCCGCTGTGGCGGCGCTGATGTTGAACCGAGGATAGCTGACAGCGTCAACGATGGAAGGGAAGGAGGACGCACTATACAGGAACGCGACCGCGATCGGGCCGATTGGATTGTACTGCAGATGAAAACTGTCGACGCCGGAATCTACGATACGCAAAGATGCGGTTGCTTAAGTTTTGGCCCGCGACGGTAGGACGACGTCCTAGCAGGCGTCCCAGAAGCCGTTGCGATAGCTCGGATCGGTATAGTACCAGCACAAGCCCGGCGCGGGTGCAGCGCCCGCATAGGCCGCCGCCGCTCCTGCCGCGAGCACACCGACTGCGGCGCCGGCGGCAATCGCGCCCCCGGGACCCCAGCGATACCAGCCGGGCCGCGCCCAGCCGCCGTAACCGCCGCGGTAGACGCCGCCGTGATAACCTCCGCCGCGGTACACGCCACCGCCGCGATAGCCAGGATAGCCGTGGACTGTGCCCCCGCGATGGTAGACGCCGCCGCGCGGCCCGACCGCGGTCGCGCCCCGATGCGCCATATACGCTTTCGAGATCATCCCGTCGTTCAGCATCGGCGCCGGATTGGACCCCTGCATTTCGATCGCGCCAGCCTGAGGCGGACTGAAGCCGGAGAGTGCGATCGCCACGCAGGCGCTTTTCACCAAAGTCGAACGAATCATGGATTTCCTCCTTGCGCACCCCAATGACTCCGACCTTATCGCACAAAACCGGGGGGAGGCGAAGCGCCGGGCTGCAAATTGCAGGGTCGCCGCTGGCCGAGTGGGCCGAGAGCGGCGCCTGCGAGGCTATCGGTCGTCGTCGTGTGGAACTGACCTATGATCGTACCCGTCGAGCCATCGACCAGTTGGTCAGCGCCGTTGTCTCCGGTCGCCGACTCGAACAACGAACCGCCAGAGAAGGCCAGATCACCAGAGGCGGTAAGAGGCGTCGCATAACCTGGAACGGTGAGCCCTGCGGTCGCCGGATCGATGGCGTAAATGTTGGTCGTCATGTAGGACGCTCCGAGGAGCCCCGTGCCGAATCCGACCAACGCGTTCATTCCGGTATCGGAGAAGGTCGACCCGATCAAAGTGGCGGCTCCGGTCGTTTTATTGATGGAGTACAGATTTCCGAATGTCACTCCGTACATCTGGGAGCCAATAAAACCGATGTCGCTCAGTGTGAAGTCGGTGCTGGTGTTGTTAACTTGAGTGACCGCGCCGGTCGTGATGTCGACCAAGCCAATGTTACCGCTTTCATCGTCGATCCAGAGATTTGTGTCCGCGCGGGCGACGCCACCGGCTCCTAGGAGCATTAGAATTGCGCTAACGGCGCCGAAAAGCGAATGCTTCCTCATGGCGTATTCCCCTGTCTTTAGGTTAGACGTCAAACAGACTTTTGCTATGCTGAAACTTACGGTCGCTGAACTGAACCGAACCGAACCGGAATGGACCTAGGGTTCCCCGTCCCTGTTTTGAATCTCCCACATCGTGGGAATTCGAAAAACATCTTACGGTGGGTCAATGACAATTCCATGATCATTGCGGCACGTCAATCGCAATTGCCTTTATGAAAATCGCCCGAGCGTTTAGAATTTAGCTGCTTCCTTGTGCTCAGCGCCAGAGCTCGCTGCGCCTCTTTGGTCCCGCGCGGGCTTTTGAGCGTCAGGAAACCGGCAAGCGTTCGAGATCGGCGATCAACGAAGGCCCGCTCGGCCGCCATCCGAGATTCTTCTGCGTCTTTTCGCCTGAGGCCGGCATATCGCGCGCGGCCAAGTGGGCAAGCCAGCCGAAATAGCCTGGCGCCTCCTCGGCTGAGATGGACCTCGCCGGCAGCCTGAGGCGTCGGCCGATGGTTTCCGCGATGTCGCGCGCCGGCACGCCCTCCTCGGCGACCGCATTGTACACCGCGCCACGGTCCGCCTTCTCGATCGCCAGCCTGTAGAGCCGGGCGACATCGGAAACGTGCGCCGCGGGCCAACGGTTACGTCCCTCGCCGACATAGGCGATAACGCCCTTTTCCCTGGCGATCGCGATCCAGGGGCTGATGAGCCCCTGGCGCTCGGGGTCGTGAACCTGGGGCAGGCGAACGACGGACGTGTTGACGCCATCCCCGGCGACGTCGGCGGTGGCCTCCTCCGAAGCCGCGCGGGGGAAGTCGACAGCCGTGACCGCGGGAGCGTCCTCGGTCGCAAGCTGGCCGGGCGGGACTTTGGCGATCGCCGTTCCGGAGGTCACGATCAACGGCCGGCTGGAGCCCATGAGCACCGAACCGATCGCCTCGATCACACGTCGATCGGTTTCGCAATTGGCCGCGAACCTCGAGAAGTCGTGGTTGAAGGCGAGGTGGATGACGCCGTCCGAGCGGGAGGCGCCTTCCTTCAGGCCGGCCGGATCGTCGATCGACCCGTGATAGACCTCGGCGCCTGCGGCAGCGAGCGCCGGCGCCTTCTCTTCCGAACGATAGACGCCGATCACCTGATGGCCCGCGCCGATCAATTCCTTGACGACGAGCGAGCCGATGAATCCGGTCGCGCCAGTGACAAATACGCGCATGAACAAACCTCTCTGTTGTCGAATGGTTGGGAAATCGTCCTACGCCGCGGCAGCCAGACCGGCGGACCCGAAATAATGGGCGTCCATGTCGGCAAGCAGGCCGGGATGCTCGGGTCGCCAATTCAGCGCATCCTTAGTCCATTCGCTGGAAGCGGGATTATCGAGGCCGACGAAATTGCCGATGATGCCGAAATGCTTGCCGGCCTTCGCCGCTGGAATGCCGACGGCCGGGACGTTGAGCCTGGTCGCGATCAGGGATGCGATCTCGCGGAAAGGAACGCCGGGGTCATCGACGGCGTGAAATTTTGCCCCGGCTTCTCCTTTTTCAAGCGCGAGGCGAAAGAGGCGCGCGGCGTCCGACACATGCACCGCCGGCCATCGGTTGGCGCCGTCGCCAAGATAGGGCGACACGCCTTTCTTGCGCGCCGCCGCGATGATTCGGCTCATGAAGCCGTGCTCACCGGCGCCATGAACGGTCGGGGGAAGGCGCACGATCGAAGAACGGACGCCGCGTGCAATGAGGTCCAAGGCGGCGGTCTCGGAGAATGACCGGTTTGGACCGGCCGGCACATGGTTGTCGCGTTCGGTGGAGACCTTGCCTTGCGGCAGGGAAAGAATTCCGGACGCCACGACCAGAGGGCGCTTGGAGGTTTCGAGACCGGCGCCCAGAGCGCGGATCGCGCCCGACTCCGTTTCGGCAAGGATTCTCAGGAAACTCTGGACGATCCCGCCATTCAGGACCCCGGCGAACAGCCGAAGGCGGGTGAGCAAACTCATGTTCGACAAGCCGTGGATGAAGGCCAGGTGGATCACTCCGTCCGACCCGGCGGCGCCCTCGCGCAGGAGCGCGTGGTCATGAAGCCGCCCCACGCGCGCCTCGGCGCCCAGCGCCTGCAGCTTCCGCGCTCCCTCCGGGGTCGTGGTCAATCCAGTGACCTTATGTCCTGAGGACATGAGATCCTTGACAACGGCCGAGCCGATCCAGCCTGTTGCGCCAGTGACAAACACACGCATGAACACGATCTCCAAGTTTCGTGGAGACAAACCTGGGCGTTTGCTCTATTGTAGTAAAGTAGTGAGATTATCCTATTATAGCGGCTAACAGGATGAGCGAAACCGCTACGAACGAGAGTCGGCTCGGCGGCTATCTGAAGGACCGCCGCACGAAGCTCGATCCGGCCGCGTTCGGCTTTGCCGCGGAGCGCCGCCGCACGCCTGGCCTGCGCCGCGAGGAGGTGGCGCAGCGCGCCAACATCAGCCCAACCTGGTACACGTGGCTCGAGCAGGGACGGGGCGGCGCGCCCTCGGCTGACGTGCTCAATCGGATCTCGCGCGCCCTCATGCTGACCGAGGTCGAGCGCGAGCATCTTTTCCTGCTCGGCCTCGGCCGTCCGCCCGAAGCGCGCTACCGCAAGAACGACGGCGCCACCCCGCGCCTGCAACGCGTGCTCGATGCGCTGGACCCGAGTCCTGCGCTCATCAGAAATGCGAAATACGACGTTCTAGCCTGGAACCGGGCTGCGACGGTGATGCTCGTGGACTACGGATCGTTGCCGCCGGATGAGCGCAACATCTTGCGCTTCATCTTTCTCGATCCGCGCGCTCGCGCTGCGCAATACGACTGGGCGAGCGTGGCGCGGTTCGTGTTGGGCGCGTTCAGGGTGGATGCGGCCCGCGCCGGCGCCGCAGCCGAGGTTGAACCCCTCGTCGATGAGCTCTGCCGGCTCAGTCCCGAGTTCAAGGCGATGTGGCGCGACAATGATGTTCCGACCCACCATGGCGAGGCGGTCAAGCATATCCGGCACCCGGTGCTCGGCCCGATCGCCTTCGAGTTCTCCACCTTTGCCGTCGATGGGCGAACAGACCTTGCCATGGTGGTCTACAACCCGGCGACGCCGGAGGATGCCGAACGGATCAAGTCCTTGCTTTCCTGACGGCGCGAGCCCCTGCCGTTCGACTGGTCCTCGCGCCAGCGGCCGCGAAGCCGCGCGCCATCATCTGCGCGCTGAGGCGAGACGACCGAGCCCCGCGGCGGATCGCCCGACGAGAATATCGCCCGTTGTGCTCGGCTTAGCGGACAAGGACCCGGCGGGCTCGATCGCGGTCGCGGCGCCGTTCCTGGGCCGGCTGGTAAGCGAGACCGCCATGGTAGGCGCAATAGGGGCCGGACGCCGTGGGCGACCCGCAATAGCGGAATTCGGACGTCGCTGGGTCGCCGAGCGGCCAGCGGCACATCGATTCTCTCAGTTCGAC
The DNA here is from genome assembly GCA_963820095.1 of uncultured Alphaproteobacteria bacterium. Lineage (GTDB taxonomy): Bacteria > Pseudomonadota > Alphaproteobacteria > Rhizobiales > Beijerinckiaceae > Roseiarcus. Next base: position 168,933 of record CAWFZA010000039.1, read on the forward strand.
GATCGTCACCCTGAGCGACATCGGCACGACGACGCTCTCGAAATCGGGCTGCTCAAGCTCGGGGAGCGTCTGCGGGGCAAGCGCGAGCGCGGTCGCCCCACGCAGGATTCGAGGGGCAGGCGACCCGAGACGCGGCCCAGCGATGCGATGCGCGGGCGGGGGGGCGACCCGCCGAGGCCGCGGAACGCTCGCGCTCGGCGTTTTGGCCCGGCCCGCCAGACCCAGCCGATGCACCTTTCCGATCACCGCGTTGCGGGTCACGCCATTGCCGAGCAAACTCGCGATCTGGCTCGCGCTCTTGCCGTCTATCCAATGCTGCTTGAGCTGCTCGACTACCTCGTCCGTCCAAGCCATTTGTCGCCTCGTTCGTCAATCCTCGCCAAAGGCGGAGCAATACGCAGAATCATTCGCCGTCGCCCGGCGGGAGAGCCTCCGGGCCTAACGCTGACCAGCACTCGATTTGGAACACCCCCACGACATCTCGTGGGCCACGAGGAGAAAACTACACTACTCGTTGAATCGCGCGCAAGAGTCCCCGATGGACATTGGACCCGCTTTTCCCCAGCTCGATGCCCGGCCGGGGCGCTTTTCCCCAACTCTCAGCGATCGGGTTCCTGGTCGGCGGCTCGATTCCGTCGAAGGCCTGAGTCGGATCAAGGCGTTGGCTCCCGTCGGGCGCGCCGCGCCCCCGACGAGGGTGGTCAAAATTCGGCTGGCGATTTGCTCCGAGGTATCCGCTCGCTCTTTGCGGCGCCGCCAAGGAGGCGCTCGTTCATATGGCGGCAAATGCGCCGGCTACGTCGATGAGCTATCGGCCTGTGATCAGCATGCGTCTGGCTTCCCGAGCGAGAGCTTCGCCGATTTTTGGCGGCCCAGACACCCTAGCTTCGGCCTCACTCGCCGTTATCGCAGGCCCGTGATCCGCCTGTGACTTGTACTACAAGGCGATTTCGACCTCCATCTCCGGCGCCATGTGCGCGAAACAGCGGCAAGGCGGCTGTCCGAAGGGCTACGACGGCGCAATGTCGAAGCCGCTTGACGCAGACAATTCGCGGACCAGGGTTGTTCTCCCCTATGGACGGGGGACAGAACAGTTGAGGCGGCGGCGGCCCTTGCGTCCTTCGCGTTGGCGCGACCCACAGCGCGATCTTCGGTGGCGCGTCCAGAATTCTCCCGTCCAGGTTGCAAATTGCGGACCTTGCGCGCCACGTAGTCGCTGCCGCCCTCCGAGCCGCCAATCGGGGGCGATGATGGCGCTCGGCCTTGGCGGGCTCGGGCGCGAGGTCGATGTGTGACCTAGATCACAAAATAGTTCTTGGTCATCGCATAATTAATGCTATAGCGGCGAGGTGGCCGGAACGCGGTCCCCCGAGGGGCTGGGATTGGGGCTTCCGTGAAGCAATTTGATGCAGAGGCGGGCGGACCGAGGTCGCTCCCTTTATGGGCGCGCCGACTCGCGTGCACGAGTGCGATGGCCGCCTTCGCCCTGATCGCGGCCTCGAGCGCGAAAGCGAACGTTGAGAAGTTCCATCTCTCTGGCGATCTCAACACCCTTGGCTCTGTGGTCTCGTTCACCGGGACGATCAATCTCGACTTCACCGAAGATTTCAACCATTACACGGTGGAATCGTTTCAGATCAGCGTCCTGGGCCGCCCCATCTTCAAGCAAAGCCCATCCGTCGTCCTTAGCGCATCGACCACCGGAACAATCCAAGCCAAGAATAGCGCCAACGATACGCTCACCCTGTGGTTCACCACGCCACAGGCGGGCGCGTGGACTGGCTTCAACACCGGGCAAGTTTACTTTGCAGATTTGGTTTTTGGCAATCTGACGGGAAGTCTTTTTGGCGGCAACGGCGTCCTCGCGCGCGTCGCCGGCCTTCCGATCGTCCCTGCCGTAGTCGACCCGCCGCCGGTGATCGTCCCTCCAATAGTCGACCCGCCGCCCATTGCGTCCGCCACCGTTCCGGAACTCTCGACCTGGGCGATGATGCTGCTCGGCTTGGCAGGCCTCGGCTTCGCCGCGAAACGCCGGCGAGCGCTCGGCTTGCTGAGTGGAAGAGCCTGAACCGCATTCCGCTTCCTTGCTCCTCCGGGGTTTGGCGGGCTCGACCGAGCGATTTGACCACATTGAGGGCCTTCCGCTATAGTTGGGCGCGCATTCGGCGGCCGCCCCAGCGGGGCGGCGTTTTTATTTGAGCCGCCGCAAGGCCATTCTCGAGAGCCAATTTCTCGAGCCAGCACAAGGAGTTGACGGTGAGCCTCGCCGACGCGACCTCCGCCATTGTTCCGACTTACGCCCGGGCCAAGGTCGCTTTCGAGCGAGGCGAGGGTTGCTGGCTCACCTCGACGACCGGGGAGCGCTATCTCGACTTCGGCGCGGGCATCGCGGTGACGTCGGTCGGCCACGCCCATCCCCATCTCGTCGAAGCGCTGGCGACTCAGGGCTCGAAGCTGTGGCACGTCTCGAATCTCTATCAGAACCCCGAGGGCGAGCGCTTCGCCCACCGCTTGGTCGACGCGACCTTCGCCGACTTTGCTTTCTTCGCCAATTCGGGCGCCGAGGCCAACGAGGCGGCGGTCAAGATGGCGCGGCGGCGCCAGTCGGTTGACGGGCATCCCGAGCGCTACCGCACGCTCACCTTCGAAGGCGCGTTCCATGGCCGGACGCTCGCCATGATCGCCGCGGGCGGGCAGGCGAAATATCTCGACGGCTTCGGCCCCAAGGTCGACGGCTTCGACCAGAATTCCGCTGACCGATCTCAAGGCGGTCGAGGCGGCGATCGGGCCGGAGACGGGCTCGATCATGATCGAGCCGATCCAGGGCGAGGGCGGGGTGCGCGTCGTTCCGCCCGCGTTCCTGCGCGGTTTGCGCGAGATCTGCGACCGGCTCGATCTTATCTTGATCTTCGACGAAGTGCAGACGGGCGTCGGCCGCACGGGGCGCTTCTTTGCCTATGAGCATTGCGGCGTCCATCCGGACATTCTGACCTCCGCCAAGGGCATCGGCGCGGGCTTCCCGATGTCGGCCTGCCTTGCGACGGCCGACGCCGCACGCGGTCTGACGGCCGGCGTCCATGGGACCACCTTTGGCGGCAATCCGCTGGCGATGGCGGTCGGCAACGCCACTCTCGACGTCATTCTTGCCCCGGGTTTCCTTGAGCGGGTCGCGCGGCTCGGCTTGGACATGCGCCAGCGACTGGCGGAGCTCAAAGATCGGCATGACAACGTGATCGAGGAGATTCGCGGCGAGGGTCTTCTGATCGGCCTCAAGCTGAAGGTCCCTCCGGGCAAGTTCGCTGAGGCGGCCTTGGAGCAGAGGCTCCTGCTCATCCCCGCCGGAGATAATGTCGTGCGCGTCCTCCCGCCCCTCGTGGTCACTGACGAGGAGTTGGCCGAAGGCGTCCGGCGGATCGACGCCGCTTGTGAGGCCGTCAAGGAGCGTCCGACCGTGGCGATCAACTGAAAGAGCGATGAACGCGCCGGTTCATACCCAGCCAAGGCATTTCCTCGATCTGCTCCAGCTTTCCGCCGGGCAACTCCGCGGCATCCTGGATAACGCCGCGGCGATAAAAGCGGCGCGGGTCAAGGGCGCCAAGGCGTCCTCGCGTCCGCTCGCGGGCAAGACGCTGGCGATGATCTTCGACCGGCCGTCGACCCGCACCCGCGTCTCGTTCGACGTCGGCATGCGCGAACTCGGCGGCGAGTCGATCATGCTGACCGGCGCGGAGATGCAACTCGGCCGCGGCGAGACGATCGCCGACACCGCGCGGGTGCTGTCGCGGTATGTGGATGCGATCGTCATTCGCATCCTCGCTCCTGACGACATGCAGGAAATGGCGGATCACGCGACGGTCCCGGTGATCAACGCGCTCACCAAACAGTCGCACCCTTGCCAGGTGCTGGCAGACGTCATGACGTTCGAGGAGAAGCGCGGGTCGATCCGGGGCCGCAAGATCGCCTGGTCCGGCGACTACAACAATGTTCTCTCGTCCTGGATCGACGCTTCGGCGCGGTTCGACTTCCGGCTCGAAATCGCCTGTCCGCCGGAATTGCAGCCGGGCAAGCAACGGCTCGAGGCCGCGCGGAAGGCGGGCGCGAATATCTCGATCGGCGTCGATCCAGTCGTCGCGGCGCAAGGCGCGGCGGCCGTCATCTCCGACTGCTGGGTGTCGATGGGCGACGAGGACGAGGGCCGGCGCCACAACCTGCTTGCGCCCTATCAGGTCAATCGCGAACTCATGACCCATGCCGCCGCGGACGCCATCTTCATGCATTGCCTGCCCGCCCATCGCGGCGAGGAGGTGACGGACGAAGTGATCGACGGGCCGCAATCGGTCGTGTTCGACGAGGCGGAAAACCGTCTGCACGCGCAGAAAGGCGTGCTCGCCTGGTGTCTTGGAGCAGCGCCATGACTGTGCTCGAGCGCGCCGCCTCGGCCGAGGTCGTCGACGACATCGTGCTGCCGTTCGCGGTCGAATCCTTGTCGACGCGCGGCCGGCTCGTGCGCTTGGGACCCGCGATCGACTTGCTCCTCAAGCGCCACGACTATCCGGAAGTCGTCACGAAGCTGGTGGCGGAAGCCGTGACGCTGGCCGCGCTGCTCGGCTCGACCTTGAAGACGAGCGGCCGCTTTCAATTGCAGACCAAGAGCGACGGGCCCGTCACCATGCTTCTGGTCGATTTCGACGCGCCGTCGAATTTGCGCGCGCTGGCTCGGTTCGACAGAGGACGGCTCGAGCGCGAGGCCGGCGGCGACCTGCTTGGCCATGGCCATATGGCCTTCACCGTCGATCCGGGCGGCGACATGAACCGCTATCAGGGTGTGATCGCGCTCGAGGGCCAGGGATTGGAAGCGGCGGCCCATCATTACTTCGAACGGTCGGAGCAGATCCCGACGCTGGTCAAGCTCGCGGTCGGTGAAATCGTCACGACGGGCGGCGCAGCCTGGAGAGCGGGTGGTCTCGTCGTTCAATATCTGCCGGACGCGGGCGGCCGGCGACTGCAGGCGGACTTCCCTCCGGGCGACGCGCCTGAAGGCGTCGAGCCTCATGTCATCGCTGAGGACGACGCGTGGACCGAGGCGAAAAGCCGCGCCGCGACAACTGAGGCGCATGAACTGATCGACCCGATGCTGTCAGGCGAGCGGCTGCTGTTTCGCTTGTTCAACGAGCGCGGCGTGCGCGTTTATGCGCCGACGCCGCTGGCTGCCGTCTGCCGTTGTTCCGCCGAAGGGGTCGACGCGATGCTGCGCTCCTTTCCGCCGGAAGAGGTCAAGGAGATGGTGGGGGATGACGGCATGATCGGCGTCACCTGCGAGTTCTGCTCGACCAAGCGCACCTTCAACCCAGCCGATTACGGCGCGTAAGGACGTAAGCGCGCCGATGGACGATAGCGCGTTTGCGGCCCGGTTGGCCGAGTGCCAGGCTGGAATTGAGCGCGAGCTCGAAATCCTGCTTCAGCTCGAGCCGAAGTCCGGCGAGCCGACGCGGCCCAAGCGCCTTATCGAAGCGATGCGCTACGCGACGCTCGGCGGCGGCAAGCGGCTGAGACCCTTCCTCACCGTGGAGACGGCGCGGGCGTTGGGGCGAACGGACAATGGTCCCAGGCGCGCGGGCGCGGCGATCGAATGCATCCACGCCTATTCGTTGATCCACGACGATCTGCCGTCAATGGATGACGACGACTTGCGGCGCGGACGCCCGACAACCCACCGCGCCTTCGACGAGGCGACGGCGATTCTGGCGGGAGACGGCCTGCAGGCGTTGGCGTTCGAGATCCTCGCCGACCCGGCGACCGACGCAAACGCCGACATCCGCGTGGCGCTGTGTCTCGGCCTTGCGCGCGCGGCGGGCCTCGCGGGCATGGTGGGCGGCCAGATGCTCGATATTGACGCCGAAAAGTCGACCGCGCCGCTTTTGGTGGAGGAAATTGCGCGTCTGCAAGCGATGAAGACCGGAGCTCTTCTCAAATTCAGCGTCGAGGCGGGAGCGATCCTGGCGGGCGCGGGCGCGACGGCGCGCGCGGCGCTTGGAGTTTACGGGCGCGCGATCGGCGCCGCGTTTCAGATCGCCGACGACATTCTCGACGTGGAAAGCGACGCGGCGACGCTCGGCAAACGCGCCGGCAAGGACGCCGAGCGGAACAAGGCCACGCTGGTCGGCGCGCTCGGGCTCGAGGGCGCGCGTCGCGAGCTCGACCGCCTCGTCGATGAGGCGATCTCCGCGGTCGACGCGGCCGGAGTGGGCGCGAAGGGCGACGTGTTGCGCGCGACCGCGCGCTTTATCGCGATGCGGAAGAACTGACGTTCCTGCCTAGGGAGCAGGGTCCTCGTCGGCTTTCGGAACGGCGCCTTGCGCCCGGTCCTGCTCGTTCGCGGGCGAATGAGCAAATCGCAAACGGCTCTCACTTTAGTCTGGACATCACTACGTACGAAGTGATGTGCGCCACTTGAGGCAGCGCCGTCAGACGTTCGGCGTGGAAAATCTCGTAACTCGCCAAATCTGCGACGGCGATCCGAAGCAGATAGTCGAAGGCCCCGGCAATATGGTGCACCTCTAGGACCCCCGGGAGCTGCGTAACGGCTTTCTGGAAGGCCTGGACGTCGCTGCGCGCGTGGCGCTCCAATTGCACGGCGGCAAAGACCGTGAACGACTGACCGAGAACCACAGGGTCGATGTCGGCGCGATAGCCGCGAATTATTCCACACTGCTCCAGGTCTCGCTGTCGACGCTGACAACTCGATGGCGATAGGCCGACAATCTCGGCAAGTTGAATGCTGGTTCTTCGCGCGTCCAGCTGCAAGAGGTGCAGGATTTTCTCGTCAAATGCATCAATTTCGCTGCTTCTGCGCATAGATATGACTTTTGTCGCTCAATTTCGGAGAAACTCGGCGCGTAAATTTGCATATTCTGCGCAATCGCGAAAGCAACTTCACGGCAGGGCGATGCGATGACGGACAAGGCTCGCAGGATCGAGACAGGGCTCCAACATCCCCGGAGGAGCGCCGCGCCCGGCGGCGAGCCCGTCAGTCAGCCTGTGTATCAGAGCTCGACTTACGTTCTGCCGACCCCCGAACTGGGGGCCGAGATCGCGGCAAGCTGGCATCCGCAGCGTTTCTACACGCGATACGGATCGCCCAATGTCGCACAGGTCGAAGCCACTGTCGCGGAGCTGGAAGGCGCTGAGGACGCCGTCGCCGTGGGCTCCGGCATGGCGGCGATCGCGGCGGCGATCCTCGCCCATGTGCGCGCCGGCGACCATGTGGTCGCGCAAACGGCTCACTATACCGCGGCGCTCTCCCTCTTTGCGGATTGGCTGCCGCGACAGGGCGTCGAGGTCACGCAGGTGGCGCAGACCGATACCGACGCGTTTGCCCAAGCGATCGGTCCGAAGACGCGCCTCGTGTACACGGAGACCCCGACCAACCCGACCATGGCGCTGACGGACCTCAAAGCCGTGGCGGCGCTGGCCCACGCCCAAGGCGCGCTTGTCGTCACCGACAACACGTTTGCGTCGAGCTTCAATCAGCTCCCGCTCACCCTCGGCGTCAATCTCGTCGTGCACTCCGCGACAAAGTATCTCAACGGCCATAGCGACGTGACTGCCGGCGTTGTTACTGGCGCGCGCAAGCTCCTCGAGCCGGTTTGGGAATATGCGCGGGTGCATGGTCCCGTGCTTCATCCGATGGAGGCCTGGCTCCTCGGGCGCGGGCTCAAGACCTATGCGCTTAGGATGCGCCAGCATAATCAATCGGGGGTTCTTGTGGCCAAAGCGCTGGCGAATGCGAGCGGGGTCGCGAAAGTCCACTATCCAGGCCTTGCCTCGCATCCTCAGCACGAACTCGCGCGTTGGCAAATGCCGGGCGGCTTTGGCGGCATGATGTCTTTCGTGGTCGAGGGCGCGACGGCGGACGAGCGCTTCAAGCGGGCTCAGGCGGTCTTGCGGAACGTGCGGGTGTGCGTTTCAGCAGCGAGCCTCGGCGGCACGGAGACGTTGATCACCCACCCTGGTTCGATGATCTTTTCCCACCAATCGCCTGACGAGCTTGCAACGCTCGGCGTCGAGCCGGGCCTGCTGCGACTATCGGTTGGTCTGGAGCATCACCAGGATATCGTGGACGATCTGGTCCAAGCTCTTTCTAAGGTTGGAGATTGAACGGCTTGGACCGTTTGCTCCACGCCACACATAGATCAAGTACGAGGTCTTGAGTTCCGACCCGCCTGTCGCCCTTCACTTCGCCGCCGGGCTTTCTTCCTCAACGCCGACCGCATAGCCGAGGCCGCGCGCGGTCTTGATGATGTCGACGCCGAGCTTCTTGCGCAATCGCCCGATGAACACTTCGATTGTGTTCGAGTCGCGGTCGAAATCCTGCTCATAGAGATGTTCGACGATCTCGCTGCGCGAGATGATGCGCCCGGTGTGGTGCATGAGATAGGACAACAGGCGATACTCGTGGCTCGTGAGCTTGATCGCCACATTGTTGACCGTGACCCGCCCTGCGCGGGCGTCGAGCCTGACGGGACCCACGGTCAGATCGCTCGAGGCGTGGCCGGCGGCGCGGCGCAGAAGCGCCCTCAGGCGCGCCAGGATTTCCTCCATATGGAAGGGCTTCGCGACATAATCATCGGCGCCGGCGTCGATGCCCTGGACCTTGTCGCTCCATCGGTCGCGGGCGGTCAGGATCAAGACTGGCATCGTGCGTCCGGCCTTGCGCCAGGCTTCGAGGACTGAGATCCCGTCGCGTTTGGGCAGGCCGATATCGAGCACGACCGCGTCGTAAGGCTCGGTGTCGCCGCGAAACCAGCCCTCCTCGCCGTCGAACGCGCGGTCGACCGCATAACCCGCCGCCTCAAGGGCGGTGGACACCTGACGGTTGAGATCCCGATCGTCCTCGACAACCAATAACCGCATGGGCCGCCTGCTAACTCGGATTCCTGGCGAAAATCAATTCTTGGCCGGCTCGTGGGATTCGTGAGGCTCGTGCGATTCCCGCGTCGGGCGCGAAGCGATTTTCCCCGTCCCAGCCTCGATCTCGACATGGACGAGGCGCCCATCCCGGTGCAAGACCGTGATTTCATAAATGAAATCCTCCCCGGCGCGGCAGAGCTTGGCCGACAGCGCCTCGGCCTTGCGTTGCGCGGCGGCGAATTTGAGCGCGGCGAAGGGTTCGAGCAGGTGACGCGACTTGACCGTCTCGCGCGTCTCGGCGGCGTTGAGGCAGACCGGCTTGGCGCGCAACTCGATCTCGGCGGCCCTGGCCCGCGGGCACTCAAAAAAGCCGCATCCGACCCCGGCGGCCTGAGCCGCGGAGACCAAGAGGGCGCACCACGCCCCGGCGCGGCAAAGCATGGCGAGCGCGGCCATGACGGCAAAGCCTCTGTTGCAAATACTTAGGCCCATGTTCGTGCTTGCGGCTGAATGCAATGTGAATGATCAGGGCGGCGCACTTGAGGCGTGAGGCGGACGACGCGCGCGAAAGCGGGCGAAAAGGCGGCGACCCAGCGGCTGGCGATTGATGCGCCGGACGTTCTGGCGCATGAAGCGACCTGATGACGTCGCCCCTTTCCCGCGTCCTTCGATCGCTGGCGTTCGTCACGGCCCTGGCGGGACCGCTCGCTCCGGCGCGCGCGCTCGTCGGCGCCGAGCCGGACGGCCGCTTCGCCGACCGTGTGGCGATGGTGCTCATTCGCGGCGGCGACAAGGCCGGCTTCTGCACCGGCCTCGTGCTTGAGCCCGCGCGTGCTTCTGACCGCCGCCCATTGTCTGAGACCCTTGCGCGACATGGCGGTGCACTACCGCGATGCGGCGGGAGCGCCGGTCATCCTGCCCGTCGACGCGGCGATCGCCCATCCGCTCTATCGGGCCGACGCGATCAAGGCGCGCGTCGAATCGATCGACCTCGCGCTGATCAGGACGGCGCGGCCGCTTCCGCCGCGCTTCGTTCCCGCCGCGATCGCCGATGGCGGACCGCCCGCGATCGGGACGCCTGCGATCGTCTCGGGCTATGGCGCGGCCCGCGAGGGCGACTGGGCGTCGGGCGGCACGCTGCGCAGCGTGACGCTCGCCGTCCGCGAGCCGGCGTCCACGGTTCTCATTTGGGCCGCCGATCCGACCGGAAGGGCGGCGGGCGCCTGCAACGGCGATTCCGGCGCCCCGATCTGGTCGGCGGACGGATCCGCTGCGATTGCCATCGTCGCCTGGGCGCAAGCCGCGCATGGGCACGGTTGCGGCGGCTTGACGCAAGGGCCGTTGCTTGCGCCGCTCAAAAGCTGGATCGAGGAGACGGAGCGCCGGCTCGCTCGTAGCGGTTAGCGCCGAGCTACGCCGCCTTCAGGAGCTCAAACTCCGCCAGGCTCCCAATTCAGACAGAACCCGATCTCTGTCCAACATCACACTCTCCTACCCCATCGCCTTCTTCAGGTTCTGGTCGACCTTGTCGAGAAAGCCTTCGGTCGAGAGCCACTTCTGGTCGGGGCCGACCAGAAGCGCAAGGTCCTTGGTCATGAAGCCGGACTCGACCGTATCGACGCAGACCTTCTCGAGGGTCGAAGCGAATTTGGCGAGCGCCTCGTTGCCGTCGAGCTTGGCTCGATGCGCGAGGCCGCGCGTCCAGGCAAAGATCGAGGCGATCGAATTGGTCGAGGTTTCGTTGCCCTTCTGATGCTCGCGATAGTGGCGGGTGACGGTGCCATGCGCGGCTTCGGCTTCGACCGTGCGTCCGTCCGGCGTCATGAGGACGCTGGTCATGAGCCCGAGCGAACCGAACCCCTGCGCGACCGTGTCCGACTGCACGTCGCCGTCATAGTTCTTGCAGGCCCACACATAGCCGCCCGACCACTTGAGCGCCGCCGCGACCATGTCGTCGATCAGGCGATGCTCGTAGGTGATGCCGAGCGACTGGAAGCGGTTCTTGAACTCGGCGTCGTAGACCTCCTGGAAGATGTCCTTGAAGCGGCCGTCATAGACCTTCAGAATCGTATTCTTGGTCGAGAGGTAGACGGGGTACTTGCGCATCAAACCGTAGTTCAGCGACGCGCGGGCGAAATCGCGGATCGAATCGTCGAGATTGTACATCGACATCGCAACGCCCGCGCCCGGGAACTTGAACACCTCCTTCTCGATCACGGCGCCATCCTCGCCCTCGAACCGGACGGTGAGCCGGCCCTTTCCGGGGACCTTGAAGTCGGTCGCGCGATACTGGTCGCCATAAGCGTGGCGGCCGATGACGATCGGCTGGGTCCAACTTGGAACCAAGCGCGGCACGTTCTTGCAGATGATCGGCTCGCGGAAGATGACTCCTCCCAAGATGTTGCGGATGGTGCCGTTGGGGCTTCTCCACATTTCCTTGAGATGGAATTCTTTGACCCGCGCCTCGTCGGGCGTGATGGTGGCGCATTTGACGCCGACGCCTGCGGCCTTGATCGCATGCGCCGCGTCGATCGTGACCTGGTCGTTGGTCGCGTCGCGGTTCTCGACCGAAAGATCATAGTACTTGAGGTCGATGTCCAGATAGGGATGGATGAGCTTGTCGCGAATCAGGCGCCAGATGATCCGCGTCATCTCGTCGCCGTCGAGCTCGACAACCGGATTCGTGACCTTGATCTTAGGCATGAGCGAAAGGACTTTCTTGTGCGGGAGACGCGCGGCGTGCGGGCGACAAGCCCCTATAGCATCGGCGCTTCCCCCGGAAAACCCGTGTGGGGCGCCGGGGCTGGCCTGACCGATCTGATCCTGGTCGCGGGAAAGCCGATCGCGCTTGCCGCGCTCGTTTTTTGCCTGAGCGGCGAGGCGGCTCGCGCCGACGCGGGTCCCGAAACCGACAATGCGGTTGCGACCCTATGCGGGATCGTCGAAGCCTCCGCCAAGGCGGAGGGACTGCCGGCCGACTTCTTCACGAAGCTCATCTGGCGGGAGAGTTCGTTCCGGCCCACCGCGGTCAGCCCCGCGGGGGCGCAAGGGGTCGCCCAGTTCATGCCGGGAACGGCAAGCGAGCGCGGGCTGATCGATCCCTTCGATCCCGCGTCCGCAATCCCGGCGTCCGCGAGATTCTTGAACGAGCTCAAGCTTCGCTTCGGCAATCTGGGTCTGGCGGCGGCGGCTTATAACGCAGGCCCCACGGCCGTCGCCCGCTGGCTCGCCAATAAGGGGGCGCTTCCGTTCGAAACGGAGGACTACGTGCTCGCCGTCACGGGCCACAATGCCGACGAGTGGCGGAGCGACAAGCCGCCGGCTGAGCCAGCGCTGGACAAAAGCCCCTCTTGCCTGAGCCTTGTCGCGACGCTGCGAGTGACCGCGCCTTCTTCGGTCGTGTCAGGCTGGTTTGCGCCCTGGGGCGTGCAGATCGCCGCCAGCTTCTCGAAAGGCTCGGCTCTGCGCGCCTTCGCCCGGGCCAAGCATCAATACGCAGCCGTGATCGGTGACATGAATCCGTTCGTTCTCGGCTCCGTCCTGCGCAGCCGCGGCTGGCGGCCCTTCTATCGCGTCCGCTTGCCCGCCCAGACCGGCGGCGAAGCGCGGAAGCTTTGCTCTCGGATCCAGGCGGTCGGCGGCGCCTGCGCGGTGCTCCGGAGCTAAATGGGCGCAGGCGGTTACTGTTCTGGCAGCCCGGCCTTGCGGAGGCCCTCGACGACCCGCTCGAAATCATCCGGGTTCTTGTACGGCAGCACTTTGCGGCGTTGCTCGAGCGAATAGCTGGGATTCACCTGCATGAGCCCCCGCCAGGCCTCGCGGGCCTCTTCGAGGAGGCCGGTCTGGCCGTAGGCGGCAGCCAGCAGCGCGCGCGAGGCGTCGGTTTCCGGGTTCCGCAGTATGCGGCGTTTTAGGGTCGCGATCGCTTCGTCGTACCGGCTAAGCTGGTAGAGCGCCTGACCCCTGAAATGCAGCACCATGTCCGAGCAGAAGGGGTCGAGCGCAATGGCCCGGTCGAGGCGTGCGACGGCCTCCTCGGACCGGCCGACATAATGCAGGATGAAGCCGAGCATCCCGTACCCCTCGGCAAAGCTCGGATTGAACGCGACCACTTTCTCGGCCGCGCTCACTGCCTCGTCGTGGCGGCGCGCCCAAAGGCAGGCGCCCGCAAGGGCCCACAGCGCATAGGGGTAGCGTTCGTCGAGTTGCACCGCCAGGCTGGAAGCCTCGTGGGCTTCCTTGAGGCCCTGCTCGGGCGACGCGCTCCACCCGCTCGCATAGGCGTTTATTTTCGCTGCGCCGAGGAAGGCATAGGCCGGACCGAAACCGGGGTCGAGTTCGATCGCGCGCCTCAGCAGCCCCTCGGCTTCGAGGTTGCTCGCTCGCGCGTGACGCCACCAGAGTTCGCGTCCGCGCAGGAAGCAGTCGTAGGCCTCCTGATTGTCGGTATGTTCCGCAGCGATGTTCTGTCGGTCGTCCGCGCTGAGATTGAGCGCCAGCGCCGAGACGATATGGGTCGTCACGTCATCCTGAACCGCGAAGATGTCGGTGAGCTCGCGGTCGAACCGCTCCGCCCACAGGTGCCCGCCGGTCGTCGCGTCGATGAGCTGCGCGGTCACGCGGACGCGATTGCCCGACTTGCGCACGCTGCCTTCGAGAACGTAACGCACGCCGAGGCTCTTCCCGACCTCGCCGATGTGTACGTTCTTGCCCTTGAAAGTGAACGACGAATTGCGGGCGATGACGAACAGCTGTGACAGCTTCGACAGAGCGGTGATGATGTCTTCAGAGATGCCGTCGGCGAAATATTCCTGTTCGACGTCGCCGCTCATGTTGGCGAAGGGCAGCACTGCGATCGATGGCTTGTCTTCGGATTTCGTCTCTATCGGCTGAGCCGGTCTTGCCTGGGCAGGCAGCCCGACTTGCAGCGAATAGACTCGCACCGGCTCGGCGATGTTCTTCAGCCGGGTCTGCCCGAGATCAGCGACCGAAAGATCGAGTCGCGCTTTCACCTGCCGATAGGCGTCCTCGGAAAGACAGATGGCGCCCGGCTTCGCAACGCCTTCCAGCCGCGCGGCGATATTGACGCCATCGCCCATCAGGTCGCCGTCGCTCTCCTCGACCACATCGCCCAGATGAACGCCGATGCGGAATTCGATGCGCCGGTCCTCCGGCAGGCCGGCGTTGCGCTCGACCATGGCGTTCTGGATCTCGACGGCGCAGCGCACGGCGTCGACCACACTGCGGAACTCGACGATCGCCCCATCGCCGGTGCGCTTGATCACGCGGCCGTTGTGGACGGCGATCGTCGGGTCAATCAGATCGCTGCGCAGCGCCCTGAGCCGCGCAAGCGTTCGATCCTCGTCCGCGCCGGTCAGCCGGCTGAAGCCGACCACGTCCGCCGCGAGAATCGCTGCAAGTTTGCGTGTCTCCGTCATTCTCCGCCCCTGCGCGTTCCGCCGATTCTTGGGGCGCGGACGCGCCGCCGAGACAATTACCCATTCGCGACGGAGAAAGCGACTCCCATGCGTTCCATTGTGACGTCAACACAGATCACTCCCGCGACAGCGGCCAATAGCCTCGGAGCACATTGTTCAACAGAGCAAAATCGTGCAGGGTGCGCGTGGTGATCGAGCCGTCCAACAGGCTTGGCGCCGTAAGGGAAGATCAATGCTCGGATTGATGCAGCGCTACCCGTTGTTGATCTCCTCGCTCATCACCCATGCCGCGCGTCATCGCGGCGGGTCGGAAGTGGTCTCGAACCTCGGAGCCCCGACGCTTCATCGAACAACCTACGCGGAGGTCGAGCGGCGCAGCCGGCGGCTGGCGCGTGCGCTCGGCAAGCTCGGCGTCGGCTTTGGCGACCGGGTGGCGACGCTCGCTTGGAATGACTTTCGTCACCTCGAACTCTATTATGGTGTCTCCGGCATGGGCGCCGTCTGCCACACGGTCAACCCACGGCTGTCGGCGGACGACATCGCCTTCATCATGACCGACGCTCAGGATCGGGTTCTGTTTGCCGATCCGTCCTTCGCGGCGCTCATTGCCGAGATTGCGCCAAGGGTCAGCTCCTGCGTTCGCGCTGTTGTGCTCCTGACCGACGCGGCCGGCATGAAGGATATCGCGCTTGCGTCCGGCATGCGTCTTTATTGCTACGAGACGCTACTGGCCGAGGTCGACGAGGACTACCTCTGGCCCGAGTTCGATGAAAACACGGCGAGCGCGCTCTGCTACACCTCGGGCACCACAGGACGGCCTAAGGGCGTACTCTATAGCCATCGCGCGACAATGCTGCACACCTATGCGTGCAATTCCGCCGAATCCTTCGGCATTCGTTCCGTCGATCGCGTACTGCCCGCGGCGTCGATGTATCACGCCTGCGCATGGGGTCTGCCTTATTGCGCGACCATGGTGGGCGCGGCGCTGATCCTGCCGGGCCGCCATCTCGACGGCGCTTCACTCTTCCGAGTGCTCGAGAGCGAGCAAGTGACGATGACCGCCGGCGTTCCGACCATCTGGCTCGGACTGCTCGCCCATCTGCGCGGCTCGAACGAGAGGCTCACGCACGTGAAGCGCATGCTGGTCGCAGGCTCGGCTCTGCCTCGGCTGCTGGTCGAAGAATTCACGCCAATGGGCGTCAATGTCGAACAAGGCTGGGGCATGACCGAAACCAGCCCGATCGTCACCTACAATTCGCCGACGCCGGCAAGCGCCGTCCTGGCTGGGGAAGATGCGATTCGCCAGCGGCTGAAGCAGGGCCGCGCGGCTTGTGGCGTCGACGTGAAGATCGTCGACGCGGAAGGGCGCGAACTCCCG
>CAWFZA010000040.1:0-168794 GCA_963820095.1 uncultured Alphaproteobacteria bacterium
GCCCGGAACTCTGGCGCCTGTTCAACACCCGCATCCGCGAAGGCGAATCGATGCGCGTCTTCCCGCTCTCCAACTGGACCGAGCTGGACGTCTGGGAATATGTGCAGGCGGAAGACATTCCCGTCGTGCCGCTCTATTTCGCCAAGGAGCGGCCTGTGGTCGAGCGCTCGGGCACGCTGATCATGGTCGACGACGACCGCTTGCCGCTCCTGCCCGGCGAAACGCCGCAGATGCGGAAGGTCCGATTCCGGACGCTCGGCTGCTATCCCCTGAGCGGCGCGATCGAGTTCGGCGCGACGAGTTTCGACGACATCATCGACGAGATGCGCGCCTCCACCACCTCGGAGCGCCAAGGCCGCCTGATCGATACGGACGAAGCGGGCTCGATGGAGAAGAAGAAGCGCGAGGGGTACTTCTGATGAACGCCCCATCACCTCAAGGACGCCATCCCGTCCCTCTCCCGGGGGAAGGTGTCACGCCGCAGGCGTGACGGATGAGGGTCTTCGCCGATTAGCAGAAATCGTAGGCACGTATCTCCGTTTACGTCGTCTTGCGACCCCCTCATCCGGCCGCCCTTCGGGCGTCCACCTTCTCCCCGGGGAGAAGGGGGCAACGCGGCCGCCCAATGGAAACGCGCATGAACGCGCCGCTTCGCGTTTCCGCGCTCCCCACCTTGCGCGTCCTGACCTGCGGCTCGGTCGACGACGGCAAGTCGACGCTGATCGGCCGGCTTCTGTACGAGAAGAAGCTCATCTTCGACGACCAGCTTTCCGCGCTCGAGAAGGATTCGAAAAAGTTCGGCACGACGGAGGACGCAATCGACTTCGCGCTGCTGGTCGACGGACTCGAGGCCGAGCGCGAGCAGGGCATCACCATCGACGTCGCCTATCGCTATTTCGCCACCGAAAGGCGCTCTTTCATCGTCGCCGACACGCCGGGCCACGAGCAATACACCCGCAACATGGCGACGGGCGCCTCGAACGCCGATGTCGCCATCGTGCTCGTCGACGCGCGCAAGGGGCTGCTCACCCAGACCCACCGCCATACGATCATCGTTTCGCTGCTTGGCGTGCGGCACGTCGTGCTTGCGGTCAACAAGATCGACCTCGTCGGCTATGACGAGCGCGTCTACCGCGACATCGTCATCGCCTATCGTAAATTCGCCGAACCGCTTGGTTTTCGCTCGCTCTTCGCTGTCCCGGTCTCGGCGCGCTTCGGCGACAACGTCTCGTCGGCGAGCCCGAAGACGCCGTGGCATCAGGGCGGCCATCTCCTGGAGAAGCTTGAGACCATCGAGGTCGAGGAGGACCGCCGCAGCGCCCCCTTTCGTCTGCCGGTGCAATGGATCAACCGGCCCCATCTCGATTTCCGCGGCTTCGCCGGAACGATTTCGAGCGGCCGCGTCAAGCGCGGCGAGCCGATCGTCGTCGCCGGATCGGGCAAGCCGACGACCGTCAAGTCCATCCTGGTCGCCGACCAGGAGACCGATAGCGCCGAAGCGGGCGACGCGGTGACCCTGACGCTCGCGGAAGAACTCGATATCGCGCGGGGCGACGTGCTTGCGCATCCGGCGAGCAGGCCAGAGGTCGCCGACCAGTTCACCGCGCATCTCATTTGGATGAGCGCCGACGCCATGCTGCCCGGCCGCTCGTACCTGATGAAGATCGGCGCCCGCACCGTCCCGGCGCAGGTCACCGAGCTTAAGCACCGCATCGATGTGAACAACTACGACAAGCTCGCCGCCAAGAGCCTCGAGCTCAATGAAGTTGGCTTCTGCAACCTCGCGACGACGGCGCCGATCGCCTACGATTCCTACGCCGACAATCACGACACGGGCGGCTTCATCCTGATCGATCGCCAAACCAACGCGACGGCGGCGGCGGGCATGATCGCCCACGGGCTCAGGCGCGCGACCAATGTGCATCGGCATGGGGCGACGGTGGGACGGGAGGCGCATGCAAGCCTTAAGCACCAGAAGCCGGCGATCCTGTGGTTCACCGGGCTCTCGGGGGCGGGGAAGTCGACGATCGCCAACATGGTCGAGGCCAGGCTTCACGCGCGCGGCGTGCATACGACGCTGCTCGACGGCGACAATGTCCGTCACGGCCTCAACAAGGACTTGGGCTTCACCGCCGCGGACCGGGTCGAGAACATCAGGCGCGTGGGCGAGGTGGCGAGGCTGATGACCGATGCGGGGCTCATCGTGCTTTGCTCGTTCATTTCCCCCTTCCGGGCCGAACGGCGCCTGGTCCGCGACACCGCGGCCGAGGGGGAGTTCATCGAGATCTTCGTCGATGCGCCGCTCTCAACCGCGATCGCCCGCGATCCCAAGGGCCTCTACAAGCGCGCGCTGGCGGGCGAGATCAAGAACTTCACCGGCGTCGACCAGCCCTATGAAGCGCCCGAAGCGCCGGAGCTGGTGCTCGACACCGCGCAGGATTCGCCCGAGCATTCGGCCGATCGCGTCGTCAAGGCGCTTGAACAGCGCGGCCATATCGTGGCGTTATAGAGCGGGGGCGCGCGCCCGTCGCGCCCGATCATCCTGGCGCCGCCATGCTCACGTTCTATTACGCCACCAACACCTGCGCGCTCGCCTCGCATATCGCGCTCGAGGAAGCGGGCGCGACCTATGAAACGCGATGGATCGATTTCGGCGCCGCCGAGCAGACGAAGCCCGGCTATCTCGAGATCAATCCGAAGGGCCGGGTGCCGTCGCTTGTGACCGAGCGCGGCGTGCTGACCGAAACGCCCGCCATTCTCGCCTATATCGCGCAGACCCATCCGCAGGCTCAGCTCGCGCCGCTCGACGATCCCTTCGCCTTCGCCGAGCTGCAATCGTTCCTGAGCTACCTCTGTTCGACGGTGCATGTGGCGCACGCCCACCGCGCCCGCGGCTATCGCTGGGCGGACGACCCCGCGGCGCAGGAGGCGATGAAGAAGAAGGTTCCGCAATCGGTTGGCGCCTGCTTCGACCTGATCGAACGCAAGATGTTCAAAGGCCCCTGGGCGATGGGCGAGGCTTACACGGTCGCCGACCCCTATCTCTTCACCATCGCGCGCTGGATGGAGGCCGACAGCGTCGATCCCGCCGCTTATCCCCGCGTGCTCGACCACCGCGACCGGATGGCCGAGCGGCCGGCCGTTCAGCGCGTGCTCAAGGCCGAGGGGTTGGCGTAGAGCAGGTCGCCGGGCTGTCGCGAATAGCCGAGGGGCGACCGCCCACGCCCGCGCGATCGCTTGCATGGTCTGCGAGCCTGTTGCAGGTTGAGATCCAGCGTTGCGTTTGTCCCGCCCAAGTCGCGCAAGCGTCCTGGACAAATCAAACCGGGAGGAACTGTGTGCCATGTCAGACGAACATGACGACAAGGACCACGAGCATGACAAACATCACGCCAAGGAACTTAACGATCTTGTCCGGACGCTGATCGAGGCACAAGTCGCCGGGAATGAACTGCTCGCCGGGCTTAACCGCAAGATCGCCACGACGATCTGCATTCTCGAACACATTTCCAAGAACACTTGCGAAACGCTCAACAAACTGCACGAGCTCGCCGAGTGCAAGGAAACGGGGGTCTGCGAACCGTGCCGTCCCGCCGAGGTCTGCTGCGCTAAGCCGCCTGTGCCGCCGCCGGAGAAGCCCGAAGAGCCCTGCAGACCGGAGAAGCCTGAAAGGCCCTGCAAGTATGAGCCTTGCAAGCCAAGTGAAGACGGCGGCGGATCGGACGTCTCGCGTCCGGGCGCCGCGCCGCCGCAACGCGTTTTCGGCGCGCCTTACCCGCCTGTCGTCAGGCCCGACAACCCCCCGAATTCGAGCGAACGGCTTCCGGGCGCCGAGAATACCACGAGGCCCGTTTCGCGGATTTTTGACGCAAGGCGCGGTCCACGCGCCGCTGAATTTCTCGTCCGGAGGCGGCGGCGCAGGGGGCGACGACCCGGTCGTGTTCGGCGTCTATACCAACTCCGGCAGCGTCGCGTCTCCACAATCGACAGCGGCCGCTGACATCAGCGGCGCCCAGAGCGGCAATATCGTGCTCGCCACCGGGAACTGGTACATCCTCTATTCCTTCGACGGAGGCAGCACGTTCACGACCCTCGACCCGACGACGGTCTTCGACAACACGGCCGACGGCGGCTTCTGCTGCGACCAGATCGTGCAGTATGTTCCGAGCATCGACCGCTTCATCTGGCTGATGCAGTTCAACCCTGGCGCCGACGGCAAGAACCGCTTTCGCATCGCCGCGGCGAGTCCTGAGAGCGTGCACAGCAGCAAATGCACGTCCTGGACCTACTGGGACCTGACCTCCGACGCCCTGGGCATCGTCACGACCGCGGCCGACGCCAAGGCCAAGATCCACAATCTGGACTACCCCAACATGTCCGTTGGGACGAACTTCCTTTATATCAGCGGCGACAACTGGTCCGCCGGGCGCATCGTCGTGCGCGTCTCTCTCTCCGACATCTCTGCCGGGGGCACGATCAATTACCGATACACTGACTGGTCGAACGGGGGCGTCGCCTACGGCAGTCACGTTACGCAAAACACTGGCGACGAGGCCTATTGGGCCGGCAACAAGAACAACAGCACTTTGACGGTCTTCAACTGGAACGAGAACTCGACGTCCTACTCATGGCGGGATGTCGGCGTGAACAACTGGCCGAACGGAACGCTGAGTTCGACCGGCGCCAGCGGCGCGGACTGGCTGACCAAGGCGTCGAGCTTCCCGAACGCCGGCGTCATCGGGGCCACCCGGCGCAACAACGAAGTCTGGTTCGCCTGGATGGCCAGTTCCGGAACCGGCGCATCGGGAGGCTTCAACTTCCCCAACGCCAACGTCCAGGTCGTCAAGATCGATCCGACCAACAATTACAGCCGCATCGACCAGTTTCCGATCTGGAACAACGACTACGCCTTCGCCTATCCCGCGCTGGCGACCAACGGCCAGGGCGAGGTCGGCATCGCGCTCGCCTGGGGCGGCAAGACTTTCGACGCCAATAGCGCCGTCGGCATTCTCGGCGACTTCGTCGTCTGGTATCCGGAGGCCAGCACTTTCTCGACGACGCGCTGGGGCGACTACGTCACCGCACACCAGGCGAGCCCGCAGACCAATCTCTTCGCCGGCTTCGCCTACGCCATCATCAAGGACGCGACCAAGACGGCGGGTTATTATTTCGACCCATACTATCTCTTGTTCGGCCGAAACTCGATCATCAACCCCGGCGGCGGCGCCAATCCCCGCATAGGCTAAGCAGGCCAAGCGACCGATCTGCGGCCGGCT
The DNA here is from genome assembly GCA_963820095.1 of uncultured Alphaproteobacteria bacterium. Classification (GTDB taxonomy): domain Bacteria; phylum Pseudomonadota; class Alphaproteobacteria; order Rhizobiales; family Beijerinckiaceae; genus Roseiarcus. Next base: position 5,277 of record CAWFZA010000040.1, read on the forward strand.
CCGGGCGGCGCTGTCACGGCCGGACGTCGATCGATCAGCGAGGCTGGTCAGCGGCGGGTGGTCATGGCCCCGGTCGGATGTTGCCGGCGCCATTCCATCCTCGCCGCGATGATCGACGCAATCGCAAGCACGCCGCTTATCGCCACAATCGCCCATTCGAACTGGCCGCTCCCCTCATCAGGGTCGGCGCCAAAGACCAGCTCGATCCAGTCCGGCCAGACCATCGTTACGACAAAGATCGCAGCAAAAACGACGGCAAGGACAGTCTCCAGGGCCAAGCGCGTTTTCGGCTGCATCGACGCCCCCATCCTTCAGGCGCATTGCACGTCGCGCCAAGCCTCGGGCTATCTCACGACAATAGGCGTGGGCTTTACCGCCTGTCAAACACTAGAAAACCAACCGAAATGGAGCGACGAGGGCGCAGCGATCGAGCGACTGAATTCGTCTTACGGCTTCCCGCCTGACCAGCCGCCATCCCGCGCAAACAGCCGCCGCCTTTCGCCCTCAGGCGATCTTCACATATTCGAAATCGCCTGGCTGGCTGTTGACGCCGACGCGGGGCGGGGCGATCCAGCTCGCATATTTGCCGGGCTCGTGGCACGGCCTCATCAGCGACGACGATGAACTGCATGTCGGCCTCGTTCGGCAGCCAGTCGCCGCTCTTGGCGTTCCACTGATCCTCGGTGAGGACTTCGCCGGCCGGGCTGATGCGCTTTCCCCCGAACTCGCCGATCCTCCGGTTGAAGCCCTTGTGCGGCTGGGTGAACTTGAAGTCGATTCCGGCCTTCTCGATCGATTTGTTCCAGCGGTCGATCCCGCCCTGGCAATCGACGATGAAATCATCGAGCAGCCGGGCGTTAAGCGCGCGCAACGCCGGCGCGTTCTCGACGATCAGCTTGCCGTCGACGACGCGGGAGACGGGATAGGTCGCGTCCTTGAGCTCGTGATCGTCGCCCTTGAGGTTGGCTTCGTTGAAGCGTCCCTTGACGCCAGACCCGAAAGCTTCCGCTGCGTTGCTCGAGATTTCGCTGCCGAACAGGTCGCGGGTCACCGAGGCGTGGAAATTGGCCTTGCGCTGCAGAAGCGGCAGGTCGACGACGCCGAGCTTGCGCACCGCTTCCACGTCGTGCGGATCCTTGATGCCGGCTTTGACCATCGCCGCGCAGGTCGCCTCGATCGTGCGTTGCACGCCCGTTTCGCCGACGAACATGTGGTGGGCTTCTTCGGTCAGCATGAAGCGGCAAGTGCGCGACAGCGGATCGAAGCCGCTCTCCGCCAGCGCCGCGAGCTGCATCTTGCCGTCGCGGTCGGTGAAGAAGGTGAACATGAAGAACGACAGCCAGTCCGGCGTGTTCTCGTTGAAGGCGCCGAGGATGCGCGGGTTGTCCATCTGCCCGCTCTGGCGCTCGAGCAAAGCCTGCGCTTCCTCGCGGCCGTCCTTGCCGAAATATTTGACCAGCAGATAGACCATCGCCCAGAGATGCCGGCCCTCCTCGACATTGACCTGGAAGAGGTTGCGCATGTCGTAGAGGCTCGGCGCCGTCGCGCCCAGGAAGCGTTGCTGCTCGACCGAAGCGGGCTCGGTATCGCCCTGCACGACGATGAGCCGGCGCAAAAGCGCGCGGTGCTCGCCGGGAACCTCCTGCCACGCCGGCTCGCCCCTATGACGGCCGAACGGAATCGTGCGGCCCTCGACCTTGGGCGCGAGCAGAATGCCCCAGCGATAGGCCGGCATCTTCACGTAAGCGAACTTCGCCCAGCCGGCCGGATCGACGCCGACGGCGGTGCGCAAATAGACTTCGGACTGCTGGTAGCCGACCGGCCCCATGCCGCTCCACCAGTCGAGATATTTCGGCCGCCAGCCTTCGAGCGCGCGCTGAAGCTGCTTGTCGGAGCCGAGCGCGACATTGTTGGGAATGACCTCGTCGTAAGAGATCTCGACGAAACGGTCGGCGGAGATGGCGCCGGCGGCGTCGCTAACAATGTCTTCGGCGCTCATCATGTTTCTCCGGTTCAGTAGGTTTCCAGGTGCAGCCGGCCGTGCTGCTTGAGCGACGGCCCGACCGTTTCCCAATCGAGGCCGGCCTGAACCGCGATGTCGCGCAGCGCGAGCACCACGCCTTCCTCCATCGCCTTGAGGCCGCAGACGTAGAAATAGGCATGCGGATCGGCGATCAGCGGCGCAAGGTCGGCGGCGCGCTCGCGCATCACGTCCTGCACGTAACGCTTGGGCTGGCCGGGCGTCCGGCTGAAGGCGAAGTTGATGTCGATGAAGTCCTTCGGCAGATTCCCGAGCGGCCCGAAATACGGCAGCTCTTCTTTGGTGCGAGCGCCGAAGAACAGCATGAGCTTGCCGCCCTCGAACTTGCCCGATTTGCGCAGGCGCCGCCGCCACTCGGTCATGGCGCGCATCGGCGCGCTGCCGGTGCCGGTGCAGATCATCACGATCGCGCTTCTCGGATGGTTCGGCATGAGGAAACTCACGCCGAACGGTCCGGTCACCTCGACCTGGTCGCCAACGTTGAGATCGCAGAGATAGTTGCTGACGGTTCCGCGCACCGAGCGGCCCTGGTGATCCTCGAGCACGCGTTTCACGGTGAGCGACACGTTGTTGTAGCCGGGCCGCTCGCCATTGCGCGGGCTCGCGACCGAATATTGCCGCGGATGGCGCCCTCTGCCGTTCTCGTCTTCGCCAGGAGGGATGATCCCGATCGATTGGCCTTCAAGCACCGGAAACGGCGTCGCGCCGAAGTCGAGCACGATGTGATGCGTGTCGTAGTCCCTGCCGACTTCCGTCACCCGCACATTGCCGACGACGGTCGCCGTGACCGATCGCGCCGCGGCTTTGGGGCCATAGAGGTTGGCGTAGGGACTGGCGGCCGACCAGGGCGGGATCACGGCTGCGTAGGCGCCGATGTCGAACGCCGCTTCCTCGCCTGTTCCGCTTGGCGCGGATTGGGGCGCCTCGGTCGGAGCCGCCCGGGAAGCGTCCGCCGCGCCAAGTTCTTGCGCGCTCAGTTCCGCCGGCAGAGCCTCCCACTCGAACTGCGCCGCGACGCTATAGGCTCGCGCGCGCGGCATTGCGCGCCAATTGTCAATGCTGCCCGTCGGGCAGGGCGGAACGCAGGCCATGCAGAGGTTGCAGATGTTCGCGTCGACCACATAGTTGCGCGCGTCATGGGTGATTGCGCCCACGGGACATGTCGACTCGCAGGTGTTGCAGCGGATGCAGATTTCGGGGTCGATCAGGTGCTGCCGGATGACCTCGGCTGCGGGCGCCTGCGTCACTGGGGGACCCCCGTGGCGAAGCGAAACAGCGGCCTCATCCTGAGGAGCCCGCGTAGCGGGCGTCTCGAAGGATGATCCAGCCGGCGCCGGCGTTCGTGCGTTCTGGAGCGCCCTTCGAGACGCGATGCCGCAGGGCGATCGGAAGAACGCCCGTCTCTCGTCGGGCTATCGCATCGCTCCTCAGGACGAGGCCGGTGGATGGCGCGAGGCTCCATGCGTGGACAAGAGCGACCCATCGCCTAGACCCGGCTCCAGTCGAACGCCGCCTTCTCGCCCTTGCCGTAGACTTTGAGCGCGCCCTTGTCGCCGACCGCGTTGGGCCTCTGGAAGATCCAGTTCTGCCAGGCGGTGAGGCGGCCGAAGACGCGCGTGGCCAGCGTCTCGGGCCCGTCGAAGCGCAGGTTCGCCTCCATTGCGGTCAAGGCGTCGGGGCTCATGGAGGCGCGCTCCTCGACCGCGATGCGGATCTCGTCCGCCCAGTCGATGTCGTCGGGAATGCTGGTGGCGAGGCCAAGGCCGAAGGCGGCGTCGGCTTCGAGGGGCTCGCCGAGGCGCGCTTTGAGGGACTCGAGCGCGCCCTTCTCGTCATAGAAGCGCCGTCCAAGCCGGCTCTGGCCGCTCGCCATCGGATAGTCGCCGAAGTTCACTCCGGTCATCGCCATCTTGGGCGTTTTGTCGCTTGGCGAGGCGAGATGATAGATCCGGTCGCAGCTCAGCGCGATTTCGAGCAGCGTCCCGGCGAAGCAGGAACCCTCGTCGACAAGCGCGAACAGACTGCGCGAGGTGACGTCAAGCCGGCTCAAGGCTCGGCGCAAATAGCCGATCGTTTCTCGGACGAACCAATGCTCTCTCAGCGTGTGGAGCGTCGCGTCCGTCGCCAGAACGGAATCAAGCTCGCCCTCGCTTCTCATCAGCCATACGCCGATTTCGAGCTCGTTGGTGCGCATGGAGAGGATGGCGTCGTCGAGCTCGCGGGCGAGCGCGAGCGGGTACCAGCGCGCGCCTTGCGCCTCGACCGCCGCGATGTCCCGCGGCTGAGCGCCCGCCGGGCCCTTGATGACGAACGTGGCGGCGCGCGCGCCTCGGTCGATCGTCACTGTCAGATGCGAGTAGCGGAGCGCATCGGCCTCGATCGTCCGTTCGATCGGGGTGAGCGCGACGCCCTTGGCCGGCGAGGAGCGGTCGCTCGTCGCGGCGAGCGCCAGGGCGCGCTCCTTGACCCTCGCCTCGAATTGCGCCGGCTTGGCGATCGCGTCAACGAGACGCCACTTCACGGCCTTCTCGCCGCGCACGCCTTCGCTGGTGGTGCAGAAGACGTCCGCGAGGTCGTGGCGCACGTGGCGCTTGTCGGTCAGCCGTGTGAGACCTCCGGTCCCGGGCAAGACGCCGAGCAGCGGCACTTCCGGCAGGCTGACGGCGCTCGAGCGGTCGTCGATGAGGAGGATCTCGTCGCAGGCCAAGGCGAGCTCGTAGCCGCCGCCGGCGCACGAGCCGTTGACGGCGGCCAGGAACTTCAAGCCGTCATGCTTCGAGGAATCCTCGAGGCCGTTGCGAGTTTCATTGGTGAACTTGCAGAAGTTGACCTTCCAGGCGTGGCTCGAGACGCCGAGCATGAAGATGTTGGCGCCGGAGCAGAAGACGCGCTCGCGCGCGCTCGTGATGACCACGGCGCCGATCTCGGGATGTTCGAAGCGGATGCGGTTGACGGCGTCGTTGAGCTCGATGTCGACGCCAAGGTCGTAGCTGTTGAGCTTGAGCTTGTAGCCGGGTCGCAAGCCGGCGTCCTCGTCGAAATCGGCGAGCAATGTCGCGACCGGCCCGTCCGCCTTGAGCTTCCAGTGCCTGTAGCGCGACGGCTCGGTTTGATAGTCGACGCGGTCCATGGCGCTCCCATCGATAGGCAATTTATTGCACCTCATGCATCATAATGCGCGATCGTCTCTCAGGCAAGACCGGCTCGGCGCCGCGTCATTCGACCGGCAAGCCGATCGCCTCGCGCGCCAGCGTCCGCAGGACCTGGAAGGTCTCCATGAGCGGCTGGGCGCTGGTGTCGACGCGCATGTCGGCCTTCGAATAGAACGCCGCCCGGCCGGCGAGAATGGACTTCAAGTCCTCCATCGCCTCCCGGCTTTTGGCCATCGGCCTCAGGTCGCCCTGAGCCATGACGCGGCTCATGTGGTCTTCGGGATCGGCGGTCAGCCAGACCGTCATGCAGCGGCGAAGCAGGAGGTTGAAGCTGCCGAGGTCGCTGACCAGTCCGCCAGCGGTGGCGATCACGGCTTGAGGATAGGCCTCGATCGCGTCCTCGAGAGCGCGACGCTCGTAGCGGCGATAGGCGCTCTGGCCGTAAAGCCCCGAGAATCTCGCTGATGCTGCAGCCGGCGAGCTTCTCGATGTCGCGGCTGAGCTCGACGAACGGGAACTCGAGGTCCTCCGCGAGCATGTGGCCGAGGGTCGATTTGCCTGCGCCGCGCAGGCCGATGAGCGCGATCCGCGAGGAGCGGGTCGGCGCCTCGTCATTGCGCGGCGGTCCGCCGCCGACCAGGTCTATGGCCGCGAGGCGCACGCGGCGCAGCGTCGCCTCGTCGCAAGCCCCGAGCGTCTCCCGCAGCATGAGCCATTCCGGCGTCTGGGTCGTCACGTCCCCCACAAGCTCGGCCAGCGAACATTGCAGCGCCTGGGCGACCTGCAAAAGCACCAGGATCGAGGCGTTGCCGACCCCGTATTCGAGATTGGCCAGGTGCCGCTCGGAAACGCCGGTCGCTCGTGCGAGCGCCTTGCGGGTCAGGCCGCGGCGCACCCGCAGAGCCTTGGCGCGTCGGCCGAGCGCGGCTAGAAACGGCTCTGGCCGTTCCCCGGAGGCCCCGGTTTGCGCAAGGGCGCCGGCGGGTTCGGCCTCCGCCTCCCGGCTCGCGTTGTCCGCTGCCGCGTCGCGGGTCGCGATTGTCGCCGCCGCCGGCGCAAATGGCGCATTGTTTGACAATTTCCGGGCGCCCTCCTAGAGATTGGGCAAGCATAATATTGCATAACGCCGACGCGAACAACCATCGTGTGGTCTGGGGCGTTCTGAACGCCCGCCGGCCACTTCAGCCAGAAGACCGTCCGCGCGAGCTTGAGGACGGGGCCAGGGAGGACGCCGATGACCGCAAGCTCGGTTGAGCCGCCGCCGGAGGCGTTCAACTTCGCGGCGCATCTCCTCCAAGCCAACGCCGGACGGTCCGGCAAGACGGCGTTTGTCGATGATTTCGGCGCCGTGACCTACGGCGAGCTCGACAATCGCGCCCGGCTTTTCGCCGCCGCGCTCAAGGAGAGAGGCGTCAAGCGCGAGGAGCGGGCCTTGATCTTGATGCAGGACAGCGTCGACTGGCCGGTCGCCTTCCTGGGGTCGATGCTCGCCGGGGTCGTTCCGGTCGCGGTCAACACGCTGCTCACCGCCGACGATCTCGCCTACATGCTCGAACATTCGCGCGCCCAGGCCGCGTTCGTCAGCGGCGCGGTCAAGCCGGCGCTGAAAGCGGCGCTCGCCAAAGCGGACCACGAGGTTCACACGATCGTCGTCTCGCGCCCGGTTCAGCCGCTCGAGCCAGGCGAGATCGAATTCACGGATTTCCTCGCCCGCGCGGCCCCGCTGGCGAAGCCTGCGCGCACGCGGGCTGACGACCCGGCCTTCTGGCTCTATTCGTCAGGCTCGACGGGAAGGCCCAAGGGAACCGTGCATTCGCACGCCAACCCCTATTGGACCACCGAGCTTTACGGCAAGGCGATCCTTGGCTTGCAAGAGAGCGACGTCTGCTTCTCCGCCGCCAAGCTCTTCTTCGCCTATGGGCTCGGCAACGCGCTGACCTTTCCGATGAGCGTCGGCGCAACGGCGCTCCTGATGGCCGAGCGGCCGACGCCCGAGGCTGTGTTCAAGCGCTTGACCGGCGGCGTCGGCGCCGTCAGCCCGACCGTGTTCTATGGCGCGCCGACCGGCTTCGCCGGGATGCTGGCCTCGAACCTGCTGCCGAAACGCGAGGACGTGAGCTTGAGACTCGTGTCGTCCGCCGGCGAAGCGCTGCCGGCCGAGATCGGCGAGCGCTTCAAGCGCCATTTCGGCGTCGACATCGTCGACGGCATCGGCTCGACGGAAATGCTGCACATCTTCATCTCCAACCGGCCGGACAAGGTGCGGTATGGCGCGACGGGTTGGCCCGTGCCGGGCTATGACATCGAGCTGCGCGGCGAGGACGGGCGCGGCGTTGGCGACGGCGAGCCCGGTGATCTCTACATCCACGGGCCGTCCGCGGCGCTCATGTATTGGGGCAATCGCGCCAAGACGCGCGACACGTTCGAGGGCCGCTGGACCAAAAGCGGCGACAAATACATCCGCAACGCGGACGGAACCTTCACCTACGCCGGCCGCTCGGACGATATGCTGAAGGTCGGCGGCGTGTGGGTGAGCCCGTTCGAGGTCGAGGCGACGCTGGTGCAGCACCCGTCCGTCCTCGAAGCGGCGGTGATCGGCGCGCCCGACGCCGATGGGCTCATCAAGACGAAGGCGTTCGTGGTCCTGAAGCCGGGCGCGCGGCGGACGAAGCGGAACTCAAGGGCTTCGTCAAGGATCGCCTCGCCCCGTACAAATATCCGCGCGCGATCGCCTTCATCGCCGAACTGCCGAAAACCGCGACCGGCAAGATCCAGAGGTTCAAGCTTCGCGAGCAGGAGAAGGGGGGGTGAGTGCAGGAGGGGCTTCCGTTCGCGACTTGACGCGCGGTGCTTGTCGAACTCAACTGCGTTCGGCTGGCCGTCATCGCGAGCGGCATAGGGCGCCGAGACGCACCGCGGCCCCTGGATTGCTTCGCTCCGCTCGCAATGACGGACGGACTCCAACATTCAAAGACAATGAAAACTGTGAACATTCACGAGGCCAAGAAACGCCTCTCCCGGCTGGTGGAGGCCGCGGCCAAGGGCGAGCCCTTCATCATCGCCAAGGCCGGGAAGCCGCTGGTCAAAGTTGTCGCAATCGACGCGCCGGCGAAACGGCTCGATTTCATGAGGGGTCAATTCACCGTGCCGGACGATTTCGATACGATGGACCAGGAGGAAATCGAGCGCCTGTTCTACGGCGACGATTGAGGGCCCGAGGCCGAGACACGTTCGGTCGAACCGCCTCAGCTCTGCGAATCGAGGACGACGAATCCGTCGCCCGACCTGGTCTTGGCGTCCGCCGGCTGATCCGTGGTGACGAGGGTCATGCCGAATTTGAGCCGCTTGCGGACCGCTTCGCGGGCCGGCAGATCGGCCTTGATGCGCCGCAGGGCCGCGCCGTTGTCCTCGCTCGTCGACTTTGCCGGCGTTCCGACCTTGGCCGCCTGCCAGGTCAGGAGTTCCGACTGATCGTCGGCGCCGCTCAGCGTGAACACCCGCTCGCCGAGCGGCTTTTCCGGAGTCCTCAATCTCGACCTTGCCGGAAGCGGCCAGCGCGCCATTGTCGAACACATGAATGGACTTGTCGGCGCTGCTGACGACGACGCCCGGCGATTTCGGCGCGGCGTCGCGCCGTTCCGAATATTCGCTCGCCTTGATCGCGGTGTCGACGGCGTTGAATTCACGCGCGGCATATTCGCCGAGCACCATGCCGGGATGGGTCACCTCTTCCGGTTGCGACTTGTCGTCGGCGATGACCACCGTCATGCCGAGCTTGGTGACGCCAAACAGAAGCTGGGCGAATTCCTTCGGCAGGCGCACGCAACCATGCGACGCGGGATAGCCGGGCAATTGACCCGCATGCAGCGCGACGCCCGACCAGGTGAGCCGGTTCATGTAGGGCATCGGCGCATTGTTGTAGGTCGAGGAATGGTGGTTCTTGTCCTTCTGCAGGATCTTGAACACGCCGGTCGGCGTCGCGTGGCCGAGCTTGCCGGTCGAGCAGGTCGAGGCGGCGATGCGCACCCCGTCGCGATAAACATAGAGCCGCTGGTCGGGAAGCGAGACGATGACGATGATCGGCCCGCTCGGCGAGCGGTCGGGATACCAGTTGAATTCGCCGTTCGTGAACTCATCGGCGGCCTTGTCGACGAGCTGCGCCAGCGCGGGACTGAACCGCAAGGCGGCTGCGGCGGCCGCGACGCGGCCGAACTGACGGCGGTTCATTCTGTCTCGCGTCCCCAACCAGCACGGATTCGCGAATAGAAGCGGACGGCTCGGGCTGTCAACAATCGAGGCGCGCGTTGGCTGGTCTTGGAAACGACATTCGGCCGACCCAAGGCGGCGCATCATTGACCGCGCCTCTCGCGCATGGTCAATCGAACCATGTCGCCTGCGCTCATCGCGATCGACTGGGGATCCTCCAGCTTTCGCGCCTATCTCATCTCGCCGGTTGGCGAAGTCCTGGATGAGGTCGCCTCCGGCGACGGAATTGGAAGCGTCGCGGCCGGCGCCTATCCGACGACGCTCAAGCGGCTGATCGGTCGCTGGCTCGACGCCCATCCGTCTCTCCCGGTCATCGCTTCGGGCATGGTCGGCAGCCGGCATGGCTGGCGCGAGGCGCCTTACGTCAAGTGCCCGGCCGGTCCGTCCGACGTCGCGGCGCATCTCACGGAAGTCGAAGCCGATGGCCGGCGCGTGAGGCTCGCGCCGGGCCTGTCCTATGCGGACGAGTCCGGTCAGCCGGACGTGATCCGGGGCGAGGAGACGGAAATCTTCGGAATCGCCGAGTCCGGCGCGCGCCTCATCGTGCTGCCGGGCTCGCATTCGAAATGGGCGGGAGTCGAGGGCGGCCGCGTCGTCGCGTTCAAGACCTTTGTCACGGGCGAGCTCTTCGCCGCCCTGCGCGATCATACGGTCGCCGGCGCCTTCGCCAGGGCCGCTCCCGCCAAGCGTCCCGGCGAGGCGTTCGCGCTTGGGGTCCAGCGCGGGGCCGCGGCGGCGGCGGGTGAGGGCAAGTCCGGCCTGCTCGGCCTCCTGTTTGGCGCGCGATCTCTCCCGCTCATGGGATCTCTGCCGGAGGACGACGCGGGCGAATATCTCTCCGGCCTCCTCATCGGAGCGGAGATCGACGAGGGGCGACGCCTCTATCCGGGCGAGGAGCCGCATGTCGCGGGCGCGGAGGCGTTGGTCGAGCGCTATCGCGCCGCGTTCGAGGCGCTCGGCCTGTCCGCTCGGGCCGCGCCGCCACGGGCCGCGGCGCGCGGGCTGTTTCGCATTGCTCGTGAGGGAGGGCTCCTGTGACGCTCGAGCTTGCTCCGACGCCGCTCGTCGCCATCCTGCGCGGCGTCACGCCGGACGAAGCGGATTCGATCGCCGCGGTCATCGTCGAGGCGGGGTTCGGCGCCATCGAGGCGCCGCTCAATTCGCCCGATCCGCTCGCCTCCATCGAACTCATCGCGCGGCTGTTTGGCGACAAGGTTCTGGTCGGCGCCGGCACGGTGCTCGAACCGCGCGAGGTCGACGAGGTCGCGGCGGCGGGCGCGAAACTCGTGGTCGCGCCCAATTTTGATCCCGCCGTCATCGAGCGGGCCGTGAAGCTTGGTCTCCTCGCCGTGCCGGGCGTCGCCACGCCGACCGAAGCCTTTGCGGCGCTGAAAGCGGGCGCCTCTGGCCTGAAGCTTTTTCCCGGCGAAGCGCTTGGTCCGGATGTCGTGAAGGCGTGGCGCGCCGTCCTGCCGAAGGAGACGCAACTCTATCCGGTCGGCGGCGTCACGCCCGAGCGCATCGCTCCCTACCGGCGCGCCGGCGCGACCGGCTTCGGCATCGGCTCGGCGCTCTACAAGCCCGGCGCGAGCGTCGATGAGGTTGCGCGCGCCGCGCGGACGTTCGTGAAGGCGTGGAAGGAGAGCGCGTAGCGGGCCTTCAGGCTCAGTTTTGCCGGAAGAAGCTCAGCGGACGGATGAGCGGCTGCATCGAAGGCCAATCCGGCCAGCGAGGGATGAACGCCACCCGCGCGGGCGCCTCAGCCACATCCGCAACCCATCCACCCAAGGCGTGAGCGACGCGGACGATCGGCCGCACCCTCAGCTCGGGCTCAATTCGAGCGGCAGGCGGCAAGGAAGTCAGAAGCGGCGGGGCCTCTGTCGCACTTGCGGCGGCGTCCGGTTGAGGCAGGGCCGCCTCCGCCGGCGCTGACTTTTTCCTGACCGCGGCTTTTGGCGCGAGCCTCGCGAACGTTTTCTGCGCCGGTCGCGGCTCGGGCAATGGCGGATCCGCCACGGAAAGCGGGAGCGGATTAGCCGATGCGACCTGCGTCGCGGCGCTCGCCGAACGCTCGGCGTCGAGCTCCCCTTCCTGATTGCGCTTCACAAAGCTCGCGATCAGTTCGCGTTCATCGCGCAGCGATTGCACCATCGCGTCCTCGGACGCTGACGGCTGCGCCTGAATGACAATCGGAGGCGACGTTGGCTGACGACCGTAGTGGTTGACCAGCATCGCGCCAACCACGCTCGCCATGGCCACTGGCAGGATCTCGTGAACGAATCTCGACGAAACCTTCGCCACTAGGTCGAGAGCGCGAATCGTCATGGGCGCCTATCCTGGATCGTAGCCGACCTCGATGGCTTAAAAAGCAATTATGGCTGCAATCGCGAGAGATTGTGGTCGCAATCGATGCGCGGCGATCCCGACAGCTCGCGGCAGCTTCGGCAGCTGGAGATGGGCATCACTCCAGATTGGTGTGCCGCGCGCGCATCGTCTCCGACGTTTCGCTGAAACGCGGGCGCAGTTTGAGGATCGCGAGTTCGAAGGCGATCATCTGCGCGGTCTCGAACAGCGAGCCCATCGGCAGGACGGAAAGCTTGCCGCCCGGTCGTTGGCCATCGTCTGGGCGGGGATGACGGTGACGACATCGACCAGCTTGGCGAGTCCGCCTCCGGGCTGGGCGGTGACGAGCGCGGTCCGCGCGCCGGCCTTGCGCGCGATCTCGACCAGCGTGCGCGCGGTCGGCGAGATCGCCGGGGCCCGCGGAGACGATGAAGAGATCGCCCGCGCCGAGCGCCGGCGTCGTCATGTCGCCCCAGACCGCGACGTCGCGGCCCATGTGAAAGAGACGCATGGCGAAGCCGCGCATCTGCAGGCCCTCGCGCCCGAGGCCGAACACGACGATGCGCCTCGCCTTGACGATCTCCTCGATGAGCCCGTCGAGCGCGTTCTCCGGCATCGCGGCGAACACGCCGGAAAGATCGTTCAGCGCGCCCTTCGCCAATTGGGCCAGGCTTTCGCGTCATGGACTGCCTCCCTCGCTTAAACCGATCCACGCTTCACGATCGGGCACTCGACCTTGATCTGCCGCGGCCGGCTCGCCGAGCCGGAGGCCGCGTCGAGCAGAATCTCGGCGGCGATCGAGCCCATTTCGAAATGGGGCAGCAGGACCGTGGTCAGCGGCGGATGCAGATGCTGGGCGATCTCGCGGTCGTCATAGCCCATCACCGCGACATCGTCCGGAATTCTCAGGCCGAGCTCGTGCAGCGCCTCGTAAGCACCCGACCGCCATCAGGTCATTGGCGCAGAAGATCGCGGTCGGCGGCCGCTTGAGCTTCATGAGCGCCGCGCGCCGCTTCGTAGCCGGAGAGCGGCTGCCAGTTGCCCTCGCGCACGAGGTCGGGGTCGAACGGCAGGTCGGCGGTCGCGAGCGCCTGGCGATAGCCGCGAAGGCGATGGCGCGACGCCTCCATGCTCGCTTCGCCGTTGACGTAGCCGATGCGGCGATGGCCGGCGCGGATGAGGACGTCGGTCGCCGCGTGGCCGCCGGCGACTTCGCCCGGCACGACCGAGGGCAGGGCGCCGTTCGCCACGTGGCAGTTCAGCAGCACGGTCGGCAGCGTCGGCGGCGTCGCCGGCGCGTCGACGAGGCGCGTGTTGATGGTCGCGTAGATGAGGCCGACGAGCGGCTGGGCGGCGAGTTGCGCGAGCGCCGCGCTCTCCATGTCGGCGTCGCCCCGCGTCGCCATGACCATGACCGTGAGCCCGCGCTCCCACGCCTTCTCGCGCACGCCGTCGAGGCCGATCGCGGTCCACGGATCGGTCGAGATCTCGTCGCAGACGAAGCCGATCGAGGCCGCCGCCGCGGATCCCGGCGCGCCGCCGCGCCGGCACGGGCTGATAGCCGAGCCTCGTGGCGGCCTTCATCACCCGCTCGCGCGTCTCGGCGGAAAGGCGCGCGCCGTCGGCGTGGTTGAGGACGAGCGACACGGTGGTCTGCGAGACGCGCGCTTCGTTGGCGACGTCGATCATCGTCGGCCGGCGCGGCAGGAGCGTTGCGCCGCAAGCGGACGCGCTTTTGCGCCTCGCGCGCGCGCCCCGCGCACTTCCTCATCCTCCCGCATCCTGGCCTCGATCTAGCGGCTTTGCGAATATTATTATCTCGACTAAACCGCTACAGATCAATAAGAAAAATGCCGCGGCCGAAGCCAGGTTGACATTCTTTAGCGCTTTATTATCATCGCCGTGGAGTCGGTCGGAAAGCCGCTGCCGCAAGCCGCAGCGAAAACGCAACGGCGCGTCACGAGGAGGAAACGCAATGCTCATCAATCGCAGACAAGCGCTTATCGGGTCGGTCGGCGCCGCCGCCGGCCTCAGCCATCATCCCGCCTTCGGCCAGGTGCCGCCGCTGAAGAAGAAGGACACGCTACAAGGTCGGCTTCGCCCAGACCGAGAGCAACAATCCCTGGCGTCTCGCGCAGACCGCCAGCATGAAGGATGAGGCCGCCAAGCGCGGCGCCCAGCTCGTCTATACCGACGCGGCCAGCTCGGCCGCCAAGCAGGTCGCCGACGTCAACAGCATGATCGCGCAGGGGGTCGACTTCATCTTCCTGCCGCCGCGCGAGGAGAAGCCGCTGATCCCGGCGGTCATGAACGCCAAGAAGGCCGGCATTCCCGGTGCTGCTGGTCGACCGCAACGTCGATCCCTCGCTCGCCAAGCCCGGCGTCGACTTCCTCGCCTTCATCGGCTCGAATTTCGTGCAGGAAGGCCAGCGGGTCGCCGACTGGACGATCAAGCAGACCGGCGGCAAGGGCAAGATCATCGAGCTCGAGGGCTCGGTCGGCGCTTCGCCCGCCAACGACCGCAAGAAGGGCTTCGACGAGACGATCAAGGCCAAGGCGCCCGATATGGTCATTCTCGCCAGCCAGTCCGGCGACTTCGCCCGCGACAAGGGCCGTCAGGTCGCCGAGACGCTGCTGCAGGCGCATCCCGACGCGACGATCGTCTATGCCCACAACGACGAGATGGCGCTCGGCGCGATCGCGGCGATCGAAGCCGCCGGCAAGGTCCCGGGCAAGGACATCCTGGTCGTTTCGATCGACGGCGAAAAGGACGGCGTGCAGGCGATCGTCGACGGCAAGCTCGGCTGCTCGTGCGAGTGCAACCCGCGCTTCGGCCCGGCGGCCTTCGACATCCTGTACAAATACGCCAACGGCGAGAAGATCCCGCCGATGATCATCAATCCCGACCGCTTCTTCGACGCCAGCAACGCCAAGGAGGCGCTGCCGACTGCGTTCTGAAAGCGTCTAAAATCGCTTGACTTGCCGATAGCCCCTCCCGCTTGGCTAGCCCCGGCGGGAGGGCGCATTTTAGGCCGGCTCGCTTGCCGGCAACTGAAAGCTCAGACATGGCCGATCCGCTCCTCGTCATGCGCGACATCAACAAGCGCTTCCAGGGCGTGCAGGCGCTGTCCGCCGCGTCGCTCGAGGTCGAGCGCCGGCGAGATCATGGCGCTCGTCGGCCAGAACGGCGCCGGCAAGTCGACGATGATCAAGGTTCTGACGGGCGCCTATCGGCGCGACTGCGGGCTCGATCCTCTTCGCCGGCCAGCCGATCGATTTCGCCTCGCCCCAGGCGGCTCAGCGCGGCGGCGTCAGCACGATCTATCAGGAGATCAACCTCGTTCCGTTCCGCTCGGTGGCCGAGAACATCTTTCTCGGCCGCGAGCATCGCCGCTACGGCTTGCTCGACTGGAGTCGCATGAACACGGAGGCGGCGGAGCTGCTTGCGGCGCTTCGCGGTCGAGATCGACGTGCGCCGGCCGCTGATGGAATTCTCGACCGCGATCCAGCAGATGGTCGCGATCGCCCGCGCGGTGTCGTTCAAGGCGCAGCTCGTCATCATGGACGAGCCGACCTCCTCGCTCGACGAACGCGAGGTCGCGGTTCTGTTCGACGTGATGCGCCAGGCTGCGCGCCGAGGGCGTCGCGGTCATTTTCGTCAGCCATCGGCTCGACGAGCTCTATCAGGTCTGCGACCGCGTCACGGTGATGCGCGACGGGCGCACGGTGATGACGAGCCGCATGGCCGACATCGACAAGCTCCACCTCGTCGCGGCGATGCTCGGGCGCGACCTCGAGACGGTGCGCGCCCATTCGACCGGATTTTCCGCGGCCCACGCGACGGCGGGCGACGTGGTCCTGTCCGCCGAAGGGCTGCGGATCGGACGCAAGGTGCGGGACGCGCGCGTCGAGGTGCGCCAGCGCGAGATCGTCGGCCTCGCCGGCCTGCTCGGTTCCGGCCGCACCGAGGTCGCGCGGGCGATCTTCGGCGCCGATCCGCCCGACGCCGGAACGATCCGCCTGAACGGCCAAGCGCGTCTCGCCGCGCGAGCCGGCCGAGGCGATCGCGCTCGGCGTCGGCTATTGCAGCGAGGACCGCAAGGCGGACGGCATCGTTCCCGACATGTCGGTGCGCGAGAACATGACGCTCGGCATCCTGCCGCGGCTGACGAGCATGGGAATCGTCGATGAGGCGCGCCAGCGCGAAATCGTCGACAGGTTCATGAAGCGCCTCGCCATCAAGGCGTCGAGCGCCGAGCAGAAGATTCGCGAGCTGTCCGGCGGCAATCAGCAGAAGGTGCTGCTGGCGCGATGGCTCTGCACCGATCCGAAGCTCCTCATCCTCGACGAGCCGACGCGCGGCATCGACGTCGGCGCCAAGGCCGAGATTCAGGCGCTGATCCGGGAGCTCGCCGACCAGGGTCTCGGCGTGCTTGATGATCTCCTCCGAGCTCGAGGAAATCACCGAGGGCGCGGACCGGGTGTTCGTGCTGAGCGACGGGCGCACGGTCGCCGATCTGCCGCACGCGGAAGCGAGCGCCGGCGCGATCATGGCGGCGATGGCGCATGGCGGCGCGACGCCGGCCGCGGAAGCCGGCCATGGCTGACGCGCCGACGATTGGCGCGCAAGGGCGCTTCGCTCGACGTCGCCGGCGTTTTTCCGGCGCTACGCGGCGCTGACCGCGCTCATCGTGCTGCTCGCGTTCAATTTCGCGGTGACGCCGCATTTCGCCAGCTGGCAGACCCTCAACGTGAACCTGACCCAGGTGGCGACGATCGTCATCGTCTCGGTCGGCATGACGCTGGTGATCGCGACCGGCGGCATCGACCTCTCGGTCGGCTCGCTGATGGCGATTTCCGGCGCGCTCGCGCCGATGATCTTCCTCAGTTCATTCGGGCGCTCATATCCGGCGCTGGGCGACGTGCTCGCCTTTGTCGTTCCGGTCGCGGTCGCGGGCCTGTTCGGCCTGTTCAACGGCTGGTTCATCACCCGCTTCCAGGTCCAGCCGATCGTCGGCACGCTGGTCATGTTCATCGCCGGGCGCGGCATCGGCCAGGTGCTGACCAACGGCAATCTGCAGGCGTTCAAGAACCCGACGTTTCAGTTCATCGGCCTCGGCCGCGTCTTCGGCGTGCCCTGCCAGGTCATCGTCATGCTGGCGCTGGTCGCCGTCGGCGGCCTGGACGTTGCGCTCGACGCTTGTTTGGCCGGCAGATCCTCTCGGTCGGCGGCAACGAGCGGGCGGCGCGCCTGTCCGGCGTTCCGGTCGCCGCGGTCAAGCGGTGGGTCTACGCGATCAGCGGCCTGTGCGCCGGCATCGCCGGACTGGTCGTCGTCGTCGATCAATTCGTCGAGCGACGCCAATCTGGTCGGCCTCGGCATGGAGCTCGACGCGATCGCCGCGGTCGCGGTCGGCGGCACGCCGTTCACCGGCGGCCAGGCGACCGTGGTCGGCACGCTCATCGGCGCGCTCCTGATCCAGCTCGTGCGCTACACCCTGCTCGCCAACGGCGTGCCCGGACGCCGCGGCGCTGGTGGTCAAGGGGGCGATCATCGCCGGCGCCGTCTGGTCGCAGCAGCGGAGCCGGTCCACGTGAGCGCCGCAACGGCCAGCCCGGCGACCTCCGCGCGGTCGAGCCCGCCTCGCCTGGGCGGCGCGGCAGCGCGTGATGATCGCGCTCGTCGCTCCTCATCCTGTTCGGCGCGCTGCGCTACGATCATTTTCTCGGCGCCTACAACGTGCTGAGCGTGCTGCGCTACAATTCGATGTTCGCGCTGACCAGCCTCGGCATGTGCTTCGTCATCATGGGCGCCGGCATCGATCTCTCGGTCGGAACGACGGCGGCCTGCGCCAGCGTCGTCTCGGCGCTGCTGTCGCCCTACGGCCTCTTTCCCGGTCTCCTCGGCGGCCTGGGCGCCGGGCTCGCGGTCGGCGTCGTCAACGGCTTCATGGTCACGCGCATGAACATCCAGCCGTTCATCGCCACGCTGTCGGGCATGCTGGCGGCGAGCGGGTCCGGGCTTCTGCTCGCGCACAACCAGTCGGTCTCGGTCAGCTACGACACCGATTTCACCTGGCTCGGGCAGGGCGACTTCCTCGGCTTTCCGGTTCCCGCCTGGATCGCCGCGCGCGGCTTACGTCTACGGCTCGGTCCTGCTCAACTACACGAGCTTCGGGCGCTATGTGCTTTCGGTCGGCGGCAATGAGGAGGCCGCGCGGCTGATGGGCCTGCCGGTCGACCGGGTGAAGTTCTTGACCTACGTGCAGTCGGGCGTGTTCGCAGGCCTCGCCGGGGTGATCCTGGCGGCGCAGTTCGGCGCCGGCCAGCCGGCGGAAGGGGTGGGGTGGGAATTGTTCTCGATCGCCGCGGTCGTGGTCGGCGGGCACGCTGCTCACCGGCGGCGTCGGCTCGGTGGCGACGACGCTTGCCGGCGTGCTCCTGCTCGGCCTCATCTTCAACGTGCTCAATTTCGAGAACGGCCTCGGCTGGATCAGCCTCAGCGCCTATTGGCAGTCGGTGGTGCGCGGCGTCTTTCTGATGGTGGTGGTGATGGCGAGTTCAGGCGCCGCGCGCCGCGCCATCCGGGCGGCGTGAGCGCGAAGCGCCGGGATCTCGATCTCATCGCCCCGATCGACGGTCCGGCGCGCGCTGACATAGCCATCGAGCGACAGCGGCCCGGCGCCGCCGAGGCACAAGCGCGAGCAGAGCCGCGAGATAGAGCAGGTCTGTCTCGTAGCCGGGCTGTCCAAAATGCGCGCCCGAGCCGTCGTAGGCGATGAGCTTGATCGAGCTGAAGCCGTTGGGAAGATGGACGGTGAAAATCGCAACGATGCAGCACGACGATCATGGGCAAGGAGGCGAGCGGCACAAGGGCCCCAAGGAGGATGAGCAATCCGCCGATCAACTCGATGAGAATTGTCGCCCAGCCGAGAAAGAACGCGAATGGCATGCCGATGGCGTGGAGGATGCCGACGAAGACGTCGGGGCCGCGGGCGAGTTTGGCGTAGCCGTGCTCAAGAAACCCGTAGCCGACAACGAGTCGAAGCGGGATGCGCGAAAGAACCCGGCGGCGCGGGAAGGGGAGCAAAGGCGAACCGGGAAAGCGCGGAAGCAAGCTTCATCTGCTTTGCTTCGGTCGCAAGCGTCGCTTGTTACGGCGTCCTTGTCGCCGGCGCTAAACCTTGGCCGTGGATCCGGCCCGCTTGAGCGCATGGCGGATGAGGCGGTCGACCAGCTCCGAGTAGCTGACGCCCGAGCGCCTCCATGCACCTTCGGATACATGCTGATGTTGGTGAAGCCCGGCAGGGTGTTCACTTCGTTGATGATCAGCTTGCCGTCCTCGCGCAGAAAAAAGTCGATGCGGGCCAGGCCCTCGCAGCCGAGCGCGCGGAACGCTTCGATCGACAGCTTACGAACCCTGTCGCTGACTTCGGCGGGCAGGTCGGCTGGGACCTTGATCGCGGCGCCTTCCTCGTCGAGATATTTGGCCTCGTAAGTGTAGAAGCCGTGCCGGTTGCTAGGCACGATCTCGCCGGGCGGCGATGCGGCGAGCGAGCCGTCCTCGCCCTCAAGCACGCCGCACTCGATCTCGCGGCCGCGGACATATTCCTCGACCAGGATCTTGCGGTCATGCCGGAACGCCTCGGCGACCGCCTTGGCGAACTCCTGTTCTGTCGACGCCTTGCTGATGCCGACCGACGAGCCGAGGCGCGCCGGCTTGACGAAGACAGGACGGCCAAGCTCGGCGACGACCGTATTGAAAGCCGGCGCATCCCCTTGGGCGAAGCTCGAGAAGCGCGCGATCGGCAGGCCGCTGTCGCGCATCAGGCGCTTGGCGACATCCTTGTCCATCGCAGCGGCCGAGCCGAGCACGCCGGAGCCGACATAAGGAACGCCCGCGATTTCCGCTGCGCCCTGGACGGTTCCGTCCTCGCCGAACGGCCCATGCAGAACCGGGAACACGACATCGACCGAGCGCGACACGTCCGGCGCCGCCGCGTCGGTCTCCGACAGGATCGCGAGCCGCCCCGCGCCTCCCGGAACGAGCGCGACCAGCGGTCCGCTATCGGGAACCGCGACCGGGAACGCGCCGCTCTCGAGCAGGCAAAGGCGCCAGACGCCGGACCGCGTAATGCCGATCGGAATCGTGTCGTAACGCGCCGGGTCGAGGGCGCGAAACACGTTGCGAGCGGACAGGACGGAGACGTCGTGCTCGGCCGAGCGGCCGCCGAACAGCAATGCGACGCGCAGTCTTTCGGCCATGCCGCCCTCTCCCGAATCAAGCCGTCAGGGAGGACTTCGCCGAAAGCGGCGGGACTGGTCAACCGGCGTCGATGAGCGCGCGAGCGCCGAGCAAGAGGATGCGCGCGAGCCCGTGAGTGTAGCGATCCGGGGAGGCGACGCCGAGCGCTGCGGCCGTGAGGATGCGCTCGGCGTCATCGACCGCGGACCGGCCGCCAATGGCGTGGACCCGCTCGACGGCTTACGATACATTCAGGTCATGGTGAACGGCGATAAGTAATATTACCTACCGTGAAGCGGGTTTGAAATCACAAACAAAGCGCCATATCATTCTTCCGCGGCCGGGGATGGAAATGGCTCTTATGAATTCGCATGACATGTCGCTCCGGGCTCATCGGCCTTGGATCGACGTGGCGGCGGCTGGCCTCAAGTTTTGGGCGACAGGCGCGGCCTTCATCGCCATTTATTTCGCGCTTAATCTCCTGACGGAGTGGCACGAATTCGATCGCCTCGGGATCACGCTGTGGAGCCCGGACGACGGTTTAAGTCTTGCGCTGCTTCTCGAGAATGCCGCCTTCGCGCCGTTTGTTTTCTTGGCCGCGGTTCTGGTCGACTTGTCGATTGCCGGGATTCACCGCGGCATCAGCATGACCATGGCGGCGGAGGCCTGTTTGACCTTGGCCTATGTTGGCCTCGCTCTTGTTCTGAAGAACACGCTGAAATTCGATATCAGGCAGTTCCGATTGCCCGACGTGGTGGGGTTCCTGCTTCTCATTCCGGCAGGCGCCGCCTTATCGGCGTTCATCTATTGTGGAGCGCTGTACCTGGGCGGGGAACTGTCGTCGGACAAAGTTTTTGTTGCGATGGTCCATTGCTGGATCGGCAGCGCGCTAGGGATCGTTACCATCGTTCCCGCGGCGACAGCCGTTTTCACATATGCGTCGCGACCGTGGCGGTGGTCCAGCTATACGATTTTCACCATCTTCATCTTCGTGCTGGGGATCGGTCTTGGATTCGCGGCGCTCGTTGGGGTGGGCGACAAGCTATACTATCTGTTCAATCTGCTTTTCTTGCCGGTCATCTGGGTGGCGATGCGGGAAGGATACGCGGGCGTCGCGCTTGCGTTGGTGACGATCCAGCTGACGCTTGCCCTGCTGACAGCGTTCTTCGGCTACAACACGACGGATTTCGCCATACTTCAATTGCTGATGCTGGTGCTTTCGATCACCGGGCTGCTGCTCGGCGCGGTCACAACGGAGCGCCAGGACGCCGCTCTGCGCCTGCGCGAACAAAAGACGGAGTTGGCCCGGATGGTGTCCAATGCGCGAGCCGGCGCGATGGGGATGGCGCTCGCTCACGAAGTCAGCCAGCCGCTGTCAACAGTTGCGACCTACCTGCACGCGGCGCGCCGATTGCTGCAGGCGAGCGTCGCAAGCGGGCCGGTCATGGATGCGCTGGTCAAGGCGGAGGCGGAGGCTCAGCGGGCGCGCGAGGTTCTGGAGCGGATTCGCGATTTCGTGTCGAATGGCAACTTGAACCTCGCGGCGGTCGATGTCTCCGCCCTGGCCGAAAAGATCGGCGCGCTTTGCCGGGAGGAGGCCGCCGCGCGCGGGGTTCTGGTGGAGGTTGAAAATACAGGGCTCGTCCCCCTGATAGAGGCGGACGAGGTCCAGATCGAGCAGGTTCTGATCAATCTCGTCGCCAATGCGATCGACGCCGCCGCCGAGCGTGCGGGCGTTCGTGGGCGCGTGATCGTGCGGGTCGCCGCAAAAGGCGACACAATCATGCTCCGGGTCGAGGACAACGGCAGAGGCGTGGCGCCGGACCTGGCGGACAATATTTTTGACGCGTATCAGACCACCAAACCGCGGGGGATGGGGCTCGGTCTGCACTTGAGCCGGCGGATCGTTCAGAGACATGCCGGGCGACTTTGGTGGGAGCCGGTCCCGACAGGGGGCGCACGATTTGTAGTCCAGTTGCCGGCCAATGGATTGGGAACCGATGCTGCGTGAACGTTGTGTGCACATCGTCGATGATGAAGCCAAGGTGCGGGATGCGCTGACCCTGCTTCTGTCGACCGCCCAGATCGAGTTCGAGATCCTACGGTTCGGCTGAAGAATATCTGACCTCAAATCCGCTCAAGGAACCCGCTTGCATCCTCCTGGACAATCAGCTCCCGGGCATGAGCGGCATGGAGCTTCTGAAGCATATTGTCGCCGCGACCAACGATTCGACCGTCATCATGATCACGGCGTACGGCGACGTGCCGACGGCCGTCTTGGCGATGAAGGCGGGGGCCTTCCATTTTGTCCAAAAGCCGTTTGACGCCGAGGGGCTGCTGGCCACGGTCGAGGAAGCGTTGTCGCGCAGCGACGAACCGGGTGAAACCCCGCTCGAAATGAAGGGATTCAAGGCCCGGCAGGCGTTGCTCACGCAGCGCGAGCGGGAGGTCCTCACCCTGTTGCTGGAGGGCTTGCCGACCAAGCTCATCGCGCACCAGTTGCGGATCAGCTCGAGGACGGCCGAACATCACAGGGCGGCGGTCATCCAGAAGATGCAGGCCCGCAACATCTCCCACCTCATGCGCATGGCGTTCGTTGCGAGAAATCTCAACACCGGCGAGCGAACGCCGCAATAGCGTCGCATCGCTGTCTCCTGAGATTTCCGCTCCTCTCCGGCCGCAAACTTTGCGTTGGGCCCAAGCCTAAAATCTTGTCGCTTCGCCGAACGCCGAGCCTTATTCCGGGTCAAGGCGATTGTTCAGCGAGCGTCCTCTCGAATGGATGGCGAGACCTTCGATTACATCATTGTCGGCGCCGGCTCGGCGGGCTGCGTGCTCGCCGACCGGCTGACCGAGGATGGCCGCTCGAGCGTGCTCTTGCTTGAATATGGCGGGTCTGACCGCTCGATCTTCATCCAGATGCCGGCGGCCCTGTCCATCCCGATGAACTCCAAGACCTACAATTGGGGCTATGAGACCGAGCCGGAGCCGCATCTTGGCGGCCGGCGCATCGCCTGTCCGCGCGGCAAGGTTCTGGGCGGTTCGTCTTCGATCAACGGCATGGTCTATGTCCGCGGCCATCCCCTCGATTTCGAGCGCTGGGAGGAGGAGGGCGCGAAGGGCTGGGGCTATCGAAACGTGCTGCCCTACTTCCGCCGCGCCGAGCATTTCCAGGGCTCCGCGGACGCCTATCGCGGCGACGCCGGACCGCTGACCACCGCGCAGGGTCGCAAGATCAACCCGCTCTATGACGCCTTCATCGAGGCCGGACGGCAGGCGGGCTACTCGGTGAGCGACGATCTCAACGGCGAGCGGCAGGAGGGATTCGGCCCGCTCGGCATGACGGTGAGGAACGGCGTGCGTTGGTCCACCGCCAACGCCTATCTCAGACCGGCGATGAAACGGCCCAACCTAACTGTGGCGACCCATGCGCTGGCGACCCAAATCGCGTTCGAGGGGCGCCGCGCGGCCGGGGTTCATTACCGGCGTCGCGGACATGAGCAAACGGCGAGGGCGCGGCGCGAGGTCATCCTCAGCGGCGGCCCTATCAATTCCCCGCAACTCCTGAAGCTTTCGGGCGTGGGGCCAGCGGGGGAGTTGCGCTCGCTCGGGATCGACGTCGTGGTCGATCGCCCCGGCGTCGGCGAAAACCTGCAGGACCATCTCGAATTGACCGTTCAGGTCGCCTCCAAGCAACCGATCACGCTGTTCGCGCATACGGGTCTCATCAGGCGCGCGCTGATCGGCGCCGAATGGCTCATGCGCGGACGGGGTCTCGGGGCGTCCAATCATTTCGAGGCCGGCGGTTTTATCCGCTCGCGGGCGGGCGTTCGCTATCCGGACATTCAGTTCCACTTCCTGCCGATGGCCGTCGCCTATGACGGCTCGACGCTCGCCAGGGAGCACGGCTTCCAAGCGCATGTCGGGCCAATGCGGTCGAAAAGCCGTGGCTCCGTGCGGTTGAGGTCCGCCGAACCCATGGATGCGCCGCGGATCCAGTTCAACTATATGAGCCATCCCGAGGACTGGATCGAGACGCGCGCGTGCGTGCGGCTGACGCGCGAGATCTTCGCGCAAGCCGCCTTCGACCCCTATCGGGGCCGCGAGATCAAACCTGGGGCCGAATGCGTCAGCGACGCGGCGATCGACGCCTTCGTGCGCGACCATGTCGATACCGCGTACCACCCTTCCTGCACCTGCAAGATGGGATCGCCCCTGGACCCTTTCGCGGTCGTCGATCCGCAGACGCGGGTGATCGGCGTCGAGGCGCTGCGGGTCGTCGACTCGTCGATCATGCCTTCGATCACCAACGGCAACCTGAACGCGCCGACGATCATGCTGGCCGAGAAGGCGGCCGACCTGATCCGCGGCCTCGATCCTTTGCCTGCCTCCAACGCGCCCTATTATCTCGCGCCGGACTGGGAGACGAAGCAGCGCTGAGGCCGGCTTCGCCCATTCTGGTTGCATTTCAACCAGATTGACGTTATTCTAGTCAGACAGGACGGAAAGTCGTTTCGCATGGCGACATGGCAGGTTCAGGACGCAAAGACTCGCCTCAGCGAAGTGATCGAGCGCGCCCGCGCCGAAGGACCTCAGATGATCACTCGGCATGGCAAGGAGCGGGCTGTCGTGCTGTCGATTGAAGACTATCGTGTCCTTGCCGCCCATCGCCCGGATTTCAAATCCTACCTCTTGGATGGTCCGAAGGTCGATGACTTCACGGTCGAGCGCACTCAAGGCCTGGGTCGCACGGTTGAGCTTTGAATTCCGGTGACGGGGTATCTCCTCGATACGAGTGTCATCTCGGAGACGCGCAGGTCTCGCCCCGACGCTGGAGTGATTGCGTTCTTGTCCGCGGCTGACGCTGAAGGGCTGTTCCTGAGCGTTTTAACGTTGGGAGAGCTGCGCAAAGGCGTCGCCTTAAAGGGGCGCACCGACCTGGTGGCGTCGAGGGGGCTCGCCATTTGGGTCGAGGGCATTGCAACCAACTTCGCGGATCGTGTTTTGCCCATCGATACAGCGATAGCCTTGCGTTGGGGCGAATTGTCGGCGGTCGGAAACCCTCCTGTCATTGATATGCTGATCGCGGCGACCGCGCTCAGCCGCGATCTCACCCTGGTCACGCGCAACACCGAGGACTTCCAGTCCAGCGGCGCCCTGCTTCTCGACCCCTGGCGCGCGGGATCGCCTACGTAGCGGTGCGCGTCGGACTCTGGAGAGTTTGGTTTCCGAACTTGATGCCTGCAACGGATTTTTGAGGGTTCAACTCTTCAGCGCCTTGGCGCAAGGGTTCTGACATGAATACCGCGCGTGACCGCCTCGAGGAGACGCCATGACAGAAACCGCGCCGGCCGCCGCCAGAGAGCCTCGCCGCGGTCGGGAAGCGCGCCGTTCGGCGCGCGCCAAAGCCTCCCTCGCCTCCGTCCCCTACATCACCCGCAAGATTCCGCTGACCGAAGTCGTGAGCGCGGAGGGGCTGGAAACGATCGAGCGCAACGCGGAGACGCTGCTCGAGGAAGTCGGGATCGAATTCCGCGACTTCCCACGGGCGCTCGAACTCTTTCGCAACGCCGGCTGCGACATCAAGGGCGAACGCGTTCGCTTTCCTCGTGGCCTGGCGAAGAGTCTGTGCGCCACCACGCCGTCGCGATACGTTCAGCACGCGCGCAATCCCGAGCGCAATGTCACGATCGGCGGCGACGCGATGGTGTTCGCGCCCAACTACGGCTCGCCCTTCGTCCACGACCTCGACAAGGGCCGCCGCTACGGCACGCTCGAGGACTTCCAGAACTTCGTCAAGCTCGCGTACATGAGCCCCTATATCCACCATTCCGGCGGCACGGTGTGCGAGCCGGTCGATCTGCCGGTCAACAAGCGGCACTTCGAGATGGTGTACGCGCATCTCAAATACTCCGACAAGCCGTTCATGGGCTCCGTGACCAAGCCCGAGCGCGCCGAGGACAGCGTGCGCATCTGCGAGCTTCTGTTCGGCGAGGAGTTCGTGCGCGACAACACGGTGATGACGAGCCTCATCAACGCAAACTCGCCGCTGGTCTGGGATTTCGAGCATGCTCGGCGCCGCGGAAGCCTACGCGCGCGCGAACCAGGCGTGCATCATCACCCCCTTCATTCTGTCCGGCGCCATGAGCCCGGTCACCGTCGCCGGCACGCTGACCCAGGTGCTGGCCGAAGTGCTGGCCGGCACGGCGTTCTGCCAACTCACCCGGCCCGGCGCGCCGGTGGTGTTCGGAACCTTCGTTTCGACTTTGTCGATGCAGTCCGGCGCGCCGACCTTCGGCACGCCCGAGGCGGCGCTGGCGATCTTCGGCGCAGGCCAACTCGCGCGGCGCATGAACATGCCGTTCCGCACCGGCGGCTCGCTCTGCGCCTCGAAAGTCCCGGATGCGCAAGCGGCCTATGAGAGCGCGCAGACGCTTCTGCCGACGGTGCTGGCGGGCGCCAACTTCGTGCTCCACGCCGCGGGCTGGCTCGAGGGCGGCCTCACCGCGTCGTACGAGAAGTTCGTGCTCGACTTCGATCAGCTTGGCGCCATGCATGTGCTCGCCAAGGGCGTCGACTTCAGCGACAACGGCCAGGCGATGGAGGCCTTCCATCAAGTCGAGCCGGGTGGGCATTTCCTGGGCTGCGCCCACACGCAAGCGAATTTCGAGACCGCCTTCTATCGCTCCAATATCGCGGACAACAACTCGGTCGAGCAATGGCGCGAGGAGGGCTCGAAGGACGCGGCCACCCGCGCCAACGCGCTGTGGAAGTCGATGCTGGCCGAATACGAGCCCCCGCCGCTCGATCCGGCCAAGGACGAGGCGATCCGCGAATTCATCGACAGGCGCAAGGCGTCGATGCCGGACGCGAATTATTGACTTGGGTGGCCTTGACCACGCCCTCGTCCTGAGGAGCGGCGCCGTGAGGCGACGCGTCTCGAAGGATGAGGTCGGGTGGAGCGCCAAACGCCAACAGCCAAACTCTGAGGGTACTCGATGAGAACGCATGCGCGGGCAGTGGTCATCGGCGGCGGCGTCGTCGGCGTCTCGACCCTCTACCATCTCGCCAAGAAGGGCTGGACCGACAGCGTTCTCATCGAACGCAAGGAGCTGACCTCCGGCTCGACCTGGCATGCGGCAGGTCTCCTGCCGCTGTTCAACTTGAGCTACTCGGTCGGTCAGATCCATAAATATTCGGTCGCGCTTTACCAGACGCTCGAGAAAGAGACCGGCCTCGACCCAGGCCTTCGCCAAGTGTCGAACATCCGTCTCGCGCGCACCCGCGACCGGATGGACGAATATCATTATTACGCAGGCGTCGCCGAGACGATCGGCGTTTCGGTCAAGTTCCTGACGCCGCATCAGGTCAAACAGATCTGGCCGCTTTGCGATGTCGACGGGATCATCGGCGCGATCCAGCACCCCGAGGACGGATATATCCAGCCCGCCGATCTGACGCAGGCGCTGGCGCGTGGCGCGCGCGACCGGGGGGCCGAGATCAACCGCCAAACGGTGGTCGCCGCGATCGAGCGGCTGCCGAGCGGCGAATGGAAGATCTCGACCGACAAGGGCGAGGTCACCTGCGAGCATGTCGTTTCGGCGACCGGCAACTTCGCGCGACACACCGGCCGCATGGTCGGAATCAATGTGCCGGTGATCCCGGTCGAGCATCAATATATCGTGACCGAAGCCCATCCCGAGATCGTCAAGCGCAAGGCGCAAGGCCTGCCGGAAATGGCGGTGTTACGCGAATCCGACTTCCTCCTGGTACATGCGCGAGGAAGCGGGCGGCCTGCTGCTCGGCCCTTACGAAAAGGGCGCGCCGGCCTGCTATGTCGACGGGCCGTCGGCGGACAGCGAATACGAGCTTTTTCCCGAGGATCTCGATCGCCTTGGCCCCCATATCGAAACGGCGATCGCCCGCGTCCCCGCCTTCGGCGAGGTCGGCGTCAAGAAGGTCTACAATGGCGCCATCGCCTATACGCCCGACGGTTCGCCGATCGTCGGCCCGGCGCCGGGGGTGAGGAACTTCTGGCTCAACGAGGGCCATTCGTTCGGCGTCACCGCGGCCGGCGGCGCCGGCTGGCAACTCGCCGAATGGATCGTCGAAGGCGAGCCGACAATCGACATGCTTGGCGTCGATCCGCGGCGCTTCGGACCTTACGCGGACAAGGGCTATCTCATCGAGAAGAATGAGGAGGCCTACGCCAAGGTCTTCACCATTCATTATCCCGACGAGGAGCGCGTCGCCGCCCGCCCGCTTCGTCAGACGCCTTGCTATGGGCGGATGAAGGATCTCGGCGCCGTGTTCGGCTCCATTTACGGTTGGGAGCGGCCGAACTGGTTCGCGCCGCAAGGCTATGGCTTGAGCGAGGCGGATCTCGCCAAGCCCGACGTCCTCCTGAACGAGAACCATCCGCCCGTCGGGCCGGGCGAGAAGCCGCGCGAGAAATGGAGCTTTCGCCGTTCGAACTACTTTCCGTTCGTTGGCGACGAGTGCCGGAACGTGCACGAGAACGTCGGCCTTATGGACATGTCCGCCTTCGCCAAGTGCGAGGTCTCGGGGCCTGAGCGCGGAGACCTGGCTCAATTCCATCCTGACCAACAGCGCGCCGAAGACGATCGGCCGCGTGACGCTGACCTATCTTCTGACCGAGCGCGGCGGCGTGCGGGCGGAGTTTACGCTCACCCGCATCGGGCCGGAGCGGTTCTATCTCATCTCGGCCGGCGGGCTCGAAACGCATGATTTCGACGTGCTGGAGAAACTCCTTCCCGCCGACAATGGCGTGCGCATCGACAAGGTGACGACGCAGCGTGGCGTGCTCGTGCTCGCAGGGCCCCGGTCGCGCGAGGTCATGGCCAAGGTCGCCGATCTTGACCTTTCCAACAAGGCGTTCCCGTGGCTCACCGCCCGGCGCCTGTCGATCAAGGCGGCGAGCCTGATCGCCATGCGGGTCAATTTCGTCGGCGAGCTCGGCTATGAGCTGCATCATCCGATCGAGATGCAGAACACCATCTTCGACGCCTTGATGACGGCCGGCGCGCCGTTCGGGATCAAGCCTTTCGGGATTCGGGCGATGGATTCGCTCAGACTGGAAAAGTCCTACAAGCTCGTCGGGCGCGAGTTGTCGATCGAGTACGCCGCACTGGAATCAGGCCTCGAGCGGTTCGTCGATCTCGACAAAGGCCCGTTTCTCGGCCGCGACGCGCTGGTCGCCTGGAAGGGCAAGGGCTTTCAGAACAAGCTGGTCACGCTCGAGGTCCAGGGCGTGACCGACGCCGACGCGCGCGGCTCCGAGCCGGTGATGAAGAATGGCGCGATGATCGGCCGCACGACGTCCGGCGGCTACGGCTGGAGGGTGGGCAAGTCGCTGGCGCTGGCGATGGTGAAGCCTGAATTCTCGCAGGTCGGCGAGCAGGTCGACCTGCGCATTCTGGGCGAGATGCGCCGCGCGATTGTCATTCCCGACAGCCCCTATGATCCGCTGAACAAGGCCTTGAGGGCATAGCCAGGCGCCGCCGCCGACAACACGTGAAGGGAGGGCGTCGCCCAGATGTTCACAAAGATCGGGGTGCTCGGCCTGGGAGAGTCGGCCGTCTTGCCGCTGAACTGCTTAGCCGACGCGGGGTTCGACGTTACAGGCTTCGACGCTCGCCCCATCGTTGACGCGCCGTTCCCGGTTCATGCCGTCGACCTTGGCGATGCTCATGCGTTGAGCGCCGCGCTCGCCGGGCGCGAGGCCGTTCTCTCCTGTCTACCCTATGCGTTCAACAAGGACGCGGCGTCGGCGGCTCACGCGCTTGGGCTCCACTACTTCGATCTCACCGAGGACGTGGGAACGACGAAGCACATTCGCGCTCTCGCCCGCTCGGCGAAACGCCTCATGGCCCCGCAATGCGGGCTCGCGCCTGGCTTCGTCGGAATTGTCGGCGCGCATCTCGCTCGGCAGTTCGAACGCGTGCGCTCGATCCGCCTTAGAGTTGGCGCGCTGCCGCAGCACCCGACCGGCCTGCTCGGCTATGCCTTCAACTGGTCGCCCGAGGGCGTGGTGAATGAATATCTCAACGATTGCGAGGTGATCGAAGAGGGTGTGCTGAAGACCGTCTCGGCCATGGAATGGCTGGAGACGGTCTATGTCGGCGGGGTCAGGCTGGAGGCTTTCACCACCTCGGGCGGCTTGGGGACGATGTGCGAGACCTTCGCCAATCAGGTCGAGAACCTCGACTACAAGAGCCTGCGCTATCCCGGTCACGCTTCGCTCATGAACTTCTTTTTCCACGAGCTCCTCATGCGGGAGGACCGCGCGGCGGCTGGGCGGATCCTCACGCACGCCAAGCCGCCGGTCGACGATGACGTCGTCTATGTTCATGTCGCGGCCGAGGGCTGGGCCGAGGGACGCCTCGGCCGCAGGGAATTCGTGCGCGCCTATTACCCGATCGAGATCGGAGGCAAGCCACGGACCGCGATCGCCTGGACGACGGCCGCTTCCGTCGCCGCCGTGATCGAGATGGCCCGGTCCGGCGTTCTGCCGGACGAGGGCTTTCTCAAGCAGGAGACAATCCCGCTGGATCGTTTCCTTGAGACGCGGACCGGGAGGCTTTACGGGGAACAGAACCCGAGCGGACGGTGATCTCGTGGCGCCGGTCGCGTTCGGTCAGATGTTGTTTCCGATAACCCCTACGATCCCGCGAACGCGGCGTTGCGCGCCTGAGCCGCCTCGATGCGCTTGGAGGGATTGGGGATCCTGTCGATGTTATACGGAGTCGAGGCGTACACGAGCTTGACCCAGTTCGTGTAGATATGCGCCGTGTGGCGCCAAAGATTGGGCGCGGCGCGTGACGGATCGCCTTCAGGGAAATAGTGCTTGGGCAGCGGCCAGCTCGGGTCGCTGGCCGAGTCGCGATGATACTCGACGCCAAGCGTGTCCGTCTCATATTCCGGGTGGTTGAGAATATAGACGCGGCGCGGAAAGAGCGCGCTGTTGTCGTCGAGCGGCTGGGATTCCACCAGCATGTTGGGGCCAGCCTCCTCGGAATCCGCGACGATCTCGAGCGCTGGGACTTTCAAAACGTCCTCGCGCCGGGGGCTCTTCCAGCGCGACACGGGCGCCGGAAACACATCAGGGAAGCCAAACAGGAGGCCGGTCTTGTCCGAGATCAGCCGGTGCTCGAACAAGCCGAACAGCTTCTGCTGGCCCTTATAGCTGTCGATGTCATGGAAGAATTTCAGCGCCGCCTTGGCGCCCCAACAGAGGAAGAGGCAGGAGAAGGCGTTTGTTGTCGTCCATTGCAGGATGTCTGCGACATCCGGCCAGAACGTCTCTTGCTCGACCCGGTCCTTGAGCGCGTTGATGCCGGTCACGATGAAACCGTCGAACTTCTTGTCCCTGATGTCGGTGAAGGGACTGTAGAATTTGCGGATATGGTCCGCCGGCGTGTTGTGGGTGCGCCGGCCGGCCGCGACGCCGCGCACATAAGAATCGGTCGCGACGAAGCTCAAGTTCACCTGCAGCATCGTATTGCCGAGCCAGAGCGCGAGCTGCCGCTCGGTCGAGATCTTGTCCGCCATCAGGTTGATGATGGCGATCTCCAGCGGGCGGATGTCTTGCTGCTCGGCCCGGCTGCGGTCGATCGCCAGGGGACTGCCGAGCGACGGCAGAAACGGGTGGATTTCCTGGCTATTGATGATGACTGGCATTTCAATCGATCACTTCAGGCGCTGCTCTCTGGCGCCAAAGGCGCGCGACGGCACATATCAATTCAGGCTCGATCTAGCAATTTTTGCGAATTGAGGCCGCGAGCCCGTCTCGGCAAGGGACGCCTCAAGCCTCGCCGGCGGCGCGGCGCTGCTGGAGCAATGCGCGGTAGATCTCGTCGTCGCCGCACAATCCCGCCATCCGGCCGAGGTCGTCGACCAGCACGATCGGATTGCCCGATAGACTGCGCAGCGCGATCGCCGAGCGCATCTTCAAGTCGATCGGCGCGACGACGATATCGACGTCCTCGGGCCGCGCCGCCACCTCGCCTGTCGCGCGGTCGCAATGCGCCATCGCGCCGGCGTTTCCATCAAGGGTAACCCCGACTGGCCTGTCCTCGGCGTCAAGCTGCACTCGGACCCGGCCGCCGCGGTCGAGCATCACTTCATTCTCGCTCCGGCGCAGCGACGCCGCGGGCGTCATCAGCGCGCCGCCGCGCAGCACGTTGAGCGGATTCATGTGCTTGACGAATTCCGCGACATAAGAGTTGGCGGGGCGCAAGAGGATGTCCTCCGCCGTCCCGCATTGAACGATGCGGCCGCCCTCGAGGATCGCGATCCGGTTGCCGATCTTCAGCGCTTCATCGAGATCGTGGCTGACGAAGATGATCGTCTTCTTCAGGTCCTTCTGCAGCAGGAGCAGCTCGTCCTGCAGCTTGTCGCGGATCAGCGGATCGAGCGCCGAGAACGGCTCGTCCATGAGAAGAATGTCGGCGTCGGTGGCGAAGGCGCGCGCGAGACCGACGCGCTGCTGCATGCCGCCGGAGAGCTCGTGGCCGAATTTGCCGCCCCACTGCGTCAAGCCCACCATCGCGAGCTTGTCGGCGACGATCTTGTCGATCTCAGCTTTTGGCATCCGACGAAGCTCGAGCCCGAAGGCGACATTCTCCTTGACCGTGCGCCACGGCAGGAGAGCGAATTGCTGGAACACCATGGCGATGCGGCTCGTGCGCAGCATCCTGAGCTCGTCGGCGCTGCAATGGGCGACGTCGATCGCTCCATTCCCGTTGCGGACCAGAACCTTGCCGCGCGCGACCTTGTTGAGGCCGTTGACGGCGCGCAGGATCGTCGATTTGCCCGATCCCGAGAGCCCCATCAGCACGCAGATTTCGCTGGGCTCGATCGAGAGATTGATGCCGGCCGCGCCAAGGACGACGCCGGTCGATTTCAGAATCTCGTCCCGCGTCGCGCCGCGGTCGACCATCGCGAGCGCTGCGGCCTGCTTGTCGCCGAACACAATGTCGACGTTGTCGAAAACGACCGCGGACATCTCACGCGCTTCCTTTTCGCTCGGGGTTGCGGAAGACGCGATCGAGCACGATCGCCAGGAGGACGATCGACACGCCGGCCTCGATGCCCATCGGGATGTTGACGGTTCCCAGCGCCCGGACCACCGGCACGCCAAGCCCGGCTGCGCCAACGAGAGCGGCGATGACGACCATCGACAAGCTCAGCATGATGCACTGAGTGATGCCGGCCATGATCGTCGGCAACGCGTAGGGCAATTCGACTTTCCACAGCAATTGGCTCTTGGTCGCCCCGAACGCCGCGCCGGCTTCCTTGAGCGGCACCGGCGCGGAGGCGATGCCGAGATGGGTCAGACGGATCGGCGCGGCGATGGCGAATATGACGGTGGAGATCAACCCGGGCGCCGAGCCGAGGTGAAACAGGACGAGCGTCGGGATCAGGTAGACGAAGGTCGGAAGCGTCTGCATGAGGTCGAGCAGCGGCCTGAGCAGGGCGTAGAGCCAGGGCCGATGGGCGGAGGCCACGCCGACCGGCACCCCGATGATGACGCTCGCCAGCGTCGCGAAACCGACCAGCGAGATCGTCTCGACCGTCGCCTGCCAATATCCGAGGTTGGCGATGAAGATGAACGCGATGACGACGAAGACCGCCAGGCGCCAGGACCGATGCAGCCAGTACGCGAGCGCGGCGAGCGCGAAAACGACGACGAGAAACGGGATGTGGAGCAGAATTGTAGTGAGGCCGTCGACGAGAAAATTGATCAGCGCCGTCACCGCGTCGAAGAACCCGGCGGCGTTGTCCTGCAACCAGGTGATGCCGATCTTGACCCAGCGTCCGAGCGGCACTTTCGGCTCGGTGAACCAACTCTCCAACGCCGTCCCTCCAGCAAGAAAGCGGATGAGCCCCAGGCGCCCGTCCGCGCATGACGCGGACGGGAAGGGGCTCTCTGTGGAGTCGATCGCTACCGCTTACAGACCGAGGCTCTTCTTGACCGCCGGAAGCCCGGGCTTGCCGTCGAACGTCGTCACGCCGTCGAGCCAGGCGGCGAGTTGCGGCGGATTGGTCTTCAGCCACTCCTGGGCGGCCTTCGGCCCCTCTTCGCCGTCGGTGAGGATCTTGTTCATCACCAGGTTCTCGATGTCGACGGTGTAGATGAGGTTCTTGACGAGCTTGGCCGCGTTCGGGCATTGGTCGGCCCAGCCGGCGCGCTCGTTGGTGTAGACGACCGCGCCGCCGAAGTTAGGACCGAAGCTGTCGTCGCCGCCGGTCAGGTACTGGATCTTGAAATTGACGTTCATCGGATGGGGCGCCCAGCCGAGGAAGACGACATCTTCCTTGTGGCTGGTCGCGCGCTGCACCTCCGCGAGCATCCCCTGCTCGCTCGATTCGACGAGCTGGAAGTCCTTCAGGCCGAACTTGTCGCCCTTGATGAGGTCGAGGACGAGGCGGTTGCCGTCGTTGCCGGGCTCGATGCCGAAGATCTTGCCGTGGAGCGAATCCTTGAATTTCTGGATATCGCCGAAGTCCTTGAGGCCCTTGTCATAGGTGTATTGCGGAACGGCGAGCGTATATTTCGCTCCTTCGGGCAGATTGGCGCCGGTCACGACGACCGATTTGTCCTCGACGTAAGGCTTGCGATCGTTCTCCATCGACGGCTGCCAGTTGCCGAGAAACACGTCGATGTCCTTGTTCTTCATCGAAGCGTAGGTCACCGGCACCGAGAGGACCGTGATCTTCGGCGTGTAGCCGAGACCTTTGAGGATTTCGTTGGCGATCGCGGTCGTCGCGGTGATGTCGGTCCAGCCTACGTCCGAGAATTTCACCGTCTTGCAACTTTCCGGATCGCCCGCGAACGCCGCGCCGGAACCCGCCAGCGCCATCATCCCTGATAGTGTCAGTACTGCTGAAAGCCTCATCGTCCTCTCCCTCACTCGTGCGGTCGACCTCCGCACGTGACCAAACTCCGCCGGGAGTATCGGCGGGGGGCGAAGTGCGGTCAAATCCAATAATTTGCGGCCGTCACCTAACCGCCGAACCGTTTGAGCTTGCCGTCGCGACCGGCTAGAAGCGGACGCGATCCCCCTGGGAGCCCCCATTGCCCGAGCCTCTCAACCCGACGCCCCAGCAGCAGTCCGAAATCCTGATGCAGGCGCTGCCGCACATGCTGCGCTACGACGACGCCATCGTCGTGGTGAAGTACGGCGGCCACGCGATGGGGGACGAGGACAAGGCGCGCGACTTCGCCAAGGACATGGTGCTTCTGGAGCAGTCCGGCATCAACCCGGTCGTCGTGCACGGCGGCGGGCCGCAGATCGGCTCGATGCTGAAGAAGCTCGGCATCGAGTTGCATTTCTCGGGGGGCTTAAGGGTCACCGACAAGCCGACGATGGAAATCGTCGAAATGGTGCTCGCCGGATCGATCAACAAGCAGATCGTCGGCTCGATCAATGCCGAAGGTGGGCGCGCGGTCGGCCTGTGCGGCAAGGACGGCAATATGGTCAGCGCGCGCAAGGTTCATCGCCCGCATGGCGCCGGCGAGGACGTGGTCGATCTCGGCTTTGTCGGCGAGCCGGACAAGGTGGACGCGACGGTGCTCGAGCAGATTCTGGGCCGGGAGCTGATCCCGGTCCTCGCCCCGGTCGCCCAAGGCGCGGACGGCCAGACCTACAACGTCAACGCCGACACGTTCGCCGGAGCCGTCGCGGGCGCGCTCGGGGCCAAGCGCCTCCTGTTCCTGACCGACGTTCCGGGCGTGCTCGACAAGAACAAGGAGCTCATCAAGGAATTGCGCGTCGACGACATTCGGGCTCTCATCGCCGACGGCACGATCACGGGGGGCATGATCCCCAAGGTCGAGACCTGCATCTATGCGCTGGAGCGGGGCGTCGAAGGCGTCGTGATCCTGGACGGCAAGGTTCCCCACGCGGTGCTGATCGAGCTCCTGACCGACTATGGCGCGGGCACGCTGATCACGCGGTAGGGAGCTTTCAAGGCGGCGGATATGCGGATTCTGGCGATCGACACGTCCTGTGCGGCAGCGTCGGTCGCGGTCGTCGAAGGCGGCCGGGTCGAGCCGCTCGCGGTGATCAGCCGGCCGATGACGCGCGGCCACGCCGATGCTTTGGCCCCGATGGTCGAGGAGGCCATGCGCGGCGTCGACGGCGGCTTTCCCTCGCTCGCGCGCATCGCGGTCGCAACCGGGCCAGGGTCCTTCACCGGCATCCGCGTCGGCCTCGCCATGGCGCGGGCGATGGGGGTCGCCCTCGCGGTTCCGGTCGTCGGCGTTTCGACGCTCGCCGCCTTCGCCGCGCCCTTGTTGAGCGAGCCCCGAACCGGGATCATCGCCGCGACAATCGATGCGCGCCATGGCTCGGTCTATTTTCAGCTGTTCGAGGCGTCCGGCCGCCCGCTGGGGCCGCCTCGTTGCGATACGCTCCGGGAATGCGTGCGGGCGATCGGCGCCGGTCCGGCCTGGTTTGCCGGCGACGCCGCGGCGCTTGTCGCCGGCGAAGCGCAGCGCGCCGGACTGCCTTACGACCTCGACGCCGCGGGAATGGCGCCGGACATTGTCGCCCTCGCTCGGATGGGCCTCGCCGTCGACCCGTCGACAAGCCCTCCGCGGCCCCTTTACGTGAAACCGCCGGACGCGCGGCCAAATGTCGCCGAGCCCATCGTCAGGGCGCCGGCCTGAGCGCCAGATCGAACCCTATGATCTTCGGCCCGCGCCGATCGGCCCCGCCCATCATCCGCCTCCTGCGGCCGGACCGGGCGCAGGCCTGCGCCCGCCTGCATGCGGAGGGCTTCGCCCATCCCTGGTCGCCCGAGGAGATGGCGGGGCTTATCGCCAGTTCGTCGACCGTCGGCGCCGCGGCGCTCGACCCGGTCAGTGGCCGCTTGCGCGGCTTCGTCCTTTCGCGCCTGGCGGCGGACGAAGCGGAGATTCTGACAATCGCCGTAGACGCCGCATACCACGGCAAGGGGATCGGCCGCGCGCTTCTCAGCGAGAATTTGCGTCAGGCGGCAAACGCCGGGGCCAAGGCCATGTTTCTCGAAGTGGCCAAGGACAACGCGCCAGCTTTGGCTTTGTATGAGCGCTTCGGGTTCGCCAAAGTTGGGGAGCGCACGGGCTACTATCGCCGCGCCGACGGGACGCGCGCCGCCGCTGCCGTGATGCGCAAGCCGCTGGGATGAGCGCCGGATCGCGGCCACCGATGGGCTGCCGCCAGCGGCGGTGACGTTGCGGCTTGCTGACCTTCATCTGCCGCTCATCGCTTTGGTGCGCCATCGTCGCCCTGCGTTCGCGCGCATTGCCAAGTCCCGTCGCCGCAAATCGACCGTCAGAGAATTGTCGCGCGACGGATCTCGCCCGCCGGCTATTCCCCCGGGACCGGAAAGCGCCTACATTGAGACGGGAGACCCCTCTGGAGCCCCTAATTGTCCGAAATCGATTGTGCTTGAAGACGCTGACGGGATGACCAATCCCACGCGGGGATCCAACCCGCGAGCGTTCATCAAGTCGTTCGGATGCCAGATGAACGTCTATGACTCCGAGCGGATGGGGGATCTCGCCGCCGAGGCGGGATACGGCGAGGCCGTGCGCGTCGAAGACGCCGACCTGATCGTACTCAACACCTGCCACATCCGCGAACGCGCCTCGCAGAAACTCTATTCCGAGCTTGGCAAGCTGCGCGAGCTCAAGGAGGAACGCGGACGCGAAGGCCGGCAAACGATGCTGGTTGTCGCTGGCTGCGTCGCCCAGGCCGAAGGCGGGGAGATCCTTCGCCGCCAGCCGGCGGTCGACATCGTCGTCGGGCCGCAGAGCTATCATCGCCTGCCAGAGCTCCTGCGTGAGGCGCGCGTCCGGCCGGGCGTCGTCAACACTGAATTTCCGGCGGAGGACAAATTCTCGCAGCTGCCGGCCGCGCCGCCGGACGCCATTCGCCGGCGCGGCGTCTCCGCCTTCGTCACCGTGCAGGAGGGCTGCGACAAGTTCTGCTCGTTTTGCGTCGTGCCCTACACGCGGGGCGCCGAGGCCTCACGGCCGCCGGCCGCAATCCTTGATGAGATCGCGCGTCTCGCAAGCGCCGGCGTGCGCGAAGTCACGCTCATCGGCCAGAACGTCAACGCCTATCACGGGGTCGACCGCCAGGGCCAAGCCCTCGGGCTCGCCGGATTGATCCGCGCCGCGTCGGCTGTGCCGGGGATCGCCCGCGTGCGGTATACGACCTCGCATCCAAACGACATGAGCGAGGATCTTATCCACGCTCATCGCGACATTCCGGCGCTCGCGCCTTATCTTCATCTGCCGGTTCAGTCCGGCTCGGATGCTGTCCTCAAGTCGATGAACCGCCGCCACCGCGCCGCCGACTATCTTGAAGTGGCGACGCGCGTGCGCACCGTGCGCCCGGACATCGCCTTCTCTTCGGACTTCATCGTCGGCTACCCCGGCGAAACCGACGCCGACTTCGATCAAACCCTCGCTCTCGTCCGGGCGGTGGGGTTCGCTTCGGCCTACGCCTTCAAATATTCGCCGCGCCCCGGCACTCCCGCCGCGGAGATGACGGGCCAGATCGACGAAGCGACCAAGGCGCGGCGGCTCGCCACGCTTCAGGAGCTCATCGAGGATCAGCGGCAGGCGTTCAACCGGGCGAGCGTCGGGCGCCGCCTCGAGGTTCTGTTCGAGAAGCGCGGCCGGCACGAGCGCCAGGTCATCGGACGGTCGCCCCATATGCAGTCCGTGTTCGCCGAAGGGCCGGAGTCGCTCATCGGGGCGCTGGCCGAGGTCGAAATTATCGCAGCCGAGCCACATTCGTTGCGCGGGCGCGTTGTCTCGCCAGCGTCGTAAATTGGGACTTTAGTCGTGTGAAGGATGATTCTGAACCCGAACAGGAACCAACGGAGAGAGGCAATTTGAAGCCACAGGACACTTCGCCGTCGCGCATCGCCGCCGCTCCCCCGGTCATCAATCCGACGCTTCGCGAATCCAAACCTGCGGAAATCGCCATCGCTTTCCCCGACAACGCGACAGCCTCCGTCGTCTTCGGCCATTACGATCAGAACATCGCGCGCATCGAGCGCTCCCTCGGCGTCTCGGCTTACGCCAACGGAAACCAGGTCGTCATCAAGGGCCCGCGCGAGGCGAGCGAGCAGGCGCGCCGCGTGCTCGAGATGCTGTACGAGCGCGTCAAGCAGGGCCAGCCCGCGAGCGAAGCCGACGTCGAGGGCGTGATCGCCGAAAGCGCCTATCAGGGCCTTCTGTTTCCCGGCGAGGAGGGGTCCAAGGACAGTTTCGGCGTCATCAAGACGCGCAAACGCGGCGTCGTGCGGGCGCGCAGCGCGGCGCAGGATCAATATATGGCGGCGCTCCGCAAGTATGAGCTGGTGTTCGCCGAAGGCCCCGCCGGCACCGGCAAGACCTGGCTTGCCGTCGGCCATGCGGTGTCGCTGCTCGAGCAGGGTCTGGTCGAGCGGCTGGTGCTGTCGCGTCCCGCGGTCGAGGCCGGCGAACGCCTCGGCTTTCTGCCGGGCGACATGCGCGACAAGGTCGATCCCTATCTGCGTCCCATCTATGATGCGCTTTACGACTTCATGGACGGGCGCATGGTCGAACGCGGCATCCAGACGGGCATGATCGAGATCGCGCCGCTCGCCTTCATGCGCGGGCGGACCTTGTCCAAGGCTGCGGTCCTGCTGGACGAAGCGCAGAACGCGACCGCCATGCAGATGAAGATGTTCCTGACCCGCCTCGGCGAGGGTTCGCGCATGATGGTCAACGGCGATCCGAGCCAGATCGACCTCGCGCCCGGACAGAAATCGGGGCTTGGCGACGCGATCGGCCTGCTCAAGTCGCTCCCGCGCATCGGTCACGTCCGCTTCACCCATGTCGACGTGGTCCGCCACGATCTCGTGCGCCAGATCGTCGAGGCTTATGGACGCGCGGGCGGAGAGGGACAGCCGACCGCGGCCAGATGAAGGTTTCGCTCGATATCAGCGTTCCCTCGTCGCTGTGGCGCGGCTTGCCCCGGGCGCGCGCGATCGCGCGCGAGACGATCGCCGCCGCCGCTCTGGAAAGCGGCGGGGCTCGGCCTGAAGCGATGGTGAGCCTCTGCCTCGCCGACGACGCCGCCTTGCGCGCGCTCAACGCGCGCTGGCGCGGGATCGACAAGCCGACCAATGTGCTCTCGTTTCCGGCGGCGTCGGGGGGCGCTCTTGGCGACCCAACGACGCTCGGCGACATCGCGCTCGCCTATGAGACGCTTCAGCGCGAGGCCGAGGATCTTGGCGTCCCGCTCGCCGACCATTATCGTCATCTCCTCGCCCATGGATTTCTGCACCTGATCGGCTACGATCACGAGACGGACGCGGAGGCGGAGCGCATGGAGGCGCTCGAAACGAGGATACTCGAGCGGCTCGGGGCGGCCGACCCCTACGCACGCGAAGTTGTTGGCGGATGACTGTGACCAACGAGGTCGGACCGGCGTCGGAAACGCCGTCTGTAAGCGTTTCGCGGGAGCAGTCTTCGAGCCTGTTCGAGCGGGTGCGGGCGCTGTTCGGATTGGCGCCCGCGTCGGCTCGTGACGACATCGAGGACGCGATCGAGGAGAGCGCGAGCGAGGAGTTCACTCCCCAAGAGCGCGCGATCCTCAAGAACGTGCTCGCGCTGCATGACGTGCGGGTCGAGGACGTGATGGTGCCGCGCGCCGACGTCATCGCGCTCTCGCTCGATACGCCGTTGAGCGAGGTGCTCGATTGCTTCCGCACCGCCGGCCACTCGCGCCTGCCGGTCTATGACGAGACGCTCGACGATCCGCGCGGCATGATCCACATCCGCGACTTCGTCGTCTTCCTCGCCTCCGATCCGCGCTTCGGGCTGATGAAAGCGCGGCATGAGGCGCCTTCCAACGGCGAGGGCCAGCCGGGGCTCGACATGCCGCTTTCGGCGGCGAAAATCCTGAGGCCCGTTCTCTACGCGCCCCCGTCGATGCCGGCGCTCGACCTCCTGCTCAAGATGCAGGCGTCCCGCACGCATATGGCGCTGGTCATCGACGAATATGGCGGGACCGACGGGCTGGTGTCGATCGAGGACGTGATGGAGTCGATCGTCGGCGACATCGAGGACGAGCACGACGAGGACGAGCCGCCGGAGCTCCATGCGTCAGCCGACGGAGGATGGATCGCCGAAGCGCGCGCGCCGCTCGACGCCGTCTCCGAAGCGACGGGTTTCGATTTCGCTTCGCTTCCGGAAGCCGAGGAGGTCGATACGATCGGCGGGCTCGTCACCGCGGCGGCGGGCCGCGTTCCCACCCGCGGAGAAATTTTGCAGGGACCTGGGGAATTCGAATATGAGGTGCTCGACGCCGACCCGCGCCGCATCAAGCGGGTGAAGATCCGGCCGCTCGCCGCGCAGTCCGCCAACCCGGCCGCGCAGGCGCCGGCCCCCGAGGCGAAGCCGGGGGAATTGGAGTAAACGTCCGCACGTCGGACCAATTCCGACCATTGGCGACTCGATAACTAGTTTTATCCCAAGGAAATGTTGATGAAGAGCTGGCCGGTTCAGGACGCGAAGGCGCGATTCAGCGAGATGCTGGATACTTGCCTTGAGCAAGGGCCTCAGCTGATCACCCGACGCGGGACCGACGCTGCCGTACTCGTGCCTTTGAAGGACTGGCAAATGCTGAAGCGAACGGCCAAACCCACACTCAAGGATTTGTTGCTGGCTGACGGCGCGCGCGGCGAACTGAACGTTCCGGAGCGAGGCCGTCACGTGCGGTTGAGCCGCAAATCTGCACTCTGACCTGCCGCCGATCGTCAGATCGACTTCACTTCGCCGCCGTCCATGCGCAAGGTCGAGCCCGTCATCCAGCGCGCGCCGGGCGACACGAGGAAAGCCATCAACTCGGCGATCTCCTCGGGCTCGCCGTAGCGCGCGATGCCCGCTTCCTTGGGAAAGTTCGCTGTCGCTTCCTCGACCGTCATGTCGTGCAGCGGCGCCCAATGCTCGAGATAGGAGCGGCGGCGACCCGTCATCACCGGGCCCGGCAGGACGCTGTTGACCTGCACGCCGTCCGCGACGCCCCGGTCCGAGAAGGCCTTGGCCAGCGCGACAATGGCGGCGTTGATCGTGCCAACCGCAGCGTAAGGCGCTTTCGGAAACAGGGCCGAGTTGCCGGACATCAGCACAACCGCGCCCTTCGCCGCTTTCAGAGCCGGCCACGCGGCGATCGTCAGCCGGCGGGCGCCGTGCAGCTTCAGCGCAAGACCCGCCTCCCACTGCGCGTCGGTCATGTCGAAGAGATCGATCTGCGGAACCGCGCCCGCGATGTTGAGAAGCGCGTCGATCCGGCCGAAGACGGCCAGCGCCCGATCGACCACGGCCTGGGCGGCCTCGGGCTGAGAGAGATCGAGATCGATGACGAGGGCTTTCGCGCCCGCAAGCTTCACGGCTTCCGCCGTGCTCTCCAACTTCGCCCGGTCGCGCGCGACGAGAGCGAGCGCGGAGAAGTCGCGCGCAAGCCGAACGGCCGTCGCCCTGCCAATTCCCTGGCTCGCGCCCGTGACGATCGCGACCGGCTTTTCCATTCCCGTATCTCCCCTCAGCGGGGAAGGAAGTCGCGGATCGCGCTGGCGATCTCCGCCGCATGGGTCTCCAGCGCGAAATGTCCGGTGTCGAAGAAGCGCACGGTCGCGTTCGGGATGTCGCGTTTGAACGCCTCGGCGCCGGGGGGCAGGAAGAACGGGTCATTCTTGCCCCAGGCCGCGAGCAGCGGCGGCTTATGGGTGCGGAAATATTGCTGGAATGTCGGATAGAGCGCGACATTGCTCTTGTAGTCGCCGAACAGGTCGAGCTGCACGTCGGTCACGCCCGGCCGGGAGAGATAGAAATTGTCGAGCGTATAGCCGTCGGGTGAAATCCTCGTCGGGTCGGGCACGCCATGCGTATATTGCCAGACCGTCGTCTCCGGCTTGAGGAAGTCGCGCAGCGCATCGCGATTGGCCTCCGACGGATCGTTCCAATAGGCGCGGATCGGATTCCATCCGTCGCTTAGGCCTTCCTCGTACGCGTTGCCGTTCTGCGAGATGATCGCGGTGATGCGCTCGGGATGCTTGACCGCAAGGCGGAACCCGGTCGGCGCGCCATAGTCGAAGACATAGATGGCGTAGCGGTCGAAGCGAACCGTCTCGGTGAAGCGGTCGATCGTCTCGGCGATCTGGTCAAACGTGTTCGCCTTATGCGGCATGTCAGAATTGCCAAAGCCCGGCAGATCGGGAGCGACGACATGGATTCGGTCGGCGATGAGCGGGATGAGGTCGCGGAACATGTGGCCGGCGGTCGGGAAGCCGTGCAGCAGCAAGAGCTTCGGCGCGCCCGGAGGCCCCGCCTCGCGATAGTGCACGTTGCGGCCGTCGACCTTGGCGGTGCGATAGTGGATGTCGCTCATGACGTTGTGTCCTTTCCCTGATCAGGGGTGGTTCCGGCCTTGACGACTTCGCCGATCGCCTCGCGGATGATGTCGACGACGGTCGTGGGCGCAGTTATGAGCGGCGTGTGATCGACGGGATGCGAGCGCACTCTTGCCTTCATCCGCTCGGCCATGAAGCGGTGATTGTCACCCACGATCATGCGGTCCTGCTCGGCGACGAGGAACCAGGCCGGCCGGTCTTTCCATAGCGGCCGTCCAACCTTGACGGTGATGCACGCGGGCGAGATCGGCCGCTGCACCGCCGCCAGCAGAGCGAGCTCTTCCTTTGAGGCGTTCTGCGCGAAGGCGGCGGCGAAGGCCGCTTCGGGCAGATAGATGAGCCCGTGCGCGTCCG
This sequence comes from uncultured Alphaproteobacteria bacterium, assembly GCA_963820095.1. Taxonomy (GTDB): domain Bacteria; phylum Pseudomonadota; class Alphaproteobacteria; order Rhizobiales; family Beijerinckiaceae; genus Roseiarcus. The sequence goes on from CAWFZA010000040.1 coordinate 49,144, forward strand.
GGGCGAGCTTCGGCGCCTCGGGATGCGGCTGGCCGCGATCGAACACATCCGCGACCGTCTCGCCTTCCTCTGGCGCGAGCGCCGCCACATAGACGAGCGCCTTCACCTTGTCGCTCCGGGTGGCCCCGATGACCCCGCCGGCATAGGCGTGGCCGGCGAGGACGACCGGACCGTCGACTCGCTCGAGCGTCCGGTCGAGCGCGGCGACGTCGTCTTGAAACGACGTCAGCGGCAAGGGCGCGGCGATCGTCTTGACGCCGCTCGCTGCGAGCGGCGCGATGACCTTCGCCCAGCTCGACCCGTCGGCCCAGGCGCCGTGGACGAGCACCACCGCCGGATTGTTCGTCGCCATCCGTCCTCCGGAGTTCCGTGCTGAGTAACCAGTGAAAATGTCTCTATTAGGTTACGCAGGCTGGAATAACCTGTCAACCGTCCGCGAAGAGGTTATAGTGCGCGCCCTTTGGCCTGATTCGAAAAGTCGCCGTGTCGCCTAAACCGCCTGCAAATTTCATCGCCGAGTCGCCGGGCCTCGATTTTCTCAACTCGATCGCGACGCCGGTCGACACGCCGGTTGACTGGCTCGACAGCGGCCGCGGTCTCGTTCAGTGGCTGGCTCAAGCGAACCTCGTTCCGGCCGATGCGCTGCATGAGCTGACCCGGCGAGCGACGCCCGCGGAGTTGGACAAGGTCGCCGACCAAGCGCGCGCCTTGCGTGAGTGGTTCAGGGGCTTCGTGCGCAAGCATATGGGCCGGCCGCTGACGCCAAAGGCGATGCGTGAACTCGGGCCGTTGAACGCGCTTCTCGAGCGCAATGAAACGTTCAGCCGGATAGCGCTGCGGCCTGACAGCGGCGGCGCCCGCCTGGAGCTTGAAACGATACGGCGCTGGCGATCGCCTGAATCGCTGTTGCTGCCGATCGGCGAAGCGGTGGCGCGATGCGTTTGCGACGAGGACTTCGCCAATATCAGGGCGTGCGAGGGACATGCCTGCACTTTGATCTTTGCCGACCGTACGCGAAGGCGGGCCAGACGGTGGTGCAGCATGGCGGTGTGCGGCAATCGCGCCAAGCAAGCCGCTCATCGCCATCGGCTTAAGGCTGAGCGCTGACGCCGCCGCTCACGCCCGTGGCGGCGTGGTCGAGAACAGGAAGTTCAAGCCCTCGGAAAATGTCGGGTGGGTGAAGTCGGCGTCGCGGAGTGTTGTATAGGGCAGGCCCGCGATCATGGCCGTCTGCACGACGGCCAACACTTCTCCGGCCTCGGCGCCGATCATGCTGAAGCCAAGAATCCGGTCGTCGCTCTCTCCGACGAGCGCCTTCATGAAGCCTTCCGTCTGGCCGGTCGCCTGAGCCCTGAGGACCGCTTCCATGGGCAGCTTGGCGATGCGAGTCCTGACGCCCTGACGTTCGGCTTCGCGCTCGCTCAAGCCCACATGGGCGAGCGGCGGGTCGGTGAACATGCAATAGGGAACGAACCTGTCGCGCGTGCTGCGCTTTCCGCCGGCCAGATTGTCGCGAACGATGCGAAAGTCGTCCTCCGATATGTGGGTGAACATCGGGCTGCCCGCGCAGTCCCCGAGAGCCCAGACGTCCGGCGCGCTCGTCTCCAGCCGCTCGTTGACGCGAACAAAGCCTCGGTCATCCAGGTCGACGCCGGCAATGTCCAGACCGGCGCCCGCGGTGTTTGGAACGCGCCCGGCCGCGACGAGGATGTGGCTTCCCTTGATCGTTTGCTCGCCGGAGCTCGTGCGCACGACCAGACTGACCTCCTTGCCGGATTGGCCCTCCACCTTGAGCAGTTGAATCCCGACATAAATCGTGAGGCCTTCCTCGCTCAGGAGACGGCGAATTTCCTGCGCCACGTCGGGATCCTCGCGGCCCATCAATTGAGGCCCGGCTTCCACGACAGTCACTTCGGCGCCGAAGCGGCGATAGGCCTGCGCCAGTTCGAGGCCGGCATAGCCGCCGCCGATCACGATCAGGTGCGCCGGCAGGACATCGAGCTCGAGCGCTTCGATATGGGTCAGCGGCTTCGCGGCCTCGAGGCCCGGAACATTGGGAATGGCGGCATGCGTTCCCACGTTCAAGAACACCTTGTCGCCGACGAGCGTGCGCATGCCTCCGTCATTCAGGCTCACTTCGATCGTCTTCGGCTTAACGAAGCGGCCGGTCCCCATGATGAGTTCGGCGCCGCTTTCCTTGTAGTTCTTCAAATGCGTGTCGACGAGCCGCTGCACCATGTCGCGCTTGCGCTGGCGAACCTTCGCCATGTCGACCTTGATCGGGCCGGTGATCACGCCGAATTCGGCGCCGTTGCGCGCGAGATGCGCGGCCTCCGCGCTGCGAATCTCGTTCTTGCTTGGCAGGCATGCGATGTTGGGGCACGAGCCGCCGATCCACTTACGCTCGACGACCGCAGTCCGCTTTCCCGATCCCGCCATGTGCCAAGCGGTCAGCTTGCCGCCGCCTCCGCTGCCGAGGATGAGAACGTCGACGTGTTCGGGTTCAGACATGCGCTTCTCCGTGAATGAAAAGGGATCATGGCCGCTCCGCTCCGCCAATTCCGGCGTCGGGCGTGGCGAGGCTAGCAAACGCGATTGGCGTTAATCGGGCAGGGCGGGTCGATCTCCCATGCTCGCTCCCATGCTCGGCATACGGCGGCCGCACAACTTTGTTACGCGCCGTCGTCCCGAGTTCGGGGAGCATCCGCGCGCACTCCAGTCAACCCGCGCGGCTCATGGAATTTCGGCCGGACGACGCCGGAGCGCAGTCCTGCTAGAAACTTGCGGCGACGCCTCCCGGTCAGTGACGAGAGAGAGATGGCCCTCTTGCTTTCGGTCAATGTCGGCCTCCCGCGCGATGTCCCGTGGCAGGGCAAAACCGTGCACACCGGAATCTGGAAAGCGCCGGTCCAGGGCCGTCGGATGGCGCGGCGGCTCAATCTTGACGGGGATGGCCAGGGCGATCTGCAAGGGCATGGCGGCGAGCATCGCGCGGTCTTCGTCTATCAGATCGAGTTCGTACCGCTATTGGCAGGCTCAACTCGGCCGCGACGACTTTGCCTACGGCCAATTCGGCGAGAACTTTACGGTTCAGAGCCTGCCCGACGCAGAGGTCTGCATCGGCGACCGTTATCGGATCGGCGACGCGCTGTTCGAGGTGACGCAGCCGCGCGTCACCTGTTACCGGCTCGGCATCCGGATGAACGAGCCGCGGATGGCGGCGCTCGTCGTGGCGCATCACAGGCCAGGGTTTTATTTTCGCGTTCTCGAGGAGGGCGAGGTCGAAGCGGGCGACGAGATCGTCAAGGTCTCGGCCGGCCCCGAGCGCATGACCATCGCTGAGATTGACGCGCTCCTCTATCTGCCCGGGCCCGACAGGAGCGGACTCGAGCGGGCGCAGCGCATCCCGGCGTTGAGCGCCGGCTGGCGGGCCTCGTTTGAGACGTTGCTCGAGCAGGAGCGAAGGGGGTCGACAACCGGCAATCCCGCCTTGGCCGCGCACGGCCGGGCCGGCGCCGGCCTGGGCCGGGTTCCGGCCGCTGCGGGTTAAGGACAAGCGCCGCGAGAGCGTGAACGTGACCTCGCTCATGCTTGAACCGAGCGACGGCCGTCCGCTCGTTGCGGCGGCGCCCGGCCAGTTCATCGTGCTGCGGCTCAAGCCCGCGCCTGAGGCGCCGGCTCTCCTGCGCAGCTACTCGCTCTCCGGCGAACCCAGCGCGGAGCGCTGGCGGCTCAGCATCAAGCGCGAGCCGAACGGCGCGGCCGGGACTTACGTCGAGGATGGGCTCAAGGTCGGCGAGGTCATCGAACTCGAGCGCGCCACGGGGGGCTTTCACGCTCGGGCCGGGCGAAGGTCCGGTCGTGCTCTTGAGCGCCGGGATTGGCTTGACCCCGGTGCTCGCCATGCTGCATGCGCTCGCCGCCGGCGGCTCGCGGCGAGACGTCTGGTGGATTCACGGCGCCCGCAACGGGGCTGAGCAGGCGTTTGCCGCGGAAGCGAAGACGCTGCTCCAATCACTGCCGCGCGGCCATAGCCACATCCGTTACAGCGCGCCTGCGCCCACAGATCGGGCGGGGGTCGATTTCGATGGGTCGGGCCGCGTGAGCGTGCGCGGTCTGCAGGAATTGGGCGCGCCGCGCGAGGCGGATTTCTATCTCTGCGGACCGACCGCCTTCATGAGCAGCCTTACCGCCGACCTGGCCAGTTGGGGCGTGCCGGCCGAGCGGCTGCACAGCGAGAATTTCGGCTCAGGCCCGGCAATGACGCCGGGCATTGTCGGCGCTTCGCCGCGGGCGCCGCATCTGCCCGATCGGCCCGCGGGCTCGGGACCGATCGTGTCTTTCGCGCGAAGCAACCTCAGCCTGCATTGGGACCCGGCCTGTCAAAGCCTGCTCGAACTGGCCGAGGCCTGCGATGTTCCTGTCCGTTGGGCGTGCCGCACCGGCGTCTGCCACAATTGCGAGACCGCGCTCATCGCCGGCGCGATCGATTATTTCGTCGAACCGCTCACGCCGCCGGCGAGCGGCGATCTCCTGATCTGCTGCAGCCGTCCGCGCGGCGACGTCGTGCTCGATCTCTAGCTCGAGACGCGAGCAAGCGAGCCCCTGAGCACGCGGCATCGCCCCATGCGCCGAGGGGCTCAAATCAAAGAACGATCGCACCCGAGCCTATGGGTGCGACCGCGTATTTTGGCCGACCGCCCGGTCGGCCAAGGCACAGCCGGAAGCGGCTCAGTAGCCGGGGTGGACGACCGGCGCTCCGAAAGCGCCGCCCACCACCTCGAACGGCGCCGTGGCCACTGTCCCGGCGGCATTGAACGGCGCGGCGAAAGGGGCGCCATAGGCGTAGCTCGATGGAGGCGGGGAGCCGAACAGCGCCGCCACGCCGCCCAGCACGCCGCCCACGACCCCCTGCACGATCATGCCGGCGCCGGTAAAGACTCCGCCCACCGCATAGCCGGTTCCACCCACGACGCTGCCGACCGCTCCCACCGGTCCCCAGACGTAGCCCGGGCTCTGCACGATCACCGCTTCTTGCGGATGAACGATGATCTGACGACCCTCGCGATAGTGGGCGTAGTGGTGATAGCGGGCGTGCGCGTAATGCGTGTAATGCGTGTGCGTGTAGTGTCTCTGCCCATAATGCTGTTGCGCCGACGCTGGCGCCGCGACCGCGAACGCCAGCGTCGACAATCCAACCGTCGCCGCGGACAGAAGAACAGGGCTGAATGGCATGAGACCAACTCCTTTAACTTGGTAAGCCGCGCTATCGCTCGAAATCGAGGCTTCGAGTTTTGCCAAAAGCAAAGTATTCCGAGCGGGCGCTCAAGATCAAGTCCATGGAGCCTGCCTTAAGCGTTCGCTCGTGCGATGCGGCCCTTCCCCCGACGTCCGATGGATGGCTTCGGCTCGGCGGACAGCGCGTCGGACCTCATCGAAGGGGTTCCCTCAAACCAATCCATATTCCAACAATATGGCAGCGCCCAGTTTTGTTCCAAAGTGGCGCGCCTGATGGGATGACACTGGGCGCTGTTATGTGATGGTTATTTCAAAATATCTTGTGAAGGGGCATTCGCCTGGAGCAGAGTTCGCTGTCGGACCCGAGCGGAGTTCGCGGCAGGACAGAACTGCGGCCTCTCGAAACTCAGACTGCTCTGGGTTGCGAGAGGCTGCTATTGAAAAGGAGTTTCAGGGGACGGTTCAGCGCGTGTACAGCGCATCATCCACGATGGTGACTTTTTCTTGCTTATTTCGTTGGCTCAGGCGTGTCCTTCACCGTCGCCCAATTTTTGTCGCTGCGGCTAATATTTTCGGCTTCATTCTTGCGCCACTCAGTCGTCCAGTATTTCGTATGATTTATGTACAGTTTACCGTTGACGATGGTGAAAGCCTCAGGATCGACCGTATCTTTGTGGCCGTTCTCGTATGAGACGCCCATGGCGCAATGACCATCATATTGAGCCGCATATTTTTCAGGATTCGCGAGGAAGAGGTCGAGATCCTGTTTGTTGGCGAATTGCCAGCGCGCGTCATGCCAGACAGTCTGATAGTCAAGACTACCAGGAACTGCCTTTCCGACAGTAAAATAAGCAACAGTATCATAGCCGCCAATCGCTAATCTCGGCTTTCCGCCCATCTCTGGCGCTGTATCGGCAAAGGCAGGGCAAGCGAAGAGTGTGAGTGTTAACGCAGTAAGTATCTTGGTGGACGCGCGCATTTTTTAGCTCCTTAAGATGATTAGGATGCAGGCCGACGCTGTCATTCCCGCCGGAGGTGCGCATCACCCGAACGGGTGAAATCGGCCTTGGTCCTTTCTCCCCACCGGCCGAAGTGCTAGTTTCACTCTAAGCGCGGAGCAGCCCCATGCCCCTGACGGAAAGAACCGAGCGCGCTCTTGAGGCTTGCCATGATGCAATCCTCGCCCCGATGCTTTGGCCGTCGTCCCTGCAATCGCTGGCCGAATCGTTCGGCGCGGCCAGTTGCACTGTGTTTGACCACGACCCCGAAAACCCGCCAGCGCCGGTCCCGATGTCGGTAGGACACGAGGCCTTTTTCGACCTCTGGCTGCGCAACCAAGCCCATGCTCCAGATCCGCACGTCGGACCGTACCTTCAAAAATGTACGTCATTCATAAGGGCGGGTCGGGCCTCAGCCCTCGAACACGACCTCTCGAGCGAGGAAGAACGCAGAACGCTGCCCTTTTTCCAGGAAACGGCGCGTCCGGGGAAACGCGAATGGCTTGCAATGGCCTTTTTTTCGGTCGAGGGCGGCGATTGGTGCTTCCCGATCTATCGCGGTGACGATCGCGGCCCGTTCACGCCGGAAGACGCGCGAACCCTCGCCGGAGTTGGGCCCTACGTCGCCAAACTTGTCGGCCTGGCCCAGAAGTTCGCCGCGTTCGATGTCGCGTCGAAACTCTCAACACTTGAGCGCGTGAGCTGCGCCGCCGTCGTCATCGATGGCGCCGGCCGCGCGATCCAAATAAATCTCCCTGCGCAAAATCTGCTCGGCGCAAACTTCCATCTGGCCCGGGGTCGCCCCACGGCGTACGATCCAGCCAGCAACCGCCGGCTGCAGCAGCTGGTTTCGTTTGCTTTGCACGCGGAGCACGGCAGCGTTCAGCCCTATGCGCCGATCGTTGTCGATCGGGATGAAGCGCCCTGGCTTCTGGTTGAGGCGATGCCGGTCACGGCGTTCGGCAGCGATTTCTTCAGCTCGGGTCGCGTCATCCTTCTTCTGACCGATCTAAGCTCGCCGCTGCGGCCGGAAGCAACGCACCTGTGCGTCGCGTTCGGCCTGACGGTCGCGGAGGCGAAGTTGGCTGCGAAACTGGCTTCCGGCTCAGGAATCCATAACGCAGCGGCTGCGCTGGGCGTAAGCCGTGAGACAGCCCGCACCCAGCTAAAAGCCGTGTTTGCCAAAACAAACACCCGCCGCCAGGCGGAACTTGCCGCACTGGTCGCGCGTCTTCGGTCTTAGTGTCTGTCCGGGAAGAGATTGAATCGACTGAGTCATTTGTGATTCAAGGGAAGCGGGCTGATTCTTTGGGGAGCCGCCGCCGATGTGGACGAAGGAAAACCGCGCTCGCTACGACCGCAGCCGACTGCGCTATCCGTCTGACCTGACCGATGAGGAGTGGGCGCTGATCGAGCCGCATATTCCACCGGCCAAGCGCGGCGGCAACCAGCGAACGGTGAAGCTGCGCGAGGTCGTCAACGGCCTGATGTACATCCTGAGCGCCGGTTGCCAGTGGCGGGCGATCCCGAAAGACCTGCCGCCGCGCTCGACGTTGTACGATTATTTTGATTTGTGGAACTGAGACGGCACGCTCGATCGGATCCATGACGCCCTCTATGGATGGTCTTTCCTTCCGCATGCTGGCGCGGTCGAGGGGCCGCGGCCGCATCCTCATGGCCTCGCGACTTGGTTCGGGCCAGCGGGGGACTGGCCCATCGAGGCGGCCGCTCCCGACCGGGTGAAGACGGGGCGCCGCCATCGCGCGGGGCCCGTCTCATGAATGGAGGCCCCGCGGCTGTCGACCGCCACCGTCACCGGCATGTTCTCGACGACGAATTCGTGGATCGCCTCCATGCCGAGGTCGGCGAAGGCGAGCACGCGGGCCGACCTCACGGCCTTGGACACCAGATAGGCCGCCCCGCCGACCGCGATGAGGTAGGCGGCGCCGTGGCGCTTGATCGCCTCGATCGCCCCTGGCCCACGCTCGGCTTTGCCGATCATGACCAGGAGGCCCGTCGCCGCCAGCACCGTCTCGGTGAACGCGTCCATGCGCGTCGATGTCGTCGGGCCAGCCGGTCCGACGACCTCGTCGCGCACGGCGGCGACAGGGCCGACGTAGTAGATCGCCCGATCCTTGAAATCGACCGGCAGCGGCTCGCCTGCCGCGATCATGGACGCGAGCCGCGCGTGAGCGGCGTCGCGGCCGGTCAGCAGGCGCCCCGAAAGGAGCAGCGTTTCGCCCGCTCGCCAGGTGGCCACCTCCGCCCGCGTCAAGCGATCGAGGTCCACCCGCCGAGCCGCGGCCGCCTGTTCGCCGATCGACAGGTCGGGCCAGAGCGACAGGTCGGGCGGCGTCAGCGCCGCCGGCCCCGACCCGTCGAGGCTGAACGTGATGTGACGGTCGGCGGCGCATTGAGGGATGAGTCCAACCGGCTTGGAGGCGGCGTGGCATGGGAAGGAGCGAATCTTCACGTCGAGCACCGTCGTCAGGCCGCCGAGACCCTGCGCCCCGACGCCAAGCGCGTTGATCCGGTCGTAGATCTCGATCCGCATGTCCTCGAGTGGCGACGACGGTCCTCGCCGCAGCAGGTCCGCCATGTCGATGGGCTCCATCAAGGCCTCCTTGGCCATGCCCATCGCCATTTCGGCGGAGCCGCCGACCCCGATGCCGAGGAGTCCGGGCGGGCACCAACCCGCGCCCAGCGTCTCGACCGTCTGCACCACCCAGTCCGTGACCGAACCCGCGGGCGGGAGGTTCACGAACTTGGCCTTGTTCTCGGAGCCGCCCCCCTTGGCGGCCACCGTCACGGTGACTTCATCGCCGGCCACCATCTCGAAGTGGACGACGGCGGGCGTGTTGTCGCGCGTGTTGATCCGGCCGGCGATCGGATCGCGCACGATGGAGGCGCGCAGAGGATTGTCCGGATGGGTGTAGGCCTGGCGCACCGCCTGATTGACGAGGTCCGCGACGGGCCGCTCGCTGTCGATCCGGGCTCCCATGCCGATCTTGACGAATACGTTGACGACGCCGGTGTCCTGACAGATCGGCCTTCGTCCGAAGGCCGCCATGCGGGAATTGACGAGGATCTGAGCCATCGCGTCGCGAGCGGCCGGGCTTTCCTCCCGGGCGTGGCTCTCCGCGAGCGCCCGGATGAAGCTCGGAGGATGATAGACGGCGATATATTGAAGGGCGTCGGCGATGCTGGCGACGAAGTCGTCCTCGCGGATCAGGCGCGGCGCCGTAGTCATTGGAACCTCCTTTCGACCTCGCGCCCGCGCGCCCCGCGGGAAAGCGGTGCGGATCTGCGCGGCGCATTGTTGAAAGACAAGCGAATTGAGCGCTGAGCGGGGATTTACGGGCTAGGCGCGGGCGCCGGTTCTTCGCGCCGCCCGATAGCCAGCGACGCCAAGGCCGGCAAAGCCGAGCAACATCATGGCCCAGGTGGAGGGTTCAGGAACGTCCCCGATGACAAGTGTGAAGTTCTGGTTCGGCCCGCCCCCCATTCGTAGGCGCCAGTGTTGCCGAGATTGCCATCTTCTTCCTCCTGCTGCCGCTTCGACGAACGGAACAAAAAATCTGTTCGAGAGATTCAAATCGGCGCGGCGATACCCAGTTCGAGGCTGAGTCGGGTTCCAGGCCGCGCTATTTGTGGGCGAGGGCTTTTTCGATGTAACCCCTCCAGGTTTCATTGCCAAAGTCGGCAATGTCGTCGATCTTCCAGGTCGGACCCTCGCGGCGCATCCATAATTTTTGGGTTCCGGAAAAGGCGGTCTTGTCCTTGTCCAGATTAGTCCCGCCAAGGTGCATTTCGACGGTGGCGGCGTTCGGCGTCTCCGCAACAATGTCGACGCCCTGTAAATTCACAGAGTTCACCCCTTGGCCCGTAAACGGATCCGCGTCGATAATACTGTCGGATCGCGCAATTCCACGGTCCCATACCGACATGAACTGAGCGGTGAAGTGCTTGCGCATGACCGGATCGGACGCGAAGGGTCCCATTTGGCCCTTGCCGTACATGGCGATGACTTCCGCGAGCACCGCTCTGATCGGGCCGAGCGATTTTGCGTTCTTGATTCCGGCCGTTCAACTCGTTGCCGGGGCAGGCATATCCACGAAGGACGAGCCGTTCCAGGATTTGACGACCTCGCAAATCTCGGTCGGGTCTTTTCGACACGCGAAGCCCGGGAGGCCAACAACCATCACCGGCCGCCCCTGGACCTCGCGAAACTCGATCCTCTTGACATTGTCATCGACGACCTTGGCGTAGGCGCCATTTGGAAGGGAGGCAAAAACCTGGGTCTCACAGCCGAGCGAGCCGCAGAACGCCCGCCGATCCCCGTCACAAGTGAACGCCTCATAGTCCAGCACGAAGTCCGGCCGGCCGTCCCCGTTGATATCCTTGCGTGTTATGAAGCCTTTTTCGATTGCTACCGTTTTGCAGCCACGCTTGTTTTCGGCGATCGCCTTCTGAACAGCGGGCGGAAGGTCTTCGGCCGTCGCTCCCCCGATTGCAAAAGCGAACGCGACAATTGACAGGAAGAAACGCACCGCCCGCTCCCTCACAGCAACAGATGCTGCGCGATCCTCCGTTCCGCGATAGGCCGAAGTCAAGCGCCGCTCCCCGCTGGCGATCCACATATCTCCACACGCTACGAGAGAGGTGAGCTCAGGGCCGCCTGCGGCGCGAGTTTGAACCAGCGAGATACGTTGTCCTTCCGCTGCCAGATGAGACTTCGTCAGACGGCTCACGTGGGTTGCATTGTTCGGGTCCCGTCTTTGGTTGAGGATGGGGACGCCGGCGGGTGCTCCGATCGTGGGTTTGGTCCTTGAAAGACCGTGGCCATCTCGGACCCGCCGGCGTCGCGGTCTGACACGCGAACGGTAGTCTGGGCTCTGACGCCCGTATGCAATCCGGCGTGCGACCAAAGGTCTCATCTCAGACTGTCCGGGGGCGCGACGCAAGGCAATGGCGAAGATCTTGTCGGAGTGGACGTTTCGAAGGCCTGGATCGACGTTTGCCTCTCTGGCTCGAGGCATGTCGAACGGGTCGCCAATACCCCGGAGGCCCTTGCGGCGTGGATCGGGCAGGCCCGGCCGGCGCTTGTGGCCATGGAGCCGACCGGCGGCTACGAGCGCCCGCTCTGTTCGGCGCTCGCGCAAGCGGGCGTTCGCTATGTGAAGCTGCACCCCAACACGATCCTGGCTTTTCGCAAGGCCCAGGGCCTGCGCGCCAAGACCGACCGGATCGACGCGATGCTGATCGCCCGCTATCTCGCCGACGCGGTCAGGCGCGCCGATCTGCCCGCGACGTTCCGCGCCGATGAGCGCCTGAGGGCGCTGGCCGCCCGCCGCAGGCAGCTTGTCGACGCCCGCCAAGCGGAACGGTGTCGCGCCGATCTGGCGAGCGATCCGATCGTCCGGGAAAGCCTGGCGGCGGTGATCGCGGCGCTGACCCAGAGCCTCGATCGCCTCGCCAAGGCTTTGCGGGGGGTGCGCGGCGTCGGCCCGGTCGTCGCCGCGACGCTGGTCGCCGACCTGCCGGAGCTCGGCCGCCTGACCGGAAAACAGATCGCAGCCCTCGTCGGGCTCGCCCCCACACGCACGAAAGCGGAAAAAAGCGCGGCCAGGCCAAAACCGGCCACGGAAGACCGCTGGTGCGCAGCGCCTTGTTCAACGCCGCCCGGGCCGCCATCCGCCATCCTTCCCCGATGGAAGACTTCTACAATCGCCTCGTCGAAACCAATCATCGTCCCGGAAAAGTCGCCTCGATCGCCGTCATGCGAAAGATCCTGGTCATCGCCAACGCCGTCGCTCGAGACCACTTCCAAGAAAGCCAGCCTCGAACCGCTTGACGCCATCCACGGTAGGTGGCCGGTCGATCCCCGGATCAAGTCCGGGGACGGCCATGACGCTTCATGACTTGTTTCGCCCTCCTGGGGCCCAAAACCCAGTGGGCCAACGCATAACGCCATAAGAGCAACTCTGGCTCCTCATGGCGTCGGCGGTCGACGCTCGACCGCGCCTTGGAGCGAAATGTCATTACCGTCACTCTGGACGGCGCCAAGCCTCAGGCCGCAGCATCCGCCCGGATGCGGTCGACCATCGCGCGCACGCCGTTTGAGCGTTGCGGCGTCAGGTGCTGCTCAAGGCCGAGCGCACGAAAAGCGGCGACCGCGTCTATGGCGAGAATCTGCTTAGGCGTCCGGTCGGAAAAAAGCGCCAGCGCAATCGCGATCAGGCCGCGCACCAGGTGGGAGTCGCTGTCCCCCCGATAGTGCAAGATTTTTTCGCCTTGCGCGCTGGTTCTCGGCTCGCAGTCCAGCCAGACTTGGCTGACGCAGCCCCGGACTTTGTTGGTGTTGTTGTGAGCCTCGGGGCTCAACGGTTCGAGCGAATGGCCCAGTTCGATTACGTAGCGGTACCGGTCCTCCCACTCATCGAGAGAGGCGAAATCATCGCGGATGATGTCAATTGCCGACAACGGATGCGCCAAGCTGGTTGTGTCGTCCATGGTCCTTATATGGGCGCCGCTCGGTCATCGACCAGCGCCCCCTTTGCCCGATCTCCCCGCATGGATCGCGGACCGGCTCGACGCCCTGTCAGACCGCACGGTCTCCTGCCGAAACGAAGCGCCGAAGTAAAGCGTAAACCATGGTGAAAGACCACTCACACCAAAGGACGACCAGAGGCCGCGCCGGACTCTAGACTTAAGATTGGCTTAAGAAGCGGGCGCCATTTTGAGGAAACGCGCGACGGTCCCAAAGTCGGCAAGGGATCGGTCGGGGACCGCCCGCTTCTCATGCCCAACTTTTTCAAACGCGAAACAGAGTTGAACGGCGCCGTGCTCTCAGGAGTGAAGACTTGGAATTAGCGCTTGCTCGCCTAAAAAGTAATCTCGGCCAACTCCGCGGCCCGGTCCAAAACTCAACTCGGGAAATGTTGCGACGGAAGGTCGCCGGGCGGGTGAAAGCGGCGCATTTGCGCTATTGCCTCGGCGCGGCCCTGTCGCTCGCTCTGGTCGGCATCGCTGTCAACGCGCTTCTCTTGCAGCGCGAGCGTCATCCCGCTCCGTTATTCGGGTTCTCGCTGCCGAAACCTTCATCCGCCGTTCCAGCGCCAGCTCCCCCTCCCCCTCAAAAGCCCGCCAACGCGGAAAACAGCGCGCCGCCAGCGCAGGCGTCAGCGGCTCTTCCACCGACGCGGCCGGCCGAACTCGGCCCCGAGCGCTCCGCCGGCATCCGATCCGATTGCGGAACTATTGGCTGGGGAAACCCACGGTGACGGGTCGCATTTGATTCTCGCCGCGCAAACCGCCTTGGCCAAGCTCGGCTACCCGGTCAAACCAGACGGGAAAGAAGGGGCGGTCACTGAGCAGGCGTTGCGAGAGTTCGAGCGGACTCACGGCCTGCCTTCCGGCACCGAAATCACCGAACGACTTGTCAAGCAGCTGACCGCGGCGGCGCGCGCAGGGGAACACTAACCTCGGTGCGCTTGCGCTCCGACATCTGGGTCGCGGCGTATTTGCGTCGGTGCGGAGTGGAAGGGGTGAGCGCCGTTCTTCGGCGCCGCGGGGCTGCCGAGGCCGGGGCCATCTTTGTCAAGGTCGATCACTTGAACGGAAGCGCGACGCTCTATGGACCTGCGCCGCAATCCGTCGCGGCTGAGGCGCCGCGCGGGGTCGACAGAATGTTCGCTCGCACGCATGCGGGACCCTTCATCAATGCCGACCAAGCAGAGGACCGGCTCAAGCGGGAAATCGCCTTCGATCCTGATCTTTGGATTGTTGAAGTCGAGGGCGGCGCGGATGGGGCGTGGCTCGATCTCGCGCCCTAGCCGGCGCGGCTCGAACTCGGCGGTTCTGGCGGCGAATAGGGCGCGAAGCCCCGAATCTCGACCCGGGTTAACATTTGTTTCAATTGAGTTCCGGTTTGGCTTCGTTCCACCGGATGGCGGCTTAACCAATTGCTTAGCCTCCACATCGACCCCGGTCGAAGATCGTTCAAATTAACGACGTCTAAATCGGGCGGCCCTACCCTGGGTCCCATCGGCGGCCCCAAAAAGAAGGCTTCCGCCGAATCGGGTTTCGGAGCGGGAGCAAAGACGTGTTCAAATCGATGAAGACCTTTGCCGCCGACGAATCCGGCGTCACTGCGATCGAGTATGCCTTGATCGCCTCGCTCATCGCCGTCTTCATCATCACAGCGGTTGAGACGGTCGGCGCCAAGGTCGGCACGGTGTTCGACGAAGTCGGCGCCACCCTCAAGTAGCGCGAAGGATTGGCCTTGGCTACCTGTAGTCAAGGAGGACACTCTAGGCGGGGTCTGGACCCGCGTTCCTGGCGGTTCATAGAAAAATGGCTTCGACCTTCCTCCATCTTTTGGCTTTCGCCTTCTTTCCCACCGTGATGGCGCTATCGGCGTCCATGGACCTATTGACCTTTACGATCCCCAATCGGCTTTGCCTCACTCTGGCGGTTGGATATCTGATCCTCGCGGTGATGCTTGGGGTTCCGGCCGTCGATATTCTTCTCAATATTTCGTGCGGCCTCGCGATCCTGGTCATGACTTTCGTCATGTTCAATCTGGGCGTGATCGGCGGCGGCGACGCCAAGCTGGCGGCGGCGACGGCCGCGTGGCTCGGGTGGACTGCGATCCTCGACTATGGTCTCGCCGCAGCCATCTTTGGCGGAATTCTCACGTTAGTCCTTCTCGGAGCGCGCAAGGCGCCTCTGCCCGCCGCCCTCGGCCGCGTGGATTGGCTCGCCCGGTTGCACAACGCGAACGCGGGCGTGCCTTACGGAATTGCGTTGGCGGCCGCGGGGCTGATGCAATATCCGAATTCATCCATCTGGTCCGCGTTCGTCTGAGCCAGCATCCGCTTCAGCAGCGGCGCCTTCCGATCGTAGACGAAAATTACTACCCCATGATCAGTCCGGATCCTTCCGAGCGAGTCCTCGACGGCTCGCCGCGACACTTGCTTCGGGTCCTTTGTCGATGGAGGAACATTGTTCCTCGCGGCGAAGCTGTGAGCGCCGATCGAAGCGTCTTCGCGCAGTTGGGGAAAGATCGATCGAGCTAGTTTCTCTTACTATCTCAGCAGAGGCGAGAGCAGCGAGGAGCGTTGCGCGTCTCTTTACGGAATAGCATTGAAGTAACGGTATTCAGCGGACTATTTGCCTCGGATAGGCGGCTAGCTCCGGGCTCCGGATACGATTCGATACTTTAAATTAACCGTACCTTGACGATTACGATGTCTAAATCGTGTCGGTATAGGTCGGCGCTTGAAGGACGATGATTTATGAATCGGAGGCTGATCCTCGTGGGGGCGATCGCCGTCGTGGCGTTTGGCGCGACCTATATGCTCTTGCGCGGCGGTTCGAACTCGGCCCCGCCCGCGTTGGCGGAGGCTCAGCCGAAGGTCGACCTTGAACAGGTCCTCGTCGCCGCTCAGGACCTGCCCATGGGGACGGTGGTCAACGAGGGCGCGATCCACTGGCAGCCCTGGCCGAAAGGGGCTGTCTCCGAGCTCATGATTACAAAGTCTGGAAAGCCGGACGCCCTTAAGGACATAGAGGGCTCAATGACGCGGGTGGCGTTCCTCCGCGGCGAGCCGCTCAGGCATGACAAGCTGGTCAAGGCCGGAACGGGCGGCTTCATGTCGGCTGTTCTGCCGAGTGGAAAGCGGGCCGTCGCGATCAAGATCGACAATGAAGGGGATTCGACGGCTGGCGGATTCATTCTCCCCAATGATCGAGTTGACGTTGTGCGTCTCGCCCGCGACGATGAGGCCACCAAGGCCCGAGGGGTCGAGGTCATGACGGCGCAGCCGATTCTCGCCAATGTGCGCGTCCTCGCGATCGGCCAGAACGTGGAAGAGCAGAATGGCAAGAAAGTGGTCACTGGGGCGAACGCGACGCTCGAACTCGACCCGGACCAGGTCGATCTCATCATCCTCGCTCAACATGCCGGCAATTCGAACCTTCATCTTGTCCTCCGCAGTCTTGTCGACAGCGCCGGCCCGGCGAAGACGGTGGTCAGCGCCGACAGCGCGCTGACGGTCGTTCGCTATGGGGCTCCCCAGCAGGCGGCCCGATGATTCGCGTTCCAGTCATTCGTCGCGTGCTCTGCAGAGACGGAGGCCAGGACATGAGATCCGAACGCTTTCAGAGACGGCCGAATATCGCCACCTGCGTCGCGGCGGCGTTTCTTTTGATCGCGCCGGCTTCGATCGCCCGAGCCGCCGACGGCGAGGATTTCGCGCCCGTCGGCGCCTTGTCGGACGCGAGGGCTCAGCCCCTGCAATTGGGCATCGGCCAATCGGTCATACGCGACTTGCCTGAGGAAGCGGGGGAAATCTACGTCGGCGATCCCAACGTCGCCAATGCGATCGTGCGCACGGCGAGGCGCATTTATATTTCCGGCGTCGCCAATGGCCACACAAGCATTTTCGCCTTGGCCAAGGACGGGCGAAGAATTGCGTTCTTCCAGGTCTCGGTCGGCCGGGCCGTCGGCGACTTGTCGGCGCTCCTCAATGTCGCGATTCCAGGCAACGACATTCGCGTGCGCACCGTCGAGAACACAATCATCCTCACGGGATCGGTGGCCTCGGCGGAGGAGGCGCAGAAGGCGCTCGACATCGCTTCCGGGTTCATCAACGACACGCCGACCACGCCCTCCGGCCCTTCGATCTCCATCTCGAACAGTTCGAGCGGCGGCGCCTCGGGCGGCGGCGGCAAATCGCCCGGCAGCCCTCAAGGAAAGGTGGTCAACGCTCTCACGATCCGCGGCGCCGACCAGGTCAGCCTGCGCGTCACGGTCGCTGAGATTCGGCGTGACATCATCAAGCAACTGGGCGTTAATTTGAACGGCAGCGGCCCGAACGGAAGCTTCACGCTCGCTCCGCCATTCGCGATCAACGGCGCCGTCGCCGCCGCGGCTTCCCAAGCGACCCTGAATTGGTTCAGGGGCAGCGGAACCATCAGCGCCACTTTGCAGGCCTTCGAGCGGCAGGGAGTCGCCCACACGCTGGCCGAGCCGACCGTCACTGCAGTGTCCGGCGAAACCGCCAAATTCCTCGCCGGCGGCACGGTTCCCATTCTCAATAGCGTGCAGTGCCAGCCCGTTTGCCAGTACGGATTCATCCAGCAGCCCTATGGCGTGACCCTCAATTTCACCCCGATCGTCTTGTCCCCCGGACGGATCCAACTGCGAATCGCAACCGAAGTCACCGATATTGACCCATCGACACAAGTCACGTTCACTGGGATCACGATCCCGGGGTTCCGGACCCGCAGCAACACGACGACGGTCGAACTGCCTTCCGGCGGCTCGGTCGCCTCCGCCGGCCTCATCAGCACGCAGACAGAGCAAGCGATCAACGGCTTTCCGGCGCTGATGAACCTTCCGGTGCTCGGCGCGCTGTTTCGCTCGCGAGACTATCAGCGCAACGAGACCGAGCTTTTGATCACCGTGACGCCCTACATCGTCCATCCGATCGATCCGAGCCAGATCGTCAGGCCCGACCAGAATTTCCAGGACGCCAGCGATCCGCAGGCCTGGCTCCTTGGCCGCGTCAACCGGATCTATTCCGCGTCGCAGTCGCTCCAGCCGATGCCCGGCTATGCGGGCAGGATCGGATTCATCACCCAGTAGGCCGTGCGTGCTTCGCCAGAAAACCTGTTCAGACCCAAGAAAGACAGCCCGATGGCCGCTCTTCCGGACGAACGACCACTCTCGACGGCGCAAGCCTTGAGGCTGGGCCTCATCGCCTCAGCCGCCGCCGCGCTCGCCGGCTGCGGCGTTCCCTACGCGTCTTCCGATCCTGTTTTCCCGGGCGGGTTTCAAGAGCGTCACCCGATCGTGGTCGCCGCTGCGCCTGCAAGTATGGATCTCTATCCCGTGGGCGGCAGGCTGGACGCGCGCACACGGGCGAATGTCCGCGCCTTTGCCGACCGCTATCGCCGTTATGGTTCGGGCGTGGTCATGATTCAGACCCCGGTGGGAACGAATCCAAACTCGATCGCCGTCTACGAGGTCCGCAGGGCGCTTGTCGCCGCCGGCGTCAGAGGCAGGATCGCTGTGGGAGACTACCTGCCGCCCAATGATGGCGCAGCGCCGCCGGTGCGCGTGTCGTTTACCGGGCTCAAGGCGATCGTCCCGACGCCGTGCGGTCAATGGCCGGAGGATCTCGCCTCCGGGTCATCGGTCGAGGGATGGAAGAATGAGACCTACGCCAACTTCGGCTGCGCCACCCAATCGACGATCGCGGCTCAGGTCGACGACCCCCGCGACTTCGTTCAGCCGCGCGCAGTCGGCCCGTCCGATGTCGCCATGCGCACTCGAGCCATCGAGGCGGTGCGCAATGGCCAAGACCCGAGCACCGATTGGAAGAACGCCGTACTTACGCCGATCGGCGGCGATCTGCCGACCAACGGGAACTGAGGGATCATGAAGGCGCAACAGGCTGACGCTGAAAGCAACGGCGGTAAAGCCGTGGATCGGCCGGTTGTGCAAATCGAGCCGGTGCCGCGAGTATCGATCCAGGCATTTTGCGAATCGCCCGACATCGCCGCGATCGTCGGCGCCGCGATTGCTGATCGACGAATGGCCAAAGCGCATGTCAAGCAGAACATGGGCGGGGCGGCGGCTGCGCTTGAAGCCTACAAGAGCGCCCCGACGCCAAACGTTGTGGTGCTCGAGGCGCCGGCCAGTCGGGACGCGCTGCTAGGGCAACTCGAGGAACTCGCCGAATATTGCGACGCCGGGACCAAAGTCGTGGTTCTTGGCAAGCTGAACGACATCGTTCTCTACCGGCAGCTGATGGCGCGCGGCGTGAGCGAATATCTCGTCGCCCCATTTGGCGTCGTCGACTTCATACAGGCGATATCTGAACTGTTCAGCGTGCCGGGCGCCAAGCCTCTCGGACGGGTGATCGCCGTCGTCGGCGCCAAGGGGGGAGTCGGAGCTTCCACCGTCGCCCACAATCTGGCTTGGAGCCTGGCGTCGGTCACGGAAATGGCGACAATCATCGCCGATTTCGATCTTGCCTTTGGAACTGCGGGTCTCGACTACAACCAGGATCCGCCTCAGGGCGTCGCGGAGGCGGTCTTCGCTCCGGATCGTGTCGACACGGTGCTCGTGGAGCGTCTGCTTTCCAAGTGCGGCGAGAAACTCAGTCTCCTGGCCGCGCCCGCGACTCTTGATCGGGTCCTCGATTTCAGCGAGGCCTCGTTCGACTCCCTGCTCGACGCGATGCGCGCCTCGACGCCCTGGATCGTGCTTGACGTGCCGCATTTGTGGTCGGCGTGGGCGCGAAGAATTCTCGTCTCCGCAGACGAGGTCATCGTCGTCGCGACCCCCGATCTCGCGAATCTGCGCAACGCCAAAAACCTGATCGACAACGTCAAGGGCGCCCGGCTTAACGACGCGCCGTCGCGCCTTGTCCTGAACGGCGTCAGCATGCTCAAGCGGCCAGAAATTGCCGCCGCGGAATTCGGCAAAGCGGTGGAAACCGATCCGACGGCGATCATCCCGCACGACGCAAAGCTGTTCGGGGCTGCGGCCAACAACGGGCAAATGATCGCCGAGATCGAACCCAACGGCAGAACCGCGCAGATCTTTGTCGATCTTGCTTCCACGCTTGCCGGCCGAGTCGAGGCGCGCAAGCCCAAGCGTGGCATTCTTGAACCGTTCATCGCGAAGTTCGGGCGCAAGAAGAAATGATCGGCTGGCAAACGCATTGCTCCATCTCCGCTGAGCCGTTGCGCAAGCGGAAAGGGCCCTGAGCGATGTTCGGCAAGCGCAGCGGGAGCGTCAGCGCGCAAGTCGCCGTGTCGCGTCTCGCATCGGTAAGCGCGGTGAACGAGGTCGCCAAACCTGCGCCCGCGCCGCCCCCGCCTGTTCAAACCGAACGAAGATCGGAGACCTATTTTCAGACCAAGTCGCTGATCTTCGGCGCCTTGATCGAGGCAATAGACCTCGCCGCGCTATCCAAGCTCGACTCCGAAAGCGCGCGCGAGGAGATCCGGGACATCGTACACGAGATCGTCACCATCAAGAATTTGGTGTTGTCGATCGCCGAGCAGGAGGATCTGCTCGATGACATTTGCAACGACGTTCTCGGATTCGGTCCGCTTGAGCCGCTGCTGGCGCGCGACGACATCGCCGACATCATGGTCAATGGCCCGACACGATGCTTCATCGAGGTTGGCGGGAAGATCCAACTCACCAATGTCCGTTTTCGCGACGCATCGCAGTTGATGAACATCTGTCAGCGGATCGTGAGCCAAGTCGGACGACGCGTTGATGAATCCTCGCCCATTTGCGACGCCCGGCTGCTTGACGGCTCGCGGGTCAACGTCATTGCGCCGCCGCTCGCCATCGACGGCGCCGCGCTCACCATCCGCAAGTTCAAAAAGGACAAGCTGACGCTCGATCAGTTGGTCAAGTTCGGCTCGATCTCGGTGGCTGGCGCGGAAATCCTGAAAATCATCGGCCGTGTCCGCTGCAACGTGGTCATTTCTGGCGGCACTGGCTCGGGCAAGACGACGCTCCTGAACTGCCTGACAAACTATATCGACGCGGACGAGCGAATCATCACCTGCGAGGACGCAGCCGAGCTTCAGCTCCAGCAGCCGCATGTGGTGCGGCTCGAAACCCGGCCGGCGAACCTGGAAGGCGTTGGCCAGATCACGATGCGCGATCTGGTCAAGAATTGTCTGCGAATGCGGCCCGAACGCATCGTCGTGGGCGAGGTCCGCGGACCCGAGGCGTTCGATCTCTTACAAGCGATGAATACTGGCCACGATGGGTCGATGGGGACGCTGCACGCGAACTCTCCGCGCGAAGCCCTGAGCCGTATTGAATCCATGATCACGATGGGCGGTTACGCCCTGCCGATGAAAACGATCCGCGAAATGGTCACGACTTCGGTCGATGTGATCATCCAAGCCTCTCGCCTTCGCGATGGATCGCGCCGGATTACGCACATTACCGAGGTCCTCGGCATGGAAGGCGACGTCGTGATCACGCAGGACCTGTTCGTTTACGAGGTGCTGGGGGAGGACGCGCAGGGCAAGTTGATGGGGCGCCATCGTTCGACCGGGATTGGACGGCCGCGGTTTTGGGAGCGGGCCCGCATGTATGGAGAAGAAGCTCGTCTGGCGGCGGCGCTCGACATCTCGGAAGTCAGCGCAGCCTAGAATTCGAGTGAGCAGAGGGTCATCGGCATGATCAATCCGATAGCGGTGGCGGGGTGTCTGGCAATTGGATTGGGTGGGCTTGCTTTCGCGTTTGTTGGCGGAGACTCGCGAGCCGACAAGCGTCGTGCTTCCGTCGCGAAGACCGACGCGAAGGCGCCCGGCGCGTCCACGAGCGTTGATCGAACAGCGCGCAAAAAGCAAATCGTGGACGGCCTCCGCGACATCGAGATGAAGGGAAAGCGGCGGCGCGTCAGCTTGGCGACAAAAATCGAACAGGCCGGGCTCTCGATCACCAAACAGCAATACTGGACCTTCAGCGTCATCTTCGGCCTGGTTTGCGGCGCCTTGACCTATCTCCAGTCGAGAAGTTTGTTGATTACGCTTCTCGTCGCCGTGACGGCCACCATCGGGACTGCCGCAACTCACCCTGGCGCGCCTCCGCATTCGTCGCATCCACAAGTTCATCTCTAACTTTCCGACGGCCATCGACATCATCGTCCGCGGGATCAAATCCGGCCTGCCTCTCGGCGATACGATCCGGATTGCCGCGACGGAAAGTCCCGGAGCCGGTGAAGTCGGAGTTTCGAAGGATTGTCGAGTCGCTATCGCTCGGAATGACCTTGCCGGAGGCGATCGAGCGAATGGCGCAACGGGTTCCGATCGCCGAGACCAATTTCTTTTCGATTGTCATCGCCATCCAGAGCAAGGCGGGCGGAAACCTATCGGAGGCGTTGGGCAATCTTTCGCGTGTGTTGCGCGAACGCAAAAAGATGAAGGCGAAGATCACCGCCATGTCGATGGAAGCGAAAGCTTCGGCAGTCGATTATCGGCGCGGTGCCGTTTCTCGTCGTCGGCGCGCTTTACGTCTCTTCTCCTAAATACATTTCACTGTTGTGGACGACGAGCTCATGGAAAAATGATCTCAGTGATTGCGATTTTCTGGATGGGGATCGGAATCGCAATGATGAAGAAGATGATCTCATTCGACTTCTAAATCGAGCTCGGCCCATGCTGGACGAAATCGTCGCCAAGTTCTCGGACGGTCACTTTTTGGCGATTCTGTTTGCGGCTATTGGTTCGGCCGCGACAGTGCTCACCGCGGCTATGCCCTGGCTCCAGCCGGACACCTTGTCGCGGCGCATCAAAGCGGTCAGCTCAGAGCGCGAGCGAATCCGGGCGCGTGAACGCGAACGCTGATCGCGTCGCCAGAGCAAGACCACGTTGAGGGTGAAACCGACGCGGTCTCGTCAAGCAATTGGTCGAAACCCTCAATCTGTCGAGTTGGCTCAGCACCGAGAAGGCCAAGATCCAATTGGCTATGGCTGGCTTTCGCGGGATGGGGGCAGAGTATACTTTTCTTACGTTTCGCTTGGCGACGCCGATCGCCTTTTTCATCGCCGCTATTGTCTATCAATTTCTGATCATCAAGTGGAATCAACCCGCGATGGTCAAGATCGGCATTGCGATCACGGCCACCTACCTTGGCATCAAGGCTCCCGAGCTGTTCCTGAAGAACAAGCGGGCCAAACGGCAGAAGGAACTCGAGCGGGCGTTTCCCAACACCCTGGATCTCCTCCTGATTTGCGCGGAATCGGGAATGTCGATCGAGCATGCGGTGCGCAAAGTCAGCCAGGAGATCGGCCTCGAAAGCGTCTCGATGGCGGAGGAGATGGGGATTTTGGCGGCTGAAATGTCCTATCTGGCCGAGCGGCGGATCGCGCTCGAGAATCTGGGCTTAAGAACCGGCTTGGAGTCCGTTCGCTCGCTCACCACCGTGCTGTCGCAATCGGAAAAGTATGGCACGCCGCTTGGAGCAGCGCTTCGAGTTCTCAGTCAGGAAAGCCGCGACCATGCGCATGGCGCTCGCCGAGAAAAAGGCTGCGGCGCTGCCGCCGGTTCTGACGGTGCCGATGATCCTCTTCTTTCTGCCCGGACTCTTCGCTGCGATTCTGACGCCGGCCATCATTCAGATCAACAACTGGAATTAGCCCTCTCTCTGACAAGTGCGCTTTGAGAGGATGCGACGGCCACATCCAGGACGGACGTGGTTGCGAGCGCGACTTGACGCAGAGAGCTCCCTTGATGATCAGAGGTCGAGCATCGGTTGCGCGTCCTTCGGATAGGCGAGGGTCCCATCCGCCCCGATCCGGGCCGCGGGCGTCAAATGCGCTCGCTCGATGTGGCTGGCGCCAAGGATATGGAACACCTCCTCGCCTGCTGCGATCAGATAGTCCGCAATGATGCGGCGATGGCATCGCCACCACACCGCCTCTGCGCACATGACGCCCGACCGCGCCGCGCGACCGGACTCGCGCAGCGTTTCCAGGCCTGAGCGGAACGGCGCGCTCATCGCGTAATCGGCGAAATTGTGGAAGCTTGGGTTCTCCCAAAAGGCGTTGACCTCGGGGGACGCATCGCGCTGCCGGCCCCGCAGCCCGCCGAGCTCGGGCAAATGCCTGTAGGCGACGCCCTGCGGCGCAAGCAAGGCAGGCAACACGTCGCGATTGAACTGCGGATTGGTCCGCGAGCGCGGAACGGTCCGCACGTCGACGACGAGCTTGACCTCCGCGGCCTTGAGCAGCGCGACGAACTCTTCGGCCGGACGAGTCGAATGTCCGATCGTGAAGAAGGGGTTGGACATGGTGAGAATATAGGTCCCGCACATCACGGCGTCGCCTCGACGGGGTCGGGATGGACGGGGCTCGGCGACGAGTAGGGGGAGCCTAGGCGGACGCCGGATCCAGCGAGGTTGACAACCTTCAAGGCCGCACCAGATATAATCGATAGACTTTCGGGTTGTTGCTCAGGACGTCGCCAATGGTTCAGCTCGCAACTGCGTCGCTTTATCGCGATCGGCGCGGCGAGACTTACAATCTCATCTACGATCCGGGCCAGCGCTGGTTCTACGCGCCACCTCGCGAGAGCATCGAGTTGCGCGCCTTTGTCATTTTCGGAGAGGATGAGCAGGCGCGGCATTGAAGCCGGCGATCTTCCCGGTTTTCCCCTAACTCCAGCTGCAAGCAGATCTGTGTGATGGACCTCGGCCGCTAGGGCAGCCGAGGTCGGTGGTTGGCGCTTTCGCCCGCCCATTCAAGTCGGAGCCTACGCAATGCCTAGCCTGTTCGATTCCCTCATGATCGGCGATCTCGAGGTTCCCAACCGCATCTTTCTCGCGCCCTTGACGCGCAACCGATCGACGGGTCCGGGGCGGGTTCCGAACGCGATGATGCGTGACTATTACGTGCAGCGCGCTTCCGCCGGGCTCATCATTTCCGAGGCGACTTCGGTCGCGCCGGCCGGCGTCGGCTATCCGCAGACCCCCGGCGTCTGGTCGGATGAGCAGGTCGAGGGCTGGCGCAAGATCGTCGAGGGGGTGCATGCCGCCGGCGGGCGCATGTTGCTCCAGCTCTGGCATGTCGGGCGCATTTCCGACCCGGTCTATCACGGCGGGGCGCTTCCGGTTGCGCCCAGCGCGATCGCGCCCAAGGGCCATGTGAGCCTGGTCCGTCCGCAGCGCGCTTACGTCACGCCGCGCGCCCTGGAAACCGGCGAAATTCCTGGGGTCATCGAGGCCTTTCGTCGCGGCGCCGAGAACGCCAGGCGGGCCGGCTTCGACGGCGTCGAAATCCACGGTGCGAATGGGTATCTCCTCGATCAGTTCCTGCAGGACAGCGCGAACAAGCGGACGGACGGTTACGGCGGCGGAATCGAGAACCGCGCACGGCTCCTGCTCGAAGTGACAGACGCGGTCATCTCCGTCTGGGGCGCGGGCCGCGTGGGCGTGCATCTGGCGCCGCGGGCCGATTCGCACGACATGGGCGACAGCGACCTGCCTGCGACCTTCGGCTATGTCGCCCGCGAGCTCGGAAGGCGGAGAATCGCCTTCCTGTGCGCCCGCGAATCGACCAAGGCGCCGCGGCTCGGACCGGATCTCAAGGCGGCGTTCAGCGGCGTCTATGTCGCGAACGAGGGATTTTCGCGCGAGGGCGCCGAGGCTGTCGTCGCCGCCGGAGAGGCCGACGCCGTGGCGTTCGGCAAGCTCTTCCTCGCCAATCCCGACCTGCCGCGGCGCTTCTCTTTGGGCGCTCCGCTGAACCCGTGGAACGCCGAGACGTTCTACACGGACGGCCCCGCCGGCTACACCGACTATGCGACGCTCGAGGAACGGGCGGCGGCCGAATAAACGCGGCGAGCGGACCCTGTTGCGCGCCGCTAATTGACTCTATTGACGTGGTGAACATTGTATGCCAAGCCGATAACGCGGTTGCTCCCGTGACCGCACGGCGCACTCAGCCAGAACTTTTGGGAGGGGGGCTGTAAAGCCATCCCGGCTGGGTGCGCCCCATTTCCCAGAGTCGTACAACCGACAGCCGTTCCTTCATCCCGGCCGGTCCTGATCGAGGACGACAAGCAAGCTCAAGGAGGCCGAGCGGGCGAAACAGGACGCCAACCGAGGCGCGGCGATCAGAGGACGCCGTACGTCTCGAACGCTTCGCGCGCTCCCATGCCGTTCCGGATGGCGGTGGCGACTTGGTTCTCCGTCGAAGCTTTGGCGAGCGCCGCTTCGATCGCCTCGACCGCGACCTCGGACGGAATGACCAGCACGCCCTCGCGGTCGCCAAAGATGAGATCGCCGGGCGCGACCCGGACGCCTTCGATTTCAATGCTCACGCGAAAGTCGATCACCTTGCCGCGCGGGCCCTGATCTTGGGCATAGAGCCCGCGGCTGAAGGTCGGAAAGCCGAGCGCTTCGATACCCGCGGCGTCCCGGACGAAGCCATTGAGCACCGCGCCCGCGGCGCGGAGGTAACGCGCCCGGGTGGACATGAGCTCGCCCCAGAACGCGTAGCGAAACGATCCGCCCGTGGCGATGTAAACTTCGTTGGGTTGAAGATCGTCGAGCGCCTCCAGCATCAGGCCGAACGGTTTTGTCTCAACGCCGCCACGCGGACGCGAGCCTTCGTCGAAGATATCCGCCTCGAGCACGGGCATGGCGCGGCCGATCACCTTCATCTCAGGCTGGAGCGGTGCGATGGCTTGCGGCAGGAACTGGCGGCGCCATCCCATCTTGTCGAGAACGTCCCCCACGACCGCCGTGAACAGCTTGTCACGAAGGTTCGAGAAGACGACGTCGTCCTCCATCCTGGCCATTCTTTCGCTCCTGGAATCGATCGCGGAACCGGAGCCTTCTTTCGGCTAAAAGGCAAGCAGCAAACCTAGTGAGCGAGCCTGGTCATGGCCGTTGCAAAGACGCAGGGGCTCAGGTTCCGCGAAGCGCCGTGGGTTGAGGCGCCTCGAGGCGTCACGGGGCCCAAGCAAAAGCCGACGGACTCAGAAATAGCTCGCAACTCGCCCCGTGCGGCGTCAGTGAAGGGGGTGGGTGACAAGCAGATCGGCGCTGTTGAAATGGCCGGTCCACGGATAGCCCATCCAGACCCGGACTGCGCCGAATTGCTGCGCGAAGAACGCCGGAGCGGTAATCGTGGAGTCCGCCGATCCCGACGCTCCCGAGCCGATGAGCGCAATATGCGCCGTCGGCGGTGAGGCTGTCGTGTTCAGGGTGACCGCCACGTCGAATGGCGTGTCGCGCGGGAAGGAGCCAAATTCGCTTGCTCTGACGTCGTTGATGCGGACCCTGTTGTCTTGCATGAAATCGAGATGGAGGAAGTCGACCATCCCGCCGGGCTGCGGCTGAGGGACCGGCTCGAATGAAAGCGTTGCAACGCCGCTGCCCGTGGGGATGAACATCGCGCAAAGGAAGTTATACTGGCCGCCCGGCTGCGCCGCCAGCGTGCCCAACATCCCGCTGATGGGCGCTGAATTGTTGGCGCGGCTGACCTTGAGCCAATGGTCTCCGCCCGCCTGAACCGGGGATCCGACGACCGTGACGCTGCCCGTTGCGCCGAACACGCTCGCCGTTCCGGTTGCCTGGGCCGAGGCCGGCGGCTGACCAACTGGGGTCGAGTTGAAGTTCGATTGGAACACTGTGGCCGACTGACAACCTCCCAGGATTGTCAGCGCAAGGGCCAGCGGCAGTCTGCAGCCCAGGGCTGCGATTGCGCCGGACCGCCGGCTCGGCGACTCAAGACCCAGATCAGCGTCAGCGCCGCCCATGTCGTCCCTCCCGAATGTCCCGCTCGCGCGATGGCTGGCGATTCAGCACACCTCACGCAGACAAAACCAGGAATGAGGAGGCGGCGCTGTGCGCCTGATCACACTCTTTTCACCTCCGGACCCTGGCTAAGCGTAGTGGACGAAGCGAGAAAATCGACGGCGTCTCAGGGCGTCGCCGTCTGGCAAAGCCGGCGGCAGAAGTCGTCGAGCTGGTCGAAATCCCGGAAAGCGATGCGGATTTCGCCGTTCTCCCCGGCATGGCGAATCGTGACCTTCGTGCCCAACGCCAGCGCAAGCTTCTCCTGGAGCGCGCGCGTGTCGGCGTCGACGGGCGGGGCGCCTTTGCGCGGCCGCGCCGTCTTGCCGGAATTCTCGCCCAAGCGCTCGATGTCCCGCACCGTCAGGCCCTCGGTGACGATGCGGTCCGCGAGCGCATTCGGGTCGGCCACGGCCAGCAGCGCCCGCGCGTGCCCGGCGGAGATCTGCCCGCCCGCCAGCAGGCCGCGTGTGTGCTCGGGCAGATTGGTCAGGCGAAGCGTGTTGGCGACGTGGCTCCGGCTTTTGCTGACGACGCGGGCGATGTCGCCGTGCGAATAGCCGTAATCGGCGCCGAGCCTGGCGTAGCCCGCGGCCTCTTCGAGCGCGTTCAGATCGGCCCGCTGCACGTTTTCGACGATGGCGATCTCGAGCGCCTCGCGGTCGCCAGCCTCGACGATGATCACCGGGATCTCGTGCAGCCCGGCTCGCTGCGCCGCCCGCCAGCGGCGCTCGCCGGCGATGATCTCGTAAGCGTCCGCGACGCTCGCGATGGCGCGAACGAGCACCGGCTGAATGATGCCGCGCTCCTTGATCGAGGCGGCGAGTTCGTCAAGCTCCGCATCGTCGAACCGCTTTCGCGGATTGCGTGGATTGGGGCGCAGGAATTCGATCGGCGTCTGGCGCGCGCCGCGTGAGATCTCGGCATGCTGAGCGTTCGCCCCGCCCAAGAGGGCCGCCAGGCCGCGCCCAAGGCGAGGGCGATTTTCAGTGCGGACTGCGTCTTCGGCCATGAGGTCCCTTCCCTCGGGTGCGACTAAGCGGCGCGCCAGCGACCCTCGCGCCGAATGACCTCGGACGCGAGCTTGAGATACGCCTGGCTGCCGGCGCATTTGAGATCGTAAAGCAGCGCGGGCTTGCCGTGCGACGGCGCTTCCGACAGGCGGACGTTGCGGGGAATGACCGTCTCGTAGACGGTGTCGCCCATGTAGGCGCGCACGTCCGCGACCACCTGTCCCGCGAGGCTGTTTCGCGGGTCGAACATGGTCAGAACCACGCCATGAATGGTTAGCGAGGAGTTAAGCGTGCTGCGAACCTGCTCGACGGTGGTCAGGAGCTGCGACAGGCCCTCGAGCGCGAAGAATTCGCATTGCAGCGGGACGACCACCGCGTCGGCGGCGGCAAGCGCGTTGATGGTGAGAAGGTTGAGCGAGGGAGGACAATCCACCAGCACATAGGTGACCCGTTCCGCGTCGTCCGCGCTCGAGGCGCCGAAGGCGCGGAGCGCATCCCGCAGTTTGTAGGAGCGATTGGCGTGGCCGGCGATTTCGAGCTCGACGCCGAGAAGGTCCATGGTCGAGGGCGCGACCGTGAGGCGCGGCACGGAGGTCGGAATGACGACGTCGCGCAGGGGCTTCTCGCCGACCAGCATCTCGTAGCTCGAAGTCGCGCGCGCATTCCGGTTGATGCCGAGGCCGGTCGATGCGTTGCCCTGGGGATCGAGGTCGATGATGAGCACCCGCTCGCCGATGGCGGCCAGCGCGGTTCCGAGATTGATGGCGGTGGTCGTCTTGCCGACGCCGCCCTTCTGGTTCGCGAGCGCGAAAACGCGCGGCCGCGCGGCGTCTTGGGGCTCGCGAACGAGAGGCTCGGTCTCGGTCTCAATCATCGGCTTTCAGCCTTGGCGAATGCGCAGGATCGCGGCCTTCGGGTTGACGACGCTCTGAAGGGTTTCGATTGCATAGGCCCGAGCCTCAGGCAGCGCCGCAACTTGGTCTCTAGCTCGATTCGCCGCGCGGAAACACGGCAATCGCCCCGCGCTCGATCCACGGTCTCGCCAATTTGAGCGTCAGCGGCAAGGGGGCGAAGGCGCGCGCGGTGACGGCGTCCACAGGTCCGAGGGCGTCGGGCTCGATGACTTCGACGCGGATGGGGTGAATCCGGGCCGCCGCTCCGGTTGCCCGGGCCGCTTCGCGCAGGAAGGCGCACTTGCGTTGGTCGCTTTCGATGCAATGGACGATTGCGCCGGGAACGTCGGCGAGCTGGATGGCGAGCACCAGGCCCGGGAAGCCGGCGCCCGAGCCCATGTCGAGCCAGCGCTTCGCCGCAGGCGCAAGCGCGATCAGCTGGGCGGAATCGGCGATATGGCGGACCCAGACAGAGGGAAACGTGGAGTTCTGCGATGAGATTGGTCTTGCGCCGCCAGCGGTCCAGAAGGTCGACAAGGACGGCGAGGCGCTCCTCTGTTTCACGTGAAACAGGGACGAGGCGCAAAGCCGCCCGACGATCCTCCGCAAGTTGGTCCGCCAATGCGCCGGCTGACGGCGTCCGGTTCACGTGAAATCCGGCTGACCGGTTCTGTCATTCCCGGCAGACCGGAGGTCTGACCGGGAATCCATCCATCGCAACGGCGGCGGACGGCCCTCTAGATTCGCGAGCGGCCTTGTTACGGCCGCCGGGAAGGACAGCGGGTCGCGATCAGGCGGATTCGCTATCACGGACCAGCCGGGGGCCGATTGTGGCTGGAGGATCGCTCCGCTCGCCTGGCATGTGCGGCGATCAGCGCCAAGGCGGCCGGCGTGACGCCTTCGATACGTCGGGCCTGGCCGAGGCTCGCGGGGCGGATGGCCAGGAACTTCTGCTTGATCTCATTGGAGAGGCCGGAGAGATGCGCATAGTCGAGGCCGGCCGGCAGCATCGCCGAGTCGTCGCGGCGATAGCGGGCCACGTCCTCGGCCTGGCGATCCAGGTAAACCGAGTATTTCGCATCCGCCTCCAACCGGGAAACAAGATGAGCGGGAATATCGGCAAGTTGAGGCCAGATGCGCTGAAGAACAGCGATCGGTAACTGGGCCTGCGCGGCGAGCGCGAAGGCCGAGCGCCGGGCGCCGTCGCGGTTGACGACGACGCCTTGGGTTTCGAGCTCGCGGGGGGTGGCGGTCGCGGCCTTCAGCGTCGCACGCGCCCGCTCAAGCTGGCCCTGGATTACACGGAACGCGCGCGCCCGCTCGGGCGCTACGCAGCCCAGCGCGATGCCCTTGGCGGTCAGGCGCTCATCCGCATTGTCGGCCCTGAGCGACAGCCGGAACTCGGCCCGCGAAGTGAACATGCGATAAGGCTCGGTGACGCCGTGGGTGGTGAGGTCGTCGATCATCACGCCGAGGTAGGATTCGGCGCGGTCGAACGTCGCGAGCGCCTCCCGCCCCGCCCTTCGAGCGGCGTTGAGTCCCGCGACGATCCCCTGCGCGCCGGCCTCTTCATAGCCGGTCGTGCCGTTGATCTGTCCTGCCAGGAACAGGCCGCCGAGGCGGCGCGCTTCGAGCGTCGGATCGAGCCCGCGCGGGTCGATATAGTCATATTCGATCGCATAGCCGGGCCGGACGATGCGGGCACGCTCGAGGCCCGGGATCGTCGCCACGAGCGCGGCCTGGATCTCCGGCGGCAGCGAGGTCGAAATGCCGTTCGGATAGATCGTAGGGTCGTCGACGCCCTCGGGCTCGAGAAAAATCTGATGGCTGTCGCGGTCGGCGAAGCGGATCACCTTGTCCTCGATCGAGGGACAGTAGCGCGGGCCCCGTCCGGAGATCGCGCCGGAATAGATCGCAGAGCGATGCGCGTTGGCGCGAATGATGCGATGCGTCTCGTCCGTCGTGCGGGTGATGTGGCAGGGAAGCTGGGGCGCCGTGACCCCTGTCGTCAGCGACGAGAAGAATTCCGGCTCCGGATCGCCGTGCTGGATCTCGAGCCGGTCCCAGTCGATCGTCGAGCCGTCCAGGCGAGGCGGCGTCCCCGTCTTGAGCCGGCCGAGGTCGAAGCCGGCGCCGTCCAGGCTTTGGGCGAGGGAGACCGAGGGCGGATCGCCGAAACGTCCGGCCGGCGTCCGCTGGTCGCCAAGATGGATCATTCCGCGCAGGAAGGTGCCGGTGGTCAGCACGACGGCGCGGCAGGCGATCGCACGGCCATCGGCGAGTGCGATCCCGGTGACGGCGCCGGCGTCGGATGTGATCCGAGCGGCTTCGCCTTCGACGATCGTGAGGTTCGGCGTCTCGCGGATGAGCGCCTGCATGGCGCGCCGATAGAGCTTGCGGTCGGCCTGGGCGCGCGGGCCCTGCACGGCCGGCCCCTTGCGCCGGTTGAGAACCCGGAACTGGATGCCGGCCGCGTCGGCGGTGCGCGCCATCGCGCCGTCCAGCGCATCGATCTCGCGCACCAAATGGCCCTTGCCTAACCCCCCGATCGCCGGGTTGCAGGACATCTCGCCGATGGTTGCGAAGCGATGGGTGACGAGCGCGGTCACGGCGCCCGAGCGCCCCGCGGCGGTCGCCGCCTCACATCCGGCGTGTCCGCCGCCGATGACAACGACGTCAAATTTCATTGGCGGTCGCCTGTTTCACGTGAAACATGCCGGCCATCCACGCCCAACTTCAACCCTCGCCCTGAGGCGCCGCGAAGCGGCCTCGAAGGGCGCTCCAGAAGGAGAGGCTTCGTCCGCATTGCTTGCTGGATCATCCTTCGAGACGCGCCTTCGGCGATGAGGTCTTTGGTGTTCGCGTGGCGGCTACGAAACATGCGGCGCTATTTCCCCACGCACAATCGCGCAAATATCTCTCCGAGCACGTCCTCAACCCCGATCCGCCCGACAATGCGATCCATTGCGGAGGCCGCGCGCCGAAGATCCTCGGCGATCAATTCCGGTTCCGCCGCGTTTGGCTTGAGCGCTTGAGTCAGCGCTTGGCGCGCGTCCTCAAAACCGCGCCGGTGCCTTTCGAGCGTCAATAAAGCCGGTTCTCGCGATGACATGCGCTCTTCGGCCAATTCCGCAATGACGTCAAGCAGCTGATTGATGCCGGCTCCGGTTTTTGCCGAAACGGCAAGTTCCGCCGTCCCGGTCCTCGCTGCGTGAGCCTTATGAAGATCGATCTTCGTCCGCACCGCCAATGTCGGGGGTTCCAGGCTTGGCGGCTGCGTGTTGTCCTCGTCATCGAGCCACAAGGCAAGGTCCGCGCTCTTGGCTCTGCGGCGCGCTCTCGCAACCCCTTCCTGTTCGATCGGGTCCGCGCTCTCGCGGATGCCAGCGGTGTCGACCAGACTAACCGGATAGCCGCGCAGGTCGAGAAACACCTCGATCAAGTCGCGCGTCGTCCCTGGGATTGGCGACGTGATCGCCACGTCCCGGCCGGCCAGGGCGTTCATCAGCGTCGATTTGCCGACATTGGGTGGCCCGGCGATCACCACGGTAAAGCCCTCCCGGAGGCGCTGGGCCGCGTCCGCGGTTGCGAGCGCCCGGTCGATCCGCGCGATTGCAGCGCGCGCCGCGCCTCTCACCGATTCAAGTGTGAAATCCGAGGCGTCCTCGACATCGGTGAAATCGATCTGGGTTTCGACCGCTCGCCATGGCTTCAAGCAGCTTCTGGCGAATCGCCTCGCATTCGCGACTGAGCGCCCCGCCGGCAATGCTTTGCGCCTGGCGGCGCTGCGCCTCGGTCTCCGCCTCGACCAAATCGGCGAGCCCTTCGACCTCGGAAAGATCGATCTTGCCATTCAGGAACGCGCGCCAGGCGAACTCGCCGGGCTCGGCGGCACGCAGTCCGGGAATGAGCGTCAGCGCCTTGACGACCGCGGAGGTGACCGCCCGCCCGCCCGTGACGCTGATTTCCGCCATCTCCTCGCCGGTGAAGCTGCGCGGCGCCGCGAACCTGGTGATCAGGGCCCGATCGAGCGGCTCCCGGGACTGGGGATGGCGCAGGGTCCTGAGGACGGCGCGTCGCTCTGGAAACTCGGCGCCAGGCGCCATGGCCTCGAGCGCATCCGAA
The DNA here is from genome assembly GCA_963820095.1 of uncultured Alphaproteobacteria bacterium. Taxonomy (GTDB): domain Bacteria; phylum Pseudomonadota; class Alphaproteobacteria; order Rhizobiales; family Beijerinckiaceae; genus Roseiarcus. Next base: position 82,763 of record CAWFZA010000040.1, read on the forward strand.
CAGCCTGGACCGGAGATGCGCATGACCGCAATCGCCGCCCGCCCCGCTCCGGACGCGGGTGCGAAAATCGTATCGTGGTCGTGGGCAAACATGGACGGTCGCTTCTCGAGCAGCGCGTTCAAATTGAAACGCCGCCGCCTGGCCTATCATTCCCACGCCAGCGGGAATCCGGTGTCGTAACAAAGACTTGCTGGATACCACGTTTGCGGGCATGACAGGCGGCGCTGTCGGTTGATAGCACGTTGAGCGGGCCAGTTCGAGCGGCAGGCTACGGGCGCGGCGCTTTAGGGCGAGCCCTTCTGGATGGGCCCGGGCGAAGGAAAGGCCGTTTTTGCTCGCAGGAATTGCGTGCAAGGGTTGCATTTACCTTCCTCAGGCGCGCTCGGCTCGCGGCGGCGCGACGATCTGCTCGATCAGGCACTGGCGCGGCGCCTTGTCTGGCCTGAAGCGGAGCAGCCGGGTCCCGTGGCGGAACCGATCGCTGGTCACGTGATCGTAGCGCACTTCGACCACCAGTTCGGGCTTGAGCGGCTCCCATTCGCCGCTGCGCTCCGTGCTCCAGCGGCTCGGGCCCCCCGGCGCCCGGCCGGTGAAACCGGGCGGAGCCTGCAGGGCGCGCAGCCTTTGGGTCAGGGCCGCCCGCTCGTCATTGGCGATCATCGACGTGAAGCCGACATGGTCCAAGAGGCCCTGCGCGTTATAGAGGCCGAGCAGCAGGGAGCCCACTTGGTCGCTGTCCCTCAGATAGCGAAAGCCTCCAACCACGCAATCGGCGGTGCGCAGGCGCTTGACCTTGATCATCGCACGCTCGCCGCTGAGATAGAGGCCGTCCAGCCGCTTGGCGACCACCCCGTCTCTCCCGTCGCGATCGAAGTCATCCAGCCATTGCGTCGCTTGCTTGAGATCCCGGGTGCAGGGCGTGACGATGAGCTTTCCCGCGATCGACGCCTTCTCGCCGAAGGATTCGAGCGCGCGCCTCCGCGCGGCTAGGGCCATATTCGCGACCTGCGCGCCATCGGGCCCGACCAGCATGTCGAACAGGATGAGTCGCGCCGGCGTCTCCTGCGACAGGCGGCGGATCCGGCTCGCCGCGGGATGCAATCGGGCTTGCAGCGCGTCAAAGGTGATGCGCCCGTTGAGCTCGATCACCAGTTCGCCGTCGACGACAAACCGCTCGAACGGGACATCCATGAGGGTCGCCGCGACCTCAGGGAAGAAGCGGCTCAAGGACGTGCCGGACTTTCCCTTGAGCTCGACGGCGCCCGCCTCCTTGAACGCGAGGCAGCGAAAGCCGTCCCACTTCGGCTCGAATTGCCATGTACCCGGCTCATTCGGCAGCGATTCCGCCGATCTCGCCTCCATGGGCGCGGCGCTCTGGCGCAGGGAATACAAGTCAGGGAGCTCGATCCCCGGCGTCTTTCGGGCGCTCATCCCGACCTCCGCAGTTGGTTCACCGGCATGCCGCTGAACGAGGGCGAGATGATGTCGGTTCCACAATGCCGGCCTTACGAGCCGCGCCTCGGCCTATGGAGGTCCACGGAACCGCTTCGCCGGATCCACGTTGAATAGGGTCGAGGCAAGTCGAATGGAGACGACAAATGGCGCCGCGCGAATCCGAGCCGCAGAAGGAAACCGTCGAACGTGTCATGCACGAGTTCAAGCATGGCGAGCTTCGCTCCGGAACGAGCGGACAGAAGGTCAAAAGCCGCAAGCAGGCGGTGGCGATCGCTCTCAGCGAAGCGGGCGAATCCAACCAACAGACGCCACAGGAGAACAAGGAGCACCTGCGCCACACGAAGGCGAAGGAGCGTCGCGGCGAGACGGCAAAGGACGAGGCCGAGGGCAAGCGGCCTCATCGGCGATCGGCGAAATAGCGGGCTCAACAGCTGGCTTACGCGGCGGGTTCGGGCGGAATCTCCTGTGGGCTTGGCGGCGTAATCACATCCGGTCCGGGCGGGACAACGACGTCCGGACCGGGTTGCGGCAGGTCCGGGCCCTTCTCGGGCTGCGGCTCCTCCGACGGCGTCGGCGGACGGATCACATCGGGTTCCGGGATAGGTATCGGCTGATCTGGCCGCGGAGGGGTCGGCATGGCGCGGTCCTTTCTCACCTGCTCATATTGGGCGCAGCTCGGGATGCGACGGCGGTCAGGCTTGCGTCTGCCCGTTGTCCGTGGCTACCGGCGAACCGTCGCCGAGCCGGTTATAGGCCGATCCAAGGACTTCGATCCGGATCTCATGCCCGGTCCGCAAGTCTCCCGCCGCCTCAGAGACCGCAACTTCGTAAGCGGCTTCCTGCGAAACGTAACTCATACCGGGTTCCCCATCGCGAGTGACCAACCACTTTTGGCCGTTGGGCGCCACCTTGTAAGCTACCATGGGCATTGCTTGCGTCCTTGACCCGCTCTTGCCGTTAAACACGCGGCCGGGCCGAACAGTTCCCTTCCCCCGCCAGAGGGCTGTCGGTCGACGGGGCGCGATCCCGGCCTGACACATTGAAACGAAGCGAGGGAAAGACCTGCAGCAATTCTAGCCATGGAGAAACGGGAGCGGCGGCCAGGCGGCCCTCGGTGAGGTGACCGCTCCCGATGTGAATGTTGCGCATCATCGAGGCGGCCTCGTTCACCGAGCTCATCCTCGCGCCGCGCCGGCCGGCCGCAAAGACCAACCTGCTGATCAACGGCAGCTTCGAGACCGGCGACTTCTGCGGCTGGCGCGTCTTGAACGGTGGCTGTCCTCCGAGTCAGGCTGTCGGCGCGGTCGGCGAGCGCCAGAGGATGGAAGTTTCAGGCGCTCTTACACGGCGAAAGTAGCTCAGTTTAAGCGAACGATCACGACACGGCCGGCCCACATCTCGCGTTTTACCGCGTGGTATCGGAATTTGGATCTCGCCAAGGCCGCGGAATTCGTCATCGATGGAAAATCACGTCTCAGCACCACGACGACGCTCATCCTGACCAGGAATTCCGGTTGAGCCGCGGATTTGTGGCCACTGTTCACAGCCTTCGTGAGGCAAGTTTTCGGGGGTTGTGTAGGTTTTATGGCCAACGACAGCGTAGATTTTTTTCTTTTCTCACGGCCGATCTCTCCGGCCCGCCCCGGACTTGGCCGGCGCCCGGAACAAGAGTTCGACGTAGCGTTTCAGGTGCTCGAGACTTTCGGCGGCGGCAGCCGCGCTTCCTTTTGCTTTCGCAAGGATGAAGCTGCCCTGGATCACCGCCTGGAAATGCAAGGCGAGGCCTTCCACCGTCCAACCTCCAGCGACGCCGCGCTCGCGCATCGCCGCGCGGATGTCAGCCTCGAGTGTCTTAGCGTGGCTTTCGATGTTCCCCGCCGCCGCGGCGCTCACCTCAGGATGCGTCTGATAGGTCTCCTGCACGATCGTCCCGACAAAGCAGGTGAAATCGGGCAGGTTGCCGGTCAGGAGAGCCTTGCGAAACTCGATATAGGCGATGAGGCGGCCGAGCGGGTCGGCGGCGTCGTGGTATGGCGCCGTTGCGAAGAGCGCCGACGTCATCGCCTCCCAATGTGCGACCGCCGACAACGCCAGATCTTCCTTGCTCTTGAAGTGATGAAAGAAGCTTCCCTTAGTCAGCCCCGCCTCGGCGCAGACATCCTCGATCCGGGTCGCGCTATAACCTTTGGCGCGCACGACCCTCAACGTGGCGTCGAGGAGCTTGATCTTGGATTCGTGTTGAAGCTGCATAGTTCTGCCGATCCGGCGGCATCCATACCAACTGATGGGTATGGACGTCAAGCGGCCTGCGGCTCCAATGCCAGGCTCACGACCAGCGCTCCACTTCCTAAAGCCGGCGGACGCGCACGCGAGGCTTCATGATCTCTCAAGAGTGATGCACGATTGACTTCAAAGCGAGGGAGGCTTTTCGGCGCGTTGAACCTGCATCATTAAGTCCCAGTAGTCTGAATCTTTCGGCGACTTCGGTTTCACGCAATGAAGCGCCGGCCTTGAAAAACTCACCGCCCAATAATCGGCGACAATCGAGGCTTGCTGCTCGATATTATAGTCTTTAAAGCGCCGATATTTGGTAAGATCGTACGGATACATCTTATCGACGTAGTCGCCACGATATTTGATTGCGCCGTAGATCCAGCCATTGATTGGCTTCACCCCATAATAATACTGCCAAACATGTCCGAATTCGTGAACAAAAACCCACGTGTCCGCCCTGGGATCGCTAAAATCTGCACACCATATCTGATTTGAATAATGCGGCGTGTCACTATAGGTGACGCTGTTGTCTCTCCCGCCGACATTCTTATCGTTAGTTGTGATTTCGTGCCGCTCAAAATCGATAGTATCATAAAACACGAAATCTAGGATCCGCAACTCGCCCATGGTGAGACCGCGGGTCGGCATCTAATCCCTCCAAATTTCGTTCAGCGTCCTCATTACAAGAGCTTTTGCCGGCACATTTGTCGGAACTTGTCGGGTGTCTGGGAGACCGCAAGTCGCTCACACATCAGGATGGAGCTAAGCGGGGAGATTGCAGCCGCCGGGCTCCTTTTGCAAGGCAAACCGCCGGTATGTGGTGCGAACGAGGCGCGTCACGGCCGCAATGTCGCGTTCACCCCTTTCGCCCGCAGAGTCGACATACAAGACTGCCGTGAGCACTCTTGGCGCAAGGCGTATCTTCACCTGGCCAGGGAATTGCGCGGGCTGGGAATTGCCCCGGGCTGGCGTCCGCCGAGAATGATGCCGAGTCCTTCGTCCTTGGTCATCTCCTTGATGCGCCCTGAGCCGACGATCTGCCCGTTCTTCTTCACCGTCAGCGATCGGCGAGATCGAACGCCCCGCGGATCTCATGGCTGACGAGGAAGATGCAGATGCCTTCGACTTGAGCTGCTTGACAGTTCGCCGCCTGTGCGGTCTGGGGCGGCCCAGGGCAGCGGTCGGCTCGTCCATGATGAGGATTTGGCCGAAGAACATCCGTCGCTCGACGGGCTGTGGAGGGCGGGCGCGCGAACCGGACGCTGCCGGTAGGGAAGCGGGGCCTGGGGCGCCTTGATCGCCCGCCGGAAACTAGGCCCGGCGCCGGGCCGCAATCGCCCGCATGGGGCCGTTCTCCCCATGCGGGATATCTGCTCCCGTCTGGAACGCGAACTACGCCGCCTGTGGGCGATCCGACGGTTTGACGTTCTGGTTCATCCTGAAGAGATTCGATGGATCGTATCGCCGTTTGATCTGCGCCAGCCGCTCAAAGTTCGCGCCATAAGCGCTCTCCACCCGTTCGCTTTCGTCGCCCGGCATGAAGTTGACATAGGCCGTTCCAGCCGCATGCGGCCTCATCGCCTCAAATAGCTTTCGAGCCCAGCCGATGCAGGGTTGGTCCATGCCGGGGTCGCGCCATCTGCCATGAACATTCATCACAAAATGCGGCTTTCGTTGCGGAAATGCGGTGGCGTCGGCGCTGACGCGGGCAGCGGCGCCGCTGACATCCGCCGTGAAGACCTCACACTCCGGCCCAGGGAGACTGTCCAACCGCATCGACAAGGATTTCGATCGCCGCGTCAGAGAGATTTCGGCGACGTCGCAGGCTCTTCCAGTAGTTCCGGGCGCCGGGCGTCAAGAGCGGGTCGAACGCCTGCTGCCAGCCGGCGTAGGGATTGGGACCGAGATGGGTCGCGATCGGGTTCCCGATGCTGCGCAACGACGCCGTGGCCTGCTCGCCCTTATCGACATCGCCGCAATAACACAGGGCCAGAACGAGCACCTCTTTTCCGTGCCAGTCGGCGGACAGGAAAGGCAGAGGCGGCGCCTGGCGCATCACGGTCCAGCAGGCGACCTCGTCAGGCGCGGCTGCGACGGCCTGCCGATACGCCTTCAGGACCGCTCGAGCGTCGGCAATGGGATGGACAAGCAATCCCGAATAGACTTCTGGGCCGGCCGGCGAGAGCTGGAATTCGAAACCCGTCACCACGCCAAAATTGCCGCCGCCGCCGCGGAGCGCCCAAAAAAGATCCTGGTTTTCGGTTGCGCTCGCGCGCCTCAACTGACCATCGGCGGTTACGATCTCCGCGGCCATAAGACTGTCGATGGTGAGGCCGTACTTGCGGGTCAGCCAGCCGAATCCGCCGCCAAGCGTCAAGCCGGCGATCCCGGTGGTGGAGTTGATGCCGGTCGGGATGGCCAGTCCAAAAGCTTGCGTCGCCTTGTCGACGTCGGCGAGCGTGGCGCCCGGACCGACCAGAGCCTGGCGCGCGGCCGGATCGACACGAACGTCCTTCATCTGCGAGAGATCAATCACAACGCCCCCGTCGCAGATTGCATTGCCAGCGATGTTGTGTCCGCCGCCGCGCACCGCGACCAGCAAACGGTTGTCGCGGGCAAAATTCACGGCGTGAACGACGTCGGCCTGCTCTCGGCATCGAACGATGAGCCCTGGTTTTCGATCGATCATCGCATTCCAAATCGTTCTCGCTTCATCATAGGCTGCCGAATGCTGATGCAGGATCTCACCCTTTAGAGCGGCCTGAAGAACGCCAAGCCGACCGGCGTCGACAACTCCAGCGTCAGCATCGGCGGTCGCAAGCGTAGTGGCTGACATCGATCCCTCCTTCGTCTTTAGGCCGCTTGTTCTCCAACCGACCTTGGGTGATGCTGGCGGAAACGCTCTTTGGAAGATATACTTCGCCGTCCATATTTTTTGATCGCCAATCCAGATTTTCTCCGAACGTGTTATTTTTGTGAGCAATTTGAGCGGGAAGCCCGTGATGGATGTTTTATCCGAGGTGCTCCGAGGCGTTCGGCTGACAGGGGCCTTGTTTTTCGATATGAAAGCCCACGCGCCCTGGGTTGGAACCACACCGAACTCGTCCGTCATCGCCTCTCTGGTGATGCCGGACGCAGAGCGCGTGATCTGCTTCCACATCCTGATGGCGGGAGAGGCTTGGGCCGCATTGGAAGACGGCTCCTCGCCGCCGTTGCGGCTATCCGCCGGCGACGTCGTGATCGCTGCAAAGGGCGACGCGCATTTTCTCTCTTCAGCGCCGGGCATGCGCGGCGAAGCCAACCTTGGTCTTTATCGACGACCTGCCGGCCATGCGCTGCCGTTGCCACATGTGTTGAACGAGACCGCCGGGGGGCCAGAGAGCTGTCACTTCGTGTGCGGTTACCTCGGCTGCGACCTGCGCCCTTTCAATCCCTTGATCGAGAGCCTTCCGCGTCTTTTTGCCGCCCATGCTTCGCCCCCGAGCCAAGCGTGGCTGTCCAGTCTGCTCCGCACGGCCGTCGATGAAACCGATGACAATGGCGCTGGCCGAGAGATCATGCTCGCGAAACTGGCGGAACTCATGTTCGTCGACGTCTTGAGGAGATATGTGGCCGGGCTCGAGGATCATTCGCGAGGATGGTTCTCCGGTCTGCGGGATCGTCATGTTGGCGGCGCTCTCAAGCTGATCCATGGGAGACCCGCGGAGAATTGGACGCTTGACATCCTGTCGCGCGAGGTCGGTCTGTCGCGCTCGGCGTTTGCCGAACGGTTCAACGCCTATGTCGGTTCGCCGCCGATCGAATACCTGGCGCGCTGGCGCATGCAGCTGGCGGCGAAACTCCTCGACGAAGGCGTCGACATCGCCGAGGCGGCGGACAAAGTCGGCTATGCCTCGCCGGCGGCCTTCAATCGGGTGTTCAAGCGGTTCGTCGGCACGGCGCCTGGCGCTTGGCGTAGAGCCAAACGGAACAAGACGACCGTCTCGCCAAATGAGACTACGACCCCGCTTATCGCCAGTTCGAATCCGGCAACCCGCTTGGAAAAGGTTTCGGACAGCGTCGAGCCCGAACGCCGGTAAGGCCAAGGGGAAGTCTGCCCTTCGAGCGCGTTCCGCAGATCGACATCGGCGACCCGGAGCCCTATCGCAGCGACGTTCGTCAAAGAAAACTTGACCCAGCTCGCGGGCGAAAAGCGGAAACCTGTGTTATGATTTTCTCCATCGCCGGATCGGCTTGAACCGCTTGGGAGGAGAGTGGTGGCCCTACCCCTGATCGTAATCGACCCGCAGCCGCGGTCGCTCGGAGAGACCTTCGAGCCGAAGATCTGGGCGCGGCTCACAGAACTCGGCGAACTCGCGGTCCATAAAGGGCCGGGGAGCATGCCGGCCGACCGCTTCGAAGCCTATCTCCCTGAAATGGCGCTCCTGATCGGCCAGAGCGAGATGCCGAAGGCGCGGCTCGACCGCGCGCCGAAATTGCGCGCCATCATCAACATCGAGACCAATTTCCTGCAGAACGTCGACTATGAGGTCTGCTTCGAGCGCGGAATCCACGTGCTGGCGCCGGGCGGCGCTTTCGCCAAGCCGGTCGCTGAAATGGCGCTCGGAATGGCGATCGACCTTTGCCGCGGCGTGACTGCCGCTGACCGCGCCATGCGCCGAGGCCAAGAGAAATGGCTGCTCGAGGGCGTCGAGGGATGCTTTTCGCTTTACGGCGCTCGGGTCGGACTCATCGGCTTCGGCGATCTTGCGCGAGCTTTCGTTCCCCTACTTCAGCCGTTCGGCTGCCCGATCAAGGCCTATGACCCGTGGGTTTCCGATCATTTCGTGGCTGGCTTCGGCGTCGTCGCTGCTTCGCTCGAGGAGGTCCTGAAGACGAGCCAGGTCATCGTCGTATTCGCCGCCGTGACCAGCGAGAACCAGGGCTTCTTGAGCAAGCGCGAATTCGAGATGATTACGCCGGGGTCGGTCTTCCTGCTGATGAGTCGCGCCGGCGTGGTCGACTTTCCTGAATTCCTGCGTCAGGCCGAGAGCGGGCGCTTCCGCGCTGCGACCGACGTTTTTCCGCAAGAGCCCGCGCCGCTCGACGATCCGGCGCGAAAGGTCGAGGGCCTTTTGCTGTCGCCTCATCGCGCCGGCGCGATGATCGATCCGCTGTTTGAGATCGGCCGGCAGACGGTTGCCGACGCCGGACTGATTCTGCGCGGCTTGCCGCCGCTGTCCTGCCGGCGCGCCCAGCGCGAGACGGTGGCGCTCTCGCGCTCGAAGCCGATCGAGAGGAGCTAAAGGCGGCTTTCTTGACATGAAGCTGGCGCGAGCCGTAGCCTAAAACGTTATAGAGAAGCCGAAGACGAGCTTAGTCTCAAATCTCGGCGACCCCGGGAGGCAAATGGTCGATGGGGAGAGCGCCGACCATCCGAGATGTCGCGCTGCGCGCCGGAGTGTCAGTCGCCACCGCCTCCAACGTCGTCAATGGCGCCCGCCCGGTCGGAGAGGCCAGCCCTCGCAAGGTGCTCGAAGCGATCACGGCGCTCGACTATCAACTCGACCGCCCAGCCGGCGCGCTTCGCGGCCGGTCCACCCGCCTCATCGGAATGGTATAATTGCGACTGGATGTCGGCGCTCAGCCCCTATCTGACCACCGTTGCGCGGCCCGTCGACCATTTGGCTTCCACGGCCTGGCGCCTCTTGATGCGACGCCTAACAGGCAATGCGGAGAACGATGTCGAACGAATCAAACTTCCATGCACCCTCAAGGTGCGGGAATCGGCCGGCCCCGCCCGCCGGTGGCTGATGCGGTTGCGGAGGTCCGCTGAACCGCGGACAATGTCAAGGGAGTGAAGCCATGTTGAAACGTCTGACCTTGTGCGCATCGATCTCTGCGCTCGCGCTCAGCCTTGCGGCCGCGCCCGCCCTCGCCGCTGACAAGCCGGTCTACGGCGTCTTGATGAAGACGCTCTCCAACCCCTTCTGGGGCGCAATGGAGAAGGGCGTCGACATTGGCGCCAAGAACGCCGACGTCGACATCTTCCTGGAGGCGGTCGAATCCGATCAAGCTGCAGAGCCGCAGCTCAACGCCTGCAACACCATGCTGCAGAAGAAACCGGCGGCGATGATCACCGCGGCGATCAACTCGACGATCCTTCTGCCCTGCCTCAAACAGGCGAACGATATGAAGATCCCGGTCGTCGACCTGGACAACAACCTTGACCCCGCCATCACCAAAAAGGCCGGCGTCGAGGTCGCGTTCCATATCGGGTCGGACAACGAGGCGGCAGGCGCGAAGGGCGCGGACTATCTGGTCAGCGTGCTCGGCAAGGACGCCAAAGGACCCGTGCTGGTGATCGAAGGCCTTTCCGGCAACATTACCGGGGAGAAGCGCGCACATGGCTTCGCCGAGGAACTCAAGAACAAGGCGCCGGGCCTCACCATCGCCGCCTCCCTGCCCGGCGACTGGGACAGCCTGAAGGCCGCCAACATCACCAATGACACGCTGCAGCGCACGCCGGACTTGGTCGCCATCTTCTGCGCCAACGACGACATGGCGCTCGGCGCGGTCGAAGCGGCGCGCTCGGCCGGCAAGGACAAGCTGATCGTGATCGGCGTCGACGGCAATTCCAACGCGGTCAAATCGATCAAGGCCGGCCGTCTCAACGCCTCAGTCGCGCAATTGCCCTATCTTGTCGGGATGCAGGCGGTCGAGGACGTCAAGAAGGTGCTGGCCGGCGAAAAAGTCCCGGAAATGACCTATGTCCCGACCCTCGTGCTGACCAAGGAGGTGATCGAGGCGAACAAGGATCCGTTGCTGCAATATGTGAAGTAAGCCGGACCGGCGCCGCCCGCTCGGTGAGCGGGCGGCGCCGGTTGATTCAAGGATCGTGTTTGTGACTTCGGCGTCAACCCCCGCTCCGTCCGCGTCCTGGCGCGCGCGCTTCGCCGGCGGCGGCGCCGTGCGTCTGGAATCGCTCATCGTGCTCGCGGTTCTCTGCATCGCGATGGCGCTTCTGTCGAACGCCTTCCTGTCCGTCTCGAACATCCTCAACATCCTGCTCTCTACCTCGGTGTTCGGGGTCCTGGCGATCGGCATGACGTTTGTCATCTGTTCGGCAGGGATTGATCTCTCGGTTGGGTCGATACTCGCGGTCTCGGGCGTCGTCGGCGCAATGCTCACCTCCAACCTCGATCTACCTTGGTGGATCGGCGTCTTCGGCTGTCTCGCGATGGGCGCCTTCACTGGCGCGCTCAACGGTTTCCTCATCACCAAAGGCGCAATCCCCCCGTTCATCGTCACGCTCGGCATGCTCGGCGTTGCGCGCGGATTCGCCTTGGTGCTGAGCAACGGCGTCTCGATCTATGGCCTGCCCCCGGAAATCGTCTGGCTCGGCCAAGGGCGGCCATTCGGTGTGCCGACCCCGGTCATTGTCCTTCTACTCGCCGCGCTCGTCGCGCATGTGCTGCTCGCTCACACGCGGTTTGGAGTCTACGCCCAGGTCATTGGCGACAACGAGGGCGCGGCGCGCGCGATGGGCGTTCGCGTCGAGCGGATGAAAGTGCTGCTCTACACGCTGTCCGGTTTGCTCTCCGGCCTCGCCGGTCTCTTGTTCGCCGCGCGCATCAACTCGGGCGAGCCCACCGCGGGCCTGAGCTATGAGCTGACGGCCATCACCGCGACCATTCTCGGCGGAACGAACCTGTTTGGCGGCCGCGGCAGCGTCGTGGGCACACTGATCGGCGCGCTGATCATGGGCGTGCTGCAAAACGGACTGAACCTGATGGCCGTCCGGCCCTTCTACCAGCAGATCGCCATTGGCGCGGTCTTAATCCTCGCTGTGTGGCTCGACCGCATCAATAGCAGGGAAGGCTGGCGACGATGAGCCTCCTCGAGCTCACGGACGTCCGCAAGAGCTTCGGCGCCATTGAAGCTTTGCGTGGAGTCACCTTTTCGGTCGGGGCGGGCAGCGCGGTCGCGCTGGTCGGCGACAATGGCGCCGGCAAGTCCACGCTGATGAAGACGATCACCGGCGTCCATCGTCCCGATTCTGGCGAGATCCGCTTTGACGGCGCCTCAATCGTCGGCAAGGACCCAGGTGAAATTCGTCAAGCCGGCATCGAAATGATCTACCAGGATCTCGCGCTCGCCCGCATGCGCGACGTCGCCTCGAACATCTTTCTCGGCCGTGAGCTCACGCGCTCCCTCCTCGGCATGAGGTTCATCGACACGGGCCGCATGCGCAACGAGGCTGAAACGATGGTCGCGCGGCTCGGGGCGCGCATTCCCTCGGTCACACAGATGGCCGGACAATTGTCCGGCGGCCAGCAGCAATCGGTCGCGATCGCCCGCGCGCTCACCTTCAACCCGAAGCTCGTCATCATGGACGAGCCGACCGCAGCGCTCGCCGTCCGCGAGGTCGAGCATGTGCTCGACCTCATCCGCGCTCTCAAGAGGGACGGCATTTCCGTCATCTTGATCAGCCACCGCTTGACCGACGTGTTCTCGGTCTGCGACCGCATCGTCGTCTTGCGCCAGGGTCAGGTCATCGCGGACGACGCGACCCGCGACACCAGCATGAACGCGGTTGTCGCCCATATCGTCGGGGCGCATTCGGAGCCGGCTGCCTGAGCGCCCAGGTGTGACGCTTCCTCTTCAGACATGGAGACGTAATTGAAATTCGGCATTTACTATTCGTACTGGGAGCAGGAGTGGAGCGCCGACTGCCTGAAATATGTAGAGAAAGTCGCCAAGCTGGGTTTCGACGTCATCGAGATCGCCGCTCACCACCTCAACAGCTATAGCCCGGCGCATATCGCCGAAGTGGGCCGCTCCGCTCGAGACAACGGCATTACGATCACGGCTGGCTTGGGTCCATCCCAGCAGAGAAACCTCTCTTCCGCCGATCCGGCGATCAGAAAAGCGGGACGCGCCTTTTTCGAGGAGACGCTGACCAACCTCGCCAAGCTCGATATCCACATCATCGGCGGCGCCCTCCACTCCTATTGGCCAATCGATTACTCCAAGCCCGTTGACAAACCCGGAGACAGGGCGAGGGGCCTCGAGGGCATCTCGAGCCTCGCCGATTTTGCAGCCGATCTCGGCGTCAATCTGTGCCTCGAGGTGCTCAACCGGTTCGAGAACCATGTCCTCAACACCGCCGAAGAGGGCGTCGCTTTCGTCCGGGAGGTCGACAAGCCCAACGTCAAGGTTATGCTCGACACGTTCCATATGAACATCGAGGAGGATAGTTTCGGCAAAGCGATCCGAACCGCGGGCCCCTTGCTCGGCCATTTCCATACCGGCGAGAACAACCGCCGCGTTCCCGGCAAAGGCGGCCTGCCCTGGCACGAAATCGGCACGGCGCTGCGTGAGATCGGATATTCCGGTGCGGTCGTTATGGAACCCTTCGTGAAGATCGGCGGTCAAGTCGGAAACGACATCCGAGTTTGGCGCGACCTGAGCGACAACGCCGACGAAGCCCAGATGGACGAGGCGGCGCGACAGTCTCTGGCCTTCTCGCGATTCGTGCTCGGCGGAGAGCCGCGACGCGACACGGCGGCTCAATGATTTCATGCGTTCGGAATGTTGCGCGCGAGCGCTTCCAGGACGGCCATACGGACGGCGACCCCCATCTCCACCTGTTCGCGGATGAGCGACTGCGGGCTATCGGCGACCAGCGTGTCGATCTCGACTCCGCGGTTCATCGGCCCAGGATGCATGACGAGGGCGCCCGGCTTGGCGTAGCTGAGCTTTTCCTGGTCCAGGCCGAAATAGCGGAAGTATTCGCGCGCCGACGGCACGAAAGCGCCGCTCATGCGCTCGCGCTGCAAGCGCAGCATCATGACGATGTCGGCGTCCTTGAGACCTGAACGCATGTCGCGGGCGACCTCGACGCCCATGCGCTCGACGCCAGCTGGAAGAAGGGTCGAGGGGCCGACGACCCGCACATAGGCGCCGAGCTTGCTCAAGAGCAGGATGTTCGAGCGCGCCACGCGCGAGTGGAGGATATCGCCGCAGATCGCAACGGTCAGGCCCTCGATGCGGCCGAGATTGCGCCGGATCGTCAGCGCGTCGAGTAACGCTTGGGTCGGATGCTCGTGGGCGCCGTCGCCCGCGTTGACCACCGAGCAATCGACTTTGCGGGCGAGCAGATGCACCGCGCCCGCGTGATGGTGCCGCACCACCAGAATGTCGGGTCGCATGGCGTTCAAGGTCATCGCGGTGTCGATCAGCGTCTCGCCCTTTTTGACGCTCGACGCCCCGACCGCCATGTTCATCACGTCTGCGCCAAGGCGTTTTCCCGCGAGCTCGAACGACGACTGCGTGCGGGTCGACGCCTCGAAGAACAGATTGATCTGGGTGCGGCCACGCAAAGTGGAGCGTTTCTTCTCGACCTGGCGCGAGATGATGACGGCTTCGTCGGCAAGATCGAGCAACGCCACGATCTCGTCCCGCGACAGGTGCTCGACGCCGAGGAGATGACGTTGGGAGAAGACGGGCGAGGCTGGAGCGATCATCGTTGAGGCGCGATTCCGGATGCCATTGATTGAGCCAAAACGCGAGACGCTTCAATCCTGTTGGACCGTCATTCGTCTCGACAAGCCCAAGCAATCCGCTCCAGCCTGGGCCCGGAACGAACCAGCTAAACGCGCATAAATGCGCGTAAACGCTAGCAAATGCGAGTAAGCGCTAGCAAATGCGAGTAAGCGCTACAAAAAAGCTAGCGTGTATTTTGTCGAATCGAGCCTTCGCAATGGGTTGTGGGTGATAAAAATAAAAAAATCGACCGCGCACACTACGTGGCAGGGCGGGCCCGCGCGAGCGAGAGATAAGGAGCATGGAAATCGGATTCTCGCACGAAAATGTCGGATTCCCTTTCTAAGCCCACCTGGCCCGAATCCACCCCAGACGAGGACGGACCGAAGGGGAGCGCCGGCGGGCGCTTCGACCCTCGCGCAAGCTTCGCGCCACATTCTTCCGCGCACCGGCGCCCGTGTGCTTGCGCTGGATTGAGCGAGGGCGGCGATGTCATTGACGGCGGTGGGGAGCGCGCCGGCGGCAAACCGCGGCGGCAAGGACATCGCGTTCGCCGCTGGCATCGTCGTCATTCTTTGCCTGTTCTTCCTCCCCGTTCCGGCGGTGATGATCGATTTCGGCCTCGCGCTGTCGATCGCGCTTTCGGTGCTGATTCTGATGGTGGCGCTCTGGATCCAGAAGCCGCTCGAGTTCTCGGCCTTCCCGACCGTGCTCCTGGTCGCGACAATCCTGAGGCTCGCGCTCAACATTTCGACCACACGGCTCATCCTGTCCCGGGGCGAACAGGGACCGACATCGGCGGGCTACATCATAGGCGGCTTCGCCCGCCTGGTGATGGGCGGCGACTTCGTCATCGGCATCATCGTCTTTCTCATTCTGGTGACGATCAACTTCCTGGTCATCACCAAGGGCGCGACCCGCATCGCCGAGGTTGGGGCGCGCTTCACCCTCGACGCCATCCCCGGCAAGCAGATGGCGATCGACGCCGACCTGTCGGCCGGTCTCATTGACGAGAAGGTTGCGCAGGCGCGCAGGCGGGAGCTCGAGGAGGAAAGCGCCTTCTTCGGTTCGATGGACGGCGCCTCGAAATTCGTTCGGGGCGACGCGATCGCCGGGCTCATCATTCTCGCCGTCAACATCTTCGGCGGCATCGTCATCGGCGTCACCCGGCACGGGCTGACGCTGGGCTCCGCGGCCGATGTCTTCACCAAGCTCTCCGTCGGCGACGGCCTGGTGACGCAGATCCCGGCGCTCATCATCTCGCTCGCCGCCGGCCTGCTCGTGGCCAAGGGCGGCACGCGGGGCTCGGCCGACAAGGCCGTAATCGACCAGTTGAGCGGCTATCCGAACGCTCTCTTTCTCGCCGCGCTGGCGATGGCGGTGCTCGGCGCCGTTCCCGGGCTGCCTTTCCTGCCTTTCGCGCTCATTGGCGGCCTGATGGCGTTCGTCGGCGTCGCCATTCCCCGGCGTCTCGAGAAGGACCGCTCCGCGGAGGCGGCGAAGGCCGCGGCGAAGGAGGAGCGGGCCAAGGCTGAAGCGCGCTCGTCAATCAAGGAACAGCTCAAGTCCTTCGAGATCGAACTGGTCCTCAGCAAGGAGCTCAACGCCGCGCTGCTGTCTTCGCGCGACGAGATTGGCTCGCGGATCGGCAAGATGCGGCGCAAGTTCGCGCGCCAGTATGGCTTCGTGGTCCCGGAGATCCGCCTCTCCGACGATATCAAGGCGGCGCCAAGGACCTACCAGATCAAAATCCACGGGGCAGCGGTCGCGACCCAGGAATTGCGGGTGACCGACCACCTGATCGTCATCGGCGACGGAACGCGGCCCAACTTGCCGGGCGACGAAGTGCGCGAACCCGCCTTTGGCATACGCGCGATCGCGATTCCCGAGGCTTTCGTCAAGGACGCAAGACGCGCCGGCTTCAGGCCGGTCGATCCTGTCTCGGTACTGCTCACCCATCTGAGCGAGGTGATCCACAACAACCTCGCTCACCTTTTGTCATACAAGGATATGCGCGCGCTGCTGGATCGGCTCGAGCCCGACTACAAGCGGCTGCTCGACGACATGTGCCCGTCGCAAATCTCGCAATCGACGCTGCTCGCGACTTTGAAACTTCTGCTTGCCGAGCGCGTCTCCATTCGCAACCTCAGTCTTATTCTGGAGGCGGTGGCGGAAGTGGCGCCCCACGTGCGAAGGCCTGAGCAGATTGTCGAGCAGGTGCGCATCCGGCTCTCCCAACAGATCTGCGGCGACCTCGCCGACGAAGGCGCGCTCGCCGTCTTGAGACTCGGCAACCGCTGGGATCTCGCGTTCCATCAAGCTCTCAAGCGCGACGCCAAGGGAGACGTGGTCGAATTCGACATCGATCCCAGGCTGATGGAGCAATTCGCGGCCGAGGCTTCCGCGGCGATCCGCAAACGGATGGACGAGCGGCGTTTGTTCGCCCTCGTCACGGCTCCCGAGACGCGGCCCTATGTTCGCATGATCATCGAGCGCATGTTTCCGACGTTGGCGGTTCTGTCGCAGCTCGAAATCGCACGCGGGTTCGAGGTCAAGTCATTGGGCGCGATCCCGTGACTGGGCTCGTCGCGGGGGCGATGGCGGCGCCTCACGCCGCGCTCGCGCCCAGGGCGGCGCTCGGCGCCTTCGTGCTGTTTTGCCGCATCGGCGGATGCCTGATGCTGGCGCCCGGATTCTCGAACACGCAAATTCCGACCCAGGTTCGCTTGTTCGTGGCGTTGGCGGTCACCCTGACGCTGACGCCGCTCCTGCTCGAGCGGGTGCCAAGCGAAGCGCTTGCGGACAATCCGATCCTCGCCCTCAAGACGATCGCTATCGAGTCGCTCGTCGGCGCCATGATCGGCGTCCTGGCGAGGCTATTTTATTTCGCTCTCGAGGCGCTGGCGGTCGGCGCCGCCTCGATGCTTGGATTCTCCAGTCCGTCCGGATTCCAGATCGAAGGCGATGAGCCGATGGCGCCGTTGGCGACGCTCATCTCGTTCGCCGCGATCGCGCTCCTGTTCGCGGCCAACCTTCATTGGGAGCTGTTGCGCGGCCTCGTCGCCTCTTACGACGTCGTGCCGATTGGCGCTGACTTCAATGCGCGACTGGCGTTGAAGCAGATCGCCGACGCGCTCGGCGAATCGTTCCGCCTCGCGCTCAGGATCACCTCGCCCTATGTGATCTACGCGCTGGTGGTCAATCTCGCGCTGGCGCTGGTCAACCGGCTGACGCCGCAGGTCCAGGTCTTTTTCGTCGCGACGCCATTTGTCGCCGCGGGCGGCCTGCTGCTGCTTTACTTCACCATCAAACCGGCGATCGAAGCGTTTATCAGCGGCTTCGGCGTCTGGCTCATCTCCGGCTAGCGATGAAAAGACGCCTCGACGCGCTGACGCGCCTCGGCCGGCTTCAAACGCTCATGCACCATGTCGGGCGTTCAAGGCTTCATTCGCTCGACCGCCAGCAGCTGCGATTGAACGACGACCTGAAGGCGGTTTTCGACGCGCTGGAGGCGGGCGAGCTTGCCTATGGCGCTCAAGCCGGACTGATCGCGCGCCGCATTCGGATGGTGCAACTCAAGCTCGATCAGTTGGCGCGCGAGCACGAAAGCGCGCGCCGCAGCGTGCTCGCCCAAGGGACGCGAGCGAAGCTTGTGGAGCTCGCGATTGAAGCCGCCGCCCTCGACGATCGGCGCTTAAACGAGCGCAAGGAGCTCATCGAAATCATCGAACATGCGCTCGCGCGCAGCGCAAGCTCGACGTAAGGCCGAAGGAGGACGTTGGGCCTCCTACGCACGTTTGGCGGCGCCCGATGGCCTTCAATCCTCGTACAGATGTCATCCTCGAGGTGGCGAGCGCCGCCGATCCGTCGCGCGCGACCCTCGCCGCTCAGCGGCTTAGTGCGCTTGCGGGTTCGAACGCCTCACCGGCCGACTTTGTCTCAAGCCTGAATCAGGCGGCCGGCGCGGCAAGCGCAACGACAGCCCCCCTTGCGAGCGCCGCCGACATGCGGTCGCGTCTCGCAACGGCGCCAGGCGGAGCGGATAAGCTTGGTCAAGCGAAGACCCAGTTCGAGGCGATGATGCTGAATTCGTTCGTGAGCGAACTCTTGCCGAAAGACACAGGCGAGGTCTTCGGCCAGGGAACGGCCGGCGACATGTGGCGATCGATGCTCGCCGAGCAGGTGTCGACGCAAATCGCCAAATCCGGCAAGCTCGGCCTCGCCAGGCGCCTATTCGCCTCCCATGAGATCGGCTCGCAGCCAGGGCGCGTTGGTGAAGCGGCGAAGACCGTCGGGGCTTCCGCCACTCAAATGAGCGCCAACATTCTGTCGAGCCCGGCCGCCGCTGAACCCGAGAACGGCGCCGTCCTGTTCGCTGGGGCTAAACGGACATGAGCCAAGCGCTGCGTCGAGCGCTATCCCCGCCGGCGGCCGCGGCGGCGCCGATCATCGAACGGCTGGTCGCCACGGTCGAGGCTGAGAACCGTGACCTCGAACAGGGCCGCAGGGTCAAATACGAGACCTACAGTCAAGCCAAGAACCAGAGCCTGCTCGAGCTCAATCGCCTCATTCCGGCGCTCGCCGGCGCGCCACCGGGGGGGCCCCTGCGCGATGCGCTGGCTGACCTTCACGCGAAGCTCGACATCAATCGGCGGTTGCTCGCGGTGCAGCTCAAGGCTTGCGAAGCCGTCTCGGAGATCATCACCCGCGCCATCCAGGACGGCCAATCCGATGGCACCTACACCGCCCTCGCCTGGAGCCGGTCGGGCGAATGATCAAGGCCGCGCTCATTGGTCTTGCCGCTGTGGCCGGCGTGCTCGCGGGCGAAATGGGAGCCGACAAGGTCGCCGCGATGCGTCAGCCGCACGCCGGCGCCGCCGCCACAAGGGCGACCGAGGCGCGCAAGACGCATGAGATCAATGTCCCTCGCATCAAGGACGGCGTGATCAAGGGCTATGCGGTCATGCTCCTGAGCTACACCGTCGACATGAATGCGCTGAAGACAGCCGCGATGGCGCCGGATTCGATCCTGGTCGATGAGGCGTTTCGCTATGTCTACAATGACGACACGGTCGACTTCGACCATCTCGACCGCTTCGATTTCGCGAAGATGAGCAAGACGCTCGTCGCGGCGATCAACGCGCGGGTCAAGAGCGACGTGGTGGTCGACGTCGGGGTGCAGGAATTCACCTACGAGCCGGTCAGCGAGACCCGCGGACGTCCGGGGCCTTAGGCCGCTCGCGTCGCGTCAGCCTTGGAGGCGGCGATCAAATCGACGAACCGGCGGAAGAGATAATGGCTGTCGCGCGGGCCCGGCGAGGCCTCCGGATGATATTGCACCGAGAAAGCCGGCCGGTCGGCAAGCGCAAGGCCGCAATTCGAGCCGTCGAACAGCGACACGTGCGTTTCCTCGGCGTTCGCGGGCAGGCTCGCCCGATCGACCGCGAAGCCGTGGTTCATCGACACGACCTCGACTTTGCCGGTGGTGAAATCCTTGACCGGATGGTTCGCGCCGTGATGGCCCTGGGGCATCTTGACCGTCCGCCCGCCAACCGCGAGCCCGAGGAGCTGGTGGCCGAGACAGACCCCGAACAGGGGCACCTTCGTTTCCAGGAGCGCCTGAATCGTCGGCACGGCGTATTCCCCCGTGGCCGCCGGGTCGCCCGGGCCGTTGGAGAGCACGACCCCGTCGGGCTTGAGCGCCAGGATGTCCTCGGCGCTCGCGCTCGCCGGGACCAGGGTCACCGCGCAGCCGCAGTCGTTGAGCAACCTCAAAATGTTGCGCTTGGTCCCATAGTCGATCGCGACCACGTGAAAGCGCGTCGCCTGCCGCGACCCGTAGCCATCGTCCAGCGTCCAGCTGGTCTCGTCCCAATCGGAGCGCTGGGTCGAGCCCACCGCCGGAACGAGGTCCATCCCATCGATGCCGGGCCAGGCGGCTGCTTTGGCGCGCAAAGCGTCGAGATCGAAGGCGCCGTCGGGCGAGTGGGCGATGACCGCGTTCGGCATGCCCCGCTCGCGGATGAGGGTGGTCAGCGCGCGCGTGTCGACGCCGGTTACGCCGATGACCCCGCGCGCCTTCATCCAGCTGTCGAGGCGCGCCGTGAGCGCGGAAGTTCGATGGGCCCGCGATGTCGGCCCGCATGACGGCGCCGACCGCGGCGGTCGCGGAGGCCGCGTTGACGACCTCGATGTCCTCGTCATTGACGCCGACGATCCCTATATGCGGGAAGGTGAAGGTGACGATCTGGGCGGCGTAGGAAGGATCCGTCAGGATTTCCTCGTAGCCTGTCATCGCCGTGTTGAAGCAAACCTCGCCGACCGCGGAGCCAATCGCGCCGACGCCGAAGCCCTCGATCACCGTCCCGTCGGCGAGAACGATCATGCCGGTCGCGACGCGCGGACGCCAACCGGGGGCTGCATTGTCTGGCTCGAGCGGCAAGTCGGGTTGTGTTGCGCGTGACATGCGGCTGTGCTTAAGCGCCGCCTTTGCCGCGCGTCAAGCTTGGCGCGCTCATCCAACGATTGAGGAGTTCCATGCCCGATTCAGCGCCATTGCGCGAGACCGTGGCCACGCAGATGAAAGAGGCGATGAAGGGCGGCCACAAGGTTCGCGTCGGCGCGCTCCGTCTCATCATGGCGGCGCTGAAAGAGCGGGAGATCGAGGCGCGCGGCGCGGGCAAGATCGTGAGCCGGGCCGACGAACTCGCGCTGCTCACCAAGATGGTGAAGTCCCGCCAGGAATCTGCGACGATCTACGCGGAAGCCGGGCGCAAGGAGCTTGCCGAGCAGGAGAATGCCGAGATCAAGGTGATCGGCGAATTCCTGCCGAAGCA
The DNA here is from genome assembly GCA_963820095.1 of uncultured Alphaproteobacteria bacterium. Taxonomy (GTDB): domain Bacteria; phylum Pseudomonadota; class Alphaproteobacteria; order Rhizobiales; family Beijerinckiaceae; genus Roseiarcus. The sequence goes on from CAWFZA010000040.1 coordinate 103,855, forward strand.
GATGGACGAAGCGGCGGTGACCGCCGCCGCCAAGGCCGCCATCGCCTCGACCGGCGCGGCGAGCATCAAGGACATGGGCAAGGTCGTCAATGCGCTGAAGGCCGCGCACGCCGGCGAAATGGATTTCGCCAAGGCGAGCGCGATCGTGAAGGGCCTGCTCGCCGGTTGAGGCGCCCCGGACCTTGCGCACAAGTTTACGCGCGCCAACGATTTCAGGGGCTTAAGTGCGCTTTCGCGCAACTTTTGCGCGCTTCCTTCCCCTTTTGGGGCCGGAGGGGTCATTTCGCCATGCGAAACGAAACGTTTCGCAACGGCCCCCTTAACCTCTGAGATCATTTCGCGTTTCGCGTCCGGATATCAAGGGTTCGCGGTTTCGCAGGCCTTTCGCGGCCGTTTCGGCTTGTCTCAGCGCCAGGGCCTCGCGCGCGGCGTCGAGGCGGCCGAGCCGATCTTCCATCTTGTCGACCTCGTCGCCCACTCTTTGAAATGCGGTCTTGAGGCGCAGGCGATCCGGCGCGAGCCGGTTCAGATGGTCGAGGATGCGAACGAAGGCATGCGCCGCCGAAGGTTGTCCCGCGTCGATCTGGCCGCCGATCAGGTCGAGCGCCCGCTCGAGCCCGCTCATCTTGAGGTCACAACCACGGCTGGCCGGGTCGAGCCCAGCGATGACGATAGGGGCTCCAAAACGCGGCCCGCAGAGACAGGCGGCAGCGATTACTCTATACGAGCCACTCAATCGCAGGCGAAGGCGAACCGTCTCGCCGGCGGACTCACGCGTCGGCGGTCTTCGACTTCGGCTTCAGCACCTGGCGGCCGCGATACATGCCGCTCTTGAGGTCGATGTGATGGGGTCGGCGCAGTTCGCCCGAATCCTTGTCTTCGACATAAGAGGGCGCTTTCAGCGCATCGGCCGAGCGGCGCATGCCGCGGCGCGAGGGCGAAGTTTTGCGTCTGGGGACGGCCACCGGGGACTCCAAAATCTTAAGCGGGCGGCGAGGCCCGGAAATCGCGAAGGCGCGGCTCTTACACGCAATCGAGCCCGAGCGCCAGTCGTTCTTAAAGCCAGAGCCGAAAAACCGCCTCGCCGCGTCTGTCGACGCCTGTCTGCGTCCAGCCCATTGACCGGTAAAAGCCTGCAGCCTTGGTATCTTTGCCGGTTGTGAGAAACGCTTGCCGGTGTCCAGCCTGCCGAAATCGCTCAAGCACTTGGTTGAGGAGCGCAGTCCCGTGGCCTTGACCCTGAGCCCCGTCGATCACGAACAGCGCCCAAACGTAGCCGGTCTGATGGTTGGCGCAGGCAAAGCCTTGAATTCCGGCCTCGTCCTCGGAAACAAGGAAAATGGCTTCATTCAGATACCACTCCACTTCCGCGGGTGTGACGAGCGACGGGTCTTCGAGCCGATTTTCAGCCGTTCCCTGCCGCACCTCGGAAATGCGCGGCAGGTCGAGCTCGGTCGCTTGGCGTAACCGCGGGAGCATGGAAGCTGAGTTATGCCCGCGCAGGCAAACTCGATCCAGCCTTTTGTGCCCGGCCCGCCTCAGGCCGCGCCGCGGGTCTCGAATGCGGCGAAGGCGATCGCCTCGCGCGGTCCGCGATTGGCCCAGAGGACAAACTGGAACGCCTGGTAATAGGTTTCGCAGGCTTCGAGAGCCGCATTGACCACGGCGGTGCACTGCGCGTCATTCGCGCCCGCGCCTCCCGCCAGGCACAAGGCGTGGCGAAACATCACGACGTCCTGCTGGCTCCACTGGTCGAAATGCCCAAGCCACAATTGCTCGTTGATGAGCTGCGTCAGTTCGCCGATCGCGGCGCGCTTGTGCGCGGGCGTCTTGAGATCGAACGAGCAGCTCACATGCAGCGATTCCATCTCCGGCAGCCAGGTGAAGGCGACGTCGTAATTGGCGAACTTGCCTGAGACCAGGATCGAAATCTCATCCGTCTCGGCCCGATCGAACGTCCATTCGTTGACGGCGGCCAAGCGCTCGACCACGTCGACGGGATGCTCGCGACGCTCGCCGGCGCTGGTTTCGATGAGGGACATCAGGGGTCTTTCGCGGGAACGAGGAACGGAGCGGAGGGCGCCTCGACCGTTCAGTCGCGCAACCCGCTACAACCTTGCTGATTCGCGCCCGTTCGTAAACCGTTTACCTCTCATGTTCACAAAATTTAGTAAACGGAATCAAGGCTCTGGTAAGGCCAGGGGTCTGGGAACGCGAGTCGGATCAAGGCCTTGGCTCGTTGAGCTTGGCTTCCAGCGCGGCTACCCTTGCGGCAAGTTTCTCGTTCTCGTCGCGGGCGCGCGCCGCCATCTCCTTCACCGCCTCGAACTCCTCGCGGGTCACCACATTCATCCCCGCCATCATCCGCTCCATCTGTGAGCGGGCGAAGGTCTGCGCCTCGCGTTTCGCGCCGTCCGCGAGCCCCGCGGCGTCGGTCATGAGACGCGAAAGATCGTCGAAAAAGCGGCTGTTGGTCTGCGGCATGGCTCTAGCTCCCGGGCGCCCGCTTTTGGGCGAAGCGGGACTGACGAGTATGTGGCGCGGGCGCATTCCCGGCGCAAGTGACGGCGAAGGTTCCGGGGGCGACGCTTCTGCGGTCGGCCGGTCAGCGACCCGGCCTAGAGACGTTCTCAAGCCCTTTTGACCCTCGTTCGCCGGCGCCATCGGCTATTCCCCCACGAAACCAACGGGTTGCTCGCGGAGCGCGCGCGTCTGGCCAACGATTGGGCCAGATCCCGCGGCGCGCCCGACACAACCGGCGAAGCGATAAAGCCGGTTTTCTTGGTAAAAAATCATTGACAATGACATAAAGCTACCGCAATTTTTTCGAGCGGCGCTTCTTGACGCGCGGAAAACGACCTCCGTGTCGTTCCTCAACTTGGGGGAAACAGACCATGAAAGGCATATTCTTATCTGTTGGTTTAATAGCGCTTGCGACCGGCGCGCATGCTCAACTGTTCACCAATGGTGGCAGCTTCACCATCACCACCCAGAACTCGCCGGCTGTCGGCGGAAGCAACACGGTCACCTTCACTCCGGGCGTAGCTCAAAGTCTGGATGGAGGCGCGCTCACCTTGACCATCGATGTGGTTTCCGGTGGCGGCGGCAAAGAATGGGCGGTGTTCAACTATCAGGCGACCGGCGGACCGCTCTCATCGGGAGGACAGAACTGGTCAATTGAACAGATCGGCATCCCCGCGGCGGTGGCCGTGAACTTCATCGCCGACTTCACCCAATGGACGGACGCAAACGGCGGAACGATCACGCAGACCGGCGGCATCTTTGGCCAGACGATAGGACCGACTCCGGTGCCAGGTTACTCGGGAAACGGTGAAGGCACTTCTGGCTTTGTCGCTCCGTTCCCGGCGGGGCCCTTGCCTCAGCTCGGAGCGTTCGCCGACCCGTTCCAGATCGTGATCAACGGACTTAATGGCGTAACACCGTCGGGCTTCCGGCAGGCGCTCGAGTTCGAATCCCAAACCCCGGTCCCAGAGCCTCAGACATGGGCGATGATGCTGGTCGGCTTTGCCGGCCTCGGGTTCGTTGCCTTCAACCGCCAGAAGCAGCGCGCCAACTTGGCGTAGACTGAAAAAATCTGGGTCGCCATGTTTTGCCCCGGGCTCAGGCCCGGGGTTTTTTATGACGCCCGGCTTTCGGGCAACCTAAGGTCCTTCCCGGCGCCGGCCGCGCGCAGTGACGCATCGCGACGCGCGCGGGTCAATCTCCGTCTGCTCATGAATGGCGGAGCCGACGCCCCAGATCATTCCACCCATGTACTGACTATGAGCCGTGCGCGGGTTCAGGATTCGGCCCGATGCGAAGGCTCCCACCATTCTGGGTACGCGGATTTCCCGTGTCGCGACGACGGCGCCTGTGGCGGATCTGTCAGGGATTTCGGACCTGCTGCGACCGATCAGCGCCTGAGCGCGAGCGCGGGCCGCGCGCAACGTGGTGCGAGGGGGCGTCAATCGCCGACACCCGCGGGCTCGTCGTTGGAACAGGCGCTCAAGCACAACGGTCCGAAGGACCCGCCAGCGCATATTCATGAGTGTCCCCGCCCGGCCAGGGCCGTTCGATATCGAGATTGGCTGCGTCGCCGCTCTATAAGGCTGAGGAAACGCGCGACCGGGGCGATCGGCGGTAAGACAACGCTGCAGCGGCTCTGACGATCCCAAGAAAGAGAATGACGATGGTGAAGATTGCGATCCTCGATGATTGGCAAGGCGTCGCGCGAACGAGCGCCGACTGGTCGAAGCTCGGCGCTCGCGCGGAGCTTGTGTTTTTTGCCGATGCTTTCGGCTCTGAGGATGAGGCCGCTCGCGCGCTGGAAGAGTTCGACATTCTCCTGACAATGCGTGAGCGCACCGCATTTCCCGAGACTCTGATCCGCCGTCTTCCCAGGCTGCGCATGATCGGGATCACCGGCCCTTCGAACCCAACGGTGGACGTCGAGGCTTGCACGCGTCAGGGCGTGACGGTCTGCAACACTCAGCCCAGCGGCGCTCCGTACGCGACGGCCGAGCTTGCGCTTGGTCTGATGATTGCTGCCGCCCGTGCGATTCCGGCTGCCGACAAGGCCATGCGCGGCGGCGGCTTCCAGCGTGGCGTGCCTGTGGGCATGGAGCTTGCCGGCAAGACCCTCGGCATCGTGGGCCTCGGCCGTCTCGGGGCGCGTCTCGCGCGCTATGCGCTCGCGCTCGACATGAGGGTCATCGCCTGGAGTCCGAACTTGACCGAAGCCAAAGCCAAAGAGGCCGGCGCCTTCCTCGTCGGCAAGGCGGATCTCATGAGCGGCGCCGACGTCGTTTCGATCCATATGGTCTTGTCGTCGCGCACCCGCGGCCTGATCGGCGCCGAGGACATCGCCCGCATGAAACAGGGCGCGATCCTGATCAACACGTCGCGCGGACCCATCGTCGACGAGGCGGCTCTCCTCGCCGCGGTTCAGGCGGGCAAGATCGTTGCTGCGCTTGACGTCTACGACAAGGAGCCGCTGCCGCCGGACCACCGGCTCCGAGCTTTAGACAATACGGTGCTGACGCCCCATCTCGGCTACGGAGTGGCCGAGACGTGGCGCCAGTTTTATTCGCAGAGCATCGAGAACGCTGAGGCCTTCTTGGACGGCCAGCCGATTCGGCTGGTGAACGCGCCAGGACCCGGATGAGGGCGGCGCCAGAGGGTCTCGGCGCTCGCCCAAAGCCGGATGCATAGCGAGGAATGCCGCCGGCCAAGTGAAGAACACGTTCGGTCGACCTTTCGATCAAGCGCAGGCGGGACCCGAGGGGCAGCCCGGAGCAAGGTTGGGGAGGCAACCTCGTTAACGCTGTTCTGTCCGCCCTGGGGCTCCAATGCCGCGATTGTCTTCCAGCGCTGTCCGCTTGCGCGCGTTGTTCGCCGCCGCGCTCGCGGCTGTCGCTGCCCCGCTCGCCGGCTGCCACGACTTCGGCGACGTCACCGGCTCCATTCCATCGTCGGCGAGCCAGCCGACGGACGAGGCGAAGCTTCGGGCTTACGCCGCCGAATTGGGCAAGCGCTACGACCGCGATCCGGGCGAGAAGACCGCTTCGATCGAATATGCGCGCGCTTTGCGGGCGCTGACCCGGTACAACGAGGCCGTCGCGGTCATCCAGACGGCCGCGATCAAGGCCCCGAAGGATTTCGACCTGCTTGGCGAATATGGCAAGGCGCTCGCCGACGCCGGCCAGCTCACGCAAGCCAAGGATGTGCTCGCCCATGCCTATACGCCCGACGATCCGCGCTGGGACGTCATGTCGGTGCAGGGCACGGTCGCCGACCGGCTTGGCGATCACGCGACGGCGATGCAATTCTACCATGAAGCGCTCAAGATCGCGCCGGGCGAGCCGAGCGTCCTCGCCAATATGGGGCTCTCGCTTGCTCTGGCCAAAAAACTGCCGGAGGCGGAGCAGGCGCTGAAACAAGCCGTCGCGAGTCCGAAGGCCGACGCGCGCATGCGCGGCGACCTCGCTTTGGTGCTCGCGCTGGAAGGCAAGTTCGGAGACGCCGAGACGGTCGGCCGGGCCGACCTCTCCGCCGACGCAGCGCGCGCCAATGTCGAGGCGATCCGCCAGATGATCGCGCAGAACGGCTCCTTGCGCGACCTCGGCAAGCCCGCAGGCGTGAAGCCGAAAGCGGCCAAGACCGACGACGCCGGCTAACGGCTTCAGGCCCCACCCGGCTCCAACCAAAGAAGGAGGCGCCTCGGCGAACCATCAGCCTTCCGGAACACCCGCCTCGCGCAGGGCGGCGAGGATATGGGCGAGGGCGGCGAGGTAATCGGGATTGTCGCTGGACGGAGAAGCCCGGTAGCGGGCGATGGTGAAAGATGGGTTGAGGGCAAGCCCGGCGCGCACCGTCTCTCGCGCCTCCGTCATCCGCCCAAGACGAACGAGGGCGGCCGCGAGCAGGAAATACGAGGACATGAAGCCAGGACTCGCCTCGATCGCGCGGCTCGCCCAGGCCACCGCCTCCTCGTCCTTGCCCTCGCCGAGCTTGGCGAAAGCCGCAAACACCATCCAGGCGCATGCGTAGGCGTCGCGCGGACTGATGCGCAGCGCTTCCTGGATATGCCGCTCGGTCTCCTCGCCCCTCCCTAAGTAGAACTTGCCCATGCCGATCCAGCCATGCGCGGTCGCGAGATTCCGGTCGATGGCGAGCGCGCGCTCGCACTCGACGAGGCCAAGCTCCACCCGGTTGCTGTTGATGTAGAGGACGCCGAGCGCCGCATGGGCGGCCGCGCTGCCCGGCCTTAAGCGGAGGGCCTTGCGCAGATCGGCCTCGGCGAAATCGAGCCGCTTCGCGCGGTCGTCGGGAAACCACGCTGCGGCGAGGGTCACCTCGACCCAGGCCCGGCGCACGAGCGCCTCGACATTGTCCGGATCGAGCTCCAGCGCGCGGTCGAAATGCGTCCGGGCCTGATGGAGGAATTCGAGGCCATTCCGGTGATAGAGGCCGAGCCCAAGAAAATAGTGGTCCATCGAGTCGGGATTGGCGGCGCTCTCGGCGCGACGGGCCTCCGCGCCGGCAAGCTCCTGTCCGAGCCGGTTCGCCAGGCGTGAGACGATCTCGTCCTGCATGTCGAAGAGATCGGCGACGGGTTTATCGAAGCGCTCGCTCCAGAGATGACTTCCGGTCCCGGCATCGATGAGCTGAACGCTCACCCGCATCCGTTGGCCGCCGCGTTGGAGGCTCCCCTCGAGCACGTAGCGCACGTTGAGCTCGCGGCCGATCTGCTTCACGTCGACGGCTTTCCGCTTGTAGGTGAAGGCGGTGTTGCGGGCGATGACGAAGGCCCCCGAAATGCGGGAGAGATCGCTCGTCAGGCTTTCCGTGATCCCATCCACGAAGTCTTCCTGCTCAGGCCCGCCGCCAAGGTTCAGGAACGGCAGGACCACAATGGAGAGGCGGGGGGCGTCGGCTTCGACGAACGGCGTCGGCACATTCGGGACCGGGTGACCGTCGCCGACCAGGGCGAAGACCCGGATCGGCTCAGCGATATTCTTGAGCCGCACGGGACCGAGGTCCTCGGCTGGCAGGTCGATCCGCCCCTTCACCTGGCGCCATGCGTCCTCCGAGAGGCAGATGCCGCCAGGCATGGCGACTCCCTCAAGCCGCGCGGCGACGTTGACGCCATCGCCCATGAGGTCGCCGTCCGCCTCCTCGACGACGTCGCCGAGATGGACGCCCACGCGCATCAGCATGCGGCGATCCTCGGCGACGCCCTCGTTGCGTCTGGCCATCGCGCCTTGGATTTCCAAGGCGGAGCGCACCGCGTCCACGACGCTCTGAAAGGCCGCGATCGCTCCGTCGCCGGTGCGCTTGACTACGCGGCCTCGACGCCCAGCGATGGCGGGATCGAGCAGGTCGCTCCACAAGGCTCTCAGCCTCGCAAGCGTGCCTTCCTCGTCGGCGCGAGCAAGGCGCGAATAGCCGACGATGTCGGCGACGAGAATCGCGGCGAGCTTGCGGACTTCGGACATCAGGCCTCCGTCGGGCAGGCTTAGCACTTCGCGCTTTGGCGGCGTAGGCGGCGCCGGACGCGCGGCTCCGCCTGGTGTCCGAGTGTTCGGATGTGCGCCGGAGGCCTCATGGGCGCGCCGCACTCCTGATCGACGAATGTCTACGCCGGCATCCTCGCCTTTTACGACGATCCCAGCGCATCGGGGCTCGCATCCCGCAAAACGCTTCGAACGGCCCTGCCGCCTGTCTCAATTCGAAGACATGCGTAATCCGTCGGGCAAACCTGGCCCGCGAGCCGTCTCCAGGTTTTCCTCGAAGCGCACCCGTCGAGGACGAAATCGAGCAGCGTACACCGATACATTGTCATGAAACGTCGTAGCAGACCCGAATATCTCCTCGCCGTGATAGCGCATCCTGCTTTCACCGCGCGTTCTCCGGCCGATTTGGTATTGGCGTTCATGGGGCGCGGCTAGACCGGTTAGAGGTTCATCTGCGTCTGCACGACGAGCGCGACTAGCTTCTCCGCTTCGGTCGCGACGCGGGTTTGCCAGACCTGGGTCCGCCGGCCCAGATGAACGAGCGTCGTGCGGCCGATCACCGTCGAGCCGGCGGGCGCGGGGGCGAGGAAATTGGTCTTGCTCTCGATCGTCGCCGTCCCCTTGGCGTCCGCGGGCAGATTGATGAAGGCGGCCGCGGCGCCCAGCGTATCGGCGAAGCTCATGATCGCCCCGCCATGGGCGATCCCGCCGATCGTGCAGATATCGGGCCGGATCAGCATCCGAGCGGAAAGGGCGTCCGCTTCGGCGCTCAGGAACTCGATCCCGAGCAATTGGGCGAAAGGCAGCGGATTTGCGTTGATGCGGTCGATGAGGGACATGCGCCTCCCCTTAAGTCTTCTCCGGGCGCTGGCGGTTTGCTGCTTCTCGGCATAGCATCGCCCATGGAGGCGACGCCACGCAGCGGTTTCCGGCGCGCGGCTGATGCGAGAGTGGGGGCGTCAGACAGGCGAAGGATGAAAGCCATGGTTCGCAGTAGGGTTCTTCTCGGCGGGTTCGCCGCCGCGCTCGCGATCACGCTTGCGGGTTGCGACGAGACCGGCGTCTATTCAAGCACGGGCTACGTCGCGCCGGTCTATGCCGGCGGCTATTACAGCGGTTGGGGCTGGCCCTACTATGGCGGGGGCTATTACGGCGGCGGCTATTACGGCGGCGGATATTACCGCAACTACGGGTGGCGCGGCGGCGTCTACCGGCGCGCGGGCTATTACAATCGTGGCTTTTATGGACACGGCTACCACGGCGGCGGGTTCCACGGCGGGGGCTACCACGGCGGCGGCTTTCACGGAGGGGGCTTCCACGGCGGCTTCCGGCGTTAGCCGATCGAGCGCGCGGAAAGGCGCGAGCATCGCCCGCGCCTCGTCAAATGGAGATCTGGTCCGCTCTGCGCCAAGCCGCTCCACTGGCGGAGGCGCTCAGAGGCCTTCGAACAGCGCCGTCGACAGATACCGCTCGGCGAACGAGGGGATGATGATCACGATCATCTTGCCCGCGTTCTCCGGGCGACGACCGACGTCGATCGCCGCAGCGACGGCGGCCCCGGAGGAGATGCCGACCGGGATGCCTTCGAGGCGCGCCACGAGCCGGGCAGTGTCGAACGCCGTCTGGTTGCCGACGACAACGATCTCGTCGATCACGGCTCGGTCGAGAATCGCCGGAACGAAGCCGGCCCCGATCCCCTGAAATCTTATGGGGCCCGGGCGCTCCGCCCGAGAGAACCGCAGAATCCTCCGGTTCGACCGCGACCATACGGACACTTGGCTTGCGCGCTTTCAGAACCTCGCCGACGCCGCTGATTGTCCCGCCGGTGCCGACGCCCGAGACAACGATGTCGACCTCGCCGTTCGTATCGTTCCAGATCTCCTCCGCCGTGGTCCGGCGATGGATGTCCGGGTTGGCGGGGTTTTCGAACTGCTGCGGCATGAACGCGCTGGGCGTCGCTTCGATGATCTCATGCGCCTTGGCGATCGCGCCCTTCATGCCCTGGGCGGCGGGGGTCAGAACCAATTCGGCCCCGAGCAGCGCCAGCATCTTGCGGCGCTCGACCGACATGGATTCCGGCATCACCAGAATCAGCCGATAGCCGCGCGCCGCCGCGACGAAAGCGAGCGCAATGCCGGTGTTGCCGGACGTAGGCTCGACCAGAACGCCGCGCCCGGGCGAGATTTTGCCCTGCGCCTCGAGCGCGTCGATCATCGAAACGCCGATGCGGTCCTTGACGCTGGAGATCGGATTGAAGAATTCGAGCTTGGCGAGAAGACGTGCGACTACGCCTTTCTCCTTGCCGATCCGGTCGATGCTAACGAGTGGGGTATCGCCGATCGTATCGGTGATCGACGCGTAAATCCGCCCGCGGCCCGGTTTTTGCCGCGCAGCGCCTGCATCCGTCATTTGCCGTACTCCAAATGTTCGCCGGGCCGCGCCGTAAAGCGCAGCCCGACACTAACATTTTATACGGCACGCAACCAGACAACGCCGGAAATAGCTGCGTCAGATGGCGAAATCGCCGCTGACCTTCTCGTCGTCGAGCACATGCGTCTTTTCGGCCGTCTCGCACATCTGTTCGACGGTGATCGCGTCGAGATTGGCGAGGAAAGTTTCGCCGGCCCTGCGCACGGCCGGATCGATCACCCGCTCGAGCAGCACCGAGTTTGCGCCGAGATCTTCGGGGTCGGCTGTGCTCAGCGACATCGCAGTTCGCACGATCTCGCCCACGGTGACGCGCCGGCGCTCACGCGCTAGCTCATAGCCGCCTCGCGGCCCGCGCACGCCCTTGAGGATTTTGGCGTGAACCAGGCCCTGGAGCAATGTCTCCAGGTGACGGGGCGGCAATTTGTGCCGCGCGGCCAAAGCTTTGGCCGCAACCGGCGCCGAGCGCGAATGCAACGCGACATCGACAACGGCGGCGATGGCAAGAACGCTCCGTCGCGACAATAAGTTCATATCACACCTCCTACGATGAACGCCCGGTGGAACCGAATCCATTTGAGCCACGGACGCTCGAAGTAAAACGCGCGCTCGAAATGAGAGCGACACGTTCCACAGAAGAAACGACGAGTTGCGCTATCCGCGCGCCACGCCGAACGACAAAGGGCTTGTCCCCAAAATTGACGAGAATGACACCAATCTCGCCGCGGTAATCAGCGTCGATGGTCCCCGGGCTGTTGAGGACCGTCACCCCATCCTTCAGAGCCAACCCCGACCGGGGCCGGATCTGCGCCTCAAATCCCCTTGGCAACTCGATCGCCATCCCGGTCGCGATCAAAGCTCGCGACCCAGGAGCCAGGACAACCTCTTCGCCCGACGGCAGAGCCGCCATGAGATCCATCCCGGAGGCATCCTCACTCTCATAGGCCGGCAATTGCAACCCCTCACCATGTGGTAATCTATGGTAACCAATCGTGATCATTAGTGCTTCGCCAGTTCGACGGCGAGGCGCCGGACAATGCCGTTTGCAACTTCGGCTTTTGTCATCGGCGGCCACAATTCCACGCCGCGCGCATCGATCACCTGGACCTGATTGGTGTCGCCTCCGAATGTCGTTGTGCCTTCCGCGACACTATTGGCTATGATCAGGTCACAACCCTTGCGCCGCAATTTAGCCATGGCGTTCGCGATGACGTTCTCCGTTTCAGCAGCGAAGCCAATTACAACCGCTGGCCGCATTGTTGTTTTCTTTGCGACCTCAGCAAGTATATCCGGATTCTCAACCAGGCGTAGGGTTGCAGACTCTTTGGCGCTCTTTTTGATCTTCTGGCTGGCGATGTTTTCTGCCCGCCAATCGGCAACCGCGGCCGCGGCGATGAGCGCGTCGGCCGGAAGCGCGGCCTCGACCGCCTCCCGCATATCGCGGGCCGAACCAACGTGAACGACTTCCGCGCCGGCTGGATCAGAAAGCCGCACCGGGCCGGTTACCAGCGTGACCCTTGCACCGGCGCCAACCGCGGCTTGCGCAATTGCATGCCCTTGTCGCCCAGAAGAGCGGTTTCCCAGGAACCGGACGGGGTCAATCGGCTCATAGGTCGGACCCGAAGTGACAATCACGTGCCGTCCGCTGAGCGGACCCGAATCACTTGGCGGAGCCGAATCGACTTGGCGGATCGCGGAGCGGAGCGCCGGAGCCCAGTTCGACGGCCAGCGCCTGCTCGATCGCCTCGACGATCGCCGGCGGCTCGGCCATGCGGCCGGGACCAAATTCGCCGCACGCCATCGGCCCGGATTCGGGACCGACGAACAGAACGCCGTCCGCCTTGAGGCGGTCAAAATTGCGGCGGGTCGCGGGGTGCAGCCACATCCTGACGTTCATCGCTGGGGCTGCGAGCACACGTTTGTCGGTCGCGAGCAACACGGTGGTCGCCATATCGTCGGCAAGGCCAGCCGCCATCCGGGCCAGGATGTTCGCACTTGCCGGCGCTATCACGATGAGGTCCGCGGCGCGTGACAATTCGATATGGCCGATCTGCGCTTCATCCGTCAGGCTGAACAGATCGTCGCGGACGGACTGCCCGCTGAGGGTCGCCGCAGAGAGCGGGGAAATGAATTCCCGAGCCGCCGAAGTCATGATGACCCGGACCGTCGCGCCGCGGTCCTTGAGCCGACGAATCAACTCGAGTGACTTGTACGCCGCGATTCCTCCAGTTATGATTAGGAGAATGCGCGCGCGCGAAAGCGGGATGCCACTCATTGGTGACGACCTAAGCCCTTTCGTCCTTTGCGTCAGCCGCAGACGCGGAGGGAGTTGAGCAGACGATGCGCGAAACGCCCATTCTCGTTCTCACCGGTTCGCCCCCCCTTGGGGTCTTTAATGCCACTAACGCCGACAGAGGAATGGCACGAACATTAACGAAATGGCAATTATCAAAATTGTGGTATTCCCGGCACGCGAGTGTAGCGGCTGGTTCGAGGGTCAATTCCGGCTGGGGCCGCCTCGAGTGGGGCCATACCGCCGCACGGGGAGCGTTCGCGGCGTCACCGGACCCAGCGGTACGCCGCAAAGCACAGGATCGCCAACAAAAATCCTGTCACAACAAAGATGAACCCCAATCGCATGCTGAGTTCGGGAACGACTTTCTCCAGTTCCTTTTCGCTGTCCGCCTCAAGTCTCTGCTCGAGCCGATCGGCAATTTGCTCCATGCGATCCGGCCCGCCGGCAAGAAAGCCGACAAGGGATGACAGCATTCGCCCTGCGTCCTCGATCCGGCCGATCGGCCCCAGGTTTTCGGCGATCCAAGTTCCGACCACGGGTTCGGCCGTCGACCACATATTCAACTGAGGGTCGAGCTTTCGCGCCACGCCTTCCACGACCACCATGGTCTTTTGCAGCATCACGAGCTCGATCCTGGTCGTCATGTCGAACAACGACGTGATTTCGAACAGCAGCGTCAACAGCTTCGCCATCGAGATCTGATCGGCTGTGCGGGAATGAATCGGTTCGCCGATCGCGCGCAGCGCCTGGGCGAAATCTTCGACCCGATACTCGCGCGGCACGTAGCCTGCCTCGAAATGGACCTCGGCCACCTTGAGATAGTCTCGGCGGATGAATCCATAGAGGATCTCCGCCAGGAACCGGCGCTCCTTCCTGCCCAGCCGCCCCATGATGCCGAAATCGACGGCGACGATTCGCCCCTCGCTGTCGACGAAGAAATTGCCCTGGTGCATGTCGGCGTGGAAGAATCCGTCGCGTAGCGCGGTGCGGAGGAACGCCTAAATCAGAGTGCGCGCCAGCGCGCGGGGATCAAATCCGAGCTCGGTCAAGCGGTCGGGGTCGGCCAGGGGGACCCCGTCGATCCATTCCATCGTCATCACTTCGCGCGTCGTGCGGTTCCAATCGACCGTGGGCGCTCGAATCTCGGGGTCATCCCTGGAATTTTCGACGAATTCCGACGCCGCGGCGGCTTCGAGCCGGAAATCCATCTCCATGCGCACGGAGCGGGCAAGCGTCTCGACGACCTGCGCAAGCCGCAAGCGGCGGAACTCCGGCGCCAGGCTCTCGGCGAACCGGGCGGCGAAGGCCATGTCCGAAAGGTCGCGCGCAAACCGCCTTTCCGTTCCCGCCCGCAGCACTTTCACCGCGACTGGTCGCAAGCCTTCGTCGGTTTTCACCTCAGCGCGATGCACTTGGGCGATTGAAGCAGCCGCTACCGGCTCGCCGAAGCTTTCGAACAGCGTATCGATCTTTGCGGCGAACGAGGCCTCGACGATCGCGACCGCCGAATCCCTGCTCATTGGCGCGACGCGGTCCTGCAGCCGCTCGAGCTCCAAGGCGACCTTGCCGCCGACGATGTCGGGACGTGTGGAGAGGAATTGCCCGAGCTTGACGTAGGATGGCCCCAACCGGTCGATCGCCCGGGATAGACCCGCGAGACCGTCGCCGTCGCGCTTCGCGATCAAGTTGGCGAGCGCGAGCGGCAGCCTCAGCACCGGCGGGAGCGACGCTGCATCGACGCCTACGAACGCCCCTTCACGCGCAAACACGAACGAAGCGCGCATCAGCCTCAAGACGTGACCGAACGACGACAGAATCCCCACAATCAGAGCTTCCAGCCCGAGTGGATCGCGACGACGCCCCCGCTCAAGCGCGTGAACTCCACCCGGCCGAAGCCGGCCGAGACGATCATTTCCGCGAATCGCTCTGGAGGAGGAAACTTGCGGATCGAACTCGACAAGATACCGATAGGCGCCGCCGTCACCCGTCACGACCTGGCCTATGGCCGGAATGGCGGCGAAGGAATAGGCGTCGTACACCCGATCCATCACAGGTAAATCGACGCGCGAAAATTCCAGACACAGGAAATGCCCGCCACGCTTGAGCACGCGATGCGCTTCCTTGAGGGCGTCTTCGACCCGCGGCACGTTGCGGATGCCGAACGCGATTGTATAGGCGTCGAAGCGTGTATCGGGGAGCGGCAGAGCCTCGGCGTTGCCTTCGATGAATTGCAGCCGGTTGGCGTATGGGCGCCTCGCCGCACGCTTTTCCGCGACGCGCAGCATGTCTGCGTTGACGTCGACGATGGTGACCTCGGTCAGCGGACCGCCTGCCTTCGCCACCCGCGCGGCGACGTCGCCCGTGCCGCCCGCGACATCGAGGTGAGAAAAAGGGCGGTTGAGCGAGGGCCGCACCTTCGCGACGAGAGCGTCCTTCCAGGCCCGGTGCAGGCCGAACGACATCAGGTCGTTCATGAGATCATATCGACGGGCGACGCTGTGGAAGACGTCGTTCACCAGGTTCTGCTTCTCGTCCAAGCGAACGGCGCGTCGGCCGAAGTGCGTTTGATCGCCCGCGGCGGGCATCAGCCTCTCCTCATGAAACGGGCTCAAACCTTACCGCGCGGGGCGCCGAGCGTACACTGGCGCGGTCAGTCTAGGCGCACCGGGATGCCGGCCTCCGCCATGCGCTCCTTCGCCTGCCGGACGGTGAACTCGCCGAAATGGAAGATCGAAGCGGCAAGCACGGCGCTTGCGTGGCCTTGGCGCACGCCGTCAACGAGATGATCGAGCTGGCCGACGCCGCCTGAGGCGATCACCGGAATGGTGACTGCGTCCGCGACCGCCCGGGTCAGCTCCAAGTCGAAGCCCCGTTTCGAACCGTCGCGATCCATCGAGGTCAACAGGATCTCCCCGGCGCCGAGAGCGGCGACCTCGCGGGCGTAGCCGATCGCGTCGATCCCCGTCGGCCGTCGTCCGCCATGGGTGAAGACCTCCCAACGGGGCGCTTCTCCGGACCGCGGAGACCCGCTTGGCGTCGATCGCGACGACGACGCACTGGGCGCCGAACTTCTCGGCGGCCTGGCGCACGATGTTGCGGTCGGCGACCGCCGCCGAATTGATCGAGGCCTTGTCTGCGCCGGCGAGCAACAAGTTGCGGATGTCGTCGCTCGTGCGGACCCCGCCCCCGACCGTCAACGGCATGAAACAGACTTCGGCCGTGCGACGAACGACGTCGAGCAGGATGCTGCGATCTTCGTGGCTTGCGGTGATGTCCAGGAAGCACAGTTCGTCCGCGCCGGCCTGGTCGTAGGCGATCGCGCTCTCGACCGGATCTCCGGCGTCGCGCAGATTGACGAAGTTGACGCCCTTCACGACCCGACCGTCCTTGACGTCGAGACAGGGGATGACGCGCGCCTTGAGGGTCATGGCGCCAATCCCGCCAGCCGTTCCGCCCGACCGCCAGCGTGGAGCAGGGTCAGCGCCGCGCGCGGATCAAGCCGTCCGTCGTAGAGCGCGCGCCCGACGATCGCGCCCGCGAGGCGATCGCAATCGGGCTCAATCAGCCGCCGGACGTCCTCGATCGAGGCGAGGCCCCCAGAGGCGATCACAGGAATCTCAAGCTTGTCGGCGAGCGCGATCGTGCTCTCGACATTGAGGCCGGCGAGCGCGCCGTCGCGCGATATGTCGGTGTAGATGATTGCCGCGACGCCCGCGTCCTGGAAGCGGCGCGCGAGGTCGAGAGCCGACATGTCGGAGGTTTTCGCCCAGCCTTCGATGGCGACGATTCCGTCGCGGGCGTCGACGCCGACCGCGATCCGGCCCGGATAGAGGCGCGCCGCCTCGCGAACAAGGTCCGGATCGCGCACCGCCGCGGTCCCGATGATGACTCGGGTGACGCCGCTCTCAAGCCAGCCTCGCACCGTCTTCATGTCGCGGATCCCGCCGCCGAGCTGCAGCTTGACCGTGACGGCGCCGAGAATGCCTCGAACGGCCTCGGCGTTCATGGGCTTGCCCGCGAAGGCTCCGTCAAGATCGACGACGTGCAGATAGTCGAACCCCTGGGCGACAAACGCCTTGGCCTGCGCCGAGGGATCGGGGTTGAAGATCGTCGCCCGCGCCATGTCGCCGTGCACGAGGCGAACGCACTGGCCGTCTTTGAGGTCGATCGCGGGGAACAGAATCACGGGCGCCACTGGAGAAAATTGGCGATCAGCTTGAGCCCGAGCGTCTGGCTCTTTTCCGGGTGAAACTGCGTGCCGGCGATGTTGTCGCGAGCGACGACCGCAGTCACCGGGCCGCCGTAATCGGCGGTCGCGATGAGGTCATCGGAGTCTTCCGTATATAATTGATAGGAGTGAACGAAATACGCGTGCAGGCCGCGATCGCCTGTGCTCACCCCCTCCAAAAGCGCATGGCTCCGCCGCATGTCAACGGTGTTCCATCCCATGTGCGGAATCTTGAGTTCCGGATCGCTCGGTTTGATCGCCGCGACATCGCCGGCGATCCAGTTCAATCCTTCGACCTCTTCATGCTCGAGGCCTCGCGTGGCCAAGAGCTGCGCGCCCACGCAAATGCCGAGGAATGGCCGACCACGCTGGCGCACGGCCTCGACCATCGCCTCGACCATACCGGAAACGCCATCGAGTTCCACGGCGGCAATCGGCGAATGCGCCCACTCCCGGCAGCACGACACGGTCGGCGGCGAGGACGTCCTCTGGTCTTGCCGTGACGCTGATCTCGCAACTCAAGCCGGCCTCGCGCGCGGCGCGCTCGAAGGCTTTTCGCGCCGAGTGCAAATTGCCCGAGCCGTAGTCGATAATGGCGACGCTCATGGCATGCCTAAAGCGCGCCTTTGGTCGATGGCACGCGCTCGGCCTGGCGGGAATCGATCGCAATCGCGTCGCCAAGCGCACGGGCGACGCCTTTGAAGCACGATTCAGCAATGTGATGGCTGTTCGAGCCGTATAGCGTTTCTATGTGCAACGTGAGCCCGCCATTGCCGGCGAACGCCTGGAAAAACTCGCGCACGAGTTGGGTGTCGAAATTGCCAATCTTTTCGGTCGGAAACTCGGTCCGGAAAACGAGGAAGGGCCGACCCGAGACGTCGATCGCGACTCGGGTCAATGTCTCGTCCATCGGCAAGAGGCAATGGGCGTAGCGGGTGACACCCCGCTTGTCGCCGAGCGCTTTCATGAGCGCCTGGCCCAGCGCAATGCCCACGTCCTCAACCGTATGATGGTCGTCGATGTGACGGTCGCCCTCGGCGCGTATCTTGATGTCCATGAGGGAGTGACGCGCCAATTGATCGAGCATATGATCGAAAAAGCCGACGCCGGTCGTGACGTCGGCAAGGCCCGACCCATCGAGGTCGAGGCCGACTTCGATGCTTGTCTCTCTGGTCTTGCGTGTGATTGCGCCCTTGCGCATGAAAATGTCTTGCCTGCCGCCGCTGTCATCGCCCTGATAGCAAGCCGCGCGACGCTTGGCCACCTGAGCGTGGACAACCTTGCGCGCCGGCTCGATCGCGGCGTGGGCTTTCGCAAGGATGCAAGATTCGACTAGTAAGGGCTTCAACGCCGTTTGACGAAGACCGTCGCCGCTAAAGGAAATGACAGCCTATGAATATGAAACCGACACAATTCGGAGTGGGTCAAAGCGTCAAGCGCGTCGAGGACATTCGATTTGTCAGCGGGCGCGGCGCCTATGCCTCCGATGCGGTTGATAAGGCCGAACTCAAGGCGGTGTTTCTGCGCAGTCCTTACGGACATGCGAAGTTCCACATTGATGATCTCGGAGCGGCGCGCGCCGCTCCCGGCGTTCACGCGGTCTACGTCGCCGGCGATTTTGCCGCCCTCGGCGACCTGCCTTGCCTTGCTCCGGTCGAGAACTCCGACGGGTCGAGCACGCCGCTGAAGCCGTATCCGGTGATGGCCTCGGACGAAGCGCAGCACGTCGGCGACATTGTTGCGATGGTGGTGGCCGATACGAGCGTGCAGGCCCGTGACGCAGCCGAATTGATCAGCGTCACATGGGAAGACCTTCCCGCCGCCATCGACCTGGAGGAGGCCGTTCGGCCGCAAGCGCCGCTGGTTTTCGCCGGCGCGCCCGGCAACATCGCCTACGACACCCATATCGGCGACAAACAGGAGGCCGATAAGGCGTTCGCGGGCGCGGCGCACACGGTTCGCATCAAGATCGTCAACCCGCGAGCGGTCGCCAACTATATGGAGCCGCGCTCCGCCGTCGCTGAATATGACGCGCGATCCGGCCGTTTCATGCTCAACGCCGGGAGCCAGGGCGTCCACATCCTGCAGGGACTCATCGCCAAAATCCTCAAGATCCCGAGCGCGAACTTGCGCGTCGTCACCCAAGACGTAGGCGGCGGCTTCGGCACCAAAAACATGCTTTATCGCGAATATCCGCTCGTTCTCGAGGCCGCGAGGCGGCTCGGACGTTCAGTCGGCTGGCTCGGCGACCGCAGCGAGCATTTCGTCGGCGATGCCCAGGGGCGCGACAATGTGACGACGGCGGAGATGGCGCTCGATTCCGCGGGGCGCTTCCTGGCGCTCCGGGTCGACATCCTCGGCAATCTTGGCGCCTATCTCTCGATGTTCGCGCCATACATCCCCTGGCTCGGCGCGTCGATGGCGACAGGATCCTACCACATCGACGCGCTCTACGCGCGCGTTCGTGGAATCTATACCCACACGGTACCCGTCGACGCCTATCGCGGCGCGGGGCGGCCGGAAGCGGCTTATGTGCTCGAGCGGTTGGTCGACGCATGCGCGCGCAAGCTCGGCATGGCGCCTGAAGAGCTGCGCGCGCGCAACTTCGTCAGGCCCGACCAGATGCCTTATCATACGCACACCGATCGCGATTACGACGTCGGCGATTTCGAGGGAGCGATGCGGGCGTGCCTGAAAAAAGCCGACCAGTCAGGATTTAAGCGACGCGCGGAGGATGCGCAGGCGCGGGGCAAGATCCGTGGATTTGGCTTCGCAAGCTACATCGAGTGCACCGCTTGGGGCGAGGGCGAGGAAGGCTCGGTCGGGCTCGAGCGGAACGGCGATTTCACCGTGCTCATCGGCACCCAGTCCACCGGGCAGGGCCACGAGACGGCCTATGCGCAGATCGTCGCCCAGTATCTCGACGTGCCGATCGAGCGCGTCAAGGTCGTGCAGGGCGACACCGATCGGATTCCGACCGGCAACGGGACCGGCGGATCGCGATCGATCCCGATCGGGGCAGTGATGGTTTCCCGCGCCTCGGAGACCTTGGCCGGTTCGCTGAAAGACCTGGCGGCCGATAAGCTCGAGGCGGCGGTGGCCGACCTCGAGATCGCCGACGGCAAGGTGCGCATCGCGGGCACCGATCGCGAGATCTCGTATGCCGAGATCGCCGCCCTTCCCGGCGCCACCGCTGAGAAATTGAAAGCCGTGCAGTCTTTTGTGCCGCCGAGCGCGACCTATCCAAACGGCACCCACGCGTGCGAGGTCGAGATCGATCCGGACACAGGCGAAACGGCGATCATCCGCTACACGGTCGTCGACGACTTCGGATTCACGTTGAACCCGCTGCTCCTTGCGGGGCAGGTCCATGGCGGGATCGCCCAGGGCGCGGGCCAAGCGCTGATGGAGCGCGCCGTGTTCGATAGCGACGGACAGCTCTTGACCGCGAGCTTCCTCGACTATTGCATGCCGCGCGCCGACAATCTGCCGGCGTTCGATTTCGAGACGCGCAACGTGCCGTCCACGACCAATCCGATGGGCCTCAAAGGCGCCGGCGAAGCTGGATCAATCGGTTCAACGCCGGCGGTGATGAACGCGGTCGCCGACGCACTCTGGCGCGCCTATCGCATCGATCATATCGACATGCCCGCGACGCCGTTCGCCGTGTACGACGCGATCAGGCGTTCGCAAGCGCACGCTTAACAGCGATGAGCCGGGCTTGGCGCGAATCATCAAATATCCTGTGATCCGCGCCAAGCCTCTTTTGGCTCGGCGCGTCCGCCGAGGCGCGGTGCGCTCGACGGCGGGTGGTCGCTGTCCGTAACGTCTTGTCGCGCCTCGCTGTTTGTGGACCGGTCCGAGCTTCGTTCCTCGACCGACGTTCTTCGGGCGCCGCCGGGCAGGCTCTCGGCCCTCCTTGCGCGGCGGCGAGGCGGTGCTAGACTGGCAGGATCTGGGGACCAGGACGGAGGTACTCATGCGCTCCAAGCTTGTGAAAGTGGTGTTGGGATGCGGCTTCGCCGCGGCCCTTGCTGGCCCGGCGCTGGCCTGCGATTTCAATAAGACGTCGGCGCAGAACGATCAGCCGACGGCCCAGTCGCAACAGACGACGCCCGACACGCCTCAGACGGCGCAGTCGCAGCCGGCGGCGGAAACCGGCTCGAACTGAAGAATCGATCGCCGGATTCCATGACAGCTCGCCGCGCTCATCCGCGGCGGGCTTTTTTGTGGGCGTTAAGCGCGAGTCCTGGTCACGCCCGAGGCGGCTTCCCACGGAAACTCGCTGGCCTTTTGTCCAGAAAGGCGCGGACCCCTTCCACATAGTCGTCCCCCGCTCCGGCTTCGCGCTGCAGGTCGCGCTCGAGGTCGAGTTGCGCGTCCAGCGAGTTGGCGGCCGAAGCCGCCAGCGCGCGCTTGATAAGGCCAAGCGCATGGGTGGCGGCCGCCGCGAGGCGTTCGGCGATCGTGTGCGCCTCTCCCATCAGGTCCTCGTCATCGACGGCGCGATAGATCATGCCGATCGCCTCGGCCCGCTCCGCCCCGATCGGCTCGGCCAGCATCATCAGCGCGCGGGCGCGCGCCTCGCCGATGAGCCGCGGCAGTACAAAAGTGCCGCCAGCGTCCGGAATGAGGCCGATACGGGCGAACGCCTGCAGGAAGTGCGCCGATTTCGCCGCGAGCACGATGTCGCAGGCGAGCGCGATATTGGCGCCGGCCCCCGCCGCCGGGCCGTTGACGGCGCAGACGACTGGCTTCGGCAGATTGCGGATGCCGCGAATGATCGGATTGATGCCGTTTTCGAGCGCCGCGCCGAGGTCCGGCCGGGCGTCGCCGGGCGCAAAGGCGCGATTGGCAAGATCCGCGCCGGCGCAGAAGCCCCGGCCGGCGCCAGTGATGAGAACGGCGCGACATTCCGGCTCCGCCCCTGCGCGCTGAATTCCCGCCGCAAGCGCTTCGATCAGCGCCGTGTTCAGCGCATTCAGCCGCTCGGGCCGGCTGAGAGTCAGCGTCAGCACGCCGCCCTCGAGCTTGTCCAAGAGAACAGGCTGCGACGACACCTCAGCCCCCGCCATGGCGGTCCTCCCTCAATTGGCTTGTCGCCGCCGAGCGACATGAATGTCTATACTCCAGCGCCTGAATCTCTCGCAATCGAGCTCGTCCCGCCCCGGGGGAAGCGCCCTTGACATCGCTCAGGGCGCAGTTACCTCTTATCGGCCATGCCTGAATCTAAGAATTTCGGGGTCGTACGCCGGAACCTGGGCGAAAAGTTCGCCCCGCTGCGACGTAAAGTCGACAACCTGATCCGAGAGATCAGAGCCTCTCAGGTCGGGCCTCGGTTGTCGGGCCGATCGTCGGGAGCGCGCCCTGTCGTGCTTTGGTTGCCTAACATTCGGGACCCCGGCTATCGATTGCGTCTCGCCGATCAATGCCGACGGCTGGCCGAGCTGACAGCGGACGAAGAGGGGTTGGCCGCGGCGTTTGAACAGGAAGCCGCGCAGACCCCCGGATGGCGCTAGCGCCGGAGCAAATGCGCCGCGGCGCTATCGTCCTTGTACGGTTGCAAGACGACAAGAGTTCGCCCCGCGGTGATCATGCGCGCCGACATCCTTGCTGGGCTTCCTTATGCGACGATTTTGCCTTTGACGACCGAATTGCGCTCTGAAGTGGATTTCAGAATTACCGTGCAGCCCACCGAGCAGAATGGCCTGCGCGAGACTTCACAGATCATGATCGACTGGCCACAGACCGTGCGCGCCAAAATCATGGCAGCTGTAATCGGTCGGCTTGATGACGCTACTATGCGGGTCGCGACAGAACAGCTCGCGATCGTGCTGGGCATTGGCTCCGGCGAGGGCGAGGCGGACTTGCTTATGGACGACCTAATTAATGCGTTGAGCAACCGCCAAGAAAAAGATTAGGAGAAAGATTAAGCCAAGCAAGAGCCGGCCCATGACCGAAGCCTTCATCTGCGACTATGTCCGCACCCCGATCGGTCGCTACGGCGGCGCGTTAGCCAACGTCCGCGCCGACGATCTCGCGGCGGCGCCGATCCGCGAGCTCATGCGCCGTCATCCGGGCCTTGGCGAGAAAATCGACGAGGTCTTCCTGGGCTGCGCCAATCAGGCGGGTGAGGACAATCGCAACCTCGCGCGCATGGCGCTTCTGCTCGCTGGTTTGCCCGAGTCCGTTCCCGGCGCGACCGTCAATCGCCTCTGCGCCTCGGGCATGGAGGCAGTCGCGGCCGCGGCGCGAGCGATCAAGGCGGACGAGATCGGGCTCGCCATCGCGGGCGGCGCGGAATCCATGACCCGCGCGCCGTTCGTCACGGGCAAGGCTCAAACGCCGTTTCAGCGCTCAACGGAGACCTTCGACACCACCATCGGCTGGCGCTTCGTCAATCCGATGATGAAGAAGCTCTATGGCGTCGATTCAATGCCGGAGACGGCCGAGAACGTCGCTGACGAACACCAGGTCTCGCGCGCCGACCAGGACGCATTCGCGCTGCGCTCGCAAAAGCGGGCCGCGGCGGCCCAGGCGCGGGGGACCTTCGATGCGGAGATCGTGGCGATCGAGATGAAGGACCGCAAGGGGAACGTGACCCGCGTCGGGACGGATGAGCATCCCCGCGCCGACACGACGCTTGAGGCGCTGGCCAAGCTTGGCGGCATCGTGCGCGAGGGCGGGAGCGTGACGGCTGGCAATTCCTCGGGCGTCAACGACGGCGCGGCGGCGCTCATCGTCGCCTCGGGCCAGGCGGCCGAAGCGCACGGGCTCGAGCCGATCGCGCGCATCCTCGGCTACGCCACGGCGGGCGTGGCGCCTCGGGTGATGGGCGTCGGACCGATTCCGGCGGTCGGCAAGCTCGCCGAGCGGCTGAAGCTAAAGCTGGCGAGCTTTGACGTGGTCGAGCTCAACGAGGCGTTCGCCGCCCAGGCGCTCGCCTGCCTGCGCGGCCTGGGCCTTGACGACGGCGCCGAGCATGTCAATCCGAACGGCGGGGCGATCGCGCTCGGCCATCCGCTCGGCATGTCGGGGGCGCGCCTCGCCGGCGCCGCGGCGCTCGAGCTCAAGCGGCGCGGCGGCCGTTACGCGCTCGCCACGATGTGTGTCGGCGTCGGCCAGGGTGCGGCGCTGGCGCTCGAGCGCGTCTGATCCGATATGAAGATTGGAGGGCTTAGCGGCTCATCTAGAAGAGCCGAGGCAAAGGGAGAATGGATTCATGGCCTCGCCAAGTCATGCCGCGCTGCGCAAGGTGACGTTGAACGCCGCGCGGTCGAAGGAATTCCCCGAGGGCTCGATCCGCCACGGCTATGATTTCGTCGCGCCCCTGACCGCCGACGGCCACATCGATCGCGAAGCCTGGAAGCACCATCGCGGCGAATGCTTCGCTCATCGCTTTTGGGGCAACGAGCCTGCCCTGCGCGGCCTCCTCGTCCATCGCGTCGGCGGCCCCGGCGGATCGACCTGGGCCTTCGAATGGAAAGGAGGACGTCGGGACGATACCGAAGAGGAAGGTTTCCGCTTCGGCGACCACGCCTTCAACGTCGGCGAGTACGTGTCGCTGCGCGAGGAGGACGGCGAGCTTCTGACCTTCCGCGTGATCAGCGTCGGCGCCCGTAAGACTTGAATTGTCATTGCATGCCATAGGGCGTTGAGAGACGCTCGTCCTTCCGGACGGGCGATGGCGAAGCAATCCGGAGGAACGTGGGCGCCCTGTCGCGCCTGGATCGCCGCGTCCTCGGGAGCCCAAAGCCCGGTGTCCTTGCGATGACGATTCCGTCTGAATGCGTGCACCTCAAGAGGCCTAACAGGCCGACGCCAGACTGCGGAGGATCACCACCGCCGAGGCCGCTCCAGGATCCATATGGCCAAGGGCGCGTTCGCCGAGCCGCGAGGCCCGACCCCGCAGGGCCACCATCGATTTGGTGGCTTCGGCGCCCGCTTCAGCGGCATCGACGGCGTCTGCAAGACAGCCTTTCGCGTCCTTGCCTCCCTTGGCGGCGGCCTCGGCGGCCTCGGCGGCCGGCAGCCAGGCGTCGAGCATGGTTTTGTCGCCCCGCTCGCCTTTGCCGCGGTCCTGAATGCCCTTCGCCATTGCGCTGAGGACGGCGACTACGGCGTCGCGATCGAGGTCCGACTTGCCTTTCACGGCGGCCGCCGCCCGCAGGAAAGCCGTCGCATAAAGGGGACCACTCGATGCGCCGACTGCGTTGAGAAACGATTTGGCGGCCGTGTTGAAGACCGTCGAAGGATTGCTGGTCTCAGGGTTCAGGTCTCGCAACGCGGATTTCACTGCGTTGAACCCAATCGCCATCGTCACTCCATGGTCGGCGTCGCCGATGACGCCGTCCAGCCTGGACAGCCTCTCCTTGTCCGCTTCGATCGCTCGCGCGATTTGGCTGAAGAGATCGATGAGAGTCGAGGTGTCCACAGGGATCATGGGTGTCTCCAGGGCGCGGCGCCTGTTCAGCCCGCACGGAACATCGCGCAGTCGCAAGCGCGATCAAGCAGCGTGGTCAGTTCGTCATCGAGATGGATAAGCGTTATCGATGCGCCCGCCATCTCCAAAGAGGTGCAATAAGGCCCAACCCAAGTCGCGTGGATATCTATGCCTTTCGCATCCAATCTCTGCTTCACCCGCCGGTTCAGGAGATACAGTTCCATGAGGGGCGTCGATCCGAGCGAGTTGATCAACACTGCGACTTTGTCGCCGCTCTTCGCCGGCATCTCTGCGAAGATGCGGTCCATGATCTCGTCGGTCGTGGCGTCGGCTGTCTTCAGGGACTCACGAGCAACTCCGGGTTCGCCGTGGATGCCCATTCCGATCTCCATCTCGTCGGGCCCAATTTCGAAATTGGGCGTGAGAGTTTGTGGAAGGGAGCACGGCGAAAGCGCCACGCCGACCGTAAAGGTGTGGCTGTTGGCTTTCCGAGCGATGCGTTCACATTCGTCGAGGCTCATCATCGAGTCCGCCGCCGCCCCAACGATCTTGAAGACGAAGAAATTGCCTGCGACGCCGCGCCTTTTCTCGTGCTGGTCGAGCGGCGCAGAAGCAATGTCGTCAGTGGTCACGACGATGCGGGCTTCGATGTCGTCGAGCCCCGCCATCTCGACCGCCATCTCAAAGTTCATCACGTCGCCTGCGTAATTCCCAAACAGAAAGAGGACTCCCTTCCCCCCGTGGACAGCCTTCGCGCATTCGACAATCGGGTCGGGAGGCGGTGAGGCGAATACGTTGCCGATCGCGCAAGCATCCGCCAGCCCGCGACCGACAAAGCCGAGGAAGGTCGGTTCGTGACCCGAGCCGCCGCCGACGATGATTCCGACCTTGCCTGGCCGAGGGCCATCCACAGCCACGATCGACCGCGGAGACCCTGGAAGCTGCTTCACGTGCCGAGGATGCGCAGCTACAATTCCCTCAAGCATCTCCTCGATGATCAATTCCGGATCATTGATTAGCTTCTTGGTTTTCATGCGGGATACCCCCAGTTCATCCTTATTGGAGACCAGCCTGTTGCGCTCAACAAGCTGAGGTGCCCCATCCGCTTTACAAATTCCGCTCGCGGTTGTCGCATCTGTGATCAATATCGTCGCATGGCCGCCGCGCAGACACGCGAGGATTGCCGCAACCTTATCCAGGCCGCCTGCGACGGCGATGCGCACCTTCACCGAGCGGAGGTCCTTGAGCGTCGGGCCGATGAGCCGGTCGTCCAACGCTCCGTGCAGCGGTCGTCCCGTCTCGTCGACAAATCGTGCGGCGATGAAGGCCGTGGCGCGCTGAGCCTGATAGTCTTTAACCACCGCAAGATCGATAAGGCCATTGGCGGCGATAAGGCTCTCGCGTCGAATGTTAGAGACGCCGAACAGCAATTTGTCGGCGCGACAGATGATCTTGATGCGCTCGCGCACCGCCGGCTCGGACATCATTATGTCTCGCACCCTTCGGCTCGAGACGAGCGCGGGTGAGTTCAGCGTGATGCAACGCGCGCCAATGGCGGCGGCGAGCCTGGAGACGCATTCTTCGGGCGAGCATTCCGCTCCCATGTCGCCCCCGCCGGTGGCCTGGATCACGGATAGGTCGGGAAGCTTGAGCGGCCGGCTTGCTTGAGCGACCGCGATGACCGTGCGTCCCCAGCAGACCGCGAGCCTATCGCCAGCCCTAAGCAGACTTCGCAGTACGCTTGCCCCCGCCTCGCCGAGGCGGTCGGTCAGCGACCTGTCGTTTCCGCCGCTCGGAATCACCACGCAATCGGAGAGACCAAACCGTTCTTTTAGTCTCTGCGCCGCCTCCGTCGCTCCCAAGCTGCTCGGATCGATGCTCACACGAACAATGCCGCGCGAGCGGGCTTCACCGAGATAAGCGTTCACCGTTGCGCGAGAAACGCCCATGACAGCCGCGATCTGACGTTGCGTTAGGCCGTCATGAACATAGAGCCAGCCAGCCCAGAGGAGCGGCTCGTCACGAAACCGCAGCGGAATCGGGACGGACCCTTCCCGCGCGCCTTGGGCATCTCCCGTCTGCTTCGATCGTTTCAGCATTGACAAAATTCAGTCTGTCTCGAATTATGCCGGAAACGCGCCGAAATTCAATCGCCCCCACTGGCGGGGACAATTGGCGGCGACCACGCCCGGGAACGCGGGCGTCAATCGCGTCCCATGCGAAAGGGAGGAACTCAGAATGAAC
This sequence comes from uncultured Alphaproteobacteria bacterium, assembly GCA_963820095.1. Lineage (GTDB taxonomy): Bacteria > Pseudomonadota > Alphaproteobacteria > Rhizobiales > Beijerinckiaceae > Roseiarcus. Next base: position 131,508 of record CAWFZA010000040.1, read on the forward strand.
AATTCCAAAGATGCGAGCGGACGCGCAGGTGTGCCGCGCCGCACGGTGCTGAAAGCGGCTGGCGCCGCTGGAACTTCTCGACCGTGTTCGCCGCGCCCTTTGTCAACCGGCTGCGAGCCATGGAGCCGCATCCGCTGGCCGGCAAGAAGATTGACATGAATATCCTCGGCATTGCCGGCTGGCTGCCGTCGTCGCTCGGCGTGAAGATGTCCCCGCTGTTCGCCGACTACGTCAAGCAGCGATATGGATATGACGTCGCTTTCGGTTTCGCCGAGGCTCCCTTTTCCGACCTTTTCCAGAAAGCTGCGACGTCGCTCGCCACCAAGAGCCAGGAGTACAACATCATCATCTCCGACTCGCAATGGCTCGGAGCGTTGGCGAAACCGGGTTGGATCCTGAAGCTCAACGACGTGATTTCTCAGAACAAGGGGCTGCAAATTCCCTGGTTCTCGCAGACCGTCATCGACACCTACATGCGTTACCCGGACGGCAGCAGTGACATCTGGGGCCTTCCCCAGGAAGGCGACACGATGGCGCTCTATGTCCGCAAGGATCTCGTAGAGGATCCGAAGGAGCAGGAAGCCTTCAAGGCAAAATACAACATGAAGCTGCCTTCGACCTTCGAGGATTATGAGAACCTCAACGCCGACGATTATGAAAAAGTGATGGAGTTTTTCACTCGGCCCGAGAAGGGTCTGTGGGGAGGGGCTTGGCAGTACAGCCGTGTCTACGACTTCTGCACTTGCCCGTTGTTCTCAGTCATGTGGAGCTCCGGCGGTCAAATCTGGGACCCGAAGACCGGGCAGGTCGAGGGCGTGCTCAACACCGAAGGCAATGCGAAGGCGATGGAGCGTTACAAGTCGTGGCTGAAATACATGCCGCCCGGCGCGACCAACTACGGCATCGCGGAAGAGATCGACGTTTTCACGCAAGGCAAAGTCGCGACTTGCGCCCAATGGGCCGCCGTCGGCCTGGCGATGATCACCGATCAGAACAAGGACAAGGTTCTTGTCGTGCCGCCGCCGAAGTTCGGCGCCAAGGGAAGCGAGAAGCGCATCTACTGCATGGGCGGCCAACCGTGGGTGATCAATGCTTACAACGACGAGCAGAAGATGCGCGTCGCGATCGACTTCATGAACTGGTGGTACATGCCGGAGACGTCGCTCGAATACGCCAAGCGCGGCGGTAATCCTTGCGACAAGGCGACCATGGGTTCGCCGGACTTCGTCAAGATCAATCCCTGGAACCGCGCCTACCAGTTCATGCTCCAGCCCGGCACGTCGCAGGACTTCTGGCACGATCCGAAATATTCAGAGATGCTTGCGCTTCAGCAGGAAGGCTTCACCTCCTATATGACCGGCCAATCGAAGAGCGCCCAGGGCGTCCTTGACTACATCGCGTGCGGTCAGCAGCAGATCCTGTTCGACGAGGGCACCGCAAAGACCCAGCCTTCGGACAAGTGCAGCAACGTTTCGCTCTGATGCCGCGGCGGCGGGACGGTGACCCGTCCCGCTGCTTTTGCGTTTCCCGCCATCCGACCGTTTGGCGCCGCTTTCGATGACCACCCTTGTCGACCGTTCATCGCGAAGCACGAGGCGGTCCGCTCTCGCGCGATCGCTCGATAACCGCGCCACGCTCATCGTCTCGCTTCTCGCGCCGGTGCTGATCTTCTTCATCGTGTTCAATACGATCCCGACACTGTGGCTGCTTGGGCTGTCGTTTTACAATTACTCGCTGACGAGCGGCTCGCCGCCCCAGTTCGTCGGTTTCCGCAATTTCCTGCAGCTCTACAACAACCGGAACAGCGTCTGGGCCGACCTCTCGCGCACGTTCTTCTTCGTGCTGTACGGCGTCGGAATTCAGACAGCGCTTGAAGTCGTTCTCGGCTTTCTGTTCTGGGGATCCAAGGACATGCCGGGGCGGCGCGTCGCGCTGACCCTGTTGTTCACGCCCATGGTGCTCACGCCGGTCGCGACCGGCACCTTTTGGCGCTTCATGTACGACCCCGACTTTGGCGTCCTCAACGCGATCTTGCACGGTCTCTTTGGCGCGCGACCGATCAATTTCCTCAGCGAACCCGGGGGCGCCTTTTGGGCCGTGCTCGCGGTCGATTGTTGGATGTGGGCGCCCTTCATGACGATGATGACGCTTGCGGCGCTGGGTTCAGTCCCGCCCGCTGAGTTGGAGGCCGCTGAGATCGATGGTCTTCCGTGGCGCAAGCGGATCACCCTGGTCATCTGGCATCATGGCAAGTTCATCATGATGCTGGGGATCCTCTTGCGGACAATCGACAGCTTCAAGACGCTTGACCTCATAAATTCGATGACCAAGGGCGGCCCGGGACAGGAGACGCGGCTCGTCGCCCTCGAAGTCAACAAGCAAGCGTTCGAAAGCTTCAACATGGGCTGGTCGTCCGCTTATTCCGTTCTCCTGCTCCTCATCTCCATTGCGCTGACTTCCGTCTTCATCTTCATTCTGAACCTCCGCCGCAGGAGGAGCGCGTGAGCGTCCAACGCCTTAAGCGAGGCGTGTATTACGCGGTGCTTTGGCTCGTCTCGCTCCTGTTTGTGGCGCCAGTCCTCTGGATCGTGCTCGCTTCGTTCAAGCAGAAGAACGACCTCCTCGCCGTTCCGCCGAAACTCATCTTCACTCCAACGCTCGCCAACTACGTCGAGCTATTTCACCGCCAGTCGCTCTTGCTCCAGATCGGAAATTCGATCGTTCTGTCGGTCGCCTCCGTCAGCATCGCGGTCCTGGTCTCGTTTCTAGCGGCCTTCTGCTTTTCTCAATTCCGGCCGAAGGGAACAGATTTCCTGATGTTTCTGCTATTGTCGATCCGGATGTTGCCCGGACCGGCGGTCATCCTTCCGGTCTATCTGATGTACGCCGCCTTCGGCTGGAAGGACACGCATCTATGGCTTGTCCTGTTCTACGCCATGTTCTCGATTCCCTTCTCTGTCTGGATTTTGAAAGGCTTCCTCGACGGCGTCTCCGTTCGTTTCGACGAGACTGGCATCGTCAACGGCGGCTCGTGGCTCCATGTCATTTTCAGGGTGGTGATGCCGCAGGTGAAACCGGGCCTTATCGCGGCCTTCATCTTCAACATGATTTTTGTTTGGAACGACTTCCTCTTCAACTTCATCATCGGCGGCGTAACGACGCAGAACATCCCCTACGCGTTCGCTGTCGGCGCCTACTCCGACGGCGGCATCAACTGGACATTCATCGCCACGATGACCTCGATCTATATCATTCCGCCAGTGCTATTCATCTATTTCTTCCAACGCTACCTCCTTGTCGGAATGACTTTCGGAACCGTGCGGGGCGAAGTCTGAGCATGGCGCGGGAGAATTTTTCCGAACGCGCGGAGCAAGTGCTCATCATAGGCATGGTGGTGGGTATTGGGCTCATCATGCAGCGCGTCAACGTCGACCTGTATAGGGCAGGCCTCGTCGTTCTGAGCGTGTCGACCCTCCTTCAGATCGCGGTCGGAAATATCCCCAAGCAAGGTTCGGTCACGAGCAGCCTGATCCGCATCGCGCTTATCCTCGTCCTTATCACGGTCATATTCGCGGTTGGGGTCCTGCTCGTGCCAACGCTGTCGCGAATGGGCCGGTGATGTCGGCGCTCTCATTCCGCAGCTTGACAAAAAGCTATCGGGGAGAACCCGCCCTCGACAGCTTCGACCTCGATGTCCGCGAAAAGAGCTTCACGGTCGTCTGCGGTCCGCCAAAATCGGGCAAGTCTGTACTCTGCCGCCTAATCGTCGGACTCGAATATCCTGATGCGGGGACCATCCGCCTCGGAGGCGAGGACATCACGCGGCTGGCGCCGGCCGAGCGGCAGATTGGTTATGTGCCGCAGAGTTTTGCGCTCTACCCACATCTGACCGTGGCCGAGAATGTCGGCTATGCGCTCGCCCTGCACGGCGCGTCCTCCGACGAGATCGCGAGGCGCGTCGACTGGGCCGCGAGTTTGCTCTCGATCACCCACCTGCTCAAGAAGACGCCCGACCAGCTGTCCGGAGGCGAGAAGCAGCGCACGGCGCTGGCGCGCGGCCTCCTTAAGAACGCGCAAGTCTTCGTCCTCGATGATCCTTTGGTCGGCCTCGACTACAAGCTGCGGGAACGGCTGATGGACGAGCTCAAGAGCCTGCGTGAGGAGATCAAGGCGACCTTCCTCTATTTTACCGCGGACTCCATCGAGGCGCTTACGATGGCTCAGGATCTCGTCGTCCTGGACGCCGGCCGCGTGGCTCAGCGAGGCGATGCGATCTCATTGTACAACATGCCTCAAAATGTCCGGACCCTTGAACTGATCGGCTTCCCAAAAGCCAACGTGCTCGACGCCACGATCGCCGGGGGCGCGTTGACCGCCGGCCCGCTTCGGCTGCGCGCAATGGCGCCGGAAGGCCAAGGAAACGCCGTCAAGGTCGGCTTTCGGCCAGAGGCGCTCCGGCGAGGCTCGGGACGTGGGGTCGACGGCGAGGGACGAGTGATGCTGGTCGAGAATCTAGGCGGCGAATTGGTCGTCTACCTGGAATCAAATGGCGCCGCGCTTGTCATGGCCTATCCTGCCGAGGGAGGAGGACGTGACCAGACTTCCCACGCGGCGTCGCAACGTCGGCATGGTCTTCCAATATCCGGTCATGTACCCGACGCTGTCAGTCGAAGAGAACATCGAACTTCCTCTGAAGGAGGATCGGGGCTTGTCGGCGGCGGAGCGCGAGAGCCGCGTCGGCGAGATACTCGAGACGCTCGACATGCGCGACCTGGGGCGTCACTTCATCGAGGACCTCGACGCCGGCGCAAGGCAGAAGGTCGCGATCGGACGCGCCATCGCGCGGAAGTCGGCGATCGTGTTGTTCGACGAACCGACGACGAGCCTCGAAGTCAATGCGAAATTGCAATTGATCCGCGCCATCAAGGCGGTGATTCAGAGAACGCGGCAGACGATCGTCTATGTGACTGCACGACCAGACGGAGGCGATGACGCTCGCGGACAGGATCGCCCTCATGCAAGGCGGCAGGATCATTCAGTACGAGCGTCCCGATCGTCTCTACAACGAGCCGCTCACCGAGTTCGGCGGCTGGTTTCTGGGCAATCCAGGTATGAATTTCGTGCCCGCCACCGTCTCCGAGGATGGCGTTTCGGCCCCCCTTCTTGCTCAGCCTCTGCCGACGCCCGCAAACCTGAAAGCTGGCCAGACCTTGAAGATCGGCGTCCGCCCTGAGTGGATCGCTATTCATGACGAGCCTCACGTGGGATCCGTGCCGGGAACGGTGGTCGATCAGACGATCGGGATCGCTGGTCGCTACCTCGCCAGGATCGCCGTTGGCGACGCCGAGGTGAAGGTGAAGACCGACGGCCGCAGGCTCGCCGTGGGCCGGCCAGTGTATCTCGAGGCGCCGCGAGAAAAGATCATGCTTTACGCCGATGGCGCCCGGGTCGCCCGATAGATTGCAGGACTCTCCATGCGCTACGATGTCTCGGTCATCGGTCTTTACATTCTCGATATTCTGGGCCGCCCGGTGATGCGGATTCCCGATCGCGGCAATGTCGAGTTCATTGACGAGATTCGCTTGACCGTCGCCGGCACGGCCGGGCGGGACGGTGATCGATGCTGCGAAGCTCGGGTTGCGAAGTCTGGCGGTCGGCGCGGTCGGCGACGACGAAAAGGCGGATTTCGTCCTCGCGGCCATGGAAAAGCACGGGCATCGACACATCTGCGATGCAGCGGCTCGAGGGCGTGCCGACGTCCGCGACCATCCTTAACGTCAGGCCGAACGGCGGACCGGCCCGCTCTGCATGTGCGCGGCGCCTCCGATCACTTCGAGGTTTCCGCGGCGCTTTACGACAAGGTGTTCGACGCGCCCATCGTGCATCTTGGCGGCACCGGCTTGCTGCGTAAGCTGGACGGAGAACCCAGTCGTGTCCTTCTCCGCGAAGCCAAAGCGCGCGGTCGGACGACGACCTTCGACCTCATCGCGGCGACGGCCGACACAATTCACATTGTCGAGCCCCTGCTCCCGTTCATCGACTATTTCATGCCTTCGATCGAAGAGGCAAAGGACATGTCGGGACAAGGGACGCCCGAGGATTGCGCGGCCTTCTATCTTGATCGCGGCGCCACGTGCTGCGTCTTGACGCTTGGCGACCAAGGCGCCTTTTACGCTCACCGCGACGGAACGCGGTTGCGGGCGCCCGCCTATTCCATAGAGGTCGCCGACACGACGGGCTGCGGCGATGCGTTCGACGCGGGATTCATCACAGCCCTGCATCATGAAATGGACCCGGAGACGGCGCTGCGTTTTGCCCAAGCCGCGGCGGCGCTGGTCGCGACCGGCCTCGGCTCCGACGCTGGAATCATATCCTTCGCGCACACTTGCGAATGGATGGAGAAGCACTGAGCGCCGCCTCGAGGCAGGTCTTGCCTCCGGGCTGGCGGGCAGGACGCCCGTTGCTTTGGATTCAAGCAGCCGGAAGGGGACGGCAGGACGCCGATTTCTGGAATGACACGCAGACGACAATTGGTTGCAGAAAATCGGAAAGCGAGTTAGGCTCGCGTCCATGAACAGTCCTGCCTTTCGGCAACCGTCCCGACGGCGGATCTCCGTTGCCCGCCCCTCGACGTCAGGGAAAAGGCGCGCGATAAATTGTTTCTCGGAACATCCCTCGTAACCCATTGAAAAGTCTCGATTCGGACGAGAGAATCCAAGGAAATCCAAGAGAATCCAATAGGCATTGATGGGGGCTTTCGCGGCGAAACGGCGACCATCCAAGAAAACCCAAAGCGGATCGACCAGCCGCCGAAGGCGCCTGACCCTCTTCATCCGAGTGCAAGACGCGTCAGCCGCCTGGTCGGCGCCCGGCTCTAGGCCGTAGGTGTAAGCGTCGCGTCGCCGCGGACCGGCTGTCGGTTCGGCGTCGCGGGACTTTCAACCTGCGGCGGCTCCGGCGGCGCGATCGCTTTGACGATTTGCCGGATGTTGACGACCCCGGCCATCCTGCCGTCGTCGCCCATGACCCCAAGGCTTTCCTCGCCGGATTGAGTCAGCATCTTTGCCGTCTCTTCCAGAGTGGCGCGCGCGCTAACCCGGATTCGCGGGGGCGGCGTCGTCGATTGAAGCGCGTCCATGACGGCCCCGACCTGCAATACTCGTCCTCGATTCACTTCTTTCACGAAGCGGGCGATGTACTCGTCAGCGGGCTTCAGCACGATTTCCTGGCTTGTTCCCTGCTGGATAACCTCGCCGTCGCGCAGGATCGCGATCCGGTCGCCGAGCCGCAGCGCCTCGTCAAGATCGTGAGTGATGAAGACGATCGTCTTCTTGATCTCCTTTTGCAGGCCCAGCAGCACCGTTTGCATATCCGCGCGGATCAACGGGTCGAGAGCTGAGAAGGCTTCGTCCATGAGAAGGATTGGAGCGTCGTTGGTCAAGGCTCGCGCGAGACCCACGCGCTGCTGCATGCCGCCCGACAGTTGATTGGGATAGCGGTTCTGGAAGCCGCCAAGCCCCACCCGCTCGATCCAGAGCATCGCGTTCTCGACTTGCCGTTTGCGCGGCATGCCCTGAACTTCGAGGCCGTAAACTGTGTTGTCGAGCACCGTGCGATGCGGGAGAAGCGCGAACTTCTGGAACACCATCGCCGTTTGGTGGCGGCGGAACTGCATGAGATCGGCTTTGTTCATCTTTACGACGTCGACGCCATCGACCAGGACTTCGCCAACCGTGGGATCGATCAGTCGATTGATGTGCCGGATCAGCGTCGACTTTCCGGACCCGGAAAGCCCCATGATGACCTGAATGCAACCGCCGGCCATCGAGATGTTGATGTCTTTGAGGCCCAAGACGTGCGAGTGCCGCTCCATAAGGGCGGTCTTGGACATTCCCCCTTTTACGGCCTCGACGAGGTCGACCGCCCTGTCGCCAAAGATCTTGTAAAGGCGCCTGATCTCGATGCCGTGGCCGATCCGGTCAGCCATGGATCGTCTCCCTGTGCTTCTGCAACCGGAGACCGAAGGCTTGGCTCACCCGATCGAAGATGATCGCGATGCCAACAATGGCGAGACCGTTGAAGATGCCGAGCGTAAAATATTGATTGGCGATCGCCTTCAACACCGGTTGGCCCAATCCCTGCACGCCGATCATCGAGGCGATCACCACCATCGCCAGCGCCATCATGATGGTCTGGTTGATGCCCGCCATGATCGTGGGCATCGCCAGCGGCAATTGGACGTTCTTGAGCTTCTGCCAGTTCGACGAGCCGAAAGCGTCGGCCGCTTCGAGGACGTCCCGATCGACCAAACGAATCCCGAGATTGGTGAGGCGGACCATGGGCGGAAGCGCATAGATCACGACCGCGATCAAGCCTGGGACCTTGCCGATGCCGAGCAGCATGACGACTGGGATGAGATAGACGAAGCTCGGCATCGTCTGCATGACGTCGAGAATCGGATTGACGAAGTTCTGAATGTGCTGGGAGCGCGACATGACGATGCCGATCGGAATGCCGATCACCACCGAGAGGACGGTGCAAACGAGAATCATGGAGATCGTCCGCATCGTATCTTCCCACATCCCGAAATAGCCGATCGCGAGCAAGATGACGACCGTTCCCGCCACGACACGAAGGCTTCGGCTTGCGGCCCACGCGATGAGGGCGATGGCGGCGATCACGATCGGCCATGGGGTGTTGATCATCAGCCGCTCGGAGGCGATCAGGAATGACTGGAGCGGACTGAAGAAGGTTTCGATGCTGTCGCCATAGGCGCGGGTGAACTGCCGAAATCCCTCATCGATCGCCTTCTTGAAGGCGGTGAGGTAGGCGTCGTTCATTTGCGGAAATGTCGTCAGCCAAGTCATTCCGTCTCCTGCGGCAATTCAGGAGGGGCGTCCAATCCCCTCCTTGAAGGGGCTGAGGCCGCCGCCTCAAGGGCGGTTGAAACGGCGGCCTTGATCTTTAAAGGCCAGCTTTGATCTTAGCCGCGGTGTCGGGAGACACCCACTTCGTCCAGACAGGCTCGTAGTTCTTGAGAAAGTACTTCGCGCCATCCTCGCCCGTCGCCTGATTGTCCGTCATCCAGGCCATGACCTTCTGCACCGTGTCGTTCGACCAGCCGCGGGTCTTGAGGTAGTCCAAAGCCGGGCCGGCGCGATCCGCGAACTTCTTCGTCAACAAGGTGACGACATGGTCCGGCGGCCAGACGTTCGGCTTGGGGTCCGGGCAGCTCGCGACCGTGTTGCAGCGCTTCCACTCCGCTGCGTCAGTGCTCGGGACGCCAAAGCCGAGCCGGACCATCTTGTACTTGCCGAGAAGCGAGGTGGGCGACCAATAATACCCAAGCCAACCCTGCTTGTGCTCGTACGCCTTGGCCATCGACCCGTCGAGCCCTGCCGCGGACCCGGTGTCGACTAACGTGAAATTGTGTTTGTCGCCATCATAGGCCTTGAAGAACTGGGCAGTCGCGACTGTGCCGCCCCAGCCCTGCGGGCCATTGAAAACGGCGCCCTTGCTAGGGTCCTCCGGAGCGGGAAACAACTCGGGATGCTTGAGCGCGTCCGGGATGGTTTTCACGTCCGGATGGGCGTCGGCGATGTATTGGGGGATGTACCAGCCCTGAATCGCGCCATCGGTCAGCGCCGTCGCGCCTTCAACCAGCCTGCCTTCCTTGACGCCGTTGCTCACGACCTGGGGGAGCAGGTCGATCCATCCCTCGGGCGCAACGTCGGGCTCTTGCTTTTCCACCATCGAGGTGATGGTCGGAACCGTGTCGCCGGTGATGATGTCGGCGTTGCAGCCAAAACCCTTGTTCAGGATGAACTTATCGACGTTCGCCAGAACTTCGGCGGATTGCCAGTTCATGCTCGCGATCGTTACCGAGCCACAGTCAGCCGCAGACGCTGCGCTTGCGTACGCAAGACAGCCCGCGGCCAAGCAGGTCGACAGAAGCAAGAATTTCATGCGGATCCTCCCGTACGCGGCTCTGATCGGCGATGCGTCAGCCACGCCGCGAGACGGCTAACGAGTGGAGCATCGCCGACCAATGTCGGCGGAATTTGGGTCAGACGATTGCGGTGACGAACGTCGAGAGGAACGGCCGCATGACAGTAAGAAAATAGTTCGGACTTGTTCACGAGACACAACCTCGATTGCCTCCAACTTCAGAGCAGCGCCGTCGGGAAAATAAGACTTCCACAAACCATCTGGTTGCACAACAAGAAAGGATTGGCCGCCGCGAGACCACGGAGCGGCTTCCGGCCAAGCCGTTCGATGAAGAGATGATAGTTTGTCTCACGCGGTTTTTCTGATTGGCTGTTCGCACGGATTGGCTCCGCGGGGGGCCGCCGACAGCGGAGAGTTTCGCGGCCGAGCTGCTGGAAGTCGTATGAACGTGGGATCCGAATATGACTGAGCATGCGCGCGTCGTGGTTATTGGCGGCGGAGCGGTCGGGGTGAGTTCCCTCTACCATTTGGCGAAAGGCGGGTGGAAGGATTGCGTTCTTCTTGAACAGAATGAACTGACCTCGGGTTCAACTTGGCACGCGGCTGGAAACTGCCCGACGTTCTCGACAAGCTGGGGCCTTCTCAAGCTCCAGAAGTACTCGGCCGAGCTCTACCGCCGGCTTGGCGACGAAGTGGGCTATCCGATCAACTACCATGTCGTTGGCGCGATCAGGCTCGCCCACACGCGGGAGCGAATGGACGAGTTCCAGCATGTCCGCTCCATGGCGCGAGCCAACGGGATGGAATACGAAGTGCTCGCGCCAGGGGAGATTTGCGCTAGGCACCCGTTCGTCACTCTCGATGACCTTGAGGGCGCGCTTTGGGACCCTTACGACGGCGATATCGACCCGGCGCAACTGACCCAGGCTCTGGCGAAGGGCGCGCGCGATCTCGGCGCGACGATCCGCCGGTTTACCCAAGTGAAGGCGCTCGCGCAGCTATCGGACGGGCGCTGGCGCGTCACGACGAGCAATGGCGAGGACATCGTTGCGGATGTCGTCGTGAATGCGGCCGGATACCGGGCAGGCGAGATCATGGCGATGATCGGGCGCAGCCTTCCGCTGGTGACCATGTCGCATCAATACCTCGTCACCGAGGACGTCCCGGAGCTTGCGGCCCGGTCTGAGCGGCTCCCGCTTCTGCGCGATCCCGATGTCTCGTACTATCTCAGGCAGGAAAGGTCCGGCTTCATCCTTGGACCGTATGAGTGGCGCGCCACGCCGATGTGGGTCGACCAGATACCGGAAGACTTTTCCTTCAAGCTTTGGAATGATGACCTCGAACGCCTGGAGACCTATATCGAAGCGGCGATGGCGCGGGTTCCCCCTCTTGCGTCCGCCGGCGTTCGCCGCGTGGTGAACGGCCCGATCCCCTATTCGCCGGACGGCAATCCCTACATCGGTCCCGAGCACGGCTTGAGGAATTTCTTTCACGCCAACACGTTCTCGTTCGGCATCACTCAAGCCGGCGGCGCCGGCAAGGCGCTTGCCGAGTGGGTCATCCACGGCGGCCCCGAATGGGATTTATGGTCCTTGGACCGCCGCCGCTACACCGCTTACGCCGACGTCGCCTATACCAAAGCCAAGGCGGTCGAGGTCTACCAAAACGAATATGCGCCCGCATACCCCAACGAGGAGCGCGAGGCCGGGCGGCCGCTCAAGACGTCGTCGCTCTATGCGAGGCTAAAGGGTAAGGGCGCGCGTTTCGGCGCGCGCGGCGGCTGGGAGCGAGCGGTCTACTTTGACCCCGACGGGAGCGTCAGAGAGGATGCGCTATCGTTCCGGCGCCAACGGAGCTGGTGGAACGCTGTCGCCGCCGAGGTTCGCGCGGTGCGAGAGCATGTTGGCGTTCTCGACCTGCCGGGTTTTACCAAATTCGAAGTCTCAGGGCCCGGCGCCGAGGCCTTTCTGGACGCGCTGACGTGCTCGCGGTTGCCGCGATTGGGTCGCATCAGCCTCGCCTATATGCTCACCGAGCAGGGGCGGATTCTCAGCGAGCTCACGGTCACGAGGACCGCTCCTGACACGTTCTATCTCGTCGCCGCAACGACTGCGGAATGGCACGATCTGGACGTCCTTCAGAGCAGATTGCCATCGGATGGCTCGGTTCGGATCTTCAATCGATCTGACGCGATCGGAACGCTTGTCGTCGCCGGGCCCCGGTCTCGCGAGCTCATGGATCACCTCACGACAGCGGACTTGTCGAACGCCGCCTTCCCGTGGCTCGCCGCGCGAACCATCGACGTTCTTGGAAACCCGACGCTCGCTCTTCGCGTCAGCTACGTCGGCGAACTCGGATGGGAGCTTCACGCGCCGATGGAGCAGCTTCCCGGAATTTACGACGCGATGGCGGCGGCCGGATCGACTTGTGGCCTGCGGGATTTTGGCCTTTATGCGATGGACTCCCTGCGCCTCGACAAAGGCTATCGCGGTTGGAAGACGGATATCGAGACAGGCTACTCGCCATATGAGGCGTCTCTCGATCGCTTCGTCTCTCCAGAAAAGCCTGTGTTTGTTGGCCGGGAAGCGCTTCTTCGCGAAGCCGAGCGCGGCGCGGCGCAAAGATTCGCGCCTCTAACGCTGGACGACGAGGGCGACGCCGACGCGCCTGCCTGCGCGCCCGTGTTCTTTCGAGGCGAACCTGTCGGGCTGGTCACCTCGGGAGGTTGGAGCTTCACGCTCAATAAAAGCGTCGCCCTCGCCTATGTCCGCAGTGACCTCGCTTCGCCCGGAACGAAGCTGGAAATCGAGGTGTTCGGCGAGCGCCGTCTTGCGACCGTGGGTCGCGAGCCGCTCTACGACCCCGAGAATGCGCGTTTGCGCGCCTGAAGACCATGCGGGTACCCGCCTGCTCGGTCGTTGATGCGTTTCGCCCCGCGCCTCAATGTGGTTTTGGCGCTTGCCCTGAGCCGGTCACACACGAATTCCTGCATCGTGGACCGAGCCACGCGGCGACGGGGGCAGCCAGGCTTGACGAAGGGTCATGACCCCCGTTGGACGGCGCCGAACGCGGAAACTCATCCGTAATTTTGATCGGTTACTCAAAAAACATTCGTTGGACCGATCAATGACCCTCACCATATAAGTGAGTGTCCCGAGATCATCATCCCGAGATGGAAAGACCTCCAACGGCGCGGCTTCGCGCCGGATGGAGAGTCGTCCCTAAAATAGGGTGACGAACATGGTTGTGTCTCTCTCACATACTGGCTTCGTTCCGATGAAGGCCCTGTGGCGCGTGCTGACTTGGCCGGCCCGGGTCGGCGCGGCCCGACGCACGATGTCCGAATTGGCGCGGATGTCAGAATACGAGCTGCGCGACATAGGCTTGACGCGGTCCGACGTCAACGATGCGACAGCGCTGCCCCTGGACGCGGACCCATCGGGATTGCTGGTTCGACGGCGGGCCTGGCGCGAACGGTCCGCTGGCGCACGAACCGATCTCGCGGCTTAAGCGACAGCGACCCTCCACAAGGGCGGCGAAAAGGTCTAGGAGCTTGCGCCGAAGACCTTGACCGCCTTTCCGGAGGAGCTCCATGACAGCGCACGCGGCCGTTGCCGGCGTCGAGATCAACGCCAAGCCCAACGGCCGGCAGGCCGAAATTCTTTCGGCCGAAGCTCTCGCCTTTGTCGCCGGACTGCACCGCCGCTTCAATCGGAGGCGCCTCGAGCTGCTGACGCGGCGACTGGGACGCCAGGAAGACTTTGACGCCGGCAAATTGCCGGACTTTCTAGCGGACACCAAATCGATCCGCGACGGCGACTGGAAGGTCGCGTCGATTCCGGCCGACCTTCTCGATCGGCGAGTCGAGATCACCGGCCCAGTGGACCGGAAGATGATCGTCAATGCTCTCAATTCCGGCGCCAAGGTCTTCATGGCCGATTTCGAGGATGCGACCTCGCCCGTTTTCGCCAACATGATTGAGGGCCAGGCCAACCTTAAGGACCGCTGGGAAGGCAAAATCGACTTCACCGACCCGACAAGCGGCAAGGCCTATGCGCTCAAGAAGGACCCCGCGGTCCTGATGGTGCGACCGCGCGGATGGCACCTGCCTGAACGGCACGTGGTTGTCGACGGCGAGGAGGTATCCGGGTCGCTATTCGACTTCGGCCTTTACGGCTTCCACTGCGCCAAGGCCCAGATCGCTCAAGGAGCGACGCCGGCCTTCTACCTGCCCAAACTCGAGAGCCATCTAGAAGCCAGACTCTGGAACGATGTCTTCTCCGAGGCCGAGCGCGAGCTCGGCATAGCCCATGGGACGTTCAAGGCGACCATCCTGATCGAGACGCTGCCGGCTGCCTTCGAGATGGACGAGATTCTCTACGAGCTGCGCGACCATATCGTCGGCCTCAACTGCGGCCGCTGGGACTATATCTTCTCGTTCATCAAGCGCCTCGGCAAGAACAAGGCCTTCCTCACACCCGACCGATCAGAGATGACAATGGGCAAGGCGTTCCTCAACGCCTATTCGCTCCTGCTCATCAAGACCTGCCATCGCCGCGGCGCCTTCGCCATGGGCGGCATGGCGGCGCAGATCCCGGTCAAGGGCGACAAGGAAGCGAACGAAGCGGCCTTCGCCAAGGTGCGCGCCGACAAGGAGCGCGAGGCGAGCGCCGGCCACGACGGCACCTGGGTCGCGCATCCCGATCTCGTGCCCGTCGCGATGGAAGTGTTCGACCGGCTGATGCCGGGCAAGAACCAACTGTCGAAGACGCGCGACGACGTTCACGTGACCCAGCCCGACCTGCTCGAAGTCCACAAGGGCAAGCGGACGGAGGAGGGCCTGCGTGAGAATATCCGGGTCGGGGTGCAATATATCGAGGCCTGGCTCAGGGGCCGCGGCGCCGTGCCGATCTACAACCTGATGGAGGACGCGGCGACGGCCGAGATTTCCCGCGCTCAGGTCTGGCAATGGCTGCACCTGAAGGCCAAGCTCGACGACGGCCGCGAGGTGACGCCTGAGATGTTCCGCGACGCCATGGTCGGCGAGATGGAGCGGGTCAAGCGCGAGGTCGGGGCGAAGGCATTCGACGGCGGCCGCTTCAAGGAGGCGACTAAGCTATTCTCGGACATGTCGCTGAGCGCCACGTTCGACGAGTTCCTCACGCTCCCGGCCTACAAGCTGATCGACTGAAACGGCCAGGACCGGTATCAACCCGAGGGAGGAAACGAGTGATGGCCAAAGCGTATTGGATCTCGATATATCGTTCGATCAGCAATCCGGATGCTATGGCCGCTTACGCCAAGCTCGCCGGACCGGCGCTTACGGGCGCAGGAGGGCGTTTCCTGGCGCGTGGAATACCGGCGCAAGTCTATGAGGCTGGCATTCAGCAGCGCACGGTCCTCCTCGAGTTTGATAGCGTCGAGGCGGCTCGGGCGGCGCATGACAGCCCAGCCTACCAAGAAGCGCTTGCGGCGCTTGCCGGCGGAGCCGATCGGGAGATTCGCATCGTCGAGGGGGTGTAGCCCTCACATCCCGTAGCCGCGCGCCATCGCCGCGGCGCATAGCGGAATGAGGGCGAACAGGCCTGCCTCGACGTATAGAGCCTGACGCAATTGTTTGATCTCGTCCGCCGGCGGCCGGTATGAAGGATCCGCGCGCACGCGCCGGCGCCAGACGATGTACATGTAGGTCGGCGCGACGGAGACGAGGCCGACGCCGACGAACAGCGCCATCTTGGCCCAAAAGAAGACGTTGGCCCAATAATATTCGTAGCCCTTGGCGCCGAAGAACACCCGCAAAACTCCCGCGGCGACGACGAGCGCCGCCATGATGCCGAACCAGGCGTCGACGCGAGCGATCCTGAGGACCAAGCGGTCATCGATCGGCCCCGCCGTGAGGAAGATCTCGGCCGACAGGATCCCGGCGAGCGAAAAGACCGCCAGATGATGGAAGCTTGCCAAGGAGCCAATCGACGAACATATCCCCTCCGACGGAGTTCCGCGGCACCGTAGCTGCGCCCGCCAAGCGCCGCCAGCGAAGGCGGCTGCAAAAGCGTTGACTTTGACGGACGTCCCGCCTATAGCCTCGCTTCGCTCCAGCGCGGCCGCCAAGCCGCGCTTTTGGTTTTCAGCGCCTTTAGCTTAAAACCCGAGCGTCCAACCCGCGGCGAGAGCCGCATTTTCGGTCAACTGCCAAGAAGCCGGCCGCGCATAACCGATGCGTAGCGAGCCGGGCGGAACACGGGAAAGAACGATGTTCGCAGTCATCAAGACCGGCGGCAAACAGTACAAGGTTGCCGCCGAAGACAGGATTACCGTCATGACCTTGCCCGGCGAAGCCGGCGCCAGGATTGTGTTCAACGAAGTGCTCGCTCTGTTCGACGGCGACGCCAATCAGGTCGGAGCGCCCCACGTTAAGGGCGCAAGCGTCGTCGGCGAGATCGTCGAGCAGACGCGCGGGCCCAAGGTGATCGCCTTCAAGAAGCGCCGGCGCAAGAATTCGAAGCGCAAGCGCGGCCACAGGCAGGACCTTACCGTCGTGCGCGTCACGGATATCCTGAGCGGCGGCGAAGCCGCGAGGGCCGAGACGCCTTCCGGCGAATAGGTAGAGCGCACAATTCCCCAGCGTATTCGAATGCGCTATAGACAGTTCAATTTGAGCCGCCGTCTTGACGGGCAGGCGGCCAGTAAGGTTCCGGAGCGAAGACAATGGCTCACAAGAAGGCAGGCGGTTCATCGCGCAACGGGCGGGATTCGGCGGGTCGGCGCCTGGGCGTGAAGAAGTTTGGCGGCCAGCAAGTCCTTGGCGGCATGATTCTTGTACGCCAACGAGGAACGAAATTTCACGCTGGCCGCAATGTCGGCGTCGGTACGGACCATACGCTGTTCGCCACCGCCGCCGGCGAAGTTGCTTTTGAGCGAAAAGGCGACGGGCGCCAATACGTAACGGTGCGAGCAATTAGCGCTTCAGAATAAAGCGGGGGAAAAGACGAGAACCCCGCTTCGGCGACAAGCCCCGCGGACGTTCTCGAAACAAGAATTTCGAGATGAGACAAAGGCCAAAGAGCCTGCTCATTCGTCCGGTAAGCGAAGCTTACGAAGGGGATGCGGTCGCCGCGTTCCCTTCGTCGCTTTGGCCCATGAATGGGCCGCTGTCCGGTGATGACATGTTCCCCGATCTGGCTAGAGACGATGTGTTCCGGCTTGAAACGCCGCGGCTTTGGCTGCGCTGGCCCAGAATCTGCGACGCCGGCGCAATCCATAAATTTTGTAGCCTCTGGGAGGTCGCCCGCTATACGGCTCGCATTCCTCACCCCTATTCCGCTGGGTCGGCCGAGCAATTCATCTACGCCGCGCGTGAGGCGAACTCCGCCGGCCGGGGCTTGACCTTGGTGATGACGCCAATCCGAGGCAAAAGCGACGTCATTGGATCGATCAGCCTGGAATTGCGCGGCGCCGATCGCCTAGCGCTTGGCTTTGTTTTGGCGCCAGAGATGTGGGGCAAAGGCCTTGCCACCGAGGCGGCGGAAGCGATCATCGACGCAGCCTTCGGTTTAACCCGCACAGTCGAGATCCTGGCTAGCGTCAGGGTTGAGAACGAGGCCTCGCAGGCCGTGCTTGGAAAATGCGGGTTTTTGCGGATCGGCACGGGACTGCAGGGCGCGCCGGCGCGCGGCGGGTTGGTCGAATGCCACAGCTACCGCCTTGCCCGCGCGGATTGGGCAGGCGTCGCGCCGAGGCGCGAAACGGCGCCGGTCGAACTGGCCCGCGCCCCGTGACAGGCTCAAGGCGATGAAGTTTCTCGACCAGGCGCGGGTTTACGTTCGCTCGGGCGACGGCGGGGCGGGCGCGGTCTCGTTCCGGCGTGAGAAATTCATCGAGTTCGGCGGCCCCGACGGCGGTGACGGCGGACGCGGCGGCGACGTCGTTGTCGAATGCGCGGATGGCCTCAATACCCTCATCGACTTTCGCTACCAGCAGCATTTCAAGGCCAAAACGGGAATGCACGGGATGGGCCGCAACCGCGCCGGCGGACGGGGCGCAGACGCTGTTCTGAAGGCGCCGGTCGGAACGCAGGTCTTCGACGAGGAAAGCGGCGCGATGCTCGCCGACCTGACCGAGCCGGGGCAGCGGTTGGTGGTCGCCGCAGGCGGCAACGGCGGCTTCGGCAACCTCCATTTCACCACCTCGACAAACCGCGCCCCGCGCCGGGCCAATCCCGGCTTGCCGGGCGTCGAGCGAACGCTCGTGCTTCGGCTCAAACTGATCGCCGACGCGGGGCTGATCGGTCTGCCGAACGCGGGCAAATCGACCTTCCTCGCCGCCGTCTCGGCCGCAAAGCCCAAGATCGCCGATTATCCGTTCACCACCCTCCACCCCGGCCTGGGCGTGGTCCGGATCGACGGTCGCGACTTTGTGCTGGCCGACATTCCTGGGCTGATTGAGGGCGCGCATGAGGGATCGGGCCTCGGCGACCGGTTCCTCGGCCATGTCGAGCGCTGCGGGGCGCTCGTCCATCTCGTGGACGCGACAAGCGCGAACGCAGGCGCCGACTATCGCACGGTGCGCCGCGAGCTTGCCGCGTACGGCGAGGGCCTTGCCGAGAAAACAGAGATCGTCGCGTTGTCAAAGGTCGACGCGGTCGACGAGGCGACGCTCAAGCAGCAGACAGAGCGCCTCAAGCGCGCGATCCGCAGCTTTGGGCCGCCGCTTGCGCCTGACGCGAAGCGGGGCAAACCTGTTTTGCTGTCGACTGCGACCCACTCCGGAGTGACCGAGGTCCTGCGTGCGACAATGGCGCCGATCGAGGCGCAGCGCGCGAGCCAGTCTCGGGCGAAAGCCCGAACCGCTTGGGCGCCCTCGGTTTAGCGGGCTTCCCCCTCCCTTGGGGGAGAGGGATTGGGTGAGGCTCACGCGCCAGGCGCGCGCTCCGTCGTCGAGCGCCTCCCTCATCCGGAAGCTTCGCTCGCCACCTTCTTCCGAAGGGAAAGGGAAAGGGAAAGGGAAAGGGAAAGGCGCCCTCATTCGTCGAGCTTGCGCGCCTCCTCCGGCAGCATGATCGGCACGCCGTCGCGGATCGGATAGGCGAGCCGCGCGGCGCGCGAAACGAGCTCCTGACGGACAGGATCGTAAGTGAGCTCCGCCCGCGTCACGGGGCACACCAGGACCTCGAGGAGGCGAGCGTCGACTTTAGGGCCGCCCGATCGGTTTGCCGGGGCACTCTCGTCCGCATCATCGCTCATGTGGGCGATCCTCATCCGTCGCCATAGCCCGTCGCAAGACGGGCGTCTTCCGACGCCCGATGGCGCCACCTTCTCCCAGAGGGAGAAGGAAGAAATCAAGTCAGAAGCGCAAAGCCGCGACCTGCCGCACGCCGTCGATCTTGGCCACTTTTGCAATCACTTCTGGGGGCGCGGCGCCGTCGATCGAGACGAGCGCGATCGCCGACCCCCCTTGTTCGTCGCGCCCCAGCGCGAAGGTCGCGATGTTGACGCCCGCGTCTCCCAGGAGGCCGGCGAAGCGGCCGATGAAGCCGGGCTTGTCCTCATTGGTGACATAGATCATCGAGGGGGTGAATTCGGCGTCGACCTTGATGCCTTTGATCGAAAGAATGCGCGGCTTGCCGTCCTGGAAGACGGTGCCTCCAATCCCCCGCGTTTGCTCCGCCGTCTCAACCGTCAGCGTGATGAAGCTTTCATAGTCGCCGTCAGCAGCGCGAGTCATTTCCTCGATCACAATACCACGGTTCGCGGCGACGGCGGGGGCAGAGACGACATTGATGTCGACCAGCGAGGGACGCAGCAGGCCCGCAATGGCGGCTGACGTCAGCGCCTTGATTTTGAGCTCAGCGACCGCGCCCTCATAGGTCAGCGTGACCTTCTGGATTGGGGCTTGCGTCAGCTGACCCGCAAATGAGCCGAGGCCCTCCGCGAGCGCGATGAACGGCTTGAGCTTCGGCGCCTCTTCCGCCGTGATCGAGGGAAAGTTGATCGCGTTGGAAATCGCCCCGCGCGTCAGATAGTCGGACATCTGCTCGGCGACCTGGAGCGCGACGTTCTCCTGCGCCTCATTGGTGGAGGCGCCGAGATGCGGCGTGGCGATGAAATTGGGATGCCCAAACAGCGGATTGGCGGTCGCAGGCTCTTCGATAAAGACATCGAATGCGGCGCCCGCGACATGGCCGCTATCGAGGGCCGCGCGCAAGGCGAGCTCGTCGACCAGGCCACCGCGGGCGCAATTGATGATGCGAACGCCGGGCTTGGTCTTGGCGAGGTTTTCCGCCGAAAGGATGTTGCGCGTCTGCGCCGTCAGCGGCGTGTGAAGCGTGATGAAATCGGCGCGTTTGAGAAGATCGTCGAGTTCGACTTTCTCGACGCCAAGCTCCTGCGCACGATCAGCGCTGAGGAACGGATCGAAGGCCACGACCCGCATCTTCAATCCCAAAGCTCGCGAGGCGACGATCGAGCCGATGTTCCCGCACCCAATCACGCCGAGCGTCTTGCCCGTCAATTCGACCCCCATGAAGCGGTTCTTCTCCCACTTGCCGGCTTGCGTCGAGGCATCGGCGGGCGGGATCTGACGGGCAAGGGCGAACATGAGCGCAATCGCATGCTCGGCGGTGGTGATCGAATTGCCGAACGGCGTATTCATCACGATCACGCCGCGAGCGGTGGCGGCCGGAATGTCGACGTTATCGACCCCGATGCCAGCGCGGCCGACGACTTTCAGTTTCGTCGCGGACCCAAGCAGCTTGGCCGTGACCTTCGTTGCGGAGCGAATGGCGAGCCCATCATAGTCGCCGATGATTTTGGCGAGCTCGTCTTTGTCGAGTCCCGGTTTGACGTCGACCTGAACGCCGCGCTCCTTGAAGATGGCGACGGCCGCGGGGGAAAGCTTGTCGGAGATGAGAACGCGGGGGGTCATGGGATTTGTCCGGAAATGGCGGCCGGGCGAAGGCCGCGGATAGAAAAGGGACGCCGCCTTGTCCCGTGTCGTGCCCGAGACGGCGGCGAGAGGAGGACCGAGCCCCGTTTTCGCTGGGGTGACGAACCTGGCTCAAGCCGCTTTCGCGAGCTTGCTCTTCTCGATTGCGAAGGCGTAGTCGAGCCAGCGCGTGAGCGCCTCTACGTCGGACGTCTCGACCGTCGCGCCGCACCAGATGCGCAAGCCGGTCGGCGCGTCACGATAGGCGCCGATGTCGAACGCGACTTTTTCCTTCTCAAGGAAGCTGGCGATCGCTTTCGCGAAGGCGCCCTGAGCGTCGGCCGAGAGACCAGCGACCGCCGGATCGACGACCTTGAGACAGACGCTGGTGTTCGAGCGCGTCTCGGGCGCGCGGGCGAGGAAATCGATCCACGGGCTTCGCTCGACCCAGTCGGCGATCGCCTTGGCGTTGGCGTCGGCGCGCGCAAAAAGCGCCTTCAGGCCGCCGATAGATTTCGCCCAATGGAGCGCGTCGAGATAGTCCTCGACGCACAGCATGGAGGGCGTGTTGATGGTCTCGCCCTCGAAGAAGCCTTCGGTGAGCTTGCCGCCCTTGGTTAAACGGAAGAGCTTCGGCAGAGGCCACGGGGGCGCATAGGTCTCAAGGCGTTCGGCTGCGCGGGGGCTCAGGATGATGATTCCATGCGCCGCCTCGCCGCCCAAGACTTTCTGCCAGGAAAAGGTGACGACATCGAGCTTCGGCCAGTCGAGCGCCTGCGCGAACGCGGCCGATGTCGCGTCGCAGATCGTCAGTCCCTTGCGATGCTTCGCGATCCAGTCGCCGTTCGGCACGCGGACGCCCGAGGTGGTGCCGTTCCAGGCGAAGACGACGTCGTTGTCGAAATTCACGTCGGCAAGATTCGGCAGTTCGCCGTAAGGCGCCTTGAGCGTGCGGACGTCCTTGAGCCTGAGCTGCTTGACGACGTCCGTCACCCAGCCTTCGCCAAAGCTCTCCCAAGCGAGAATATCGACGCCTCGCGCGCCAAGTAGCGTCCAGAGCGCCATTTCGACGGCGCCAGTGTCGGAGCCCGGAGTGACGCCAATGCGATAGTCGGCGGGAACGCCGAGGACTTCGCGGGTGAGATCGATCGCGAGCTTGAGCTTCGCCTTGCCGATCTTGGCGCGATGCGAGCGGCCAAGCGTCGCGTCACCGAGAGCTGAGGGGGTCCAACCGGGGCGCTTTGCGCAGGGGCCGGAAGAAAAGCAGGGATTCGCGGGCTTAACGCCCGGCGCAGTCGTCACCATGATGAGCCATCCTTTCAGATGGGCGCCTCTCGTTGGGGAGAGGTGTCCCGCCGCGGCTCATACTGCATTCGCTTAAGAACGGCAAGGCCGTGTCCGAGTTCAGGAGAGTATGAGACGGCTTGGTCTCTGAGCTGAAGGATTGGAGATACTCTGCTGGGGTCTTATCGCTGGTGGCTCCTGAGGTTGGTTGATTCGCAACTCTCAGCTTCGGAGATCCCCTTCCTTTTCTCAATCCTTCCCTCTCATATCTGTCTGAACCTGGACAGCTTACTGGCCAGCGCGCCAGCGTCCGTACGCCCACGGCCGCGCCCATGAGGCTCCGGCGGGCGGGCGGTCGGGCGGCGGATCATAGCCGGCGCCGCCCCAAGGGTGGCAGCGGCAAACGCGCGCAAGGCCCATCCAGGAGCCCGCCCAAAGGCCATGGCGCTCGATCGCCTCATCGGCATAGGCGGAACAGGTCGGCAGATATCGGCACTGCCGGCCGATCAGGCTCGAAAGCGTAAGCTGATAGAAGCGGATGACCGCGTGGGCTGCGCGGCGCGGCGCGACAACGAAGGCGCTCACGACGCCGCCGCGGCCTCGCGAACCGCCTGGCGCGCCGCGATTTGACCCAGCGCATCGACCACGGCGTCGAACGTCAATAACGTGGAGGCGTGGCGAGCCTTGTAGTCCCGCACCGGCTCGAGCACCGCGAATTCGGCCCATTTGCCTTGTGGAGGCGGGCCATTCGCCTTCAGCATGCCGATTACCCGGTCGCGCAATTCGTTGAGCTCCTCAGCGGTCGCGCCAAGGACATGGCGAGCCATCAGCGACGAGGACGCCTGACCGAGCGCGCACGCTTTCACGTCATGGCCGAAATCGACGACCCGCCCATTCTCCATACAAAGGTCGATCGTCACGGTCGAACCGCACAGTCGCGAATGCGCTTTCGCGCTGGCGTCCGGGTTCTTGAGCCGCCCGAGCCGCGGAATATTGCCCGCAAGCTCGAGAATCCGCTGATTGTAGATCTCGTTGATCATCCTGACCGATCCTCAACGTTCCCTATATAGGTCGCGAGAAAGCCGAAATCGAGGCCTTGAAGGAGGCCGATGGGAAGCCGCGCGACGAGAGATGGGATGAACGAGACCGCCAAACCTGAGCCTGATCCGGCAAGCAACCGGGAGGAGGGTTCCGCGTTCAGTCCCAAGTTCGGCGCCGACGGCCTGGCCACTTGCGTGACGATCGACGCCGCGCGCGGCGATGTTCTCATGGTCGCGCACATGAACGAGGCGGCTTTGCGGAAGACCCTGGCGACCGGGATCGTGCACTACTGGTCGCGTTCGCGCGGCGCTCTATGGCGGAAAGGAGACACGTCGGGCCAAACCCAGACGCTGGTCGAAATGCGCGTCGACTGCGACCAGGACGCGTTTCTCGCTTTCGTGAAAGTCGGCGGCGATGGCGGCGCTTGTCACACCGGCCGGCGATCATGTTTCTACCGAAGGGTCGAGACGCACGGCGACGCAGCGCGGCTGACATTCATCGAACCTTCGCCCACGAACGGCTGATCGAAGCGCCCGCGCCGCGGTGCAGCAACACGACGACGTTAATTATCTGGCGACATCTGACGGGCAAGCTTAAGTTTCTGACGGGAAGGCGGCGGTGGGGTCATATCCGAGCGAGTTGAGCGATGTTCAGGGCGGTTTATCGCAGATTCGATACTGACCCTGCGACGGGCGGCGGACGGCCCCGAGCGAAGGTCGGCCTTGTCCTTGGCGCAGGCGCGGCGCGCGGCTGGGCGCATATCGGCGCCCTGCGGGAACTCGATGCGCTCGGCATGAAGCTGGACGTCATCGTCGGTTCCTCGATCGGAACGTTGGTCGGCGGCTGCTATGCCGCGGGCCGGCTCGACATGCTTGAAGCCTTCGCCCGCTCCCTGACGCGGCGCCGCGTGTTCGGTCTCCTCGATTTCTCTTTCGCCGGCGGCGGCCTCATAGGCGGACAACGGCTGCGCGCGAGGCTCGAGGCGGCGCTTGGCGGCCTCCGCATCGAGGAGTTGCCCGTCCAATTCGCCGCCGTCGCCACCGAGATCGGCGGCGGACACGAGATCTGGCTGCGGCGCGGACTCCTCGTCGACGCGATCCGCGCTTCTTATGCTCTGCCTGGCGTCTTCGAGCCGGTGAAGATCGATGGACGCTGGCTGTTCGACGGCGCGATCGTCAATCCGGTCCCGGTCAGCGTCGCGCGCGCGCTCGGCGCCGAGCGCGTCATTGCGCTCAACATTTCAAGCGACCGCTTTGGCCGCGGCACGGCCATTCAAGACCCTTTCGGCCGGCCGGAGACTGCGCCCGCGGCGCAACAGCCGCCGCACGACGCGAGCAGCGCAATCGCGCGGTGGTGGCGCGGCTCAAACGGGACAAAGGTCAATGGGGAAGCCGCGGCGCCCGGCCTCATGACTTCGATGGTCAATGCCTTCGACATCCTCCAGGACCGAATCATGCGCTCACGGCTTGCCGGCGATCCCCCAGACGCTCTGGTGCAGGTCAGGGTCGGCGACGTGGGCATGTTCGAGTTCCACCGCGCCGACGAATTGATCGCCCTCGGCCGCGAGGCGATCCGCAAGGCGGCTGGGGAAATCCGGGAGCACGTGGAGCTCAACCCGGCAGACGCCGCCGGAGCTGTCGCCTCGGCGGGCCCGCCAGCCTAGGCCGTCGCGATATACTCCCGCAGAGCCTGGCGCTCGCTGTCGAGCGCGTTGACGTGGCGCTTGACGACGTCGCCGATGGAGACGATGCCGATGAGCCGGCCCTCTTCCACGACCGGGACATGGCGAA
This sequence comes from uncultured Alphaproteobacteria bacterium, assembly GCA_963820095.1. Taxonomy (GTDB): domain Bacteria; phylum Pseudomonadota; class Alphaproteobacteria; order Rhizobiales; family Beijerinckiaceae; genus Roseiarcus. The sequence continues at coordinate 156,494 of CAWFZA010000040.1, forward strand.
AACGGCCCGCCGTCATCGTCTGCATGACATGGTCGATGGTGTCGTCGCGCGTCGCGGTGATGACCTTCGACGTCATGTAACGGGACACCGGATCGTCGAGCGCTGAAGCGCCATGTTTGGCCAGCACGCGGACGACGTCGCGCTCCGAAACTATGCCCAGAACGCTGAGCGAAGCGTCAGATACGACCACAGCTCCTACGCCTCTTTCGGCCAGGAGCTGGATGACTTCCTTCAGGGTGTGATGCGGCTGAGTGGTGAAAACGTCGCGCCCCTTTTCACCGAGAATGCGGGCAACTGTTGTCATCCGTCTCTCCCCATAGTCAGGCGGTCTTGAGTTGGGCCGCCGTAGATTCCGGACGATGCGCCCACAAGATGGCGTGATCAAGTTCATTTTTGTCGAGGCGGATTAGCGCAGTCCGCCATCCACCTGGTAGCATTGCTTGGTGATCATCAGGCTATCGTCAGAAGAGAGAAAGAGCGCGAGGCGCGCCACATCTTCGGCGAGCAAGGTTCGGCTGATACATTGAAGCGCGCGGAAGGCCGCGATGTCTTCCTCGCTCATCCAAAGTCGGCGCTGCCTCTCGGTGATGACCGCTCCGGGAGCTATGGCGTTGACGCGAATATTGTCGGGGCCGAATTCGCGCGCAAGGCTATTCGTCAGACCCACAACCGCGGCCTTGGCGGTGGCGTAGACCGACAATCGGGGCACTCCGAGCATCCAGGCGGTCGAGGAGAAGTTGACGATCGCCCCGCCGCCAAGCTCGCGCATGGAGCGCCGCGCAATCTGGGCGGCGAAGAACTGGTGCTTGAGGTTGAGCGCCATCGTCCGGTCCCAATCCTCTTCGCTCACTTCGTCCGCCGCCTGGCGGTGGTCGTTGGCGGCGTTGTTGACGAGCACGGCGATCGGCCCCATGCGCTGTTTGACCTCCTCCATCGCCGTTTCGAGCGCGGCGATGTCGGTGAGGTCGCACTGAATAAAGAGTGGCGGCGGGTGGGAGGCGCCGATCTTGCCGACGAGCTCCTTGGAGGCCTCGACGGCGATATCGACAAAAGCAACGTTGGCCTTCTGTTCGGCAAAGGCCTCGACCATCGCCGCGCCTATGCCTGATCCGCCGCCGGTGATGAAGACGACCTTATCGATGAGGGAAGGATAGCGAGCGAGCGACATCGGGCGATCTCGGCTTTTGCGTTAGGGACAAGCCAGATTAGAGCGCCATTCGCTCCGACGGAACCCGGCATCATGGAGGAAGACGGTCTGCGATTGCAACCTTAAGGCGAGATGCCTTCCCTATCAACCCAAATAACCGCTCCTAAACGCCCATAAACGCCAGTAAAAGCGCTTAAACGTTAGTAAAATGGCTGCCGTTTACTGCCGTTTATTTCTCCGAATGGCGACTTTTCAATGGGTTAGGGCCGATTGAAATGAGAAAAAGCTGGCCAACTTCCCTCAGGTTGTATTCCAGACCTTTCTCGCCCCTGTTTTCGGCGGCCATCTGGACATCATAAGGCCGACTTCGGTTTTCGGCAACGAAATGTCGGTTTTTGTCGGTAGCCAAACGTCCTGATCGTGCTGATCGACGACGCCGGGTTTGGCTCCTCCAGCGCCTTCGGCGGACCTTGCCAGACGCCGAACGCCGAACGCCTCGCGGCGGCTGGCCTGAAGTTTCGCCGCTTCCATACGACGGCTCTGTGTTCGCCGACCCGGCAGGCGCTGCTGACCGGGCGCAACCACCATTCCGCCGGCATGGGCGGAATCACCGAGATCGCCACTGGCGCGCCGGGTTACAACTCGATCCTGCCCAACACCATGTCGCCGCTGGCGCGCACTCTGAAACTCAACGGCTACTCCACCGCACAATTCGGCAAATGCCATGAGGCGCCGGTGTGGGAGACGAGTCCCGTCGGGCCGTTCGACGCCTGGCCCACCGGCGGCGGCAGAGCGCCGGGGTGTCGCAAAGCCCGGAGCAGATCAAACTGACGTATCGAGTGCGTGATAACCATGGGTTATCGCTCGTTGACGTCAATGGTATTGGACATGGTCTTATTGTAATATAACTGCCGACCGAAAAACATATCCTGCAATGTTGCTGGAATGGGAGGGGTTGGGGATGGGCTGGAATACGACCGCATTATTGACTCTCGGCTTGAGCTTTTGCCCTCAGCGCTACCGGTGCAGCCTTAAACTGCGGCGAAATCCAACATCCTAGTCATTGTGGGCGACGACATCGCCATCGGTCCGCGCCAGCGTCCAACAACCCGGCATTACGCTTACGCTGACGGGGCAACGACGCGCGTCTCAAAATTCTCGCCGCGCCAGACCTGGTCCGCTTTTCGGCGCCAGGTGAAGACGAGTTTGCCGCCCGGCGCCATTCCAGACGTCGGCAGTTCCGCGATATGCAGGCCAAGACCCGTGTCGCTCGTCGCGATGTCGGCCTGGGTCTTCCAGTCGTCGCGCGTGTAGCGGACGATCGAGTCCTCGGGCAGATCGAGCCGCAGCATCTGACCGGCGAGAAGGCTGGCCGTGGGGGAGTCCTCGCGCCACGGGCGGCAGCGAGCGGTCTCTGTCTTCGCGTAGCGGCGCATTGTGTGAGGGGACATGTCGAACACTCGGCCGTCTTTGAGCGACCGCAACAGCTTCACATATTCCCCATGCGCCCAGACGAGGGGCATGGCCGAGCCCGTCGGCTTGCCGGGCGCGAGCTCCCTTTCGGGAATGGGCGCGGCGTCCCATACCTGCTCGGGAATGAGGCCGCCGGGGCTCGTCTGCGCCTCGATTGTCGCGAGCAGCGCCTCGGCCTCTTTGCGCTTTCCCGCCGCAAGCGCGTAGTGCGCCCGTTCCCCCGCCAGGAGCGGCCAGACGCGGCCGATCCCGACCCCGTCGAACGGGCGTCCGTCGGCCTTCTCGCCGTAGCCGTCGAGGTTATAGCGGCGCCAGCCGGGCCCCTGCGGCAGCTCGACCTTGAGCAGGCGATCGATGACCGCGATCGTGTCGAGTACGCGCGGATCGTCAGGCGCCCTCAACCCGAACCGGACAAGCGCGATCGCGTCCGTGCTAATGAGCTGGTCCGCAGGGATCGATCCGCTTCCCACCTCGTGGTTGCGCACCTGGACCAGTCCATGAACATCCGGGCATTCCGTCGCAGGCGATTCGGGAGCGACCCGGATGTAGTAGCCGCGGACGCCAGCTTCGCGCGCGAGCGGCGTATCCTCGACATAGATCCAGTCCTCGATCTGCTCGTTCCAGGCGTCAGCCGTGTCGCGCAGCAAAGCCGGAAGCGCCTCGATGTCGCAGGCTTCGGCGATCTCCGCCGCAGCGAGCAGCGCCGCAATGGTCACGGCGAGCGTGAAAGGCGTATAGCCGGCGTTCTCCTCCCAGCGGTCCTGCTTGGTTCTCGGCCCGGTGCGCAAGACGAAGCCCGCCGCGCGCTCGACCATCGGCCAGAACTGCGGGAGGTCCGGGGGCCCGAGCGCCCCCTCGCGCCGGGCCATCTCCAAGAGCAGCATGGGGAACGCGCACTCGTCGAGCTGCACGCCAGCCCAATAGGGCGCGCCGTCCAGCCAATAGTTTTGCCGCCACGATCCGTCTCCCTCCTGGGTCGCCCGGAGGTAACGAAGAATTCGGCGGACCTCGCTGTGTGCGCCGCAGGCGAGCAGCGCGCCTGCGGTTTCGCAGAGATCGCGGGGCCAGACGAGGTGATAGCCCCCCATGTCGTCGTCGCCCTTGCTGAAGCCCCATGGGATCGACAGGCTGGCGATGAAGCCCCCCGGGAACGTCGGCGCCTCATGGACCCGAAGAATGTTGGCGCTCACGCGATAGATGTTCTGGCCATGAGCGTGCCGCTCCATGGTGCGCAAGGGAGATTGCCAAGCGCGCCAGCCGGACGAATAGTCGTTCAAGATCGTCTCGAACGGGCTCATGCTCGAGGTCAGCGCGTGATAGGCGGCTTCCGCGGTGGTGCGGCCAAAACCGACCGCCAGAATCGAGGCCCCGTCAGCGCCCATGGCAAGCTCGGCGGACAAGGCGATGTTGCCGTCGGCCGCGGTGTCGTACTGGTCCGCCAGACGCCCATGATCGCGAAGCTGCTTCCATCCGTCCGAGGCGCCGACGAAGCCGACGGACCTGGCGAGGAACGGCGGATTCCCCAGCATCGCCAGATGCGTCCCCCCGCCAAAGGCGCAGAGAATGTCGTGCCCCTTATATTCAGCAAGATGGCCGTTGTTGTGCGCGCCCGCGTTGACGAGATGCGGCGCCAACAAGGCGAACACGCGTAGCCCGGTCTTGGAGAAATCCTCGAGCCGAATGTCCAGAACGATCGAATCGCTGCGCGGGTCCGTGATCACGCGATTGACCATCCGGAATCGCCCGCCGCGATGCGTGCTCGTCAGGCGGAAAGCGGGAACCCCGTCTTCGATACGTTCGACGACCGTCTGGCAGTCGCGCTTGACCTCGGCGAAGAAAGCAGCCACCGTCGGTGACGATGAATCCAAGGTCACGGACGCAAGCCTGGTCAACACGTGGATAGTAGATCTCATTGACGATGCCGTGACTGATCGTAAACCAGACCCGGCTGCGCTCGCTGAGCGCGGTCCCGACCCCGTCCTTGGCGCTCGAGGTCCACCGAGGCGGAATTCCAGGCCACCCGGGCGCGTCGACCATATTCTCCCCCTAAAACGGCGCCCGTCCTTGGCGCGTCGTCACGAGCCGTCGACGGTTCAGATCGGAACGGACCAATGTGATCGGGTTTCGACTTCAGGTCCAGCCTCAATCAGGTCCGCCAGCGGACGACGGCCGCGAGCCTGACGGCGCTGGTGAAGTTGGGGGGCCGCGAGCTTGTCGTCGCCCAGGGCGGTCGCCAGATCGATTTGATGGTCTTGCTCCTCGACGAGGATTGGCGGATCTGTTCGGCGAGGGCAAATTCTCCGAGTTGCTCGCATTGTCGCACCCGCGCGCGGTAATTGCGGATTGTTTCGTTTTCATTGTTCAGGTCGAAGCGCAGCATCTTGCTGTTCGGGTGTGATCCGGCGCCATCGCGACGATGACGACTTTCCCACGCAGTCCTTGTCGGCAGGCGCCGGCGATCACACCGCCGCGGCCCAGACTCTCATCGTCAGGATGGGGCGCGATAACGATGAACGGCCGATTCTCGAGCGCCTCACGCATGGGTCTGAATGGCAGCCGATGCGCGGCCTCCAGGAGCTCGCCCACCGTCATCGCCAGAGATCCGGAGCGCTCACGGGTTGGGACTCTTACGACGCCCATGCCGAGCGAGAGGGGCGAGGCGACTGGCTGACGTGTTCGGGGGAAGCCCGTTCCGGTTTGCTCCGCTTTTCCTTCTGAATCACTGATGTCGCTGGTGCCCCTAGCCGGATTGTGCGGGTGGCTCGCTAAGCTTATGGTGTTGCAAGGAATATTCCTTTGCTAAAGATGGATTGTATACCACATGTGATCCTCAGGAAAGCGAGTGGTCACTTGCGGGAGGCAAGGGCTCGAGCGCCCACCGTGCACCTGCACGGGCAGAGGCGTTCACGGTCCGCGCAAAGGATGCTTTGAACACCCCGGAGATCGGCTCCAAGCCAATCCCTTCGCCGATGCCTCCATTGCCTTGCTCAAGCGCCCGCCGAAGGTCCGCGAACACGACTTTACCGAAGACGAATGGCGCACGGGTCCTGCGGACAACCTCGATTCTCCCCTTCGCCGCACGGACTAAGCACTTATGCGGTATATTTGCGGGCGCGGTGATCTTCGCCTCCATCTGGTTGCTCAGATATTAGAAAAGCTTCAACTGATTTAAATCTGTTGTATCGAATGCACGCACTTCAAAGATCAATCGAGCAGCCTTAACGCTAAGTCGAATTGCTATACTAAGCTTGCCGTCCACTTGCAATGTTACATCTTGAGGGCCCGCCGTCATCAAAATATGAAGTAGTAACTCTTGGTGCGGAGCATCGGCCGTCGGCGAACGCAGAGAATCCAGCCGAATTAGATTTCGAGAATTCTTCGAGCGGAAAGAGTTGCGGCCCATTGGACCCTATTCGTTTGGCCTCCGTTGACCGAAGGATAACACCTTTTGAAAATCCTCCGCGTTGATTGGCCTTTTCGTCTGCCTTCTGTAACACATCGGAAAAGGAGATGCCGGACGTCGCCGCAAGTCCCCGGACCACTTCTAGAATGTCCGACAACTCCTCGACAATGCTGGTTCTCCCCGTCGCGCTTAAAAACTCGCCCGCCTCCTCCAGAAGCTTCCCGATAAGAGCTGTACCGAGATCTTTGGGTTGAAGTTCGTCCGCTCGAACAAACTCGCCTTTGCTCGCGATAACGTCCGGACACTGGTCTCGAACGAGCTTGTCAAATGCTTTCATTTGGCGTACCTCCACGACTTTCTTGCTCGGTTCAGCCGTAAACATTACAACACCCGCCTCACGTAACTGATGGTACGCATGGCCGAGAATAGAACCGCGACCTTCAATCGGGAGGCCTAAAGCCTTGCACCGGGCACTAACCACGTTAATAAAGCTGTCGCTTCTTAAATCTTCGCCAAATGGCTGAAGAACGACTTTACAGGAACCGGCTTCTATATGATCTAGCTTTGCCAGATCAGAGACATTCTGCACAACGACGGCAGACAAAAAATTTGATCGTCGCTCCTCAAGAGATTGATCTGGGTTGACCATAAACCAAGGCAAATTATCTCCCAGTTTAAGATCTTTCGGAACACCAATAAACCATATAATTTGTACATTTTTCTCGATGTTACGCGCTATCTTGGCAGTTCTTATCGCGATGTCTTTGCATTCTGCCTCTGTTAGCGCTCGGTATCGCGCAAATCGAGGATCAATTCTTTCTGTTTGCCAACCTCCGTCTGGCTGCTCCAAAAGGACGAGATCCTTGAACCACTGTGTGGCCGATAATTCCTCACCAGTTTCTGGATCGCAGACGTAAGTATCTGTTAAATAGTATTGCATTCCGTCTGCGAGACCCAATAGGCCGTCGATGCGAACGTATTTTCCGCCTTCCCCATAGTAGGACCATGAGGCTGCAATAGCAGGTATGTATGCATGCAATATAAAGATAACGTCCTGTAGTGGCGTATCTGCATTTCGCCAAAACGCAATTTCACTTTCCATCCACTCTACAGCATGGGCTCCGTCAACAGTATTTGTTCTCCTCCGATTGAACCGCTGCTTCAGAGCATCCGTTCGCAATACGTACGTCCCGCAGTCAGCGCGTTGATCTCCAAGCTCCAGTTCGCCGTACCAGCCACCAGCGTCTCTTCAATCTTGAGGCAGTTGCGTAAACAAGTCTGTGCGGTGGGAACCTGCCGTCTGTTGCGAAATCGCTAACGTTTCGTAGTTTCGCCGCCAGGCTGCATCCATCACACCGATCGCGGCTGCCAATATGCGTCGGAGACCTATCGGAAAGCACTGGATGAGGCAGGCCTACGCGGCTCCATGAGCGCGATCGGCAACCCCTATCACAACGCCCAGGCCGAAAGCTTCATGAAAACCTTGAAAGTCGAGGACGTCTACGTGGCCGGTTACGAGAGCTTTCTCGACGTGGCCGAGCGGTTGCCGAAGTTCATCGAGCAGGTCTACCACTCCAGACGGCTGCACTCAGCACTTGGCTACCGAACGCCAGAAGAATTTGAAACCCAACACACCCAGAAAGCGGCTTAGTTCGGCGAGATCCCACGGTCCAGCCTGAGGGGTTCACTCCAGATTGGAGTCAGGCGTTGGTCAAGTTGCGAGATTTCTCCTTTGTGGGTTTGGCGACATTCGCGGAGCTGTTCTTGAAGCGGAAGCCGTCGTTTCCGGTTTCGAGGATGTGGCGCCGGCGGGTGAGACGATTGAGCAGCGCGGTCGTCATCTTCGGATCGCCGAACACGGTCGCCCACTCGCCAAAGCTGAGATTGGTGGTGATGATGACGCTGGCGCGCTCATAGAGCTTGCTCAGCAGATGGAAGAGCAACGCGCCGCCGGAGGCGCTGAACGGCAGGGAGCCAAGCTCGTCGAGGATGACGAGATCGGAGTGAGTGAGCCGCGCCGCGATCTGTCCTGGTTTGCCCTGAAGCTTCTCTTGTTCAAGAGCGTTGACGAGTTCTACGGTTGAGAAGAACCGGACGCGCTTGCGATGATGCTCGATCGCCTGGACGCCGATTGCGGTGGCGAGATGCGTCTTGCCAGTTCCCGGGCCGCCGACCAGGACGATGTTGTGCGCATCCTCCAGGAACTCGCAGCCATGAAGCTGACGGGCGAGCGCCTCGTTGACCTCGCTCGCCAAGCGAAGTCGAAGCCGGCAAGGTCGCGATAGTTCGGAAAGCGGGCGGCCTTGAGCTGATAGGCCGTCGATCTCACCTCCCTGTCGGCCGTCTCCGCCTTCAGGAGCTGCGATAGGATCGGCAGCGCCGCCTCGAAGGCCGGGGAGGCTTGTTCGGTCAACTCGCCGACGGCCTGAGCCATGCCGTGCATTTTGAGACTGCGGAGCATGATGATGACGACGGCGCCGGCGGCGGGGTTATGACGCATGGCGCGCCTCCCGGGCTTTGCACAGCGCGTCGTAGCGTTCGACATCGGCTTGCGGCTCGGAGGTGAGCGTCAAAGCATTAGGCGGCTTCACGACTGGTGGGTCGATCGGCTTGCCGTCGATCAACCGGTGCAGCAGGTTCAGAATATGCGTCTTGGTTGGCGCGCCAGTCTCAAGCGCCAGTTCGACGGCAGTGAGCACGGCCTGCTCGTCATGCTGGAGGACGAGAGCCAGAATCTCGACCATCTCGCGGTCGCCGCCCGGCGTCTTGAGCATGCGCTGCTGCAGAGCCCGGAAAGCCGGCGGCATCTCAGCGAACGGCGCGCCGTTGCGCAGGGCTCCAGGCTTGCGTTGAATGACCGCCAGATAGTGCCGCCAGTCGAAGACGGTCGTCGTACTCTTTCGTTGGTGAGAGCGGGCAAAGAAGCGCCGATGCTCGCAGATGACCTGTCCTTCACCGGCGACGACAATCCGCTCGGGGTAGACCCGTACGCTGACCGGACGATTGGCGAAGGACGCCGGCACGGCTCATAGCGATTGCGCTCCAGATGAATCAGGCACGTCGGCGAGACGCGCTTGGCGTACTCGACAAAACCATCGAAGGGCCTGGGAAGCGGCATCAGATGTGGGGCTTCTTCAGACCAGGCGTCAGAGATCATGCCAGGATGCGAGCCGTGCGGGGTCTGCGCCCAAAGCTCCTGGCAGCGCGCCTCCAGCCAGTCGTTCAGCGCCGCTAGCGAGGCGAAGCTGGGCGTCGGCTGCCAGAGCCGATGGCGAGCGTCTTGGACGTTCTTCTCGATCTGCCCTTTCTCCAGCCGGACGCCGAATTGCAGAACTCCGCCTCAAACAGAAGTGGCTGACCATGGCTGCGAACCGTGCGTTGACCTGGCGGTTCTTGCCACGCCCGACTTTGTCGACCGCCGTGCGCATGTTGTCATAGATGCCTCGCCGGGGAACGCCGCCCAGCACGCAGAAGGCGTGGTTATGGGCGTCGAACAGCATCTCATGGGTCTGCTGAGGATAGGCGCGGAGAATGAAGGCGCGGCTGTAGGAGAGCTTGACGTGAGCGACCTGCAATTTGGTCCGCTCGCCGCCGATGATCGCCCAATCTTCCGACCAGTCGAACTGGAACGCCTCGCCCGGCAGAAACGCAAGCGGCACGAATACGCCGCGGCCGCACGTCTTCTGTTCCTGCTGCCACGCGATTGTAGGAGCCGTCGTAGCCGAGGGCGGCCAGATCGGCGTGCAATTGCTTGGTCGTCCGCTTCTGCTTACGCCCCTTCCCGGTCTCCTGCCGCAGCATATGCGACAGCTTGTCGGCGTAGGGGTCCAGCTTGCTCGGCCGGTCTGGGACGCGGAGCTTCGGCTCGACGCTGTCCGAGCGCAGGTATTTGCGGACCGTGTTCCTCGACAGCCCCGTACGCCGCGAGATCTCCCGGATCGAGTAATGGTCCCGATAGCGCCGCCGTCGTATGGCGCTCAATAACTCCATGTCGATCACTCCCGATGCCCCCTGTCAAAGCCAAGGGGGCGAGGTTCGAACATGGGTCAGTTCTCGGTGGAAATCGACACCCCGAGTTATTCTTGAGGAAATTATAGAGTTATATGAAGTTACCGATCCTTGGTATGGGCGTGTTTCGGAGGACGAAAAGCTACAAAACGCTCGTAAAACCATTAATTCATTTTGGGTATTTTTTGATTTATTGGGTTATTTGGCGGAGCGTCAGCTAATTTCGTACTGCAGATTAAGATTTGATAGGGAATTTGTTAGAGCAATGCATGCAAATAACGAAGACTTACATACAGATCATCACGCTCTAGAAGAAGTTGGTAATAATTTAATTCAAGCTATCGGGGATAAATTTGCAGATGAGAGCCTAAATTATTTCGTTGATGACGATTAACATTTAACAAAGTCGGGCGATATTTCTCAAATACTCCGTCAATTCGTTTAGAGACGCGGGCATAGCGATCCTCTGAAAGTCATCCTTGGCGTTTCATGTTGCAAAGGGGGGCGTCGCTCAATGAGCGCTGGCAAGTAGAAGAGATCTTCAGGCCTTTACCAGTGCGAAAAAGCGGAACCCCATTCGATTTGGCAGAGTGGAAACGCGAAGCTCTGCTACGAGTATTGTTCAAATGTGGTCAAGGAGGCAAAAATATATAGCTTTGCAGATTGCCTGATCCGGGCGCGTTCCTGATGCGCGGCCTTGAAAAGGTTCGCGCCGAATTCAGCCTGACCGCGCTCGTCTACAACTTGCGGCGAGTGCTCAATATTGTCGACATGGACGAGATGATGGCGGCTGTGGCCGCATGATCGGAGCCCGTATCGCGTTATTTTGCGGCAACAGGTACCTTGGAGGCGCTCCCTATGCCTTGCAAGACGCCGCCGGCGCGATTTCGACCCGAAACGCCCGAAACGCCCGAAACGCTCCGACCCGCTCGCGTCGACGTTATTTCCATATGCCCGACCGCGTTTTCGCACGGCCTGCAAGAAATCTGCACCGCTGAAAGCTCAGCGCTAGAGGAGAACACCGCACCGCCCTTGACGAAGGGTATAAATGCTGAACCTAATCAGTAAATCCGGTTCCGATGCGCCTCCGTTTTTCGTGGGGCCGCCTGTTAGAGCGGAATCCACTCAGGTTGGATCGTATGCTGCGGCGGCGAAGGAGTTTGCGCATTCGCTTGGCGAGAAGGCAGGCAGCAATTCGGCGATTTTAGCCCAGAGGGCTTCGACGGTGCGCTCTGCGGCTTTTCGCAGGAGCGCCTTGAGCTTGGCGAAAGCGTTCTCGATCGGATTGAAGTCGGGACTGTAGGGCGGCAGATAGAGCAGCTTCGCGCCGGCCGTCTCGATGGCGGCGCGTACGCCTGCGCCCTTGTGCGATCCGAGGTTGTCCATGATGACGACGTCGCCGGGCTTGAGCTCTGGAACGAGGACCTGATCGACATAGGCTTGAAAGGCGCGGCCGTTGATCGGTCCGTCGAGAACCATGGGGGCGGTCATTCCGGTCAGGCGGAGGGCGCCAACGAAGGTGGTCGTTTTCCAGTGGCCATGGGGAATGCTCATGCGCAGTCTCTCGCCGCGCGGCGCCCGCCCGTATCGGCGCGCCATATTGGTCGAGGCCCAGGTCTCGTCGATGAAGACGAGGCGTTCAGGATCGAGATCGAGCTGCCCCTCGAACCAATCCTCGCGCCGTTTCACCACGTCCGGGCGATCCTGCTCGCTCGCATGCGCCGACTTTTTTTGCGCGTGATCTTGTGACGATCAAGGAAACGCCAGAGCGCTCCGTAGCTCACCACGACGTTCGTTTTGGCCAGAGCCTGGCGAAGCTCTTCAATCGTTATGTCGGGCGTCTCCTCAACCGCCGACAGAATCGCCGGCGCATGGATTTCCGTCTTCTGCGAACGACGGTCGCCGCCCACCGCCTTTGGCGACGCGTCGCCCTGCGTGCGCTGCAACGCTCGCCATCGGCTGACGCTGGCGGCGCTCACGCCAAAGCGATCGCCCACCCTTCGTCCCGATGCTCCATCGGCCACGGCCGCAAGCAAACGGGTGCGAAGATCCATCGACAGGGGTTCGGCCATTCCCGCCGGCCTCCAATCCGGCCGGAAGCTTGAATCACGCCATCGCCGATTCGGGAATCCCCATCCCGATTCAATCAGTTCGGATGGCGCTCTAGCGTTTATTGGCGCGAACTCGCGCAGGAGGTTGCAAATTCGGCTGAGCGCAGGGTCAGCGGCGACGGTCGTCATCCCATTGGCTGTTGGGCGCCGGCTGGCCCT
>CAWFZA010000041.1:0-199345 GCA_963820095.1 uncultured Alphaproteobacteria bacterium
TTCGTCCTTACGATTCAAAATTCGATCATGAAGTAGGCGTCAGCGCTGGGTCCGTTCTGGCCGGCAAGGAGCGGGGCAAAGCCTCGGTCGCGCCTCTCTCTGGACTTTGGCGCCGTTTGCCTCCTCCGCCCCCGTGCTATAGCCCGCCATCATGGTTGGCGCGGGCACGGACCGGACGAAACCGCAGCTTGGCGGCGGTCCGGCGATCATTCTGGTTCGGCCGCAGCTCGCGGTGAACATCGGCATGTGCGCCCGCGCCATGGCCAATTTCGGCCTGGACGACCTGCGTCTGGTCAATCCCAAACAGGGCTGGCCGCGCACCAACGAGTATCGCGAAGTCGCTTATGCCGCCGCGGCGGGCGCGACCGACCTGTTGGACGCCGCGAGGGTCTTTCCGAGCGTCGAAGCCGCGGTCGGCGACCTCAATGTGCTTTACGCGACGACGGCTCGCGAGCGCGGGCAGATGAAGGCGGTCCTGACCCCCAGCGTCGCCATGGGCGGACCGCTACGGCGACGGCCGAGAAGCGCGGCATCCTGTTCGGGCCGGAGCGCACCGGATTGGACAATGACGAAGTCGCGCTCGCCGACGCGATCGTCACCTTCCCCTCGAGCCCCACCTACGCTTCGTTCAACCTCTCGCAGGCGGTGCTGCTTTGCGGCTACGAGTGGTTCAAGGCGGCGCACGGCGACGCGCCGCCGCCCTCGACGATTTCGCGCCCCCAGTCGCCGCCGGCGCAGCGGGAAATGCTGCTCGCCTTCTTCAACTTCCTCGAAGACAAGCTTGAAGAGAATGGCTTTTTCCGCCCCGTCACCAAGAAGCCGGGCATGCGGCGAAACCTGCGCAACATCTTCCATCGCATGGCGCTGACGCAGCAGGACGTGCGGACGTTGTGGGGGGCCGTGGTGCGCCTGGTCGAGGGGCCGCGGGTCGAGGTCAAGACGCGCAAGCGCGTGCGGCGGAACAAGACAGAAGCCTGAAAGCTCGCCCCCATAAAAAAGCTCTCCAAACAATATCTTGTTTGGAGAGCTCGAAGGTTCACGCGAACATCGGGGTCCGCGTTCGAACTTTGATTATTGTGCGGGAGCCGGAGCGGGCGCGGCTTCCGGAGCCATATGGTGCATGTGGTGCATGTGGTGGTGGTGATGATGATGATGATGATGGTGGTGCATCGGCGGCTCGTGGTTGACCGAAGCGGTGCCGGCGGGCGCGCCGGTGGTTGTTTCCTGCGCGACGGCATATCCGGCGAGGCCGAGCGAGAGGACGGCGGCGGCCGCAAGGGTCTTGATCATGAAAGGATGTTCCTATGGTTTGGGAAACCCAGATGGGTCGCAGGACGGAACATACTGTCCGCCGCCTGAACTCAATATGAACCAAACAGCCGGATTCAATCCAACCCTGGTCCCGGCCGACCCTGTCCTGGCAAAAGCCAACCCGGCCCCGGCCGCCGGGGCGAGTTCTCTCACCTTGTCCGCCCGCGGATGAAACGATGCGGCGTCCCCAGACTTACCTTTCGATCTCAGGCGTCGACCCCAGCTTTTCTGGGCTCGCCACCCCAAGATGAAATCCGACGCAGGGTTCCATCGGCGCTTACAAACGCGATCCCGGCTACCGCTTCCACCCCAGCGCTGCCGTCCGTACCGGCATAGACCCTCACCGTTTGCGCCGCCGAGCTCGGGAGCGTGAGCGCTCATGCTGCGAAGCGAGGAGCCTGAACCATCGAGTTTCGACACGCTTCCAGCGTCCCCCTGTGGTAGCAGCTCGTTGAGGAAAGCGGGTCCGGCTACGAGAAGCCGCGTAGAGGCGTATCGGCAAAATACACAGGAACAACTAAACATGGCAGGTCCAGCCAGCACTGAGAAGCCACGGCGGGGCGCGGTTTCCTCGATGACGGGATTCGCCCGCGCCGCGGGCAGCGGCGGCGGATGGCGTTGGACGTTCGAGCTCAAGACGGTCAACGCCAAGGGCCTGGATATCCGCTTGCGCATGCCCGCGCCCTTCGACCAGGCGGAAGGGGAGGCGCGCAATCGGCTCGCCAAGGCGCTGGCGCGCGGAACCTGCTTCGCCAACCTGTCGGCGCGGCGTGAGGCGTCGGCGGCCGCGGCGCGAATCGATAGCGCGGCCCTCGAGTTCGGTCGCCGTCGCCGCCCGCGCGGCTGCGGCAAAGGCCGGGCTCGCCCCGCCGACCATGGATGGCCTGCTCGCCTTGCGCGGCGTGGTCGATGCGGCCGACGACGAGGACGACGAGGGAAGTGTGAACGCGGCCTCGGCGGGCGCGCTCGCGAGCCTCGATGAGGCGATCGCTTCACTCACCGCGGCGCGGCGGGTCGAGGGAGCTGCGCTTGCGGCGTTGCTGACCGAAAGGCTGAACGCCATCGCGGCGCTGGCCGACGCCGCCGACGCCAATCCGGCGCGCCGGCCGGAAGCGGTGCGCGATCGCCTCGCCCAGAGCATCGAGACGCTGATGGCCTCGTCGCGCGGTTTCGACGAGAACCGCCTCCACCAGGAGGCGATCCTGCTCGCCGCCAAGGCCGACATCCGCGAGGAGCTCGACCGGCTCAAGACCCATGTCGCGGCCGCCAAGGCGCTGATCGCCGAAGGGGGGCCCATCGGCCGGCGGCTCGACTTCCTGGCCCAGGAGCTGGCGCGGGAGGCGAGCACCCTCAGCGCCAAGGCCAACGACGTAAGCTTGACCGCGCAGGGGCTTGAACTCAGAGCGCAAATCGAGCAATTCCGCGAGCAGGTGCAGAACGTCGAGTGAGATTCGAAGCGATGGCGGCGAGCCGGCGAGGCATGGTCCTGATTCTGTCCTCGCCCTCGGGGGCCGGCAAGACCACGCTGACCCGGATGCTCATCGAGGACAGCGCGCTTGATCTGACGCTCTCCGTCTCGGTGACGACGCGCAAGCAACGCGCGTCCGAGGTGGACGGCGTCCATTATCACTTCTTGCCCGACCGGGCCGAATTCGAACGGATGAAGGGGGCGGGCGAACTGCTTGAATCGGCCGAAGTCCATGGCCACGCCTATGGAACGCCGCGCGCCCCGGTGGAGAAGGTGCTCGCGGAAGGCCGCGACATGCTGTTCGACATCGACTGGCAGGGCGCGAAGCAGGTGCGCGAACGGCTGGGCGACGACGTCGTCAGCATTTTTGTCCTGCCGCCCTCGATGCGCGAATTGCGGGCGCGCCTCGAGCGGCGGGCGGAGGATACGGCCTCTTCGATCGCGGCGCGGTTTGAGAACGCCCGACGCGAGATCGAGCGCTGGCGCGACTACCATTACGTGGTCGTCAATGACGACCTCAACCGCGCCTATTGCGACGTGAAGAGGATCGTCAAGGCTGAGCGGCTCCGCGCGAGGCGAGTTCAGACCGGGGTCGAGCGGTTGGTCGAGCGGCTGCTGGCCGAGCGAGCGAACTCCGTATAGAGTTGGCGAATGCCGCCTTGAGCGCTGCGGGGCGGCATTCGCCATGCCCAGCGCATAAGCGGCGACGAAAGCCTGTTGCCCGCGCCCCGCAAATATGCAGCTATTGGGTTGTGGGGGTGGAAGGGATCGAAAGGATGACCACCTGGGCGCCGTCCAGGCGCGCGCGAATCGAGCGCATTGACGCCGAGGCGGAAGCGTTGATCCGCGATCTCGGCGATTGCGCCTATCAGGAGGCTCGGCGAAGGGAGCACGAGGCCAGTTCCGATGCGATCGCCGAGGATTGGGGCCTTGTCGCCAAGGCGGTCGCGCGCAAGACCGGCAGCCGGGTTGGGCTCAATTTTTCGACCCAGCTGGAGATGAACACCTTCTTCGTGCTGGATCGCGAGCCGGACGCGCCGCGCAAGCCTCAACCCCTTGCGGAGCCGGCGCCGGAGCTGGAACGGCCAGCGAACGCGGGCGGCGTTCCCACGCCTCAACCCTTCCGCATTCAATTCATGGGCGCCGGAGCCGACGCCAGACCGTCCTTATTGCGCGAGGACATGATCCGCGCCTCCGACGTCTCCGCCGCGATCATCGCCGCCGCGATCGCCGCATGGCCGCCCAACACGATCGCCCTGCGCATTCTCGATCGCGAAGGCCACGAGGTGTTCGGCCGGCAGAAAGGCGCCGGCCGATAAGGGCTAGGGATGAGGTAACCATCAACGTATTAGGCCGCGCGCGTTGGCGGAGTCCTTTTATGTCAGTCCGGCTTTTCCTATCCGCTGTTTCTGATGAATTTTGCGACTATCGTGAACACTTGCGCTCGGATCTTACCCTGAAGGACGTGGAAGTTAAAACCCAGGAGGATTTCAAAGACCCTGGTACGGGCACGCTTGAAAAGCTTGATAGGTACATCGCGGATTGCGATGCGGTCGTTCACCTCGTCGGAGAGATGACTGGCGCCATCGCAATGGACCCCTCTACCGAATTCATCGCAAGCAAGAACCCAAGTGTAGCCAACAAGCTTCCGCCTCTAAAAGAAGTCTTGGATAAACGACTTGATGTATCGTACACCCAATGGGAAGCTTGGCTTGCACTTTATCATAGCAAGCGTTTGGTGATCGCCGAGGCCGACCGCGCCGCGCCGCGCGCCCCGCATTTCGCCCCCACCGACGCTTCTCGTGCTGCACAGCAAGTCCATCTCCGTCGACTGAGCGTCATGGAGCGCTTTCCTAGCTGTACTTTTACCAGTTCCGATAACCTCGCTAAATACATTCTAGGGGGCTTGATCCTCGATCTTTTAACTATTGACGCAATCAAATCGGTGGAGGAAAAATTCAACCAAGGGATATATAACAATAAGACTGAGCTTCGGAGCATTCTCGGTGATATTCAGTCTAATATGGCTGCCTTAAATGCTGATAAGGGAAGTCACATTTATGAATTCTCGTGATTATCTTAAAGCTGGACAAGCTCCAGCGAAGTGGGCCGCTATTCAAAACTCCTGTGCCAATATATCGGAGCAACTACACAAGCTTATATTTGCTATCAATAAGAAACAAGCGCAGCTGATCGCTGACATTGGCTTGAAGAACGCAGGTGACCTGCAGGCAGCTTTACAATTTCAAGAGCAGAAGTATAAGCGCCTCTCTGAGCTCCAAGAGCCAGTTACAAGCGCGGATCGCCTAGAGTTTGGGGCTGCAATTGACGGGCTCGAAGCCCTGAGGAGTAAAGTCGTTGATCTGGAAAGTAAAATGCGAACTCAACTTGAGCACCTTCACTAACTGATCGGCGCAGCGCATTCCGAATGCGCTGCCGCTTCTGCTCAAGCAAAATCAGGGGGAAGGAGCCCTGATAGGCCCTTTCCGGCTTCCACTCTCGGACTCACTCCGCCGCGGCGGCGGCCTCGCGTTCGCGAACCTCGAAGATCTCGAACTCGTCCGTCAGTCCGCGAAGTTGCGAGGACCGCGGGGTCGTCCGGTAGCTTGCTTCGCTGAGCACGCGCGCCACCTCGGAGCTTTCGATGATCGGCTTGGTCGCCAGGATCGCGGTCGGATCGGCCAGCTCATTGACGCGCGAGGCGATATTGACCGTCTGGCCGAAATAGTCTTGCCGGTCGTCGAGCATCACGGCGAGGCACGGGCCTGAATGCAGCCCGATGTTGAGCGCCAGGTCCTCGCCGCCGCGCGTCCGATTGATTTCGCGCATGGCTTCCCGCATCCGCATCGCGGCCTTGAGCGCCCGGTCGGGGGTGGGAAACGTCGCCATCACCGCATCGCCGATGGTCTTGACCACCGCGCCGCCCTCGGCCGAGACGGCCTCGAGAAGCGCGCCGAAATGGCTGCGCACGAGATCGAAGGCGGCCAGGTCGCCGATCCGGTCGTAGAGCGCGGTCGAGCCCCTCAGGTCGGTGAACAGGATCGTGAGGCTCGTGATCTTGAACCGCTGCTCGGGATCGAACGTCCCGCTGCGATAGAGATCGCGAAACGCCTGATTGCTGAGGAGCCGCGTCGCAGTCAGGAACGGCAGGCGCGGGCTCGTGAGCTTGTTCATCTCCTCGCTGTGGATCCAGATCCCCGGCAGCGTCCGGCGAGCCGTCTTGTTGTCGAACGAAATACGCACCGGGCCTGGCTGGATCGATTGCGTGCCGTTGTGCGAATGCAGGTCGGCGAAGACGAGCGACAGATTGCGCCGCTCCCGCGTTTCCTCGCCGTCAACGTTGAGAAAAAGCGACGAGTGGGTTACGGGATCGAAGACGATTGCAAACCCCTTCGCCAGGCTCAGCGACATCGCGGCCTTTTCGCTTGATCCGAGCTCCATCACGTCGAGCGTGACTTTTTGAATGGCGCTGTCGACGTCCTCCGGCGTGTCGTTGCTCGAGCTCCAAAAGATCTGGCGCATGTATTCGGCGAAGGGAAGCGAATCCGGATCATGCGCGGCGATACGCCGGACTCCCGGGTTGACCGTGAACGTGACCTCGACCAGCTTATCCAGCGTCGGTTCGTAGTCGGCCGTGCACAGCGAGCAATAATAGTGAGCGTGAGTGAGGGTCTTCAGCGCCGCGCCCGTCTCGAGCACGCCGCCGCATCCCGGGCACAGCATGTTCCACGACATATCGAACAGTCCGAGCCGCGCCCCATGGACAAGGCCGGCTATGGTCTCTTCCTCGTCGAGACCGTGAGCCTGAGCATAGGCGAGCGGATTGATGCGGTTGAGGAACCGGTCCGGGCCCGTCTCGACGGACGTCTTCAGAGCTTCGACCACCGCTGGATCGGCGGTTTGCCCCAACAGCCCAAAAAGTGCTTGCGTGTCAGCCATTACAATCCCTCACCGATTGGCCGCAGGCGGACCGAAGCGCATCCCTGCGGCCGCCGCCGCGCGCTGAGTGAAACCGCCTCATTCCGCCGCGACGGCCGCCGCCTCCCGTTCGCGAACCTCGAAGATCTCGAACTCGTCGCTCAAGCCCCGAAGCTGGGAAGACCGCGGGGTCGTCCGGTATCTCGAGTTGCTCATCATCTGGGCCACCTCGGAGCTTTCGATGATCGGCTTGGTCGCCAGGATCGCGGTCGGGTCGGCGAGCTCGTTGACGCGCGAGGCGATGTTGACCGTCTGGCCGAAATAATCCTGCCGCTCGTCAAGCATGACGGCGAGGCACGGGCCTGAGTGCAGACCGATGTTGAGCGCGAGATCCTCGCCGCCGCGCATCCGATTGATTTCCCGCATAGCCTCGCGCATGCGCATCGCCGCCCGGAGCGCCCGGTCGGGGGTGGGAAACGTCGCCATCACCGCATCGCCGATGGTCTTGACCACCGCGCCGCCCTCGGCCGAGACGGCCTCGAGAAGCGCGCCGAAATGGCTGCGCACGAGATCGAAGGCGGCCAGGTCGCCGATCCGGTCGTAGAGCGCGGTCGAGCCTCTGAGATCGGTGAACAGGATCGTGAGGCTCGTGATCTTGAACCGCTGCTCGGGATCGAACGTCCCGCTGCGATAAAGATCGCGAAACGCCTGATTGCTGAGGAGCCGCGTCGCGGTCAGGAACGGCCGGCGGGTGTTGGTGAGCTCGTTCATCTCGTCGCTGTGCAGCCAGATGCCGGGCATTGTCCGCCGGTCTGCCTTGTTTTCGAACGAGATGCGCGCCGGGCCGGGCTGGATTTTAAGCGTGCCGCTGTGGGTGTGCGCCTCGGCGAAGACCATCGAGAGGTTGCGTCGATCCCGTGTCTCATCGCCGTCGACTTCCAGAAAGAGCGAGGAATGGGTGACGGGCTCGAAGACGATCGCCAATCCCTTCGGGAAGTTGAGCGACATCGCCGCCTTCTCGCCCCCGCCGAGCTCCATCGTGTCGAGCGTCACTTTTTGGACGGCGCTTTCCACATCGTCCGGGAACTCGTTGCTCGAGCTCCAGAAAATCTGGCGCATGTATTCGGCGAAGGAAAGCGAATCGGGATCGTGCGCGGCGATGCGGCGAATCCGGGGATTGACGGTGAACGTGACCTCGACCAGGCGATCGAGCGTCGGCTCGCAATCGACTGTGCAGAACGAGCAATAATAGTGGCTCTGATTGAGGGCCTTGAGCGCCGCGCCGGTCTCGATCACGCCGCCGCAGGACGGGCACAGCATGTTCCAGGACATGTCGAACAGCCCGAGCCGCGCCGCGTGCACGAAGGCGCCGATCGTCCGCTCTTCGTTAAGACCATGCGCCTTCGCATAGGCCAGCGGATTGATGCGGTTGAGCGCCCGATCCGGGTCTTTTTCGACCGATGTCTCCAAGGCCGTCACCACCGCCGGGTCGGCGGTTTGCCGCAAAAGCCCAAAAAGCGCTTCGTCAGCCATAGCAATTCTCCGATAATGTGTTCGCGGCCGCTCAGCACCCGGCCGACGCCGGCCGATGAAAAAACGGCCGGCAAAACTCACCCTCTATATAGGGTCGATCCGACGTCCTGATAGGGCGAGGCGGTGTCTGGCCTGAGCCCCTGCTGACGCAGAGTTCCTGGTAAACGATATTGCGGAACAGATCAAGAACAATGTTCCTGCGTGCAGCGAGAGAGGTCGCGCACGATGGACGATCGCCTGGCCCAGCGCGATACGAAACTTGCGGTCAAATCGACGCCAGGATTTTGCGCGCCGCCTTCAGATGGGGAACGTCGACCATCTTCCCGTCCACGCCCAGCGCGCCGGCGCCGGGATTGGCGTCGAAAGCGGCGACGATCTTGCGCGCGTGCGCGATCTCTACTTCGGAGGGCGCGTAGGCGCGATTGATCGCCGCGACCTGGTCGGGATGGATCGCGAGGCGCCCGACGAAACCGTCGCGCCGGGAGCGCCGGCAATCCCGCTCGAACCCCTCGGCATCGCGAAAATCGGTGTAAACCGTATCGAGGGCCATGACCTCGGCCGCGGAGGCCGCGAACAGGCACGCCGCGCGCGCGAGCTCGTAAGGCGCCGTCCAGGAGCCATCCGCCTCCTTGTTGTCGGCCGCGCCGAGCGCCGCCGCGAGGTCCTCCGCGCCCCAGGTCAGGGCGATGAGCCGCGGATGCGCCGGCGCAAAGGAGCCAAGCGCGAACATCGCCTTTGGCGTCTCGGTCGCCAGAATTGCCAGCTTGACTGCGTTCGGAGGCATGCCGGCCTTGACCTCGAGCGCCTCGAGATAATGGGCGATGCGCTCGAGATCGGCCGCGCCGTTGACCTTCGGGATGAGAACCGCATCGAGGCCAGGCCTGACCACCGCCACAAGGTCGTCGAGCGCAAGCCCGGTGTCGAGCGCGTTGACGCGCACGAACAACGACCAGTCTCGTCTGGGCTCGTTTTCGATGAGCCCCGCGACATGAGCGCGGGCCTTGGCCTTCTCGGGCGGCGCGACGGAATCTTCAAGATCGAGGATCAGCGCGTCGGCGCCGCAATCCTTTCCCCGCGCGAACTTGCGTTCGGAATCGCCGGGAACGAACAGGAGCGAGCGCAGTCTCATGTCCCGTTTCGCTCCTCGCATCCGCGTTCGGCCTGGCCTTGACGGAAGCTTACACCGCCGAAGCGGCGCCGCAACGGACAAGATCCGCTCGATCTCGAGCGGTTCCGCGCAGCCCCGGCCAAAGCAAGGGCGTCGGCCGGCCGAGCGATTGCGAAGGGTGAAGGTGGGATTGGATTTCGGCCGCGATCCCTGGGCCCAGGCCTGCACGGCATCAGGCGAGATGGAGCGAGGCGGCGGATTGAACCGCCGCCTCGCTTGGCCATCAGGCAGGCTGCGCCCCTAATGGCGCACTACTGGGAAGCGTCAGAGCGGGCCGCCGGGACGGCCAAGCGAGGTGACGCCGTAGAAGTCTTGCAGCTTGCGTTCATATTCGGGATCGCCCCAGGCCGGTTCGGTCCCCGCCTCGATAGGACGGCGCGTCCTCGAGCTGGCTCTGCTCGATGTCCACGACATAGCCGCCGAGGTTCGTATTGTAGTTCAGGAGAGACCACGGCAGCGGATGATAGCTGTTCCCGACCCCGAGGAACCCGCCGAACGACATGATGGCGTAGGCGACCTGACCGCTCCTTTTGTCGATCATCAGGTCGTTGATCTCGCCCACCCGGTCGCCCTGGGCGTTGAACACGTAGGTGCCGTTGACTTTGTCGGCAGCGATAAGGCTCGATGTTTCGCGGACCGCGTCCATCAGGAATGCTCCATGACTGTTGTCCGAGGAGCCAACGCAAGAGCGAGTCGGAAGGTTCCGAGCGCGCCGATCTAAGATGACGGCTTCCGGCGCGCGGCTCCCACGCCGCCTCGAACGAGGCGCTATCGCGGGCGCCTCTGCGCCAGATAGTGTTGAAGATAGCGCCGCCCGATCTGCTCTCCCTTATAGCCGAGATAGGCGCCGATCAGCGCCGCCGGGATCAAGACCCAGAGCGAGGACGAATAAATGGCGGCAAGCCCCGCGACGATCGCGGCGCCGGCGAGGGCGACCCAAGTCGTAAACTCGGAAGAACCCGTCATCATCTTTGCAAACGGAGAGCGCACTGCGACGGAGCAGCCTTCCCTCCGCTTATACATCTTTTCGCGTCGGCCCGACCAGCGTCCCTCACAAAACGAGAGCCGCGTTCGTCTTGGTTTCAAGGCGCCCGAATCGGCGAGGCCAAGCCTGTTCAGCGTCAGTCCTCCGTGTCGTAGACGGACTTGTGCGCGAACAGGCGTGAGCCCGCCGTGCAGCCTTGGCCCTGATTGTAGAAGATCGCGTCTGCCACACCGCCGATCGCGTGATCGAGATTTCGCGATGAGTTCCCCGAAGCGGAGCGCCGAGAGCGGCGTCTGCTCTGCGGGCTTGAGCACGGTCGCGCATCCCGCGGCCGCTCAAAGGGAGCCTCGCGCAGGGGTTCTGCGCGAGGCTCTAGATGCGCGCCTGGGAGGGTGGGCGCGCATTCGTAGACGCTCTAATTTGGCGCAACACCCATTGTTCCTGACCGGTCAAAAAAAGCCCCGCGCCAAAATTCGAATGGCGCGGGGCGATAGGTAAGCAGCCCGGCGCGTCCCCCTTAGAACGCGCCGGATGTGTGACATTACTTCCCTTCGCGCCCTTGTCAATTGGGAAACGCGATGTCCATTGGTCCTCCCGATGGGGGTTGATGGGATGAGCGATGCCGAAGATCGCCTGATGCTCTCGACTAAATCCGGAAGGCGCAGGGCGGCCGGATCGCGTCGTCAGTCGCCGATCGGATCAAAAATTTCGCTGAAAGGGGCCGCCGCGAGGCGGCCCTTATCTTTTGCCGAGGCAGCATCGTCCCCCTTCAGGCTTCCGCTCATGCGGGCGCGAACCTTTGGATATCCCATTGACATATCCGGACCCGGCGCTAAATGTTTGGCTCGGAGACGTCGCCATGGCCCGCACCAAACTCTTTCGGTCGAACCGCTCACAAGCCGTACGCTTGCCCAAGAGCTTGGCTTTCCCGGACAGCGTCAAAGAGGTGAGCATTGTGCGCGACGGGAAGCGGCGGGTGATTGCGCCGTCGAACGCGGTCTGGGACGATTTTTTTGATGGCCCCGGCATCGACCTTCCCCCGCGCAACCAACCGGATCTTCAGGATCGTGAGGCGTTTTGATGCTGAGGTTCCTGCTCGACACGAATCTCTGCATCCGAGTCTTGCGCGACAGAACGGCTTCGCTTCGCGAGAAATTCAATCTTGAGGCAAACTCGTTGGCGATCTCAACGATCGTGCTGACCGAGCTCTTACACGGGGCCGCAAAATCAGCACGTCCCGACACCAATCGCCGGGAAGTGGAGAACTTCGCCGCCAGGCTTGAGGTCCTGTCTTTCGACATCGCGGCGGCGCATCACTCGGCGGACATTCGCGCGACGCTCGAGCGCCAGGGCCGAATGATTGGCGGGTACGACATTCTGATCGCCGGCCACGCGCGCAGCCGCGCGCTTGTTGTCGTCACCGGCAATCGTGGCGAGTTCGATCGCGTGCCTGGATTGCAGTGCGAGGATTGGGGATAGCCGGCCCCGTCCTCCGCTTCAGGGCCACTCCGCGTCAAGCCCCCTTGCGCCGCGCGAGGCGATCAATGGCGACAGCGCGCCAACATGGCGATCACCGCTTGGCGAGGAAATTGGCCATCGCTTCGCTGATAGGTCGCTCGAGCGTGAACTCGCCCTAAGTCCGAAAGTCGGTCGGTCACGTTCGCAGGGCGGACCCTTCACGCCGCCTTGCGCCGCGCGACTTCAGCTTGGTAGAGCGGGATCTCCGTGGCTAAAGCGCTGGCCACGCTCGGCCTTGCACGCATCCGCTCGAGATAAGCCTTAACGTTGGGATAGGCCGAGAGATCGATCTCCGGCGTCGCCCGCGTCCAGTTCAACACCGTCGCGAGATAGCCGTCCGCGACGCTGAAGCGGTCGAGCAGGAATTCCCGGCCCTTCAGCTTGGCGTCGAGATAGGCGAGGCGCGGAGCGTATCTTTTTACCGTCCAGGCCTTCACCTCGGGCGGGGTGGTTGACGCCGAGCAGCGGCGTCATCAGGCCTTTGTGAAGTTCGGCGCTGATGAAGCTCAGCCATTGCCTGAGCTTGGCGCGTCCGACGCGGTCGGAGGCCGGCGGCGCGAGCTGAGCCTCGGGATAGTGTTCGGCGATATATTGCAGGATGGCCGCATTCTCGGTCAGCACGGTTCCGTCGTCGAGCTTGAGCGCCGGCACGTAGCCGAGCGGGTTGATGGCGCGATAGTCGTCGTCGGTCTTGAGGATGCGTCCGGCGTGGGTGTCGACCTCGACGAGATCGATGGCGGCGCCGGCTTCGGCAAGCGCGATGCGAGCCGACATCGAACAGGCGAGGGGGGCGAAATAAAGCTCCATGGGGTCCTCCTTTGCAATTTTTGTACTCTCTCGCATATAATAGACGCAGTCAAGAGTTTTGTTCAACATGGTACAAAAAACTGCGCGCGGCGCTCCGGAGGGCGCTGAAGAGGCGCGGCCGGCCGCGCGCCTTCGAGGCGGAGACGGCGCTTGCGCAGGCGATGGACGTCTTCTGGACGGATGGGTTCGCCGCCACCTCGCTCGACGACGTCAGCGCCGCGACGGGGCTGAACCGCCCGAGCCTGTACGGCGCCTTCGGCGACAAGCGCGCGCTCTATCTCAAGGCCTATGACCAGTACCGGAGGCGCATGAACGCGCAGTTTCAGCCGCTGTTTCAAGCCCGCGAGCCGATCCGGACGAAGCTCAGGCGCATTCTGACCGCCGCGCTCGATCTTTACCTGAGCGGTCCGAATGGGCCGCGCGGCTGCTTCACGGTGCTCAGCGCCGCCTCGGACGCGATCGCCGATCCGGATCTCCACGGCCTCGTCGGCGAAGCGATCGACGGAACCGATCGCGCCTTCGGACGCCTGTTCGCCGAGGCGCGCGCTGCGGGCGAATTGCCCGAAGACGCCGATCCGCGCCGGCTCGCGCGCGTCGCGTCGGCGACCCTCCACACGCTGTCGATCCGGGCGCGCGCCCGCATTCCGCGGGCGGAGATCGCGCCGCTCATCGACGACGCGGTGACGACGATCTGCGGAGCTGAAAGCGCCTAGGCGCCGCGCCTCCGCCGGCGTCGATCGCTCACCGCGGGCCTGGCGTCCGCCGCGCTGCCTGCCTCGAAAGACGCTGTTCGCAGCTTGACAGGATACCGACTGGTTGGTACGGCAGCAGAAGCGGATTGATCCACGATTTCGCCGAGCAAGACAGCCTGGCGATCGCCGTCAGGCGGAGCGCCGGGCGCGCTTAAAGGTCCACAGAAGGAGACAATCATGACCGAGCAGACAATCACGCCCTGTCTCTGGTTCGACGCCAATGCCGAGGAGGCGGTCGCCCACTATCTCAACGATCTTTCCGAACAGCCGCGTTCTGTCGAAGGCGCATTACGGCGAGTTCGCTCCCGGCCGGAAGGGCGCGGTGATGACGATCTTCTTCGAGATCGATGGCCAGCAATTCTTGGCGCTGAACGGCGGCCCGCAATACAAGTTCACGCCCGCGCATCTCGCTCATGGTCAATTGCGACGACCAGGCTGAAATCGACGCGCTTTGGGAGAAGCTTGCGGAGGGCGGCGAGCATGTCCAGTGCGGCTGGCTCACCGACAAGTTCGGCGTCTCCTGGCAGATCGTTCCGCGTATCTTGCCGGAGCTTCTGGGTGGCGACGCCGAGCGCACCGATCGCGTCATGCGGGCGGTCATGAGCATGAAGAAGCTCGACATTGCGCAAATGAAACGAGCCGCTTCGCCTCAGTAGCGCAACCCGCTTGGCGCCCCGAAGCGTCACGCGGACGTCGATATCGTCGGTTAAACCAAGTCTTCGCCCAAACTGAAGGAGGAAAACATGGCCAATGCGACTCAATCGGACCTGCTCGGCACATTCGTCTGGTACGACCAGATGTCGAACGATCTACCCGGGGCCGAGAAGTTCTATTCGAAGGTCGTCGGCTGGAGCCTCGCGCCCAACACGATGAACGCGCAGAAATACACCCTGCTGCAAGGCGGGCGAAGACATGGTCGGCGGCTTGATGCCGATCCCCGAGGACGCCGCGAAGATGGGCGTGCGCCCGGCATGGATGGGCTATATCGCTGTCGACGACGTCAAGACGTACGCCGACAAGGTCAAGGCCGCCGGCGGCGTGATCCATCGGGCCCCGACCGAGATCCCCAATGTCGGGACCTTCGCCGTCGCCGCCGATCCGAGCGGCGCAGGCTTCCTGCTCTTCAAAGGCGACGGCGAGGCGCCGCCGAAGGCCGATCCGATGAAGCCAGGCCATATCGGCTGGCACGAGCTGCACGGCGGCGATGATCCGGAGAAGACCTTCGCCTTCTACTCGGGCCTGTTCGGCTGGACCAAGGGCGAGGCCATGCCGATGGGCGCCATGGGGACTTACCAGATCTTCAACATCAAGGGCCAGCAGGCCGGCGGCATGATGAAGAAAATGCCTCAGGAACCCGTCGCGCACTGGCTCTATTACATCAGCGTCGAGGCGATCGACGCGGCTGAGCAGCGGGTCAAGTCCGCGGGCGGTCAGGTGATCAACGGGCCGATGCAGGTTCCGGGCGGAAGCTGGATCCTCAACGGCGTCGATCCGCAAGGCGCGATGTTCGCGCTCGTCGCGCCGAAGAAATAGCGCTTGGTTCAAACCGCCGAGGGGCCGTAAAAACGGACCTCTCGGAGGCTCGCATCGGCGGACCTTCACCACCGCCGGTCGCATTGGCGCCCGAAGCTCGACTACGTTCAACGGCCCTGATCGGAGAGCCCGGATGCGCGTCATGGTGATCGTCAAGGCGACGAACGAGAGCGAAGACGGGAAAATGCCGACGCCGGAGCTGCTCGAGCAAATGGGCGCTTTCAACCAGCAGCTCAAGGACGCCGGAATCTTCGTCGAAGCGGCCGGGCTCAAGCCGAGCGCCAAGGGCGCGCGCGTCGCCTTCTCGGGTCAGGACCGCTCGGTGACGAGGGGTCCGTTCCCTGGCGTGAGCGAGCTCGTCGCCGGCTACTGGATCTGGAAGGTCAATGATCTCAATGAGGCGATCGATTGGGCGAAGCGCTGCCCCAATCCCATGCCCGGCGCATCGGCTGATTGAAATCCGCGAGCTTTACGAGATGGAGGACTTCGACCGATCCAATTAGGGGCGCGCCGCAGAGGGTCAAGCAAAGAACAGAGGGCCACCGCCAATCTTAATGTCGGCTGGAACGTAGCGGCGATGGAGCGTTGACAAGTCCGCGCCGTCTCTTGTCATCGCCGCGCCAACGAATAGCATTAGGGCTTCACGCGAAACGCCTTCACCTCGAGGCGGAGGCGTTCGAAGCGGCGCGAGAATGACAAAAGCAAAAAAGCCGACCACCGCGGCGTTCGTCAGCCAGAAAGGAGGCGTGGGCAAGAGCACGCTCGCTCGCCTGTTGGCGGTGGGCGCGATCCATCGCGGGCGCAAGACGCTGCTCGCCGACTTCGATCTCGATCAATTGACCTGCGTCGAGTGGGGCGCGCTTGCGGATGCGCGCGAGCCTCGAGCCGGAGGTGGACACGCGCGCGTTCAAGAGCCTGAAGAAGCTGCGCCGCGAGGATGGCGTCGCCGATTTCATCGTCGCCGACACGCGCGGCCTCGCCGACGATCTCTCGACCGAAATCGCCGAGGACAGCGACGTCGTCTTTCTGCCGACCGGCGTATCGGGCGATGATCTGAGACCGACGCTCTCGCTCGCGCGCAAGCTTGCGCGGCGCGGCGCGGAGGGCCGGCTCGTGGTCGTGTTGTCGAAAGTCGGCCGCTCGGAGACGCAGTTCTCAAAGGCCGTGGAGGCGATCGAGGACGCCGGCTTCGAGCTCCTGAGCGAACATTGGCCGCAGCGCGACGGCTTCCAGAGCGACCTCGATTCCGGACGCGCGGGCCGCGAGGCGCGCAATCCCTATCTGCGCGAGATCGCCGAGCGGATGGAGGAGGCTCTCTGGGCGCGCACGATGAAGGCGAAGCCGCGCTGACAATCTCGCCTTGTCGCCGCTACGGCTGCGCCAATACGAAGAGCTGCCGCGAGCGGAACAGAACGTCGCCGTCCGGCAGAGCGGGATAGGCCTCGCCGCAGCTCGGCCGCGTAGCGATCGAGAAACGTGCGACGCTCGCCTTCGTTCAGACGGCACAGAAACGGCGCGAGGCTCGTCGTCTCCATCCATGCGACGATCGCCGCGACGCTCTCCATGACATGGAGGTAACTCGCTTCCCATATGTCGACGCTGGCGCAGATTGGACGAGGAACAGCGTACAGGTCTTCCATCGTTTCGTTGAATGGCCGCGTCTTGGCGATCGGCACAAGCGTGTTCGCCCACGGCCCGTCGGCGGCGATCATTCGCATCAACGCCCGACTCGGCTCGTAAAGATCGTTGGGAAATTCGACCGCGACACAGCCGCCCGCGGACGACCATCCCGACCAGCCTCGGCAGCAGGCGCCGCAACGACGTCTCCAGCGGCCATTGAGACAGACCAGGTCGAACTTGTGTTCAGCGCCCGGCCAGCCGCCTTCCACCGTCGCCGCCGGGCTTGCCCGGTCGAGAAAGGTCGAAGGCCTCGATCTCGGAGTGGGGGAAACCGCCAGCCAGGAGTCGCCCTCATCGACCCCGCTCCTTGTACACGTCGGCAATGCGACGCGGCGCGCGCACCGGGAATATGGCGCAGAAGGTCCAACGCCGCTCTCATTCGATGCTCTTGCGCGGAGCGGACCGACCGTTTCGACCAAGGCGAGGCATTCATTGCGTTTCGTCAGTCGGACCGGGGGGAAATGGTGTGGAGGCGATGTGAAGTTTCGCGGATGCGCGCCGACGAAACGGGCTAGGCCGCTCAGCCGGATGACGATCGACACCGAGCCGCCGAGCGTTTGCAGGGCGGCTGCGCGACGCAAAACACGGTCAGATGACGAGCAGGTCGTCAAGCGGCAGGCTTGATCGACGTGACGTCCATCTTGTCGCCGGCCTTGGTGTAGCTCACCGTCACCTTCTCGCCGACTTTGAAGTTCGGAGAGCGTTCACGCTCTTGGGCGCGACGTAGCTCGAGCCACTGTCCAGGGTGACCATATCCTTGGACGTATCGAGGCTCTTGATCTTGCCGGTGGCGTCGGCCGCGTAGGCGATAGACGCCGCGCCCATCAATGCCGTCGCCAAGACGGCGCCTACCAACATTCGCATCGGGCTTCTCCTTCGCGAGTTGAAGCGCGACTACGCCAGAACGCAATGACCTCCCAGGCGCACTCACGCCCTGCAGGCAAGGCTAAGCACGCTCCGCCTCACGTCGCGCTGGCCGAGAAATTAAATTTTGTTCATGGCGCGGATCGCGCGCTGGCGTCGGGCTCGTGGAGCGATTCGCCTGCAATGTTCGCGGTAGGTTCCGCTAGCCGTCGGGATCACGCGATTTCGAACTCGATGTTGTTCGTTGAGAAAGCTTAATCCGCCGGCGAAGCTCCGTATAGCCGGTGAAGCGCATTGTCCTGACCTTGACCGCTGGAGGCGGTCGCTCTCTTGCGGCGTGAAAGCGCCGCTCGCGGGGTGGCGATGATGAAGTCGAGGTTCAGCCCGAGGGAAATTGTCCAGAGGCTTCAGATGGTCGACGCGCTGACGGCGGAGGGTACTGCCGGTCAGCGATGCGCTCCGTTCTGTCGGCATGCGGCAAGTCGAATACGATCGTTGGTGCGCAGAGTACAGCGGACTGAAACGGACGCTCGGCCCCCTCTTGTACCGCAACGCCCAGGCTGGTGAAGAAAGACGAGCCGTAGGCCAGTTCGGAAGCCGCCTTCGTAACGCCTTCGTGAACCGAGCGACAATCCGCGCACTCTCAGTTGTCGACGGGCGGCGCGTCATGCGATGGTCGGCGCGTCGCTGCTCACGCCATTGGGCTGCGGCTACCCAGCCAACGACAACAGGGGGCGTCTTCGAATGATTTATGAGCTTCGCGTCTATCACTGCTCTGCCCAATCAGGACTGCCGGCCTTATTGAAGCGGTTCGAAACTCAGACGCTGCGGCTATGGGAGAAGCACGGCATTCGACAGGCCGGCTTCTGGACGACGGCGATTGGCGAATCGAATCACGAGCTCACTTACTTCCTGGCCT
Source organism: uncultured Alphaproteobacteria bacterium (assembly GCA_963820095.1). Classification (GTDB taxonomy): domain Bacteria; phylum Pseudomonadota; class Alphaproteobacteria; order Rhizobiales; family Beijerinckiaceae; genus Roseiarcus. The sequence continues at coordinate 18,457 of CAWFZA010000041.1, forward strand.
GGGAATCGCTCGCCGAGCGGGAGAAGAAATGGACCGCCTTCATCAGCGATCCCGAGTGGATCGCCGTGCGAACATGAAACCGAGAAGGACGGGCCCATCGTCGCCAACGTCGCGAACTCGATTCTGCAGCCGACGTCGTTCTCGAGCGTGCGTTAGCGCGGGCTTCCCTCGCCGCGGGGCGCGCAGCCCTCAGGCTGTGCGGCCCCGGACGATGCGAACGATCCAGATCAATATGCAGGCGCCGATGAATCCGAGAATCAGGTAGCCGATCCATCCGCCGAGCACGATCCCAAAAAGACTGAGAATGGCGCTGGCGATCGCCGCGCCGACGATGCCGAGCACGATATTCATCAGCAGGCCCATGTCGCTCTTCATGAATTGCTCGGCCAGCCAGCCAGCAATCCCGCCGATGATAATGGCCGCGATCCAACCAACTTCAGCATCCGACGTCATGGCGCGTCTCCTCAATGCGAAATGCTGGTCTCCACCCGTCTTGCGCGGTTAGCGAGAGTCAGTTCCGTCTCCAAGGTGGATCAGATGGACGCGAGCCGTCAACCCAACTCGCCCGAGGCGTTGTCTGAAGTGCGCTCCATTCAGAGAGAGCGAGGAACGAATTCTACCGTCAGCGAAGGCGCTTCAGATTTTCTTGTCTACCCCACGATCTCGTTGCCGGAGAAGAACTGTGCGATCTCTTGCGCCGCCGTCTCCGGCGCGTCGGAGCCGTGAACCGAGTTCTCGCCCATCGACAGCGCGAAGTCCTTGCGGATCGTGCCCGGCGCGGCCTTCTCGGGATTGGTCGCGCCCATCACGTCGCGATAGCGTCGGATCGCGTCCTCGCCTTCGAGCACCTGCACGACGACCGGCGCCGCGGTCATCATCTCGACCAATTCGCCGAAGAACGGGCGCTCGCGATGCACGCCATAGAACGTCTCCGCCTGCGGGCGCGTCATGTGCACGCGCTTCTGCGCCACGATGCGAAGCCCCGCCGCCTCGATCCGCTGATTGACGGCGCCGGTCAGGTTGCGACGCGTGACGTCGGGCTTGAGGATCGAGAAGGTGCGTTGGACGGCCATGGCGTCTTGGTCTCTGCGTCGGGTTGTTCACGGAAAAGCGCTGCGGCTTATAGCGGCGCCCTGACAGGCCGGCAAGCCGCAGGCGTTGCTCGGGACCCGCGCATGGGTCCCGCTTCAGGCGTTCGGGATCGCGCAGCCGGCGGCGCCCGCTTCCGGATAGCGCGAGGCGGCGTTAGAACTTGTCTTGATCGGAAGCGGAGGCCAAGCGAACATGTCAAGACTCGGGATTCTTACCGCTGTCGCACTCATTGGAGCGATGGCTTCTGCTCGCGCCGACGAGCAAGTGTGGACGGTGCAGAACTGGCCGGGCGACATCGATCTGATTCCGTGCAGCGCATGGAGCAAAAACGCGACGGGACTTGGGTCCTGACAGGCGGATCGGTCAAGCTCGGCTCGGAGACCATGAGCAACATCGGGGTCAAGGGCGACGCGGCGGCGCATAAGCTGGACCGGGAATGCGGCGAAGAAAGTGAGGCGATAGGACGGACCTCTTTCCGCGGGTTCGCGAGTTCGAGCCGCCGAGCCGCCAACGCCCAGCGCTCTCAGGGCCGGGCGGACAGGAACCTGAAGGCGTCTGAGCCGCACATAGAGCGCGCCGGACCCGCCATGCGCGCGTCCCGCCTCCTCGAACCCGAGCACGACCGAGCGCAGGTCGGGCTCGCGCAGCCATTGCGGCGTGAGCCGCTTGAGCACGCCGCGCTCGTTGGGCCACTGGACCTCGTCCAGCGGGCCGCCCTTGCCGGTGACGACGATGACCAGCCGCGCGCCGCGCGCCTGCGAATGGCGCAGGAAGCCGCGCAAGGCTTGATGCGCCTCGGCTTGGGTCAGCCCATGCAGATCGAGCGCCGCGTCGATCGCGGCGCGTCCGCGCTGAAGCTCGCGCTTGAGCCGCCGTTCGATCGGCGCGAGCGGCGGCGTGGAGGGCTTCGCCGGCCGGGCGGCGGGCGGTTCGGCGGAGCTCGGAGGCGGCGCGTGCGGCCGTGCGGGCCTGACGGGATTGGCAGGCGCCGGCAGCGTCGCGCCGCGCCGGCGCGCGACGCTGCGCGCGACTTCGGTCCAGAGCGCGATCTCCTCGTCGCTCAGGCGCCTCAACCGTTCGCGGCGCGGGGGCGTCTCCTTCAAGCGACGCTCCCCTGCGGCAGAAGCACGACGAACTCGGCCGCATGGCGAATGGCGCCGGCGCGCGCGCCCGCCTTGTCGCCGCTGCCGAAGAAGAGGTCGGCGCGCGCCGCCCCCACAATCGCCGAGCCGGTGTCCTGGGCGATCATGAGCCGGCGGAACGGCCGGGGCGTCTCGTCAGCCCAAGGCAATTCGGCGTCGATCCAGAACGGCAGGCCATAGGCCCAGATCGTCCGATCGACCGCGATCGAGCGCAGCGGGGTCAACGCAACGCCGGCGCCGGCGACCGGACCTAGCTCGGGGTCGAAATCCTCGACAAGCTGGAAGAACACGAACGAGCGATTGCGCCGCATGACGTCCAGTCCTTTGGCGGTGTCGCGGCGAAGCCACGCCTTGAGGCTGGCGAGCGACATGGCGCCTTCGGCGATCTCTCCGGCCTCGATCAGGATCTTCCCGATCGAGGTGTAAGGCAGGCCGTTGCGTCCGTCATAGGCGAGGCGGGCGCGGGAGCGATCGGGAAACTCGACCTGCGCGGAGCCCTGCACCTGAATGAGGAAGGCCTCGACCGCATCGCGAACCCAGACGATCGGGTCGCGGCGCTCAGCCTCGATCTGAGCGCGATCGGCGTAAGGCGCGAGCGAGCCGTCGCTCAGGCGCCTCGCGCCGGTGAGGTCCGTTGGAAACCCGACGGGGGGAGGGTCGAGGCCAAACGTTACGAGATCGGTCGGCCGCGCCAGGATCGGCCAGCGGAACGCTTCGGTTTCAACCCTCGAAGCGGGGACGCAAGGCTCGTAATATCCGGTCAGGAATCCCCCGCCGCTCTCCGGAACGACGCGGAAGGGCCGGAACCTTGTCTCGAAAAACCGGCGCGCGTCCGCCTTGGCTGCGACGTCCGCGCAAAGCGCCGCGCGCGCGGTTGCGATCAGTTCGGGCGGCGCCGTCTGCGCCGGCCGGGGCTGCCCCTGAGCCGCGCCAATCGCCCGCGCCGAGCGCTCGAAAGCGCCAAACGCCGCACGATGGTCGTCATCGGCCCAGCCCGCGAGGCTTTCGAAATCCAGAGGCTCGAGGCAGGGCCGCACCGGCTTGCTACCCTTGCCAAGCCGCTCAGCTCTCGGATTCGGTTGCGGTCAGCTGCCAATTGGGATCGCGAGAGCGAATGTCGCGGGCGAACGTCCACAGATCGACATGATCGACGACTGTGTTGGGCGATCCGTCCACGACGTCGCCTTGCGCGTCACGGGTTACGGAGGCGAGCTTGGCGGCGAAACGCACGCTGATCCGCGCCGTCTGGCCGACCAGCGCCGCGTTGGCGATCGTCGCGTTGTCGATCGAGACGACCGTGGTCGACGTCGTGTGTCCGGCGTTGGCGCGGGCGTGGATCGCGCTCTCGAAATTGCCGAAGGCCTCCGGCGCCATCAGGCTTTTGAGGGCGTCGGAATCGCCGGCGGCGAACGCGTGGACGACCATGTCATAGGCGGCCCGGGCGCCCGACAGGAAGGCTTCCGGCGAGAAGCTGCGATCCGCCGAGGCGATGGCGTCGAGGCCGCTCCAGACCGCCGGATTGGCCTCGGCGACGCCTTTCCAGCGATCGGCGGGCGCCTGCGGAACAGGCGCGGACGGCGGCGCGTCCGGCTGGGCTGCAGGGGGCTTGGAAGCGCTCGGAACGCGGCGCAGGGGGGCCATGAGGCCGCCGGGCCGTTCCGAATCCTGGCGCATTCCGAGCACCGAGCGCAGCTTCCAGGCGACAAACAGCGCCACAAGCGCAAATATGACGGTCGGCAGATCGAACTCCGGCATCGTCCTTAAGCTCCTCGCTTGCCTAAGCAAAGTCACCCGGCCCGCTCCAACGTCATAACTAGGCGCAGGCGAACGTTTTGGCTAGGAGCATGGCTTAGCAGCCTTGCCAGGCCTGAAGCTGGCCCGTGCTGGCGATCATGGCCATTTCTAAATTCGGAGAGCGCGGAAATGCGGCGCGCAGCGACGTGAGGTCCCCACATGTCATCGGCGTCGCCGGCGCCGGCGCCTGGGGCGTGGCCTTGGCCAATGCCGCGGCGGCCGCCGGTCGCACAGTGATCCTCTGGGGCCGAGACGAGGCCGGGATGCGCGCCCTCGCCGCGACACGCCGGAACGATCGCCTGCCCGGAGTTGATCTGGCCCGCCCGGTCGATGCGACGCCGGATCTCGAGGACCTTGCGCGGTGCGACGCCATTCTGGTGGCGGCGCCGGCTCAGTCGAGCCGCGAGATCGCGATGCGACTGGCGACGGTCGCCGGATCGGCGCCGCTGGTCACCTGCGCCAAGGGAATCGAGCGCGGCACGCATGCGTTCATGACCGAGGTTTTGGCTGAAGCCGCGCCCGATCGAGCCACGGCCATTCTCTCCGGACCCTCCTTCGCCGCCGACGTTGCGGCTGGCCTGCCGACCGCGATCACGCTCGCATCGGCCGACGAGGAGCTGGCGCGGGCGCTCTGCGAAGCGCTGCGGGGGCCCACTTTAAGGCTCTATCATTCGACCGACGTGCGCGGCGTCGAGATCGGCGGGGCGGCGAAGAACGTGCTGGCGATCGCCTGCGGAATCGCCGCCGGCCGCGGCCTCGGGCCGAGCGCGGGCGCCGCGCTCATTGCCCGCGGTTTTGCCGAGCTTCGCCGCTTCGGCGAGGCGTTTGGCGCGAGGGCGCCGACGCTGATGGGGCTTTCGGGGCTCGGGGATCTCGTTCTCACCTGCTCCTCGGCGCATTCGCGCAACTTCGCCTTCGGCCAGGCGCTGGGACGCGGCTTAAGCGCTGCCGAAGCGGGAGGGGACAGCCTTGTCGAGGGCCGATTCACCGCGCTCGCGCTCACCGAATTGGCGCGCGAACGCGGAATCGACATGCCGATCGCCAATTGCGTCGAGGCGCTGATCGAAGGCTCGCTCGACGTTGAGGGCGCGGTCAGCGCGCTGCTGGCGCGGCCTCCGAAGGGGGAGGAATGAGGGCGCGTTTTGCAATTCCAAGGCTCCTCACTTAGCTTTCGCGGCGTTGGGGAAACGCAACCTTCAAGCGTGAGTTGGCGATGGCGCATTGGCTGTTCAAAAGCGAGCCCTCGGCCTGGTCGTACGAGAAAGTGGCCGGCCTCGGCGCCGCCGGCACGGACTGGAGCGGCGTGCGCAATCATACCGCCAAGCTCAACATGCAAGCGATGAAGGTCGGCGAGCAGGCCTTCTTCTACCACTCGAACGAGGGAAAAGAGATCGTCGGGATCGTCGAGGTCAGCAAGGCTTATCGACCCGATCCGACGGACGCGACGGGCAAGTTCGGCATGGTCGACATCCGCGCCTTGCGTCCGCTGCCGCGCCCGGTGACATTGGAAGAGGCGAAGGCGGACAAGCGTCTGGCCAAGATGGCGCTCGTCACCCAGTCCCGTCTCTCCGTCCAGCCCGTGACCGACGCCGAGTGGGCCGTCGTTTGCAAGCTTGGCGGCCTTTAGCGGACTGCCTCAATTGACCGGATGGCGGCGGCGAGGGAACTTCGGACCCGGTGTCTGCGGCGGCAGCGTTATGCCGACGGGCGCTGATTTTCAGGCTCGAAGCTTATCCGAAGGCGCATACCGGTCGCCCTGGCGAAGCGTTGCAGAGTTCGTGTTGAGGGCTGGGACTTTCCGCTTTCAAGGCGGGCAATCGCCTCCTGCGACGTTCCCATGGCTTTCGCAACGTCTTCCTGTGTCATGTGCGCGGCGTCGCGGGCCTTGATGAGCGCTGTCGCCAGGGTGAACTCGTCTTCAAGCGAATCGTACTCGGCCCGGAAAGCCGGGTCCTTCTCCCACTCCTTGAACACCTCCTGCACGGGAATGTTTTTGCGGTGGGTCATTCTACCTCCTTCGCCCTTCGCAGGGCCGTTTCAATCTCGCGGCGGGGCGTTTTCGGCGTTTTCTTCGTGAAGACGTGGACGACGACGACACGCCGGCCTTTGGCTGTAACGTAAGCGGCGCGTGCAATGCCGTCTTTGCCCTTCATCCGCATTTCCCAAAGCGGACCCTCCAGATGTTTGACGTAAGGCTCCCTCACCTTTTCCAGCCCGACCGCGCCGATAAGCTCCGCAATGCGCCGGAAGCTCGCGCGGATGTCCGCGGGCTGAGCGGTCAACCGGTCCCTTACGTCTTCATCCAAAAATTCAACCGTCCAGGTCATCAATCAGTATATCATTTTTGATATAAACTCGCAAGCCCTCCTCCGCTCGGTTTCCGCCTCAACTCCCCAGGCTCCCCCTTGAGTGGGCTCGGGAGCCGCCAGGGCCGGCTTGTCGCTTTTTTCCTCGTTAGGGCATAGTTCAGTCTTAGCTTTTCGCGCGAGAGCTTAAACTCCGCGCGACACTTTGCTTGGGAGGAGCCCATGTCCGACAAGACCTATGACGTTTCAGCCGAGTGGGCGAAGCGCGCCTGGGTCGACGCGGCCAAGTACGAGGAGATGTACAAGCGCTCGGTGACAGACCCGGAGGGCTTCTGGGCTGAGCATGGCAGGCGCATCGACTGGTTCACGCCGTTCTCCAAGGTCAAGAACACGTCGTTCGATCCTAAGAACGTCTCGATCAAATGGTTCGAGGACGGCGTCACCAACGTCGCTTACAATTGCATCGACCGGCATTTGCCCAAGCGCGCGAACCAGACGGCGATCATCTGGGAAGGCGACGATCCTTCGAAGTCGAAACACATCACTTACGCCGAGCTTGCGCACCGCGTCGGACTTTTCGCCAATGTGCTGAAAGCTCACGGCGTCAAGAAGGGCGATCGGGTCACGATCTACCTGCCGATGATCCCCGAGGCGGCCTACGCGATGCTGGCTTGCGCGCGCATTGGCGCGATCCATTCGGTCGTGTTCGGCGGCTTCTCGCCCGAGGCCCTCGCGGGCCGCATCGCCGACGCCAAGTCCGATGTCGTCATCACCGCGGACGAGGGTCTGCGCGGCGGCCGGAAGGTTCCCCTCAAGGCGAACGTCGATGCGGCGATTGAGAAAGTGGGCGGCGTTAGAAATGTCATCGTCGTCAGGCACACTGGCGACCACGTCGGCTGGCGGCACGGGCGCGACGTTTGGCTGCATGAAGCGGAACAGAGAGTCACCGCGGACTGTCCGCCCGAACGCATGAATGCGGAAGACCCGCTCTTCATCCTCTACACGTCAGGTTCGACAGGGGCGCCGAAGGGCGTTCTGCACACCACCGGCGGCTATCTCGTCTACGTCTCGATGACCCACCAATATGTGTTCGACTATCACGAGGGCGACATCTACTGGTGCACCGCCGATGTCGGCTGGGTCACCGGTCACAGCTACATCCTCTACGGGCCCTTGGCGAACGGCGCGACCACGCTGATGTTCGAGGGCGTTCCGAACTACCCGTCGATGAGCCGGTTCTGGGAGGTGATCGACAAGCACAAGGTCAATATCTTCTACACCGCGCCGACCGCCATCCGCTCGCTCATGGGCGCGGGCGAGGAGCCGGTGAAGAAAACGAGCCGCGCCTCTCTTCGGCTTCTCGGTTCAGTCGGCGAGCCGATCAATCCGGAAGCCTGGGAATGGTATCACCGCGTCGTCGGGGACGGCCGCTGCCCGGTCGTCGACACCTGGTGGCAGACCGAGACCGGCGGCATTCTCATTTCTCCGCTGCCGGGAGCGACGAAGCTTAAGCCCGGCTCGGCGACGCGGCCGTTCTTCGGCGTCGTTCCCGAGATCGTCGATGCGGAAGGCAAAGTTCAGCAAGGCGCGTGCGAGGGAAATCTGGTCATCGCCAATTCCTGGCCGGGTCAGGCGCGGACGGTGTTCGGCGACCACCCGCGCTTCGTCAGCACCTACTTCGCCGCCTATCCGGGCAAGTATTTCACCGGCGACGGCGCGCGCCGCGATGCGGACGGGGATTACTGGATCACCGGGCGCGTCGACGACGTCATCAATGTGGCGGGACACAGAATGGGCACGGCGGAAGTCGAGAGCGCGCTCGTCGCGCATCCGCATGTGTCGGAGGCTGCAGTCGTCGGCTATCCGCACGACATCAAGGGGCAGGGCATCTATGCCTATGTGTCCTTGATGAGCGGCGTCGAGGCGAGCGAGGATTTGCGCAAGGAACTGGTCGCCTGGGTGCGCAAGGAGATCGGCCCGATCGCCTCGCCGGACCTTCTTCAATTCGCGCCGATGTTGCCGAAGACGCGCTCGGGCAAGATCATGCGCCGGATCCTGCGCAAGATCGCGGAGAACGAATACGGCTCGCTCGGGGACACTTCGACTCTCGCCGACCCGGCCGTTGTGACCGATCTTATCGACAAGCGGCAGAACCGGGGCAGGGGATGAGGGCGAGTTCAGTTTGCGCGATTCCGGGTGGGACGCCGGTTACGAACGGCGCCGAAGGTGGAGGACGGGTCTGCGGCTGCCTCGCTGACTCAAGCGCTATGTGAGGTTCGACTTATCGAAGCAGGGCCGCCGGTGAGCGAATCCCTCAAGGAAGACACGCCGGCTGCGAGCACGCTGGGCCGGGCGGTGACGGCGGGCGCCCTTCTCCTCTTCTGGGCCGGAGGTCATTTGCCGCTCCCTGGCCTCTCGCCCGAGGCGTTGGCGGAAGGGGCGGCGAGGGGCAGAGCGGGATCGCTGATGGTCTTCTCGCTCGGCGTGACGCCGATCCTGACGTCCTGGTTCATCGTCGGCCTCGTCCGGGTGCTGATCCCAGCGCTCGGCGGCGCTCGGCCGGGCCGCCTGACCCTCGCGGCGCGCGCGCTCGCCCTTGTGCTGGCGGGCGTTCAGGCTTCGAGCGTCGGCGCCGCCGCTGAAGACATCCCCGGCCTGGTTGATGATCCGGGCCTGGCGTTTCGCGCCGAGGTCATGGCCGCGATGGTCGGCGCGACGGCGGTGCTGCTGTGGCTGGCGGATCTCGTCGATCGGCGTGGCGTCGGCGACGGTCTTTTGCTGTTGTTCGCAGTCCAGACGCTCGCCGCCTTCGCGCGGACAGTGACCCTGCTGTTCGCGGGGGCCCATGCCGGGCGGCTCGAACCGTCGGCGCCGTGGATGTGGATCGGCGCGGTCGCCTGCGCCTGCGCGCTCACGGGCCTGGCTGCCCGCGGCGACGGCTTCTGGCGCGGGCTCGACCCGTGGCCGCCGCTGCTCGCTTTCGGCGCGGGCTCGCTCCTGTCCATCGCCGGGGTTCTCGTTGGAACCCTCGTTGGCGCGTCCGCCGACGCCTCGATCGACTGGCTCTCCGGGCCTCTTGGCAGCACCACCATCGCCGTCCTGACGGCGGCGCTGTTCGGCCTGTTCGCGCTGATGCGCTCCGGCGGAGAACCAATCGACGCCAAGGCGATCGCGGCTCAGATGCTTGTCGTCCTCGCGGGCGGGATGCTCTGGCTTGTCGCGCCTTACGGCGCCTCGGTCAGCGGCTGCATTTTCCTGTTGTTCGCCGCCGCCGTGACGAGCCTCGTGGCGCGCGGCCAGCCACGGCTTGCCTTCGAATGAACAAGCCTCGGCGCCCGGCCGCCCACGACAACTGCGGGCCGAACTGAATCGTCCTTCTCTAAGGCGCGATCGAGAGTTCCTGCGCGGTCTCGATCTTCGTCGCCAGAATAACCGCCTGGGTGCGACTCTCGACGCCGAGCTTCTGGAAGATCGCGGACACATGCGCCTTGACGGTCGCCTCCGAGACGCCGAGCTCATAGGCGATCTGCTTGTTGAGCAGGCCTTGCGACAGCATCATCAGCACCCGAATCTGCTGCGGGGTCAGCGAAGCGAGGCGGCGCGCCATCGCGCTCGATGCGCCATTGGGAGCGGCGCTCGGGTCGAAATCGGGCGGGGTCCATCGGCCGCCGTCCAGGACCTGGGCGATGGCTGTACGCATCGTGTCGAGTGAATTGGTTTTTGGAATAAAGCCGGCGGCGCCAAATTCCAGGCAATGGCGGATCACCGCGCGCTCTTCGTTGCCCGAAACAACGACAACGGGAATGGACGGACGCTCCGAGCGCAGGAACAGGAGCCCGGAAAATCCACGTACGCCCGGCATGGTCAGGTCGAGCAGGACGAGGTCGGTGTCCGGCGAAGCGTCGAGCGCCGCGACCATGCTGTCGAAATCGTGTGCGACGTCGATTTCAGCTTCGGGCGCAGCCGCCAGCACAGCCTCACGCAAACCGCCGACCATCAGCGGATGGTCATCGGCGATCAGCACGCGAACGGCGCTCTCTTCGCCCATTGTCTCTTCCCGGCCGGCCTCGGATCGCGCGGAGGCGCGAGAATCGCTGATCCGCTCCTCGTTGGCGCGTCCGCGCTTTCCGCTTTGGGCGACAGTCACCCTTGACCTTTCTTCGAGGGCAAGCCTCCAAGCTGCCGCAAGCCTTCGGTCACCGCGATGGCTGCGGCGATCCCCACGTTCAAGGAGCGCAGGGGAGGCTGAATAGGGATATACACTCGAACATCCGCTGAAACCTGCACGGCCTCTGGAACGCCAGACGATTCCCGGCCCACAAGAATAATATCCTTTTCATGAAAAGAGAAATCCCACAAACACGTCTCGCCCTTTGTCGTTAACAGCACCAGCCGGCGCTGACTTGTGGCGCGCCACGCGGAGAAGCTCGCCCACGAAGCGTGGCTCTCGATTGCGAGAGCGTCGACATAGTCCATGGCGGCGCGCCGGAACCGGCTGTCGTTGATCCGAAACCCCGCAGGTTCGATGATCGCGGCGTCGACGCCGAGGCAGGCGCAGGTGCGCATCATCGCGCCGGTGTTTTGGGCGATGTCGGGCTCGAACAAGGCGAGCAGGAGGGGAGCCGCCGGCTTCGTCATATTGCGCGCGAAAGCAAGAGGTTGGCGTCGAAAAGGATCATGCGGCAAGCGCTGCGAGCCTGAGAGAGAAGCGGGAAGCTTCGGGCTATGGACAATGAATTCGATCGATGCGAAAAGCCGCGTCGAACCAATTCAAGGTCGTGACCCCGCCGCAGCCCGGGAACGCACGTTGGGGGTTGAATTGACCATCAATGCACCGTGTCGTCGATGTCCGTCCCGTCCAACCCTAGCGTCCGGGTTTGAGACGCCGGCATTGGCGGTGGCCCGCAAAATGGTTTGCTCGCCTACGCCAGGGTAAAAGTTGACCGACCGCCGCTTCTTCCTCTCCAATCCTCGCCTCCACGTCCATCAGAGATCCACGATATGAGCGGTCCTTCGACCTACGTTCCCAAAAGCGCAATTGGGCGCTGGTTTGAATCGCGTCTTCCTTTGGGCGGCTTGGTGCATTCCTCGTTCATCGCCTATCCGGTGCCGCGCAATCTCAACTACATGTGGACGTTCGGCGCGATCCTGTCGTTCATGCTGGTGGCGCAGATCGTCACCGGCGTCGTTCTCGCCATGCATTACATCCCCTCGTCGACCGAGGCGTTCGCTTCGGTCGAGAACATCATGCGCAATGTCAACTATGGCTGGCTGATACGCTACCTGCACACGAACGGGGCCTCGCTGTTCTTCTTCGCCTGCTACATTCATATGGCTCGCAGCCTCTACTATGGCTCTTTCAAGCCCCCGCGCGAACTCCTTTGGATCATCGGCGTCATCATCTACGTGCTGATGATGGCGACGGCTTTTTTCGGTTATGTTCTGCCCTGGGGCGGGATGAGCTTCGCGGGCGCGACCGTCATCACCAACCTGACCTCGGCGATTCCGCTCGTCGGCAACACGATCGCCCACTGGCTCTGGGGCGGATTTGCCGTCGGCGGCCCGACATTGACCCGGTTCTTTGCGCTTCACTACCTGCTGCCGTTCATCATCGCGGCCTTCGTGGGGCTGCACATCTGGGCGCTGCATGTGGCGGGACAGAACAATCCCGACGGCATCGAGGTGAAGGACCCACAACGCGACACCATCGCGTTCACGCCCTACGCCACGATCAAGGATGTCGTGGGCCTTTCGGTCTTCCTCATCCTTTACGCCTGGCTCGTGTTTTACGTCCCCAATTATCTGCTTGACGCCGACAATTCGGTCCCGGCCAATCCACTGGCGACGCCGGCGCATGTGGTGCCGGAATGGTATCTGCTGCCGTTCTACGCCATGCTGCGCGCAATCCCGAGCAAGTTCTGGGGCGTGGTCATCCTGGTCTCGGCGATTGTCGTGCTCGTGTTTGTTCCGTGGCTCGACCGCTCGCCCGTCAAGTCGGCGAAGTACCGCCCCACCTACAGATTTTTCTTCTGGGTGTTCATCGCGATCTGCATTGGCCTTGGCTACCTCGGCTCGCAGGAGCCGACGGAGGGGCTGGCGTTGATCGCGCGCATCCTGACGTTCGGCTATTTCGCGTTCTTTCTCGTCATCATGCCCGTTCTGAGCTTTACGGAGAAGACAAAACCGATCCCCACGTCGATCGCCGATGCGGTGCTGACCAGGACGAAGACCGCAGTGGCTGCGGCTGAATGATGCGGACGGCTTGCGAGGAATTTCAACAATGATCCGTGTCAAGTTCTCCGCCCTTGCCGTCGCGGGCATGGCGCTCGCCTTCTCGAGCGGACTGGCGCTCGCCCAAAGCGACGCCGACCAGCCGAAGCCGCCGCGTGAGAACTGGAGCTTTTCGGGCATGTTCGGCATCTACGACAGGGCTCAGCTTCAGCGCGGCTTCCAGGTGTACAAGGAGGTCTGCAGCACCTGCCACGCTCTCAGCATTCCCTTCCGCGCCCTCACCGATCCCGATGGACCAGGCTTCAGCGAGGAACAGATCCGGACGCTTGCCGCCACGTATCAAGTCACCAACGCTGAGCCGAACGAGAAGGGCGAGATCTTCAAGCGTCCCGCAACGCTGGCCGACGACATCCCTCGCCCCGAAGCCTATCCGAACGACCAGGCCGCCGCGGCGACGTTCGGCAAGGCGCCCCCGAACATGGCGTTGCTCGCCAAATCGCTCAAGTTCGAGCGCGGCTTCCCCTGGTTCATCTTGGACGGGTTACCGGGTCTCGAATATCAGGAGATGGGCGCCGATTACATCCACGCGATCCTGACCGGCTATACGAAGCCCGACGACCCGCAGTGGAACCTGTACTATCCCGGCCACAGGATCGCGATGCCGCAGCCGCTCTCCAATGGCGCGGTCGATTACAAGGACGGCACGCCGCCCACTCTCGAAAACTACTCCAAGGACGTTGCTGCCTTTCTGAGCTGGGCTGCGGAGCCAAATCTTCCCGAACGCAAGAGAATTGGTCTCCGGGTCATGATCTTCCTCATCGTGTTCGCGGTGTTGCTCTACTTCGTCAAGAAGCGGATCTGGGAGTTCGCGCACTAGACCCATCGTCCGATTGGCGCGCTTCGCCACAAGTTCGCGGCTGCTCACGTCGCCTATTCGCCGTGGGGTGCTCGAAAGAAGCCGCGGGGCGCTGACTAAAACGTAGGCCGCGCGTCGTCTCAGCCACCCGACAAATTCGCCAGCCTCGAGGCCGTCAGCCGCCGGGCGGTCGATAGCTGATTGTCTTCGCGAGAGCCTTGTCGAATTCGCTCGAGTTGACCAACTCCAGCGTGGTGGCTGAATCGAACGCCCCGGTGGCGACCGCGGTCATGAAGAACGCCGCGCCAGTCGCGGCGTCGGGCAGCTCCACGAGGATCGCGCCAGTGTGCTCGCCGCCAATTGCCCAATAGAGCGCTTCGACCTTTCCACCCAGACGGTCAAAGGTCTTTCGAATTTCTGCTTCGCGCGGCGCGGCCTTTTCCTTGAGGAAGCCTTTGGCCCCTTCTGAACTATATTTAAAGAGAAGAAGAAATTTTGGCATGTGCGTGCCTCCCTCTACGGCGGTTACCGCCGCTTGAAAGTATCATGAGCGGTTCGTGGTTTTGTCAAGGGCAGGGAAAGGGCGATGGAATCTTCGCCTCTTGCGTTCCGTGTCGTTGCCGACGGCGGTAGGCTGGCCGATCGGGATCGAGTTCCCCGGCCGCCTTCATCGGGATTCCCGGAATCCAAGCCATGAGGTGATCGAAGGGGGCGCGCCGCGATTGATTGCTCCGCGTCGTTGGGAATAATGCGGCGGTCGATGGAGGGGGGCGAATGGCTAAAGCGGTTGTAGGGGTCATCGGGGGCTCGGGGGTCTATGATCTTCCCGGCCTTCAAGACCTGCGCGAGGAGAAAATCGCCACCCCCTGGGGCGAACCGTCCGACACCCTGCGCTTTGGCCGGGTGGGCGACACGCAGGCGGTGTTCCTGGCGCGCCATGGCCGCGGCCATCGCTTCTCTCCCTCTACGATCAATTATCGCGCCAACATCGACGCGCTGAAGCGGGTCGGCGTCACCGACATCATTGCGCTGTCCGCCTGCGGCTCGTTCCATCGCGAGCTCTATCCCGGCGTGTTCGTGATGATCGACCAGTTCGAGGACCGCACCTATAAGCGCGAGACGAGCTTCTTCGGGACCGGATGTGTCGCGCATGTCTCGATGGCGCACCCGATCGCGCCGCTCCTGCGCCGGCGTCTTGTCGCCGCGGCGCAAGCGGAAGGCGTCGCTTGCCGCGACGGCGGGACCTACGTTTGCATGGAAGGCCCGCAGTTCTCCTCGCTCGCGGAGTCGCTCCGCTTTCAGGCAGGCGGCGCCGATGTCATCGGCATGACCGGCGCGACCGAGGCGAAACTGGCGCGCGAGGCCGAGATTTCCTACGCGACGATCGCCATGGTGACCGACTATGACTGCTGGCACGAGGAGCATGGCGCGGTCGATGTCGCCGCCGTGATCAAGGTCATGGGCGACAACGCCAACAAGGCGAGCGCGGTCGTCGCCCGCACGTTGCGCGAATTTCCGCCGGAGCATGAAGCCTGTCCAATCGGATCGGACCGCGCGCTTGAATATGCGCTCATCACCGGTCCCGCGCACCGCGACCCGGATCTCGTGAAGAAGCTCGACGCGGTCGCCGGACGCGTGCTGCGCGGGGGCTGAGCAAGGCGCCTTCGGAGTTCGAGGCGCCGGACAAGCACCGCGGCTTGCGCCGCTTCCGGCGTTCAAACACAATGGGCGCGCCGAGGCGGCGTGCGGTTTCGCTCGATGCGGACTTGAGGAATCCATGATCAGGAATGCGTTCGAGCGTCTTCTGTTCGCGGCGCGGTTTCTCCTCGCTCCGCTTTATCTGGCGCTCGCCGTCAGCCTTGTCGCGATTCTCTTCAAGAGCGGCCTTCACCTCTACGACCTGTTGATGCAGTTGCCGACTCTCAACGACGAGCAGGTCCTCTTGTCCGAACTGGCGATCGTCGACCTGACGCTTACCGGGTCGTTGGTGGTGATCGTATTTCTCTCCGGCTACACCAACTTTGTCGCGCCTGTCGTTATGGGCAAAGACGATCCGCGGCCGCACTGGATCGCCGAGATCGACTTCAGCGAACTGAAACTCAAGCTGATGGCCTCGATCGTCGCTATCTCGGCGATCAAGCTGCTCGAGGGTTTCATGAACATCGAGCATGAACCCGATCGTGATCTTTATTGGCTGGTTGGCATTCACTTGACGTTCGTCGTTTCGACGCTGATTCTGGCGCTCTCCGCATGGATCAGCAGTCACGCGCAAAGGGCCGCGGAGAACGACGGCGGGGGCGCCTGACCGCTAGTTTTCCAGAACCATCTGCCGGCATTCTGGCGGCAGCGCCGCCATGGGCAAGGGCGGCTTGGGCGGCCCAGGGCGGGGGTGCAACGCCTCCTCGGTGAACCACCAATTGAGCGACTTGTCGCAGCCGTCGCCGGGCGGGACCGGCTCCTGCGGCTCGCAGCCCGAATCCCCCGCCGGGCATTTGATGCGGATATGGAAATGGTAGTTGTGCCCCCAATAGGCGCGCACCTTGTTCATCCATGGCTGGCCCCTTGCCGTCTCGCACAAGGCCTTCTTGATCGCGGCGTTGACGAAGATGCGCTCGACCTCGGGCTCTTCCGCCGCCGCCTTGATGATCGCCGCCTGCGCCGGCGTCCAATGCGCCGTGACCGAGAGCCCGTCCTCGCTCACCATATCGACCGCCGACAGGGTTTCCCGCTCTTCCCGGGAAAGCGTGCGGTCCGGCATCGGGGTGAGCCAGATGTCGGCGTCGAGGCCGACCTGATGCGAGGCGTGTCCGGTCAGCATCGGACCGCCGCGCGGCTGGGAAATGTCGCCGACGAGGATGCCGTTCCAGACGCCTTCGGCCTTCGCCTTGCGCGAAAAGCGCTCGAGGAAGGCGATCATGGCCGGATTGCCCCACATGCGATTGCGGGACAGGCGCACGACCTGCCAGGACGCGCCGTCGACGGGCAGCGCTTTCGCCCCGGCGAGACAGCCGCGCGAATAGAAACCGATCGAGCGCGCCTGGGCTTCCGTCGGCGTCAGCGCCCGCCCGAACACCTGCTTGGCGGGCAGTCTCGGGTCGGCGGGATTGGCCAGCGGGGGCAGCGGTTTGGGGTCCAGCGTTCCCTTGTCCTGGGCGAGCGCAGCGGATAAGCCCGAGGCGAGAGCGAAAAGCGCGAGAAGGCTGATCAGCCAGAACCGCATGGAATTTGATCTCTGATTTCACGATCAAGCAGGGCGACTCAGCCCGCTCTAACGAGAGCGAGGAAATGTGGCGCCTTTGGCCCGCCGGCCCCGACCGGCGTCATTGTTCACGATTTTGTAAGTCGGCTTTGAAAAGGTCTTTTGGCGCCGCCAACGGATTGTTAAGGATCGGGGCATGCGGGGTCGTCTTTTTGACCGGACGGGGCTTGTGGAGCTGGCGCTGGGAGCGGCTCTCCTCATGGCCGGTTGCGCGGGGCCTGCGGTTCAGCCCGGTCAGCCTACCAAGGCTGGGATGAGCTCGATCGACGGCGCCACCGTTTCGCTCGCCTCGTTCCAGAACTCGGCCTTCCCCTATCACGGCATGATTCCGAATTATCAGGAGACGGGCAAAACGCGGCCCTTCCTCGATGTCGACGACAACGGCCGGCTCGGTCATTCGAGCCCGCGGGGAGGCATTCACTGGGAGGACCAGACCTACAGCGACCGCAGCGTGCTGCTCGCTGCTCCGCAATCGTTCGACCCCGCCAAGCCCGGGGTCATCGTCGTCTTCTTCCACGGCAATAACGCGACGCTGTCGCGCGACGTCATCGCCCGGCAGCAGATCGTGCGCCAGCTCGCCGATTCGGGCCTCAACGCCGTTCTGGTGGCGCCGCAGCTCGCGGTGGATGCGCAGGATTCGAGCGCCGGACGGTTCTGGTCGGCGGGCGGCTTCGCCGCCTTTCTCGGCGAGGCGCAGGCAAAGCTCGGCGACCTTTATCCCAACGCGCGCGGCGCCTTTCGACGCATGCCGATCGTCATCGTCGCCTATAGCGGCGGCTATCTGCCGGCCGCCTATTCGCTTGCCGTCGGCGGCGACCAGGGCAGGGTGCGGGGAGTCGTGCTGCTCGACGCGCTTTACGGCGAGCGCGACAAGTTCGTGAGCTGGGCGGAGGGTCCGGGACGCGGCGCCTTCTTCGTCAGCGCCTATTCGACCTCCTCGAGAGCTGGCAATGACGCCGTCCGCAGGGAACTCGAGGCCGCGGGCGTGCCGACCGTCACCGGCCTGCCGAGTGAGCTCACCCCTGGCGTGGCCGCCTTCGTCGATGCGGGTTCGGTCGACCACAACGACTTCGTCACTTCCGCTTGGGGCGGCGCGCCCTTGCGCGACATCTTCTCCCGCATCGGGGGATAGCCTAGTCGTCGCCTCCAAGATGGGTCTTGAATTTAGTCAGATCGTCGCCCTGGAGCGTGCTCTCGGCGATCGAATTCCAGACCGCCTGGGCGTCCTTCTTGGATATCGGCTCATTGGTCGATCGCAGGTGAAAAACGAGATCGTACGGGTTGGTGATGTTGCGGCTTGTCGACGTCCAGCCGAAGACGGTGAAGGTGTTCAGATTGGGATCGACCGCCGCGGCGCTTGCATTGACGGTGTTGTCGCTCGACGACCTCTTGGTCCCTGCGCGTATGGCCTCGAGCACCTTGTCGATTCGGCGCCTGTCGCCCTGCAGGCTTAGGCCCACGGTTCCGTCCGGGTTGTTGCGGGCGTAACCGGCTAGATTGTACATGATCGCCTGCTTCTGGATCATCGCCCGGAAGCCGACCTTCTGGATCATTCCGCCGCTGACCGTGCCCGCAATCGCTTCCGCATGAGCGCTCGACTCCCGCGCCGCGGCGACAACCACGCCGCAGACGAGAGCGACAAACAGCACGAAGCGCGACAGACCGCGGGCTTCATGGTTTCCATCTCTAACGAAGCGGGACTGCCTCGGCCGAGCCCTCCGACCATAGCGCTTTTATTTTTTGCTGGATGAGGGCTTACGCCCGAGCCCTATTCGCAAGCGAGAAAAAGACGAAGAAAAAGACGAGCAAAAAACTCTGAGGCACCCGCCGCGCTCAGCCCACGCGGCTTCGACGGCGAAAATCAAGGGAACGGAAGGCGGCGCTTACCTACCGCGGACCTGCATTACGCTCTCCCGAGCGAACGCAAGCCCGCGGGGTCGAGAAAGTCTTGATCGTCGCTGTCTTAGTCGACGGCCTCTGGCGTCTTGGTCAGGCCCTTCAGCCCATCACGCTCCAACAGCGCCGGCACATAGGCGTGGATGCCGGGCTGCAGGTCTTGCAGCGAGACAAAACGCCCGTCCGCCAGTCGCAGACCGTCGCGATAGAGGCCGGCCTCGCGCTGGGCGAACACAGTCTCCGTCTCCACGCCGACGTGCAGCGCGGTCTGCAACGCCGGCGGGATGTCCGTCAGCATCACCTTGGTGTCGCATTGCATGCAAACTGCGGTGCGGGGATCGCCGGCTGAGGCGAAACCGATCGAGCCGCTCGGAAACCGCGTCGTGACATAGATTTCGCCCTCACGGGCCGGACGCGATCCATACATCTCCAACGAATAGTCGCACATGACAGGCTCCTGCGCTTCGTGAGCCCCCCGGTCCGTATCGCGGAATGAACGTCCTTATTCTTTTATGGTTCCACACCGTAGCTTCCCATTGGGGCATTATTGAGGGCGAGGCTCTCCGCGCACAGATGATTTGTCCGCTGAACTTTTTCTGAGCTGCACTGTTGACAGGCTCCGGCGCCGGAATCTTCGGCGCTGCATGATGAAAACTATCGCTTCACGCCTCAATGCCGGGCCGCTGGCTCGCCGGTCGTGGGTGTCGAGACGACATCGTGCAAATCGGTCCGCCGCCATGGGGCGCCGAAGGATTCGACGCGGAAGCGCTTCGCCTCCAGGACCTCCGGCCAGCGATTGGTCTCAAGCCCGGCCTTCGCCATGAGGTGGCGCACGAACGCGCGAGCGTCCGGAAGCGAGCGCCAAACGCTTGGCAGGAACAGCGCGCGATGCTGGCCGGCCGCCACGATCAAGCCGTCGCGATCGGGCTCGAGCGCATCCGCAAGTTCGGATTCGCTTCGCGCCGGGATCGCTCGCGGGTGGGAGAGGATCGAGACGTCGAGGCGAAGCCCTCCCAGTTCGCTTTCCCCGAGCGGCGGAAAGCGCGGGTCGGCGAAGGCGGCCTGCACCCCATTGGCGACAGCATCCTCGATCAGCGGCCGACGGGGACTGCGCGAACCGATGCAGCCGCGGAGCCGTCCGTTCTCGGTCAAGGTGACGAAGGTCGCCCGCCAGGACGCAAGCGCCGGCGACCCCTCGCCGAGGCTCGGCGCCGGCGACGCGCCTCCCGTCCTGGCCGCCAGGGCAAGCGCGGCCATGCAGGCCGAAAGCAGGCGCTCGCGATCCGCGTTGGCCAGGCGCGCCGAAGCCGCATATTCGAACCCGAAGGCGCCGTAGCCGACGACCCGCGAAACGTCCGCGCCGACATCCGCCGATGTCGCCAGATGCAGGGCGCTCGCTCGCATGTCGCCCTCGGCGGCGATCTCGAGCGCCCCCTTGAGGGCCAAGAAGCCGCAAGCGCGGCGTCCGTCGAGCGCCGCGGCGTCCAGCGTCTCGATGCGCCGGGCGGTGTCGGCGTCGATCGACCGGGCGCTGCGTTGATCGAGAAAGTGAGAAAGGTCGGAAGAAACCGCGACGACCGTTTCCGGCCCGCCCCAGACCCGGCGCAAGGCCTCCGCGACCCGGCGGGGATCGGTGTCGCCGACCAGAATCGGAACGATTTCGAACGGCGCCGGCAGCATCGCCTGCAGCATCACGAGATGCATTTCGAGCGCATGTTCGCCAGCGAACGGCCGCGGGTCGACGACAACGTCGGGCGCTTGGGCAAGCTCCGCATGAGCGCCAGGCGCCACCGGCGTCTCGCCCAGCGGCGTGCTCCACTTCGACGCTGGATGAACGGCAATACCGGAAAACGCGACGCGGTGGGCGGGGCCGATGATGACGATCCGGCTCGGCGGCTTCGCTTGGCGCGCCCAAGGTCCGAACGCCGTCGCGGCGACCGCGCCCGAATAAGCCAGGCCAGCGTGCGGCGCGACGACGACCTTTGGCGCGACGCCGCCATCGGGGCGCGCTTGGCTGCGGACATCCGCGATCAAGCTGTTCAGCGCATCGGGTTCCGCCGGGTAAAACAGGCCCGCGACCTGCGGGGGATGGATCGCCTCGGGATTGCTCAGCGCCGCTGACAGAGGTCTACTCCGCGATCACCTCGCCCGAGCCGCCGAATTCCTTGGGAAAGTCCCTGAGCTTCGGCAACCCGTCCTTAATCGGCAGGACCGATTCCTGATAGTTGAGGTGAACGCCAGGCTTGAAGTCGAGCGTCGGGATCGTGGCGTAGAACACGTCAACCACGCCGAGCGGCGGATGAGCGGCCATGAGGTGACCGCCGCAGGTCTTGCAATACTGCCGTTCGCTCACCGGGGTTTTCGAGAACATGGCGATCTGGTCGGCGCCTTTTGTGACTTTCACCGCGTCAGGCTTCCAAAGGGTGAAGGCGTTGAGCGGGCCGCCCGACCACGAGCGGCAGGATTGGCAATGGCAATAGCCCATAGCCTCGGGCGCGCCTTCGACTTCGATCTCGACCGCGCCGCAGAAGCAGCTTTCCCTTGTGAGCCATCGTGCCCTCCACTGATATTCTCGTGGGTCCAAACCCCGTGAGTGTTCCCTGAGTTTACGCGATCGCTGCCCGGAAGGGAACGATGCGGCCACGCTCCGGCGCGGCGTTGCAATTGCGCGCCGCGCTCACGACATATTGGAAAGCTAGGAAAGCTGTCGGAGGAAACCGCGGAGGGTCGATGGACGCAGAATCCGAAACGTGCGTCGATGTCGGATATTGGACGAAGCTCGAGGATGGGCGGATCGAGTGCGGCTTGTGCCCGCGCTTCTGCAAGGTTCGCCCGGGACAACGGGGCTTGTGCTTCGTGCGCCGCGCGCGTGAGGACGGCGCGGGGATGGAGCTCACCGGCTACGGCCGGTCGACCGGATTCTGCGTCGACCCGATCGAGAAGAAGCCGCTCAACCACTTTCTTCCCGGCTCGTCGGTTCTCTCGTTCGGGACGGCGGGCTGCAATCTCGCCTGCTCCTTCTGCCAGAACCATGACATCTCGAAGAGCCGCGAAGTGGCGCGCCTGAGCGCGCATGCCGCGCCGGAAACGATCGCCCGCGCCGCCGAGCGGCTCGGCTGCGCCAGCGTCGCCTACACCTATAACGATCCGGTCATTTTCATGGAATACGCGCTCGACGCCGCAGACCGCCTGTCGCGCGCGAGGGGTCAAGAACGTCGCCGTCACCGCAGGCTTCATTTGCGCCGAGCCGCGCAAGCGCTTCTTCGGGGCCATGGACGCGGCGAATGTCGATCTGAAAGCCTTCACCGAGCGTTTCTATGCGAAGCGCTGCGCAGGGTCGCTCGCCCCCGTGCTCGACACGCTCAAATATCTCGTTCACGAAACGAATGTCTGGACGGAAATCACGACGCTGCTGATTCCAGGCGAGAACGATTCCGACGAGGAGCTCGAGGCGCTGACGCAATGGGTGGCGCACGAGCTGAAACCCGGCGTTCCCTTGCATTTCACCGCCTTCCACCCCGATTATCGCATGCTCGAGACGCTGCCCACTCCGCCCCCGACTTTGCAAAGGGCGCGCGCCATCGCCATCGAGAACGGGCTTCATCACGTCTACGTCGGCAACGTCCACGATCCGGCGCGGCAGGCGACGCTCTGTGCGGCCTGCGGCGCGCGCGCGATCGGACGCGACGGCTATGCGATCACGACTTACGCGCTCGACGCTTCTGGCGGGTGCTTGAGTTGCGGGACGCGGATGGCGGGCGTCTTCGCCGCCAAGCCTGGCGCGTGGGGCTCGCGGCGCCTCGCAGTCGACATCGAGCGCTACGCGGCGTGAGGCGGACTCGGGCGGACGCCCCTACTGGTCGAGCGACGCCAGCATCTGGTCGATCGCGGCCGGCGGCAGCCGGAACACGCCGGTGAAGGGTTGGCTCAGTTCAAGGATAAGGAACAGTGCGCTTCCGACCGCGAAAGCGCCAAACCCGAGCGCCACGATCGTGGTCGCGTTGATGCGCGAGAGAACGCCAAAGCCGCAGAAAAGGATCATCGCCCAAGACACGACGATCACCACCAGCGGCCAGGAGACCGGGCTCGCGAGCTGCAGGGAGATGAGAAAGCGCGTCTGCTCCATGGCGCTGGCGTATCCCGCCGCGGCGGCCTGAAACTGCTTTTGAGCGGGCGTCTTCGGGTCGAGCGACGCGACATATATGTCCATCGCTTTCAGAGGCTGGAGCGGTTCGGCGACGGTGAAGTCGGGTTTTGGGCGCCCCGGCCCGTCACGCCACCAGAGCATCCTTCGGACCTTCGCGAGCGTTTCCTTCATTCCAGCTCTTGCCGCCGCCGTCTCGGGACCGAATTCGGCTAGCGCCAGATCGAGCTGCAACGCCCGGGAGGCGAAGATCTCCATTTCCGATTTTTGCGTCGAGTAGAAGCTGAAGGCTGAGCCGATCAAGGTTCCCAGCACGAGCGCGAGCAGCAGCGAGAGAAGACCGACGATCGCGCCGATCATGTCGCGCGAGCGGTCGGAGTGTGCCCCTCGGGCAAGCAGCGATTGCAGAAAGAGTACCTGCCGTCAATCCGAAGGCGAAGGTCAAGGCGGCGACGCCAGACTTATCCAAACCGGGTCATCATCCACGCTCGCCCTCGCCGACCACCCGAACCAAACGCGGCGTGATGACTCGGCACCATGATCAGATTGCTCGCCCGTCAGATGGGATATCGAGGCGCGCAACCCCAAGCAAGCGCCGACAGGGGGGAAGGCGCGCCTGAAGGCTGAGCTGGCCGACGCGTCAGGCAGAGCGCCCTGAGCGCTGCGAGCCCCGCCGAGCGGCCATGGCTTCCTCGATATCGCCGCTCTATTGCGCAGCAGATACGCGCCAGCGGGATCGGGATGTGATCTGCGTCACAGGACGACCGTTGCGCCGCGCGCCTCTCGCGCTGCGAGCGCCACGGTCGCTGCGCGTTCGAGATGTTGGCGCATGCGCGCCGACGCGGCGGCCGGATCTCGGCGCAGGATCGCTTCCGCGATTCCGCGATGCTCTCGGACCGAGGCTTCGAGCACAAGCGGCGCCAGCACGTCGCCCGCTTGCGCCATGATGAGCGGAAATTGCAGCCGGATCGCGAGATTGCGCAGTTCGATATTGTCGGCGAGCGCCATGACCGCGTCGTGGAATGCGGCGTTCTCCTTGAGATAGTTGCAAGGGTTGCGCGGCGCCTCGGAATGGATCGGCTCGATCGCGGCGACAAAGCGTGCGCGCCGCTCGGGAGCGTCGGCCGCCGCGGCGAGCCGGGCGGCGAGCGCCTCCATTTCGATCCGGATCAAGAACAATTCGCGGATCTCGCGCTCGGTCAGACGCCTGACCACCGCCCCGCGGTGCGGCCGATGCTCGATCAGCCCATCGGCGCTGAGCCGCCTCAAACCTTCACGCACCGGCCCGCGGCTGACCGCAAAACGGGCCGTCAGGTCGCTTTCGACGAGGCGCGATCCGGGCTCGAGGCGCCCGGCCCAAATCTCCTCGCGCAAGCGCTCGACAATGAAGGCGACGGTCGCGCCATGCGCCGGCGAGACAGGCGCCGCCCGCAATTTCCGCGCCCCAGGCGCCCGGCCCCTTCCTTCGGTCTTTCTCACTGCGGTGTTTGACACCTGCGGCGCCTCTGATATTGTCCTACAATCGTTCCATACCCATTCGCCATACGCTAGAGGGGAAGGGATCGGACGGGAAGGGGACGCCATGCTGATCGGCAAGCCGGGGGCCGCACGAACCGCGATCTCCGCCGCGTCGAGCGATCGGATCGTCGTGCGCGGCCGCGACCTCGCCAACGACCTCATGGGTCGCACGAGCTTCACCGACTATGTCTTCATTCTTGCGACCGGCCGGACGCCGACCGACGAACAGCGTTTCTTTCTCGATCTGAGCCTCGTCGCGCTCGCCGAGCACGGTCTCACGCCATCGGTCCAGGCGGCGCGCATGACCTATGACGCCGATCCGGCGGCGCTTCAGGGCGCGATCGCGGCCGGCGTCCTCGGCTGCGGCACGGTCATTCTGGGAGCGGCCGATCTCTGCCGAAAGGCGATCGAGGATGTTCTGGCTCGCGTCGAGGGTTGCGGGTCGCTGGACGTCGCGGCCTTGGATGTCGCCCGCGAACATCGAAACGAACGCAAGCCGCTGCCCGGATATGGCCATCCGCTGCACAAGCCTCTCGATCCGCGCGCCGAGCGTATGATCGCGCTTGCGCAGGCGCGCGGAACCGCCGGTCGCTCGGTCGAGGCGGCGCTCGCCCTCACCAAAGCCGCGGCCCAGATCTGGGGCAAGCCGCTGCCGATGAATGTCTCGATGTCGATCGCCGCGACCCTTCGGGACGTCGACGTTCCGTCAGGCCTCATACGCGCCGTGCCGATCCTCGCCCGCACCGCCGGGCTCATCGCCCATTGCATGGAGGAAGGAGAGACGCCGATCGGCTTCCTAATGGCCTCGAAGGGCGAGGAGGCGATCCTTCACGTCGCAGACGCGAACAGCGTCGCCTCATGATCGTCGAGCCCGAGATCGAGCAGGCGCCGTGGGAGGAGGAGGCGCGCTCCGATGCGCCTCTCTACCTCAAGCAGATCGAGTATCTGTTCGAGCGGTCGCGCTTCTATCGCGAGAAGCTCGAGCGCGCCGGCTTCATGACGCATGGCGCGGTCGGCGGCCTCGACGCGATCGAAGGCGTGCCCCTGACGGAAAAGGACGAACTGAGGCGCACCCGCTCGCCCGATGAACCGATCGGCGCGCATCTGACCGCGTCGCCCGAGGACATCGTGCGCATTTATTCGACCAGCGGGACGACGGGAACGCCGAGCTATATTCCGCTCACCAGCTCGGATCTCGAGGTCTGGGTGCGCACTTCGGCGCGCTCCTACGCGGCCTCCGGACTCACGCGCGGCGAGCGCATCGTGTCGACGTACAACGCTGGGCCCTTTGTCGCCGGCGCGGCGCTTGGCGCCTTCGACCGGCTCGGCCTTTGCCATATCCCCGTAGGCTCGGGAAACACCGAGCGCCTCATCGCCGCGGTCGAGTTCTTGAAGCCGACCGTTGTCGCGATGACGCCCTCCTACGCCCTGCATCTTGCCGAATGGGCGCAGGCGCGCGGCAAGGATCTCGCGAAGTCGAGCGTGAGCCGCGTGATGGTCGCGGGTGAGCCGGGCGGCGGGGAGCCCGCGATGCGCGCCAAGCTCGAAGCGGCCTGGGGCGCGAGCGTCACCGAGGCGATGGGCATTGGCGACATTTCCGTTTCGCTGTGGGGCGAGTGCGAGCAAAAGGCGGGCATGCATTTCAGCGGGCGCGGCTTCGTGCATTTCGAGCTGATCGACCCCGAAACCGGCGCCGTCAGACCCCCTGCCGACGGGGCGGACGGCGAACTCGTGCTCACCCATCTCGTCAACCGCTCCGCGCCGCTCCTGCGGTTTCGCACCCGCGACCACGTGCGCTTGAGCATGGGCAAATGCGCCTGCGGACGCACGAGCCCGCGCGTGCGCTGCATCGGGCGCACCGACGACATGCTGATCGTGCGCGGCGTCAACGTCTTTCCTTCGGCTTTGCGCGAGGTCGTCAACGAATTTCAGCCCGCGGTCGCGGGCGTGATCGTGATCCGTCCCCGCGCGCCGGGCGTACGGCAGGAGCCGCCGCTGCCGATCAGCGTCGAGGTCACGGCCGGCGCGAAAGTCGAAGGCCTGGCGGAGCGCATCCGCGCGCGCGTGCGCGACAAGCTTCTCGTGACGACCGAGATCACGCTCGTCGCCCCGGGCGCTCTGCCGCGGAGCGAATACAAGTCCAAACTCGTCGAAAAAGTCTGAGGAGGAGGCCCCCATGCAAAAGCTTCAGACCCAGGGACTGCATCATATCACGCTGGTCGGCGCAGACCGTCAGACCTCGATCGACTTCTGGGAGGGCGTGCTCGGCATGCCGTTCATTTTCGAGCAGCCGAATCTCGACAATGCCGGTGAAAGCCACATCTATTTCGATCCCGGCGACGACCGGCTCATCACCGTGTTCACCAACGAGGCCCGCAAACCGGTCAAGCGCCGCACCCCGACCGACACCGGTTGCGTGCACCACGTTGCGTTCAACGTTTCGCGCGCCGTATTCATGCAGGCGGTCGAGCGGCTCGGCGCGCGGGGCATTCCGAACACCGGCGTGCGCGACCGGATGATCTTCGACGCCATCTATTTCGAGGACCCGCTCGGGCTCTTGATCGAGCTTTCGTGCTGGAAGTTCGACGCGCCGCGTGGCTTCACCCGCTCGGAGGTCTTGTTCGCCGCCCACAATCTGCGCGTCGCCCGCGGCGACCGGGCGATCATGGAAGTTCATATCGCCGACGCGATTGAAAGCCTCGTTGCGGCCTCGACCAAGAGCCTGTCGTCGGACCGCGCGCCGAAAGACCCTTATCAGCACAGTCAGGCGCCGGAGCTCATCCACAACACCTAGGAGGAAGCCAATGTCTGCGATCAAACTGCATGTCATCAAGCCGAGCGTCAACAATATGACCGCGCGCGTGTTCATTCGCGCGGCGAAGCTCGACTTCACCGAGGACGACGTCTACGGCAAGACCCGCAGCGACGAGTTTCTCGCCAAGAATCCTGCCCATCTGACGCCGATGATGGAGGCGCCGGGCCTGCCCAAGGGCGTCATGTGGGAGAGCTGCGCGATCATGCAGTATCTCTGCAACAAGCATCATCTCGACCAGTTCTATCCGACCGAGCCGGAAAAGCGGGCGATGGTGGACAGCGCGATGTTCTATATCGTCGGCACGATCTATCCCTACATCGTGCGCTCGACCTATGGCGCGCTTGGCTTTCCGCTATATCCGGGCGAGGTGGGCGCCAGCGACGCCAGCGCGGGGGATAAGGAGAAGGCGCAGAAGGCGGCGGTCGAGGCGCTCGGCGAGACGCTCGCCGCGTTCCAAAAGTTCTTTCTCGACGGCAAGACCTTCGTCGGCGGCGACCACCCGTCGATCGCCGACATCCGCCTCGCCTGCAGCCTCGAATTCCTCAAGGTCATCGACTATCGCTACCCGGCTTGGGCGAAGACCTACATGGACGCGGTCGCCAAGGCGCTGGGCGACGCCTATGCGGAGCCGGCGAAGGACGTCGAGGGCTACATCGCCTATGTGAAGGGGCAGAAGAAGTAGGGGAGGCGCGGAAGCGCCCCCCGGCGAACGCGCCGCCTGGTGTTGACCGCCGCGTCACGCCAATCCATGTAGCGACTTTGGCCGAAGTCGGAGGAGCAACATGAGGCGGAAATGGCTTTTTCTCGCGATCGCGCTGATCCTTACGACGTCCGCGATCGCCCGCGGGCTGCCCAAGCACGTTGGACAATGCAGTTTGACAAGGGTGAAGAAGGTCGAAACGCGCTTGGTGGACGGACGGACAAATCAACCGGTCCTGGGGTCTGGGAGCGCCATTGAGTTTGTGAACGGAGGCTATCAGGTTTCCTATCAACAAGAGAAAGCCATAGACCGTTCGCGTTCGGGCGACCTTGTAAGAATGTGTCTCACCTCGATCCCGAAGGCCTGTCCTCCGGCGATGACAGAGGAAGGATGTATAGGACTACAAATCTTCGCACCCACGGTTGGACACTTCCCGATTCCGAGCATATGTGCGGCGGAGCTTAAGTTCGAAAGAAAGTCGACTTTTTATTGCATCAGAAAAGTTGTTAGGCACTGCTCGTCTTTAGGTTTAGCGGTGCAATCAAATCGAGATGGGAAGATTAGGTGACTTGTTGTGGCGCCCGTCACGAACGCAGCCCATAGCACGCACCCCGATAAAATTTATTTAACCAAGCGTTAACCACGTTCCAATAAACAAATCGTTCGAAACCCTACGTCTGGCGCGCAGCTTTCCAGATGCCGGGGTGTGCAGCTGCCATGAACACTGGCAGCTCGCGTGAGCGTCCCGCGTTTAGTTCCTGAGGGGGACCAGGCGACATTTGCCTGGGGGAAGAACTACACACGCGAGTTATTCGACATGAAGGAAACGAAGGGCTGTCTCAAAAATTTAGCTGATCTTGGCGGGAACAGTGTTATGCTGAGCCAAGCTGGCAGCGCGGGGCGCGCTGAAGGCCGCTCTTGGAGGAGACGAACACGGATGCTGGGGGCGTTGGTGGCCGCCTGCTTGGGGGCGTTAACGACTGCGGCTTGCAACCCGGCGGCGGACCAATACTTCCGCGAGGGCGCCGGGAGCGATCTCTACTCCGCTCAACTCGCGGAGGCGACGCAGCTGCAAGACGCATACGTCTACTACATTTGCCGGCAGGCCAGTGATCACAACCTGGATCCCTCTGTTGGCGGATCCTGCGGACGGCCCTACCTGGACGGCCTTCACCATGGCCGGAATGAATGACATCGACCGGCGTTGCGACGCCTATCTCAACTGGCTCGATTCGCAGCGCCGCGACCGAACGCCTGTCCTCACCCAGATTGCCGCCATGGGGGGGAGCGCCGCTGCCATCATGGGCGTGGCGGGCGCCGGTACGCAGGCCCTCAGTATTGTTGCGACAGCATTCGGCTTGGCGGGCACGACCTACGCCAACTGGAACTCGCGCCTGCTGCTCGATGTCGACCACTCCACCGTGCAGACTGTCGTCTACACACGCCAGCAGCAATATCGGAGGAACAATCTCGGCGTGATCGTCCCCGACCGCGCCGCGGCCATCTATGTCTTGCGCGGCTATCTGCGCATCTGCATGCCGATCACCATCGAGACCGACATCAACACTAGCGTCATCATGGTGCGGAACGACGCGCCGCAGTCGCTGCTCCAAAAGCCACTGGTTCGGGCAGTCGCGATGACAGCACCGCTGACGCCTCGAGCGAAGGTGGCCCAGATTGACCGCCCGGTCGGCACCGTGTTCGATTTCAGTCAGATTCTGACTGCATACAACCCAAGCGTGGACACGGTCGAAAACTTGCGTGCACCCCTTCGTGCGTTATGCGCGAACGAGGTTCAGATCAAAGATATCAATGGGAATGTTCCTTCCCTTCAAGAGCTCATTCGGTTCTATCAATTCTCGTCGACTTACCAACTTGGTGATACGAGTCTCACCCCAGAGGTAACCGGCAAGCTCACGCCGGCTCAGCTCCGAGACCTTAGGAAACCCTCGGTGGTCTCTGGGAAACCCTTGGTCTGCCAATTGAGCGACGTCGCTGCGAATTATTACGAGTTCTTTAGGTTACCGAAGGGATTGAAAGGAAAAATTGACCTACTCAACAGGGCTCTACCCGCCAACCAGCTTCTCGATAGCAACGCGAGCGTGGAAGTCATACGCGAACGCGATCAAGGACGTTCGCGCGGCAATTTCAAAGGAAAAATTACCCTCCAAGAACCTCTCTGTCGAGAACCAGTTCACGCCCGATCTGAACGATTATTTGCTTTTACTACCAAAGAGGTAGATCGATGTCGACATATGAAGTCACCGTTGACGGCACGCCGCTGTACGCCGAGCCTTCCGAAGAGGCGCGAGAAAGTTAGACCTTCTGAATGAGGGAGAAGTTCTAATCCTGCGACAAGGGAAGCCTGGCGATCGGTTTATTGGCCTGCTGCTCGCGCCGGGAGGGTTGCCCTCGAAATCAGGGTTCGTGTTGCGGAGCGACGTCAAGGATGCCGACGGTCCGCCTTCCGATGTCGACAAGGAGGCCTTCGCCCGGGAGTGCCTGATCGCCGAACGCAGCATGAACGCGCTCCCAGGGATTTCCTCCTTTCGTAGTCGTCGCCGATTTCGTGATCGCTCGCGCGCTCATCGAAACGGACATGAAAAATCCTAGCGGCGGGGTGGCGGACGGACCGTTCGGCCCATTGCAGGTGACGAAAGAGGAATGGAAGGACTTCCTCGATAACGGGAAGGACCTGGCTGTAGGTCTCAGGCCGGAGGATCGAATTTTCCGACCCTCCAAGTCTATGGGGCGGCTTACCGCATGCATACGGACGGCAAGGCGATAAGCGACGCGAACCCTCAACCTGACGCCGATCCGAATACCGACGGTCCCTTCCTCCCGAGCTACATCGACCTGTTCCACTGCTACCTTGCAAACAGCGCCGAGGCGGCGGTCGCCCTTCTCAAGGCTCAGAACGCTGACCAGGGAGCCAAGAAACTTGGGGCGGATAACGTTCTCAAGGCAGATGCGATCGCGGCGATCGCCGCGCATCCGAAGTTCAAGGGACACGTTGATGCGACGACGACAGTGGACGATCTGGTCCGCCAGACGGAAGGTCTGCTGGCCACCGGTCTGAAAGGAGCCTTTGACCTCATCAAACAGTTCGCTCCGGAGCAAGTGCCTCCACCGCCCGCGCCAGGCGCGGGGCCGGCGCCTTGGTTCCAGGTGGCGCTGCAGGAGAAGGGCAAGGTCGAAAATAATGCACCGGCGGACGTTGTTAGGAACTATTTCAAGGCGACCGATTTTGGTGGTCGGCTTGATCCGCTGCCAGCCTGGTGCGGCGCGTTCGTCGCTCACTGTATCGAGGAGAATTCACAGTGGCGCGCCGGTTCCTCGTGGCGCGGCCTTGGCGACAACCTGGAGGACATCGGGCGAGAGTTTGCCGGGCCCGCCCTCGCTGACACTCCGATTGGGGCGATAGTGGTTCTGTCGGGCCACGTATCGTTCTTTTCCGGAATCAATTCCGCGGCCGGAAAGGTCAAGCTGCTCGGCGGCAATCAGACCCATGGCGTCAACGAGACCCCCTTCCCGCTAAGCCAGGTGGTCTCGGTGCGCTGGTTCGATGTCAGCGGCGGAGCCGGAACCGGAACTGGACCAGCGCGCAAATTCAACTATCCCGCTGTGACTACGACAAGGATCGCCCCGGAGAACTTCCAATACTCGGGGACATGATCGCAAGCATATTCGGCGCCGCCGGTTACACAACGCCTGTTCATCAGGCGGCCGCAATCGCGAATGCGATCCGCAAGTCCCGCCTTGATCCGAAGGCGACGCTCGGTAACTGCTAAAGAGTCGAGCGCTGGCCTGTTCCAATGCAACCAGCGTGGAGGATTGGGCGCGGGGCGCAGCGTCGGACGCAACTCCAGGACCCTAAGACCAATATCCAAATCATTTTGACGGCGGTCGCGAAAGTCCCGAAGTTCAAACAAGCCACCAACGTGCAGGCTGCAGTGGACGCTTTTGTCCGATTTGTAGAACGACCGGCCGACCCGGACGGCGAGGTCGCCACGCGGACACGAATTGCGCAGCAGCTTTTGCAGCCGATCTAATAGCGGCTTATCTCGCGGTAATCTCCTGCGCGATCTCGTCGCGCTGCAGGTCGATTGTTGGCTCGAACACCGCGGAAAGAGATCTTGGAATGCGCCTGTCCTTCGCCTCAAGCGGAAAGGCGTTCCAACGTCGCTGTCACCCAATCTCCCAGGACTGGAACATCTGTAGTCGATTGGGATCGCAGCATCGCGCCTAGCTGGCGAACGCCGTCGTCGATCTGCTCGACATTCGCAAGCCGCGGTTTCCAGTTTCACCCCCCGAGCCTGCCCACCACCGCCTCGATCGCCTCGACATTGGCCTTGGCGTTGCAGGCCGGCTTGGTCGCGATCACCGAATTCTCGATATAGCGCTTGGCTTCGCCCGATAGCGTCCAGTCCATCGGCGGGTCGTAGGTGATCGTCCGGCCGCCAGCCAGCTTCACGTCGCCTGGGCAGAGAACGAGCGCGGCGTAGGGGTCGTCGCCCGCCAGTCGCGAACGAGTGGGGTCCGGATCGACGATCGCCGTTTGGCCGGCGAGCTTCATCTCGCGCGCCAGATGCTCTTCATGCGCGCCCATGCCGTTATAGAGACCGAGCACCGGCGCGAAGACGTCGTTCGGCACGAGGGAGGCGATGCGGTCGGAGAGCCAGGCCCCGAGCCCCGTCGCGGGCGGAGGCGGGGGGTTCGCGGGGTCGTGGCTGGCGTAGCCGATCAGGATGAAGACGATATCGAGATCCTTCTCCCCGCCGCCGGGGAGGTTGCGGATGGCGCGCGTCATTTCGCGTAAGGTTTCGGCCCCGGCATTGTCGAAATAGCCGCCGTCGAGAACGTGGTCCGGCGATTTCGGATAACCCTCCTTTGGCGTAGCATGGCTGATGCGCTGAACGTGCCGCCCGGACTGACCCAGGGAAAGCGCGCGCCGTCGAGGATGGCGGTCGAGGCGGCGACATCGTGGCCGATTCCATCGAGGAGGTCGTCGGCGTCGACCTCGTCGCAGGTGAACTTCACGGCGCTTGTCAGCATGCGCCGGCCGCCGCTCTCGCTTGCGCCCTGAACGATGAGAAGCGGGCGCCACGGCTCGCCCTGCTTGGGCGCAAGCGCGAGGAAGGGTCCCTTGAGGATCCCGTCCGGGTGGGAGGAAGAGCCCTTGGCGTCCGGCGCGTCCCACGCCTCTTCCCAGGCGCGCTCGAGCGTCTCCGCGCGGTCGGGAAGCACCCACAACGGCAGAAAGCGGTAGAGCAAGTCGGAATAGAGCATGCCGGTGAGCGCGGGGCCAAGCGCGTCGCGGCCGGCGAAGCCGAGAAGATTGTTGGTGAAGGCGTCGGCGTTTGCGTCGCTCGTCGGCGTCCTGACGTCCGGCGGCGCGGTCTTCAGCATCGCGGCATAGCCGATTGCGCCGACGCTGCCGCCCGACACCGAGCTGATGGCGAACACATGGGCGCCGAAATCGATTCGTTTGCCGTCCCTTCCGATCGCTTTCGCCGCCGCCGTTTGAAGCTCAGCGAGCGCGACCGCCGTCCAGTAGCCCGCGCGCGACGCGCCGCCCTGGACGGCGATCAGGACCATCGTCTTCTTGCCATTCGCGCCGACCGGCTGCGCGGCGGCCCATTGTGTGAAGGCGCTCTCCAAGGTCGGGCGCCCGTCTATGGGGCCGCCCGTCTCGGCCATGAGGGCGCGGCGCCCGACCTGGTGGTTGTCGAAGAACGCCCCGAGCAGAACCGCCCACAGGAGGAGCGCGCCGGTGACCGGGATCCTGAGGCTCGTGCCGAGCTGGCAGGCGATCGTGATTATGGGAATGATGAAGCCGAGGCCGGAGAACACGATCGCCGGCGCGCCGAGCTTGACCCCGACCGCGGCGGGCCAGAGGACGGCGACCGCCATCGCGACGAGCGCCATGGCGAGGCCGGCGATGACCCAGCCGCGCTGAACCCACGGCGCCGCGTCCACATGTCCCACGAGACGCCGCGTGATCGGCTGGCGGAAGACGACCAGCGCGAGGAAGATCACGCCGATCGCCAGCAGGGCCAGGCCGACGGGCGCGTTCCACTTGAAACTGACGAGGAGCGCGAGGCCGGCCGCCACGAAGGGCGCGAAGGCCAGCACCCTCGGCCCCCATTCGAGCAGCCAGCGCGGCCGCCAGCAGCTCGCGGTCGGGTCCGTAGTTCGAGGCGATGACGATGCGCGACCAGCTCCAGGCCTGAATCGCGAAGAACAGAAGCCCGATCGCAAAGGCGACCGCCAGGCCGCCAAATCCATCCTCGCCGACGCCGCGCACGAGATCGCGGCCCTGGGGCATGAAAAGGAGGATTCCCGAGACGCCGAGGGCGAAGGCGGCGATGATGGGCACGCCAGCCGTGCGATTGTAGATGTCGACAATGTCGCGCCATCGGGCCGAGAGGCCGCCGAGGGCGTCAGGCGGGCCCGGCGCGACCCCGCCCGGGACGGCGGTAAGGATGACCTCGCCGCGATTGTCGGCGTAACCTTCCGGCCGATCATTGGCGAACACGACGAGCTCGCCGGATCGCCCAAAGGTCTTGGTGCATCCCGCGCCGATCGAAAAGGCTGCAGAGTCAGGCTCATCCTCGAACCTGCACAGGAGCCCGAGCCGCGCCTCGCGTGGGACGCGCGGCTTGAGCTTAAGCGCGTCGTAGAGGAAGTTGCGGTAGCCGTCGGGACCGCACCAGACGAACCCGGTCTTCCACTGGCCGGCGGCGGAAAAGGACCAAGTGTCCCCGGCCGAGACCGCGCCGATCGGGACGGTCTCAGCCCCCGAGGAGACTTGCGTCTCGGGTTCGATTCTGCGCTGCCCGGGCCCCATCGATGCCCTCCCGGCTCCGCATTTGTTGGTTCGCAATTGTCCAGCAATGACCATCGCACAGGAACGATACCGGCTCCAGAGGGTTGATTGCGGAAGGGAGGCGCTTCGCAGAAACCTCTGCCGGGGCTGCGCCAAATCGTCGCCACATAGCGTCGGCAGGCTTTAAGCACTGCCGATAGGTTCGCGTTTCGGCGCGCCTTCAAAGGGGGGATTGCTCACCATGATCGAGAACGGAGCGCACAATTCCGACTTCGGCGCGGAAAGGTTCGGCTTCCGCGACCTTGAAGCGATCCACTGGAACTTCGGCGCGCCGCAGCTCTACGAGCGCGCGTTGCAACGCAACGAGGCGCAGATCGCGGCTTGTGGGCCGCTCGTCGCCGACACTGGGACCCATACCGGACGCAGCCCGAAGGACAAGTTCGTGGTGCGCGACGCCAAGACGGACGCGGCCGTGTGGTGGGACAGCAACAGTGCGATGGCGATCGAGCATTTCGATGTTCTTCTCGCCGACTTCATCGCCCACGCCACAGGCAGAACACTGTTCGCTCAGGATCTCTATGCGGGCGCGGATCCCGCGTTGCGCCTGCGCGCCCGCGTCTTCACCGAATATGCGTGGCATTCGCTGTTCATCCGCAATCTTCTGATCCGTCCGCCTGTCGAAGATCTGGCGCGCTTCGCCCCGGAGCTGACGATCGTCGACTTGCCCTCGTTCCGCGCTGACCCGAAGCGGCATGGCGCGCGCAGCGAGACGATCATCGCTTGCGACTTCACCCGCAAGATCGTGCTCATCGGCGGCACGAGCTATGCGGGCGAGATGAAGAAATCCGTGTTCACCGTTCTCAATTACCTCTTGCCGGCGAAACATGTGATGCCGATGCATTGCTCGGCCAACGTCGGCAGGGACGGCGACGCGGCGATCTTCTTCGGCCTCTCCGGCACCGGCAAGACCACGCTCTCCGCCGATCCGAATCGCACGCTGATCGGCGATGACGAGCACGGATGGGGCCGCAGCGGAATCTTCAATTTCGAGGGCGGCTGCTACGCCAAGGCGATCAAGCTGTCGCGCGAGGCGGAGCCTGAGATCTATGCGACCACCGAACGGTTCGGGACGGTCATGGAAAATGTGACGCTGGATCCCGAGTCGAGACTTCCCGATTTCGACGACGAATCGAAGACCGAGAATACGCGCATCGCCTATCCGCTCGATTTCATCGCCAACGCGTCGACGACGGGGCGCGCCGGCCATCCCAAGGCCATCGTCATGCTGACCTGCGACGCGTTCGGCGTGCTGCCGCCGATCGCGAAACTCGACGCGGCGCAGGCGATGTATCACTTTCTCTCCGGCTACACCGCCAAGGTGGCGGGCACGGAGAAAGGGGTGACCGAGCCGCAGGCGACGTTTTCGACCTGTTTCGGCGCGCCGTTCCTGCCGCTCCATCCGACCGTTTACGGCGATCTTCTGCGCGACATGGTCGGGCGCCACCATGTCGATTGCTGGCTCGTCAACACCGGCTGGACCGGGGGCAAGTTCGGCGCCGGCAGGCGCATGCCGATCCGGGTGACGCGCCGCCTGGTCGCGGCCGCGCTCGACGGCTCTCTCAATCGCGCGGATTTCCGCACCGACCCCTATTTCGGCCTCGCCGCGCCGTCGCAGGTTCCCGGCGTCGAGCCCCACATCCTCGAGCCGATCAAGACCTGGCGCAACAAGGCCGAGTTCGCTGAAGTCGCCGGGTCGCCTCGTCCAGATGTTCCGCGACAATTTCAAGCCGTTCGAGACCTACGCCGACGACCAGGTTCGCGCCGCCGGGCCCACGCCGCGCATTGCGCTCGCGTGAGGGACCGAACCTAGCCGTCATCGAGAGGCACACCCAGGACCTGCCAACCGGCCCAAACAGCTTTCCGACGACGCCCCGCGCTAGCAAGGCGCGGGAGTTCGCGACGGTGGGTTGTATGACTTCAACCGCCGATCTGCAGTTCAAGGGTTAGAACATGAAGATTTGGCGCTGGAGCCCGACGAAATCGCAGGCTGGATTTAGCGAAAAGTAGGCTCGAAATCGACGAATGTCGATCCAAAAGCGGTTGCTCTCGCCAATTCGGCCGCCGATTTCCCCCCGTCATTCCGCCCTTCCGACGGAGTAAAAACGGAGAAGACAAATGATGCGCGCCGCCAAGACTTGGTGGGTAACTTCCATCTTGTCCGATCCCCGAAATCACTGCTTCTGAAAGAATACCTCCGCTTCAGCGAAAGCAAGCTGAGCTTCGGTCATTCCAATGTGAGGCTTCAATTCGTTTAACTTCCTAATTTGCTCCTGAGAATTCAGCAGCGAAAAGTTAAGATGAACGTATACGGCAGTAGCTATTCGCTCCAGCTCAGCCACCTTTTTTTGAGCAAGCTGAGCACAGACAAATCTTAATTTCTGGTCGAAGGCATCCAAACGTTGGCCGAGGGCGCGACGCAGCTTAGAGCCACGACTGAGATCTCCATCGTTCAACTTGTAAGAAGAACCGATGTTCCTTGGGGCGTAACAACTAAGATGTTTTGGCTTCTCATATGATTTAGAACTGCATTCATATCGAACGAATACGCGATTGTCATCGACCGAGGTCGCCAGCCTTGATTGCATTCTCGACAAGGCTCATCGCCGAAACTCGGCGAAAAGTACCGCTGGAAGTCAGAGCCATGTCAGCACGATCGGATGGCCGCGTGGCGGAGCACCTGGACGCGCGGACGGCGGCCGTTCACGACGACGCTCGTGCCGAGACCGATCACAGCGTGACGCTCGAAGGGGCCGTTCCGACCGACCAGGCTCGCGCCGTGAATCACCTGCTTCGCTCAGAGCTCGCATGACGGAACGAAGGCTCGCATCACATGGGCCGTAAGACACACCAAGATGGTACGAATTCGCATAAGGTAATCTATTCGATCGACGCCGAATGAATTGCCAGTTATTATCTCGGACAGGATTGATTCCCAGTCAGAGAGTGGTTGCTCTCCTCGGTATTTCTTACTTCCGACAGCAAGCTTTTTCACGTGCTCCTTGTTGATGTTCGCGCCCGATGCCCAAACGTCCGCAAGGCTGGGGCTGTCGATCAGCAGTTGCGTGAGAGATTCGTGATCTTCTCCTTTAGGAAGGACTTCCTTTTCGGCTGCATGAGAGAATGGCAGATGGCCTATGTCATGGCACAGCGCCGCTAGGCAGAGTGCGGTCTTCCATTGATGAAGGTGGCCCTCATCAGGAATGATGCGCTCGGTATCTGGATGTCGGTTTTTTGCGTCCGTTACGATATCGAACACGCGACCAGCGAGGTGCATAACGCCCAGCGAGTGTTCAAATCGCTTATGCGAGGCACCAGGGTAAACGAGATAGGTCAGTGCGAGTTGGTGAATTTGGCGCAGACGCTGAAACGGCTCGCAATCGACAAGCTTCCTGGCCTGCCTGTCCAGGGTAATGAAATTGTGGATTGGGTCACGAAACTCGTGCTCCCGTTTCACCCGGTTAGGCATATGATTCGCCCATTTTCCCCACATCTTGGGAGAGCAGACATCGCGACTATAGGCAATATTGCTTCTGGGATTCGGGCCCACGCGCGCGGTTTTCCACACGAGCTGCCCATAAGGTGGGTCGTTTCTGGGATCAGCGGCATTCGGCTGAACCCGGACCGCATATATTTCATTAGCTATTCCACGCAGATCCGATCCGCGCCCCGTCGGTTAGGGTTTTATCTAGAACATAAAGAGAACATTTGTCGATTATGTCAATACCCGTTTTGCTGCACAAAGGCGCTTACCTACCCCTTGAATCAGTCTCGGCGCCGGGCACCTGCGATTAAGCCGCGTCGATCAGAGCGAGGAATTACGGTGGCGATTACTCCCCAATCGGGAATGGAGTGCCGGCCGCGATCAGGCGTAGGCTCCGCGCCTGCAGCGACGCGTCATGCGCCGCGAGGACTGAGACCGGGGGGCCGTTCGGACGGGCTATTTCGCCGCCAAGACGGCCATGCGCTCGCGGGCGCCCGGGGCCCGGGTTGCGCCGGCGGCGAGGGCGGCGGGTGTAATAGTCGCGGGCCTTCACCTCATCGCCCTTGAGCCCGAGGGCGCCGAGCAGTCGCCGGATCTAAAGCCCACGAAACAATTTGTGTCCGAAGTGTCCTTGACAAAATCAGAAACATACGTCATGGGTTTACATTGACAGAATCTATTCCGCTCGCCGGCTGATGGGTGGGAGACTGGCTGTTTGAAGCGTTGCCTGCAACCCGACACGCGAACCCAAGGCGGCAGCGATTTTTTTATTTTTTCGCTCGTAACCCTTTGAAAAGGCCCGATTCGGCCAAAGAAAACCAACGAATTCCAAGGATTTTTGTTTGGATTTCCTTGGATTTCCTTGCACTCGACTCGGCTATTAGGTTGCAGGAAGGCGCCCTATCACCGGCCCGAGGCGCCGGACGGGGCCTTCGACCTTTTCGTGCGCGGATACCTTCCGGTTTCGCGCTACTTCGCCGCCAGGGAAGCGACGCGGTCGCGAGCGCCTGGCGCCCCGGCGGTGACGGCGCGCGCATAATAGTCGCGGGCTTTCGCCGCGTCGCCCTTCAGCCCGATGACGCCGAGACGGCTGAGCGTGGCGGGATCGAACGTGTCGCCGAGCGCCACCAGCGCGCGGGCGTCGCCGGCCTCGGCGGCGCTGACGAAGAAGGCGCGGGCGGTCGCGATATCGCCCTTGGCGAAGGCGGCGAGGCCTTCGGCGCAAAGCCGGCGCGCGTCGTCGATCGGGATCGCGAGGGTTGCGCCGGGGCCGTCGGGCGCCTGCTGATGCAAGGCGGCGGGCTCGCGCAGCGCGGTCGCGAGCTTGCTGATCGCCGATTTATCGATCGGCTGCGCCGTCAGCGAGGGGACCGTCCGCTTGGCGATCGCCGCCAGCGGGGTGACAAAGATAGGCTGCTCGACCACGGCCTTCACGTGCATGGCCGACGGCTCGAGCCGAGGCCAGCACGCCAACACTAACATGCCAGCGATCACGGCGGCGAGGACGCTCGAAAGCGCTTTCCAGGAAATGGCCAGCGTTCGTCTCCCTACTGCATCAGCCCGCGCCAGCGGGTCAGGCCTTCATAAAGTCGATCCGAATCCGCCGCGCTCGGCCAGCTCGCCGACGTCGCAGCCGACTTCGCCGAGGCCCGGAATGTCTCCAGCGATCCGTCCGCCGAAGTCTTCTTGGCGTCCAGCCAGCTTTGCGCCGCCGCGAAGTCGAGGCCAAGGCGCCGTCGGCGACGAGGCGTCGGCCGCCAGATTGACGTCCCGCCAATGCAAATCGCGCTCGTCGCTCAGGAAACCGTCATAATTGTCAAAGAAAACGCGCGCAATCCGGCCGAGCCCGTCCGCCCGCGTCGACCCTGCGGCCGCGTCGAGCGCGACGAGCGCCATCGGCTCGCCGATCGTTTCGACCGGAACGGTCGGGCTGACGAGGTTGGGCCGCTCGGCCGCGGTGACGTGAGCGGGAGCATAGACCGGCTCCAGCGCCGGGGACCAGGCAATCGGCACGATGTGAAACCGGCCGTCGCTGCCGAAATCGTTGAGGTCAGGCGATTCTTCCGCGCCGAGTATGACGACCGCGTCGATCTTGCCCGCGGACAGTCTGTCCAGCGCTTCGGGCAACGGCTCGTTGGTTTGATTCGCGGTTACCCCCAGACGAGAAAACAACATCCTTCCGCTCGTCGACGTGGCGCTGTCCAGGGCGCCGAAGCTCACGGTCTTTCCCTGCAGGTCGCTGATCGATTTTATTTCGCGAGGCGCGATCACCGCCACGGTCTCGGGCGCGAGACGCGTCACGTAGGGCGAGCGTTTCATCCAGTCCGCGTCGCCCTTGGCGCTGGACAGAAGGCTGTCGAGCGAGACGATGGCGAAGTCAGCCAAGTCGCTCTTGAGCACCTTTCCCAGGCCGTTGGGCGAGGTGGAGCCGACAATGGCGCGGCCCGGCGCGCCGTTCGTGCTCATCACCGCCGCAAAGTCTTTCGCCATCCGGCTTGCTCTGGCGTCGCTCGGGTCCGCAAGGACCGTGAACTCCTTTGCAACCACTGGTTGGGCCGGCTCCGGCGCGAGCGCGAGAATTGGTTTGGCGTTCGCCGGCCCGACAGACTGGCGCGCATACCTTCCCAGGCTGCCGCCCCGCCAGGCGCCATGCCACAAGATCCGCTTGCCGTTCTTATAGACAGGGCGACCGTAAGGCACCATGCCGTAAGGGATTTTCTGTGCCTCGGCCGCGAGGTCGCCACCCGCCAGCAGCATGGCGAGACCGATCCCGGCGGCCGCAGAGACGGCGCCGCGCCGCGGCGTCCGCCCCAGCTTCCGTAGACCAAAATATAAAAATGTCGGGCGCCCGCCCTGACGCGTTCCGCTCGTCATCGCGCCCGACCTTGGCCAGCAAATGCGACCTCATCAAGGCAATCGAGACAACGCCCGCTGGCGCAATTGCCGCAGAAAGTCGCGCTCCGCGCCGCCTCCATGTCAGCTCTGCGACCAAGCGGCGACCGCGCTGAGCGCCGCGTCAAGCTCCTCTCCGGTAAGGTGCGCGAGCACCGGCTCGTCGAGATAGACGAGCGCCGCGCGGATCGGCGATCCACCATAAAACGGCTGCAGGGCTGCGCGGTAGAGCGCAAGCTGGGCAATGTGTGACGAGGCAGGGCGCTTGGGCCTTTCACCCAGCTTGAAATCGACGATCAGTACACCCTGGTCGGTTGCGATGAGTCGGTCAAGGCGGCCGCTATAGGCCAAGTCAGGCTGGCCTGGCCGGGCAAGGAGTCCCGCCAGGGGGACTTCGCTACGGGAGCCGGGACCAAAAAGAAGGCTCAGTTCGGGCGAGTCGATCGCCGCGAGCACTTTGGAGACGAGCGCCGCGCGCACCGATTCGCCAAGAGCTCCGCCTTGCGCGTCGAGATAGGCCGTCGCGGCGCGCGGGCGCCGCTCGGGCGGGAGATTGGGCAGCATTTCGAGCAAAGCATGGGCGAGCCGTCCCTCGTGCGCCCGTTCCCGGTCGCCCCCGCTGACGCCGTCGGCGCGCGAAGGGTTAAGGGGCGCGGCCGCCGCCTCGTGCGCGGCCTTGGCCAAGAGCCAGCCCGGGAGGGCCCCGCGGGCGAGGGCGGGCGCCATCTCGGCTCCATCCTCGGCGCGAAGGCTGTCGCCGAACCGCAGGATCGTCTCTTCCTTTCGGTACGGGGCCGGCGCTTCGACCAATAGGTCGGCAAGTCCCGTCTGGATAAGATCGTACCAGCAATCGGCCGGGCGGCGCCTCGAGGTCGCGTAGCCGGCGACGACGAGGCGCTGGGCCGCCCGCGTCATGGCGACATAAAGCAAGCGCCGGTGTTCGCCCGCCTGAGCCGCGCGCGCCTCGGCCCGCGCCACGGCGACCGCATCGGCGTCTTCGGCTGACTTCCTCGCCCAGGCCAGGACGGGCGGATCGC
Source organism: uncultured Alphaproteobacteria bacterium (assembly GCA_963820095.1). GTDB lineage: Bacteria > Pseudomonadota > Alphaproteobacteria > Rhizobiales > Beijerinckiaceae > Roseiarcus. The sequence continues at coordinate 60,509 of CAWFZA010000041.1, forward strand.
CGGGTCGGGACGAGAGCCGCATCAGCTTGGGTTCGTGCCGCGCATCGGGGCCGCCGCAGGAGTTGGGCAGAAAGACGATCGGCGCCTCGAGTCCCTTGCTGGCGTGGACGGTCAGCACCCGCACGCCCTCCGTCTCGATCTCCATGTCGCGCTTGATTTCGACTTCCGCCGATTCAACCTGCCCAAGAAAGTTGTGCAGCGACGGCGCCTCGCGCTGCTCATGGGCGAGGGCCAGGGTCAGAAATTCGTCGATCGGGTCGGCGGCTTCGGGTCCGAGACGGCCGATCAGCGCGCGCCGGCCGCCGTCCTGACCGAGGAGCAACGCGTAGAAGGCGAAAGGCGAAAGCGCCTTGGCCCGCGCGCGCCAGGCGTCGAGCCGGCGGGCCGCTTCGAGGGCGGCGCCATCAACCGCGCTCATCAGCGCGGCGGCGAGCGAGCCGTTCCGTCCCGCGCAATCTTCATGAGCGCGTCGTCGTCGAGGCCGATCAGCGGCGACTTGAGCGCTGAGGCCAGCGTCAGATCGTCCTCGGGCAGCATCGCCGCCCGGCCGGCGGCGATGAGATCCATGACCGCGATATGGTCCTTGAGCTTGAGCCGGTCGGCCCCGGCGGCCTTCACATTCGCGGACTTGAGCGCCCGGATCATCGCCTCGAAAAAGGCGTTGCGGGTGCGAACCAGGATCATCACGTCGCTCTCGCGAATGCGGCGCATTTCACCCGTATCGGGGTCGATCACCCGCTCGCGCGAGGCAGGCTTCAGCCAGCCTCTGATCACTTCGGCGATCCGCCTGGCGAGGATCACCGGAGGATCATCCTGGGCGGGCGGATCGAGCGGCATGCTCCAGTCTTCCGGGTCCGGCGCCGGCGTTGGAGCGATCAGCGGCCAGAGTTCGACCACGCCTTTCAAGTCGCGAATGGCCTGGTGACTTGGCGGCGGCTCCCCGGGGGCCGCGACGTCGCGCCAGGCGAGCTCGTTCCGGAAGGTCATGTCGACGGCGTCGAGAATCGTCTGCGACGACCGGAACGAGAAGGTCAGCGGCACGTCGGCGAACGCCCGCCTCGCCTCGCGGTGACGCCCAGCGAAGTTGCGCTTCATTTCCGCGAACATCCGGGGCGCCGCGCCCTGGAAGGCGAAGATGGATTGCTTTTCGTCGCCAACCGCGAAGACGGTGCGGTTCTTGGGCCGCGCGCCAGCCCCGGCGAAAAACTCGGCGCTGAGCGCGGCGAGGATGCCCCATTGCGGCTCGGACGCGTCCTGAGCCTCATCGAGCAGCAGGTGATCGAGGCCATAGTCGAGCTTGTGGAGCACCCAAGCGGCGCTCGACCGCGTCACCAGCGTGAGCGCGCGCGCTATCTGATCGTTGAAGTCGAGCGCGCCGCGCTCGGCTTTTCTCCGCGTGAAGGCGGCCAGGATGGATCTTACGACGACGAACAGGGCCGCGCTCCGCTCCAGCGTCAACGCCGCGCGGCGGCGCTCGCGCAAGACCGCGAGACGCGCCTGCTCGCGGCGCAGATCGTTCTCTAGCCAAGGAGACTTTTCGCGCAGAGTTCTTGGTTGTTAATCCGCCGTTCTCGCCTCCGTGGGGTCCGCCCTCGCCATCCTTCTGGAAAAGCGCGTCGAGCAGCGCTTGGGCGCGCGCTTGGTGTGGGCCGTCTTCGTTTGCGGCGCGAAGCTTGTTGGCGATTTTTTGGTCTTGCGTCGTGCCAATCTCAAGGGCTTGCGCCCATCGCTCGCGTCGTATGCGGCCAACGTCGCCGCCAAGCATTTCGGCCTCGATGCTCTGCTATTGTAACGTCGGGCGCAAGTCCGAGGGGCGCGCGGAGCGCGGCGGCGTAGGCGACGGGGCCGTCGTGAGCGCCGAAGGTGTCGGCGCGGGTCAGCGCCTCAGCCAGAAGCTCATCAAATCTGGCGGCGCCCGACTCGAGCGCGACCAGATCCAGCGCGGTCCTGCTTTCGCTCGATGCGCTGAGTTCCGCGAGCGCCGCGTCACGCGCCTCGATCAGCAGTCGCTTTGATTCGGCGTCGTCGAGAACCTTGAAATGAGCCGGGACGTTCGCCTCGAAGGGAAAGAGCCTGAGCAACCTCTCCGCGAAGGCGTGCAATGTTTGAATCTTGAGGCCGCCTGGGGTTTCGATCGTGCGCGCGAACAATTGCCGCGCGAAGGCCAGTTTCGGAGGATCGGGCGCGTCGGCGCCGCAGTCGACGATTGCTTGCGTCAAGGCCTTGTCGTCGAGGATCGTCCATTGCGCGAGCTTGGTGAAAACGCGGTCGGCCATGTTGGCCGCCGCCGCCTTGGTGTAAGCAAGGCACAGGAGCTGCGCGGGCGGCGTTCCATCGAGCAGAAGGCGCAGCACGCGTTGCGTAAGCACATGCGTCTTGCCGCTGCCGGCGTTGGCGGAGACCCATGCCGAGCTTTTTGGGTTGGAGGCGTGGGCTTGCCGGCGTCGCAGAGCCTCGGGAACCGCGAGAGCGCGGCTCATTGCGTCTCTCCCGAATCGCTCTCGCCCCCGGTCGCGGACCATTCCTTGACGCGCGCGAGATGGTCGTAGTCAGAGAAGCGGGGGACGAATTTTGGGAACGGGCGCGACAGGTAAGGGGTGTCCTCGCAGGCGAACGCGTCGAGCAGCATCTGAAGTCCGGCGAAATGCTGCTCGGCCAGGTCGCCGATGTTCTCGCTCTTTCCGCCGGCGTGCTTTTCTTCTCCCCCTGACGCGCCTCCAAGCTTGAGATAAATCGCCTCTTCGGTTTCCAATGGCGGCAGCCCCTCGAAGCCTCCCCGCCGAAGCATCGCAGCTTCCAACGTCAGCTGCGGCGAAAAGCCCGCCTTGACGTCCTTGGGCGCCGGCGGCGCCCCGCTCTTATAGTCGATAAGCCGCGCGCCGCTCGATTGAAGAACGTCGATCCGGTCCGCTCGCGCGCTGAGCTTGAAGGGCGGTCCGCTTGCGACCGGCACGGCGATCGCCCCCTGCCGCTCGACCCAGATTTGGGCGATCGCGCCGCGGGCGTTGCGCTCGAAAGCGAGCACGAAGTCGAGACCCTTTTCGATGTTTGGCCAGTGAAGCGCGAAAGCCGGATCGTCGCGGAGCAGCGCGAAGCAAGCTCGCGCAATGGCGACAAGACGTTCGCCGCGCGTCGGCGGGCAGGGCGCCGGAAGGATAGGCCTCGGCAAACTGCTGCACCGTGGCGTGCCACGCCATTCCGGTTTCGCGCGGCCCAATGTCGCGTTCGACCGCCTCGAGCGCCCTCAACCGGAGGATGGTTTCGGCGTAGATCGCGTAAGGGTCGCGGCGCAAAGTCTCGATTTGCGTGACGCTCAGCGCTTTTGGCCGAAGTTCGAGGGGAGGGCGCGGCGCCGGCCTTGCCTGAGCCAGGACGGCGCCCGGCCGGTCGAGAGCGCGCGCGAACTCGAGATAACGTTGTCCGCGCTCTTCCGGCTCCATCATCGCCTTGGGCCCGGCGGCGGCCGCCATGCGCTGCAAAAAACGGGACGCGACGGTCGGCTCGCCGCCGCGTTTCCTAGCCCGGCTCAGGATCGCCTCGCTCGCTCCCAGAGCGACGACGAAATCATGCGCCGTCTGGCCGATGCGCCGCTCCGGCGCGGAAAGGCCGAGGGCTGCGCGCATCGGCCGGTTGAGAAAGGCGTCAGTCTCGACCGCGGGCGGCCAAACCGTTTCGTCGAGGCCCGCCAGGAGGACGCGATCGAAGCTCAAGAGACGCGCTTCGAGCAGGCCGAGGATCATGAGGCGCGGGTGGCCGCCGCTCCTCGGCGGCGCGCGTATCGCGGCGAGAGCATCGTCGAACAAGGCGGCGTATTCCTTGAGCGTCGTCCGGAAGTTGTCGACTGCAGCCTCGCTCCATTCATTCATGAGCTCGGTCAATTGCTCGAGCCCGTGCGGATCCTCGGTCGCGCGCTCGGCTCCTGCAACGGCGGCGGCAAGCGCGAGCCGATGCTGAGCGAGGCAATCGCGCAGGGAGGCGCTCGCCCCAAGGGCGCGCAACGGCGCGAGCGTGGCTGCGAGGTCTCGCGCGAGCGCTTCCGCCGCCTGCCGGTCGCGCTCGCTGACGCGGCGGATCGCCGGATGCGCGTGACGGTCAAGGGCGGCTTCACGCGCCGCCGTGAAGGCGCGATCGAGATCGTCGAGGGTCGCGAGCGGGATGGCGCGAAAGACGGCGAGCTCAAGCGCGCGCGTCGCCGCCTCGATCTGTTTCAGCGAGCGACCGAAGCGGACCGAGGCATGCGCGAGGAGCGCAAGGCAAGAGCGCGGCGTGAACTCGATCGCGGCTTCGAGGAGGAGCCTGGCCAGGGCGCCGGCCGGGCTTTGGCCTAAGGTGCGGCCCGCCGAATCTTCGACCTCGACCCCCCACCGCGCAAGCTCGGCGGAAACCCGGCGCGCAATCGCCGGGTCGGGTGTGATGAGGGCTGCGGTCTTGCCCGGCGTCTCCAGCGTTTCGCGCATGGCGATCGCCAGCGCCAGGCCCTCTTCATTTTCATTGTCGGCGATGACGATCGCAACCCCTTGAAGCGCGGCGGCGAGCGAAAGCGGCGACAGGCTCCATCCCCGCTCGCGCCAGAGATCGGTCGATTGAGCCGGGCGAAGCGCTTCGCTCAGGAAGGCGGAGCGAGCCACGAGCCTCGGCGTGGGCGAACCAAGCTGGGTAATGTCCTCCCGTCTCACTCCGATCGCGCCGATCAGCCGATGCAGCAGCGCCTGCGGATGACCCGCGAGCCCAGCGGCGCTGTCATCCCCGCCGATCATCGCCCATGCGCGATCGTCGAGATTGAGGTCGAGGTCGGGCAGGACGACCGCGCCCTTTGGCGCCCGGGCGATGCCTGCGATGAGGCGCGCGGTGGCGCGATTGGCGCCGGTCGAGCCGGCTATGATGGTGGGGCCGCGTCGCGGGCCCTCGAGCGCTTTGATTTCTTCGTCGATGAGGAGCGCGATTTTTTCGCCCGATCGATAAGGCCGCGCTCGCCGAGCCACTGCGGCCAATGGGCGAAGGCGATCTTGAGGAAATCGAGGGTGATGCGCCAATAAGGATCGTAGAGATCCGGTGCGAGCGTTTCGAGCTTCGACCATGGCGCGCCCTCGATGATCATGTCGTCGATCAGCGCCGCGAGATCGCCGGCAAGCGCGTAGGCCTGCGCGGGGGTCGTCGCGACCAACGCGGGCTCGGCTGGATCTACGACGAGCCGTCCGTCGGCGTCCGCCTGGCGGATCGCGCCCTTGAGCGCCTGTCCCCATGCGCGGGTCAAGCTCGCGAGCGCATGGCGGCGCGTGAGCGGGCCGACCGCGGCGGGGATCGCCGCGCGCGGCGTCTCCTCGCTCTCGGGATCGAAGAGCGTCGCTGTCTCCTCCGGCTCGAAGGCGCCGAGCGGAGCGATGCGCGGCAGGAGCAGGCCGCGAGCGCCGCTCGCCGCGAGCAACGCCTTGCCCAGCGCCTGGGCGGCGCGCTGCGTCGGCACGTAGATCGTGGCGTCGGCGAGCGCCATCGGCCCGCCTACGCCGGGGAAGCCCTCAATGAGCGCGCCATCCAGGAGCGCGCGGCTCAATGTCGGCAGAAACGGCGCCCCGGAGGGAATCGTGAAGACTCGCGCCGCGCGATGGGCCATGCGCGCCTTTTATGCGGCGCGCGCCGGAAGGCAAGCGGCTCACCTGTGAAGAGCTGCAGTCAGCCTTTCCCACGCATTTTCGTCGCCCGGTATCCCGAATCGCAGCCAGTCCGGAGCGTCCGCGAAGGGGCGTGCGAGGATACCGGCAGCGAGCAGCCGTTCGAACGCAACGCGCGCGTCGGCATGCGCGGCGAGCCGAAAGAGGCGCGTTCCGCCGACGATCCGCCAGCCTCTCCCGAGGAGGAGGGCGTCGAGCCGCGCCGCCTCCTCGCCGAGACGGGAGCGCATGGCGTCGCAGCCAGTCCGAATCGGCCAGCGCGGGGGTCCCGATCGCAATCGCCGGCCCGCTGACCGGCCATGGTCCAAGCGCCGCGCGCAGGGGCCGGACGAGGTCCGGCGAGGCGAGCGCGAAACCGAGGCGAAGCCCGGCTAGCCCATAAGTCTTGCCGAACGAGCGCAGCACAACCGCGCCGCTCCCCGGCAGCGCCGGCGCGAGGCTCTGCTCGCCATCGAAATCGGCGAAGGCCTCGTCGACGATGAGCATGGCCCCGCGCCGCGAAAGCCGTTCGTGCAGGGCGAGCAGGGCGGCGCGGGGCGTGACCCGGCCGTCCGGGTTGTTCGGATTGACCACGATCGCGACGCCGAACTCGCGCATGTCCTCGAGCCGTTTCGCCTCGAGCGTGCGGCCGGCCGGGGCGAAGGCCGCTGCAAATCCGCCATAGGTCGGGCTCAGCGCGCCGACCGCGCCCTGCGGCAATAGGCGCGAGAGGGCCTGGATAAGCGCCTGCGAGCCGGTGCCTGCAACCACGCTGTCCGCGCTCGCGCCGTAACGCAGGGCGGCGGCGGCTTCGAGCCGCGCAAGCGCTCCGTTCTCCGGCAAGCGCGCCCAGGCCTTAGGCTCGAGATCCGGCAGCGGATAGGGGTGCGGATTGATTCCGGTGGAGAGATCAATCCAGGGCTCGGGCGCTCCGGGCGCGAGCCGGCGGGCGACTTCGAGCGCCCCGCCATGGTAGGTGAACGCTCCGTGGTCCGCAGTCCAATCCGATCCCGCCGTCATGCCGCTTTCGCTTTCGCTGCCGCTCGCGCTCGCAGCCATTCTCGTCGAGGCGCTGGTCGGCTATCCGGCGCTTCTCTATCGCGCGATCGGCCATCCCGTCACTTGGATGGGGCGGTGGCTCGCTGGGCTGGATGAGATCCTGAACCGGCCCGGGCACGGGTTCGCCGCGCGGCGGGCGCTCGGCGTCGTCGCGCTCCTCATCTATCTCGCCTCGGTCGGGCTCGTCGCATGGCTGGCCACGCGCGCGCTTCTTTCGCTTGGGCCGCTCGGCTTCGCCGCGCTTGTTGTCGCCGCTGCGAGCCTGCCGGCGCAGCGCAGTCTCGCGGCCCATGTCAGCGCAGTCGCCGACGGACTCGCCGCGAGCCTCGAGGACGGCCGGCATGCGGTGGCGAAGATCGTCGGGCGCAATCCAGACGTGCTGGACGAGGCGGGCGTCGCGCGCGCGGCGATCGAGAGTCTCTCGGAGAATTTCTCCGACGGCGTCGTCGCGCCGATCCTGTGGACCGCGCTTGGCGGCCTCGCCGGCGGCGCGCTGTATAAGGCGATCAACACCGCCGACAGCATGATCGGCCACAGGGATGACCGCCACGCCGCGTTCGGCTGGGCGGCGGCGCGCCTCGACGATCTCGTCAATCTGCCGGCGTCGCGACTCGCCGCGCTGTGGCTCATTCTCGCCGCGGCGGTGACGCCCGGGGCCTCGGCGCGTGATGCGGCGAGAGCAGCATGGCGCGACGCATCGCGACATCGTTCGCCCAACGCTGGCTGGCCCGAGGCGGCGATGGCCGGCGCGCTCGGCCTCAAGCTCGCCGGGCCGCGCGTCTATGGAGAGATGCTCGTCGACGACGCCTTCATGGGGGGCGGCCGGCGAGAGGCCGAGGCCGCCGACATCCGCCGGGCGCTAAAGGTCTACCGCGCGGCCTGCGCTATCGAGGCCTGCGCACTGGCGGCTTTGGCCCTGGCGGCGGCGGGAAGCGGAGGTGTCGGATGGGGTTGAAAAGCCGGCGCGTGGACAAGACTTTGCCGGATTCCAGTGCTTCGATCCGCCCGCTTGTTTCAGCGCCAGAGGCGATTCCGTGCTTCGACTTGCAGCCCCTTTGTCTGGTCTCCTCGCAATCAGCAGCGCCGTGATGGCGCAGGACGCTCAACAGACGAAGCCGGACACGGTCGAGGTCCATGGCAAAGCGCTTGCGCTCAGTTGCGCGGAGTGGAAGCGCAATCCGGACCGATCATGGACGAGCACCGGACCGCTTCTGGTCGGGACCGACACGGTGACCAGCGTGACCTTGCGAGCCGGGAAGGAAACCAAGTCCCTGGAGACGAAGTGCGGCGGCACGCAGGAGCCGATCGCGACGCCGGTGAAAAGCGCCGAGCCAACGCGCCATGCGCGGCATGGGCATCACCCTGCCGATCAGGCCAGCGGAACGTAGGGGTCCGAGCGATTCCGTCTGTCAGCCTTTTGCCCCGCTGCAAGAGTTTCTTGGCAACGGAATCCAACGCGGTCGCTTTGCGGCGGACTGAAGAGAGGCCGTGGCTGTTTGATAAAGCGGGCTCAAGCGGCGTGCATTGGATCGAACCCAAATCGTCGGGTCAGGTCCGGGAGTTCGTCGGGTGCGGCCGCTGGATGGCGACGTCGCACGGGACAGGCTCTCGGTCTGGCAATGACGCTTCCGTCGGATGCGCGCGGTTCGCGCTGAACTTCGGCGCGAGTTGAGGCGATCAGCCGGATCTTTTATTTACCGCCGCTTGCGCCGGACCTCGCGCGCTGGTTGCACCGCGCCCTACCGGGCCGAGGCGAGCAACGCGTCGCAGTCGAGATGCGCCTCGCAGTGGTCGGCGAGCGCGTCGAGCGTTCGTTCGATCGTCGCTTCGTAATCGATCCCGGTCGCCGCGCCGAGCGACGCGAGCCACGCCGCGCGCTGGCGGTCGTCGGCGAACAATCCATGCACGTAAGCCCCCGCAACGCAACCGTCCGCTGAGACCGCGCCGTCAAGCCGCCCGTCGGCGAAGCTCACGAGCGGCCGCGCGCAGTCAGGACCTCTGGTCTCGCCGACGTGCATTTCGTAGCCGCGGAACGGCGCGCCATTCGTGAGGCACGCGCCTTCGACTTGGCGCAGCGCCTTCTCAGTCGTCAGGACGGTCGTGATGTCAAGCAGCCCCAGGCCCCCGGCTTCGCCCGGCGACCCCTCCATGCCCTGCGGGTCGGACACAGTCTTGCCCAGCATCTGGTAGCCGCCGCAGATCCCGAGAATCCGGCCGCCGCGCCGCGCATGGGCGAGGAGGTCGATGTCCCAACCTTGCGCGCGGAAGAATTTGAGATCGGCGATCGTCGCTTTGCTGCCGGGCAGGATGATCAGGTCGGCAAGCGGCAGCGGCTCGCCGGGGCGCACGAAGACGAGCCGCACCTGAGGCTCCAGGCGCAGGGGATCGAAATCGTCGAAGTTGGCGATGCGCGCCAGCATCGGCACGGCGATGGTCACCGCGCCGTCGGCTCGCGGCGTCTTGTCGCCGAGACCGAACGCGTCTTCCGCCGGCAGCCGCGCCGCGTCGGGGAAGAACGGCAGGAGGCCGAAGGCGCGCCAGTGCGTATGCGCTTCGAGCGCCATCATGCCGCTGAGGAACAGGGTCGCGTCGCCGCGGAACTTGTTGACGATGAAGCCGACGATGGTCGCGGAATCCTCGGGCGCAAGCGCCGCCTTGACCCCGAGAATCTGGGCGAAAATGCCGCCGCGATCGATGTCGCCGATCAGAGCCACAGAACAGCCGGCGGCGCGCGCGAAACCCATATTGGCGATGTCGCCCTCGCGCAGGTTGATTTCCGCCGCGCTGCCCGCGCCCTCGACGAGCACGAGATCGGCGTCTGCTCGTATTCGCGTGAAGCTGTCGAGCACCGCGCTCATGAGTTTGGGTTTGATCGCCTGATATTCGCGCGCCCGCGCATTGCCGATCACCTTCCCCTGGACGACGACCTGCGCGCCGATCTCGCTCTGCGGCTTGAGCAGCACCGGGTTCATATGGACGCTCGGCGAAACGCCGCATGCGCGCGCCTGCAGCGATTGCGCCCGGCCGATCTCGCCGCCGTCGTCGGTCACCGCCGCGTTGTTCGACATGTTCTGCGGCTTGAACGGGTGGACGCGAAGCCCGCGTCGGGCAAAAGCGCGGCAGAGGCCCGCGACAATGAGCGACTTGCCGACGTCCGAGCCCGTCCCCTGGAACATCAGCGCCCGGGCGGTCAAAACTCGATCGCCTTCTGCGCGCGCACGCCCGCGGCGAAGTGATGCTTCACGAGGGCGAATTCGGTGACGCAATCGGCCGCCTCGATCAGCTCCGGCTTGGCGTTGCGGCCGGTCGCCACGACATGCAGGTTCGGGCGTCGCGCGACCAGCGCCGCGACCACTTCGGCGAGCGGCAGATAATCATAGCGCAGCGCGATGTTGAGTTCGTCAAGGACGATCAGGCGGATCGATGGGTCGGCCATCATGCGCCGGGCTTCCGCCCAGGCGGCGCTCGCCGCCGCGACATCGCGGGCGCGGTCCTGCGTCTCCCAGGTGAAGCCTTCGCCCATCGTGCGCCACTCGGCCTGAGCGCCGAAGCGCTCGATGGCTAGGCGCTCGCCGGTCGACCAGGCGCCCTTGATGAACTGCACCACGCCGACCCGAAGTCCTCGCCCGAGCGCGCGGAGCGCGAGCCCAAAGGCCGCGGTCGACTTGCCCTTGCCGGGGCCAGTGTGGACGATAAGCAGACCTTTCTCGAGGATCGGCTTGGCGGCGACCTCGGCGTCCTGCGCGGCCTTGCGCTTGGCCATTTTGGCTTTGTGCCGATCGGCGTCGTCGGTCATGTTGGTTCTCGCATGGGGACCGGGCGAGGGCCCGGCTCTGACGCGTAGCGCTCCGGGTCGACCCGCGCAAATCAAGCAAAGGGCAGCACGAAAACATAACCAGGGGTTGCGCGCGGATCGGGACGCTCCTCCGAACTCCCCCGATTTGGGATGTCCACGAAGCCCGATAGAGCTGCTAGAACGGCTCGCTGGGGAACTTGAGAACAATCGAAATCCGCGTGTCCGCCGTCGGTATTGGCGCTGGTGGAATGCGACCGCCGTCGAGTATTCATCAGGAATCGCCTCGGGATCGCCAGGATGGGTTCTCTTAATGTCCCGCGGCGTCAATTCCTCCGAGGCTTCGCCGCGCTCACAATTTGCGCGCCGGCGGTGGTCCGCCCGTCGAGTCTCATGGGGGTAAGCGCCAGATTTTGTCGGCCTTCACCCGCGTCTCCGACAGCGGCCGCCACTCGGGACGCGCTCGCCCTGTTGCAGCATGAAATGGAGCGCCGGTTCGCCGAAACGCTGTTCGGCGAAGAGAATCTTCCAGCGGAGCCTGAGCTCCCCGTCCTGCTCCGGCGCGCCGCCGTGGCGGAAGCCAAGATTACGGCGTTGTGGGAGATGCGGACGCTGTTCGGGCCGCGGGGCTCTCCGCCTAGACCGCTGGAAGATCTGCCGGCCCAAGTGCGAGCCAATATTTTTTCGATGCTCCGAACCGGCCCCGACGCAGGCGTTGAGCCGTAGGCGGCGCGGATTTCCAAATAGCCAGGGCGTTGAAACCGCCACGCGCGCCATTTGACAACCCCGTGCGAAGCTGGGACATAAACAGGAAGCACGGTCCCTCGGTTTCGCCCGAGGGTGAAAAGGGAACACGGTAGGCTTTCCGCCGATCCGTGGCCGCCCCCGCGACTGTGAGCGGCGTGCCGACGCTCTCTCGCCACTGGACCTTATAGGTTCGGGAAGGCAGCGTCGGCGATACGCCGCAAGCCAGGAGACCTGCCGTGCGCGATGGATCCCGAAAGGCCGCCGGAGGGGCGGTCAAGGAGCGCCGATGACTGCCCGACCGACTTTCGATCTCCCGCCAACCTCAGTGTTCGATGGCTCGGACTGAGGGGTCATGAACGCCGAGAGCGGCCCTTTCGCCGCGACCTTGCTGGTCTGCGTCACCTGCCGGTCGGAGGAGGGCCCGAAGGGTCCTTGCCTGTTTACGGCGCTGGAGGCGCGTCTCGCTCTTGAGCCCGACATCGCGCTCAGGGCCGTCGAATGCCTCTCCGTTTGCAAGCGGCCTTGCACGGTCGCGCTCGCTGCAGAAGGCAAATGGACCTACGTCGTCGGCGATCTCAACCGCGAGTCGCACCTCGAAGACATTGTCGTCGCCGCTCGCCGCTACGCGGCTTCGCCTCATGGAATCGTTCCTTGGCGCGAGCGGCCTCTCTCTTTTCGGAGGGGTGTCATTTCGCGCACCCCCCCTCTTGCGCCCGCCGTAACGGCGCCAGCCTAGGATCGGCCCCTCATGCTCGCCAAGACGCCTGTCACCATCGTCACCGGCTTTCTCGGCGCCGGCAAGACGACCTTGATCCGCCATCTCATTGCCAATGCGGGTGGGCGGCGGCTCGCCTTCATCATCAACGAATTCGGCGACGTCGGGGTCGACGGCGATCTCATCAAGAGTTGTTCGGACGCGGTCTGCCCGGGAGACGCGATCATCGAGCTCGCCAACGGCTGCATCTGTTGCACTGTGGCCGACGATTTCGCGCCGGCAATCGCCGCGCTGCTCGCGCGCGAGCCGAAGCCGGATCATATCGTCGTTGAGACCTCCGGCCTCGCCTTGCCGAAGCCGCTCATCAAGGCCTTCGACTGGCCGGAGCTGCGCGCTCGGCTCACCGTCGATGGAGTCGTCGCGGTGGTCGACGCCGCCGCCGTCGCCGAGGGGCGTTTTGCCGACGATCCTGAGCGCGTCGCCGAGCAGCGCCAGGCCGACCCGTCGCTTGACCATGACAATCCGCTTGAGGAGGTCTACGAGGATCAGCTCATGAGCGCCGATCTCGTCGTGCTCAACAAGGCCGATCTGGTCGACAAGGGCCGGCTCGAGGCCCTTAAGGCGCAAATCGCCGGCGCGGTGCCGCGCGCGGTCAAGATCGCGGCGGCGCGTGAGGGCGCAATTGACCCGGATGTGCTCATCGGTATGAACGCCGCGGCAGAGGACGACCTCAACGCGCGTCCTTCGCATCATGACGCCGAGGGAGAGCACGACCATGATGATTTCGACACGTTTGTCGTAACGATTCCCTCAGTCCGCGATCCCGATGCGTTCATCGATCGCCTTATAGCGGCGACACGCGCGCACGACGTCTTGCGCGTCAAGGGCTTTGTCGAAGTCATGGGCAAGCCGATGCGGATGTTGGTGCAGGGCGTCGGGCAGCGGTTTCGGCGCGACTTCGAGCGGCCGTGGCGCGCGGACGAGGCGCGGCTGAGCCGCCTTGTCGTGATCGCGGAGCGGGGCGTCGACCGGGAGGCCGTTGCGGCGGCGCTCGCCGGCTAGCGTTTCGGATGCACGTCCCCCGCATCGAAACGAGGACGCTTGACGAGACAGTCGAAGCGGTGGACCTCGGCCAGACGCCGGCGGATGTCGTATTTTTATCCTTTTCCGACAGCGACCTCAACGCGCTGGCGCGGGCCTACGACGCCTGTCCCGAGCCCAAGCTAAGTTTAAGGATCGCGTCGCTCGCGGCGTTGCGTCATCCGTTCTCGGTCGACCTCTACGTCGAGAAGGTGTGCGCGCGGGCGAAGCTCGTGGTCGCGCGCGTGCTGGGCGGGGCGGATTATTGGCGCTACGGCGTCGATGAACTTGGAGCGCTCGCGCGACGGAGCGATGTCAAACTGGCGCTGCTGCCGGGGGACCGACGCCGCGATGCGCGTCTCGATGAGGCCTCCACCCTGGACAGTGACGCGGTCGGGCGCATCTGGCGCTATTTCGACGAGGGTGGCCCCGACAATATGGCGGCGTGCCTCGCTTTTCTCGCGTCCCAGATTGATGGCGCCGCGGACGCCCCGCCGCCGGTTCCGGTCAGCGCCTTCGGCCGCTTCGGCAGCGCCTGTTTCGAGGCCGAGCCGGATGCCGCGCAAGCCCTTATCGTCTTCTATCGCTCCATCTTTCTCGCCAACGATCTTGAGCCGATCGAAGCCCTTGCCCGCGCGCTACGCGACAGGGGCTTTTCGGTCACCAGCGTGTTCGTGACCAGCCTCAAGGACGAGGCGGCGCTCGGGCCGTTGCGCGCGTTTCTCAAGGAGCGGCGCTTCGACGTCGTGCTCAACGCCACCGCCTTCTCGGCGCGTCTGGACGAGAGCGAGGGAACGGCGCTCGACGCCCTGGACGCGCCGATCTTGCAGGTTGTGCTGGCCGGAGTGAGCCTCGACGCCTGGTGCGGTTCCCCTCGCGGACTGGGGCCTTCGGATCTCGCGATGCATGTCGCGCTGCCGGAGATCGATGGGCGCATCCTCACCCGCGCCATTTCCTTCAAGGCCGCGAGCGCCCGCGACGCTCGGACGGAATTCGCTAGGGTCGCGCATCGCCCGCTCGCTGACCGTGTCCAGTTCACCGCCGAGCTCGCTCGCCGCTGGGCGAACCTCCGGCGCAAAGCGCCCCCGCACAAGAGCCTTGCTTGCGTGCTGCCGGATTATCCCGCGCGTGGCGGCCGCACAGGTTATGCGGTTGGGCTCGACACGCCCGCGAGCGCTGTCACTATCACCAACAATTTGCGCGCCGCCGGCTACGATGTGGCTTCAGCTCCGGACGCGCAGTCGCTGATCACTGCCCTTGCGCGAAGGGCCGCTCGAGGCGACGTTGACGCTGGCCGACTACGAGGCCGCGCTTGCTACGACGCCGCTGGACTTCCGGCAATCCTTGTTCGCCGCATGGGGCGAGCCGGCGCAAGACCGCGACTTGATCGACGGGGCGTTCCGGCTTCGCTTCGTGCGGCTCGGCAAGCTTATCGTCGCCGTTCAGCCCGATCGTGGCGACGCGGCGTCGCGCAAGGGCGACTACCACAATCTCAATCTGCCGCCGCGTCACGCCTACATCGCCTTTTATTTCTGGCTTGTTCGCGAGGAGAAGGTCGACGCGATCATTCAGCTCGGCGCGCATGGCACCCTGGAATGGTTGCCCGGCAAGTCCGTCGCGCTCAGCGAGAGCTGCGCGCCCGAAGTCCTGCTCGGCCCGACGCCCGTGATCTATCCGTTCATTGTCAACAATCCCGGCGAGGCCGCGCAGGCCAAGCGGCGGATCGGAGGCGTCACGATCGGCCATTTGACACCGCCGTTGATCGCCGCTGGGGCGCATGGCGCGGCCCTCGAACTGGAAGGGCTGTTCGACGAGTTCGCGGAGGCGCAGGCGCTCGACCCGCGCCGCGCCCGGGCCATCGCGGCGCTCATCTTCGAGCGGGGTCGCGAGACCGGCCTGCTCAAGGAATGCGCCGCCGACGGCAAGCCGCCGGACGAAGCGCTCGTCGCCCTCGACGCCTGGCTCTGCGACCTCAAGGAGATGCGCATCGGCGACGGCCTGCACGTGTTCGGCCGCTCGCCCGACAACCTTGAGGGCTCCGCTTCGCCCCCTCTTTTGGGCGAGGGGCCAGGGGTGAGGGTCGTCGATTGCCTCCCCCCGGAGGAAGAACGTTCGGCCGAACGCGTGGCCGCCTGCGGAGCCGCCGAGTCGCTCGGCCTTTTGCGCGCACTTGGCGGACGGTTCGTCCAACCCGGTCCGGCTGGCGCGCCGGCGCGCGGCCGGCTCGACGTTCTACCGACCGGGCGGAACCTCTACGCCATCGATCCGCGCTCCGCCCCGACCCGCAACGCCTGGGAGATCGGGCGGCGGGCGGCGGAAGAGATCGTCAAGCGGTACGCGCAGGACCATGGCGAGTGGCCAAAGCGCATTGTGCTCGACCTGTGGGGGTCGGCGACCATGCGCACCGGCGGCGACGATCTCGCGCAGGCCTTCGCGCTCATGGGCTGCCGGCCGATCTGGGATTCTGCGTCGATTCGCGTCAGCGGCTTCGAGGTCATGCCGCTGGCGATGCTGGGCAGGCCGCGGGTCGACGTGACCTTGCGCATTTCTGGCCTGTTTCGCGATGTCTTTCCGAGCCAGATCGCATTGTTCGCCGCAGCCGTTCGCGCCGTGGCGGCGCTCGAGGAGAGCGCCGATGATAATCCGCTGGCGGCGGTTCAAGGCGCAAGCCTGGCGCGGATATTCGGGGCCGCGCCAGGCGCGTACGGCGTCGGGCTCGGCGCGCGCATCGCGCGAGGCGAGTGGACGGATCGGTCGGAGCTCGCGGAGGCCTATCTCGCGGCGACAAGCCACGCCTATGACGGCGATGGCGACGCGCGGCAAGCGGCGCCGGAGTTTCGGATGAGGGTCGCCGCCGCCGGGGCGTTCGTTCATGGGCAGGATCTGCCTGGACAGGACGCGCTGGACGCGGACGCCTTTGCCGAGCATGAAGGCGGTTTCGCCGCTGCGGCGGCTGAGGCGGGAGCAAGTCCGGCGCTCTATCATCTCGATTCGACCGCGGGCCACGCGCCGAAGATCCGCACGCTCAGCCAAGAGATCGCGCGCGCGCTTCGCGGACGCGCCGCCAATCCGCGCTGGATCTCCGGCCAGATGCGCCACGGCCATCGCGGCGCCGCGGAGATCGCTCAGTCGCTCGACAATCTTTATTGTTTCGCCGCGCTGACTGACGCGGTGGAAAGCGCGCAGTTCGATCTGATCTTCGACGCCACGCTCGGCGATGATTCCGTGCGCGCTTTTCTGGTCGGCGCCAATCGTCAAGCCGCCTGTCATATGGCCGGCGTGTTCGGGGAGGCGGCGAGGCGCGGGTTCTGGCTCTCGCGCCGCAATTCGAGCGCGCGCATACTGGCCTGGGTGCTTAAGGAAGCCGCATGAGCGCGATAGCGCCGCGCCGCGCCGCGCCGCCCTATCGCAAGGGCTGGTGTCCTGGCGCTTTGCAGCCGATGGAGACCGGCGACGGACTGCTCGCGCGGGTGCGCGCGCCCTTCGGCCGATTGTCGCTCGATCAGGCGGCCGCGCTGGCGGACGCGGCGATTCGCTGCGGCAACGGCTCAATCGGCCTCTCGGCGCGCGCCAATCTGCACCTGCGGGGCGTGACCGAGCCGACATTGCCCGACCTGCACGCACGCCTCGAGGAAGCCGGGCTCATTGACGCCGACCCCGAGGTCGAGCGTCTGCGCAACATCGTCGCAAGCCCGATCGACGATCTAGATCCCGAGACTTCGTTCGATCTCGGGCCGAGCGTCGCGGCGCTGGAGACGCGGCTCAAAGAGGACGAGCGCCTGCGGCGGCTGTCGCCGAAATTCAGCTTTGTCCTCGACGCACAGGGGCGCCTTCCGCTCGGCGACATCGATGCGGACATCCGCCTCGAGGCCTCGCGCGACGGAATGTTCGCGGTGTTTCTCGCCGGCGAAGACGCCCTGGCTGCCGAATGCGCCCCGCTCGAGACAGGCGAGATCGCGGCCCGGCTCGCCCTCGCGTTTCTCCGCTTTGCGGGCGCCGGCGAAGCTGCGCCCAGGCGCATGCGCGCGCTCATCGAACGCATTGGGGCGGAGGCGGTGTTCGCGGAAGCCGGCTGCGAGACAGAGCCACGAGCGCGTTCGCGACGGCGGACTTCGCTCCGCGAAGTCCTGGGCGCGCACGCCTATGGTGCAAGGCTCATAATCGGTATGGCGGCGGCCTTTGGCGAAATCGAGGCGGATCGTTTCAAGGCGCTGCTCGAACGCGCCCGGGTGTTTGGCGCAGACAGTCTTAGACTGACGCCATGGCGGGCGTTCCTGATGACGGGCCTCGCCCCGCAAGCGGCCGAATCGATGGTCGATTCGTTCGCCGACCTCGGATTTATCGTCGATCCGGATGAGCCGTGCTTGCGGGTCGCCGCCTGTCCCGGCGCGCCGGCGTGTGCGCATGGGGCTCGCGCAGTGCGCGACGATGCGAATCATTGGGCTCGGATGCTGCCAAAGGGCGACGGCGTCATTCTCCATGTCAGCGGCTGCGCCAAGGGATGCGCGAGGCCGGCCGCGACAGCAGTGACCTTCACCGCCACTGTAGCGGGCTATGATCTCGTCCTCGCGGGTCGGGCCGGCGATCCGCCGGCGTGGCGCGGCCTTTCGAGCGCGGAGGTCGCTGAACTGCTCGCAAGCCAAGGCGCCAGGATGTTCGGCCCCAAGAGGACGGCGTGAAGCCGAGCTACGCATACGAGAAGGACGCGGCGGCCATCTATCGTCGTTCGTTCGCGGTCATCCGCGCCGAGGCCGACCTTAAGCGTTTCTCGCCGGTCGAAGAGCGCGTCGCCGTGCGAGTGATCCATGCCTGCGGAATGGTGGAGACGGCTCGCGACCTTGTCTTCTCCCCAAGCGCCGCAGAGGCGGCGCGCGAGGCTCTTCGGGCCGGCGCGCCGATCTTTTGCGACGCGCGCATGGTCGCCGAAGGGGTCACGCGCGCACGCCTGCCCGCGAAGAACGAGGTGGTCTGCACGCTTAGCGACCCTGCCACGCCCGCCCTCGCCGCAAAACTGGGCACGACGCGCACCGCGGCGGCGATCGAGCTCTGGCTGCCGCGTCTCGGCGGCGCCGTGGTCGCCATCGGCAATGCGCCGACGGCTCTCTTTCGTCTGCTCGAGATCGTCGGCGCCGGCGCGCCGCGTCCCGCGGCGATCATCGGCATGCCGGTCGGCTTCGTCGGCGCGGCGGAATCGAAGGAGGCGCTGCTCGAGAGCGGTTTGCCGGCCATCATCGTCCGCGGGCGCAAAGGCGGCAGCGCGATGGCGGCCGCCGCCGTTAACGCGCTGGCGAGCGACATCGAATGACCGCGTTCGGCCAACTCTACGGCGTCGGGATCGGTCCTGGCGATCCCGACCTGCTCACCGTCAAGGCGACCAAGATTATCGCGGCGTCGCCTGTCGTCGCCTTCTTCGCCAAGGCAGGACGACGCGGCAATGCGCGCTCGATCGTCGACTGTTGGCTGAAGCCATGGCATGTCGAATTGCCGCTCTACTACCCGATGACCGATGAATCGCATTTCGACGACCCGCCCTACCGCGAGGCGTTGGCGCGCTTCTACAAGGAATTCTACGGTCGCGATCGCCGCGCATCTCGAAGCGGGCCGCGACGTCGCGCTGTTGAGCGAAGGCGACCCGATGCTCTACGGCTCGTTCATGCATTTGTTCGTTCGGTTGCGCGACAATTTCGATGTCAGCGTTGTGCCAGGCGTGTCGAGCATCTGCGGGGCCTGGGGCGCGGCGGCCGCGCCGATGACCTGGGGAGACGACACGCTCGTCGTCTTGCCCGCGACGCTGCCGCTCGACGAGCTCAAGCGCCGGCTCGCGCTCGCCGACGCGGCGGTGATCATGAAAATCGGCCGCAACTTCGCGCGCGCCAAGGAAGCGCTTGTCGCCGCGGGCATGGCCGAGCGCGCCATCTACGTCGAGCGGGCGACGATGGCGGGCGAGGTCGTGACCCCGCTGTGTCAGAAGCAAGACGATTCCGCGCCCTATTTCTCGCTCATTCTTGCGCCGGGGAGGGGGCGGCGCCCGTGACTGGGCGGGTCATGATTGTCGGGCTTGGCCCCGGCCCGGCCGAGTGGATGACGCCGGACGCGAGCGCGGCGATCGAGGCGGCGAGCGATATTGTCGGCTACGGGCCGTATGTGGAGCGGCTCGCATTGCGGGCGGAGCAGCGCGTCCACTTGAGCGACAATCGAGTTGAAATGGAGCGCGCCCGGCTTGCATTGAAGCTCGCCGCTGAGGGCCGCACGGTCGCGGTCGTTTCCGGGGGTGATCCGGGCGTGTTCGCGATGGCGGCGGCTGTGTTCGAGGCCATCGAACGCAATCCGCAATGGCTCGAGCTCGACATTGCCGTCAAGCCAGGGGTGACCGCAATGCAGGCCGCGGCGGCGCGGCTTGGGGCCCCGCTCGGTCATGACTTTTGCGCGATCTCGCTCTCCGATAACCTCAAGCCATGGGCGATCGTCGAACGCCGCCTGCGCGCGGCCGCCGACGGCGATTTCGTCATCGCGCTTTACAATCCGGCTTCGCGGGCGCGGCCGACCCGCATAACGCAAGCCTTCGACTTGCTGCGAGGCGAGAAGGCGTCGACGACGCCGGTCGCGTTCGCCCGCGCGGTCGGGCGCGCGGACGAGACTTTGATCATGACGACGCTTGGCGAAGCGGACCCGAGCCTCGCCGACATGGCGACGCTGGTCGTCATCGGCTCGAGTGAGACGCGCTTCATCGGGCGCGATGGCGCATGGGCCTGGATGCTGACGCCGCGCGCCTATGGAGCGCGACAGTGAGACGCGATCCAGGTCAGGACCGCGTCGAGGTCATACAGCGTTTCCGCTTGGGGCGCGGGTGGCCGGCTCACAATGACGACTTCGATTCCCAGCCTCCTCGCCGCCTCGATCTTGGCGTTGGTCGCTCGGCCCCCGCTGTTCTTTGTGACCAAAGTCTCGATCCGCTCGCGTTGCATGAGCGCGAGCTCGTCGGCGAGCGAGAAGGGCCCGCGCGCGAGGATGAGCGTGCAGTCGGGGAGGGCGCCGATCTCGGCTGGCGGGTCGATCGCCCGGACGAGGTAGCGATGCTGCGGCGCTCGCGCGAAAGCCGCAAGCTGCAGCCGGCCCTGCGTGAGGAAGACTGTTCTCGGCCGAGCGCCGAGAGCGTCGACGGCCTCCTCGATTGTCTCAACCTCCACCCAGCGATCGCCGGGTTCGCGCGTCCAGGGCGGCCGGGTGAAGACGATGAGAGGCGTATGCGTTGCGCGGCAAGCCGCAACCGCATTCGCCGATATGCGCCAAGCGAAGGGATGCGTCGCGTCGACGACGGCGCCGATGCGCTCCGCCTTGAGATAGGCGGCCAGGCCTTCGGCGCCGCCGAAGCCGCCGATGCGCAGAGGGATTGGCGTCGAGCCAGGATTGGCGGTCGCGCCCGCAAGCGACAGAGTGGCCATGACACCCGGCTCATCGGCGATCCGCCGCGCCAGCGCGCTCGCTTCCGACGTGCCGCCGAGAATGAGCAGACGAAGGCGATTCAGTGGGCGGCTCCATGAGCAGGGAACGCTGGCTTGCCCTCGTAGGCATCGGCGAGGATGGCGTCGACGGCCTCACTCCTGCCGCGCGGCGGCTTGTCGCGCAAGCAGACTTTGTCGTCGGCGGAAGACGCCATCTCACGCTCGCCGGATCGTTGAAGGCCGAGACGATGACCTGGCCGTCGCCGATCGAGAAGGCGCTTGACGTCATTGAGGCCCATCGCGGCGGTTCCGTCTGCGTACTCGCCAGCGGCGATCCATTCTACTTCGGCGTCGGCGCGATGCTGATGCGCCGCTTCGTCGTGGAAGACATGATCTCAATCCCGTCGCCGTCCGCTTTTGCGCTCGCCGCGGCGCGGCTCGGCTGGAGCGAGCAGGATTGCGCGTTGCTCACACTTCATGGACGGCCGCTCGAAGCCATCATTCCTTATTTGCAAGCCAAGGCGCGCGTCCTTGCGCTGTCCTGGGATGACGCCACCCCGGCCAAGCTTGCGGCGCTTCTGACGGCGCGCGGCATGGGACGATCGAGGCTCACGGTCTGCGAGGCGATGGGAGGCCCCCGCGAGCGCATTCGTGCGACTGAAGCGCAAGCTTTCGCGCTCGACAATGTCGCGGCCTTGAACACGATTGCCCTTGAGGTCGTAGCCAACCGCGACGCGCGCATCCTTCCGCGCGCGGCAGGACTGCCTGACGAGTGGTTCGAGCACGACGGACAGCTCACCAAGCGTGAAATCCGCGCGATGACTTTGTCCGCCCTCGCGCCGCGACGCGGAGAGTTGCTGTGGGATGTTGGCTCAGGCTCAGGCTCGGTCGCCATCGAATGGATGCTGGCCGACCCCGCGAACAACGCGGTCGCGATCGAGCTGCGCCACGACCGCGCTGAACGGATCGCCCGCAACGCGTTGAGCTTCGGAGCGCCCAGCCTCTCGGTCGTCAACGGCGAGGCGCCACACGTCTTCGCCGATTTGCCAACGCCGGAGGCAATCTACATCGGCGGCGGATCGAGCGCTCCAGGCTTGATCGACGGCGCTTATGATGCGCTCGCGCCGGGCGGACGGCTGGTCGCCAATGCGGTGACGCTCGAGACGCAGGCGGCGTCGGTCGGATGGCGCGCGCGGTGGGGCGGGGAGCTCGTCCAGATCTCAGTCGCGCATGCCGAGCCAGTCGGGCGCTATTCCGGTTGGCGCGCGGCGATGCCGATCGTCCAGTGGCGGCTCGTCAAGCCATGAGCCGGACCGTCGCCATCGGAATCGGTTGCCGGGCCGGCGTTGCGGGCGAGACGATCGCCGCGGTGGTGCGCCGTGCGCTTGAGGAGGCCGGCGCGCCCGAGGGCGAGATCGGTATGTTCACGCTTGTCGCGAAGGCCGACGAGCCTGGCCTCATCGAGGCCGCGCGCATTCTTGGCGCTGAGCTTACGCCGCTGTCGCTTGCCGCACTCGAAGCGCAGGCCGAACGCATCCTTACGCCTTCAAGAGCGTCGAAGGCGCGCTTTGGCGCGCCCAATATCGCGGAGGCGGCGGCGCTCGCCGGCGCTGGCGTTGGCGGACGGCTGCTTGGGCCGCGGCTCGCCGCCGACGGCGCGACCTGCGCCGTCGCCTTGTCTGCGGAGCAGCCGTGACCGTGCACTTCATCGGCGCCGGGCCGGGCGCCCCCGATCTCATCACCGTGCGCGGGCGCGATCTCATCGCGCGCTCGCCCGTTTGCCTCTATGCCGGCTCGCTGATTCCCCGCGCCCTACTCGACCATTGCCCTCAAGGCGCGCGGATCGTTGACACAGCGCCGCTCGATCTCAATGCGATCATTGCGCTTTGCGTCGAATCGACGGCGAAGGCCGAGGACGTGGCCCGCCTCCATTCGGGCGACCTCTCGATCTTCAGCGCGATGGGCGAGCAGTTGCGCCGACTGAAGGCGGCGGGAGTGGCGTACACGATCACGCCCGGGGTGCCCGCTTTCGCCGCCGCCGCCGCGGCGCTTGAGCGCGAGCTGACCTTGCCCGGCCTCGCGCAATCCCTCGTGCTGACACGCACCTCGGGGCGCGCCTCGCCGATGCCTGAGCGCGAGACGCTCGCCGCTTTCGCGGCGACTGGGGCGACGCTCGCGATCCATCTCTCGATCCATGCGCTCGACGATGTGGTCGCTGAGCTCACGCCGTTCTATGGGCGCGATTGCCCGGCCGCGATCGTCGCGCGCGCGTCCTGGCCGGACGAGCGCATCGTGTGCGCGACGCTTGGCGAAATTGCAGGCGCGCTGCGCGAGACCCGAATTGAGCGCACCGCGCTCATCCTCGTGGGCCCCGCTCTTGGGGCGCAAGACTTTCGCGAGAGCGAACTCTACAACCCCGATTATGTGCGCCGGTTTCGCGCCGGCTCGGGGCGATCGGACAGCGAATGAGGCGCCTAGGTTCGCCGAAACCCGCTGCTTGCGAGCACGCGTCCGTCGCGCCCGACGATGACGATCTCGAGATCGCATGGGCGCCCCGCGAGCCCGCGGGCGGCCGTCGCCCACGCGTCGCCGGCGACCAGCGCCGGCAGGTCAAAGCCGGCCGCCGATGCGAGATCGAAGGCGTGCAGCGCGCTGTTGGCGCTCGCGATCGCGTCAACGAGCGACGGCGCGCCGCCCGCACGCGCGACACGCGCCGCCAACGCCGCAAGGTCGACCGCGCCGCGCTTGGAATGGAGGTCCATCTTGCCCTCGGCGAGCTTGCTCATTTTGGCTGGACCGCCGGCAATGGTGACCCGCGCGACGGGATGTTCGCGCAGGTATTTGAGGAGCCCTCCGACAAAATCGCCCATCTCGATCAGCGCATGATCGGGCAGGCTGTAGAGCGCCCGGATGGCGGCTTCAGAGGTCTCGCCGGTCGCAGCGCCGATGTGATTGCAGCCGCTGGCGCGCGCCACATCCACGCCCCGATGGATCGAATGGATCCAGGCCGAGCACGAATAGGGGATGACGACGCCGGTCGTGCCGAGAATCGACAGGCCGCCGAGGATGCCGAGGCGCCCGTTGGCGGTGCGCTCGGCGATCCTTTCGCCGTCGGGAATCGAGATTTCAACAGACGCGTCGGCGCGCGCGCCGAGCCTCGCGGCGACCTCTTCGAGGTTGGCGCGGATCATCGCGCGGGGGGCCGGATTGATCGCCGGCTCGCCGACCGGCAGCGGCAGGCCGGGCCGGGTCACAGTCCCTACGCCTTCGCCCGCCTTGAAGGTCACGCCTGCGGCCGGCGCCGCGAGGCGTACAGTCGCCATGACCAGCGCGCCGTGGGTGACGTCGGGATCGTCGCCCGCGTCCTTGACGATGCCGGCGCGGGCGAATTCGTCGCCGAGTTCGTGGGTGGCGAGGGCGAACTCCGGCTTCAAACCCTTGGGCAACGCAACGGGAACCGGATCGGGAAACCGGCCCGTCAGCAGCGCTTCGAAGGCCGCGCGCGCGGCGCCTGCGGCGCATGCGCCCGTCGTCCAGCCGCGCTTGAGCGGCGTCGCCTTTTCCGGCTCGCTCATGGCGCTGGCCTAGCGCGCATCTCCCGCCTTGCCTAGACTTAGGCCGTGACCCGCGGGCTCATGATCGCCGCGCCCCGATCGGGCAGCGGCAAGACGACGGCGACGCTCGGGCTCCTGCGCGCGTTCAGGCGGCGCGGCGTCGACGCCGTCGGCCTCAAATCCGGCCCCGATTACATCGACCCGGCGTTCCATGCGGCGGCGTCGGGCCGGGCGAGCGTGAACCTCAATTCCTGGGCCATGACGCCCAGCCTTCTCTCCGCCCTCGCGGCGCAAGCGGCGGAGACCTCCGCGCTCGCTTTGTGCGAGGCCTCGATGGGGCTGTTCGACGGCGTTCCGAGCGAGGCCGGGCGCAGCGGCGCCTCTGCCGATGTGGCGGCGACGCTCGCCATGCCGGTCCTGCTCGTCATCGACGTCAGCGGTCAGGCGCAATCCGCGGCGGCGATCGTCAAGGGCTGCGGATCCTATGACGAGCGGCTCAAGGTCGCGGGCGTCATCGTCAATCGCGTCGCGAGCGAGCGTCATCGCCGGCTGGTTGTCGAGGCGATCGAGGCGATGGGCGTGCCCGTCGTTGGGGTGCTGCCGCGCAACGAGAGCGTGACGCTGCCCGAGCGCCATCTGGGGCTCGTACAAGCGAGGGAGACGGAGGCGCTCGAAGCGCGACTCGAGGCGATCGCCGATTTCATCGAGGCGCATGTCGATTGCCGTCGAGTTCTCGCGCTGGCTGGCCCGCTCGAACACGCTGCGCTGGGGCGCCCACCCGTGGCGGTCCGGCCGCCCGGACAGCGCATCGCGCTCGGGTGCGACGCCGCCTTCTCCTTCATCTACCCTCATCTCGTGCAGGGCTGGCGGGCGGCCGGGGCCGAGATCGTCCCATTCTCGCCGCTCGCTGACGAGCCTCCGCCTTCCGATTGCGATGTTTGCTGGCTTCCCGGCGGCTATCCGGAATTGCATGCCGGACGGTTGGCGGCGGCGGTGCGCTTTCGCGAAGGTCTCAGGCGCTTTGCCGAGACGCGCCCGGCGCATGGCGAATGCGGGGGGTATATGGCGCTGGGCCAAAGCTTGACCGATGCGTCCGGCGTCGCCCATCGGATGGCGGGCCTCATCGGCGTCGAGACCAGTTTCGCAAAGCGGCGGATGACGCTCGGTTATCGCGAGGCCCGCATCGCGTCAGATTGCGCGCTCGCGGCGGCGGGCCTCATCCTGCGCGGCCATGAATTCCACTATGCGACCATCATCTCTAGCGGCGGCGATGACCCCTTCGCTTTTGTCCGCGACGTCTACGGCGCGGCAGAGGCGCCCGCCGGCTCGCGAAGGGGCCTGGTCACGGGATCGTTCTTCCATGTCATCGCCGAAGCGCGATGCTCAAGCGGTTGAGCAGCGCCCGCGCTTCCGCAATTTCAGGCATTTCTGGCGTCGGCGAAAAGCCCTGCAACGCCTGCGCGAGGATGGCGTGCGCTTCGCCCTCGCGGCCGGTCGCCTGATAAAGCTTGGCTAGCGAGTGCGAGGCGACGAGCGCGTAGCCGCGCGCGCCTTGCTCTCTTGCGATGGCGATGGCGGTTCCAAATGCTTCCTCGGCGCCAACGGGGGCGCCGGGAGATCGCATGAACAGGAAATCGCCGCGGAGCCGATAGAGATAGGGGTCGGTGTAATGCTCGCCCGTCTCCCCCGCTATCGCCAATCCAGAATCGATCGCCGCGAGCGCGCTTTCCAGGTCCGGGCGCATCGCTTCGACTTCTGCAAGGAGACCATGGAACGACGGCGCCCCGCTCTTATTTCCGAGCGCGAGATAAGAGGCGAGCGCCTCCTTAAGCCCGAGTGCGCCCGCGTCCGGATGGCCCTCCTTGCCGCGAACCCAGCTCGCGAACACTCGACCGAGGTCAGTGTAGGTCTTAAGATCATGCTCTTCGGTGACCGCGAGCAGCGGCTCGACGGCTGCGTTTGTCGCCGCAACGTCGCCGCGGCGGCTTTCAAGCGCCGTCCTGAAGAAGAGCGCGCTGGCCATGGATGCGGCGTGACCCAGTTCAGCCGCCCGGCGATTCGCTTCGTCGCTCAACTCGCGGGCTCGTTCGAGCTCGCCCAAATGCCACTCAGTCAACGAGAGAAAATTCGTCGCGCTCACTCGCGTGTCGTTGCCGAACCGGAAGAGCCCTTCTCGGTCCCGTTTGCCGACATAATCACGCAGAGCGCGCTTGAGCGCTTTGCGGGAGGCTTGCAAATCTCCAAGCAGCAGCGAGACAAAGCCGAGGACCCGGCGCGCCACGCCAGCTTCCATCGCGCGTCCTTCGGCCTCGGCCTCGCGAAGGAAAGCTTCAGCTTCCGCATGCGCCTGGCGAATCTCGCCACGCATGAAGCTCGTCAGACACTCGCCGTAGTAGGCGACAAAACGGGGCGCGGTCGCATCGGTCGGCCCGGCGAAACGGCTTGCCCGGGCATAGGCCTCGCCCATCTCGTCGGCGGCAAAACCCTTCAGCCACATCGCGGCGTGTCCATAGTCCGTGTGCAGCCTCAGGCGCCGCTCGGAGAGCCCAGGCTCTAGGACGTCATGCTCGGGCGCTTCTCGTTGCGCCTCCTCATCAAGCGCGATCGCCTTGCCGAGGTGCGCCATCGCTTCCTTGAACGCCGCCCGGCGTAGAGCGTCTTCGCCCGCCTCCGCCCACCATTTGACCGCCAAGCTCTTGGCGCCTGCCGCAGTGAGATGGCGAGCGATCGCCTCCGGTTCCGACTGAGCGGCGATCAGCGCTACGGCCGCGCGCCTGTGCAGCGCCTGACGGCGGCTCCTCAAGAGACTGTCATAGGCCGCGTCCTGAATCAGCGCGTGCTTGAAGCTATAGCTTGCCTCCGGCGGGACCCCTTCAACGAACAGAAGCGCGGAGTCCACGAGGCGGGTCAGAGCAACTTGAAGCGTAGTTTCGTCGACTCCCGGGCCGGAGCGCCCAGCGGGAGACGCAACTTCGTGCAGAAGACGATAAGAGAAGCTGCGACCCAGCACGGCGCCGATCTGCGCGACTTCTCTCGCGCGTCCCAGCCGGTCGAGTCGCGCCGCCAAAGACTGTCTCAGCGTCGGCGGAATCGCTTGCGTGGTCCTTCGCTCACCACGCTCGAGAACGAGCTGCGTCACCTCCTCGATGAATAGCGGCACGCCGCCCGCCCGGTCGCTTACGCGCCGAACTACGTCAGTAGACATGGCGCGGCGGGACGCGACCTCGGCAATCATCCGCTGGACTTGCGCGTCGTTGAGCGGCGTCAACGAAAGGACCTTATGGTGCGGGGCGGCGCTCCACGGCGGGTGAAATTCAGGCCGCGCGGTCCCCAAGATGAGGATGGGCGCTCGTGCGGCGGCGTCGATCAGCGCTTGCACGAGATCGATCGACGTCGGATCGAACCATTGCAAATCCTCGACCACGAGAACGAGTGGCTGATTGCGTGAGCCTGCGATGGCCCATTCGACCATCGCCGCTTTTTGACGACGGCGATTCTCCTCTGGCGACAGGCTCGTCAAGAGCTCGGGTGGGACCGGGATGCCCACGATCGGCGCGACTAGCGGCGCGAGCTTCAGAACGTCCAGCTTCAGGTCGGCGAGAGACGCTTCGAGTTCAGCCAGCCGCCGGTTGGCGGCGACTTCCGATCCACCGAACCGAACCCGTCCCCATCCCAGGAGGGGGTGGAACGGCGTGTTCTGCAAGAGCTGCGAGGAGCTCCATTCGACCCAGGAGTGCCGTTTGTCGGCCAACTGGCCGCGAAACTCTTCGATCAGTCGGGACTTGCCGATGCCCGGCTCGCCGACGATCAAGAGGAACTCTCCGTCGCCCAGAAGGGCTCGCTCACACGAGCAAGCGAGCATGTCGAGGTCTTTCTCGCGGCCGACAAAAGGCGTGAGAAGCCCCGCTTGCCGGCGACGGCGTCCGCCGCTTGTGCGCAGAATGCGATAGAGCTTCATTGGCGCGGAAGCGCCCTTGAGCTCGTAGTCGCCCTTATCCTCGACGACGAACAGTCCGGCCACCTGTCGGTGGACGGTCGAAGTGACGAGCACAGTTCCGGGTTCGGCCGCGGCCTGAACACGCGCGGCGATGTTGGGCGCCTCGCCGAACACGTCGCCATCGTCGTCGACGACGACGGGACCCCCTTCGAGGCCGATGCGGACAGCGAGGAGAGGAGCGCCGCTTCCTGCGTTTCTGGCGTTCAATTCTCCGAGCGCCTGCTGAACTCCGAGAGCCGCCATGACGGCGCGCTCCGCGTCGTTTTCCTGCGCGCGCGGATAGCCGAAAACAGCCATCAGCCCATCGCCAAGCCGCTTGACGACATAGCCGCCGAGCTTAGTGACCGCCTTCGAGGCCTCGTCCAGATAGGCGCTCACGAGATTGCGCCAGTCCTCAACGTCGAGCGCGGCAGCGAGTTGGGTCGAACCGACAAGATCGCAGAACATGACCGTGATGGGACGCCGCTCGGCGGAATTGAGCGGCGCGACGGACCGCGCCCGGCTGGGCGCCGGCGGCCCTGATCGCCTGTCCGCCGTTGGCTGCTGGCCGCCGAGTTCCGCTATCGCTCTCAGCAGCCGTCGGCGGTCGCCGATAGGAACGCCAAGCTCTTGGAGGTCGCCATCGGTCAGGTCGGGGAGGACGTCGATGCCGATCTTATTGTCTTCAAACTTTTCCTCGTATCGGCCGAGGCCGAGACCGCGAAGCCACACGCGGACGTTCATGATCGCGCTTTCGCCTGGGGTAAAACCCCTGTCCTCTGGTGAATGATGATAAGGCGCACCACGCATGACGCGGGCTGCACTGCAAGGGTAGAATTACCTAGAGCAGATTGCCTTCCCGTCGACGCGGAGCGTGGTCTATGGCCTGTCGGGCGCGTTGACCCGAACCGCCATCTCCCTCGGAGCGGACCTCGGGCCAGAGCCACTATTGCCCAATTAGCCGCTGCGCGGGCGCCGTTCGATCAACGGTCTGGCAGGCGCGTCTGCAGAAGGCGCGGAGGCTCCGACCGTTACGGGAGGGCCTCGTCGACCGCTATTGTGGCGTTTGAGATACAGTGTGACATGGGGAAGGATTTTTCTGATCTGGTTCGGCCGTAAGACCTTGAAAAGGCTCGATACGGAAATAGGCGCGTTTATAGGCGTTTACCAATGCGCGGCAGGAACGCACTGGCTGTGGGCCGGAGTGCGTGGGCGGCTGCGTCTGTCTCAAGCCCAGGGCAGGAGGCGGCTTGGTCCTAGCTGAAAGGCGCGTACTCTCCGCGGCGGCGCACAAGGACAGGCTCCTCGGCGCCCTCCATGAGAACTCACGACGGCGCCGAGGACGATCGCATGGGAGTGGCGTTCGATGACCTCCTCGACCAGGCAATCGAAAGCGGCGATCGCATCGGCGAGAACAGGAGCGCCGGTCGAGAGCGTAACCCAGCGGCCGAGGTCGAAACGGCGCGGTCCATGCACCCCGCTATGTCCGCTGAAGCGATGGGCGAGCGCCTCATGGCGCGCTGCGAGCAGGCTGACCGAGAACGCGCCCGCGTCGCGCATCGCCGCGAGCGTCGAGGAGGAGCGCGCGAGGCACACGATGAGCGTCGGCGGGGCCAACGACAGGGACGCGAGCGATACCGCTGTGCAACCGGCGCGCATCCCGTCCGCGCCGCAAGCGACGATCGCAACCCCCGAGGCGAGCGCCCCCATCGCATGCCGAAAAGCGGCGCTGTCGGCGTGGCGCACGCGCCGGTCGCTCACCCCCGCGCCTCGACCAGCCGCTCGGGCGCGCTTTGCCTGCGCCCGGCGAGAGGCGCCGCGGCGGACATCGCGATGCGCCCGACGCCCGCAAGACCGGCGGCGTCGAGTCTAGCGAGCAGGAACGGGACGATGAGGATCGCGACCAGCAGCAACCCCATGATCGGCGGCGCCAAAGCCAAGGTTTCGCCTTACTTGGTCGCGCGCGGGCGGCAAGTCAAGCAACCCGGCTTCGCGTCCAGCAGCTCAATTCATCACAATGATCGACACCAAGCGGCCATAGTCTGGCTCCTGGCGATGCGTGGCGCGACGATAGCTGAAGAAGCGGACCTCATCGGCGTAGGTGTCGAGGCCCAGATCCTCGAATCGCCCAATCCCCGCGCGAGCCGCACGTTCGGCGATATAGGCGTTGAGATTGAACATCGAGTGGCCGGCCCGGCGGCTTTGGGCGAAGTAGCGGGCCGTGTCGTCGCCCGCTCCTTCGAAGGCGGCCACGAACTCTGGGCCGACCTCGTAGGATCTTCGGCCGATGCAGGGTCCGAGCGCCGCGACAATGTCGCTGCGGCTGGCGCCGAGCCGCTCCATCGCCGTCACCGTCGCTTCGACCACGCCCGTCAGCGCCCCTCTCCAGCCCGCGTGCGCCGCTCCGATGATCCGTGTCTGCTGGTCGGCAAAGAGGATCATGCCGCAGTCGGCGCCCGTCACGCCCAGCGCCAGGCCCGGGGTCGCCGTCACCAGCGCATCGCACCGGGGCCGCGCGGCAGCCGGCCACAGCTCGGTTAGGGCGACCGCGTCGGGCGAATGAACCTGGAATGGCACGGCGAGACGTTCCGGCGCCGCTCCGAGCGCAAGAGCGGCTCGGGCGCGGTTCTCGGTCACCGCCTCGGGCGCGTCCCGAGAGCCGACGCCACCGTTCAGCGAGGTGTAGACACCTTCCGAAACGCCGCCGAGGCGAGTGAAAAAGCCATGCGAGACACCAGGAATCCGCAAGCATTCCGCGGTCAGATAGTGAGCCGGGCTCACGCGGATTTGACGCTTGCGGATTGGAACCCGGGAGGCGGGCGCAGCCTGCGGTCGGCAATCGCCATTGTCTTGAACAGGGCGCCCATTTCGCCCTGGCCCTTGCCCACGAGCCGCGCCCGCGCCCGCTCGAATTCCTCGGCGTGGTCGAGCGTTGCGCGCTCGGCAAGCGCTTTTGTCCTGAGGTCGATGCCGATCGCCCGCAGGAAATCGCCTTGGTCGATCGGCCCGAAGACCGCGGCGCCGGCTGCGCTCGCGCTGCGCGCCATGGCGGCGAAATCGACATGGGCTGTGAGATCGCACTCGCCCGGCGCGGCGAGCGGGTCGATATACCGGTGTGCGCGCACCGCCTGCAGCGTGTCGCCGAATCGGGTGACGGCATGGCCATAGTCGATCATGAGCGCCGCGCCGCCCTGCTTGGCGAGCCGCGCGCCGAGTTCAAACATCATCCGATGCGCGGAAGGGTTCACTTCAAGGACTTCGCCGTTCGCCGCGTTGGCTCTGATATAGGGCTCTTGCTTGTCGGCGACGGTGAAGGCAAGCGCGCCATCGCCGTTCACTCGCACTGTGCGCTCGCGCCACTGGCCGTTCACGCGCACGAACTGGCGCACCGGCAGGGTATCGAGAAACTCGTTGCCGATCACGATCGCGGGCCCGTCCGGGACTTCCTTCAAGGTTTGCGCCCAGGAGACCGCGACCCCCGAATCGACAAGCAGTTCGTGCTGCATCGCCGCCAGAGCCGGACTGGTCTCGACGAGCCGCACGTCGAGGGCGCTGCGGAAAGCGGGGACAATGCGAGCCGCGCGGAGCGCGTCGCCCATGAGCGTGCCTCGCCCAGGCCCGAGTTCGATGAGGCGCACCGGATCGGGCGAGCCCATGCTCGACCACACTTCCGCCGCCCAGAGCCCGATCAGCTCGCCGAACATCTGGGATATCTCCGGCGCAGTCGTGAAATCACCGGTTGCGCCGAATGGATCCCGGTTCATGTAATAACCGAAGTCAGGATGGGCGAGCGCCAGTTGCATATATTGCTCGACCGTGATCGGCCCGCGCTCGGCGATCATGGCTCTGATTTCATCGAGGAGCTGCGTCATGGCGAGACACCGCGCCGAAAACTCCAGGCCAGGATTCCGACCCCCACGATGATCAGAGGAAATGACAGGACCATGCCCATTGTCAGCCCACGTCCGAGGTCTTCGAGGCGCGGATCAGGCTCGCGAAAGAATTCGCTGAAAATGCGAGCCGAGCCATAGACGATGGCGAAGACGCCGGTGATGAGTCCGGGACGGCGCAGAGCGCCTGTTTGCGCAAGCATGTAGAGGATCGCGAACGCCAGCAGTCCTTCGAGCAGCGCCTCATAAATCTGGCTGGGATGGCGCGGCTGGCCACCCGCCCCCGGGAATACGACGGCCCAGGGAACATCGGTCGGGCGACCCCAGAGCTCGGGGCGAATGAAATTAGCGATGCGGCCAAGAAAAATGCCAATCGGGGCGACGAGAGAGCACAGGTCGAGCACAGTCCACACCGGCGCTTTGTAGCGGCGGCAGAACAGGAGGACGCCGATCAGCGCGCCGATCAGGCCCCCATGAAAGGCCATTCCGCCTTCCCAGACTTTGAAGAATCTCGATCGGATGGGAGAAGTAATAGTGCGGATCGTAGAACAGGACGTTGCCGAGCCGGCCGCCGATGATCACCCCAAAGGCGCAATAGACCAGGAGATCGTCGATGCTGTCGGCGCTCGGGCGCGTTCTCCCATGCCAATACCGGTCGTCGGAGACGATCCGTCGGATGAGCAGCCAGCCAAGGACCAGTCCAGCGATATACGCGAGCGCGTACCAGCGAATGGCCAGCGGCCCCCATTGCACCAGAACTGGGTTGATCGCTGGAAAGGGCAAAACGAGTGTCGGCATCGGGGCCATGCAGATGCGCTGGGGGCGATACGGCGTCAAGTCGGAGCGCCAAATCACGCGCTCGAGTTGACGGATTGGCCGGGAGCTCGCCGGGGTCGCGCCCGACATCTCGAGAAACCTGTCGAATGTCGATCCGCGCCCGGAGAAAGCGCGCGCCCGGAGGCGGTCGGGATGGAGCGACTGCTGGAATCGGCGAGATCCTCCTGCCCGGCGGCGAAGCGGAAGGCGCAAGGTCAGGCATGATTCGGTTCTTCCTGTAAAGTTCGGCCGCCGGACGGCGGCGTCGACGTCGCGCTCATCGTCGTTTTGGACTATGGAGGCGCATGCCGATGCGCGCGCCCATGGCGACGACAGGACGGATCCCAATGCCGAGGCCAATCTCGATCGATCACCGGGACGTTCTCCTCGCGATCGACCTGCAGGCCGATTTCATGCCTGGCGGGGCGCTGGCGGTCGAAGGCGGCGACGAGATCGTTCCGCTCGTCAATCGACTGGCGTCCCGTTTCGAGAACGTCGTCGTGACGCAGGACTGGCATCCCCCGACCCACGCCTCCTTCGCGGCGAGCCACGAGAACGCGAAGCCCTTCGACACGAAGCGGCTTCACTACGGCGACCAGACCCTCTGGCCCGACCATTGCGTGCAGGACACGCCGGGCGCTGAGCTGCATCCCGAGCTTGCGGTCGATCGCGCCTTCCTCATCCTGCGCAAGGGCATGCAGTCGGCGGTCAACTCGTATTCAGCCTTCCTCGAGGCCGACCGCAAGACGACGACCGGCCTCGCGGCGCTCCTCAAGGCGCGCGGGATCAGGCGGGTGTTCGCCTGCGGCCTCGCGACCGACTTCTGCGTCGCCCATTCGGCGCTCGACGCGCGCAGCGAAGGCTTCGCGACCTTCGTCATCGAGGACGCCTGCCGCGCGATCGACGCCAACAACTCGCTGAGCCGATGCCTGGGCGCGGATGAACGCCGCCGAGGTCTGGCGCATCCAGTCGGCGCAGATCCTGGGCTAGCCGCCGCGCCTGCCGGGGCTCGGATACAACCAATGCGCGAGTGCGGTGCAAGGAAATCCAAATAAAAAAAAGCAAAAAGGCTTGTATTTGCTTGGTTTTATTTGGCGGAAACGGGACTTTTCAATACGTTACGGCGAAAAAAATAAAAAAATCAACGCCATCCCCAACTCGCCTCTCAGGTTGCGCGCCGACCGTCTCAAGCGCTCTTTCATCTTCCCCAACGAGGTCTGTATTCGATTCCGGCTGGTGAAATATGGGTACCATAGGAGTGCGTTTTTCGCAAGCATTTGTTCTGCGCGCGGGCCTCACCGAATGGGGCCAGCCCGCCTCACCATAACTGCCGCAAAGTGAAGCGCACGGTCTGCGAATAGGGCTCGCTCGCCGGTTTGGCGACCACGCGCTCGTAGTTCAGCCCGAGATCGGCGCCGCGCCAGAGACGCAGCCCCATTCCCGCTCCGATCCGTAGCGTGTTCGCCATGTTGTCCTGGTCAATTCCGTCAATGCTCGTCTCTCCGCCGAGATTGTAAAAAGCGTCCGCCGAAAACCACAGAGCGTCTGTCACGTTGCGGCTCAAATGCTCCTCAAGCCGAAGAAGCGGTCTTTGCGTCAAAGTCTGCGCCCCGTTCACGAGATAATTATTGTTGTTGGTGAATACGCGGCCCGAAAAATAGGTCTCGATCCAGGTCCAGCCCTGGTCGGGCGTGTAGCTGAAATTCACTGTCGGCGAGATCATCCAGCGGTTGGCGCTCGGGTTGATCGGGGAATTCGGCTGGTAGGTTCCGAGCGGCGTCGTCACCAGCAAATGGAAGCTGGAAAAGGTCTGGGGAACGAACGAGCGAAATTCTTCCCGCGTCAGCGCCGGTCCGCCAAAAATGTTCATCTGCCAAAGGAAGCCGACATCCGAGACGCCGTTGGTGCTGGCGCGGAACGGTCCGGCGCTGGTGTCGATGAGCGCGTAAGGCAGAACGATCGACAAGCCGCCGGTGCGCC
Organism: uncultured Alphaproteobacteria bacterium; assembly: GCA_963820095.1. Classification (GTDB taxonomy): domain Bacteria; phylum Pseudomonadota; class Alphaproteobacteria; order Rhizobiales; family Beijerinckiaceae; genus Roseiarcus. The sequence continues at coordinate 95,209 of CAWFZA010000041.1, forward strand.
CCCAATAATCCATGATGCGGGTGAGCACGACCGACTGCGCGAACACGTTGGCGCGGATGCCGGGAATCGTGTCCGTTCCGTCCTCGGGGGTCAGTGAGGTCGTGTAGCTTGCGTTATAATTGAGGAGCCAGGTGTCGACCGGCGCGTTCAGGTAGTCGCGCGCCGAGCCCGCATGCGCGGCGAGGCTGGGCCAGAGGATCGCCGCGACGCCCGCGCTTGCGAGCCTCCTCAACCGCTTCGCTGGCCGCGCCCCCCGCGCTCGCATCCAACTCCCGCGGTCACTTCCCCCCAGACGGGCGTCCGCTCGACGCGGACGCTTTATGTAGACCTCGAGAAAGCGATGTCGTCGTCGATCACGGCGCCAGGTCCGACGGGGACCCGTCCCGGTCTCGGCTGATTGAGATTGTGGAAGACGATCTTGTCGCGCGACACTTTGCGCAGGAAATCCGCGAACACGTCGATCGTCATTTGCTCGCCGGGACAACGGCGATAGCCGAAGCCGAACGGCGCGAATCCGGCATAGTCGCACACCGGCGCAGGTTTCCCGTCGGTCACGGCGAACACAGTGCCGAAGCCGCTGTTGGTGATGCCGGTCTTGCGTCCGTCGCTGACGGGGAGCGTGGTGATGTCGAAGGGGCAACGCGGCAGCCCGATCTGCTTGCATTTCGCCTCGTCGATCTCGGCGCTGGTCGGCACGCTGAGATAGCGCTCGGGGTCGAACCGGTCCGGATCCAGCCACTGCCGCGTGTCGAAGCTCGTCTCCGTGTGCGGCGTATTCATGTACGAGTGCCGCTCGTAGGGCACGCCGAACTGGGCGAAGGGCGAGCCGCCATAGAATGAAGACGCGCGCGTGTCGGTGATCGCCGAAATGCTGCCGCCGTTCGGCGAAATCGTGCGGAAGAGCTCCATCACGAGGAGCTCGAGCGGCGTGAACGGCTTCCCGTCGGCGTTGTCGAAGTCGCCGCTCATGGTCTTCTCGAACGCCGCGCGCACCGCCTGGTCGCCGCCATTCTCGTTCAGGCGATTCATGACGCCGAAAATGGAATTGCCCCATTGGGAGAGCGCCACGAAATTATGGAAGCACTCGAAGACGACGTCGCGCTTGGCGAAATATTGGCCGTCGCCCGCGTTCTTGAGCCAGTAATAGGCGATGGTCTTGTCGGGATCGTCGATCCGTCCGTTGGCGATATCGTCCAGCCTTTGGTCGATCCATTTGGTCAGGAACGGGCGCAGCGCTCTGACGGTCATGTAGTTTTCGTAGACGACCTCCTGCAGCGGATTGCGATAGGCGAGCACCGTGTTGAAAGCCTCGCCGATGGTGCGCACCTGGGGAGGCACGCCATCGCCCTTCACGCCGAGATGCAGGTCCCAATAGAGATCCCAATAATAGTCGAGGTAGTGGCGCATGAACGGCTTGCCGGCGTGCTTCTGATCGAGAAGCTCATCCAAAAAGTCCACGACCTTGGCCTGATACTTTGGAGCATAGAGGTCGGGGCGTGACCCCGGTGAAGTAGATGCGCTTGCGCAGATTGTTGTCGCCGCGGTTCTCGAGCCCCTCGAGGAAAACGGTCACGCCGTCTGAAGGGGTCGGCTTCCAGTCTTCATACAGCATCCCCCAGAAGTCCCAGGGGATGGCGTCCTGCTTGGTCAGCGGCAGGTCGATCATCGGCAGGATCGGGCGTTCGCCCGCAAAGATGCTGCCGAGGAAGAACGGGACCACTGCGTTCTCGACATATTCGCGATCGAAGTGGCTCGGGATGGTGGCGCGGAACTTGGCCAATGCGCCGGAGAGATCGGGCGCCTGAGGGGCAGCCGAGGCCTGATGGCTGGAGATTGCGCCAGCGGCGACAGCAGCAGCGCCAAGAAGAAGCGCTCGCCTCTCTACGGACACCGGATCGTCGGCCCTCGATATCTTCTGCTCGGAGTCCGAAGCGCTGGTCTCGGCGAGCGGTTGAACATTCGACATGGCGTCAACCTCCTTGATGGTCGTGATCAGATTACGCATGCCAATTTGACTTGGGCGTGAAGGCCCCCGCCCACCACCTATCGATGCGCGACTTGATCGCATCCCCGCAAGTCAATCCGCAGCATTCTTCACGATCTCGTGAAGAATGACAATGGCCGCGATGGGCCTATGTCGAAACGCACCGGTCGCCGCTGGACTCGCGAGCCGCAACCTTCCGCATTGGCGACGGACGCGGATGGCCTTGCGCCTATTCCTGGGCGAACGCCGCCGTCGCGGCAGGGAAGGCAGCTCCGCGCGCAATCCGATCCGCGGAGGTTTGCGACGCCCCCAGGGCGCGCAAGATGCGCAAGGCCGCGCAAGCCGCGCCATAGCCATTGTCGATGTTGACGACCGCTATTCCCGGCGCGCAACTGGCCAGCGACGCGTGCAGCGCCGCCGCGCCGCCCGACGCGACGCCATAGCCGACGGATGTCGGCAGCGCGATCACCGGACTCGAAACGAGACCCCCAACGACGCTGACGAGGGCCGCGTCCATGCCCGCGGCGACGATGACGACCGGAGAGGAGCGGATCTCCTCGAATTCGTTCGAGGAGGCGCCAAAGGCCTGCGACGCCGATGTCCGTATATTCCCGATACGGCTGGCCGGCGAAGGCGAGTGTGCGCGCAGCCTCGCGGCCGACCGGCAGATCGGAGGTCCCAGCCATGACGACCGCCGCCGGCGCCATGGCGAGCGTCGGATGAGGATGGCCAAGAATGGCGGTGCGGGAGAGGGGATCGTAGTCGAGGTCGGCGCCTCCACGCACGATGAGAGCTTCATGCTTCGACGGGTCGAGGCGGGTGAGCAACATTCGACCCGTCCTCGCTCTCACGGCGTTGAGGATCGCTGAAATCTGGTCGACGGACTTGCTCTCGCAGAACAAAGCCTCGTCGAGGCCGATTCTTGATCCGCGCTCGAAATCGAGTTTGAACTCCGGATTCATGGGCGCGAATGCATAAACGCGCTGCCGTTGCGATAGGGTTGGAAGGTGAGCTCGCTCGTCGACGCAATCCCGGCAAAAACCCGGTCCGCATGGGCGCGCGCCTCGGCCTCGCGCTTGCCCGCAATCGCCGCGAGGGTTGCGGGATCGAGCTCGATCACCACTCCCGTCGCCCGCACCCTGCAACGGACGATTCCGGTCGGAAACTCTTTTGCGATGCTCTGCTCGACCGCATGGATCGCTTTCAGAACCTCTGGGCGAATGGCGATGCCGGTCTCAACCCGGCTCGAAAGGCAGGGCGCGGCGGGCAGCTCGGATAAAGCGCCGAGACCCAGATCGCGAGCGAGCGAACGGACCGCCCTCTTGTCGACTTTGGCCTCGAGGTAAGGATGGCGGACCGAATGCAGTTTGGCGGCGTTGAGCCCGGGGCGATATTCCCCGAGATCATCGAGGTTGGCGCCTGAGAGAATCTGCGCGTCGCTGCGGCTCGCGATGCAATCATAGAGATTCGTCTTGCAAAAGAAGCAGCGATCGACCGGATTGGCGAGATAGCTTTGGTCCGCGAATTCGCCGGCGTCCACAACGCGCAGGCGCCAGCCTTGGTCCTCCGCGATCTGTCTTACGCGCTCGGTCGCCTCTCTCGGGACCGCGGGCGACACGGCGTGAAACATCTCGACGCGCGAAGCCGCCGCGCGATGGGCGAAAGTCGCCAGCGTGACGCTGTCCACGCCGCCGCTGACGGCGACCGCGAGGGGCCCTTCAATTGTCCGCAGAACGGCGGTCAAGCGCGCCTGCACGCTCCCGCTCGCTTGGTCTGCCTGTGAGTCTGAACCCTCACTCCGTTTCGTCACCGGCGCCAGTCCGATTCTGGTCACGCGGGCGAAGCGCGGCCGCCGCGGCTTGGCCTCGCAAATGCGCGCGTTTCAGATGTCCGCGATGGCTCGCCACGTCGGCGGCCTCGGCCTTCGCGCTTTCCATATTGCCGGGCCGCTCGACGATTTTGACCCGCAAGCTCTCGCCGCCTTCCGTTTCAACCGTCTCGAAACGGCGGCGCAGAATCGCGCCCTCCGTCACCTGATATCTCAAGCCGATCGTGGTGGTCTCCTCAAAACACGCGACGATCACATTTTCGAGTTCCAGCGGCGACGCCAGGATCTGAACATGCGCAACCATCCGGCTCTTTTTACCGAGAACGGAACTCTGGGTCACGTCGAAAACGTCATGGAGCTCGCGGATATGGTCGAGGCCGGCCGCCAGATCCTCCGGCGATTGGTCGTCGACCTCGAATGTGATCACGGCCAACTGCCTGCGATCAATGGCGCCCGCGACCGGCGAACGGACGAGGGGCGCCGCTTCATCGAACGCCAACACGCGCAAACAATTGCTGACCCCCGACAATATGCGACTGCCGAATCCGACGCCGCTGCGAGACATCCGCGACACGCGCGCGCTCGACCTCGCTTGGGGCTCGATGAGGTAAGCAGCGAGCGCGGCGCCTGTCGGCGTGACCCGCTCGCCTGGAACGCCATCATCGATGACGGCCAAGCCCTGCAGCAGCAAGGCCGCAGCCGGCGCGGGTATAGGCAGGACGCCGTGCGCGGAATGGATCCGCCCCGATCCGATCGGCAACGGCGCCGACGTCCAGCGATCGGCGCGGATCAGCGAAATCAACTGCGCGGCCGCAACGATGTCGACGATCGAATCGACCGCGCCCACCTCATGAAACGTGACGGAGTGCGCCTCGAGGCCGTGCACCTTGGCTTCGGCCTCGGCGAGCAGGGTGAAGATCGCGATCGCATGCCTCTTCACGTCCGCGTCGAGGGTCGAGCGGTCGAGCTCGACGCGAATGTCGGCCCACGCCTTCTGGCCCGATGGGTTCGCATGAGCGTGCAAGGGCTCGTGGCCGTTTCCCTCGTGGCTATGCGCGGTGTGCGGGCGGCCATCGGACCGTTGCTGTTCCCCTGGAAGGCTTGAGGCCGTCCGATCCGGTCCGACCAGAAATCGACGTCCGGCGAAGAAATGATCGCGATGCGGCGCGAGTTTGCACTCCCCTTCCTCGCCGAGTTTCAGGGACGCGATCGTCGACCGCACCTGCGGCCAGTGCTCGGGGAAAGCGTCGAGAAGAGCCGCGACGAACATGTCGCCCGACAAGCCGCCGAGGGGATCGAGATGAATGTCCAAATATGGCTCTCCCGGATCGAAGCGCGCGCCGATCTCGACCGGCAATATAACCCATTCGCCGTGAGGCAGCCGGCCGGCGACGGCGGCGTTCGGCGGGCGACGCGCCGATGCGGCGATCGCCTGACGGCAAAATTGACAATAGCCGCCGCTTGTTCGATCAGGATGCAGAGCGCTTCCGCTCGGAAGGTGTGCGGCGCAAAGGAACGGAACGCCGCGCTTGCCGGCGGCGGTTCTACAGCCGAACCGGGAGCGAACGCTCACACGATCAAGTGGATGAAAGCGAGCGCCACGTGTCAGTCTCTGAATCGATCGGCCTTCTCTATGGCCGCGGACAGCTCAAGCTGAACATGCCCGCGAACGCCGACGTCACCCTGATCGCGAAGGGTAAGCTGCAAAAGATCGCCGATCGCGCAGCGGCGGTTCGACATGCCTTGTTGGCGCCGATCGGCTCGCCGCCGCTGGCTGAGCTCGCCAAGGGACGCAAGAGCGCCTGCATCCTCATTTGCGACATCACCAGGCCCGTGCCCAACCATCTCTTCCTGCGGCCGATGATCGAAACGCTCGTCGGCTCGGGCGTTCCGCTCGATCGCATCGTCATTCTGGTGGCGACTGGTTTGCATCGCCCGAATGTCGGCGAAGAGCTTGCCGAAGTGGTTGGCGACCCGTGGGTGATGGAGCGGGTTCGCATCAAGAACCATGATGCGCGCAATGAGGCCGACCATGTCGATTTCGGCGTCACCGCGACGCGCGGCACGCCGGTCAAGCTCGACCGCGCCTTCGTCGAAGCCGACTTGCGCATCGCGACCGGCCTGGTCGAGCCGCATTTCATGGCGGGATGGTCGGGCGGCCGCAAGGTCGTCGCTCCTGGCGTCGCCCACCATGAAACCATCCGCACCTTTCACTCTGCGCGCTTCATGGAAGATCCGCTCGCTGTTCAGTGCAACCTCATTGGCAATCCGCTTCACGAGGAGCAGCTCGAGATCGTCCGCGGCCTTGGCGACGTCTACGCCGTCAACACAATTATCGACGACGACCGCGATCTCGTTTACGTCAATTTCGGCGAGATCATCGCGAGCCACGCGGCCGCGGTGGAATTCGTGGACGGCGCCATCCGCGTGCCCACGCGGCGCAGGTTCAAGACGGTGGTCACGTCCTCGGCGGGCTATCCGCTCGACAAGACTTACTATCAAACGATCAAGGGGATGGTGACCCCGATGGATATTTTGGCGCCCGGCGGCGCGCTGATCATCGCCTCGGAATGTTCCGAGGGGTTCGGCTCGAAGGAATTCCGCGCCGCCCAACGGCGTTTGATGGAATTGGGCCCCGACAAGTTCCTCGCGACCTTGACCGCCAAGTCCTTGGCCGACGTCGACGAATGGCAGACGGAAATGCAGCTCAAACCGATGCGCGTCGGCCGGATTTCGCTCTATACCTCGGGCTTATCGGACGAGGAGCGTGCGCTGACGGGGGTCGAAGCGATCGCCGACCTCGACGAGGCGGTCGCCCGCAGCATCGCCCTCGCAGGGGACGCCAATGTCGCGGTGATCCCTGAGGGTCCGTATGTCGTTCCTTACTACGACGCCGGCTGATCGGCGACTTGGCCCGTGAGCGATCTGGCTGAAGGCGAGCCTTGGCCTCGCGGTTAACCATCGGTTAACCGGCAGCGCCGCATCTGGTGGCGTCCGACGATGAAATCCGGCGGGCGCCCTCTTTCCCGTTTCTTGCCGCTCGAACCGGGCCTGAATGATCACGCTTTACCATCACCCGTTTTGCCCCCATTCCCGCTTCATCCGTCTCGTGCTTGGGGAGATGGGGATCGAGCCTCGTCTGGTCGAGGAAAAGGCCTGGGACAGGCGCAAGGAGTTCCTGTTGATGGCGCCCGAAGGCGCGACGCCGGTCATGCTCGACGAGGACGCGGCCAGCCTGTCGGGCGCCGACGTGATCGCCGAATATCTCGATGAGACCAGAGGCCTAGGGTCTCGGAGACCGCCGTCTGATGCCGCAGGACCCGTTGGCGCGCGCCGAGACACGCCGGCTCGCGCACTGGTTTAACGTCAAGCTCTTCAACGAAGCCAGTCAGTGGCTTGTGCGAGAAAAAGTCTATAAGCGCTTCATGAGCAAAGGGCAGGGCGGCGGCGCCCCGGATATGGAGGCCGTGCGCGCCGCACGCGCCAATTTGCGCTATCATCTGCGCTACGTTGGCCACCTCATCGGGGCCCGCAACTGGCTCGCAGGCGACCGGCTGACCTATGCCGACCTCGCGGCGGCGGCGCACCTGTCTTGCGCTGATTACCTGGGCGACGCGCAGTGGGACGAGAACGAAACCGCCAAGACCTGGTATGCGCGAATGAAGTCGCGCCCGTCCTTCCGCCCGCTCCTGGCCGAGCGGCTGCCCGGCATGGCGCCGAGCGTGGTTTACGCCGATCTCGACTTCTGACCTCCCTACGGCAAAAAGCCCGGACGCTCGGCTTCGACGCGTGCCGGGTCACGTCCGCCGAGGCGCCGGCGCAGGCGCGCGAGCGTCTTGCCGCCTGGCTCGCGACGAGCGCGCATGGCGACATGGCCTGGATGGCCGAGACGTTCGAGCGTCGGGCCGATCCCCGCAAGCTGATGGCCGACGCGAAGAGCATCGTCATGCTGGGTCTCAATTATGGGCCCTCGGCCGATCCGTTGGCGGCGCTCGGGCGCCCTGAGGTCGGGGCCATTTCCGTCTACGCGCGCCATCGCGATTATCACGACGTCGTCAAGGGCAAGCTCAAGGAGCTCGCAGCCTTCATGGTCGCCGCGGCGCGGCCGGAGAAGACGGACGTCAAGGTGTTCGTCGACACCGCGCCGCTCATGGAGAAGCCGTTGGCCGAGCGCGCGGGGCTCGGCTGGCAAGGCAAGCACACCAATCTGGTGTCGCGCGAATTCGGCTCCTGGCTGTTCCTCGGCGCGATTCTCACCAACCTCGACCTCATGCCCGATCCGCCGGAGACGGACCATTGCGGGCAGTGCCGCGCCTGCCTCGACGCGTGTCCGACAGGCGCATTCCCGGCGCCCTACCGTCTCGACGCTCGACGCTGCATTTCGTACCTCACGATCGAGCACCAGGGCCCTATTCCGCGCGAGCTTCGGCCGGCGATCGGCAATCGCATCTATGGCTGCGACGACTGTCTTGCGGTCTGCCCGTGGAACAAGTTCGCCAGCGAAGGGCGGGAAGCGAAACTCGCGGCGCGCGCCGATCTCGACGCCCCGCCCTTGGCGGACCTTGCCCGCCTCGACGACACGTCATTCCGGTCTCTGTTCGCCGGCGGTCCGATCAAGCGCGATCGGCAGGGCGCGCTTCGTGCGCAATGTGTTGATCGCGATCGGGAACTCGAAGGACCGAGGGCTCGCCAAGGTGGTGGAGGAACGATTGCGCGACGACAGCGCCCTTGTCCGCGGAGCCGCCGTATGGGCGCTGGCGCGGCTGACCTCTTGGGAGGAGTTTGCCTCCTTCGCGTCGGAAAGTTCGCGAAGCGAGGGTGACGCAGCGGTTATCGGGGAGTGGCGCGACGCGCTTGGCCAGCGCCGCTCGGACGGTAATCGTTGCTGAGCGGCTTAGTGCGCCGGCTCTGTCTCGGCTTGGTGCTTGAGCCGCTCGATCTCGTCCTTGAGGTGCAGTTTCTTACGCTTGAGTTCGTGAACCTTGATGTCGTCTGACGCCGGATGGTTGGTTTCGGCCAGGATCGCTTCTTCAATGGCCTGGTGCCGACGCACCAGTTCGCTGAGATGCGAATCAATCGACATGGGACAGCTCCCTCATGTTTTTCAACGACGAAATTGTGACATATCCTGCGAATGGCGCAAGCGACAAAATGTTGCAGCGCAGGGAATTCGTTCGACTGCGCTCCGACATTTTAGGGGATGATTCGGCCGCTTGACGTATTTCTAACTGAATAGCGGACACTAGATGTAGATTTTGAAGAGAAAACGCCAAAGCGGAAGGCGTGCCTTGTCCGCGGGTGGAACGTTGCGGCGCTCGCGAACGACCATACGCGCACACGACGCGGTTGAGGGCGCGGAACGCCTAGCGTAGACTGACAAGAATGGACGACAAGGAGCTTACGCCGGAGGAACGTGCGGCGCTGGTCGCCCAAATCGAGCGGCTGCGCGAAGAGCACCGTGACCTCGACGCGGCGATCGACGCCCTGAGGAACGCCGGCCAGGCCGACCAGTTGCAAGTGCAGCGGCTCAAGAAGCGAAAGCTTCTGTTGCGCGATAAGGTGGCGCGGCTCGAGGATCAGCTTACGCCGGACATTATCGCCTAAAGGCGCCTTGCGGCGCCGCCAACTCCGTGGTTTTCGCGCATTCCCGCAACCATTTCCGGCCGACAATTGTTTAGCTGTCGCCGGTTCCGCGCCTGGCGTTGCGCAATGGAGGCCCGATGCCCTACGACGTCAACGCCGATCTCCCGCCATCCGTACGCTCGCATCTGCCGGAGCACGCGCAGGACATCTTTCGCGAAGCGTTCAACCACGCCTATGCCTCTCACGCCCACGATCCCCGCCGGGAGGAGGCCGCTTTCCGAATCGCCTGGGCGGCGGTCAAACGAGCTTATGAGAAGGTTGGCGACGAGTGGGTGGAGAAGCGATAAGCTGCGCCTCGACCGTTGTGATCGTCTGCGACCTGCAAGGGCTTGGACGGCAATCGATTGCAAATGGCTCGAGCCGGCGCCAGAACCATCGGGGCGGCGTGTGGATGAACGATAGGCGCTCACACGCCCCTCGGCTCGCGCGCCAGCAAGCGCTGCGCCACTTCCTCGTCGGTCAGCCGCGCTTCGTAGACCGAACGCCATTCGATCAGGCGCGCCGTCGCGGTGGCGAGCACGATCGCGGCGATCATCGGCAGGGCGAAATCGCGAGCGTGGCCGGTCAATTCCATCATCAGCACCAGCGACGAGATGGGGCCCTGGGTGGACGCCGCCAGCATCGCGCCCGCGCCCAGAAGCGCATAAAGGCCGATGTCGCCGCCGGGGTGAACGAAGAGCCAGAGCTGGCCGAGCGCAGCGCCCGCGAGCGCGCCGGCGGCGAGCGAGGGCGTGAACAGGCCTCCGGGGGCGCCGCTCGCGACCGAGGCGATCGTTGCGATCGGCCGGACAAACACCAGCGCCGCCAGCGCGACCGGTTCGAGCGGATGCAGGAACAGGATTTGGGCCACGCCCTGTCCGTTGCCCAGCAGCTCGGGGAAAACGATCGATAGGGCTCCAATGACGCCCAGCACGACCGGCGGCGCAACGAACCGAAGCCAGCCCGAGGGGCGAGCGCCGTAGGCCCACGCAATCGCGCGGACGAACGCGACCGACCATAGGCCGATGATCGGCGAGGCGACGATGGTCCAGAGGTAGACGTCGGGCGAGATCGGGTAGGCGGGAACCAAATAGAGCGGCGCGTTGGGCACGATGAGGCTCGCGGTCGCCGTGGCGATCAATGCGGCGGCAAGCGCCGGAATGACCAGCCGCAAAGCCAACGCCCCGCGAAGCACTTCGAGCGCGAACAGGGCGCCGCCGAGCGGCACGCTATAGACCGCCGCCATGCCGGCGCCGGAGCCGATCGCCACGATCAGACGCCGCTGTTCGTCCGAAAGCTTCTGAAAGCTCGAGAACAGGTTGCCGAACACCGCGCCGAACTGCTTGGGCGCGCCTTCGCGCCCGAGCGGCGCGCCCATGGCCACGATCACGATCGACAGGACCGCACTGCCGAGCGTTCGCCACGCCGGCAGCCGGCCGGCCTGAAACCAGATCGCGGAGGTCACGTCGATGCTGTTGCCGATGGTCAGCCGTCTGAGCGCCAACTGACCAAAGCTGGTCGCGAGCCCGGCGCCGAGCAGCAAACCGATGTGGAGCTTCGGGTGGCGCCTGTCGCGCCGCCTCGAACAAAGCCGAAGGACTTGCCGCGCCCCAGGCGATCTCCTGTGTCAGGTCGAACAACAGGGTCAGAAGGGCCGCGCCGATACCGGCGAAAAAGCCTGTCAGGAGAACGGCGAGCCAGAAGCGGATCGCGCCAGGATCGCGCAAGGTCGCGGGAACTTTGGCGCCGGGCTTTGGATCGGTTTCAGGCTTTATTCCGGGTTCCAACGCTGGCCTTCCGGATGCGACCTCGCCGCCAACGGCGCAGTCGCCAAACGCCTAGCCCGTACAGCCGCGCTTGGCAAAGGCGCCATCACGCGGGCGTCGCACCCTGCTGCAACGCAACGCCAAGAAAAAAGGCCGCTCGGCGGCGGCCTTTTACGCTAATTATGGATCCGCGCATTCACACAATCGCGGTCCGACCGCCTTCCTCTCGGCGCGCGCCGCATGAATTGCTTCGTCTCGGGCCTGGATCGCCAAGGCGGTCGCTCAAACGGAGACCTTTGCCATAGTCGCAAGAATGAGCCCGCTTGATCCGACTGTCTTTATCCGCGCGAACCTGCCGGTGGCGGCGGCGCCCGGCGTTCCGGAGATCCAACTGCACAAAGCGTCCCCGACCAGCGGTCTCTGGCGCCTGGCGCAAGAGGACGAGGACGGATTCGCAGCGCCCTACTGGGCGCATTATTGGGCCGGCGGCCTGGCGCTTGCACGCTATGTGCTCGACAATCCCGCCGTCGTCGCCGGCCTGCGGGTGCTCGATCTTGGCGCGGGATCGGGTCTGGTCGGGATTGCAGCCGCAAAAGCCGGCGCTCGCGCAGTGGTCGCTGCGGAGGTGGACCCTTACGCGGTCGCCGCGCTCAAGCTCAACATGGCGCTCAACGGGGCGTCGATTTCCGTTGTGCAGGAGGATCTCACGGACCGCGACCCGCCGCCCGAGACCGACGTGATTCTCGTCGGCGACTTGTTCTACGCGGCGGACCTTTCGGCGCGGGTCACAGCCTTCCTCGATCGGTGTTTGAACGGCGGAGTTCAGGCGCTCATTGGCGATCCCTGGCGGGCCTACTTGCCGATTTCGCGGCTCACGGAATTGGCGCGCTATGTCGTGACCGAAGGCGGAAGCCATGGCGTCCGACCGAGCGGCGTGTTTGCGTTCACGCCCCATCCAGGCGCAGGCGAAGGAACGGTTTAGGTCGGAAGGGCGGGCCTCGCTTGCGCGGCTAGGTCCCTTCCTTTAAGCGCGGACCTCATGGATCGCGCCGACTTCAGGGACCGGCAGGGCCTCATGAGCGGGGCGTCGAGGCCTGTCGCCATCATCATGGGCAGCCAGTCCGATTGGGCTGTGATGCGCTACGCCGCCGAGACCCTCGAAGCGCTCGGGGTCGGTTACGAAGCCCGGATCGTGTCCGCCCATCGCACCCCCGACCGGCTGGTCGCCTTCGCCAAGGGCGCGAAGGCTGAAGGCTTCAAGGTCGTCATCGCCGGCGCGGGCGGCGCCGCGCATTTGCCGGGCATGACGGCCGCCATGACCACGCTTCCGGTGTTCGGCGTGCCTGTCCCCTCGAAGGCGCTGTCGGGGATGGACAGTCTCTTGTCCATTGTCCAGATGCCGGCCGGCGTCCCGGTTGGGACGCTCGCGATCGGGGAGCCAGGCGCGGTCAACGCCGCGCTGCTCGCCGTCGCTGTCTTGGCGCTCGGCGATGAAAAGCTCGCGGCGCGGCTTGAGGCGTGGCGGGCAAAGCGGACGGCCGATGTCGCCGAGCAGCCTGAAGATGCACGGCGCAAGGCCGAGATCGCCGATCGATGATCCTGAGCCCCGGCGCGACCATCGGCGTACTCGGCTCCGGCCAGCTCGGGCGCATGCTGGCGATCGCTGCGCTGAAGGTCGGACTTCGCACGCACATTTTCGCGCCGGAGGCCGAAGCCCCTGCCTATGACGCGGCTGCGGCGTGGACTGTGGCTGCTTTCGACGACGAGGCGGCGCTTGACCGTTTCGCTCAAGGCGTCGACGTCGTCACCTACGAGTTCGAAAACGTGCCGACATCGACGGTTGATTTTCTTAGCCAGCGCGTCGCCGTCCGTCCGGGGGCGCGCGCACTGGCGCTGACCCAGGATCGGTTGACGGAAAAGACGTTCCTGCGCGGCCTGGGCCATAAGGTCGCGCCCTTTGTCGGCGTCGAGGACGCGGGGGCGCTGGTGCGCGCGGTCGCCGAGCTCGGCCGCCCCTCGATCCTCAAGACCCGGCGGTTCGGCTACGATGGCAAGGGGCAATCGCTGATCCGCGAGGGCTCCAATGTCGCCGCCGTCCACCGGACGCTGGGCTCGGCGCCGATGATCCTCGAAGGTTTCGTGGCTTTCGAGCGCGAAATCTCGGTCGTCGCGGCGCGCAGCCTCGAAGGCGAAATCGCAGTTTACGACCTCTGCGAGAACGAGCATGAGCGTCACATCCTGGCGCGCACCCGCGCGCCCGCCCGGGTCAGCGCGGAGACGGCGGCCGAGGCCAAGCGCATCGGCGCTTCCGTGCTCGAAGCGCTCGATTATGTCGGGGTGCTGGCGGTCGAGATGTTCGTCACCCGCGACTTGAACGGCCGCGAAGCGCTCGTCGTCAACGAAATCGCGCCCCGCGTCCACAATTCCGGCCACTGGACGCTCGAGGGCGCGCAGACCTCGCAGTTCGAGCAGCATATCCGCGCCATCGCCGGCTGGCCGCTCGGCGCGACCGCGCGTCGCGGCCGGATCGAAATGCACAATCTGATCGGCGAGGACGCCGAAGACTGGCGCGACATCCTCGCTCAGCCCGACCTCGGCTCTGCATCTCTATGGCAAGCTCGAGATCCGCCCAGGCCGCAAGATGGGCCACGTGACGCGCGTCTTCCCCGAAACGGTGAACCAGGATTGAGCTGGCGTTTGCCTTGACAGGCTCGTCCGCCCCTCCTTATAGGGGCGGCTCGCCGGCGCCGAGTTTTTCAGGCGTCGATAACGGCGGGATAGCTCAGCTGGTTAGAGCGGCGGAATCATAATCCGTAGGTCCCCAGTTCAAGTCTGGGTCCCGCTACCAAAGTTCAAGGAGTTCCGGCCAACTCTGGATGAATGTGCTGCCGTCCAGCGCGCCGCTGATACTCCTCTGACACCGCTCGTCCTAAAACGGCCCTCGGACCTCCGCCGCGCCCTTCGATCGAGCCGACGCGAGGACAAGGTTAAGTTCTCGTCACGTCGTGCGCCGCACGGAGAGCGATCCCCGATGCGCTGCTCGCGCTGCCAGACGGAGAATCATTGCTTCGCCCGCCACACCCGTTGCGGCGTGTCCTTTTCGTAGCCGAGCGAGGAAAAACTCGCGATTTCCAGTAGCTGGCCCCAGGGCGTTTTGAAATAGATCCAGCTGAACCCGGCGAGCGGCCCATCTTCGACGGTGTTGGGACCCTCGAGAAATTCTATGCCCTTGGCCCGCAGCCGCTCGGCTGAGGCAAAAACGTCGTCGACCTCGAAGCAAAGATGCATGCCGCCGACTTCGGACACCCGTTTGGGACGGGCGGTGCTGTCCTCGCCGCTATATTCGAAGAGTTCGACACTGGGGCCATCGCCACAACGCAGGAAGACGAGATCGCGAATCCGCGTGTGTCGCGCTGCGCCGAGCTTGCCCTCCATGAAGGCCTCATCGACATTGAAAGGGCCGGTACGGAACACCGTCACGGCGCCGAAGACCGCCTCGAAGAAGGCAATGCCCTGTTCGATGTCAGGCACGGTGATCCCGATATGATGCATCCCGTATATTCGTTCTGTCATGACGCTATCCTGAAAAGCTGACTGCTGCGCAAGGCTCCCGCCGCTGCGCTCCGAAGGACCGGCAAGTCGATCGAGGGCGGCGACCTAGGCGGGGCCGCACCTACGAACGCGCCGTGGCGAGCCATTCGATGAGCGCCGGCGCGTTTTTCGGATCGGCTTCTAACTTCCCCTTTTCGATATCGAACGCCATTTCGATGACGCGCTGGTTGATATGGGCTTCGTGGCCATGCTTGCGCAGAATGTCGACGGCGTATCCGTTGACCTCGTCGATTTCCGCGCGCCGCCCCTTGCGCCAATCCTGCAAAGAACACGTCAGCGTGTCGGGTCTGGAAAACGTCTGCAACACCTCGCCGAAAATCCGGTCGACATAGCGCTCGGGATCGTTCGTCGTAATGGGCGGCAACCCGATGATCGGAATGATCGAGGCCCCGTCCAGCAGCGCCGCCTGCATCGCCTCGTAACCCGCCTGTCGCATCACGTCGAGAAAGCCAGGGAATCGCGCCGCGTCACCGAGCGGCAGATTGAGAACGGCTGAAGGAATCAGTTCGGCGGCGTTGACAACCAGCTTCATCCACTTGCACGACTTGATGTCGTTCGTCACCTCGACCCGGCCGGAGCATCGAAGAAACTTGGCGACACCTTCAACTCGATGTTGCTGATCGGGATCCACCGCGCCGAGCGCGAACCAGGACTCTTCCTGATCGTTCTGTCGATTGGTGACGCCTGGGACGAACATGTTGGAAGCAATCTCGATGACGGCGCCAATCGTCCTCTCGGCGCCAACCACGGATGCGATGTCCATATGCGTCATGCCATTCTGGAGACCGACGACAAATCCGTCCCGCGCCAGAATAGGCTCAACCATCTGGGTCACCCACTTCGTGTCATAGGCCTTGACGACCAGAAAGATGAGGTCGAATTTTTCCTTTATCTCGGCGACCTGACAGAAATGCAGCGCCGGCACTCTGGCGTTGATCGTTCGCGCCGGCAGATTGACCGTAATGCCCTTCTCGCGGATGGCTTCGACATGGGCGGGCCACTGCTCGATAAAGGTCACGTCGAATCCCGCCAAAGCGAAGTCGGCGCCGATCGAGGCCCCTTGAGCGCCCGTTCCGACGAAGGCAATCTTTGGATTGTCAGTCACGCTCAAAGCAGATCTCCCTCCGTCCCGATCCGCGTCAAATCATTTCAAACTGCGCGCCGCCCACGCACCGTCGAATAAATCAGGGCGGCGATCAGGACGAGAATGCCTTGAAACACGTATTGATAGGTTTCAGACAGGCCAAGAAAGGTGGCGGCATTGAGAACTTCCGTCAGCAGGAGCGCGCCGAGCACTGTGCCGATGAACGTTCCACGTCCGCCGCGCAGGCTCGTTCCGCCAAGCACGACCGCGGTGATGCTCGATAGCGTATAGTTCGCGCCTTGCCTCGGATCGCCGACCCCGATCTGGCCGAACAGCATGACGGCGCCAAACGCCGTCAACAGCGACGAAGCGATATAGCCGGCGACGAACGTGCGATCGATACGAACACCGATCCGCCGCGCCGATTCCTCATTGGAGCCTATCGCCCGAAGCTGCCAGCCGAGCCGCGAGCTCCGCAACGCGTATTCGCCCGCAACGGCGAAAGCGACCAAGACCAGAAACGCCAGGGGTATCGGCCCATACAGCCGGTTGATGACGTCAGCGACAGCGGCGTTGATGTATCCGCCCGGGCCATCACGCAACAGGAAGCTCATCCCCTGAAGGCCGATATACATGGCCAGCGTCGCGGCGATCGCAGTGAAATTCGCAAATCTTATGAGAAGTCCGTTGATCGCGCCGACGACGAACGCGCCGGCGAACATCAAGAGGAAGCCCGCGGCGATCACCGATGGAGACTTGCCATCGTTTACGAAGAACGAGGCGACAACGACCAGAAAACCCGCGAGCGGGCCGACCGACAAGTCAATTCCACCCATCAAAAGCGCGACGGTTTGCCCGAGCGCGATGAAGCCCAACGCGCTCGCCAACAGGAGGATGTTGGAGACATTGAACGCCGACAGAAAGTTGGGGTTTTGGCCGAAAACGTAGAGCCCGAGCAGACTGGTGACAAGAGCAAGGGGAACGGCTGGCGCGTTGTCCGATTGCAGAAAGTGCCGCCATCCGCTGCTCCTCGAAGCGACGCGGCCCTGCAAGCCGGCGTCTCCGACGTGGGTGTCGGCTTTGACAGCTGCGGCAACAATCCAGGCCTCCACGACTTCGTCGCCGCTCAGCTTTGCCACGACGCGCCCCCGCGACATGACAATGACTTGGTCGCACAACCCTTCGAGCTCTGCCGCGTCCGAAGAATTGACGATGACTGGCGCGCCTGAGTTCGAGAGTTCGCGCAAAATACGATAGATTTCAGCGCGCGCTCCAACATCGACGCCCTGGGTCGGTTCGTCGGCGACGATAAGTTTGGGTTCCGACAGCAGGGCGCGGGCCATTACGACCTTTTGTTGATTGCCGCCGGAAAGCGATAGGATCGGAGCTTCCAGGCTCGCCGTCTTGACCGCCAGCGACGTGAACGTCGTTGTGACCTGTTCAACTTCTCTCTTTCGGCTGAGCAGTCCATACGCGGCAAACCTGTCCAGAGCGGCGAATGTCGCGTTCTCCCGCACCGTCAGGCTTGTGGCCAAACCTTCGGTATGCCGATCCGAAGGCATGAAGGCTGCTTCGCGCAGAAGGTCGCCGTGCTTGAGGTCGCGGCCGTTGAGTTGAATTGCGCCTTTGGATTGTTGGAGGCCCGCCAGCGCGCGCATCAGCTCGGATTGGCCGTTGCCCGCCACACCGGCGACGCCCACGATTTGGGTCCGCAACACTTCAAAGCTCACATCCGTAAATCTCTTGCCGCTGAACGACTTAACCGCAAAGTTGATGTCCTTCGAGACATTTTGAGACTTCTGCGGGAACGTCGAGCCCAGCGTTCGCCCGACGATCATGCTTAGAAGGTCGGCGTCGTTGACCTCGTTGACCAGCCTCACGCCTTGAACCCGACCGTCGCGAAGAATTGTGACCCGTTGAGCGATCTGACGCAATTCCGCAAGGCGATGGGTGATGTAGATCACCGACGTTCCTGTCCTGACCACCTCCCTTACGCGGCCAAAAAGCATATCGGTCGCCGCTTGATCGAGGGAAGCCGTTGGTTCGTCGAGGATCAGCACCTTCGGCTGGATCGCCAAAGCTTTGGCGATTTCGAGCAAGTGCTTTTGGGCGACCGTCAGCGCATCGGCGCGCATTCGCAACGGGAGGCGCAGGCCGACTGCGTCGAGCGCATTTCGTGCAACAGTCTGTGCGGACTTTCCTAGAAACAACGACGAAGGAAGAGCGACCTGGAAATTCTCCAGCACCGAGAGATCGTCGAGCACAGCCGGATGCTGAAAGGAAATCGATATGCCCAACGACGCGGCGGTTTCCGGCGTCATCGAGGAAACCCGGGTCCCCTCGAATTCGATCGCGCCCAGTTCCGGCTGCAGGGCGCCGGAAATGATATTGATGAGGGTTGACTTGCCGGCTCCGTTCTCGCCGAGGATGGCGTGAACCTCGCCCTCGTAGAACTCAGCGCTTACGTCGCGAAGCGCGGGGACGCCTGAGTAGAACTTTGAAATGTTGGACAAGCGGATCGTCATGCCACCATGCGCCGACGCCCTAGTTGGACGAGGTTCGTTACTACCAACATTCACGGGTAACGATTCCGCTTAAAGACATCCGCATCCGGCACTCGCCAAAAGGGGCGTGCCCCGGAGGCTATTTTGCCACCGGGGCGCGTACGATGCTACTTGGTGCTGACCGCTTTGGTCTGATCTTCCGGAGACAGCTGGGCCGACAAATAGATCTGACCAGGGAGATCCTTGCGGCACTGGACCGGATGAGGCGTACCGGTCACGGAATTTTCGAAGACCGGGCCCTTGAACGTTTCCTCTTTAGGCGGCGTGCCGCCAGTCGCGGCTGCGACCGCCCATTGCACCGCTAGGCGAACGTTGTCGTTTTCGGTTGAGACGGTGAATAGCTTGAAGTCCGGGTTGTCCTTGTGGACGTCGGTCCAGAAGCAGCCGAGTGAATTGCCGTCAGATGTGGCAAGCGCCGGGATCGACCGACCGGATTGCTTGAATAGCGGAAGCGCGCCGACCAGCGACGGCCCGAAATCTGAAACGATCACGTCGATCTTGTTATTCTTGGCAATTTCAGCCGTCAGAACTTTTTGGGTTAGCGCAGGATCCCAGTTCGTCACATCGAAGGGCTCGGGGTTGATGAACTTATATTCGGGTCCAAGCACGGATTTCAGCCCCTTAAGCTCGTCGAGCCCCTGGCTGTTGCCCGCAGGGCCGCTCACGAACAGAAGGTTGCCGCCTTGAGGCAGCACGCTCTTGATCCAGTTGCCCCAGTTCTGGCCGTCATTCACGAAATCGGTGCCGATGAACTTGGTATAGTTCGTCCCGGCCTTACCCCCGGCTTCGACGCGGTAAGGCACAATGACTTTGCCCGACTTGTAGACGCTGGTTATCGCGGGCAGCATCGCCTGTCCGGCGTCAGGGAAGACAACCAGGGCGTCGATGCCCTTGGCGGCCATGGCCTTAATGTCGGAAATCGACTTTTGGGTGTCGCCCTGCCCGTCAGCATATTCGTACTTCGTGATACTGGGGCACTTGAGGGCTTCCTCCTTGCCGGAAGCCGTCGTCACCTGGCGCCAGCTGTTGCCGCCATAGCCGTCGAGCAAAGCAATTGACGCTTTCTTTGGGCCGCACCATGACGGAGTTTCGGCCTGAGCCAGATTGGAGCACCCGAGGGCGATGGCTGTCGCCACCGCCGTTAGCGCCAGGTTCCGTTTGTCCAAGACTTTCATTTTTCTCCTCCCTCACACTGGTTTAGTTTGCCTGTTCATGTTTACCGTCCACCGGATAGAGTAGACGCCGATACCAAAACCCAAGGCCAAAGCCTGGATGATGGTTTGAGCCGAATACGGCACACCAACAGCGAGTGCAAATTGGCTCAACTGGTTCAGGAAGAACGAGGCAATGACGGTCGAGACCGGAAAACCACGACCGCCAAGCAGCGACGTTCCACCGAGAACGACAACAGCAACCGAAGGCAAAAGCAGGGAATCGCCTTGGAATGCTGTGGGTTCACGAGTGATGCCGGCCAAGAGCAGGCCAGCCATGCAATAAAGGAGCTGGGCATAGACATAGGCCAGAAGTTGATGCAGGCGCACGTGAAGTCCCGCTGCGCGGGCAGCCAATGGGTTTGCGCCGATCGCTTCGAAGCGCCTACCAGCCACAGACTTTTTCAAGACGAATGAAACCACCAGCAAGGCGCCCAGCGCGAAATAAAGGGAATTTGGAAGCCCGAGGGTGCGGCCGCCAGCGATTGCGGCCAACAAGGTCGTTGTTGTTTTGGGCACCCCGCCGGAAACAGCGAAGACGGCCCCGTAGAGCAGAGCGTTCACGCCGATAGTCGCGACAATGGCATTGAGCCTGAAGAGGCTGACCAAGATCCCGTTCGCCAGGCCAGCCAAGATCGCGCAGGCGATCGCGATCAAAACGGCCGGGAGGAGCAGAGCGTTGTCTCCTTGCGGATAGTGCGTCGATATGACGACGGCGAGCGAGACCCCTCCCGCCAGCGAAAGGTCAAAACCTCCCTGCTGCACGACCAAGAGCTGCCCCAGGCCGACAATCGCGATGAGGGCCGCAAACGGCAGGCTTCCCTCCAGAGCGCCATGCGACAGGCTGGACGGCGCAAACAGGAGACAGATGCCGATCAGCGCGATCGTTGAGATCACGACCGTCACAAACTCCCTCGACAACGGGAGATGGAAGCTCTGGCCCGCGAGCGGTCCGGTGCTCATCTGATCGCTGGTCGTCATCCGACCATTCTCGCGCCTGGCAGTTTCATGATGAGCGCAACGCCGCGCGTAAGCGCGCCCATTTGGCGATCCGCCAAACTAGGGCTGGCCCAGAGATAGTCATGCAATCTCCAGCGTCACCTTGACGGCTTCGGTCAGCTTCTTCCCCTGCTCGAGCGCGCTCACTGCATTGTCGAGCGCGAAGCTGTGGGTCTGGATCGGCGAGAGATCGATACCGGTCCGTTCGAGGAAGCGGATCGCGGCCGGCCAGACGCCAGGCGAACCGATGCAGCCGCGGACGGTCAGGTTCTTCATCTGGATCTTGCCGAGTTCAACCGGGATCTTGGCGCCGATATTGATACCCACCATGGAGATCCGGCCCTCCGGACGCGCGTAGTCGAAGACGCTCGCGAGCGACGCAGAATGACCAGACGCCTCGACGACAAGGTCGGCTCCGCCACCTGTCAACTCGTGCACCGCTTCGTTCGGATCGCCGGCCGACGGGTCAACGGTCGCATCGGCGCCCAGCCGCTTGGCGATGTCGCGACGCAGCGGCACCGGGTCGACGACGATCACGCGCGCGCCCATGCCGATAGCGGCTGCCGCCGTGACCAGACCGATCGTGCCGCCGCCAGAAACCACGACCGTCTCGGACGCATTTGGCGCCCCGTTGCGCAGGACGGCGTAGAACCCGCAGGTGAACGGCTCGATCAGCGCGCCCTTCGCGTCATCGACCGCATCCGGCAGTTTGTGGAGCCATTCGGGGCGGGCGGGAAAATACTCGCGATTGGCGCCATCCATCGAGAAGCCGAAGTGGTGAATCCGCTCGGGCGTCTTGATCACGCACTCGCCGACCACGCGGTCGCCTGCCTTGAGCCCGGTGACGTTCTTGCCGACTTCGACCACCTCGCCGACCCATTCGTGGCCGGGAATGACCGGATAGGAGATCGGGATGATGTACTTGCCGGCCAGAAGCTCGTAGTCCGAATGGCAAATGCCGACGCGACGCGAGCGGATCATCACTTCGTTTGGAGTGATCGAAGGCGACTGGACCTGCGACACAATTGGCTTCTTGGGTTCGTCGAAGAACAGCGCTTTCATCGCTCGCTCCCTTTGTCGACGCGGCCCGTCAGGCCACGGTTTCGATCTTGCCGCTGCGGGCGGACGCGAACACCGCTTCGAGCAGTGCGATATTGTTGACAAGATGCTCGGCGGTGATCGGGTACTTTTCGCTTCCACGAATGGCCCGGGCGAAGGATACGAGGTTGTCCTTCACCGGTTCGGCGGGAGCAACCTCTGCCGTTGTGATGGGACCGCCAAGCTTTGCGGACGTGACGATCCAACCTTCCGGCGCTTCGACATGCGCCTTGTCGCGAATCTCGATCCAGCCTTTCGCGCCATAGACGGCGAAACGCGAAATGAAGGGGTTCGCAAGCGAGGCCGACACGTAGGAGGTGCCGCCGCCCCGAAACTTCACATAGGCGGCAACGGTGTCGCCCTGCGGCAAGTCTGACGAGAGCTGTTCGCAGACGCACCAGACGCTTTCGGCCGGGCCGAGCAGGCGCACCGACAAATCGAGCAAATGGATGCCCGTCGCGGTCATCCCGCCGGCCGGCGCCTGGTCGGCCCTCAGGCGCCAATTGTCTCGGTCGAGCGTCAGGAACTTGTCGTGGCTGAAATTGGCTTCGATCTGGTGGATGCGCCCTAGTTCGCCGCCATCGGCCTTGTCCAGCAATTCGGCGATTGGGGGCTCCCATCGCCGCTCGTGCCCCATCCCGAGAACCAGGCCCGCGTCGCGACAAAGGCGAACGGCCTTTTCGGCGCCGGCCTTGCTCAAGGCCAGCGGCTTTTCGCAAAAGACATGCTTGCCGGCCGCGACGGCAGCCTCGACTTGTGCGCCGTGCAGCGCATGCGGCGTGGCCAGCACGACGGCTTCTACGTCGGAGTCGGCCAGCGCATCCGCGTAATTGGCCGTGAGGGCGACACCCTTCTCGTCGCAGAGCGAGCGCGCTGTGTCGAGATTCGGCTCAACGGCGCGCACCACACGGATGTCCGACGGCGCCGCGCCGAGCACGTTGAGCATCTTCTTGCCCCACCAGCCCATGCCGATAAGGGCGATCCCGACGGGCCTGCTCATGTGCAACTATCGTCGCGCTTGATAAAGGGAGGGGTCGACAGGCGCTGGCGAAGCGCCGGTCCGACGAGCGGGCCGTCAACCGTCTCGACCTCTGCGCGACCGCAGGACGCGACGAGGTTGAAGAAGTGACTGACGCGCATCCTGTCGATACTCCTCCCTGGCAGCATCACCGCTGCGCCGATCGTCGATAACCGCGCCTCAGCGCCGGTTCGACCGTTGGAATGAAGCTAACAAACTAAATCACGCGACATCGCACTGATTTGTCCAAAACGGACAAATTCGTTTCGAGAGGCAGCGTGATCAAGCCCGCCAGCCCGGCGGACTGCCGCTGACAAACTTCAACGAATTGCGTGGATTTGCGGCCTAGTAGTACCCGGCCTCTTGCATGACCTGGTCCGCCCGGCTCTGCGCATTCGCGAGCGCTTCCTTATCGGTCGTTTCCCTTCGCAAGGACTTGTGAATCTCCTCGCCGAGAATGGCCTCGAGAGACAAGTATTCGGGCACCGGCGGACGCGGCCAGCCCTTGAGCAAGTTTCGCTTCGCGAGCCGGTCGACGACGCTGACGATCGGCGAGGTTGCCGCGGCTTCGGGGTCGGCGGCGACGCTGAAGCGCGGCGCGACGGGAAAGCCGTTCTGCACGTTTGCCTTCATCGCCTCGGGGGAGGTCATCCAGGCAATTGCCTCGAACGCGAGTTCGACGCGCTCGGGCGGCAGATTGGTTGGGATGCAGAGCAGAAAACCGCCGATCGGGTTGTTGGAGGCGCCGCCGGGCCCCCGCGGTTGCGGCAGATAGCGAACCTTGCGCTTCACGGCGGAATTGACGTCGTTCTCAAATCGCGCCGCGCGCACCGTCCAGCAATAGGCGAGCGCGGTCTGTCCGGAAAGGAACGATATCGTGCGCCGGTCCCAGTCCATTTCAAGGATGTCGGGCGGCGAGAACTCCGTGAGCCGGTGCAGATAATCGAGCACCCGCAGGCCCGCTTCCGACTGGATCTGCGGCCGCAGTTGTTCGCCCCGCGCCTCGTCAACCCCTATTCCCAGGCTTGCCTTCGGGATGCGCAGGATCGACTCGCCGCAGCAGCCCATCAGAAACATGAAGGTCGACGCGACCGGCATGCCGCGCGCGCCGTTCCAGGCGATGCCATAGTGCCCTTTGGCGGGCACATGGAAATGTTTGGCGGCAGCGACAGTCTTCTCAAAGGTCGTCGGATATTCAATCTTGTCCTTTTCAAACAGGTCCGAGCGCGCGGCGAGCAATTCTATCGTGCAATAGATCGGGACGCCGAACTGCTGGCCGCGCCACGACCCCATCGACCAAACGGAAGGGTGGAAGTCGAGCGAGGAGAGGCCGGCGGACCTTATGTGCTCGTCGAGTGGGATGACGAGCCTCTTCTTAACCGCCTCGCCGAGCCAGGGCGCATTAATCGCGACGATGTCGTATTCCGATACCGCCAGCGCGGCGTTCTCGACCAGCCGCTCGTGCAGGTGAGGCAATTTGCGCAGATCAAAGTTCTTGCGCGAAGCCATGTTGTTGCGAAAGTCCGCCCACATGTTGCGCATCGAGAGGAAATAATTGTCGTCGTTGAGCAGGAATTGGATCTCCTGCTTGCCACGGAACAGGCTCTCGATGAGTCGCGGCGGCGGAATGATCTGGGCCGCAAAATACGAGCCCCCGAAATAGAAATCTTCGTCGCTGTCGACTTTCGAGCGCAAGCCGAATGTCTCGGCGAGCAGAAATTTGATTTTGCGCGCGTACTGGATAAAGCTCTCGAGCAACGCCTCGCTCGGCCGCAGCTTGAACCTCTTGCTGCCCTCGGCCAGGGGTTCCTGGAGGATGTCTCCGCGCTCGATCAGCGCGTGGATGCGGCGCATTGCCGTCGCATGTGGCGCCTTGGCGACCGAGGCGAGCGTAGAGATCGCAACCGGCGTTCCCGTCAGGTGGTTCTTGATAAGGAACAACAGCAGGTTCCAGGTCGTGTCCTCTTCGGCGATCGGAACCAGTTCCTGGAACGGCAGACGGACCCGTTCGAGAAACGCGATGATCCGGAGGAGTTCGTTTTCCGTCATCCGATCGCCGCCCGGCCGGCTCGCCGCAAATCCGGCCTTTGCCTCCGGTTAGGCGTCGACACCTCGCTTGTCCAGCCCGAGCCTCCGCCAGCGCTATCCATCGCGATCCAGGGCAGATATGGCCGCTCCGCCCTCGGCCCGTTGGCGTCGACAATGTTCAGGGGATGATTTTCTCGGCCCGCAAAGTGGCGAACAGGTCGTAGAAGGCCTCTTCGGTGCTCTGGTAGACGAGGAAACCGAGCTTCCGGCTTCGCGCCATATCCGTCATCACTTCGAGCGGCCTGCCCATGTCGAGGTCCGTGTGCCAGGGCGAGGCGACGCGCCAAAGATCGGGTTCAACCAGACCATGTTTCGCCGCCATGGCCTTCCAGACTTCCGCGTCCTTCGCCATCTGGCCCTCCAGCGGAACCGGAGCTCGCCTCGAAGCCTTCCCAAGCGACTCCAAACCATTTGGCGAGCCGCGGCCATAACCAGCTCCATCGAAAGATGTCGCCATTGACGATATTGTAGGCCTCGTTCTTTGCGACATCGGTGGTGCTGGCCCAGACGAGTTGCTTGCCGAGCACGCGCGCGTCGGTCATGTCCGAAAGGCCGTTCCATTGCGCGGCGCTGCCGGGGAATTTGAAGGGCCGGCCGAGCTCCTTGCAGATCGAGGCATAGGCAGCGAGGGTCGAGCCCATGTTCATCGCGTTGCCGATCGCCTTGCCGATGATCGTATGCGGGACGATGCACGCTCCAGGTGAAGCCGTCGCGCCTGGCAGCCGAGTAAACCTCGTCTTCCTGGTTGTAATAGAAGTTGGGAACATCAAGACGCGGTTGCTCCTCGCGCACCGGGGTAGGCGGAAGGAGCCCGCTACGGGCATAGGCCTCGAACGGCCCGAGATAATGCTTCAGACCGGTGACGAGCGCGACGTGCTTGACGCTGCGCGCCGGCGCGAGCGCGTCGAGCGCCGTGCGAACGATCCCGGCGTTGACCCTGATGTTTTCCTGTTCGGTCGGCTGGCGGGACCAGACGGTCAGATAGACGTGGCTCGGCTTGAGCCGGCTCACCGCCTTGGTCACGCTCGCGGGATCGAGCAGGTCGGCGGCGACGTGTTCGACGCCCGGAACGATCCCCTCCGGATGGCGCGAGAGGCCGTGAACGCGGGCGCCAGCGCCAAGAAGTTCGTGTGAAACGCCGCGCCCGGCAATGCCGGTCGCCCCAACGACCAGCGCTTCTATCTCCATGTCGATCTCCCAACCCGACAGTAAGGGCCCGGTCTAGCATTCGCAGCAGAGCTGAGTAGACCTCAGACCATATTCACAAGAACCTTCAATTCCTGGCCGCCCGGATTGAGAAGCGCGCGGAATCCCTTCTCCACGATCGCTTCCGGTTCGATGCGGGCCGTGACGATTTTCTCGACCGGGAGCTTGCCGCTGGAAATCATGCGGATCACGCGTGGCCACATAGTCACCTCGTAACACCAAGTCGCCTCGATGGTGATGTCCTTCAAGGCCCACAGCGCGGGATCGACGAGCGCCTTTTTCACGTGCAGGCCCGTCTGCACGACAGTACCGTGGTTGCGCACCGCTTCGACGCAGGTGTTCAGCGCTGCTTCGATGCCCGAGCATTCGATGGCGGCATCGACGCCGACGCCCTCCTCGGTGTTCTCGCGGATATACTCGACGACATTGACCGATTTCGGATCGAGCGCGATGCTCCCGACGCCAAGCGACTCGATATGCTTGCGGCGATTAGCGTTGGGCTCGCTGACGAAGATCTTCGACGCCCCGACGGCATTACAGATCAAAACGACAAGCGCCCCGATGGGGCCGCCGCCGGTAACGAGAACCGTGCTACCGCCGGTCACCTTTGAGCGGTCGACGCTGTAAAGCGCCACCGCGGCGGGCTCGACGAGCGCGCCTTGCTCGTCGGTGACGCTGTCGGGGATCAGATTGGCGTTGTAGTCGTTGATGACTGCGAGCTCGCTCATGCCGCCCCAGGCCCAGCTCAGGCCGATGCAGCCCATGCTCGGGCTCAGATGATTGAGGCCGCGACGGCTGTAATAGTCGTCAAGCGGCATCACGAGGGGCTGGATGGAGATCCGGTCGCCTTTGTGCACCCGTCTCACATTGCGCCCGATGTCGACGACTTCAGCGGAGAACTCATGGCCGAGAATCTGAGGCAATACCGCGCCGGTGAACTTATGCCGCGTCACCGGCGTCACGATCGGGCCGCCGGCGAATTCGTGCAGGTCCGTGCCGCAGATACCGCAGGCGAGAGGCTTGATCAGGACTTGCGAGTCACCCAGCGTGTCCGGCGCCGGAACGTCTTCGACGCGCACATCTTCCTTGGTGTAAAACCGGACCGCTTTCATCGCTTCCTCCTCTCAATTCGCCATCACGAGCAGAGCGAGCGGTCAACGCGATGACGCGCTTGTTGACTGCGCCATTCCCGGCGCCGGTCTGGCCAGGGCGGGGAGCACCGAGACGATGGCGATGACCACCTCGACTTTGCGGGATGGTCGTCAAAAATAGGGTTGAGCAATCCCCGGGACCCGCCGCAGGCAGGGGACACGCGCGGGCCGGAAAGGCCGGTCACAGCCAGCCTCTTGCCTCGGGAGGCGCCCTCGGCCCCGACATAGGTTTGCAAGTTGAGGTCGAAAATGCGTCGAACGCAGCGCCGATCGACGGTCGCCATTTCGGAGGACGTGACGATCGAGCGGCTCGCGGTCGCGGCGGAAACGGTCGTCGTAGAGCGAAGATATTCGCTCAACCTCTTCAAAGCGTAACCCCCTTTGGCCAGGGATCCTCAACGTCTGAAGATTCCGGGCGAGCGTCTCTCTAGCATCGCGGCCCCAAAACGGCCGAGCGGATTTGTCCAAAATGAGGATTTCTCCGGGAGTGGCTGTTTCCGGTCCCTGTGAAGACCCGCGGTCGGGCAAGACGGGCGCCGCCGCTGTTCGGTTCGCACGGCAGTATGGAATTTCTCGCGATCGGGCTGCGAAGCAGCGAAATTCCCATTTTGAGTTTTTTTCCGAACGGCGGGTCGTCGTTCTCTGGCAACTTGTCGAGGCAACGACATTGGGTGGAAACGACCGATATGGTCTCCATACAGGCTGCGACGGCGCCGGGCGACCGGCTAAAGAACGATGACATAGGCCTGGACCGGCGTCTCCTTGTCGCGCCCGTTGTGTACGACGCGGGCGATCTCACCCTGTTGGGGCTCGCCAAAGCGATCCGCAGGCAGATCGATAGGGCGAAGGCGGGTCGGCTTTCTCCTGACGATCTCTCCGGCGGCGCCTGTTCGATCAGCAACAACGGCGCATTCGGCACGACATTTACGGCGCCGATCATCAATGCGCCGCAGGTCGGCGTTCTCTCTATCGACGCGATCCGCCTCAAGCCCGCGGTCGTGTCGACGCAAGAGGGCGACTTCATCGCGCCGCGTATGACCGGCCTAATCGGGCAGAGTTTCGATCACCGGGCTTTCGACGGCGCCTATTCGGCCGCTTTCCTCTCGCGGCTCAAGTCCTCGAAACGCGCGACTGGGCCGGAGAATTTTCGTTAGATCTTTGACGGCGCATGCCGTCCACTTGCAGCGTTCAAGGGAGGACCCCGGTGAAATACAATAGTCCGCATTCGACGGCCGCCTGGGGCATGATGGCCAAAGATTGGGAACAGGGGGTCAACTATCATCGCCTCTCCGTCGAGCGGCTGAAACGCGCGCAAACCGCGATCCGCTATGCGGGCCTTGGCGCGGCGCTCTGCTTCAATTTCGACAATATCCGCTACGTCACCTCAACTCATATCGGCGAATGGGCGCGCGACAAGTTTTTCCGCTATGCGCTGTGCCCTGCCGAAGGCAAGCCGTTCCTATGGGACCCGGCCCCGCCCGCCAAGCGCGTCTCTTCGCCGTGGATCTCCGAGAACGTCGCCGCGCCCATTACGACGATGCAGGGGGCGATCCCTCCGTCGATGAACGTGCAGCACGATTTCGCCAAGCAGGTCAAGAAGGCGCTCGTGCATTACGGCATCGACAAGGAGCCGCTCGGCATCGACATGATGGAGATCGGGATGCTGCGCGCGCTCGAGGCGGAGGGGATCGAAGTCGTCGATGGTCAGCAGGCGCTGCTCGACGCGCGCGAGATCAAGACCGAGGACGAGATCGAGTTGCTCAAGGTCGCCGCGTCGATGGTTGACGCGACCTATGTCGACATCGTCCGCGCGATCCGGCCGGGAACCAAGGAGAACGAACTCGTCGCGATCGCCAATGACCGGTTGTTCCGCATGGGAGCCGAGCG
Organism: uncultured Alphaproteobacteria bacterium; assembly: GCA_963820095.1. Classification (GTDB taxonomy): domain Bacteria; phylum Pseudomonadota; class Alphaproteobacteria; order Rhizobiales; family Beijerinckiaceae; genus Roseiarcus. The sequence goes on from CAWFZA010000041.1 coordinate 124,327, forward strand.
CGTCGAATGCGTGAACTCCGTGTCCGGCCGCCGCGGCCGGCCGCATTCGCATACGTTTTCAGATCGCATGCTTCAGCCTGGCGACATGATTTTTCTCGACATCATGCATTCATTCAACGGGTATCGCACCTGCTACTACCGCACCTTCATCTGTGGCGAGCCGAACAAACATCAGATCGACGCCTATGAGACCGCGTCGAAATGGATCAGCGCCTCGATCGACATGATCCGCCCGGGCGTGACGCCCGACGAGGTTGCGTCCGTGTGGCCGGACGCTCAGGAGTTCGGCTACCGGGATGAGGCCGAGGCGTTTCTCCTGCAATACGGTCACGGCGTCGGATTGTCCCTCTGGGAACGTCCGATTTTCTCCAAACGCTTCCGTGGACAGAACCGGCCACTGGTCGAAGGCATGGTGTTCGCGCTCGAGACGTGGAAGGGCGCGGACGACGGCTCCGGGGCCGCACGAATTGAGGAGGAAGTCGTCGTCACCACGGACGGGTGCGAGATTATCACCAACTTCCCATCGGACCGGCTGATCTCCTGTGGCCTTCCGGGTTGCGAAGTGTTTTGACCGGAAACCCCAATGTCTGTCGAAAGCCAGCCGACCGAAACCAAAAGCCGGGTCCCGGTAACCCTCGTCACAGGGTTTCTCGGAAGCGGGAAGACGACTCTCATCAACGCCGCCCTACGTTCTCCGCAGCTCTCGAAGACGGTCGTCGTAGTCAACGAGTTCGGCGAGGTCGGTCTTGACCACCAGCTGTTCGCAAGCAGCTCCGACTCCGTGGTCGTACTCGAGAATGGCTGCCTTTGTTGCACGGTTCGAAGCGACCTGATCGGTACGCTCAATTCTCTCTACCACGCCCGGCAAGCTGGCGAGATTGCTGCCTTCGACAATGTTGTCATCGAGACGTCGGGGCTCGCCGAGCCGGGCCCGGTCCTTCAGGCGTTCCTGTCAGAGCCGACGCTGGATGGGCTCTACCGGGTTGCGAGCGTCTTGACCCTCGTCGATGCGGTCAACTGGCCTGGAACGTCGGAAGCGCATGAAGAGGCGGTTCGGCAGGCCGCGCTCGCGGACCAGATTCGGATTACGAAACTCGACATGGTCGCAGGCGACAGACAAAACTGCTCGTCACGAACCCGGCTCGATCTCCGCCGGATCAACCCGTCAGCCGAGATCGCGGAGGTCGATTGGTCTTCCGTTGCAGTCGCCAAACTGCTTGCATCTCCGGGGTTCGATCCCGCCGACCCACGGGCGGATCCCCGGCCGTGGCTCAATGTCCAGGCGCATCAGAACGCCGCTCATGATCAAGATGCGGGCGGCAACGATCCTGATCATGATGATCATGACGAACATGATCACGCGCGCCATGCGCATAATCATCATTTCGAGGGAAGGGGTATCGAGAATTTTGTGCTCACGCGCGACAGTCCTCTGACGCGCGAGGAAGTCCAGTTCCTGTTAGACGGGATCGCCCAGAATCTTGGCGCAGGGCTCCTTCGGGTCAAGGGTCTCGTCAACATCGCCGAGGAACCGGGGCGACCGGCGGTGATTCAGGGCGCGCAACATCTTCTGCACACAATGACCTGGCTCGAACGTTGGCCGGACAGCGATCGTCGGACGCGCATCGTCTTCATCACCCAGGGCATTCCGCGAGACAGCCTCAAGGACATCATCGACTTGCTCGATCGCGTCAGCGCTCGGACCTTTAAGGCGCGATCGCGCGGGCGGAGGGGTCTAGAAACTGCAAGAACGACGACGCAGACCGAATGATGTTCGACATCATCGTCGTGGAGGCTGGACCCGGCGGCTAGGTTGCCACGACATGGACAGGCGCGGACGCATCTCCTCGACCCGCTGCCTATTGCCATGCGCGACGGTGAACTCAACCACCGTGAATTGCAAATTCGTCCAGCAGTGCGTGACGTCCGACACGATTGTAATCACACATTCCACATCGCTGAAGTTGACGACCCTAAAATCAATAACTGTTATTGGCGCCGCCGCCGTCCGCTGTCAGAGGGAGCGTCCCAGCCTTTCGCTCCCACAGCACGACTTTGCCGCCAAACCATTCATATTTGGTCTCGGCCGAGGCTAACAGATCTTGCCAAGTTTTTGGATAGTTTCGCACCTTAACGTCGGTAAGAACCATCCAGACGCGGTCGTGGGTCAACAGCGCCTTGCGCAACATGTCGAGATTGCTCAGAAGGGTCCCCCCCGCCCATCGGTCCACAATTTCGTTGCCGGGCTGGTACAGTGTGTCGAATTGAAATCGGTCTGTCAGAGCGTAGTCGAGATCGCCGACGACTGACGCGACAAATCCGGCAAGTTGGCCAACACCGCGTCTCCCGGGAGACGATGGTCTACGACGTACCGAAAACCCGATTCCTCCTGGGTAATGGTGGCCCAATTGTACGACTGCAACACCTTGCCAGGCTCCATATTGATGAGCAGGCCGATCACGGCGAGGCCGCCCGCGAAGCGTAACCATCTCTTACTAAGGGCCTCCGCGCCGCTGCCCGCAAAGGCGCTTATCGCAGAGGCGACGTCTCGCAGGATTGCGTCAGAAGTGACAACCGCGATTACGACCAGGAATGGATAGAACAAGTAGACGATAGCGATTCTGGATCTGCATCACGAGGATGGTGCCCGTGATCACCCCGCATATAATTTGAATGTAGAGTGTCCCAATGTGCGGTTTGATCGGCGTATCCAATACAGCAGCCCACAGAGGAACATTATTGAGAAAAGCAAGCGAATTTGTGCTTGACCGACAAAGAACGAAAGCTGTGAGAGTTGGGACGCTCAACACGTGTAACATCATAGCCGGCAGATCGCTACTTGATATGCCATTGTTCGCCGTCAGCGTCATGACCTCGAATATCAAGATGTCATAAATGGCCAGGCTTAGTACGATTACGAATCCAACACAGACGTTAAGATTATCACGCCATCGCCACGGTCGATAGAAATACAGTCCAGCGATGCAGAATCCAGGAAATGTCAAAACAAAGACTTCCTGACTGAAGCATGCCATGCTGGCCAGGACGAAGAAGATATTTTGATAAATCTTCCCGCGGCGATCGACGAAGCCCAAGAGGAAACGCCTCCATCGTCACGATGCTTAAAGTCTGCACCTGTTGGTAGAAGCGGATATTCTGCGTATTTCGCAATTCCCACGGATCGACCGCGATCACAAGGGCCGCGATAAGCGCCGGTATCCGTCTGCCGCCGGAAGCCAGAAGAGTGAGGCGATAGGTGAACCAGACCGACAGCACGCCGGGAATCACAGCGAACATGCGCGCCGCGACCTTCGTGTTGCCGAACAAGTACAACCAGCCCGCTAGACGTTCATGGTACAGTGCGGACCGAGTATAGAAGATACCGGAATATTCCACAGGCAAACCGGTGCGCAATACGCCGGCAGCTGCATCCCAACTGACTTTCTCGTCGGCCTGCAGATCTTCGAAACCGATGTTATAGACGCGCAGTCCGAGAGCGAGCGCAATAATCCCGATTAACGCAAGTGTCGGCAGATGCCGCGCGCAAATAATCCGCCCACGGCATCGGCGTCGCTGACATGCGCCGGAGCGGTGTAATAGGCCGCGATTGCGGCCGCCAGGAAAAACGGGCCTAAAATCTGGACAAACCACAGGTTTTCTGGGCGAATGAACAGGAGAATGCCGTCGGTCCCCGACAACCTGAGTTGCAGCGCCTCGGCAACGATTATGCCGAGTATCGGGAGGGAGAGCATCCACACCGCCGCCGCACTCGGGGAATCTCTGAAGCCTTCCCCGTAACCGCTCCGCGAACCGGAGCGCATAATACAGACGCCAACAAGCCAGCGGTGCACGCAAGCCAGAGCACGGCGAATTTGCTGGACCACGATAAGCCAAGCTCTGCAGGAAACTGAAAGGTGACCGCGAGCGGAGGCGTATCTTGCCTCGCAAGCGCGGCGAGACTTCGAGCTCCCGGCGCCGGATAGCCATTTCGGATCGGTCTCCTCCATCCGCTGCCAGCCACTTTCGCTGGAAAATCGGCGGTTCCCGATCTGTCCGTCCACAACGACGAGCGGGACCGACTGGGTCTCCAGGGCGACAGGAAAGGGCCTGTTTGGCGCACGAGCCGAAGGCTCAAACGCTGGGGAAAGGGACTCAGGAAAGCTGGTGAGGTCCCACGCCTCCGCCCTGCCGTCGCCGCCGCCCTCGCCAACGAGTTGATCGCCTACAAAAAGGTAATAGAGCCAGTTGCTGTAGACACGAATCCAGCCGCCTTCGTACTGGACAGGCGCAACTCCGGGAAAACCGAGCCCAAACCGTAAATCACCGCCCGAGGTGGGCCCCGTCAAACCAACGCGCGGCATCATCGTTTCCCAGATAGCCGGCGGGCGCCGTCGCATAAAAACTCTGGTCTATGAGTGCGCCGGTCTTCGCCGGCGGCCAGTCCAGCGCCTCGGTCTGGGGCGAATACCATGGCATGACCGCTTATTGGGCTCGATACCGTTGACGTTTTCCAATCCTGCGCCTTCGCCGGTATGGCAACCCGCTGTCCTTCCCCCAGAATTTCACCTTGAATGGCGAATTGCGCTCCGGATCGCGATGGCGATTGCGCGAAGACTGCAATGACATTCCGGCCGGGCTGGAGATAGGCGGTTATTTGCACGTGCTGGGGAAAGCGCCATTCCGAGTTGCCGGCCCGCCGCAGCTCGGGTCCGTAAGCTACGGCCGGACCAAAGGGGGTCATGGACTGTGCCTGGTCGCTGATCTGCGGACTGCAGCGGACGGGTGCTGTCCGCGGAAACGTTATTCGACGCAACGATGCGACCGTCAACATATACGATGTAGTCTTCCGCAGCGATCGACAACCCAACCCCAAAGCGGGGTGAATGGCACGTCGACCGTCGAGCGGTAATAGGCTCGCTTGCTCGGCACGTCCGGCTCGATCCAATGGACCGGCCAGTCCATTGCGCGTTAGGCCGCTTCGCCCGGGCAGCATCCAATGGCTTAGATTGACGGCCAGCAGGAAGGAACTCGAAAGCAGCAGAAGCAGCCAGGCCAGCAAGGACAGGCGCGAGAGGCTCACCAATTCTCCGGGGTCAGAGAGAGCGAGTATAAGTCATGAGCGTGTTCTACATCCCCGTCTTGGAGCGCAGCCCACGCCTGCGACAACGCGCCATTGCGAAGTGACGGGAAAAGGTCTGAAAGAAACGGTCTTCTGGAGTTGGACGATCACTTCCAACGACCGCGCAGCCGCATCGAACTGGCGCAAGTGTAGTCGAGCCAAGGCCAGTCCCCACAATGCCATGGCGTCTGTTGGAGTGTACTGGAGCGCCTTCCGCCAACTCTCGGAGGCCGCCGACTTCTCTCCTCTATTGAAAAGCTCGTATCCCGAGCTGAATATATGCAAAACCGAGCCAATAGCGGAATTCGGCGCGGTCCGGATAGAGCTTGCGAAATCTCTCCAACTCCTCGATGCCCTCGACGAACCTGCCGCTAAGCAAGTCGTTGTAAGCGACGCTCAGCAAGGATTGAGGGCAACTGTCGCAATTTCGAGCGCGGGTGAGCTGCCCAAGCTTTTCATGGAAGAGGAAACTGTAGCGGAGATTAGGTTTCCAGAACGCGGCGTGGCGTAGATCGCTGTTCTGCAATTGCATTGTCACCGCTTGCGATTGCGACCGTCCGCCTCCGCAAGCAGAGCCTCTGAGATCGCGCGCGGGGTCAGCAGCACAACCAGTAACAGCGCCCAGCAAGCCGCCATCCACCTCATGTCGCGGAGGAAGAAACGAACTCCACGATCGCTGGGAAGGTAGAGCCCGAGAAGCGCGACAATCGTTCCGATGAGACTGAAGTACCATCCCTTTCCGGCGAGGTTGAGGAATGCGTTTGAATAGCCGAAAATCTCTGACATCACGTCTGCCGACCCGAGCGAGCCGGAAGATTGACAAGTCGAGACCGTCCGAGATCGGCGAACCCACTCTGCCCTCAGACCCCTCCGGCCCGGGTTTCGCGCCGCCGGGCGCTCCTGGCAGGATGACCGCGAGCGGGGCGCCAAGCGATTGCATTAGCCTCTTCGAGCTGAGAGGATCAATTTGCTGATCGCCTCGCCAGTCGAGTTGCTGCGCGTTGTAGGAGTGGTCCATCTCGGTCAAGGCTACCGCGTCGAGGCTGTTCCAAAGCACCTCGCTATCAAACGTGATCTCGGGGTCCCAAAGCCGCACAGCGTAGGGAAATACGAGAGTCGCGGTGAGCAACGCCCAGACGAGAAAGCGCACCGCAAAACGCGTTCGTTCTCCCCGAATCAATCCGAATATGAGGACGACGACCACGATCAAGACCATCATCCGGAGCGCGAACGCCTCCGTCGGTTCATTGAATGCTATTCGGAACCTACCCCTGTCGAAACCGCTCAAGAGGGTCGATGGGACCTGGAGCCAATGGGACGAGAAACCGACCGCAAGGAACAGCACGCCGACCAGAACGGTCCACGTTCCGCGCTCGATCCGCTCCAAAATGACAAATGGACGCAATAAAATGGAGATCATGGACTGCTTCTGCGTGAACGCCGGGCGTGACCTAATTCTGCGGTTCGGCGGTCGACTGAATGGTAATCTTGTCGCCTTCGTGCAACCCGGTTTGCCCGGCTACGACTAGCTTGGCGTCGGCCGATATTCCGCTATCGATCGCGACCCAGCCGTCCGCGTTGATCGAATAGGTGACTGACGTGAAATGGACGCGATTGTCCGGGCGTCACGACGCCGACCACGCCTTCGCCGCCCGAGTAGCGCATCAGGGCGGATTGAGGGACCGCCAGCGTCTCGAACTCGCGCTTGAAGAGAGCATAGCCGTTCATGCCGGCGGCGAGTTTCTTGCCCTTCGAGTCGATCTCGAGCCACACCGGGAAGGTGTAGGGCGTCTGGGCCGGACTGCCTGAGCCGCCGCTCCCTCCGGTGCTCGCGCTGACAATCGGCGCGATGCGGATGACCCGCCCCTCAAATGACTCCACCATCCAAGGCGCGCAGATAGATCGTCGCCACGTCGCCGATCTTGAGGTCGGAAAAGTACCGCTGGTCGGCGGACGCCAGAAACACCAGCCTGTCGCCGATCGTCATCAGCTTGTTGGTCGCATCCGTCAGATTCTGTCCGACAAAGGCGTTGACGGACGTCACTGTCCCGGAAATTAGCGACAGCACCGGCACCTGCTCTCCAAGTCCGCGCATGTTCGGCGCGAGATCGGGGCCGCTCAAGCCCGGAGGCGGCGGATCATTGTTCGCGGCGGCGAGAGCGTTCGTGGGAGGCCTCTTGAAGCCCTGCGCCGCCAGCACTTTCTCGCTCCGGGATGGTAGAGTCGTCGCCAGCGTGTCCTGCGATTTTCGCATGTTGGCGTCGGCCTCGAGGTACGCGGCCTTTGTGACGTCAAACGCGGCCTGGGAGAGGAGGCCGTGCTTCAGGGCCTCGAGATCGCGGTCATAGTCCGCCTTGGCCTTGTCGTAACTCGCCGTCTTCGAGTCCAAGTCCAGCTTGGCTTGTCTGGCCTCCTGACCACCCGTGCTCAAAGTGAGAAGCGTGTCGCCGGGATCGACGTGATCGCCGGGGACCACCCGGACGTTGACCACGATGCCCACGTTATCGACGTTCAAGGGCGTGCTATTCAAATATTGGACAGTCCCCACAGCCGAAATGATGTTGACCATCTGGCGATTTTCGGCCGAAGTCACCGAAACCGGGATGGGGTGGCCCAGCTTGCGCAAAACGGAGGGATACCCTGCCCAGGTATTCCAGAGGCGCGAGTCCGGCTGCTTATAGACCGGGAAGGCAACGAAGCGTGCAAACGCGACGCAAGCGCCGAGTATACACACAAGGAGCACTAGCCAGGCGAATCCTGATCGACGACGATGGGCCACAGTTTCTCCATACAGATACGCTTACGACAACATCCCGGGTGTATGTATCTTTGGGGCCCCTGCGACCGCGGGCAACCCGCTACCCACTTCTAGCTTAAATTAAGAACTGTGACATCCTCAATACCAAAAGAGCTTCGTTGAGCCCCAGTTCCGTTACCATCGGCTTTGTCCGCGCGTGCACCAACGCGCTCCACTCGCCGAGGCTTTGCGACGGTTGCGGAGCGGTTTCAAAGGCGCCTCCATAGCCCGCGATTCCGTCGTAAATCGGGCGACCGGACCACGCCGACGCCCCTGTTGCTCCACGACATCCATCACGGCTGCGTCGCTGGCCTCCGCTTCAGACAACCGTCCCGTTGCAGAATACTACGTCACGACATTTACAGCGCAAGGGCGCATATTTCAAGCTTTATTTGCTTGGGAAAGCGGATCGAGCGGCGTCGCCTAGGTGGAGCCGTGTCTTGCGACATCGATCGCCGCAGCCGGCTCGCCGGATCGGCGACTTACCCACTTTAGGGACTGAGGAGTTCACCCGGTCGAGCACGTCCTCGGCACGGGGAAGGGCCGCCCATGAAGGCGGGCGAAGTCGATGACCAGATTCACATAGTCCGCCATGTCGTCATAGAACTGCTCAGTGTTTTGCTGAATCGTGTTTTCGGTCGTTTGCACTTGCAAATACGTGATGAGACCTAGCTGAAACGATTTTCGCGTCTCCGCAAGCTGCTTGTTGAACGCGGCGAGCGCTTGCATGCGCTTTTTCAAGTTCGCCGCCAGGATCGGAATTCGGTCGCTGTCGCCCTGCGACATGCGCTTTGTCCGCAAGACCTCTTCGTCGAGCTTCGCCAAGAGGTTCGTCATATCCAGGCGCGTCAGATCCTGGTTGGCGGCGGACTGAGCGAAATTCGGGACCGGCACGGTCAGGGTGGCGCCCAGCCCCAGAACATTCTGATTTGCATGAGGCGCCGAGACTTCCCATTGACGCCAGTAAGCGCTTGAGAACGCCAGGCTCGGCTCCCAGACGACGTCGGCTTTCTGCTTCTGAATCTCCTGCTTGGCGATTTCCAGGTTCAGCATGCGCGACTGCTCCTCGAGCGCACCATTCACGTCCCATTCTTTCGGATTGAACGTAAAGAATTCGAAGTAGTTGCGGCAGAATTTAACGTCGTTCTCCGGAACGTTCAGAGTATCAAAAAACGCCTGCAGCTTGAGCGACAATTGATATTGCAAATGCGCTGTTGTGGCCTCTTGATTTTGAAGATCGCCTTCCTGCGTGATGAGGTCCAGGTCGGATTGCTTGCCAAGCTTTTGTCCTTTTAGCATGAAATCGTGACGGGACCGGTCGACATTGAGCTGCTCGGTCGATACGCGAACCTTTTCTTCGTAGAGACGCACCTGAACATAAGCTTTCAACAGATTGGCGGTTTCCGTCTTCTCCGTAGCTACATAATTTTCCTGCGCGATGGCGATATCGATTTGAGAGGACTGAGCGTCGAACTTGACGCCTTCCTTGTGCCACCACGGCAAGGTCCATCTGAGTTCCGCGCCCGCGACGTCGAAGTAGCTGCCCCCGACATTGCTCACGGCGCTGGCGCTGTTGCCGGCGCCCGCCGTGTTGACCAGGAAAGGATTGTCGTTAATCGATCCTGTATTAAGTGGAGGTTGCGCGCGGCCGAAGGCGGTCGCTTGCCAGTCTGAGGCGTAGCCCGCCGCGACGGACTGGTAGTTGACTTTCGACCGATCAATCGCGCGTCGCAGTTGCGACAGGCTGTCACTCCGTTTCGCAAGGAGGCTGTACGCCTTATCGAAGGTGAGGACTTCCCCGCGCTGGAGCGTCGCCGGCTCCACGCCAGTGATCCGCGCCGGAAGCGGGTCCGCCGCTCCTCCGGACGGCGCCGAAACCGGGGGGGAATTGCTCGCCGTCGCCGCGGGCTCGGGCGAAAGGGGATTCCCAGCGACATTGCATGCCGACAACAGGGTCGCGGCCGCCAGCGCCAACACCGTGAGGAAACGGGGCAGGTCTGCGCTCGCTTCCTCGCTCATCTTGGATGAGCGCTGGCGCTTCCGGGAGCCGACGTCCGGACCCCTCTTCATGATCCGCGCAATTCCATCTTCGCGGCCAGGTAAACGACGCCAATGTTTCCATTCCCTACCGCTTCAGGTCGGGAGAATCGGAACACATGCGCAGCGCCTGTTGACTGCACCGAAAACATCTGTGATCCTACAGATGAACGGCAAGGCGGCCGCTAATACGGTTCGGCCAGGTCATAGAAGCGTGGTGTCCCCGAGAGCCCAAAAATAAGGAATCTCCTGAACCGGCAGCTTGTAGAAAGCGTGGGAGATTCGCTAAGTGACGCTGGCATAGGGGCGGACGCGAAGTCAACGCGCAGGAACCGTTTCCCACCGGCAGAGGCAAGTTCGCGCAGGAGTGTTGCTTATTGGCCGATCCAGTTGTTGCTTCCGGAAGGCGTTCTCTATCTTGCGTGGCCAGATGACCGCGACGATCTCGCGATTTGGCCCGTGGCGCGGGGGCGCCCGGTGCTGAAATTCACCCGACGGGTCGCGCTTGGTCTCATTGTCATGAGCCACGGCGCCGCGGCTCAACTGGACAGCGCCGCGCTCGAACAGAGATTTTCCGCCTTGAAGGACCGATACGAAGCGCTGAAGCGGTCGGGGGTCGATCTTCTTCCCTTTCCTCCGCCATTGATGCGCTGAGATCCGCCGCCAAAGCGCGGAAGAGCGCCGAAGTCGCCGCCTTGCTGGATCAGCTTGATCAGAAACTTCGCGACATTGAGATGCGCTCGGCAATCGCTCCACCGAACGATGGGGCTGCCTCGACGGCCTCGGCCGGACCGACGCGTGCGTTCTCCGGCCCGATTCTCGAGGCGAAGCTCGTGGAAGCGATCAGGGAGAGCCCGACATATCGCCGGCTCATTCTGGCGCGGGCGCCGGACGTAGCGAGCGATGGGGCGATCGGCCGGAACAAGACGGCCTATTCGGACGCCGCCGCTCAGCGCGACGCGATCTGGCTGATTCTCAGAGGCCTCGTCACCCGGAACAGCGAAGACGTGAAGGCGACGGTTCGCGCGATGGAATATGCGTTCAGGAACCAGGCGCCAGCCGGCAATTTCAACAATACGCAGGGAGCCTCGGCGGAGAAGGCCGCTGGCGTGGACGCGTTTTTTCTGCAGGCCTTCGGACGGATCAGCCTCCTGGTAAACCACAGTGAGTTTCGCGACCCGTACGGGACGCAACTCGATGCGCTGCGTCCGAAGCTGGCCCTCGCCATGCGCTGGCTGGCCGCGAACACGGCGGAACTGAACCGGCAGGACCGCCTGGCGACGAACCGGCTTTTCTTCGATGCGGTCGCGTTCGACCTGAATGGTAAGATCCTCGAGGATTCTGCGCTCCGCAAGATTGGCGCGGGTTTCGTGGAATCTGGCCTGGCAAATCAGAGCGCTGATGGCGCCTTCAACGAGCATAACGGCTCGGACAGCAGCTATCAGGCGGTGTCGATGCTCAATATCACGGGCCTGATCGCCTACGCGGACGATCCCGCTTACCGGTCGCGCCTGGAAGACGCCTTGAAGCGGGCCGCGGCCTGGGAGAAGACCCGGATCCGGGCGGATGGGTTGGTCGCGGTCGAGGGCAATTCGCGAACCGGGCTTGGGCAGGAAGAGTTCATGGGCCATCTGAAAGACGTGAACTATCCCGAAGTGGCGTTGGCGTTGCTCTACGCTTCGATCATCACGGGGGATTCCGCCTTGAAGGCGCAGGGTGAAGCTGTCACGAGCCACGTCGCAACGCTGTTTCACCTTCACTAGGATGGGCCTCGGGGGGCGCGCGAACCACGCATGTCGACTTGCCGATTGATCGCGTTGCCGGTCTGCCTGGCTTTGAGTTCATGCGCCACGCAGGCTGTCGTCATCCCGCACGGACCGGGAGCGGGGCGCGCTTCGCCCCAAATCACGCTCGGCTATGTCGCGGAATATGGCCAATCGACCGGTTCGCTCTCCGTGCGTATGCCTGATGGCGATCGGTTGGAGGGCGCCTATACGTTTGTCGCCGCGCCGTCGGCGGGTCCGTTCTGCTTCGGCGTCTGTTCGGCGGCGACGGCCTCCTTCGGGACCGGCGAAATCCTTTCGCACCCCCTCACTCGGCCAGCCATTGGAATGGCCAACGACGGGCGAGGCAAATCAATGAGCTGCGACCTCGCAGTTGCGGACGTCGTGCATGGGACGGGCCGCTGCCGGCTCAGTACGGGCGAACTGTACCAGATCAGCTTCTGAGGCGTCCGCCTGGCGGGGAGCGCCGAAAGCGGCGGTAATCGCGGATAGCGGGAACCGAACATCGCCGATCTGCGTTTCCAATCGTCGGCTTTTGTCACACACCGGGGACCGGTCAATTTACCGGGCCTTAGGGTGCAGTGGCGTATCCTCGATCAGGCCAAGAAACACGACTGCATTGTCAAATGTACTTTTTTACTTCCACATATCGGCGCCTTGGAGTCCTAGTTCCGCCGCGGTAAGTTTAAACAATGTAGGTCGATGGGACGGCTATACACCGGGATAAGGAAGCAGAAATGCGACATGATCTCCGCGCCCGCCGCGATCCGCAGCCAAGGATCGACATCGAACTTTGGCCGGAGGAGAACATTGAGGAAGACGTCTGTCCTCATTGCGGCGAAGTCCTAGGCAGCGCGCCGGCGCTTCGAGCCCACTTGAGAGGTGAGTGCCACCTATACGATAGTCGGGTCGAGCAAAGAATAGAGGCGCAGCGCAAGTCGCGCATGAATTAGAGGTTGGCTGGTAAAAGGATCGAACGTTTCCGGCCACCGCGCCGCCTCGGCGCCAACGAGGCCGGGGCCTGCGAACTCGGTCAACCATCGGCGCTCTCCAGATAGCAAACGGCAGCCGCCAAAGCTGACGCCCGAGCGTTGCGAACAGGCGGATTGCCTGTTAACCGCCGGCGGTGTTTGGTGCTTGCGTCCGGTTCGGCCCTTGGCGGGGACGGCCCGGGTCGCGATTCCTTTTTCTAGCCGCATTCTCCGCGCGCCTCATGGGCTGCGCAAAGGCGGACGATCGGGCGGAAAAAATGGGCGCCCCGAAGGGCGCCCAAGGTCCGCGGGGGGGAACCTTGGCACGGCGGCCGCCAAAGGCCGCCGTGCGCCGTAGCTTTAGTGAACGACTTCGCCGTGAAGGGCGAGATCGAGCCCATCACGCTCCACTTCTTCGGAGACGCGCAGGCCGACCGCGACGTCGACGATCTTCAGGATGATGAAGGTCACAATCCCGTCGTAGACGATAACCGTAACCACCCCCTTGATCTGATTGATGAACTGTCCGACATCGCCTTCGAGTAGACCGGAATGGCCGCTGAACTCGTTGACTGCGAACACGCCGGTCAGCAGCGCCCCGATGATTCCGCCGACGGCATGCACGCCGAAGGCGTCCAGGGCGTCGTCGTAGCCAAACGAGTGCTTGAGGCCGGTTGCGCCCCAGTAGCAGCCAATCCCGCAGGCGACGCCGATCACCAGCGCGCCGATCGGGCCGACGAAGCCGGAGGCGGGCGTGATGGCGACGAGGCCGGCGACCGCGCCCGAGCAGATGCCGATGACGGTCGGCTTGCCGCGGTGGCCCCACTCGACGAACATCCAGGTCAGCGCCGCGACCGCGGTTGCGATCTGGGTGACGGTCATCGCCATGCCGGCTTGCAGGCCCGCGGTCACCGCGGAACCGGCGTTGAAGCCGAACCAGCCGACCCACAGGAGGCTCGCGCCGATGAAGGTGAGCACCATGTTGTGGCCGGGCGCCGGCGCCTTCCTCTTGCCGAGCAGGAGGCACGACACCAGTCCGGCGACGCCCGCATTGATGTGAACGACGGTTCCGCCGGCGAAGTCGAGGACCTGGAACCAGCCCTGGAAGTTGCCTTTGGCGTCGACGTTGACCGCGCTCATGAAGCCGTCGGGGCCCCAGACCCAATGGGCGACGGGCGCGTAGACGAAGATCGCCCACAGGCCGATGAACCACAGCATCGCCGAGAACTTCATGCGTTCCGCGAACGAGCCCGCGATGAGCGCCGGCGTGATGATCGCGAACGTCATCTGGAACATCATGTAGACGGTCTCGGGGATCGTCGGCGCCAAGGGATTGGGGTTATTGGCCCCGCTCGCCAGGTCGTAGTGGATGCCCTGGAGAAAGACGCGCGAGAAGCCGCCGACGAACGCGCTGCCGCCGGTGAACGCGAGGCTGTAGGTGAGAACGAAGTAGATCACCGTGACCAGCGCGGTGATGGCGAAGCTCGTCATCACCGTGTCGCCGACGTTCTTCTTGCTGACCATGCCGCCGTAGAAGAGCCCCAGGCCCGGTATGGTCATCATCAGAACGAGCGCGACCGAGGTCAAAACCCACGCTGTGTCGCCGGAATTGACGGTGCACTTTTCGACGACGCCGCCGCCGCAGCTCGGCGGAGCGGCCGGCGTTGCGGCGGCGCCGGCGCGGTGCCGCGGGGCGGCGGCGGGCGCTGCAGGCGTGGCGGCGGGCGCTGCAGGAGCGGCGGCCGCGGGCGTGTCCGCTTTGTCCTGCGCGATCGCAACGGGCGCGGCGAGGCCGATGAACATGACCGTCGCTAGAGCAGCCGCGAGGCCAGTCAATATTCGTCGTGGTTTCATGGTTGAGGAACTCCGAATCTGGATGGGTGAAGCGGTCCGCGCCTAAAGCGCGTCCTTGTCCGTCTCGCCCGTGCGGATCCTGACCGCCGAGTCGAGGCCGTAGACGAAAATCTTGCCGTCGCCGATCTGGCCGGTGCGCGCCGTGGCGACGATCGCTTCGACCACCTTGTCGGCCATTTCGGCGCTGACAGCGACCTCGATTTTCAGCTTGGGAAGGAAGCTCACGGCGTACTCGGCTCCGCGATAGATTTCGGTATGCCCCTTCTGTCGGCCGTAGCCCTTAACCTCCGTAACCGTCAGACCGTGCACTCCGAGGGCGGTGAGCGCATCGCGCACCTCCTCCAGCTTGAACGGCTTTATGATCGCCATTACGATTTTCATGAACCTCGCCCCATGGTGACGCCCCGCGGCGGTACTGGAACCGTACCGCTTCCGTGCGGTGAGATCGGAACGCGAGCGCGTCCCGCCCAAGGCGGCCTTACAAGGCGCGTGCCATCTTCCGGTCGGGGGTCTAACACCCTGAAAAACAATTGCTATTCGCCGCCTGAAGAGGGAGCCGGAAACCCCAGGCTGAGCTGAGCGTGCATGTGATCTATAAATAGGCGCCTATTATTTAATCACACCCGCGCCAACGGGAGAGCTCAATCAATGGGTCGCCAGCCGGCCGCCAAATCCGAGATCAGAGAAACCGACCAGGAAACAAAAGCGCCTGGAATGGGTCGGTGTACTGGATGAGAACCGGGCAAGCTCCATCGAGCCCGAGGTCGCGTAGGTTGCCGGCCATCGAATGCTTCGACGTCCCGACTTTGAAAACGAAACTCTCGCCGCTACTGGCGAGGGACGGCGTCAGCACGCTGATGACGGTTTTCATCAGTCGACCGTGATGCAGAGTGAAGGTGAGGATGTCGGCGGCCGGCGCCGGAACCGAAACCCCACGCTTCCCTTCGAGCGCGCCGATCATCTCGCGGCCGCTATCGCGCAGAACGGTTGAGAACGTCTTGCCTTCGCTTTTGACATCGATCGCGGCGACGAACTTGTTGTAGCCCCAGATCTCGCGGCCTGCTCGACACGCGACGGCGGTGGTGACGGGAAGGTTCACGACATAGTTCGCCGCAACCGGGTCGCCCGGCGCACTCGCCCGGACGGTCAGGCCGACTTCGTTGTAGGGGCCGATATCCGTCTTGCGATACTCGATGCAATAGACATCGACCACCGCCCTTCCGTCTTCCTGCAACACCGGTTGCAGTCCTGCGCCGGCGAGCAGCGCCAACGCCTTGTCGGGCGGCGCCAAAAAGGTGGCGACGAGGCATTGAACGTCGAAGTAGCGGATGGGCAAGAAGCACTCGGCTCCATCGCTAAGGACACGCCGCTGCAACCTGAGGTCGGTCGTCGCGAGGGTCGGTTCGAGACTGACCGGTCGGATCGGAAATCGGCTCGCGATATTCGCTTCTCCAGAGCGGGCGCCGCCCCTTGTCTTGTCCTGGTCGAGGACGGCGAGGGCGCGCGCAACAAGGTTCGCCGAATCAAGCGCCAGGGCGCCGTTGCCGGCGGGAGCGGATTGCACGGGCCGCAGAGCGTCACGCGCTTGAGCGCCGGCGGCGCCCGCTTCGTTCATGAAGGGGCTCGCACTCATACGCTCGGCGTCGCGCTGAGTGGCTCGTCCTGGGTCAGTTCCTCGATCAACAGCTTCGCCTCACGCAAGTCGAGCGTGTCGAAGCCCTCCGTGAACCAGGCGAAGACCGGAGCCAGAATGTCGTGCGCGGACTCCTGCCTTCCCTGCGCCGAGAAGAAACGCGCAGCGCTCGTTGCGGCTCGAAGCTCCCAGGATTTCGCCTGCTGCTTGCGGGCGATCTCGAGCGCGTTGGCGAAATAGGCCTCCGCCTTGATCACATCCGGCCTTGTTCCCAAGAGCGAAATCTCTCCGGCCACACGATTGATCTCCGCCTCGCACCAGTTCTCCTTCGTCGTCTCCACCGCGCCGATCGCTTCGTGGATGTTGGTCCAGGCTGCGTCGAATTGACCGATGCCTATATTGGCCCGCGCCAGATACGATAGGAACAGAGGCGTCCACATCGTGTTTCCGGTCGAACGATTCGCGGCGATGCCGGCGGACAGGTCTCGGACCGCTTCGGCGGCCTTTCCGGATCGGATCAACACGCAACCTCTAAGCGCCAAACTCCAACCGTTCCAAGACACCGATCCGATCTGGTCCTTCAATATGTTGAGTTCATCGAGGAGCGCATTGGCCATTTCGACATGGCCGCAAAGGACATGCTGGAGAACGCTGAAAACGAGCACATAAATCAGGGTCGCTGCGTGAGCGCTGTCACGTGCAATCTTGAGCGCCCGTTCGCTGTCGGCGAGCGACGCCTCGGGATAGCCGAGCAGCAACGCAGCCAACGATCTCCACGCCAAGGTCGAAGCGCCAACGTCTTGCCCGAACCGCGTCGCCAGATGGCGATGTTGCGCAGGATCATAGAACGCAATCGCGCGATCGAGATGAACCCGTCCCTCCGCGATTTCCCCGGTATGGAGGAGCGATAGACCCATCTGGCGATGCGCCATCATGAGGGGCCCTGTCGCGCTCTGCGCCTCGGCCAGCGCCAAAAACTGCACGGCAAGTTCTCGCATGCCGTCGCCGTTGAAGCCGACCAGGTTCGCGACCCACAGACCGTAGAGAACGGAGAATAGCAGGAGGGGATCTTCCGGAGACTCCCCCAGTTCCTCGGCTCGTTCGATGAGCGAGCGCGCGCGATCGACGGCGGCTCTGGTCGCGGGCGCTGCATAGCCGTGCACGTGGAGAAGCGGCGTGATGAGCTCGACCTGAAGCTTTATCTCCTCTCGGCGCAGGAGGGGCGTGCTCGGCAGGGCCGCGATCATGTCGAGGGCGCGCTTGAGCTGCTCTTCGGCCTCGACCAGAGCGGAACGTTGGGCCGATCGCCGAGCGGCCTTCCCCCACAGGGTCGCCGCTTTTTCAAACACGCCGGCCTCGGCCCAGTGACGCGCCAGCACTTCGGGCTTGTTGTCGGCGGTCTCGCTGAACCTGCTCTCGAGGGTTTCGGCGATCCGGGCGTGAAGGTGGCGTCTCGGCTCGCGCAGCAGCAGGCCATAAGCCGCATCCTGCACGAGGGCGTGCTTGAACAAATAGGCCGTATCGGGCGGCGCGCCCTGGCGGAACAGCAAACCCGCCCGAACAAGTCTGTCGAGCTGCATTTCCAATTTCGCTTCCGGTCTGGACGCCACCGCGGCCAGAAGCTCGTGCGAGAACTCACGCCCGATCGCCGCTCCGATCTGCGCAAGTTCCTTGGAGCCGCCGAGCCGGTCGAGCCGGGCCATCAGCGATGCGTGCAGGCTTGCCGGGACGGACATCGCCGGAGAGGGAACAGAGCCGGCAATTCGTCGGGCGGCGTCCTCGGACGCAGTCTCAAGGACCGCCTTTGTCATCTCCTCGACGAACAACGGAATTCCGTCCGTTCGCTCGATGATGTCCTGGCGCACCGCCGCAGGCAGGGCGTCGTCGCCGACGATGTGATCGATCATCACGTCGACGTCGCGCGGCCCAAGCCGGCTAAGGGCGAGAGGCGTCAAGTGCGCCTGCTCGATCCACGGCGCCTCGAACTCCGGCCGGAAGGAAATAACCATGAGCACGCGATGGGTCGCGATATGGCTCGCCAGCCGGCCCATCAGCTCCAAGGTCGTAGGGTCGGCCCAGTGCGCGTCCTCAAAGATGATGAGCAGCGGACCTATGTTGGAGAGGATCTCCACTTGCCGCACAAGCGCGTCCATCGTTGTTTGGCGGCGCTGCCGGGGCGCGAGGTCAAGCGTGGGATAGCGTCCCTCGTTGGGGAGCGAGAGCATTTCGACAAAGAGCGAGGAATCCTCCTCCGAAGACCAGGACTGCCGGAGGAGCGCGTCGAGTTTGTCGAGTTTCGTTTGCAGCGTGTCGTCGCGGGCAAAGCCGGCGGAGCGCTCCACGTGGTCGATGATGGGATAAAGCGCGCTGTTCGTGTGCTGCGGAGAGCAGAAGCAACGGACGCGGAGAAAACGCTCGCCCTTGAGCCGTTCGGCGAAAGCGACCATCAGATGCGATTTTCCGATGCCCGCCTCGCCGGACAGCAGCACGGCTTGGCCTTCTCCCTCCTTTGCCTTCGCCCAGCGCCGGCGCAGCAATTCATATTCCTCTTCCCGTCCGACGAGGGTCGTCATGCCGCTCGGGTGCAGCGCCTCGAAGCGGCTCGTCGAGGAACTGGGCCGAAGCACCGCCCAGACCTGCACAGGCGCCAGAATTCCCTTCAAGTCCGGCGTTCCTAGGTCCTCGAGCTCGAAGAGATGCCCAAGAAGCCTGCGGGTGCCTTCACTGATCACGACCATGTTGGGCTTGGCGATGCTTTGCAGGCGCGCCGCCAGGTTCGGGGTTTCGCCGACGATGCTCGGGGTCTGATTGCCCACCACGACGACGCCTGTCGCGATGCCAACCCTAAGCTGTTGGGGAACACGCGTCTTCAGTCCGGCGACCGCCGTGACAAGTTCGAGCCCCGCCCTCACGGCTTGTTCGGCGTCATCCTCGTGGGCGTGCGGATAGCCAAAGTACACCAGGATGCCGTCACCCATGTATTGGGCGACGTTTCCGCCGAACTTGCTTACGGTTTCTTCGGCGCAGTTCGAATATGCGGCAAAGACGTCTCGCAGGTCCTCCGGGTCCATGCCGGTGGAGAGCGCCGTCGACCCGACCAGATCAGCGAACATCACCGTGACTTGGCGTCGCTCCGCGTCCTCGAGCGGCGGCGATCCGGAGGTGGCCGAGAGTTGAGGCTTGGGGGCGAGCTCGGCGATCAAGCGCAGAATCCGCCGCCGGTCACCCAATAATACGCCAAGCTCCTTAAGATCTTCGTCCGTCAGATCGGGCAGGATAGACAGATCTATTCGATTTTCAGCAAAGCGATCCGCGTACCCGGAAAAGCCATGCGAACCCAGCCACTCTCTAATCCCCGGCATCCGGTTCTCCGCAGCTTGGGGGCCTTCCCCCTTACTTAGGTCCTTCCGGCGCAACCTGCTCGAGGTAACGCTCCGACGCGCCGTCGAAATCCGTTTGGCCGCAAACGGTTCGACCGGGCTTATCGGAAAGAGAATGCTCTCTTATCACATTGCTCAATGCGGCACAATCGCCATTACGAGTCGCGCCGCACGAGGTAGTCGACGCTGGCCCGAAGCCAGTCGAGGTCGGCGCTCGCGGGCGCCCCGGCGAATGCCGATGCGTCGAATTCCTGCGCCGCGGCTTCCGCAAATGCGGTGGCCGCTTGGCGAGCCCATTCGATGCTCCCATTGCTTGCGATGATATCGTGCAGCCGCAGGACCTCGCGCGGCAGCCGGCGCGCGCGCGGCCTCGCCAGAAAGCTCCTGATCCAGGTCCGGTCCGCGCTATTCGCTTTTCCGAATGCGTGCGTGAGCAGAAGCGTGCGCTTGCCTTCCCAGAGATCCCCGTTGATCTCCTTGCCGTATCGGGCAAGGCTCCCGTCGAGGTTCAAGACGTCGTCGGTGATCTGGAACGCCGCCCCGAGGAGGTAGCCGAACCGATCGAACCGGTCGAGCTTCCGGTCGGCGCCATCGGCGACAAGGGCGCCGATCCGCAAAGGGTGAATGAAGCTGTACCAAGCGGTCTTCTTCAAGACGAGACGAAGATAGTCGTCCGTCGTGACCGTGAGATCGTTGTCGCGCACCCAGCCAAGCTCCATGGCCTGCCCCTCGAGGGTTTCCACCACCAAGTGGTCGACTTCCTCGAAGATTCGCATGCCCGGCCACCGGTCCGAGCCGCTCGCCCGTCTTGCGGAAAAGGCGCATGGCGAGCGCGTTCATGGAATCGCCAGCGTTGAGCGCAATTGGAATCCCGGCGCTGCGATGCATGGTCGCGGCGCCGCGTCGCCAATCGCTGCCGTCCTCGATGTCGTCGTGGACGAGAAACCCATTGTGCAGCATTTCCAGGCCGGCGGCGGCCGGAAGCGCATCCTCCCCGCGCCCGCCCAGCGCTCTCGCGGTCGCGATGCAGAGGGCAGGGCGCAGGCCCTTGCCCGATCGCCCAAGAAAATCCCGCACGAGCCCGTAGAGGTGGCGCTCGGGCTCCCCGCTCGGAATTCCCTCGGCAAGCGTGTCGCCGAGCATGTCGCGATACCAGGTCAGGCGCTCGAGAAAGCCCGCCGGCCCCAGGATCTCGCTCGCGGCCGACATCGGCTCGGCGAGATTGAGCCTCGCGGCTTCCGGCGCGGACAAGCCGGTGAACCGGCGTATCTCGACCGGATCGCCCGCGCTCAGTTCGCGCACGTCCGGCAGGCCGCGATCGCTGAGTTCGAGCGCGCTGGCGGCCGCCTTGACGAAGGGCGCCACGTGTTCGAGCAGCGGGCGGGCCTTATCGAGCAGCGGGGAAGCGCCGCGAATGGCTTGGGCCGCCACCTGCATGAGCGAATCGTCCCACGGCAGGCCGGCCTTGTATCGCCCCGCATCGTACAATCGCCAGGGCGTGAGGATTTCCGGCTCGTGCAGCGGCCATAATTCGCAGCGGCTTCCAGCGAAGTCCACGGCGTCGAGCACTCCGTTGACCGCCCGGCGCGCCGCCTCATTGGCGCCCTCCATCGTCGCGAGGTCGGTGTACGTGCGGACGTAGTCCGACGCGAGAAACAGGTTCGGAACGCCGGTGGCCGCCTCCGGCCGCAACGCCCATGTGTCGGTGAGATTGACGAGCAGCGGCTCGCCGTTGGCAAGGCGGGCGGGGCGCGTGGGATCGTTGGTGATGTCGGGGTCGAGAAACCAGGAGTGCAGATCTTCCTCGCGCAGCAGTTCCTCGCCCGAATTCATCGAACGCTTGAGCTGGCTCCACGTCTCGCGCACCACCTCTTCACGCGAGCAATCGATCGCGGCGCGCCCCGTCGATCCCGGCGCCGTCCAGTCGGAAACGTCGACCGAGAGCACGCTGTGAACTTCGCTGTCGTTCAAGAATTCGGGCGGCGCGTCACGCCAGAACTGGAGCTGCGAGATGCTGGTGAGGGCCCATTCCGTATCGATGTGAATCACATGCCCGTGCGCGGTCGGCAGGTTGCGATGCAGGTAGAACTGGATGCCGTTCATCCATTCCACATTGGAGGCGAGCGCGCTCAAATTTCGCAGCGTCGGGTCGGCCGCCCGCATGTCGGCGCTCACCAACGGCGCCATTTTCTCGACCGGCAGCGCCGCGATATAGTAGTCGCCCGTCGCGACGGCTCGCTTCCCCTGTCGTCTGAAGGCGACTCCGGCGATCCGTCCGTTCTGACAGACAATCTCCTCGATCTCGGCTCCCTTCACGTAGCGCACGCCGCGCGATTCGAGATATGCGAGCCAGGGATCGATCCAGACCAGATTGGTTGGGCCGTCGAGCACGCGGTCGCTCGCGACCGCGGTCGGCGTGATGATCGAGAGCACGAGCTGCACGAATATGTCGCCGATCGTGCGCGTGCTCGCCTTTTGCGCCTTGGCGGCGACCAGGGAGCGCGTGATGCCGACAGCGAGAAACTTCTGGTAGGCCGCTGATCGACTCTCGGCGCCGGCGAAGTCCCACCAGCTTATCCGTTCGTACTCGCCGAGCCGGCGCTCCGCGCACGAGGTGAGGATCTGCCAGATGCGCGCCCCGAAGAAGGCCAGATCGTCCGGGGTGAGGTCCGTGACCGGCTCGAACATCAAGAGAATGTCGCGCAGCAAAACCCCGGCGTCGCCGGGCGTCAGCGGAAAGACCGACGGCGCGACGAACATGGGCTTGGCGTACTGGGTGAATCCGATCCGCGTTGTGGGCGCCAGATGATCCGCCGCTTTTCGTCCGTCGAAAGACGGCGTTCGGCGCATGGTGTCGACCACGTGCTTGTAGAAGCCGGGAAAGAACCGAAACCCGTGCTCCCCAGGCAATCGGTGCTCGATGGGGCCCGCGGCGCCGCTGGCGAGCTGATGGCCGCTTGTATCCTCGCCGTCGTCGACGACGGGAATGCTGCGGGCCTTTCCTCCGGCGAGGTCGGTGCGCTCGAGCACGACGACCTCAAAGCCGCGCTCGACGAGCTCGTGCGCGGCGCTCATCCCCGCGACGCCGCCTCCTAGGACGACGACCCTAGTCGGCATGGGTCATGGCGCCATGGCTTTCGTCCCCCGGTCCTCTGATCGGCGTTGCGCGACGACGTCCATGTCGCTGTTTGACTCCCCTATTTTCCTTTTCCGTTCTTGTTGTCGTCGGGGGGAGGCGATGATGCGGGCGCTGATTTGTCCACCATGTCGAGCTGGACAATTGCGTCAGCTTCCCTGATGCGCAGCGCGATCTTCTCGGATACGCGAAAGAGAAATGCCGGATCGGCGCTGACCTGCAGGAATTGCAGGCTGATATCTGAGGCGACGACCAGTTCGAGGGGCGCCCCGCCGAGGGCGACAACTACGCCGGTAAATCCGTCCGACTCGTCAAGGGTCGAGGAACGTAGCAGCGGGCCCCCGCCCAGAAATGGGATGATGCGGTCCTGTGGCAAGACGAGCGACTGCGAATCGGGGGTCTGAGCGACGAGAAACAGTTGTTGACCAAGGACCACCGCGAACGGACCAAACTGTCCGCGTTCTTCCAGTTGGCCGATTGCCTCCGATATCGCGCTGACAAGCCGCTGCCCTCTTCCTTCCTCCGGAGTTCCGGGCGACCTTTATCGGTTTTTCTGGCGGGTCCTTCCAAATTCCCCTCGCTTGTACGGCGCCGGTGATTTGCCAAATTCGAGGCAAACCGGAGAGTCCCGCGGCCGGCTCTGAACTCGATGCCAGTCCTCGGAAGACAACGGCGTCCTCGAGCCGAGCGATCACGTTTGCCGCGCGCCGGAACAGCGCCAGCGCGCTCGTCAGTTCGGGATCGGCCATCTGGGCGTTGCGCACCGGCACAACCACCTGCAAAGTAGCAAGGCGGATCGTGTCCCTGTCGTCGATCGATAAGCGTCGCGGTTCAAGACTGAGCTTTGCCGCCGCAGTCGGGCCGGTGCTTCCGGGGCGTCCTGCGCGGCGGCGCGTTTGGCAAGCTCATCGTCCACCAGGGGGTAGCTTATTTCTTGCTTGCGCACGAAATCCGCATCCGCATCGAGCGGCCCGTAGAGCGGCAGGAAGGTCGCAGCCACCCGGGCCCGCTTCGCTTCTTCCTGAATCACCTGGTTGACGCGGGCCCACTGCTCGTCGGTCCACGGCACTTGCGGGTCGTTTGCCATTTCGGCGCCCCTCCGGTTGGCTTGCCTCAAGGTTCGTTATCGACGAACGGGAAGGCGTTTCATCTGAAGCACGGGTGAGACTTGGCTCCTAGCGCATTACGCCGCCGCGTTCTTACGAATTCGTTCGTCCCCCCACTTCGATCAGATAGGCGTCCGACTCGACAGTGAGCGCCTTCATGTCGACTCGGCCGACGATCAGGCATTGCGCCCGATTGAGCCACTCGAGATCCTTGTCGGCCGTCGCATAGGTCGGCGCGCACACGAACGGAGGCCACGGATCGAACTCGCCGCGGAGCGCACGGGCGTAGCCATCGTGGCCAAGCTCGAGATAACCGCCGTATGAGATGTAGACGCGCGCCCCGGAGCGCATCTCCATGCATCCCTGCACCTGGACGATTGCGACGCCATCCGATCGGATGCGCATCCAGTCGGCGGCGCCGGGCAGGAAACGCCCTTCGAGCACCGGTCCGACGAAGGGCGCCTCGTCAAAATGCCAGATGATCCGCAGACCATCCGATACGACGCCGACAACCTCCTTGCGAAGCTTGATCGTCGCGCCGCCAAGGAATTTCGGCTCCCACCGCCAGCGTCCTCCGTCCGGCGATCTGAGCCCCGCCAGAGGCGGCGCAGGCCGAGGTCGCGACCGGCGTCGCGCCCTGACCGACTTGATACCGGGACGATTGTTCCGACTCGAGGAGACGGGCGGAGATCGGCTGGCCGGCGAAACGAAGCACCGGCAGGAACTCGACCAGCCCAATCGGCTGGCCCGGAACGACCGCGCGAAAGATCCGCGCGTTGGCCTCGCGGAAGCGCGGCTCGAGCACCCCGATGGCTTCGCGGACGGGGCCTCCGTTGACCCTATACTCGACCGCGATGCTGTGACCCGGCCGCATCGGCGAGACAGCCGCCAGGATGGGCGCTCCAACGCCGGGAGCGACGATCGGCGGCGGCCCGGGCGTATCGGCGCCCCCCCACAGGAGCGTCGATCCGTCTCGCGCTTGGCGCCTTGACTCGAGCGGCGCGGCCGGCTCCGCGGCGAGCATGCCATCGCCGACCCGCAGACCTGAGAGTGTCGCCCGCTCTAGCAAAGATCCCCTGGTCTCCCCGCCCACAATAGCGATTGGCGCACAGTCCGCGCACATGTGCAAGGGCAAAACGCGCAATTGCAGGCGCCGCTTCTTCCGGGCCGCCGTTCTGGGCCGCCGCGCGATCGGCGCGCGCTCTCCTCGTCTCGCGCCCCGAGCTCGCAATGACCCGCGCCACGCTACGCGATGGTTCGGATTCATGGGGGCGAGGTCACCGGACGCCGATGCCGAGGGCGCCGCTATGAAAGTCGCGAAATGGCTTGGCAAAACCAGAAATGTATGTTACCTGTATGGGTATCAGCAGAATCAGCCCGCTTGGCGCCAGGGATGAGGCCGAACCTGTTTGCTAAGTCAGGTTACAACCCTAGGGCGCAAGCGAACGGCGGGTGGGGAATTTTTTATGTTAACGGAAAATCCCTTATAACCCATTGAAAAGGCTCGATTCGGACGAGAGAATCCAAGGAAATCCAAGGAAATCCAATAGGCTTTAACGGGTTTTCGCACCCAAATGGCGAGGCTCGCAGAAAATCCAAACGGATCGACGCCATCAGGCAAAAGCTTCCCCGCCCCGTCCGGCTCCCGGATCTTAGCGGCCAATCCCGGTGTTGTTCTGCGCGTAGCTGGAGGGATTGTAGGGGTTGCAGGCGGCGTCATTCGCGCAGCGGCCCGCTAGTCCGGAGGGATTGATCGGCTGATTGGCGTTGCAGCCGCAGAGCACGAGCGCCACAGCCGCCAGAAGGATCGGGATCCGCATTCGCGCCCTCCAGTTCAATGAAGACCGGCCGGCCATCTGAGAGTTGGCTAGTGGCCGCCGCGTCCGGTGTTGTTCTGCGCGTAGCTGATGGGATTGTAAGGATTGTTTTCCACGTAATGACCGGCGAAGACCTGTGAGACCGTCCGCGACGAGGGATCGGGCGTCTGATTGGCGTTGCAGCCTGCGAGCATGAGAGCCGCAACCGCAAGCCCGACGCCGAACGGCGCGGTCGGGGTCCAACTTACCGCAGACGAAGCGCCAGACGATCCTTGGGTCGACACGCACGAGAAAACGGCCATCAGGTTCTCCTTACTTTCCCGCACGGCCATTTGGCCAGCTTCACTGGATCGAGCCCACCATAACAACTTCGGCGCGCGATTTATTCTCCCGATTCGACGCTCCCGGGCGGCGGCGAAGATGGAGGTTGGGGCAATTGGCGGGGAACGGGCGAGCGAGGATGCGAAAGCCCGGTGAGTCTGGCCGGCGAAATGACCCCGGCGAGCGGCGCGCGGGCCCAGGTAGACAGCCCGCAAGGCGGCGGAGCGGTCGTTCGGCCGCGTTTCAGCGGAACATTTTGGCCCATATCGGGTTTAGCTGACGTCGCGGCGAAGCGCGATGTTTTCCGAGAAAGAACAATTCAATGCGGCGCGCGAAAGTCTGCTCGGCCTGCGGCAAACCGACAACCGTCGCCAGCGCCTCGTGCTTATGGTGCGGCCAGCCGAAGATGATATTCTCGGGCCGCCTCCTGGCGACGGTCAAAGCCGCGCTGCTTTTCATGGTCGGGGTCCTGACTAGGCGTGGGCACGCCGTTCGACCCTGATTTCACTCAGGCGCAAGCAGGCCGGAACTTGGTGGGCGGGCTCCCGCTCGCCGCGCGGCCGTCGATGCTCGGCCGTCGACATGGAAGACCCGCGAAGATTCGATCGCCTCGATCTTACAATCGGTTCGGAGGGTAGGTTCATGCGCCGGTTCGACGCCCAGCACAGCGGCCCCTATGTCCGCCCATGACAATGTCGGGCGCGACACCGCCTCGCGTGGGGCGTGCGTCGCGATGGCCTTATAGACCCCCGCGCATGGCGGGCCACACACGGGGGCCTGAGATCACTGCGTCTCGCCGTTTTATTCCAGCCGGTAGGCGCAGGCGCGGTCGGGCTACGCGGCTTTTAGGTTATCCGCCGAAGATTTTCCGGTCCTTCGATCGGCGACAATCTCATATGAGACTTTCTGTCCTTCGTTCAGGCTGTACATTCCGGCGCGCTCGACGGCGCTGATGTGAACGAACACATCCTTGCTGCCGTCATCCGGCTGGATGAAGCCAAAGCCCTTTTGGCTGTTGAACCACTTTACGGTCCCTATCGCCATGAGATGATTCTTTCAGGTACGAGTTTAAATGGCCGCGCAGACGCGCGGCCGGCTGAGGTGATCGAGATTTTGGAAGAAGGTCGTCAGTCCGACGCGTGCCGCGCGGCGAGGCCAAGTCGTCCGGCCGAAACTCAATTCCGCACGCATAATGCATGCGAGCGCCCCGCGCAAGACGAGGATTGGATGGCGATTCACATCCCCTCCGAGGGAAGCCGCATCTTTATCAGTCGTTTACTTGAGGTTCTGATGACGACGCCTTCGCATCGGAGGATTTGGCGCCGGACATTGGCCGTGGCGGCGCTGGCTCTTTGCGCCGCCTCGGCGCGTGCGGAGGAGCCGCCGCTCCCGCCGCCGCGGCCGCCGGATTTCGCGGCTCCTGGAAAACCGACCGAGCCGCCGGCCTCCGTCCCGAAGGCAGACCCGGCTTCGTCTTGCCTTGCGAAACTGATCGCGGACGGCGCGAGCGCGGAGGCCACCGCGCCGCCCGCGTCCGCCGGGGGGTGTGGCGTCGAGGCGCCCGTCCGTCTTTCATCCATCATGGCGGAAGGCGAGGCGGTGAGCCTGCCCGATCGCCCGCTTCTGGCTTGCGAGTTCGCCTCCGTTCTTGCCGACTATGTCCGCCTCATCGTTGCGCCGCTTGGCCAAGCGACGCTACGCGCCAAGGTCGCGGCGATCGAGACCGGGCCCGGATATGATTGCCGCACCCAGGACCGGATCGCGGGGGCCAAGATCAGCGCCCATGGCCACGGGCTGGCGGTGGACTTCGCCGCCATTACGCTTTTGGACAAGCGACGAATCGTGGTGGAGCGGCAGACGAACGCGGAGGAAACGTCCTACTTCCGCGCCATACGAACGGCTGCTTGCGGCTGGTTCACGACGGTTCTAGGCCCGGGCTCAGACGCCTTCCACGCCAACAACTTGCACCTCGATATCGAGCTGCACGGCGCAAACGCAAGCTATCGCATTTGCCAGTAATGTCAGGGTTTTGAGCGAAAGATTTGACGCTTTTCGCAACACGCCGACCTCCTCGTCCCGGGGGGCCGCCAAGGGCGCGTCTCGTATGACGACGATCAAGGACGCGGGGAGTGGGCGCGGTGGTTTCGAGCCTCGCCTCGTCTGGCTGCTTGGGGGCGGGCTCTTCGAGCCCTAGGGCGCAGTTCGGCAGCGCGCCAGCCCATCAGCCCTTGGGGGCGGAGCAGCCGAGGCTTACGGTCCAGAAGAACATGAGCTTTCGCTTGAGGGCCCGCCCCGCTTGGAATTTCTCAAGACCGAGGCGCGGATTGTCATCGCTTTTTCACGGGCGCCTGTCTATGAGTCGCGGGTGGGATCTATTGATCCTCCCTCGGCGCAGTCGACCACCCGCTCGACGACGCTTTCTCCAAAGCGCATGTCGGGCGAGGTGCAGGATGTCGGCAAGAGAACCGCGAAGCGCCTGGTCGGCGCGCGACTGGGCGCAGACGATCGCCCCTTACCGCCGCGCAAGCGCCGCTCGCGGGATCTTCGAGCTCGCGGTTACTTTTGCGCCATTTGTCGCGGTCTGGACCGCGATAATGATCGCCGCGCAACATGGCCAGTTCTGGCTTTCCGTCGCGCTGGCGCCGCTCGCCGCCGGGCTCCTCATTCGCCTGTTCATCATCCAGCACGATTGCGGGCATGGGTCGTTTTTCCCCAGCAAGTTCGCCAACGACTGGGTCGGCCGGGCGATCGGCGTCTTGACGATGACGCCCTACGATCATTGGCGGCGCTGCCATGCAATCCATCACGCAACGTCCGGCAATCTCGACCGGCGCGGGATCGGCGACATCAAGACGCTGACTGTGCATGAGTATTTCGCTCGCGACTGGCGCGGCCGCTTATCCTACCGCCTCTACCGCCATCCACTGGTGATGTTTGGGCTGGGCCCGGCCTACGTGTTCCTCTTCGAGAACCGCTTGCCGGCCGGCTTCACGCGCCAGGGGGCGATGCCTTGGCTCAGCACCATGACCACCAACGCCGGAATCCTCCTTGCCGCCGGGCTCCTGGTTGCATGCGTCGGCTTCACGACGCTCCTTATCGTCCATATGCCGATTGTCGTGCTTGCCGCGACGATGGGCGTGTGGCTGTTCTACGTCCAGCATCAATTCGAGGCGACGACATGGGACGAGACCACGGATTGGCGCCAGCCTGAAGCGGCGCTGCACGGCAGCTCGCATTACGATTTGCCGCCTGTGCTGCGCTGGTTCAGCGCCAATATCGGCATGCATCACGTGCATCACCTGTCGAGCGGCGTCCCTTTCTATCGCCTCCCCGAGGTCTTGAGGACCTATCCTGAGCTTCGTGAAGTCGGGCGGCTCACGCTGTGGCGCAGCATCATTTGTGTCCGTTTGGCGCTGTGGGACGAGGAAACGCGCCGGCTGTTGTCGTTTCGCGAGGCGAGGGCGGCGCACGCTGATCGTTTGACCAGGAATTCCGTGGGGGTGGCGGCCTCTATCTCTCCCTCAAGGCCTCCGATCCGATTTTGGCCAGCGGCGAAAGAAGGTAGTCGATGACCCGGCGGGAGTCGGTCCGGATTTCGACGGTGGCGGTCATGCCAGGGGTCAAGGGGATGGTTGCGTTGTCGATCTTCATCGCCGTTTCGTCGAGCGACACAGTCACAGGAAAAACGAAGCTTTCGGGCTGACCGGGGGCCGTCGGCGCCTCAGGGGCCACATTGGCCGTCGCCGTGGCGTTGGCGAGAGCGCGTTTGGCGTCCTGCTCCGCGATCGCCGCGGACGCGATATTCACGACCTTGCCATGGAGCGCGCCGAAGCGAGTGAACGGGAAGGCGTCGACCTTGATCACCGCGTCCTGACCCGGCTTGACAAAGCCGATATCGAGATTGGCCACGAGCGCTTCGACCTGAAGCTTGCCGCCGATGGGCGTCAGCACGATGAGTTGCTGGCCGGTGGTGACAACCTGGCCGACGGTGGTGACCGCGAGCTGCTGGACGACTCCGTCCGTGGGCGCATAGAGCCTCGTGCGAGCAAGGCGCGCGTTCGCCTTGGCGAGCGCCTGACGGGCTTCGTCCGCCTTGCGCGCCGCGTCAGCGAGCTTGTTCTCGTTGTCGGCGATGAACTGAGAGATGGTCTTCGCTTTTTCGCTGCGCACCGACCGGATCGCCGCGTCGGTTTCAATCAATTGTCCCTGGTCGGACGCGAGCGCGGCCTCCGACTTTTCCAGCTCCTCCTTGGCGTTATAGAGATCGATCTTGGTGCCAACATTGAGGTCGATCGCCTGCTGCCTGGTCGAGACGCGCTGGTTCAAGGTCTCCATCAGCTTGTTCTGGAAGGCGATGCTCATGTTGAGGCGTTTCTGCGTCGCGAGCTTCTCCGACATCTGCCGGTCGAGCGCTTTCAGCGCGTCGGAGAGCTGGGCGAGATCCGCGCGCAAGACGGCCTCTTCCCGCAACTGGAACTGTTCAGGCAAACCCGCGTCCCAAGCGATCTTCATTTCGGCCTGGCCGGCCAGATTTTCGACCGCCCCGGAATCGGCCGCCGGCGCCTCATCCTGGCTGCGCGCGTCAAGCCGGTCGCGCGCGTCTTGGCCATTCGTCTGCGCCGCACGCACCGCGTTGATCGCGTAGCGGCGCCGCGCGATCTCGGCCAGGCCCGCGTTCAGCGCATTCTGCGCGCTCAACACGTCGGCGTTGGCGTCTGCGGGATCGAGCTCCAGGAGCAGATCTCCCGCCTTGACGGTTTGGCCTTTCACGACGTGGATCGCGGCGATCTTGCCCGGATCAAGCGGCTCGATCACCTTGGCGTAGCCAACGGTCTCGATCTTGCCCGGCGCCGTCGCATGAACGTCGAGCCGGCCGAAATACGACCAGACCAGCGCCGCCAGCGCACAGGCGCTGATCGTCGCCATCAGCGCGATCGGCAGCGGCGGGGGCGGAGTTTCCAGGATTTCGAGCGCGGCTGGCAGAAATTCCCGATCGCGCCCCGAGACTGCGAGCGGAGCCGGCCGCGAAGGCCGAGGTTGAGGCGGGGGCGCGACCGGCGGCGCAGCGCGTTCGTTCATGCCGGCGCCCTCACCTTGCCCTGATCGGATTGCAGCGCCCAAAGGCGAGCATAGAGGCCACCTTCGCGCACGAGTAGCTCTTCATGCCCCCCGACCTCGACGATCTCGCCTCTTAGCATTCCCACGATCCGGGAGCAGGGGCGAACCGCCGCCAGGCGATGCGCTATGATGATGACGGTGCGCCCGCGCACGATCGAGCGCATGTTATCCTGAATGATCCGTTCGCTCTCGTAGTCGAGGGCCGACGTTGCTTCATCGAGGATCAAGATCCGTGGATTGGTCGCCAAAGCCCGGGCGATGGCGATGCGCTGACGCTGACCCCCAGAGAGATTGGCGCCACGTTCCTCAATCATCGTGTCGTAGCCTTGGGGCAACTGGGCGATGAATTCGTCCGCGCCCGCGAGCCGGGCCGCATGCATCACCACCACGCGGGCCACGGCGGGATCGCCGAGCGCGATGTTCTCGTGGATGGTGCGGTTGAAGAGAATGTTCTCCTGCAGCACTACCCCGATCTGTCGGCGCAGCCAACCCGGATCGAGCTGGCTGATGTCGACGCCATCGAGCATCACCTGACCAGATTGCGGGCTATAGAGGCGTTGGACGAGCTTGGTCAGGGTCGATTTTCCGGAGCCCGACGGGCCGACGACCCCAATCACCTCGCCTGGCTCGATCGACAACGAGACTTTTCGCAGGGCGTCGGCCGCGTCCGGCCGGTAGCGCATCGTCACATCGCGAAACTCGATGGCGCCCCGCGGGGGCGGCAAGGTCAGAAGGTTTTGCGGCGCCGGCTCCGGCGGCGCGTTGAGGATGTCGCCCAGACGCGCGACGGACACCTGCACCTGTTGAAAATCCTGCCACAACTGCGACAGGCGAAGGATCGGCTGCACCACCTGGCTCGCGATCATGTTGAAGGCTATGAGTTCGCCGACCGTCATCGTCCCTTCGATCACCGATTGCGCGCCGACAAACAGGATCAGCGCGGTGGTAACCTTGCTCACATACTGGATGAGATTCTGTCCGAGGGTGCCGGAAATTCCTGCATTGAAGGAGGTGCGGACGTAAGCCGCCAGCCGCTCCTCCCATTGCGCCTGCATCATCGGCTCGACGCTTGCCGCCTTGAGGGTCTGCGCGCCGACGATCGATTCGACCAGGAACTGCTGCGACCGGGCGCCGCGGTTGAACTTCTCGTTGATCTGTTCGCGGAGCACCGGCCGGATGAGAGTGGCGATGACGACATAGACTGGTATCGAAGCCAGCACGACCAGAGTGAGCTTGACCGAATAGATGAACATCACCACGAAGAAGATCAGCGTGAAGATGAGATCGAGCAGCGAGGTCAGCCCCTGTCCGGTCAGAAAGCCGCGGATCGTCTCGAGCTCGCGCATGCGAGCCACCGTCTGGCCGGCAGGACGGGTCTCGAAATAGGCTAGCGGCAGCCGGAAAAGATGACGGAAAAGGCGCCGGCCCAGTTCGACGTCCATCCGGTTGGTGGTGTGGCTGAGAGTATAGGTCCGCAAGAACTGCAGGATGGTCTCGAACAATCCCAGCGTCACCATGCCCACGATGAGCACGATCAGCGTCGAGAGGCCTTTGTGGACGAGCACCTTGTCGATGACGAGCTGGAAAAAGATCGGCGTAGCCAGCGCGAACAATTGCACGAACAGCGACGCCACCAGCACATGGGCAAGCGCGCGCCGGTAGCGCACGATCGAGGGCCAGAACCAGCGGAACCCGAAGGTGGTGGGATCGACGCCCTCCCCGCCAAACCGGCGTGTGATCAGCACCAGTTCGCCTGAGGATAACGCCGCTATGTCCTCCACGGGCAATTCGTGCGCTGTCCGGGCAATCGGGTCGATCAGCCTCGCCATGCCCTTCGTTGAACCTGCGCCCAGGACTGCGAAGCCGCCTTCCTTTAGAGCTAGGATCGCCGGATAGGGAATGACGCCGAGGCGCTTTGCGGTGACCCGGCGAAGGATGCGTGACTTCAGTTTGAGGATATTCGCGCCGCGAACGATATCCTCAGCCTGGGCTCTGCGGCCGGTCAGAGCAAGCTGATGCTTCAGCTGCGCGGGGTCGCCAGCGATGCGGTAATATCCCGCCACCAACGAAAGCCCACACAGCCCAGAGTCCAATAGTTGCGCCGGCGGAGATCCCATCTCGCTCTTGCCCATCGCGCTAGTTTACCAAAATTGTCACGTTATTACAGTTATACCTTTATTCTCGACCTTCGCGCAACGACAATGTTTCCTCCACGAATTTGTGGGTGCGCCTGCTGGTGGTCTAGCGTCGAAATTCTCGCACTATTGAACGCCGGCAAGTTGTGCGTCTCAGTGATATAGTCGCGTTCGCTCGACTGCACGTAATCAGGTTCAACAGAACTCTCTTGCTGACCGCTCGCATATATTGTGGTTCAAGCTTGCACGAAACCGAGGACCATTGCCGGCATCGGACGCCACTCTAAGTTGCGGAAGCCGGCGAAGGGTTTCCGATAACTCCTCGGGCGCCCGACCACAGTGGATCCGCTCGGTAAGGAGGCTTTCATGTGTCGCAACATCCGCCAGCTGTTCAATTTTGAGCCGCCCGCCAGCGAAGAAGAGATCCGCGCCTCCGCGCTTCAGTTCGTGCGTAAGGTGAGCGGCTTCACGAAGCCGTCGCAAGCCAACGTCGAGGCGTTCGACCGCGCTGTCGACGAGGTGTCCCAGGCGGCGCGCAAGCTCATTTTTTCGCTCCAGAGTTCGGCTGCACCTCGTGATCGGGATCTCGAGGCCCGCAAGGCGCGGGAGCGATCGCGGCTTCGCTACGGATAGCTGCGTCTCGCGTTCGCTCACGGGCCGGGATAGGCGCTGGCGTCGGGGGATCGCCAGCCCCGCAGCCCCCCGTCGGCTGGACGGAAGACCTCGACCTTGAGCGGATAGCAGCGCGCGGCGTCGCTCGAATGGCCCGCGCCGCAATCGCCGCCTGGGCAGGCCGACAGCGCGCCGATGAGATCGATCTCGGCGAAGAACTCGATGAAATCGCCGGGACGCGCGGGACTGGCCTTCATGAAGTAGCGGTGGGAGGCGCGCTCAAAGCCGGTGCACATGAACACGTTGAGCACGTCGTGGACATGCGCCTCCGCTTCGCGCGAGGAAAGCTTCATCCGTTCCGCCAGCGCGCGCGTGAGGTTCGAATGGCAGCAATGGTGATAGTCGTCCCCGGTCAAGAGCCGGTTCGTATACGGATCGCATCGGGTGCCGATGATGTCGTGCACCCCGGCCCCGTCGTCGTCGAAACCGTACCAGCCGAGCGTGTCGTGGGTGATGGTCGCCATCGGCCGAGATAGGGCAAGGCGCTCCAGAGCCGGGCGCCGGCGGTCACATGGGTCGCGTTGAGCGCGCGCGTCTTGCCGCTGAAGAACCGCTCGGAGAGATTTGTTGCGCTCCACAGATTGAGGTCGCCGACCTGCGGCCCCTCGATGCTGACGATGCGGAAAAAATGTCCGGCCTCGACGTCGAACGCCCGCGCCTCGCGCGGCGGCACGACTGTCTCGCCGATCTTCGTCAGCCCCATGCGCGCATTGTCGTAGAAGGCCGCGTCATAGACGGGCAGCCGGTCGAGCGCGTAGACGGCGACGGGTTTGGCTGCGCGACGCTGGTCTGCGTCCGGGGGAGGCTGCATCTGAGTTCGGTTTGGCATGGCTGCCAAGTCTAGTTGACGGGAGCGCGGCCGGCAAAGTCGCCCGAGTCTCGTTCCGCCCCGTGCGTTGTGCTACGCAGACATCTCTTGCAGCGAGGTTTGGAGTAAAAGATGCGGGGCGATCAACAGGTTATTGACTATCTCAACCGAGCGCTGCGGCATGAACTCGCGGCGGTCAATCAATATTGGCTGCACTACCGGATTCTGGACAACTGGGGCTACAAGGAATTCGCGAAAACCTGGCGCAAGGAGTCGATCGAGGAAATGCAGCACGCCGACCAGCTGGTTGCGCGGATTTTGTTTCTGGACGGCCAGCCCAACATGCAGTCGCTCGACCAGCTGAGAATTGGCAAAACCGTCAAGGAAATCCTTGAATGCGATCTTGAGGCGGAAATCCACGCTCGTGAGCTCTATCTGGAGGCGGCCCGTCGCTGCGATGAGGCCAACGACCGGGTGTCCAGAATCTTGTTTGAGAAATTGACCTCCGACGAGGAGGAGCACATCGACTTCCTGGAAGCACAGCTGACCCTGGTCGACCAGCTCGGTCTTCAACTCTACGCGCAAAAGCACGTCGGCGAACTGGAAGGCGATTAAACGGCTTGGGCTCCGGGGCCGGGGCTCGCGCGCGCGAATGATTTCATGGGCTTAGGGGTGCGATTCCGACTAAATGCAAGGCGCTTCAGGCCAGGCGCCAGACCGTGACCGGCTCGGCGTAGCCGCGCACCGGGAGAGGTCCGAGCGGAAGAACCTCGCCGACAGCGTCGCCCGCGGCCTCGCGCACGGCCTCGGAGACGACCAGCTGCGAGCCGACCTCTTTGTTGAGGCTCTCGAGGCGCGAGGCCAGGTTCACCGTGTCGCCGATGACCGTATATTCCTTGCGGCGTGGCGAGCCGACGGTCCCGGCCACCGCCTGACCGATGTGGATTCCGATGCCGAGGCGAATCGGCCAAGGGTCGTCGGCGTTGCTCAAGTCGATGGCGCTGAGCATCTCGCGCGCCGCAGTAACGGCGTTCGCAGCCTCGAGAGGGTCGTCGATCGGCGCGCCGAAAATCGCGAGCAGCCCGTCCCCCAGGAACTTGTTCACAATGCCGTTGTGCCGGTCGACGACGTCGACCAGGATTTCGAAGACGGCGTCGAGCCGCGCGACGACTTCGGCGGGCGTGCGCGTGCGCGCGGCCGCGGTGAAGCTGCGGATGTCAACGAACATGACGCAGACCCGTCTCATTTCGCTGAGCTCGGCCGCGCCGATTGCGATGCAGCCGCTCGACCACTTGCGGCGAGACGTGTTGACCGAAGAGGTTGGTCACTTCGTCGCGAGCCGACGCCGCGGCGAGCGCCCGCCGGAAATGGCTCTTGATCGTCGCTCCGACATAGCCGGCCAGCAGGCCGGCCGCGAGAAGGACGGCGCTGCGCGTCAGATGATAGCCGATGCTGAAGTCTGGGTCCTCGCTTCGCCACTCGAGGTGCAAGATGACCATGGCCAGGGCGAAGAGCTCGACCGCAGCGACCGCTCCCGTGAAGGCCGAAAGCTTAAAGTCGAGCCGCAGAGTCGAGAGAATGATGAAGAGAAAATAGAGCAGCGCGGTCCACGTCCCGAAAACGGCCGGCGCGAAGAGATATCCCGCGAGGAGATAGAGCAGAACAGTCGGAAAGCTTGTTTCGACGAACGCGTTCACGTAGCGACCGAACACCGGAAAATTTCGACCGCGACGAATGAAGATCGTGAGCAGGCCCGCGGCGAACAGTTCGTATGCGACGAAGGCCGAGAACGCCGCCAACGCAGCCCGCACCGGAAGTCGATCGTGATAGATCGACCGGACGAAGCCGGGCGCGAACGCCGCGGCCGAGAGAATTAGAACGAGGATGAAAGCCTGTAGGGCGGCCAGGATGAGCATGCGCCGCCGCTCGCTGAGCAGAATCTCGCGATTCAGCAGGCGCTGAAATGTGGTGTCGGCAGAGTCAGGGGGACCGTCCATCTCGATCCTTTCGGCGCGCCGGCGACGCCGAGCCGTCCCTTATTGGGTGAGCTCAAAGCGCGCCGTGACGGTCACGGTCAGCTTGTCCTCGCCTGCCTCGATCGGGGTCGGGGCTGAGGCGCTGGCGGCATAGACTCGGGAAAAGGCGACGGGCGGTTGGCGGCCGGCCTCTTCCGTGAGCATCATGAGTCGGCCGATCCTCGCGCCACCGGCGTTGGCGTAGATCTCGGCCTTGCGCCTGGCGTCGGCCACCGCCAATGGCCGCGCCTTGTCGAGCAGCGCGCTCGGATCGTTGTGGCCAAAGCCGATGCCATAAATCGAGTTGGCGCCGGCCGTCACGGCTTTGTCGAGGAGGCCGCCTAAGCGCGGCATATCGCGAAGCGTCACAGCGACGTTGTTGCTCACGTTATAGCCGGTGATCGTCGGCGCCGTCTGTTGGCCCGGCGAGGGTTGCGAGAACATCGGCGAGATCGACATTTCGGAGGTCTGGATGTCGGCAGGAACGACGCCCTCCGACTTGATGAGCGAAACGAGCGCATTGGCCGCTTTGGCGTTGGCCGCCATCGCCTCGCCCGCGTTCTTTCCGGTGCTCGTCACACCGAGGGTCACCCGGGCGAAGTCGGGCGCGGCGCTGACGCTGCCTTCGCCGGTCACTTCGATCCAGCGGTCATTGCTGACGTCGATCGGGCGCTCCAGCGCCGCAGCGGGCGAGACCGCGGCAAGCGTCGCCAGGAATGTGATTAAAGCCAACCTGAGCCCCATGAGTTTCCTCCCGGCCTTCATCTGTCGCGTATGAGGGATTGGAACGCAATCGCCTGTCGGAATGGCGGCCTCAGGGCGGGATGGGCCGTCGGCTCCCTGAGACCGTCGAAACTTATCGTCTCTCAAGCCGATCGTTGAGCAAGGCGGCCAAGGCTGCCGGCTCCTCGATCGCGCGCGCTGGGCTTCCTTACGTCTGGGGCTTCGGGGTCGAGCGATAGCGGAAGTCGCAATGGCTCGCTCCGCTCATGATGGTCTGGGTCCGGGTCAGCTTGATGCGCGGATCGTAGCCCTCGCAGAACGCGCCGTCGCGGTTGCAGGACAGGATGTCGCCGATGTCGCCAAGCCCCATGGCGCGATAGGTCTCGGCGTAGCGGCAGCGCTTGACATCGAAGTCGAACACGCCGGGCTTCTCGTCGATGACCTCGATCGTCAGCGCGTCGTCCTTCGACCACAGAGGGAGGATCGCCTTGAAGCTCTCGAGATCGGCGCCGTCCTCCGCGCGCGAGGCGAATTCTTTCCCCGCGTCGACCGCTGCGCGGCGGATGGCGCGGCGCAGGATGTCGCGCGCCTTCTCTTCGCCGAGCGTCTGGCGCATCTCGTCATAGATCGGCGCGATGATCGCGGCCTCGATTTTGCGGCGAGCGAGAATGCCGAGCTCGCCATCAGCGCCGTTATTCGTGCGGTCGTTCATGACCGAAGCGTGCGACGGGGTCGGGACGGATGTCAAATTCAAAGCTGTCCCCAGATGGTGCTTCGTTGAGGCTTGACGGGGCTCGACCGCCGTGCCCTCACTCAGCCGGGGTCCAGTAATACAAAATCGACATGGAGCGGCAGCGTCTCAAAGTCATGCTTGAGAAAGCGGAGCTGCGCATGTTCGAAGGCGCCTGGCGCGTCGCACGCCAAAAAGAACTGATCGCCGAAATGTCGGCCCGTGGCTTCGATCAAAAACCCTATCAGGAGGTATTGGCAAGGTTCGAGGAAACTCAGCGCCTTCACATTCAGCATGTGCGGCGGATAAAACAAGAGCTTTACGGCCCGATCCGACCCAGGGACGAGCGCTGATATCAACGTCACGCTGGGCCGCGATCGGCTTGACAGGCGCTTGGTGCGGCGACGAGTTTGCCTTACCGCGGGCGGAGCCCCGCGCCAAGCAGGAGAGCCCGATGCCGATCGCTCGGATGGATCATTTCACCATCCTCACGACGAATGCCGACAAGACAGTCGCGTTCTACAACGACATCCTCGGCTTCACCTCCGGGCCGCGCCCGGCGTTCGCTTTCCCTGGCGCCTGGCTCTACAATGACGGCAAGGCGGTGCTGCATGTCGTCCAAAGGCCGTCTATTCCTGAAGGCGGCGGCGTGCTCGACCACATCGCCTTTTTTGGAACCGACCCATCGGCCTATGTGGCCAAGCTCAAAGAGCGCGGGATCAAATACGACTTGAGGCGGCTGCCTCAGAACGGTCATGCGGGGGGCTTGTGGCAGTTGTTTTTCTTCGACCCGAGTGGCGCGCGGGTCGAGATCGACTTTGCGGCGAGCGAGACGGTGGAAGGGCAGGAGTAGCCGGCCGCTGTGGGTCGCTCACGCTTGCCATCGAGCCTGTGCCTCCCGCTAAGAGCCGCGCGCCCTAAAGCGGAACATCTCTTTGCGTAACAACGCCATCGTTCAGATCGGCCAGGGGCCGCACGCGGCCCGGTTCGGCCCGGCGCTGCCGTTGGCGCTCATCGTCGGCCCTTGCCAGCTCGAGAGCCGGAGCCATGCGCTTGAGATGGCTGCCGCGCTGAAGGAGATCGCGGCGCGGCGCGCGATCGGACTTGTCTTCAAGTCGTCCTTCGACAAGGCCAATCGGACCTCCGGCTCGGCCCTGCGCGGGGTGGGGCTCGAGGCGGCGCTGCCGATCTTCGCCGAAATCCGCGAGACGCTCGGCCTTCCCGTCATCACCGACGTGCACGAGACCAGCCAGTGCGGGCCGGTCGCGCAGGCGGTCGACGCTTTGCAGATCCCGGCCTTCTTGTGCCGCCAGACCGATCTTCTGGTCGCGGCGGCAGAGACTGGACGCCCGGTCAACGTCAAGAAGGGGCAGTTTCTCGCGCCCTGGGACATGAAAAACGTCGTCGCCAAGCTCGACGCGGCCGGCTCGGCCGACATCCTGGTGACGGAGAGGGGCGCGAGCTTCGGCTACAACACGCTGGTCTCCGACATGCGCGCTCTGCCGATCCTCAAGCGTGAGACCGGCGCGCCGGTCATCTTCGACGCCACCCATTCGGTGCAACAGCCGGGCGGGCAGGGGACGTCGTCGGGCGGCCAGCGCGAATTCGTCAGAGTGCTGGCGCGGGCCGCCGTGGCGGTCGGCGTGGCCGGCGTCTTCATCGAGACGCATCAGGACCCTGATCACGCGCCCTCGGACGGCCCCAATATGGTGCCGCTCAAGGAACTCGAGGCGCTTGTCGCCGAACTTCAGGATTTCGACCGGCTCGCTAAGCGTAACGCCGAAAGCGCCTGATGGCGGCGTTGTCACATAACGGTCGCGTGAACATTATATCGCAGCCGACCGGCCCGCGACGACGACTCCAATGGACAAGTATCTCTTCAGCTACGCGACCGCGAGCGATCCGCCGATCAAGCGGGGGCTGATCCGGCTCGTCGAAAAGGCGACCGGCCAGCCGAAGCTCAAACGAATGTATGTTCACAACCAGCGCTTTCCCCGCGCCGGCGAAACGTTCTTTGAAGCCGCGGTGCGCTCGCTCGAGCTGGCCGTCCGCTACGACCCCTACGCGCTCGCCGCCGCACCAAAAACCGGGCCGGTCGTTTTTGTCGCCAATCACCCCTATGGCGTGCTCGACGGCATCGTCATGGCTTGGCTCGTGAGCAAGGTGCGGCCCGATTTCGTCGTCCTCACCCATATCGTGCTCACCCGCGCTCCAGAGGCCGCGGGATTCATCCTGCCGGTCGATTTCTCCGGCACAGAAGAGGCGGAACGAACCAATCTCGCCTCGCGCGCCGCGGCTCGCGCTCATCTTGCAAAGGGCGGCGCGGTGGTGGTTTTTCCCGCCGGCGCGATTTCGACCACGCCCGACAAGTTGGGCCTCAAGCCGGCGGTCGACGGCCGCTGGCAGCCGTTCGTGTCCCAGCTCATTCAGCGCTCCAAGGCGACCGTGGTGCCGATCTGGTTTGGAGGCCAAAACAGCCGCCTGTTCCAGATCGCCAGTCATTTGAGCCTGACGCTCCGGCTGTCCCTTATTTTCCACGAAGTGAAGACGCGCATCGGCGCGACGCTGCCGGTCGCGATCGGCGCGCCGATTCCGTTCGCTTCGCTGGCGGCGCTCAAAGACCGGCAGGCGCTCGCGGATAACCTGCGCGCGCGCGTCTATGCGTTAGCGAGGCCCGTTCCGCCGACCATCGACAAGCCGCGTCGGGTTATCGGCAAGATCCTGCGGCCGAAGCTGCCGACGTCGCGAACAAACCGCGCGGCCTAATAAAGGCCGCGCGCGATCGATTCTCAGGCCGCCTTTTCCAGGTCAGCGAGCAGCGTCAGGTGCTCCTTGATCATGCCCCGCGCCAGTTTCGCGATATTGGTCTCATCAAGATCGTCGGGGGACCTCAGATAGACTTCCTGAATGTCGAGAAGTTTCCGGTGTCCTTCGACTTCGTAACGAATGTAGTCGCGGTCGTACTCAGCACCGGATTGCGCGGTGCGCATTTTTGCCACCGAAGCTTTCCCGGCCTCGTCCAGGTTTTGCATAAGCTCCGCATCGGTCGGCGCCTGAATTGTTCCTTTCGGCGCGGCGTTCGTCTTGAAGGCCTTCAAGACATCGGCGACCGTCTCCTGCTCGGCGATCTCAAAATCTACAAACTGCTTGAGAAGTGGGTGAGTCACTTTGGGCTTCGCCATCCGGCTCAACAGCAGCGACAACGAGCCGTAAGCCATCGTCTCATTGATGTGTTTTTGCCGCGCGTCCGTGCCTGCGCTCGGGGCGGGAGGTGGCGGGGATAATCTTCTGGGCGACGACCTGACCTGCCGACAACGTCGCGATCGAAGCAAGAAGAAAACGGCGGTTCATTTGCGGACTCCATTCCAATGGACGGATCTTCCGTCCCGAAGCCGGGTGAACGCGCCGCAAATTACCTTGTTCCTCTTGGCGGACCCCTTCGGTCAACCGCGTCCGCGATAGGGAGCGACGCCCTGATCGGGGATCCAAACCCCCTTGGGCGGCTTGCCGCTCTGCCAGAACACGTCGATCGGCATGCCGCCGCGCGGGAACCAGTAGCCGCCGATTCTGAACCATCGAGGCTTGAGCAGTCCGACCAGGTCCTTGCCGATGCGCACGGTGCAATCTTCATGGAAAGCGCCGTGATTGCGGAAGCTCGAGAGATAAAGCTTCAGCGACTTCGATTCGACGATCCATCGGTTCGGCGCATAGTCGATGACCAGATGGGCGAAATCGGGCTGCCCCGTCACCGGACAGATCGAGGTGAACTCCGGCGCGGTGAAGCGGACGATATAATCGGCGTCAGCCTGCGGATTGGGAACGCGATCGAGCGTCTTGGCGTCAGGCGCGTCCGGAATGCGCGACGGTCGTCCCAAATGGGCGAAGGCGGGCTTAGGTTTTTTCATGCGAGCCCCTTTAGTCCGAAGCCGCTTTCACCGGCAAGGCTGGGGCGATCAATCTACCTCAGTTGGCCGGCGCTGAATTGCGACGAAACATAACCGCTGAACCTGACGCAGACGCCGTCAGCCGCAAGAACGCCAAGAGAGCCAGCGACGTTGCATGGCGTCACGTATTCGGTCTTCTTCAACTTGTCGCGGCTGGCCCCGCTGCGAGGGCAGCTCCGCCGCCTGCCCCGCGATCGCTGCGACGATAGCGCCCGCGAGCGCGAATATGACCCATCGTTGGATGATCATGGAGCTTCCCACGGGTCGCTTCGCTCGACACTATGGCCGAATTATAGCCGCCCAGGTGCTCAGAGACGCCATATTGGGTCGCTAAGGGGCGACCGGCAAGCGTCGCTGAGGCGGACTTGCAACTCAGTGTGCAATCCGCAAGGAAGACGCTGGCCTAATCGGGAGCGGGGAAGGCATGGAGACGACGCCTGCTTTTGCGCGCCCTTTTGCGCGCCCGTCCCCTGCGGTTCCCTTGCTTGGCGGCGCGGCGCTGCTCGCGCTCGCCGTCTATGCTGCAATCGTGCTCCATCAACCCCTTGCCGCAGCGATCGGTGGCGCGGCTGGCCTTGCCCTTTTGCGCTGGACGCGAGCCGAGCGCCCATATTCGCGGGCGCTCATCGCTATTGATGCTGCGGCGTTCGCGATCTTCGCGATTCAGCGCAACGATTCGCTTGGCTTCTGGCAATTGCCGGGGCCTTGGGCGGACGTGTGGCGGTTCGACCTGGCCGGGGCGACGATCGCGCTGATCATCTACGCCGGCGGTTCGATCCTCGCGCTCATCGGGGGCTTTCGCGGATTGCGGCTCATT
Organism: uncultured Alphaproteobacteria bacterium; assembly: GCA_963820095.1. Taxonomy (GTDB): domain Bacteria; phylum Pseudomonadota; class Alphaproteobacteria; order Rhizobiales; family Beijerinckiaceae; genus Roseiarcus. The sequence continues at coordinate 167,244 of CAWFZA010000041.1, forward strand.
GAGGCGCTGAGCCTCATCGCCATCCCGTTCTTGTTCAACTTGCTGATGGCGGTCGGCGCCGACTGGCACATGGCCGAACTCGGGGCGGTGGCGACGGCGCACGCCAGCCTGCCGTTTCCGGCGCAAGTCGCCATCGGACGCGCTCTGACCCTGTGGTTCATCGGCGAGGCGATTCTCGTCCTGATCAACTGGATCAGTGTCAACAGGTTGCCGCGCTCGGCCCGTACGCACGCTTTGTTTGCGTTAAGCGGCGTGGCCGCGGCCTTGACGCCCCTGTTCGCCAACGCGGCGCAGTGGGTGGTTCAGCCGTTTCTGGCGATCTTTTTTTCAGGCCTCTGCGCGGCGCTCGCTCAAGCGGGCTTGTGGGCGATCGTCTATCTCCTGACCGGCGTTGCGCTCGATTGGCTCGCCGGTCGCCCGCCGCGCTTCGAAGTGGTCTGGGAGCATTGGCGGACCGGCTTCATCAAGGGGGCGATTTACGGCGCGCTGTTCATGGGGCTGATCCTCGTCGCGGCGCTGATCTTGCGCGTGCCCGGCGCGCCAGCTTTTTTCGACCGCGGCGCGCTCATTGCCGGCCCGCTTCTCGGCGCGCTCCTCTTCCCGCTCGGGCAGACGATCGTCGGCAGCGCCGACGGCACGCCTCCCTTCTTCGGGCGTTTGAGAGTCGCCTATCGCGATCTGCGAGGACCCGCGCGCGGGCTTGTCGCCGGCCTCGGCCTCGCGCTCGCTTATCGCGCCAATCTCGCGGCCTACGACGGCGGCGCGCGCTTTCTCGCGATGGCGGCCATCGGCGCCCTCGCTTATGGCGGCGTCGACCTCGCCTTTGACGCCTGGAACGTGATCCGCGGCGAGCGGCGAAAGCTGCAAAGCTGGCGACTCTATGCGCTTGGCGTCGTGCTCGGCGGCTTGGTCGCTGGCGCGCTCGGCTGGTACTTCGATGCGGCCCAGGTTCATGTCGTGATCGACAAGTTCTGGGCCTATGCCGACGTCAACTATCGGCTCGACGGCCGCAAGCTCGGCGATTTCACCACCTATCCGATCTTCAACAAATATGGCTCGATTAATCTCGGCGAGGTTGCGGGCGGAGTCAGGCTGTTCTGGACCGAGTCGGTGGCGGGCGTGATCAACTGGTCGCTCGCTGCCCCACTCTTCTCGATCAATTACGTTCTGCTCGACGCCGCGCTCAGGAGAAGCTTGCGCCCGATCGAAACGCTGCTCAGCCCAGCGGGGGTCGAAGGCCTGGTCGAGCAGGGCGTGCGCGTATTGCGCTGGGGTTTGTGGATGGCCCCGGTCATCAACTCGTTCCTGCGCCAGTCGCCGGATCCAACCTGGTACAATCAGGACGGCGCGATCCGCACCGGGGTCGCCATCGGGGCCGACCTCACCCAGAACCCGGCGAATTTCCGGCAGTTCAGCTTGGCCATGTTCACGGGCCTTCTCGCTTATGATTGGCTGAGAATCCTCATCTGGTTCGACCATATGGGGCTTAGGGTCGCCACCCTGGTCAATCTGTCCTTTCTCGGCGGCGACCGCGCCGACGAGGCGGCGGCCCGCTTCATCGGCCACGATGGCCGCACGCGCGCCATTCCTGACGGCATTCGCCGCTTTGGCACCTGGGCGCCGCTGCTCATTCCGTTCTACATCCCGCGGGGTCCTGAGTGGGACAAGGCTTGGACCGGCGCGGAGACTCTCGCTCGCGGCGGCGCGCCCATGCCGGATGCGGTCAGGACGCTCGCCCTCGCCTATGCCGGTTCGGGATTGGCGATCGCCGCAGCCTCCGTCGCCGCCTATCTCAAGGAGCGCGCCAAGGTTGGGCCGGCGGGGCCGTGGCTTGATGGCGCGCCGCTAGAACTCGCGCGTCGGCCGGACCGCTACGCCTTCAACAACGGCGCTGTGGGGCTGGAGATTCAGCGCGACGGGAGAGGCGCGGCTTTTGTCATGGGCGCGGAGCGGGGCGGTTTCGCAATCGACCTTTTTCGCCGGCCGCTCGATCCTTACCAAGCGCGCGGCCATTTTTTCTATGTGAGCGAGGAAGACGAGGCGCCCTGGTCGATCGGCTTCGAACCGGCGCGGCGCGCCGGCGACTATCGGATCGAGGAGCCAGGCTTCAACCATCTCGCGATCATGCATACGCTGAACGGGATCGAAGCGCGCATGGAGATTTCGCCCGACCCCGAGGGCGCGATCTTGAGCTGGCGCATCAGGCTTGAGAACAAGTCGGACCGGCTTCGGCGGCTGCGTCTAACCAGCTTCTGCGAGATCGCCGGCCATGAGACCGGCGCTTACGCGAAAGATCTCGATTTCGCCGGCATGCATGTCGAGACCGCGTTCGTGCGGCCTCTCAACGCCATTCTCGCCCGCAACCGGCTCTTGCGCTCGGCGCGGGCCGATCGCGGCGAGATCGCGTTCTTCGCGGCCAAGCCTGGCTCGCGGCGCCGAACTCGTCGGCTACGAGGATTCGCGCATACGCTTCATCGGCGAAGGCTCATTGGTAAAGCCAACTGGCTGCGAGCGGTGGCGCTGGCGCAAGCTCGACGACGAAGGCAAGCTCTGGCCCTTCGATCCGGCCGCAAGTTTCACCCTTGAGGCGACGCTCGCCCCCGGTGAGACAGCGGATGCGGAATTCATCGTCGGCCGCTCCGACAACGCCGTCTGGGCGGGCGAACTGATCGCAACCCGCCTCGGTCTTCCGCCTCTTCCGGAGCCGGAGCTACAGAAGCGCCTTTACGATACGCGCGCCGTCGAGCCTTCGCCCGCGCTCGCTTCGCGCTGGCCGTTTAGCTTCTCCGCCGACGGTAAGGCGCTGAGCCTCACTCACCGTACGCCCCGGCCGTGGGCCCACGTCATGTCGAACGAGCGCGGCATGGTGACGCTGGTCTCCAACGACGGCGAGATCTTCTCCGCCTTCGGCAACGCGCGCCAGAACGGACTCTCCGCCTTTCGCTTCGACAGCGTCACCACCGTGCAGCCGGCACAGATCGTCTATCTGCGCGATCTCGAGAGCGGCGAAACTGATGCGCTTGGCTTCGCGCCGTTTCAGCGCGAGCACGTCACGTACGAGGTGACCTACGAGCCGGGGGTCGCGACGTTCCGCGCAGTGCGCGGCAATCTCGAGATGGAATATGTCGTCTTCGTGCCGCCGGAATATCCGGGCGACATGCGTCTTCTCACTCTGCGCAATCGCGGCGCGGACACGAAGCGACTGCGCGTCGCGCCGTTCTTTGATATGTCCCTTGACGACAGCCCTAACGCGAGCATCGACAAGATTCTTGACGAGAAGGTCGGCTCGACCCTTCTCTTCAACAATCCCGGCAACGATTTCGTGCACGGCTTCGCCTTCGCCGCGACAAGCCTCTTGGGAACGTCGACCGAAACCATCCGCGCCCGATTTTTCGGCGGCCCCGGGCGCAATATCCTGACGCCCGCGATGGTGGAGACAGGCGCCAGCGACGCCGCCGCGCGCGACGACAGACGGCGGGTAGCCGCCTTCTGCGGCGAGGTCGTATTGCCGCCCGGCGGCGAGACCAAGATCGCGGTCGTCTTCGGCCAGGCGCCGAGCCGGCCCGAAGCGCTTGCCGCCGCTGCGCGCGTCGGCGTCGAGAGTGCGGAGGATGAGCTTGCGGCTACGCGCGCCTCCTGGGCCGAGCGGCTCGGCAAGGTCGAGGTGCGCACCAACCGGCCGGACTTCGACCGGCTGGTCAACACTTGGTTGCCCTATCAGCTTTACGCTTCGCGACTGTTTGGCCGTGCGGGTCCGAACCAGCTTGGCGGAGCGACCGGCTATCGTGACCAGTTGCAGGACGTGCTTCCGCTGACGCTGCTCGAACCGCGTCTCACGCGGGCGCAGATCGTATTGCACGCAAGCCAGCAGTTCCGCGAAGGCGATGTGCTCAAGTGGTGGCACCGCGCGCCCGGCGGCGGGACCGGCCTCGGTCAGCGGACCAAGGCGAGCGACCCGCACCTTTGGCTTCCCTACGTTCTGGCCCGCTACGTGCGCGAAAGCGGCGATCGAACTGTGCTCGATGAGGTGACGCCGTTCCTAGAGGGCGACGCCGTGCCCGCGCGCGAGGACACCTGGATCGTGATTCCGCGTGTGTCGCGGGAAAGCGCGACGGTCTATCAGCACGCGCGCCTGGCCATCGCCTTCACCCTTGAGCACATGGGCGCGAACGGCCTGCCGCTCTTGCGCGCGGGCGATTGGAATGACGGCATCGACGCCCTCGGGCGGCGCGAAATCGGAACCAGCGTCTGGATGGGCTTCTTTCTCGCCAACGTGCTCGACGGCTTCGTCGATCTGGCGCGGATCAAGGGCGACGAAGACTTCGCTTCGCGCTGCGAGATGGCGCTCGCCGCCCAGCGGAAGGCGCTGGATGTTGGTTGGATGGGCGACCACTATGCGCTCGACTTCGCCGATGACGGAAGCGTGGTCGGCGAGCGCAACGCCATGACGACGGGCTGGTCGGCCTACTCGGGCGCCTGCGATGATGCGCGGGCCCTCGCGGCGATCGAGGGCGGCCTGAAGGGGATTGAGCGCGCGAACCGGGTCCTGTTGCTCGAGACGCCATTCTACGAGCATTCGCAACCCTATCCGGGCCGCATCGCTGACTATCCGCCTGGCGTGCGTGAGAACGGCGGCCAGTACAGCCACGGGGCGACCTGGATCGTCGATGGCTTCATGCGGCTCGCGACGTCCGCGCGAGCCCGGGGCGATCAGGAACAGGCCTCCCGGCTACGAGGACGCGCCTTCGAGATTTACGAAAAGATCTCGCCGCTGAAGAAGACCGACCCGGAAAACCTGGCGGTCTACGGCCTCGTTCCGATTCAGCAGCCGGCTGATATTTACGAGGGTTGGGGCCACGGCGGGCGAGGAGGGTGGTCGTGGTACACGGGCTCCGCCGCTCGGATGCTTTCGGCGGCCTACGCCCTCCTGGGAATCGAGCAGCGGGACGGGAAAATCGCGCTGCGGGACGACCTGTTCGAGGCCAAGGGCGAGCTGAAGGTCAAGTCACTGAGGATCGGCGACCGGAACTGGACGCCTGACGGGAACAGCTGAGCGGGCAAATCACCCGAAATTCGGTCTGACCTCGCTGCAACGACCCCGCATAGCGCCGTATTTGCCTTAAAATCGATTGAAAACGCCCGTGGCGTTGCGGCGCAGCGCGGTTTCTGGCAAGAGGCGGCGCCAACGAGCCGCAGGAAAGCGCCTGCGGCCTTGCAACGGGGCTTTTTCGCATGCTTTTGGGCCTGATTATCGTCTGTGGACTGCTTTCCATCGTCTACGGCGTCTACACGATCAATAGCCTGATGGCGGCGGACGCCGGCACCCAGCGCATGCAGGAAATTTCCGGCGCGGTGGCGGAAGGCGCGCAGGCGTATCTCAGGCGCCAGTACATGACCATCGCCGGCGTCGGCGTCGTCGTGTTCATCATCCTTGGGCTTCTGCTCTCGTGGACGGTGGCGATCGGCTTCGCCATCGGCGCCATCCTGTCCGGCGCCGCAGGCTTTATCGGCATGAACGTCTCGGTGCGCGCCAACGTTCGCACCGCGCAGGCCGCGACGAAATCGCTCGCCGGCGGCCTCGACATCGCCTTTCGCTCCGGCGCGGTGACCGGCCTGCTTGTCGCCGGCCTCGCGCTTCTTGGCGTGGCTGGATATTTTGGCATTCTCACCGGCTTTCTTAAGTACGGTCCTGCGGATCGAGTGACGGTTGACGCGCTGGTCGCGCTCGGCTTTGGCGCCTCGCTGATTTCGATCTTCGCTCGGCTTGGCGGCGGCATCTTCACCAAGGGCGCCGACGTCGGCGCCGACCTCGTCGGCAAAGTTGAGGCCGGCATTCCGGAGGATGACCCTCGCAATCCCGCGACCATCGCAGACAACGTGGGCGACAACGTCGGCGATTGCGCCGGCATGGCCGCCGACCTGTTCGAGACCTACGCCGTGACGGTCGTGGCGACGATGGTGCTCGCCTCGATCTTCTTCGACGGCACGCCGGCGCTCGTTCCCGCCATGATGTATCCGCTGGCGATCTGCGCCGCCTGCATCGTCACCTCGATCATCGGCACCTTCTTCGTCAAACTGGGGGCCAACGGCTCGATCATGGGGGCGCTTTACAAGGGTCTCATCGCCACGGGCGTTCTCACGATCCTCGGCCTCGCCATCGCGACCACCTATGTCATCGGCTGGGGCGAAGTCGGAACTGTCGCGGGTCAGGCGGTCGTCGGCTCGCGCCTGTTCGTGTGCGGCCTTATTGGGCTTGTGGTCACCGGCCTTATCGTCGTCATCACCGAATATTACACCGGCACGGGAAAACGTCCGGTCAACTCGATCGCGCAAGCTTCCGTCACAGGCCACGGCACGAACGTGATCCAGGGGCTTGCGGTGTCGCTGGAATCCACGGCGCTGCCGGCGCTGGTCATCATCGCGGGCATCGTCTCGAGCTATCAGCTCGCGGGCCTGTTCGGCATCGCGATTGCGGTGACGACCATGCTCGGCCTCGCCGGCATGATCGTCGCGCTCGACGCCTTCGGGCCGGTCACCGACAATGCCGGCGGCATCGCGGAAATGGCCGGATTGCCCAAGGAAGTGCGTCAGTCGACCGACGCGCTCGATGCGGTCGGCAACACGACCAAGGCCGTGACCAAGGGCTACGCGATCGGCTCGGCCGGCCTTGGCGCGATCGTCTTGTTCGCGGCCTACACCAACGACATCCGGCACTTCACCGAGACCGGCGCGCCCTACTTCAAGGATATTGGCGCGGTCTCCTTCGACCTTTCCAACCCATACGTGGTCGCGGGGCTCATCTTCGGCGGCATGATCCCCTACCTGTTCGGCGGCATCGCGATGACCGCTGTCGGACGCGCCGCCGGCTCGGTCGTGCTCGAAGTCCGCCGGCAGTTCAAGGAAATGCCGGGCATCATGAACGGCACGCAACGTCCCGACTATGGCCGCGCGGTCGACCTCCTGACCAAAGCGGCGATCCGGGAGATGATCGTTCCCTCGCTCCTGCCGGTTCTGGCGCCGTTCGTCGTCTATTTCGGCGCGCTGTGGATCTCGGGCTCGAAAGCGGCGGCCTTCGCCGCGCTCGGCGCGTCCTTGCTGGGCGTGATCGTCAACGGTCTCTTCGTCGCCATCTCGATGACCTCGGGCGGCGGGGCGTGGGACAACGCCAAGAAGAGCTTCGAGGACGGGTTCGTCGACAAGGACGGCAACAAGTGGTTGAAGGGCTCGGAGCCGCATAAGGCGGCCGTCACCGGCGACACGGTCGGCGACCCCTACAAGGACACCGCCGGCCCGGCGGTCAATCCGGCGATCAAGATCACCAACATCGTGGCGCTCCTGCTGTTGGCGATCCTGGCGCGGTAAGCCGCAGCGAAGGCGCGCTCAACGGAGCGGTCGCACGCTGAGCTCAGCGACTTACGTCGCATGTCAGGCGGTTCGGGCAAACTTCGAGAGGTCACTTGGCTCCTTCTCGTCGGCGTTTGGCTGCGGCGCGATAGCCCGACGGATCGATGCATAGGCTTGCGGACGGCGCGTAGAGAACTGCTTCGGCTCATGGATCCGGCCGCGCGCGAATCTGGTCGGAGCAAGTTTGCGAGCTTGGACCACATCGCGGCACGTCGCTCGAAGCTGTCTCAACACGGTCGGGCGATTGCCGAACGCCACGTTGAAGCGCGCCATGTAGCGGAGCGGCTCAGACTGACGTCTGCGACAAGGTCTGTATTGAGTGCGGCGCGTCGAGTCGCGCAACATATCCGCAAACGCGCGCGCATCTGGGATTTCCCAATACGCAAGCAATTGTCCGCGCCAGAGTTCGTTGCTGGCTATCGGCTACGCCGGCCGACGGCGACTGGTTGATGGGAGGTCTGGCCCGGACCTTCTCGAGAAATCCGCAATGACGCAGCTGTGAAAAAACGCATGAATGCCGCAGCCGCAATACAAGAATCGAGGCACTGGACTTGCGCCAGTCGGCGAGGCGTGGCATTGCACGACCGTCGACGACACGGACAGGTCGAGGCATATCAAGAAAGAGCCGACCCCGGTCGGCAGTCGCGAATCGACTAGGGCGACACGGCAGCTCCACTGTGGAGCAAGAAATGGCGGCGCAGGCGATGGCAGAGCGACACTACGTTCATGTGGGCGGAGAAGAGGGCCGTGATCGGCTGCGCGTTCTGGCTCGCATCTTCGCGCCGGCGACGGCGTCGCTTCTCGATCGGATCGAAATCGTCGCCGGGATGCGGTGCTTCGACGTTGGTTGCGGGGGCGGGGACGTCTCGGAGAGCTTGCCCGCAGAGTTGGCCCGGGAGGAACTGTTACTGCAATCGACAACGGCGACCTCATATTGCCGACGAAGAGGCGCTCGTGGATCGACCTTGGATCGCCGCTGACGCCGGAGGGGCTCAACGACGGCAAGGAAAACTTCCCCGAGTTTCACAATGTCTACATCGAACCGGGGTCATTCGATATTTATAAGAAGACCGGGGAATTTCCAGACGGAACCCTCCTCTTCAAGGAGCTGCAGCGGACGCTCAAGCCAGGCGATCACCCGGATGGTTCACAAGATCAGCCATCAGGCCGCGGCTATTTTCCGGGCGCGTACAACGGCGCCGACGTAACGGTGAAGGATAGCCAGAAATATGCGGCGACGGGCGGTTGGGGGTATTTCAACTTCCATCACTACGAGCCGAAGGCAAAAACCGCGTCGGGGCGTCCGCAATCGGAATGCGCTTACCGACATCAGTCGAGCGCCAAGAAAGATGAAGTTTGGACGTAGTTCTATCCGATGTTAGACCGATAGCGCTTCGGCCGACGCCACGCTTGAATGAAGGGGCTGTCAGGTGAGGATTACAGGTTTCGTTTCGGCCGCATCGTTCGCGGAGGCGGCAGTCACGCTGGCGTCTTTCCTTTCCGGCGCGTCGGTGCAATCCCAGACGGAGCCCACCAGTCGGGAAGCGACTCGCCTGTCGACGCTGCTGGGAATTTACACGTTCCGGCCGATTATCAGGTCGCTTATGAGTATCTGGGCTCATGGGCGATCGCGGAGGATAGCGGCCAAGGCTCCATACAACTCGACGAGGTTTACGCGTCGCCGGGCACGATCGAGGCGTTTCGGCGAACGGGCCAATTCCGGAGGGCGCGACGCTCGTGAAGGAAGTCTTCGCTACCGTCACTGCTCCCATGACAACCGGGACGGTGAGCCATGCAAGTCAACTCATGGGCTGGTTTGTCATGGTGAAGGACAGTAAAAGCGACCACCCTGGCAACAAGCTCTGGGGCGATGGTTGGGGCTGGTCATGGTTCGACGCAGACAAACCGCTCAAGACGACCTCAACGGATTACAAGAGCGATTGCCAACCGTGCTACATTCCCGCCGAAGCTACGGATTGGATCTACAGTCAAGGCTACGCGCCTCTTCGAACGATAGCGGAGGTTTCTTCGAGCGAACGAACCGTACAGCGCCGGATAGCCTTCGTTCTTGCGATAGCCCGCCCTCGTAGCAAGGGGCGCAGCTGCTGCCGGCGATCCTGGCGAAGTGAGGCGCGAACTGACTTAGAACCATTGCACGCAAGACGACCGCGTGCTGAATGCGACTGGTCAGGCGAGAAAGCACAGATTTGATCTGTTTTGATTTTCTTGATCCTCGCTGTTCTGCGGCGAAGACCCCTCTTTATGAGGGTTGGATTATCTTGGATTTCCTTGGATTCTCTCGTCCGAATCTAGACTTTTCAATGGGTTAGGCGGAATAAGCCGAGCAAAATTTCTTCCAGGTCCCTCGCCCCCGCGTTCGAAGCGGAGGGGCGAGCTCGCAGCCTAGGTCGCACGGAAGCGCAGAACTGCTCATGGGCCAAGCTTAATCTAGCTTCTGATTTTCTGCAGAGAATGTCGTCGAAGCCTTTCCGTTGGCGGCTTGACTGTTACAAGCGCCAGGCGATTGTATTCAACTGCGGACGGCTAGGCTTGGGGTTGCCTGGGGTCAATGCGCCAGTCAGTCGCCTGAGATCCAAAGCGCGCGACTACTGGTCGCGCCGAACCAGAGAATTTTGAGACCTTGATCCTGGGGCCAACTCAGCGAGGGAGCGAAATGGCTTTGTCATGCACGCGACAGCGAATTCGCACTTCCGAGCGCCACGTCGACAAGCTCAAGATTGTTTCGCGGTTGTCTTTGGCGATCGGCTTCATGTTTTTGCTGTTTGGCGCTGCTCGCAGCGATGCGGCAGAATCCTGCTTGGATAACCTTCCCACTCCCACGCCTCTCTTGCACAGAGTGGTGCAATTGGTGAATTGCTCCAATCAAAGGGTGCTGGGCACAGCGAACGCCGCCCACGTTGTCGGTTCGCCGCCGACGCCGGTTTTGCCGCGTGAGAAGACCTGGGTGATGGAGCCCTTTCCAGTCCCGTCCGGCGCCCCCGCAAATTCGAACGTCCTGACCATCGACATCCCGGAGGAGTGGGAGGACACCTCTCCAAAAGGTTCCACGGGCCCAAATTTCTGGGTGCGCACAGGTTGCCGCTATGATGTGGCCAATGGGCTCGCCCAGTGCGAGACCGGCGGCTGCTCTGGGTTCTACGATTGCAGCGCGGCGCTGCTCGGGCCGCCGGCGGGCGCGACGCTGGCTGAGTGGACATTTTATCAGGCGACGACGAGCGGGGCGAACACGTACTATTTGGATCACCCGGATATCAGTGCGGTGAACGGGGTGAACCTGAACTTGGACATTCAGCCGGTCGGAGGCTCGCCTGCGGACCCGATAAACTCGCAGGACCCACAATGGTTGGCCCAGAATTACCCCCTCACGGTGCACGGAGCCGACCTGCGAACGGCCGGCGACGGGCTGGGTCAGTGCAGCGGGGGGTTCCAACTCAAACGCTCCGACCTCACCGGCGTGACGACGCCTCCCACACCTCCAGGTCAAGCGTTGTTCGCTTTTGTCATCTCGGATGCTAACGGCGTCCCCCAGGATCCCGCTGGAGACGGGACCGTGGGCTGTTTCTCGAATTGCGGAAGATATGAGTTTCCGACAACCCCAGCCTCCGACTGCAGCGATACGAACGCCGATTCCAGGTGCTTCCTGCACAAGGCATTCTGCCTATACCTTCCGACGGACGCGGGCGTATACGGCAAGACGTGCAAAACCGATGCGGATTGCTCTTACAATGGGGTCAATTACGGGATCGCGTGCTGGGACAACGGGAACGGGAAGCCCGTGTGCAGCGGCCGGGGCTTCATCAAAAACAGTAGCTGTGACCCAAGCGTCTGCACCTTTCAGAATGGCTATCTTGGCAGCAAGGCTTGGCAGCCTCCCTACGCTCAATGCACTGACGTCAGCAGCGACAGCGCTTCGTGCATAGGCGACGATACCGTCCACCAGGTCATGCGCAAGGCGTACACGTGGCCGAACGATCCTCAGGTCTACGGGGGGGACGCGCCCCTTTATCGAATCGTTTTCGCGCCGGGAGGCACAGACGTCCCGATCACGCCATCCGTTGGTCAGGCCTCCGGGATCGCCACCGAAAGTGGTGTCCCCTATTGCAGCGCGCTGCCGGGCTATTACGGCTATAATTCACTGTATTCAGGTCCAGGTCGCACAGAGTGCAACAAGCCATGCGACGTTCCGGTGAATTCGCAGTGTCCAGGGTTTCAGCCGCCGGCCGCCCGCTTTGCCGTCGCCTATCCGGGCGCAACCCCCGCCTCTCCATGGGCCTGTAATTTCAACCCGCAAGGCGGGGGCGGCAACAACGGCGTTATTTGCCAGTGGCATTAGGGCAGGGGTTGAACCCGCGATCGTCATTGCGAGCGAAGCGAAGCAATCGCGGCGCCGCTTCGCTTCTAGCGATGACGATTCCATCAATGCAGTCCGCTCAAATGAACAGCTTCGCTTAGAGGGCCGGGTGGACCGGCGCTTCTTTCGGCGAGGGGGGCGGCGGCTGATTTCAGCCGCCGCCGCGCTATTGGCTGAACCTGAACAGGCCGCCCATTATGTTCTTGAGGAAGTCGGGCTCCGAACCGCCGGTCGGCGTCGTGCGGCTGACGAAGTCGAACACCTTGCCGTCCTTCATGCCGTAGTTGGCGATGCGGTTGACCTTGCCGTTCTTGTCGAAATAAACCGCGAGCACATGCTGATCGGTCATCTGGATCGGCATGAACGACAGGGTGTGCTGCATCTTCTGACCGATATAATACCAGGCGTCGCCGCCGACCGTGGATGTGGTCGAGGGCGTGCCAAGCGCGGCGAGCGCTTCGGGCTTGGTCGTCGCGCCGACCTTGATCTGCGACAAGCTGTCCTCGTCGACCTGGTAGCCCCGGACGAAGTCGCCTTGGTATCCCAGGCAGCCGCTGACCATGAGCGCTGTGCAGAGTGCGAAGGCCAACGTTGCTTGACGATGGGCTTTGGACGCCATTCGCATTCCGTCTCTCTTCGATCCGTCTTTCGCCTTGCCAGACTGAGCCCGGATGCCTAACTCATGAACCCTGACGAGAGCAAGGCGCAAGGCGCCGCTCGCAGGACATCGATATGATCTTGGCCCAGTGGCGCGCGCGGCGCGCCAGCAAAGCAGTCATCGAGCAGATTCGAGGCGAGATCGTGGCTGCGGCGCGCCGTCCGGAGCTGTACGAAGCGCTCGAGGCGCCCGATCGGATCGACGGCCGGTTCGAGCTTCTGACGCTGCACGCCGGCCTTGTGCTGCGTCGGCTGGCGGCGCTGGGCGGCGTCGCCGACGCGATCGCCCAGGATCTGGTGGACAGCCTGTTCCTCCATTTCGACGATACGCTGCGCGAGATGGGGCACTCGGATATTGGCGTGGCGAAGCGCCTGAAGACGATCGGGAGCGCCTTCTACGGCCGCAGCGCCGCCTATGCCGCGGCGCTCGACGACGGCTCGCCCGCCGACCTCGCAACGGCGCTCGCCCGGAACGTGTACGGCGCGAGAAGCGGTGAGACCGGGCCGAAAGCGGAAGCGCTCGCCCACTACGTCGGTTCGCTCGATGCGGACCTGGCGGCGATGCGGATTGAGGATTTTACGGCTGGCCGCTTTCGGTTCCCGCGTGGCTTGCTCATCCTCGGGATTCCTCATGAGTGAAGGGAAGCTTTTCGCGCGCGTCGTGCGGCTCGACGCCATTCCTCGTGAAGGTCAAGTCGTCACGATCGAGGCCAACCCCGCCGAGCGGGAAAAGCTGGCGTCGCTCTATCAGCTTCCGGCCGTCGCGGTCTTGACGGCGACGTTGCGCGTCGAACCTTGGGGGCGGGGCGGGGCGCGCGTGACGGGCGCGGTCCATGGGGAGGTCACTCAAACCTGTGTCGTCTCGCTCGACCCGTTTCCGGCGACCGTTGACGAGGAGGTGGACGTGCGGTTCGCGCCGCAGCACGCGGTCGATTCTGGATCGACGGCGGCCAACGAAGGGCAGACGTCGTCCCTCGCCGATGAAGACGAGCCGGATCCCGTTATCGACGGGACAATCGATCTCGGCGCTCTTGCGGCGGAGTTCCTCGCTCTCGGCCTCGATCCTTATCCACGAAAACCAGGCGCGGCCTTCGACGAGGAGCGAACGAATCCAGAGCCGAAGGAGTTGCCATTCGCGGCGCTGCTCCAGCGGGATAAACCGGGCCACGAATAGAGGTTGCGGCGCTTCCGAGGCGTGATTTCCAGCGAGGTCGGAGTTTCTTGGCTCCGAAGCCTCATCCTTATCTCGAACTTTTGGGTGGCGCTCTCCTGCTCCCTGAACTGAGGCAAGGCCGCCTCCAATTTTAGTCAAGGTTTCTTGCGTTGCCTTGGACCGCAGAGCCGCTATTGTCGCGCCGCGCCGCGCCGTCCGGGCAACGCGCTCGGGCGGTCGGACGAAAGAATGGCAGGCGACATTCGCATAGCTCTGGATGCGATGGGAGGCGATCGCGGGCCGGCGATCGTCCTGCCCGCCGCAGCCCTCGCGCTCGAGCGCCATCCCGATGTCGATTTCCTCCTCTATGGCGACCAGGGCGCGATTGGCCCCATCCTCGCGCGTCATCCCAGATTGGCCGCCAAGTCGCGCGTTTTTCATAGCGATGTCGCGGTCAAGATGAGCGACAAGCCGAGCCAGGCTCTGCGCGCTGGAAGACGCGTCTCGTCGATGTGGCAGGCGATCGAGGCGGTGAGATCGGGTGCGGCCGATTGCGCGGTCTCCGCCGGCAACACCGGCGCCTTGATGGCTATGGCCAAGTTCTGCCTGCACACAATGGCGCCGATCGAGCGGCCCGCGATCGCGGCGATGTGGCCGACCCTACGCGGCGAGTTGATCGTGCTCGACGTTGGCGCGACCATCGGCGGCGACGCGCAGCACCTCGTCGATCTGGCGGTGATGGGCGCGGCGATGGCGCGAATCGTCTTCCACATTGATTCTCCCACGGTGGGTCTCCTCAACGTCGGGACCGAAGAGATCAAGGGGGTCGAGGAGGTGAAGGCGGCAGGGCGCGTCCTACGTGAAGTCAACCTGCCGAATATGCGCTACCAGGGCTTCGTCGAGGGTGACGATCTGGGCAAGGGCGCGGTCGACGTTTTCGTCACCGAAGGCTTCACCGGCAACATCGCGCTGAAGACGGCCGAGGGCACCGCCAGGCAGCTCGGTCAATATATGCGCGACGCCATGCGCCGCGATCTCATGTCACGTATCGGCTTCCTGTTCGCCCGCAAGGCGATTGCCGCGCTGCGCGCCAAAATGAGCCCGCGCGCCAGCGGCGGAGTTTTTTTGGGGCTTGACGGCGTCGTCATCAAGGCTCATGGCGGCGCCGACGCCGAAAGCTACGCTGGCGCCGTGGAATTAGCCTATGACATGGTTCGTCAACAATTGCTTGGGAAGATTGGGGAAATGATCGCCCACGCCAACGGTTTCCGTCCCATGCCGACGCGACCGCGCGCCGTCCAGTCTTGATTCACGGAAGATCTCACGCTCATGAGCCTCGCATCTCCTCCGCCGATCGACCGGCGTACACGCAGCCCCGAACTGGAAACATCGCGCGACCGCGCGCAAACGATCCGCGCCTGCGTGCGCGGTTCTGGCGCCGCGCTGCCCGCACACGTCGTCACGAACGCAGAGCTGGCGACGAAGGTCGACACGTCGGACGAATGGATCGCGCAACGCACCGGAATCCGCCAGCGCTATGTCGCCGGCGCTGGCGAAACCACATCCTCGCTGGCGGTCAAGGCGGCTCAGGCGGCTTTGCGGAACGGCGGCCTTGAGGCAGCCGATATTGATCTCGTCATCGTCGCCACGTCGACGCCGGATTACACGTTTCCCGCGGTCGCCACTCAGGTTCAGGCCGCTCTCGGCATCGTCGAGGGCGCGGCCTTCGATATGCAGGCCGTCTGCAGCGGCTTTGTCTATGCGGTCGTGACGGCCGACAAATTTCTGCGTTCCGGCTCGCATAAGCGCGCGCTCGTGATCGGCGCGGAGACATTTTCGCGGATCCTCGATTGGAGCGACCGCACGACTTGCGTGCTGTTCGGCGACGGGGCGGGAGCGATCGTGCTCGAGGCGCGCGACAGCGACGGCCGGCTCGCCTCGCCCGGCGTGATCGCCTCCCGCCTGCGCGCGGACGGCCGGCACCGCGAAAAGCTCTACGTGGACGGCGGCCCGTCGACCACGGGGACGGTTGGCCACTTGCGGATGGAGGGCAAGGAGGTGTTCCGCCACGCAGTCGGCATGGTGACCGACGTAATCCTGGGATGCTTTGCCGACGCCGGCGTTACGGCGGACGAGATCGACTGGTTCGTTCCCCATCAGGCCAATCGCCGCATCATCGACGCTTCCGCGGACAAACTCGGCATTGCGCGCGACAAGGTCATCGTCACAGTCGATCAGCACGGCAACACCTCCGCGGCCTCGATTCCGCTCGCGCTCGACGTCGCCGTCAAGGACGGCCGCATCAAGCCTGGCGACTTGGTGATGATCGAAGCGATGGGGGGCGGTTTCACCTGGGGCGCGGCCCTCTTGCGCTGGTGAAGGCGCGAGCCGCGCGAGCGCCCTACTCGAAGGCGAAGATGCGCTTCCAGTCGTTCTTCATGCTGACGACGATCCAGCCCTCCTTGTTCGCCAAGTCGTAGAGCGCCTGGGGAAATGTCCCGATCTTCGAATCGGGCAGACCTCGCGCCGGCCCATAGGCGTATTCTCGCACGCTGTCGTCATGCAGGACGAGCATCCCGAGCCTCGCGCCCGCGCCCGCTGTCGTGTATTGCCAGCATTTGCTGGTCGCCCGGCGTGTTGCCGAAGGCGAAGTGCGGCCTGCGCCCAATCACGAGATGGATGCCCTCGGGCTTGCCGCCCTTGTCGTCGTTGAGGAGGAGCTTTGGCTCCCGCTTGAGAATGGGCCTGCCCTCGGCCCCCGGCTCGAAGTTGAGCCCGAACATGGTCCCGACCACCTGCTCGACCGGAATGCCGTAGACCGGCTCGGAATAGGCGCGCACGAAATCCTGGCCGCCGCCGGTGACGATATAGGTGCGGTAGCCGTTGGCGCGAAGATATTTGAGCAATTCGATCTGCGGCTGATAGACGAGTTCGGTGAACGGCCGCTTCCAGCGCGGATCGCGCGCGTCCTTGATCCAGGCGGCGACCTCGTCGCGGTAGACCTCGACGTCCATGCCGGTCAGGGTCGCGCCGACCAGCGAAAGAAGCTCTTCCATCGAGAGGCTCGCGATCAGCTCGCGGTCGCCTGAGAGTACGGCCTTGAATGCGGGCTCGTCCGCAAGCTCGGGCCTTTCCTTCACAACCTGCGGCACGCGATCGAAAGCGAATACGATCTGCGTATAGATCGGGTGCTCGACCCAGAGCGTGCCGTCCTGGTCGAAGGTCGCGACGCGCTCTGCGAGCGGCACGAAGTCAGGGCTCGCGGCGTCGGTCGTCGCATGGACGAATTTGACGATCGCGTCCTTGGCCGCCCCGGCGTTCCAGGACGGCAAGGGATCGCTTTCCGCGCCCGCCCGCCCGGCGAGGCTGAGCGCAGCCGCCCCGCCGAGCATAAGCGCGGTGAATTCGCGCCGGCGCAGCTCCATCTCGAGCCGGGAACTCCGAACCTAAGCGAGCGAGATGCTCATTCCGCTGAGGTCGATCGAGAAGCTGAAGCCGACCTGACGCCCGTGAAGGCGAAGGACAACGCCATTGGCGTTGGACAGTTGCGCGGTGCTTCTGCCTCCCGCAATCGACATGCCCGCGCCGATGGCCGAGTAGATGCCCGCAATGTCGCCCGGAGAGTGAAGGTTGACAGCGGTGCCGACCAGGTCGGTGGCGGAGACGCCGATCAACGCGCCCGCGCTGATGCCGCCGACCCTCAGTGGAAACTGACTTCCGTGAAATCTCAACGTCCCGCTGCCGCCAGTCACGCCGAAGATGAATCCGGCGCTGGCGATGTGGAGGGAAACCGCTCCCGTCGCGGCTTCGGCCGGCGCAACGAAGGCCGCGGTCGCAAGACCCGCGCCCGATAGAATAAGCCTGCGACGCGTAACATTGTCCATGTGAGTCTCCCCGGTTAGGCCCATCAAGCCCGCGTCCCAGCATGAGTTCAGCCCATAAGCCGCGCGGCGCAGGCGCAGTCTATAGCCGTTAATGGCCGATTCGCTAACTCTGTCAGTTGGCGACGCTTAAGCGGCCGCTCTGCATATGAATTATCGCCACGGCGCGCCTTCAAATGTCCGAAACGTTGTCCGGCTGGAAGGCTACCTACAATAAACGCCCTGGCGTTGATTTTTGACTTTGAAAATAGTGGCTCGCCAGACAGGATGAAACTGGGCGCTCCTATGTGATTGTCATCCCAACCGTTTAGCGAAAGGTGCTTTGCGCGCTTCGAGACTCGAGGTCGCGGGGGGCGGGTGCGCGATCCGCCGATCACGATGGAGAAGCTGATGTAGGTGCGCGATCGGCCAATATTGGCCAGCTGACGCCGATAGTTGGGATCGAAGGTTGGCGGGCGCCGGCTGACTGGGGCCGGCGTGCCTCCGGGCGGTTCTCGATCGCCGCCAACTCGACCTGCGTGAGTGGGGAAGGACACCTATTTGCGCCCGTCGCTTCGATGGGCATGAAATGACCGCCCCTGCTCGGGAAGATTGCGATTGACGGAACGGGGCGCCGGTGCATGCGGCCGTGGGCGGACATGCAGCGGGGAGCAGAGAGAACCTTGGCCGCGCGCGAGTTGATCGAGCATGAGGCCGGACTCAACAAGATACTTTCTAAGCACGATAATCTAGCGGTCCGCGCCTACTCGGCCGCGCGTCTTAGGAATTCGAACTAAACCGCCAGCTTCGCGATTGGACCGAAAACTGCGGGAATATTGACGGCTATCAGGGCCACTAGTGGCAGCCCCGCTACGCTTGGATTTGGCCTGCGACGAGGCGCCGGAACGCGCTTGATGGTTCTCGATCTATCGGACTGGCCGACGCCGCTTCCGGGTCCGATTCCTCGATATTACTGTGGGTCCACAACGTATCCCTTTAGAGGCCGGATTTCGCATGCGGATCCCCCTGATAGACCAGATAGGCGCTGACCCGCGCGACAGCGACGACGTTGCGTTGCAGAAAATGATACTCATCAGCGTTGTGTTGACGTCCGCCATTGCTGCGGCGCTGTGGGGTCTCATTTACATTGCCGTCGGAGCACGGACCGCCGGCGCGATCCCCGCAGCGTACAGCGTATCGTCGTTGGCAAACACCGTTCTGTTCGGCATGTTTCGCCGCTACCAGCTCTACCGGTTCACCCAGCTGACGCTGATCTTGCTACTGCCGTGGCTGATGACGATAAGTCTGGGCGGCTTCCACAATTCGAGCGCCGTAATTCTTTGGTCCACGCTTTGTCCTTTGGGCGCCCTTGTCGTCCATGATCTTCGAACCGCCTTCCGTTGGTTCTGGGTCTTCCTCATCCTGCTCGCCGTCAGCGCGCTTCTACCATCCCCTGGCGGCTCCGCCTCCCTGCCTCCTTCGATGGTCACTTTCTTCTTCGTACTGAATATCGGCTGCGTCCTGAGTGTTGTCTTTGGGATGCTTTACTACTTCGTCGATAAGAAAAATCTGTTCCAGGCACGATCCGAAATGCTGCTGCTGAATATCTTGCCAATCGAGATCTCCAACATACTGAAAGGTGAGTATCGCACCATCGCCGATCAGTATGACGAGGCGAGTATCTTATTCGCCGATGTGGTGCAGTTTACCCCGCTCGCTCGGTCAATGTCGCCCATGGAGCTGGTAGGGCTGCTCGACGAGGTCTTCATGTGCTTCGACTTATTGGTCGAGAAATATCGTTTGGAGAAGATCAAGACAATCGGCGACTGCTATATGGTCGTCGCCGGCGTGCCGCGCCCGCGTGTCGACCATGCCCACGCGCTGGCGCGCCTGGCGCTCGAGATGCAAGCTTGCGTGGCCGAGCGTGAGTTCCACGGCAGGCAACTAACATTCCGCATCGGCATGAACTCAGGCCCGGTGGTGGCCGGCATCATCGGCCGGAAGAAGTTCATCTATGATCTGTGGGGCGATGCTGTGAACATGGCGAGTCGCATGGAATCCCACGGCCAGGGCGAAGCCATTCAGATCACACACGCAACTTACGAACTGATCAAGGATGACTTCGTCTGCGAAACGCGCGGGACGATAGACGTCAAGGGATCGGGTGAAATGGAGATCTGCCATATCTTGGGTGAAAGGCCCAACGGCCTGAAATACGCGCCGGGGATGGCCGCTTGATGAAAGAGAACGCTGATTTCGCCGAGGCGTTCGCCGTTGGCGGTCTGGGCCGAACGGGATGATGCTACGCGCGTCGCAGTCGTCGGCGCGGGACCTGACGGTCTCTCGACTGCGGTCTATGCCGCGGGCCTCTCGGTCATCGCGTCGATACGCGCGCATTCGGTGGGTAAGCCCGAGCCAGTGCGCGGAAGCCGACTGACACTCGCGAAGGTCAAAACAGGAGAGCAGAATGGCAAAGTTCGCGCTGTACGTTCCACTTGAGGCTAAGCCCGGCAAGGAGAAAGAGGTCGCGGACTTTCTGCGGTCGGCGGTTCCTTTGGTGAACGCCGAACCCGGAACGATCTCGTGGTATGCGATTCAGGAAGGACCCTCCTCTTTCGCGATATTCGATACCTTTGACGACGAGGCTGGACGCGACGCCCATCTCAACGGAAAGGTCGCCGCCGCGTTGATGGAGAAGATCACGGCAGGCGACATGTTCGACAAGAAACCGGAAATTCATAAATTAGGGATCATCGCGGACAAATCGGCGAAGTAAAGGTCTGGCGGTCTCTCGGTAGCAACTGGCCTCCGTGGGTAGGGCCAGAGCAAGCCAGCGCCTCGCGGGAAGGCTGGCGAATAGGTGATCCGTTTCGCGCGTCGGCTGCTCCAGCGACCGAAGCGGGCGCCAATCGGCTGTTAGCGCGGCGATATGGCTAAGTGTCTCCGCCCCAAACGAGCCTGCAGGTCGGCGGAGCGCCTCGTTTCGTCCTGCACGGTGGATAGTGGCTCCCCGAGCAGGAGCCAAACTATTGTTTGCGGCCGTCCGTCATTGTTCCAGAATGCTCCGCAGAGACAGCAGTTTTTAAGATTGACTATCTTTCCATGTCCGCCGATGTGCGCCATAATCCGCATCAAAGTGTGGGACCAAATGAGGGACCAGAGGCGTGGGGCGGCTTACGGAGCGGGGAGTACAGACGGCGACGCAAGGTCGGCGTAGCGACGGCGACGGACTGCAACTCGTCGTCAGCAAGACAGGGCGCAAAAAGTGGGTCTTGCGTTACCAGATGGCCGGCGTCCGGAAGGACATGGGCCTCGGGGCGTATCCCGCCATCGGCCTCAAGGACGCTCGGAACAAAGCGAGCGATGCGAGGAAGCTCATCGCCCGCACGATCGACCCGATGAAGGCAAGAGAAGCCGCCCAAAAGGCCGCCAGGCCACTGCCGACGTTCAAAGACATCGCCAAGCTCGTCATCGAGGATGCGGTAAACAAGTCCGTCAGTGCTAAAGCTCGCCATCAGTGGGAACGCTACCTCGGCGACGTCTATTGCAAGACTCTGCTCGATCGTCCGGTAAACGAAATTACCGCGCTGGACGTGGCTGCGACGCTCCGTCTCGTTTGGAAGGCCAAGCCAGAATCCGCGCGAAAGCTCTACCCGGCGATCCGTCGCGTCTTCGACCGCGCTCGCGTCATCCTGCGCGACGAGCACGGGGTAGCGATGCCCGATAATCCCGCGCGGTGGGACGATTTGAAGGCGGTGGGTGTTGATTTCCACTGAGAACTGACCCGGGCAGCACGGGTTTTTCCACCGAGAACTGACCCATGTTCGAACTTTGCCCCCTTGGCCTGGCCGGGAGGCGACGGAGTGATCGACATGGAGTTATTGAGCGTCATCCGACGCTGGCATTATCGAGATCATTTCTCGATCCGGGAGATATCGCGGCGCACCGGGCTGTCGAGGAACACGGTCCGCAAGTACCTGCGCTCGGACAGCGAGGAGCCGAAGTTCAGCAGTCCCTGACCGGCCGAGCAAGCTGGACCCGCACGCCGACAAGCTGTCGCATATGCTGCGACAGGAGGCGGGGAAGTCGCGCAAGCAGAAGCGGACGATCAAGCAGTTGCACGCCGACCTGGTGGTGCTGGGCTATGACGGCTCCTACAATCGCGTGGCGGCCTTCGCTCGCGATTGGAAGGCCGCTCGGCAGCGAGAGCAGAAGACCGCGCGGCCGCGGCGTGTTCGTGCCGCTGGCGTTCTTGGCCGGCGAGGCGTTCCAGTTCGACTGGTCAGAGGATTGGGCGGTCATTGCCGGCGAGCGGACCAAGCTGCAGGTCGCTCACTTCAAGCTCTCCTACAGCCGCGCCTTCTTTCTCCGCGCCTATCCCGCAGCAGACCCACGAGATGCTGTTCGACGCCCATAACCACGCCTTCCGCGTGCTGGGCGGCGTGCCGCGGCGGGGCATCTACGACAACATGCGCACCGCGGTCGACAAGGTCGGGCGCGGCAAGAAGCGCCAGGTCAACGCACGCTTCTCAGCCATGGTCAGCCACTTCCTGTTCGAGGCGGAGTTCTGCAATCCGGCCTCCGGTTGGGAGAAGGGGCAGATCGAGAAGAACGTCCAGGACGCCCGCCATCGGCTCTGGCAGCCCGACGCCCAGCTTCCCCTCTCTGGCGGCGCTGAACGACTGGCTGGAGACGCGCTGCCGGGAGCTGTGGGCTCAGACGCCGCACGGCTCGCATCCTGGCGCGATTGCCGACGCCTGGGCCGAAGAGGTCCAGCATCTGATGCAGCCTTCGCGCCCGTTCGACGGCTTCGTCGAATACGCCAAGCGCGTGTCGCCGACGTGCCTGGTCCATCTGGACCGCAATCGCTACAGCGTGCCGGCGTCCTTCGCCAATCGTCCGGTCAGCGTACGGGTCTATCCCGAGCGCATCGTCGTCGCCGCCGAGGGACAGATCGTCTGCGAGCATCGCCGCGTTTTTGCCCGCTCCCACCAACGCAAGAGCACGACCACCGTTTTCGACTGGCGGCACTATCTGGCGGTCATTCAGCGCAAGCCGGGAGCCCTGCGCAACGGCGCGCCCGTTCGCCGAACTCCCGCCTGCCTTCCGGGCTCTGCAGCAGCGCATGCTCAAGACGCCGGGCGGCGACCGCGAGATGGTCGAGATTCTGGCTCTGGTTCTCCAGCATGACGAACAGGCCGTGCTTACCGCCGTCGAACTGGCGCTGGAGGCCGGCGCGCCGACCAAGACGCATATTCTGAACCTGCTGCACCGGCTGGTCGACGGCAAGCCGATCGACCCACCAGCCGTGAAGCCGCCTAACGCCTTGACGCTCACCACCGAGCCGCAGGCCAACGTCGAGCGCTACGACGCCCTGCGCAAAGCCCGGGAGGCGCGCCATGCGTCATAATCCCGCCGCCGGCGCCGTCGTCATCATGCTGCGCACCCTCAAGATGCACGGCATGGCTCAGGCGGTCGGCGAGCTGACCGAGCAAGGCTCTCCGGCCTTCGAGGCCGCGCTGCCGATCCTGTCGCAGCTCCTGAAGGCGGAGACGGCCGACAGGGAGGTGCGGTCGACGGCCTACCAGCTCAAGGCGGCCCGCTTTCCGAACTATCGCGACCTTGCCGGCTTCGACTTCGCCAGCAGCGAGGTCAACGAGGCGCTCGCGCGTCAACTCCATCGTTGCGAGTTCCTGGAGGACGCCCACAATGTCGTCCTGGTCGGCGGCCCCGGCACGGGCAAGACGCATCTCGCCACCGCGATCGGCGTCCAGGCCATCGAGCATCACCGCAAGCGCGTCCGGTTCTTCTCCACCGTCGAACTCGTCAACGCTCTCGAACAAGAGAAGCTTCAGGGCAAACCCGGCCAGATCGCGGCGCGGCTCACCCACTCCGATCTCGTCATCCTCGACGAGCTTGGCTACCTGCCGTTCAGCGCCTCCGGCGGAGCCTTGCTCTTCCATCTGCTGAGCAAGCTCTACGAGCGCGCCAGCGTCATCATCACGACCAATCTCAGCTTCGGCGAGTGGGCGACCGTGTTCGGCGACCCGAAGATGACGACCGCTCTACTCGATCGTCTCACCCACCGCTGCCACATTCTCGAAACCGGAAACGACAGCTTCCGCTTCAAGAACAGCTCGGCGAAAGCCGCCAAACCCGCAAAGGAGAAACCTCGAAACTTGACGAACGCCTGACCCCGAAACCATCATCAAGCCGGGTCAGTTCTCAATGGAAATCCCGGGTCAGTTCTCGAGCGGAAATCGACAGACGGGGTAATTATAGAGAAAAACTTAATATATGGTATGATGCTCAATTCGAAAAAGCAGATTGTGAAATACAGCTTATCGGCCGCTGGAACCGAAGAGGAAACCCAAGAGGGAACCCAAAATTTTATTGAATACAAGTGGGTCCAGACTGTGCGCTTAGGGAAGTGGTTCTCTCGTGTCCATACGGACTTCATAAGTTAACCAGAGCTGGCTTTATGACTTCTCCTGAATATGACAAGTTCCAGGACGAAGTGAAAAGAAGAAAGGATTTTGTGTTCAGGCAGGCTAAAAAGTTCCCCCGCTCTCTCGGTCGTTCGTATCTTATGCGCATGTTGGCATAATACTGCCTGACTTTCCTGGCCGGGGAAAGGACTATATCAGCTACCGGCACCCGCCGGCACACTGCCCGGCAGATTGCGTTCAGATGAGAAGCCGACTTCATGGACTTCGCTCCGGGTGGAGAGGCCTCGGTCGCAGCAGAGCGACAGAGTCGCAGATGGTCACGAGTTATTCAGGCTTCAGAGAGGCCTATCATTAACTTCCAGCGGTTCTGAGGTTACTGGTCGACTCCCGGTGCTCAAAATCGCCATTCCCTATAACCCCGCCGAGAACAAAAAAAGAACTTGCGCTAGAGAACAAACCGTGCACATAGTTCCCTCCACGGAGGGAGGCGCAAAACCGCGATTGCGGATCAGACGCTGCCCGTGAGAGAAGGACGACGGTTATGACACAACCCAATCTTCGCCTCGTGGAAGGGACCAGCGTGGACAAGACCAAGGCGCTCGACGCCGCCCTGTCGCAGATCGAACGGGCCTTCGGCAAGGGCTCGATCATGCGCCTCGGCAAGCAGAAGGCGCTCGAGGTCGAGACGGTGCCGACGGGATCGCTCGGGCTCGACATCGCGCTTGGCGTCGGCGGCCTGCCGCGCGGCCGGGTCATCGAGATTTATGGGCCCGAATCGTCGGGCAAGACGACGCTGACGCTGCATGTGATCGCGGAAGCGCAGAAGAAGGGCGGCGTTTGCGCCTTCGTCGACGCCGAACATGCGCTCGACCCGGTCTATGCGCGCAAGCTTGGCGTCAACCTCAACGATCTCCTGATTTCCCAACCCGACACCGGCGAGCAGGCGCTCGAGATCACCGACACGCTGGTGCGTTCGGGCGCGGTCGACGTGCTGGTCATCGATTCGGTCGCGGCGTTGACGCCGAGAGCCGAGATCGAGGGCGAAATGGGCGATTCGCAGCCGGGACTGCAGGCGCGGCTGATGAGCCAGGCGCTGCGCAAGCTCACCGCCTCGATTTCGCGCTCCAACACCATGGTGATCTTCATCAATCAGATCCGCATGAAGATCGGCGTCATGTATGGCTCGCCGGAGACGACGACCGGCGGCAATGCGCTCAAGTTTTACGCTTCCGTCCGCCTCGACATTCGCCGCATCGGCGCGATCAAGGAGCGCGAGCAGGTGGTCGGCAACCAGACGCGGGTCAAGGTGGTCAAGAACAAGGTCGCGCCGCCGTTCAAGCAGGTCGAGTTCGACATCATGTATGGCGAGGGCGTGTCAAAGGCTGGCGAACTGATCGATCTCGGCGCCAAGGCCGGCGTCGTGGAGAAGTCGGGCGCCTGGTTTTCCTTCGACAGCGTGCGGCTCGGCCAGGGCCGGGAAAACGCCAAAGCGTTCTTGAAGGGCAATCCGGAGATGGCCGACAGGATCGAACGCGCCATTCGAGAGAATTCGGGACTGATCGCGGAGCGTATCCTCGAAGAGGACGGCCAGTCCGAAGACGACGCCGAAGAAGCCTGATCGGCCTCCTTTGGGCGCGTCTCGCGGTCCCACTCGCGAGCAAGCGCGTCCATCCGCCAGGGAAGCCCTCTCACGTCTTCGCGCGTTCGGGGCGGGCGCGAGAGCGGTCCACCTCCCGCCGCTCTCGCGCCCCCGTTTTTTTAAGCGACAGCTCGCGGCCCGGTCTTGGCCGCCGCGAGCCGGGAAAGAAGCGGATCAAGCTTCCTTGATCAGGGAACTCGGCCAACGGCCCGCCCCGCTCGGGCTGCGGCTCACGGTTTCAGTCTCGACAGATCATGCCCGAGCAAGTCTCCGATCGTGGCGATCGTCATGTCGACCGACGTTCCGTCGCGCGGCGGCTCTTCGACAGCATAATGGCCTTGCTTGGGAAAAATGGTGGTGACGCGATCGCCCCAGGCGGCCTTGACCGCGGCGAGAATGCGGGACTTGTCGTCGATGAGCGCGTAATGAGCGGCGGGAAGGCGTCGCGCCACGTCCTCGAGCTCCTTCTCCTTATGGACGTAGATCAGCACGGCGCCGTCGAACGCCTCCCATAAGCCCGAGCGCAAGATCTTGCGCGGCTGGAGGATGGCGTCGCCGTCCGACAGGATGGCGGGCGATCCCCACTGCCGGACATGGTTCACCGCGTCGAGCGCGTGCGGATAGAGGCGTTCGGCGAATGGATAGTCCAGGATCCAGTTGGCGGTGCGGAAGATCGCGAAATCGTGCGGGTCTTCAAGCCTCAGGCGCTCGAGCGCCCCGAGATAGTCCATGTATCCCAGTTGGTCCCACAGCTCGTCCATGATTGCCCAGTAGCGCGTCGAGCGGCGATCCCCGTGGACGGCCTGAAGCCGCTCCCGCAGGTCCTGACGAAACCGATCGTTATCGAGGAGCGTGTTGTCGACGTCGAACAGAAAGACGACGCCGGTCGCTGAACTCATCCGCTGTTCCCCCTTGCCCAACGGCCAACTCGCCCAACTCGCGATCCGTGTGCGTCCCTCATCATTCGCAGCGCCTCTCCGCGCCCGGTCAAGTGAACCCAGCCAACGAGCGACGCTTCAAGGTCCGCGAGACGACGGGGACCCTCAGCGCGCGCTCAATCCAGCCGGTTTCGGCGCCGACCCGCCGGAGGAACGCGGGCGATCGCCGAAGGTCCGCCCAGTTAAGTCGCGACGGCCGCGGCGCGCGCTCATGCGGCGCCCTTTCATGAAAGCGAGCTCCCGCCGCAGGTCGTCGTCTGGCGATGATCCCTCAAGCACGAACGAGGCCCGCCTCGCCTGGAGCGACCGACCCGCCTTGGGCGGGGCCGGCTCAGACCTTGACGGTCGAGGCCTCATAAATCTCGTCGATAGCCTTGCCGAGTTCCTTGTCGAACTCCGCGTCGGACATCGAACGCTTGAGGCCCTCGGCGAGCGCGCGCGAGAAGCTTGCGATCATGCCGTGGTTCTTGGCGAGACGCGCGCAGGCCTCATGCCTTGTATAACCGCCGGACAACGCGACCACCCGCACGACCCGCTTGTCCTTGATCAACGGGGCGTAGAAATCGGGCGTCTCGGGCAGCGTCACTTTGAACATCACCTTCTGACCGGCGGGCAAGGCGTCGAGGCCCTTGGTCAATTCGTCGAGCAGGATCCGCTCGGCGCCAGCTTTATCGGGGCTCTTGATCGACACTTCCGGCTCGAGGATGGGGATGAAGCCGTGGCTTAGAATCTGCTCGCCAAATTCGAACTGCTGCTTGGCGATCGCCGCGATGCCGGTTTTCGACGCCAGGTTGATGACGGAGCGCATCTTCGTGCCGAACACGCCGAGCTTGCTCGCCCGGGCCAGGAGCTGGTCGAGGTCCGGGATCGGCTTCATCAGGCTCACGCCATCCTTCTCTTCGGCCAAGCCCTTGTCGACCTTGACGATCGGAACGACGCCGCGTTCCTCCCACAGGTAGATCGGGACCGGCTTGCCTTTCGCCTCGCCGTCCATTGTTCGCTCGAACAGGATCGCGGCAATGACCTTCTCGCCGGTGAAGGAAGGCGCGGTGATGATGCGCACGCGCATCTCATGCACGAGCTCGAACATCTTGGCGTCGTCGCCTTTGTACTCGCTCTCCGGAATCCCGTAGAGTTTCAACGCGCCAGGAGTTCGATCCGCCGCTCTGGTCGAGCGCGGCGATGAAACCGGGTTTGCTCGACATCTGCGTCATCATCTTGTCGTTGGCCATGGCCTCATCCTCGCTTCGATGTTGTTGCGATCTTAAATCGCGCGGATTTCCGCAATGGGCAAGCCGGCGAGCGCCGGAAGCGCGAATGTCGCGCTTGGCCGCTTCGCCTCAACCGAGTTCGCTTATGGCGCAGTCTATCACCGAATGGGTGACTGTCACGCGGCGCCAATCGTTCGTCGCAAGACGGGGGATAGGACCTCCAGCGAGCCGGCAGGTTGGCCAGATGGCCGTTCAAGGGCCAGTCAGGTCCCAGAGTTGAGGGTCTTGTCGGTTCCGGCCGACGGATATCGTCGCCCGGTCAAGCCTGGGCGCCGCCGATGTCGCGTGTCCTTGCGAAACCGCTCGACGTTCTCGATCGCCGCCATATCGGCCAGAGCGGTTCTTCGGCCTGACGCCGGGCGCGCTCATCGGCCGCCCAGGCGATTTCGTCGCGCCTTGCAAGCTCGTCGAGCTCATCGTCCAGCCGCGCCTGCCGGCCTTCGATCGAGGCCCAGGGATTCCAGGAGAGCTCCGATCGCCGGGTGCGGAATCGGATCCTTGCGCGTCGCAGGATAGGCGGCCTCGTCGAATTTCTTCCCGCCAGCTGGCGACGGCAGCTCGATGCCGAACGGGCGAGGCAGGCCACCCGCCTGATTGCCCAGAGAGCGCTTCAGCTTCACCGATCGCCCGCGCCCAACAGCGCCTTCAACCGACGCCGTGTCGACCGACTTGACGCAGACCGAGGAAAACCAGCCGGCGCGGCGACGGCGCCGTGAAGTCAGCGCGCAGCCACATTACCAAGCTTTCATGTTCGCGCCATCGGCTGTTTAGGCAGACGAGCGCATTGTTTCCATCGTGAGGCGGCGGGGACAGTCTTCGTAGCCAGGTTTGGATGCTCGGAGCAGCGTTTAATGTCGTTTGATCGACCCTCCTATTCCCTTCGTGCGGCGCTTCTCGGCGCTGTCGCGCTCGCCGCCCTCGGCGGGTTCGCGGCCGAAACGTCGGTCGCGCCGGTTTCCGCCGCCGCGACGACCGCAGAAGCCCCCGCCGGCCCGGCCTCGTTCGCCGATGTCGTCGACCGCGTGAAGCCGGCGGTCGTTTCGGTCAAGGTCAAGCTCAGCGACGCCGATCAGGTCGACGACGAGGATTCGGACGGCGTCCCGGGAATGCCCGACATCCCGAAGAACAGCCCGTTCTACCATTTCTTCCGCCATTTCGGCATGCCGGACAATAACGACGGCGGCGAGCACGCGCCGACGCGCCATCATTTCTCCCAGGCGCAAGGGTCCGGATTCTTCATCTCCGGCGACGGCTATATCGTCACCAACAACCATGTTGTCGACCATGCCTCCGAGGTGACCATCACGACCTCCGAAGGCAAGTCGATGCCGGCCAAGGTGATCGGCGTCGACAGCAAGACGGATCTCGCGCTTTTGAAGGCCGAAGGCAGCGACTTTCCGTATGTGTCGTTCGCGTCGCACACGCCGCGCGTCGGCGATTGGGTGATCGCGGTCGGCAACCCGTTCGGTCTCGGCGGAACGGTGACCGCGGGAATCGTCTCGGCTCGCGGACGCGACATCGGTTCCGGCCCCTATGACGACTTCCTGCAGATCGACGCCCCGGTCAATCACGGCAATTCCGGCGGCCCGACCTTCAACGCCGAGGGCGAGGTGGTGGGCGTCAACACCGCGATCTTCTCGCCGTCGGGCGGCAGCGTCGGCATCGGCTTCGCCATCGCAAGCGACGTGGTCAAGAATGTCGTGCAGCAGCTCAAGGAGAGCGGCTCGGTCACGCGCGGCTGGATCGGCGTTCAGATCCAGAACGTGACCGCTGATCTAGCCGACGACCTCGGCCTCAAGCAGACGACAGGCGCCCTGGTGGCCGCCGCGCAGAAGGATTCTCCCGCGGCGGCCGCGGGCGTGAAGAGCGGCGACGTGATCACCACGGTCGACGGCGAGACCGTCGCCGATCCGCATGATCTCGCCCGCCGGATCGCCGCGCTTGGCCCGAAGAAGACCGTCAAGCTCGGGATTATGCGCAACGGCGCGCCGATGACCATCGAGGTGACGCTGGGAACCATGCCCGCCGACAAGACGGCGAACGCGGAAACGCGAAACTCCGATGACAACGGCGGTTCGGCGCTCGC
The DNA here is from genome assembly GCA_963820095.1 of uncultured Alphaproteobacteria bacterium. Lineage (GTDB taxonomy): Bacteria > Pseudomonadota > Alphaproteobacteria > Rhizobiales > Beijerinckiaceae > Roseiarcus. Next base: position 197,073 of record CAWFZA010000041.1, read on the forward strand.
CAAGCTGGGGCTGACCTTGCGCCCGGCGCATGGGCAGGACGGCGTGGTCGTTACTGAAGTCGACCCGGACGGCGCCGCGGCCGACAAGGGCCTGAAGCAGGGCGACGTCATCCTCGAGGTGGCGGGCAAGTCCGTCAGCCGGCCGGCCGAGGTCGCCCAGGCGATCGACGCCGCCAAGTCGGGCGGCAAGAAGTCGGTTCTCGTACGCGTCAAGTCCAACGATGGAGAGCATTACCTGACGCTGCCAACGCGCGCGTCCTGATTTACCCGGCGTCCAAGGCCTCGCCCTAGGACGCCGACATGAAATGGACGGAAGGGTTAATGGGCTTGTCCCCGGCCCTGCGCATAGCGCGCTCTTCCGTTCAAGTCGGCGGTCGCCATATCCCCGCCCGCGCGACCCCGACAAAGTGGCGGCAGGCCCCAGCATCCCCCGCGGGCCTGCCGCCATCCTTTTTTGGCCTTAGGCCTAGGGTATCGCTATATGTCGGACATGCGCATCCTTATCATTGAAGATGACCGCGACGCGGCCGCGTATCTGTCCAAGGCGTTCCGCGAGGCCGGCCATATCGCCGACCAGGCCAATGACGGCGTCACCGGCTACGATTTGGCTCTTGAGGGGGCCTATGACGTCGCCATCGTCGATCGCATGTTGCCCAAGATGGACGGCTTGACCCTGGTCGGCGCGCTTCGCGAGCAGAAGAACGAGACGCCGGTCCTGATCCTCTCCGCGCTCGGGCAGGTCGACGACCGGGTCAAGGGACTGCGCGCCGGCGGCGATGACTATCTGTCAAAGCCCTACGCGTTCTCCGAGCTTCTGGCCCGGGTCGAGGCGCTGGCGCGCCGCGGCCCCAAGGGCGCGCCGGAGGAGACGGTGCTCAGGGTCGCCGATCTCACGCTTGACCGGCTGTCCCACAAGGTCACCCGCCAGTCCGAGGAAATCGCGCTCCAGCCGCGCGAATTCCGCCTGCTCGAATATCTGATGCAAAACGCCGGCAAGGTGGTCACCCGCACCATGCTGCTCGAACATGTGTGGGACTATCACTTCGATCCGCAGACCAATGTGATCGATGTGCACGTGTCGCGCCTGCGCGCCAAGATCGATAAGTGATTCGACGCCGCCGCTGCTGAACACCGGTTCGCGGCGCGGGTTACATGATTCGTGACGGCGCTCGGTAAGCTCTTCCGCAGCCACCGCTTTCCGGCTCGCGCTGGCGATCCTTCTCCTCAGCGCGGTCGGCGCCGGCATCGTCCTGATGGTCACGCCTGGCAGGTTGCTATCGGTGGTCGACCGGGAGATCGCGCGGACCATCGACGCGGAATCCCAGGGCCCATCGACACCCTCGACAATGCCGGGATAAGACGGCTCGAGGCGGTGATCGAGGCGCGCAAACGCGAGCTGGCGCCGGTCCTCTACCTGCTGCACCAACCCGATCGGCGAGCCGCTCGCGGCGATCTTGTCGATCAATACCCACCGAGGTGTTGCTGCACCCGGGCTTTCTGCCCATCATCTACCGCGGCACCGGAAGCGCCGAGAATCGCCGGACGGCAGGCACTGGTCGGTGTGAGATTCTGGCCGGCGGCTTTCGGCTCTTGATTGGTCATGACTCCTCGGCGACCGCGCCCGCATCGGCAAGGTCTAGATGGTGCGGTCGCTCGCCATTTCGTCTGGTGTTCTTCGCCGCCCTCGGAGCGCTCGGCGCTGTTGGTGGCCGGCGCGTGCTGAGCGCATCGACGGCATGAATACCTCTCCGCGCAGGGAATCACGGCCCGCGACCTCACCCGCCGCCTGCCGGTCAGCGGCTGGGCGACGATCATCGGACCGGCTGGCGGAAGGCCTGAACGAGATGCTCGGGCGGATTTCCGTGCTGATGACCGGCTTGCAGGAGGTCTCCGACAACATCCGCGCATGATTTGCGCACCCCTCCACGCGCCTGCGCAACCATGTCGAATCGGCGCTTGCCTTCGGCGAAGACGCGGCGTCCTATCGCCAGGCGCTGGAGAAGACGATCGAAGGATTGGACCAGCGATCAGATTTTCAACGCGCACTTGTTGATCGCTCGCGCGGAAGCGGGCGGAGAGTCGGGCCGCTTGAGCCGCTCGACATGAGCGAGGCGGCGAGGAGCGTCGCCGAGCTGTATGAGCCGATCGCCGAAGAGGAGCGTGCGTGGCGCTGGCGGTCCACGTCGAGGGTGGACTAAGTATCCGGGCAATCGCGGCGAGCTCATTGGGCAGGCGATCGCCAATCTCGTGGATAACGCGCTCAAATACGGCGC